>JAPSLM010000005.1 GCA_031180825.1 Paenibacillus sp. | reverse complement strand
AATGTGAAGGAGCTCTTCAAGCTGACCTTCATTGAATGTTACTGCAAACATATGAAAACACCTCTCGTCTACTGGTCTCCTAATTTCCAGTATTGACAGGTGTTTCAATCGCTAACAGCGAAGAAGCGCTTTTTTCAAGTTAATTCCGTCTACAAAACCATTAGAAGAGTCGATGCTTCGAAGCAATATCAACTTGCTTCATGTACAAGATATCGGAATAACTAAATTTAATGAAGTTTTACAGGGTAAAAAGATAGTTAAAGAAGCACTCAGTGAATGGCAAGAAGAAGGAAACTTGATCCTTAGAAACAAATGACTCAACTTTCGCAGCTTAAATTACCCGAATCCCCCCTTAATATACAATGCAAATCGGCACTCCATTGATAGAAAAAAAGCCATCTCGTATTGATGGCTCCCTTTTCTTCAATTTCTTTCCTTCATAGCCAATATTTCAGACTCAGGCAGTCCCGAAGCCTTAGCGATAATAGAAATTTCCACACCAAGTGCCAAAAGCTCTTTAGCCATTTCAAGAGCTTTCTTTCGCTCGCCGCGGGCTTCTCCTTCGGCCAATGCTCCTTCGATCATAGAAGCTTCGTCATGAAGGAACTTTTGTCTATCCTCATACAATCGGCGGGCTTCTGCATCCTGACTAAGAAACTCCAATGTATCCATGGCTTTCTTCAATACAGGCTCGTTCATCGTCAGCACCTCCCAGTTGGATTTATCGGCACCCTTCAGAAATAGCAGCCAGTTCACCAGACCTCCGCTTTCTACGGGAACGGCATGGTCGTCCAGTTTTGGCAACTCTAGAAAATGTAGTTCAATATCATCAACCAGCGGAATGCCACTGCGCTCTTCCCGAAGATGGAATACACTATGATATTGCTGGTTGGGCAGGAACGAATAATTGAGAATGTTGATGGCAACACATTTTTTCAGCATTTTGTAGGATTGCCCTTCTTGCAATTGCCCACTATATAGCTTACTCCAATAAAACAGCGTTCGCTTCTCGGTATCGTACTTATTGAACAACTGCATTTCTACATTGATCAGTTCGCCTTCTGTCGTTTTGCCGCGAATATCCAGAATGGACTGCTTATCCCGGGGAGCATCTTTTTCAGTGTAAGGATTAAGCAGAACAATTTCCGTCAGCGGCGGCTTTCCAACCTCGATAAACGTTCTGTTGAGGAAAGCCAGCAAGACATCGCGGTTTTCTTCACTGCCGAAAATACGCTTAAAAAGAAAGTCATTTCGAGGATCGAGCAGTTCAGCCATCAACAATCAACTCCGTTCATTATCAGTATATCATTTTAGCGACCTCTTAGACACACCAAGCAGAAGTGCTCATCCGCCTTTTCAGTTGTGGGTTCGTATGATAAATTGGTGGTGCATGAAAAGCGGCATCACTTGAGCGATACCGCCAAACTAAAACCATCCTCATCAATCATGAGCTCGGATTCCCTGTAGCGATACGATAGGTTATGTATACTGATTCTTTGCACGGAGTGTAGTAAAGGTATAATTTCGTCAATGCTCTGCACGGTTGTTTCGTGGATTGATTCGTCGGGAAGTAACCATATGATTTTAAATTGGGGCTTTTTTCGGGTATGAAATTTAAAGATCATAACAACAACTAGTGAAATGAGACCCATGATTCCAAACCATGCAAGATAAATCATAGTACCATCTCCAATACAATTTTTTATTGCAAGCAAAACTTGATGATACTTCAATATTATAAATTTAAATTGAATTTTCGTCAAATTCATTTTGAAGAAAGTTCAAGTTTCGTATACTTGAACTCAGAGGTGGGGCCGATGACTTTCGGAGAGCGGTTAAAACAATCCAGAAATCGAAAGCAGATGACACAGGAGCAAGTAGCCCAAAGGATCGGGATCGATTTTACCACAATATCCAAGTATGAAAATGATAGATCGCAACCCGATAACGAAGTGCTACAGAAGCTTGCGCAATTGTATGGCGTGTCGATTGATTGGCTTTTGGTAGGAAGTTTGAATGAACCCGGAGACAAGAAAAAGATAAGCCGACTGATTATTGACGGGGAGCCGGAAGAACTAACTGCAGATGAAGCCGGACATTTGAAGGATAGCCTGGAAATGTATAGATTGCTCAAGGAAAAGCGAAGCAAGGAAGCTAAAAATTGAAGATAAATGACATCATGATCTGCTCTGCTTCAGAGAAGGTGGATACATGATGTCATTTTTAGTTTGGCGATGCGAAGCACCATGCTGGATTTATGACCTCGCTATTCATTTATATTAGCGAAGCCATTATATAAACAACAAAAAGGACACAACTCGTTTCAACGGTCGTGTCCTTTTTGTGTCGAGCAAACCACAGATTTTGTTGCGCGTACATGAAAAAACGTAAATTACACCCTTGCATCGTTGTCATAATATAGTCCCAGATGGTAAGCTCGCATCAGGAGATTCTCAAAAATTTCCGGTCTTGAATCCAAGGTGTCATATAATATCTCGACCTGGCTATTAGAGATCCCGCAGTAATCGGCTATTCCGGTGTTCAGATGCTGGGAGAGCATCTTATCGTATTGTCGCTTCTCGAAGTGTTCTTTCGGAGCCGCTGCCAGACCCAGCCACAGTACTTTTTTATGATGCAATTTATTGGAGCCGTACGCAAAACCATTGTTCCATACCCGGTCGATATATCCCTTGAGCATAGCAGGCAGATTAAACCACCAGATCGGGAAAATATAGGCGAGAGCATCGTATTTCTTCATTCGCTCCATTTCGGTCTCAACCTCAGGCGAATAGATCTTGCGATCGGATGACCAATCGGGTTCATCCGCTTCCCACAACACGGGATTAAAGCCGCTGCGATGCAGATCCAGCATCTCCGTTTCGTGGCCCGCATCAGCGAGTCCCTGTAGAAACCTGTCTGCAACAGAAAAGGTTAAGGAATTCACCCTGGGGTGCGATACAACGGTCAAGATTTTCATCGAGTTCACCTTCCATCTCTCAACTTTTTACTTCGAATGAGGTATGATGAAATTATCTATTATACTGTGAAAAAAGGGAAGAACGCACTTTTATGTGCTATAAGCACCAAATAGTGATATAGGCACCGAAAAGTAACTATACCCAAGACCCGGCGAGAGGATGGTGATCCCATGGAAAGGCAGGCAACACGGACGTTTAACATCCCTGCAGAAGCGACATTGGAGGTTTTAGGGGGGAAATGGAAGCTGCTGATTTTATGTCATTTAAACTGCGGCCCCGGGCCGAAGAGAACGAGCGAATTAAAAAGGGCCATTCCCGAGATTACGCAAAAAATGTTGACTCAGCAGCTTCGGGAGCTGGAGGAAGACGGCATCATCATGAGAACGGTATATAATCAAGTGCCGCCGAAAGTGGTCTATGAACTGAGTGAATTAGGAATCTCGTTGAAGTCTATATTGGACCAATTGAGCGAGTGGGGCGAGCAATATATCCGTCAACGTGAATGGAAGTCCACCTGCCCGGAACGCTCCCAAAATGCTTAAAATGGCACGGGAGGTAGGGAAACCGTGAAAAGACATGGAGGCCTAAATAGATGAACAACCTTGCTGATTTAGTAGACGCGATTATCAATGAACCTATGCTAAGTGAAAAAAAGTATACCTATTTAATTTTAGGCACGGAGAATTCGTTTACGAGCGGCTATTTTGCCATTTCAGAAAACGAAGTTTCCTATGATGGTCATATCACTGTTGCTCTTTTTGATAAGTATATGAACGAAATTGAGGAACTCATGCTGGGAAAGGGCATTCTTTGCATCAAAGTAGACGCTGGCAAATTAGTTGAGTATGGCCTTGTGAACGATACGAATCCTGAGCTTTTTGATACGGATGCCTTTGAGTTAATCATTTACCAGAGATATGGTTTGGAACCAGAGGAAGAGGAAAGAAAAGAAATCTTACAGCAATCGTTGAAGGCGGAGAAAATTAAGAATACCTTAGTATTCGCGTGTTATATGAATGACATGGAAAAAATTAAAGAGCTGGTCCCCCACGCGAAAAAATCCGACTTAGACAAAGTTCTTAAATATAGCGGCACTGCATTGCAGTTTTGCAGTAAGCACGATAATTTGGAGGCATTTAGACTATTGGCCGAAAAGGGGGCAAACGTAGGAAAACGTTCCCTGACTCAAACCCCTCTGGAAATTGCTTTTAAACACTCCAGCGATATTGTGAATTATATTCGTTTGGAATTTCCCGAGGTTTATCAAAACGAGGTGAAAAAGAAGGGCTTTGGGATTGCTCTTCATTGTAAAGATGAAGCTCTGTTGATAGACATTTTAATGCTGGGCTGTGAGGTGAACCAAGAAAAGAAGCCCTTCCCTCCTCTACATAGCTTTGCGGATTTCAACAATACTGTGGGGATTAAATTTCTGCTGGATCACGGAGCTGATTTGGAAAGTCGAAATGATTGTAAACAAACCGCCTTGCATCGAGCGATTGGGAGAGAAAATGTCGCCGCGATTGAAATGCTATTAGAATATGGCGCGGACATTCATGCTGCAGATCGAGACGGGAAGACAGCTGTGGATTTAGCCAAAGCATGTGTAAACAAAGCCATTCTTCATATGATGGGTTAACATGTTGTGAAGGAGCTGCCGCGGCAGGCTCCTTTCGCATTTTTCGCCGATAGACTCGTAAAACTGATCATAGATAGATCCTTCGGGCCTCTTCGTCGAAGAATTCGACTACATTCTTATACTCGGTAATATCTATACGGTTCTGCCTCATAATCTTCTGAATAAAGATGGCATCCGTAAAGATTTTATTGATGATCGTTTCGCACCATGACGGAGTGCCTTTAAAGTAATCGACCAAATCATGAATTTCATCAAACTTAAAATAAAGGATATAACAAACATAATTCTGAAGCAAAGTACGGAAACAATGCTCGCGATAGGGGTTAGAGCGATCATCAGAAAGAAAGGCTTTCATCATCCCGAATACCATTGTTTTATTCTCGTAGTAACGATGGATTAAATAATCAACGTCGTTGATCAGCCGTAATACATCGTCTAATCCTTCTTCCGGAGGCATGACCAGCTTGGGCGATTTCCCAACTATCGATCTTAACAGCTCCATCGTGAGATGTTTGCAGGCAGCTATTTCATGCGGAGCGATGAATAATGTATCTCGATACTTGTCGAGATGCTCGCTGCAATAATCGTGGTATACCGTAAAATAATGCTCCATATGGATATTGGTTTTCGTGTGAACCAGATCTTGCCCGCGGAATGAAAAGGAGTAGAGGGTCTCCTCATTCACCGGGTGAGTATAAAGATAGAAAAAGAAGAAAAAGTCTCGTAATTGCTGCCTCTGTTCATCATTCAATCTGGAGGCATGCGTCAATTGAGTTAACTGGAAAAAACAATAGTTTTTCATGAAATCATTCATTGCATTGTATGGATTGAGCTTGACGATGGACATCGTCTTGTTGATCGTAAACAACAAATAATAGAGGATCAGTTCGTCATAGACATCCAGATGTTCAAAAAAATCCGAGAGCAAAGGCTTCCAGTCGGGGTTTACGGTGTAATTCGGATCTTTCGGCTGTAATTCATCCGCCCACTCGATAAACGGCTCATTCTCGCGACCGACAAAGAATAATTCTGCGCTATGGTCTTCAAAAAGGCCGTATTCAAAGCAGTCCGTTGGAACGGACGGCAATCCCCTGTTGAATTTTAGATTCAGATATTCGTTATATAGCAATTGAAGCTTCATCGGTCGTTTCCTCGTTCCTATAGGATTCAACTCGTCTTAACGTATTGGCCGGAAGACTTCTCGAGCCCCACTTTGGAAGCATTCGACATCTGAGCTGGGCATTCCTCCCCGGCCATGGACCGACGAGCGTGTGAGGTGAAAATCGATCCGAGGAGCTGAACCGGTACACAAATGACGGCTAAATTATTCGCTTGGCGAGCCGCCGGCGAAAACAAAGGAGGGGGCCCCTCGCCCCTCCTGCATCAGTTCAAACTGCTTGGAATTCGATCATCGCTTTACGCTCCGCCCGTATTGTCCGCGTAGATTTCAGAGCCACGGTTTACATGGCTGGCTCCTTTACCGGTCTTCTTCATCAGACGATGCACCGGTCTTTCTCACGCGGTCTCAGCCTCATTGAGGCGCGAGTATGAAAGCTTTAATAAATTTTTCGTGGTTTTCCTTTAAATCGTCATCTTCTAAGCGGGCAGCATAATAAATGTCATTCTGCTTCCATAAGTAATAGGTTCGGTTTATGATATCTGTGTGGTTGGCGTCGCGGTAGGAGGGTCCGCCATAGACATAATTGTCGTCTCTATAGACGGAAATATCGATGCCGTTCATGTTCAGAGTCCGAATAAGCGTCAACTGTGAACCATTGATAAGCGGGAGTTTGCTCTGATAAACCTTGAGACTGCCATCTTTGGATTTGTCTGTTAGAATGTATAAATTTTCAACCGCATTCACGTTAAATCTGAAGGAGCCGGGGGTAGCTCCTGCCTTGCGCATGTATAATGCTACAAGTTTAAGTTCGTTATTCGACAGGGTGAGCGGAAATTTCACTTTAAAGTCCAGAAGTTTTTCCGCTTCCTTCAAATCTTTTTCACCATAGATCGAAAACGTATGCCATATTCCGTCGTAGCTGACATGTTGGATTTGTTGCTGGTATTTAAAAGATTGCAAAATTTTCTCCAATTCGTCTTGCGAAATATTTCTCCGATTCCATGGAAGTCCTTCATCCAAGGTATGATCTTCGCTATAGAATCGAATGCCGTAGTATACTCCTACATTACGCCAATCCCAATCACGCCAAAAGAAGGTTTTTTCGATTTCCGGTTCATGATGCTCATATTTTTGCACGGTTGTTACTAAAACGCCTTTGATATCGGCATATGTAACCTCGTCTTGTATATAGGATCGGGGTAGTGCCGCGCCCCATGATGGTGCCGGGGTTCTCCTCGATAGATCCCCCTCCAACAATCGGGAGAGTGCCCCATTTAGTAAATTTCCCTCGGAGGCGATCACTTCGAAATGTTTCTCATCAGCTTTTCCTAAATTTGATACAAAATTGATGGCGACCTGATTATGAGTACCATTCACAAACTTCTCGTAAACTTCAATAGTACGCAGTTGATAGCCGTCAGGAAGATAATCGGGGACTTTGAATGGAAACCCGGCAAAATCATTTGCCCTCTCCAGATTGATGAACCATTTAGTCCGGTCATTCGGTCTCTCAATCTTAAATGAGGAAGGGCTCCCCTGCTTGGAATCTGCGTCTGCTTCGGCGTTCTTCACGCCCTTCGAAGCATTCGTAAGGATGACGGCGCTTAAGCCAAGAACCAGGATAATCGCGGCCGCGGACAGCTTATACGTGCCTTTTTTAAATTTTGCAATCATGGTAATTCTCCGTTTCATTTCCTTATTGTTTCCAAAAAAATGCGAAAGATTGGCTTGGGGAGAAGCGCTTCGGGCAAATAACCGCGATAGCATAAGAAGTGTCATCCCGTAGGATGAAGATTCCTGCTCCCCCAGCACTTCGAGTACGCCCGCGTCGCATGCGACTTCCTGGTCAGCCTTTATTTTTTTCATAGAAAGCCATACCGCCGGATTGTACCAGTGGAGCATGGCTGTCAGTGTCCACAGGAAATTGAACCATAAGTCCTTTCGTTTGTAATGGGTCAGCTCATGCAGAAGGATGTGCGTAAGCTGACGGGAATCGGCGATCGTGACGATATCCGCGGGCAAATAAACTCTCGGCTTCGTCAAGCCATAGATGCATGGGCTATGGAGGCGATCGGTCTCATAGACGGGAATCGTTGCGGTGATGCCCAGCTTCTGCTTGCACGCCTCCAGAATGGAGAGTACCTCGCGGTTATCGAGCTTGCGGGAGGTTCCAACGAGTCTTTTGAATCTCACGGCAACAAACAGGTAATACATACTCAAACACAGAAGTCCCGCAACCCATACAAGTGAGCCGATCGTGAGCATCGTTTGCGGCTCGTCCCGATCTTTTTCATAAGTATGCATTTTAGGGGACGGCTGTACGATTGCATTTGACTCTTCCGTCTGCTTCGGCATAGGAGCTGGATTCAAATTTGCCGCTTCGCTATGGTTTAAGGCCACCTTTGGTTCAAATCCGGCTTCCGAAGAATGAGGCTGCTCCGTATTCCATTTCGGCATAAACGATTTATCCGGCATGCCGTGCGGCACCAGATTAAAGAGGCTGACAGGACTTTGTGGAGCTATAGGAATAAGCAGCTTGATCAACACAAGAAACCACAGGACATGAAAAATCCGGGGGCCCAGGTGTTTGTACAGCAGCTTCCGAATCAAGAGCAGCAGCAGTATGATGACAGTGGATGCCAGAGATGCGGTCAACATGAGATAAAAAACGGTTTCGATCAGTTTCATGATTTCGTTCTCCTTCGTACAACCTCATGGCAGAAGCCGCCCGCCGATCTTAGCTGCCGCCTTTTTTCTTTTTCTCCAATAACTGCTGGAGCTGATCAATTTCGCTTTCGGAGAGCTTCTCCTCTTCGAGAAATTTCGCAAACAGCATGCCGACGGCCCCGTTATACATCCGATCCAGGAAGGAGCGGTTCGCTGCTTTGACATATTCGTCGTATGTAACCAGCGGATAATATAAGTAGTTCCTGCCGGATTTTTCGAATCGGATCGCCTTCTTTTTGTGGAGCCGGTTCAGGAAGGTTTTGATGGTCTGGTCCGACCAGTCCATTTGATCCTTCAACTTGGAGATGATCTCGATCGCCGTCAAAGGCTCTTTCTGCCATAGAAGCTTCATCACTTCACTTTCGGCTTCGGTAATGTGAGGAGGATTGTTCAATATCTTCACCTTTTTCCATATCTAATTGTTTACGGCCGTAAACGTTGAGTTAAAGTTTACGCGTGTAAACGATTAAAGTCAAGGGGGGAGCGATTTTTTACGTCGTGAAAACACTTTTTTTGTTTGTGTCCATAAATGGGGTGATCAGCGGTCGAACTGATCAAGCTGGAGGGCGGCACGAAGCTCATTTTTACGGAGCAAGGGGCATACTTTGACGGGCACGATACGCTGGAAATACGGGAGCACGGTACCCATCTCATGCTGGATGCGCTCGGCAAGGTCTTTGAAGAGGAAGATGATCATGGCAATGGGTAAAAATGAACTTATCTCCTCACGCGAGTTCGATGTACCGCGGGAGCTTGTATTTCGGGCTTGGACAACCCCTGAATTGCTCGCTCGTTGGTGGGGGCCGCATGGCTTCACGAATACATTTCGCGAGTGCGATATCAGGCCGGGCGGCACGTGGCGACTCACCATGCATGGACCGGACGGTACGGATTACCCGAACCATAACGTCTTTGTTGAGATCGTTCCGTTTGAGCGGATCGTGATTGATCATCTATCCGGTCACGAATTTCGGGTAATGGGTACTTTCGAGAACCTGGAAGGCCGTACCAAAGTTACTTTCCGTCAGCTTTTCAAGCTAACCGAGGAATTCGAACAAGTCAAGGCATTCTGTATGGAAGCTAATGAACAGAACCTAGACCGGTTAGGCAGGGTGCTGGAAGAAATGACCTCCTAGCTATGCGGGATGAATTAAAAATATCGCCGTTCACACGCTCTGTCGGGGTTGGACGGCGATATTTTTATACTCTTTCACTCAGCGCCGCTGACTGTTTAACACGACTCTCCTCTTGCTTATTCGCCACATAACTATGCAAAATCATGCCCAGAACAACGACAATCATCCCGCACCAAGATAACGGAGAAGGCAGGGGGATCGACAAAAACAGCAGCTCCCCGGCTAAGGCGAACAGGACTTCCATCGACTGCGTTGCTTCAACCGAAGCTAATTTCCGCATGTTTCCCCGCACCATATCCGTTGCTTTGAAGAAGAGGACGGTGGCCACGAAGCCGGAAAAAAGGGCAACCAGCAAAGCTTGAAAGCTCTGCTCTTTACTCGGCAAGCCTACGGTAGACAAGCCATACAACGAAAGGACCAGCCAGAAAGGCAGACTTGCAATCGTCATTCCCAATACCCTCTGAAACGTATCCAACCGCCCTTCGCAGAGCTCCATCATTTTCCGGTTGCCCAAAGGATAGGCAAACGACGCGATCAGAACAGAAATCACTCCCAGCAATAGACTTTCCAAGGGAAGGCTTTTGGCATGTTCGACCTGCATCAGAATAATCCCCAGCAGGATGAGGAGTGACATGATTAGACCTTGTACGGGAATTTTCCCCCGGGTCTGCATAGGTCCCTTGCCGGTAGAGATCGTTTCCCAAAATAGCGGCGCAAGCAAAGTGCCCGAGATAATCGTAATCTGCCATGTGCCGGCAATGAGCCAGCCTGGGGAATAAGCGGCTGCAAAGCATAAGGGAGCATAGAACAGCCCGAATCCCACCGTACCCCACAATAACCACGTTCCGGGTTGTTTTCTCATTTCCGCGATGAGCGGACGCAGGTTTTTTCTAGCCAGTACCACGCCCAAGAGCAGCGGAACCATGAAGAGATACCGCAGCGAAGCGCTCCAAATCCAACTCCCGCCGGACAGCTCCATTGAGGCATTGAGAACAAAAGTAAAAGCAAAAAAGAAGGCCGAACAAATACCGATCAAAATGGGCTTCAACTGGACTCACCTCGGTTCCGTGGACTGGGTTAGCAGCTCGCCGAGACTTAGCCAGTTTTCTTCGACAAGCCGGACAACCTTTTCGTACTCCCCATTTCGGCAAGCGGCAATGATGTGATTGTGCTGCTCCACGGAATGTAACCCTTTGAGGGTATTAAATTGGGAAACCTCCAATCGCTGAATTTTGGGGATGCTGCGTTCCAGCGCCAGTACGATCTCGGGGTTCCCGGCCGCGTCCAAGAACACCTTGTGAAAATGCGTATCCGCCTCGATAGCCTGAATCACGTCGCCTTGTTCAATTGCAAGCTGCAAAGCGTTATTGCTCGCTTCTAACGTTTGAAGATCCGTTTCCTTCAAAATAGGACATGCGAGCCTTGCCGCTAAAGCGTGTAAGACAGCGACGACCGTAAACGCGTGCTTCGCCTCCGTTACATTTAATGGCGCTACGTAAGTGGATGATCCCGGGAGGGATTGGACCAAGCCTTCATCTTCGAGCCTTTTGAGCGCTTCCCTCACCGGCGTGCGGCTAATGCCGAATTTCTCCGCCAATTCCTTGTCGCTCAAGCGTTCTTCGGGATGCAATTCCAAGGTGATAATCCACTTTTTTAAGGTTTGATAGACTTCATCTCTTAACGACAGACGTTGGATGGGTTTAATGATATCTTTTCTCATAAAACCAATATATCGGATATTGGTTTTTGGGGCAAATGGTTTTTTATTTATCAGTAAAACTAATAAAAGCTATAAAATCATTTTAGTTGATCCGTTTACCCGGCTATGATAGGTTGAAGATAAGATAAAATTAATTATATAAGAATACTAGGAATTATTTTCATCCTATGCGAGGTGCATATTGTTGATATTACAGGTGATGAACAGTCCTTTTAATCAAGAGCAGGTGGAGCTTCTCAACCGCCTGCTGCCTACGCTGACGGAGGTGCAGAAGATTTGGCTGAGCGGTTATTTGACGGCTCTGCACAAAACCGAAGCTCAGGCAGCGGCTCCGGCCGTGAGCCAGCCGCCGGTCATCTCCAAGGAGGTCACGGTGCTGTTCGGCTCCCAGACCGGGAACAGCCAGAAGCTGGCCAAGAAGCTGAGCGAAAAGCTGAAGGAGCAGGGCTTCCAGCCAACGCTCTCCTCCATGAGCGATTTCAAGCCGAATACGTTAAAGAAGGTTGAAAATCTGCTCATTCTGGTAAGCACGCACGGGGAAGGCGAACCGCCGGATCATGCGCTGTCTTTCTATGAATTTCTGCACAGCAAGAGAGCGCCGCAATTGGAAGGCTTGCGGTTTTCCGTATTGGCTTTGGGGGACACTTCGTACGAATTTTTCTGCCAAACGGGGAAGGACTTTGACAAGCGTCTGGAGGAGCTCGGAGGCAAACGGCTTACCGCACGTGTCGACTGCGATGTGGATTTCGAAGATTCTGCCGCGGAGTGGATGGATCGTGTCCTGGCCTCTCTGAATGAGGCCGCGGCGGCCCCGACCTTGGTAAGCAGCGGCGGCGGTGCAGCCGTCCGGAGCGAGACGCAGCAGACGGAATATTCGAGGTCGAACCCGTTTCAAGCCGCGGTGCTTGAAAATTTGAATCTGAACGGCCGCGGATCGGACCGGGAAACGCGTCACCTGGAGATTTCGCTGGAAGGGTCGAATCTCCAGTATGAGCCGGGCGACAGCTTGGGCGTCTATCCCAAGAATCATTCCAGACTTGTCGATGAACTGATCCAGGCGATGGATTGGAACCGGGAGGAGCTCGTTCCGGTCGACAAAAACGGAAATGAGCGTCCGTTGCTTGAGGCTTTGACGAGTCATTATGAAATTACGGTCCTGACCAAGCCGCTTTTGGAACAGGCGGCAGCTCTTTTCCCGGGCAGCGGCCTGCAGGAGCTGCTTGCGCCGGGACGTGAGCAGGAGCTTAGAGCGTATATCAAAAACCGGGATTTGTTGGATTTGGTGCGGGATCACCAGTTAAAGGGAGTATCGGGCAAGCAATTCGTATCGATTCTTCGCAAGCTGCCGCCGCGTCTTTATTCGATTTCCAGCAGTCCGAAGGCGCACCCGGACGAGGTGCATCTCACGATCCGAAAGGTGCAATACGAAGCACACGGACGGGAGCGGTACGGGGTATGCTCGACCTATATCGCTGAGCATTTGGAGCCGGGCGATCCGCTGCCGGTATTTGTCCAGCATAACCCGAACTTCAAGCTTCCGCAAAATCCGGATACACCGATTATTATGATCGGACCCGGCACAGGCGTCGCTCCGTTCCGCGCCTTCCTGGGAGAACGGGAAGAAACCGGGGCACAGGGCAAAACGTGGCTTTTCTTTGGCGACCGCCATTTCTCCACGGATTTCCTGTATCAGGTCGAGTGGCAGCGTTGGCTGAAAGATGGCGTGCTGACCCGCATGGATGTCGCGTTTTCCCGCGATACGGATGAGAAGGTTTATGTGCAGCACCGAATTCTTGAGCACGGCAAGGAATTGTATCAATGGCTGGAGGAAGGAGCCAGCATCTACGTGTGCGGAGACGAAAAGCACATGGCGCATGACGTTCATGCCGCTCTCGCCACCATAATCGAGCGGGAGGGCGGACTTAGCTCCGAAGCCGCTGCGGAGTATTTGGCACGATTGCAACAGGACAAACGTTATCAGCGAGATGTCTACTGAGTTTAGGCTCAAAGATAACGAGAGGGGATAGGGACATGAGCGAAAACAATTTACTTTCGGCGAACAGTGCGCCTCACAGCGATGTAGAGGAGATCAAGAAGCGAAGCGATTACCTGCGGGGATCGCTCGCAGAAACGCTCCATGACAGAGTCACGGGCTCCATTCCCGAGGATGATAACCGCTTGATGAAATTTCACGGAAGCTATATGCAGGATGACCGGGATCTTCGCAACGAGCGGAATAAGCAGAAGCTGGAGCCGGCCTATCAGTTCATGGTGCGCGTGAGGGCTGCCGGTGGGGTCGTTACGCCGGAGCAATGGCTGATGATGGATCGGATCGCGCAGCAATATGCGAACGGAACGATTCGTCTCACGACCCGTCAGTCGTTCCAGCTTCACGGCGTGATCAAGTGGAACATGAAACATGTCATCAAGGAAGTCAACGAAGCGCTGCTAAGCACGCTTGCGGCATGCGGGGACGTCAATCGTAACGTGATGTGCAATCCGAACCCGTACGTTTCCGAAATCCACGAGCAGGTGTACGAATGGGCCAAGAAAATAAGCCATCATCTTGATCCGCGAACCCGGGCTTATCACGAAATTTGGCTGGATGAAGAGAAGGTTGTCGACAGCCGCGACGGAGAAGCGCAAGAACCGATTTACGGGCCCGTTTATTTGCCGCGCAAGTTCAAGATCGGCATTGCCGTGCCGCCTTCCAACGACGTCGATGTCTTCTCTCAGGATCTTGGCTTCATCGCGATTCATGAGAAAGGGCGGCTGCTGGGCTTTAACGTGGCTGTCGGCGGAGGCATGGGGATGACGCACGGCGATCCGCAAACGTATCCGCAGCTGGCACGGGTGATCGGTTTTGTCACACCGGAGCAGGTCGTCGACGTCGCCGAAAAAACGGTCACGATCCAAAGGGATTACGGAGACCGTTCGGTACGGAAGCATGCCCGGTTCAAGTACACGATTGACGACCGCGGGTTGGAATGGTTTATCAACGAGCTTCATGAGCGTTTGGGGTGGAAGCTGGAGGAAGCACGCCCGTATCATTTTGACCACAATGGAGACCGTTATGGCTGGGTGAAGGGAAGCAACGGCAAATGGCATTTCACCCTCTTTATTCAGAACGGCCGGGTGAAGGACGAGGACGATTACCCCTTGATGACCGGGTTGCGGGAAATAGCCAAGGTGCACAGCGGGGATTTCCGTCTGACGCCGAATCAGAACTTGATCATAGGCAATGTGTCCGCCCAGAAGAAGAAGAAAATCGAGGAGCTCATTAAGGAATACGGGCTGACCGACGGGATTCAATATTCCGCGCTGCGCAGAAACTCGATGGCCTGTGTTGCCTTGCCGACCTGTGGGTTGGCGATGGCCGAATCGGAGCGCTATTTGCCCACGCTGCTGGATAAGATCGAATTGATCTTGGACGAGGCGGGATTGCGCGACGAGGAGATCGTCATTCGGATGACCGGCTGTCCGAACGGCTGCGCCCGGCCTGCGCTTGCGGAGCTTTCTTTTATCGGCAAGGCTCCGGGGAGATACAACATGTATTTGGGCGGCGACTTCTCCGGCAACCGGCTGAATAAAATGTACCGTGAAAATATTGGAGAGACGCAAATTCTTGACGAGCTGCGCCCGATCTTGAACCGCTACGCGAAGGAACGCGAGGAAGGCGAGCATTTCGGCGACTTCGTGATTCGCGCCGGGTATGTGAAAGAAGTTCGTTCGGGACTGGATTTTCACGAGTAAGAGCAACGCCATATTCATAGATGACAAGAGGAAGCTGTCCTTTAGGTAGATATTTCTGCTGGGGACAGCTCTTCTTTGTTCCCTGTTAGAATAGAACAAAAGCAATCGGTGAGAAATTTCGAGTCGCTTGATGGGCTACAATAAGGATACCAAGATTCGAAGACGAGGAGGAAAAGCGATGGGAGCGAAAATTCAAAAGATCACCCCCAACTTATGGTTTGACTCGCAAGCGGAAGAGGCGGCGAAGCACTACACCTCTATCTTCGGCAATTCCCGAATCGGCAGAATCACGCGCTATGGGAAAGAAAGTGAGGGCCGGGCCCCTGTAGGAAGCGTCATGACCGTGGAGTTTGAGCTGGAAGGACAACAATTCGTCGCGTTAAACGGCGGTCCGCATTTTAAGTTCACGGAGGCCATATCGTTTATCGTCCATTGCGAGGATCAAGAAGAGTTGGATTATTACTGGGAGAAGCTCTCCGAGGGCGGGGACGAAAAGGCGCAGGTATGCGGTTGGTTGAAAGATAAGTTCGGCGTATCGTGGCAAATCGTCCCAAGCAACTTAACGGACATGATATGCGATCCCGACCCGGCAAAAGCGGAAAGAGTGATGAGGGCCTTGCTCCAAACGAAGGCGAAAATCGACATCGAATCGTTACGGCAAGCCTACGAAGGCATAACGGGTGCCAAAGCAGGCCGATCCTTCAAGCTGCGTGAGCTAAGGATCGGCCTGCTTCTTGGTTAGGCAGGCCTGCTCTGGCTTATGCCGCGCTGCGCGCTCAGCTTCCGCTTTCCAGCGCCGTCCGCAGCTTGGCGTACGTCGGCGCGAGCAACCGCAGCGCTGCCGCCGCTGCCGCGTCGTCGCCGGTGACCAGCGGGTGCTGCATCGAGCCGATGAGCCGGGCTTGCTCCGCTGCGATCCGCGCGGCCTCGGCGCAGCCGATGCGCGCCAGGCAGGTCGCGGCATCCGCGGCGCGGCGCGTGCCGACCCGGACCGCGAAGTGAATCAAGTGGCCGCGCAGCTCCTTATCGCAGCCGCTCTCGATAAGCGCCGCGAGCCCTTCGGCGGCTTCGCCGTTGCCGAGCGTGTCCGGGGGCGTGTTGTGACGGCCTTCCATGGATAGCCACCGGATCGCGGCGGGGATCGTCGCTCGGATGGCGTCCGCCTCGGAGACTTCCGCGAGCCGGGCGAAGCCGGTGCGCATCGTGTACGGTTCGCCGTAGCTGAGCGTCTCGCCTCGCCAGGCCGTCATGAAGTCGCTCAGCGGCAGAGAAGCGTACGGGTAGCCCTGCGGGTCGTGCATGAGCACGCGCTCGTCGTTCACGTCGAGGACGACGACGTAATGGTCGGCGCCGATCGGTCCGGTCATGCCCGGTTGATGCCGCAGGTGCCCCATCTCCAGCGGACCGATCCACACCGGACCGTCCGACAGGGACGCTTTGAGGCGGGCGAGGGCCTCGTCGGCGCCGCCGCCTTTGGCGACCGTGGACGTCCAGCCCAAGGCGGTGAGCGCGTCGTCGAAGCCTGCCTCGGGCTCCCAGCCGTACGGGTCGAAGAACGGCAGCGTGCCGCCGATCAGCTGCATCCCGAACGGGCTGCAGGTCGCGAACTCGATCACGGCCGGAGAGGGCGCGCCCGCGTCGAACATCATCGCGAAGGAATTGGCGTAGCAATAAGGGCCGGAGCCCGTGTAGGAAACGTGCGAAAGTGTGATCATCGTAAGACCGTTGCCTCCTTTGTATAGACGGCGATCAACGTCGCCGCTTCGTATCCGGCATGATGACCTGTAGATTTGCGCGATTCCGGTTTTCCATGGGTGTCGTAAGCAAACGCGTAGAGCGTTTAATTTTTCACCGGGATGTACAAATCGATTTGGGTTCGCTCATCTTCCGGCGTGATAAAACGGTCGTCGTATACTTCGAGGTCTATTCCTTGCGCCGGTTCAAGACCGTGCAGGGGCAGCCATTTGCCATAGATTAATTCCATCGTCTCTCCAAGCCGGCTCAGACTGCCGGTATGGGTAAACACGGCGTAGGTTTGCTCCGGCACCGTGAAAGTCATCATGCCTTCCGGAATATGTTCGCCTGTCGTCTCCAAGCCGGCAATATACGTGAGGTCTCCGTTCGAACCGGGGATGCAAACGCCGTACGAGACGTCAGGCTGCAATTTCCCCCGGATCTCATCCTCCCGCGGTACGAACCGGTCCCATAATTGGGGAATTTCACCTTCACTGCTTTTGTTATTCCACTCCATGCCGACAACGGTAAAAGCGGCTTTCTTGATTCTCTTCGGTTCCATGATCGTTCCCCCGGTAAGTGTAATATGGTCGACCATGCGCTGAACCGCAGCCAAAAGCTTTTGTTGGCGCCCGATTTCGTCGCGAATGCCGTCGGCATGCTCCAAAAGGATCGCCTTCAGCTTTTCAGCGTCATCCAGGGTTCCGTTCCGTTTGAGCTCGCGTATGATCTCGATGCCGAGTCCCATAGAGCGCAGAAACAGAATTCGGCGCAGCTCGGGCAGCTGCTCAGGCGAGTAAAAGCGATATTGATTTTCCTCGCCGACTTTGACGGGTGTGAACAAGCCAACGGCATCATAGTGCCTTAGCGTTTTGGCGGACACGTTAAAAATGCGCGCTAATTGCCCAACGGTAAGCATGGCGGATTCTCCTTTCGCATTGGTCTGACTCCATCCTACAGGATTGCCGCAGGGGAAAGGTCAAGGCCTTTTGTCCAGAATGACGAAGGATACGGTGGTCCCTTCCTTCGGCTTGCTGCGAATAGACAACCCATTGACCGTACCATTGTGTCAATCGCCGGTTCGTATTGGAAAGTCCGATTTAATGGAATTCGGCGTATTGAACAGAAAATGAGGATGAATTTGTGCCTGTAGATAGGCAGCCTCCATACGTAAACGTTCTTGGATGGATCGCTTCAGTGTGATCAATGCTCTTATCCGGTATTGCGGCTCCAGCGCGTCTACCGGCTTGGTCACGTCATTGTGGGTTCCCGACTTGAAGATAGGTGTAGATGTCAGCAGGCTGACTGAGCGCGGTCAGCAGCAGCACCGGGAGCTCGGATAAGGAATATTGCCCCTTATCTTCTGCGTCAACCCGTAGCCGGACATCTGCAGCATCATGACATCGGCAATCAGCAGATCCCATTGCTGCGTGTCCACCAGCTCCAGCACCTCACGGGCGGAATGAGCGATCGTGATGTGATACGGCTCCGACGAAAGGATGCCGACGAGCACGTTCAGGTTGACGGGATCGTCATCCACGGCCAAACACCGAACCCTTCCCAAGTTGGGAGCGGACGGTCAATGTACCGCCGTGCAATTCGACCAGCTGCTTGCAAATGCTTAACCCAAGTCCGATGCCCCGTCCGTCGCTTATGCCATAGACTCCTTGTTCATAGGGGAGAAACACCCGCGCTTGGGTTTCCTCGTCCATGCTGACCCCGGTGTCGGAAATATGGATCACGGCGTGCCCTTCCCGGGCCTCGGCGGAAACGGAGACGGTTCCTTCCTCTGTGTATCCAATATGGGGAAAATTTCCGCCCAAGCCCAGCGCGGGCCGAGGAGAATGCCGAGAAATAATAGAATGGTCGCTATATAGGTAGGGGCGGTGTTATTTTTCATTCGCATCATACGAAGAAGTTCGACAGCATCAGCGCTTATTCCTTTTAAATACGGCTCCGTACGTTCTTCTTAAGGCAAGAGAATTCAGAATCCGGCAATGTGTTTTTTCAGTATGAGGATATGTATAATAAGGAAAAACCGATGATACGATGAAGGGGGCTGTCATGGATGAAGGGCATAGGGATTGATCAATATGGCGATATCGACCGATTACAAATCATTGAATTGCCGACAAAGCAGCTTGAACCCGACGATTTGTTGATTTCCATTCAGGCGAGCGGTGTGAATCCGGTAGATTGGAAGGTGCGGGAGGGCAAACTGAAGCATGATTTCGCGTTCGAGCTACCTCTGATTTTGGGATGGGATGCGGCAGGAAAAGTCATGGCTTCAGGAGCTAATGTACAAAATTTCCACGTCGGGGACGACGTATTTTTCCGCCCGTTGTTTGATCGTTTTGGGACTTACGCAGATCAAATCGTAGTTCCTGCCTCCATCGTATCAAAGATGCCCAAGGGGTTATCTTATACGGAAGCTGCATCTCTCCCGTTGGCCGGTCTCACGGCTTTACAGGCTATCGCGGAGGTCGGACAGGTCGGACCGGAAACCCGTGTCCTGATTTTGGCAGGCAGCGGAGGTGTCGGATCCCTTGCCATCCAAATGGCGAAAGCGCGGGGCTCCTATGTAGCAGCAACGACCAGTACGCGGAACGCTGAGTTTGTACGTGAATTGGGAGCGGATGAAGTGTTGACCTATGACACGGGGAGCCTCCATTCTTCGGTGCAGTATGACTTCCTGTTTGATACCATAGGCGGCGCCGCTTACGGGGATGCCTTGAAATGGATGGAGCCCGGCGGGATAGTGGCTACGATCATCAGCAGCAGAGATGCCATACGTCCGGATTTTGCCGATGCTCTTGAACAAGACCTGCACCTTCGGACGGAATTTGTTTTTACCCGGCCGGATGGAAAAAATATGAATCGTATTCGCGAACTTGTGGAAGAAGGGAAAGTGAAGCCTCTCATCTCGGAAGTCTATCCGATGACCGTGGACGGAGCAAGGAAGGCGCATCTTTCCAGCCAGACCGGACGAACGCGCGGCAAGATTGTATTGCGTCGAGAATCCTCCCTGTGACGATTGGGGTGAGAAGCGGCTCATTTAGGGCCACCGGTGCGGTCGGGACGGTATACGCGTAAAACCTGTTCAGCGGCTTCTACAGAAGCTGCAAAAAACCGGCCTCCACCCACGAACCATGGGCGAGACGCCGGTCTTTTAACTTAACCGCCAAATTCCTTCTCAAAAATTTTTCTCTGGATCGGATCGACCTCCGGGCCTACCGCATTTGTGTTAATCGCCATCACATGCTCGCCGCCCAGACGTCCCCCTGCCAGCGTCGAAAACCCGTGAATGCCGCCTCCATGCGTCCAATAGGAGGTCCCGTTCGGCAGGGTTACCTCATAAATTCCGAGTCCGTAGTTACCGTAAGGGGATTTTACACCCGTAAACATCTGTTTCATCATTTCGTCATTTAATAGTTTCCCGCCTAGCAGCGCACTAAAAAAGGTGGTCAGATCTTTCGCCGTGGAGACCATGTCTCCGGCTGCATTTCCCCAAGAAGGGTTAAATTCCGTGAAATCATACAAGTTACCCGACTTAGGATCGAGGTTATAGCCGACGGCGTGTTCTCCCGGGATGTCTGGAGAGCTGCCGCTTACGGATGTCCCTGTAAGATGCAGCGGGTCGATGATCCGTTCTTGATCTGCTCGGCATACGTATCTCCCGTCACCTTCTGAATAATCATGCCCGCCAGCACGGTATTGGTATTGGAATAGTTAAAGTCGGTTCCCGGTTCAAATAAAGGCGGGTTTGCCAGTCCCATACTTACAAGTTCATCGGCGGTATAGTTGCGGAATGGATTTTGAGGAATCGTAATGTCTCGAAAATCCGTATTCGTATAGCTAGTAATCCCACTCGTTTGTTGCAATAAGTGACGAATTTTGATTTTGTTGCCGTCATACCCGTTCCCTTGTACGACACCCGGCAGCCATTTTTCTACCGAGTCCTCCAGATTCAGCTTGTGCTCCTGGGCCAACTGTAATACAACAGTTGCGACAAACGCCTTCCCGACGCTTCCAATGCGGAACGAAAAGTGCGGCTCTATTGGACGATGATCCCGCATGTCGGCTACACCCGAAGCATGAGCCCAGGTTTCCCCGTTCTTGATCCCAAAGGCCACAATACCCGGATTGCTTTTCCTTGTCGTGGCCTCATCGATAAGCCCTTTGACTTCGTTTCGGTGCTTGCGATCCATGAATTGCTGCTCGGTTAGTCCTGAAAATTCCTGCGTATAAATGTTCGCGATATGACCTGCTGCATCGGCCAACACATTGATATTGATTGCGATCACATGCTCTCCGCCTTCAGTACCGCCGGCAAAATTCGTAAATCCGGGGATACCGCCGCGATGTCCCCACAGGGTGACGCCGTTAGGCAATTTGATTTCTTGCAGACCTAATCCAAACTTTCCCGAAGCCGTATCGACAGGGGTCATCATTTCCTTAAGCAGCTCCGGCTTCAACAGCTTTCCGCCCAATAAGGCACGGAAAAATGTTGTCATATCTTCACCTGTCGAGATGATTTCCCCGGCCGCGTTTGCAAACGAAGGACTAAGCTCGGTCATATCCATTAATGTGCTTCCGGTGTCAAAGTATCCAACGGCATGCTTTTTAGGAAAGACGGCCGAGTTTCCGGGCAGCCAAGTTCCTTTAAGCTCAAGCGGTTCAATAATCCGTTTCTTAATCTGTTCGGCATACGTATCTCCTGTGGCCTTCTGAATGATCAGCCCCATAATAACCATATTCGTATTCGAATAGCCCCCGCCGTTTATCCGCTTCAGCTTTAGGCCCATAGAAATGAGCTCTTCGGGCGTAAAGTTTTGAGTCGGGTTCTTGATAAGGTTTTGTTTGAACTCCTCATTTAAGTAATCTGCAATTCCGCTCGAATGATTCAACAACTGACGAATCGTAATTTTGCTGCCGTCATACTCATGGTTCCGAACGAGACCCGGCAGCCATTTCTCCACCGTGTCATCCAGGCTTAGCTTCTTCTCACCGACAAGCTGCAAGGTAACCGTAGCGACAAATGTTTTCGTTGTACTTCCGATCCGGAAAGCAAAATCTTCTTCCATCGGTTGATTGTTCTCGATATTCGCTTCCCCGGAAGCATACGACCATTTCTCATCGCCATTCTTCACGGCAACGATGACGCCTGGAATATGGTGGCTGTCGGCAGCTTGATCGATCGCTTGCTGCGTCTTCGTCTGACTCGCTTGCACGCTGCCGTGAACAGGGAAGATCAGCGCCCCTGCCAATATAGCGGATAAAGTAAGTGCGGTTCCTTTTTGCATGTGGAATGTTTTCATTTCTCAGCGCTCCTTTAGGTTGGGATAGGTTGTCTTACCCCTTCACCTTACGCTTAGCGTTGTCAGTTCCCATAGTGACAAAACCGCACACTGTTCGAATGACATCGTGCTTCGTCCCTTCACATCGCAGGCGTGACAAGCTGTCAGCTACCATGTGACACGACCTCCCCAGTTGTTCTAATGATTGAGAGGCCTTGTATCTCCACTTGACGAAGATGAAAATCATGGTGCATGATAGGTTTGAAATCATAGGAATTTATAAAAACAAGCAGGTGTACATGATCCGTGTTATCCATACTAAAAAAATGGTTTTGGTATGATTGGGTGATTTTGGCTATACGGACGGTGTGGCTGGCCATTATCGTCATCTCTGACTTCGTCAATCCGTCACTGATCATTGTGCCGCTATGGATTGTATTGAGTTTGCTCTCTTGGTTTATGTCATTCCGCCAATCGTTCACTATCGGAAAAGAAGCTGGTATCTGACAGTCGAAGTTCTGGCGGCCGGCTTCTTCCATCTTTATTTAGCGTATGCAGCGCCCAACTTGTTGTGGTCTTTCGTTTTGTTCGCGATGATGATCGGCTTGGCCAGCAGTCGGCGAACGTACGTGTGGACGGGTATCCCTTGCGGCGTCGTTTTTCCGGCTTTGAACGGCTGGTTCGCCGATCGTCCCCCATACGAGTCGATGTTTAGCTGCAGCTTTGGTTTCGCCATCGGCTTCGCGTTCAGTATATTGATTCAGTCCCACAAGCAGGCCCGGATCATTCAAGAGCAGAAGCAATTGCTGGAGCAACACATTACAGAAATCGAGGAGCTTACGCTGATGGAAGAGCGCCATCGGCTGTCACATGAGCTGCATGACACCATTGGCCATGCGCTAACCTCGCTGATTGTCGGCGTTGAATCACTCCGCTCATCCACGCCCGCTTTACAGGGCGAACGGATCGATTCCCTTGTCGGCATCGCACAGCGCAGTCTGAATGAGATCCGAAACCATCTGCACCAGCTCTCTCAGGGTCCGCTGAACTATTCGTTAAGTGAAGCGCTGCGGCAATTAACCGAAGAATTTATGAAGTCTACGGGGGTAACGGTAGGCTTCCGTGTGATCGGCAACGAGGCTCTCGTGATGCAGAAAATGAACTTTTGTTTCTATCGCTGCCTCCAAGAAGCTCTCACCAACGCGATTCGTCACGGTCAAGCGAGCGCGGTAGCCGTTCAGCTGTATTTTGATAGTCATCAGCTCCGGTTGCAAATCGAAGATAACGGCATCGGCATGGAATCCATCCGGTTCGGATTCGGTCTAATGGGATAAAAGAACGACTTGATCAGCTTCATGGGACGCTGTCCGTTCATTCACAACCAGGGCAAGGAACCGTCGTCATATGTACTATTCCTTTACAGGCAGAGCCTCTGCATGGCAATATCCGCCTGTTGATTGTTGACGATCAAGCGATCATTGCCGACAGCTTGCGGCATATTTTAGAGCAGCATGCTGACTTTCTCGTCGTCGGTACGGCCGGGGATGGGGACGAGGCATTGGAACATTGCGGGCGATCCCGGCCGGATATCGTGCTCATGGATATTCGGATGCAGGGAATGAACGGTCTTGAAGCCTTGCTTGAGATGAAACAACGCTGGCCTGACATGAAGGTTGTGCTCATGACGACGTTTGAGGATTCCATTCAGGCGGCAACCGCACTGGAGCATGGGGCGGAAGGCTATATGCTGAAGTCGATTCATCCGCGGGAGATGACGGAAGCCTTGAAGCTCATCTATAGCGGAGGAACGTGGATCGATCGGTCGATCGCCACGCGAGTATTCGAAGAGATGAAGCGTCAACGTGAGAAGCTGGAGAAGTACGGCCCGCGGCAAGAAAGCTATCCGCACGGGCTGACCAAACGGGAGATGGAGATTTTACAGCATCTGTCGAGCGGACTGCGCTACAAGTCCATCGCCGCCAAGCTGTTTTTGTCGGAGGGGACGGTACGCAACTATTGCTCGACGCTCTACTCGAAGCTTGGCGTCAGCAACCGTGAAGAAGCGGTTGAACTGGCACGGGCGGAGAGCATCGTATAATGGATCGGGATATACAAAAGAGCGGAGCCGTCGCAATAGCGACGGCTCTTTTAATAGTACACCCGGAGATAGGCCAGCCTCTTGTGCAGGGGAGTCCGTGCTAGAACGGACTCATGCCGAGCGTGTTCAGTTTCTCGCCGGTAATATCGACGCCCATTTTGGTCGTAATGTCGCGATAATGACCGATCCGGCGACCGATCCGATGGTCCCTTTCGTTTTTATTGCCCTCCAGGCTGCCGTTGATGATCATGATCGTAATCCCGAAGCCCGGCGGGGTCAGCCCTTTGGCTGTTGCCTCCGCCGAAGGCGTCCAATTGCCGACCATCCCAACGAAGCTTTAAAGATTTACTTAAGCTTGGGGCTCCATCGACGAGTGCGGCCGCCCTTCACACTTCAAGCGACGATTTGATAGAATCAACATGTAGTTTGCTTTAGTAAATCTTGAATAGAGAGTTCATGGATTCACGCATAGTTGGCCTTCTTTGAAAAATTTTTTTGGGGTGTGTCGATTTGGCAGAGATTCGTTCGTCGTGTAAGTAGAGGCCGAACTCGGAGCGCCTAACCTGGTCTCCGAGACAAAAAAAGGAGGAATCCCCATGAGATTCATGATGATTGTAAAGGCAACGAAAGACTCCGAGGCGGGTGTCATGCCGAGCCAGGAGCTTGTTGACGCCATGATGAAGTATAACGAGGAATTGGTGAAGGCCGGCGTGCTGCTAGCCGCCGAAGGACTTCACGCCAGCTCGAACGGGATTCGCATTTCGTACCCGGAGACCGGCGGCAAGCCGAAGATCGTCGACGGCCCGTTCACCGAGTCGAAGGAGCTGATCGCCGGATTCACGCTTATCGAGGTGAAGTCTAGGGAAGAGGCGATAGAGTGGGCGATGCGTATGCCGGACCCGCACGGCAAGGGCGAAGGGGTCATTGAGCTGCGCCAGGTGATCGAGACGGCAGAGTTGACGCAGGACCCGGATAACCTGGCTTTGCATGCCATGATCCGGGAGCAAGGGAAGCCGGAGAAATCGTGAAGCCGTCCTCGATCCATCGTACGATCGATGCTATTTGGAGAATCGAATCGGCCAAAATCATCGCGGGCCTCGCACGAATCGTGCGGGATGTCGGGGTGGCCGAGGATCTCGCGCAGGATGCGCTTGTCGTTGCGCTTGAAAAGTGGCCGGAGACGGGAATACCGGACAACCCGGGTGCTTGGCTTATGACGACCGCGAAGCGCCGGGCGTTGGATTTGCTGCGCAGGAAGCAATTGCTCGGACGCAAATACGAGCAGCTTGGCCGCGAGCTGGAGTCCCGGCACAAAGATGACTTCGATGCGGTTATGGACGGCGATGTCAGCGACGATCTGCTGCGCTTGATCTTCACGACCTGCCATCCGGTGCTTTCGTCCGAGGCGCGCGTGGCGCTTACGCTGCGGCTGCTGGGAGGGCTGACCACCGAGGAAATCGCGCGCGCGTTCTTCGTTCCGGAGGCAACCGTCGCCCAGCGGATCGTCCGGGCCAAGCGAACCCTCGCAGCCGCGCGCGTGCCCTTCGAGGTGCCTGAGAGAACCGAGCTTAAGGCCCGTCTCCAGTCGGTGTACGAGGTCCTTTATCTCATGTTCAACGAGGGCTATTCCGCCACTTCCGGGGAGAATTGGATCCGCCCGGTGCTCTGCGAGGAGGCGCTGCGTCTCGGACGCATTCTCGCGGAGATCGTCCCTGCGGAGTCGGAGGCTCACGGGCTGGTCGCGCTTATGGAAATTCAGTCTTCGCGGCTGAAGACGCGGGTGAGTCCGACGGGAGAGCCGATCCTCCTCATGGATCAAAACCGGACGCTGTGGGATCATCTCCTGATCCGCCGCGGTCTTGCCGCCTTGCAGCGCGCCGAACGGATCGGCGGGATGCTTGGCCCGTACGCGCTGCAAGCCTCGATTGCGGCGTGTCATGCGCGGGCCCGCACGCCGGAGGAGACCGACTGGGTGCGTATCGCGGCGCTGTATGAAGCGCTGTCGCAGGTTGCGCCGTCCCCTGTCGTCGAACTGAACCGCGCCGTATCGCTCGCAATGGCGTTTGGCCCGGAGGTGGGCCTGGAGATCGTCGATGCGCTGGCCTCGGAACCGTCGTTGAAAGGCTACCACCTTCTGCCGAGCGTTCGCGGCGATTTCTTGTTCAAGCTGGGCCGGTTCAAGGAAGCTTGCGAGGAGTTCAAGCGTGCCGCATCGCTGACTAATAACGCACAAGAGCGGGCATTGCTTCTGGGACGCGCCTCCGAGTGCGTCTCGGGCACGGAGGAAAGCCATATATAGAGAGATGCGCCCTCCGTTTAAAAAATATTTTACGATCATGTCGATTTCGTCGAGTCCCGATCGTCGTATGAATAAAGGCCGGTTTTCAACATGCCGTTTGGAATCCCGGCGCAACCAATAACTGGAAGGAAGTTGTTTATGAAAGCCAACCTAACCCCATTCATTTCTTCGCAGGATGCCAGATCGCAAGCCGAATTTTATTCGCATGCACTTGGCGGAGAAATCCAATCCACGATCACCTTCGGCGAAATCCCCGGCACGCCGGAGGAAAATAAAGATAAAGTGATGTACATGGCGATGACGGTAGCCGGAGGGAATGACTTGTTCTTGTCCGACTCCTTCGGGCCGGTAAGCACGGGCGGCGGAATCGCGTTCGCGCTATCGTTCGATGACGAAGCCGAAGCACGGGAAGCCTATGCCAATTTAGGAAAGGGCGGAACGGACAAATATCCGTTCGTTATGCAGCCTTGGGGCGCATATTACGGCGAGGTCGTCGACAAGTTCGGGATCACTTGGCAGATTGTGAAGCAGGGAAAATAAAGGAGGAACATATGATGAGCCAGGAAGTAATCGAATTCATAAACGCAATCAAGGAACCGTGGCAGGCGGAAATTTCCGCACGTCTTCGCGAAATGGTCCATCAAACGATACCGGACGTTCAAGAGCGTATCCAATACAAGAAGCCTCACTTCTTGAAAAACGGCAAGTACGCTGCGGTGATCTCGACGTCGAAGGAGGCGGTCAGCTTTACGATTTTTAATCCCGGCGGAATTGAATTCCCCGACGGTCCGTTCGACGGCCCTCCTGAGAGAAAAACGATCAAGCTGCGCAGCGGCCAAGCGGTGGATTACGATCAACTGGCGTCGCTGTTAAGTCAAGCTTCCGCTTCCTTGTAACTTTAGCTATGAAGGGGTGGGGAAAAGGGGATGTCCAGATGGGACAGCCCCTTTGCTTTGCGGTTAGCGGACAGCCTAATGGGCCCCTTTATATTCCTTGAATATCGGATTATGGCCGCAAACCATAAGCCCCTGCCCCCAGTTCACGTGAACTTCTTCCGTCGGCAAATCCTCGGGATCGCGGTATTGGACCAGTATGTTTCTTCTCGGCCGTAAGCTTCGATTGATACCCGAGCCGTGAATCGTCAGGTAATTGAAGAACAGAACATCCCCCGCACTTGCCGGGCAAGGCGTCCCCGACGAGATCGGGTACTCTTGATGATCCAGATAGTGGGCTCCTACGTGCGGCATCGGGCCGTTTTTGTGCGTTCCGGGAATGACGCACAGACAGCCGTTTTCCATATCGGAATCGTCCAGGTGGATACTTGCCGCGATCATCGAATGCTTCGCATGCGGGAAATACGGATAATCCTGGTGCATCGGGAATGCCGCGCCTTTTTCCGGGGGCTTGACCAGCATCTTGGAATGGTGAACTTGCACATTCGGGCCAATCAATCGGGATAAGACGGCAGCCATGTTAGGATGGCACAGCGCCCGGGTAAATGCCGCATCATGATAATGGACATCGTGGAAGCCCTTTAATACGAGCTTCTTCAACTGCTCCGGGGGCAAATAATCGCCTTGCCACGTGTCGCTTCGATTAAACTTCGATTGGGCCGCGCGGTCGATAATCGCATCCGTTGCGGTTCGCATCTCTTCTACTTCCGTGCTGCTGAATACGCCTTTCACCAGCAAATATCCGTTTTCACGATAGAAATCAACTTGCTCCTGGGTAATCATCCTGTCAGCCTCCCCAAATTGATGGATCGCTATCCATGATGTTATTGTAGAGAGAAACCGGCCGGTTGTATTTGATCAAACCAGTCAAGTCATTGCACATTTCGGACATTCATGCCAAGGGAGCGCCAGATCATGTCGGATCATCCACATAAAATCCAAGCCTATTTGAACGAAACCGTCCCGTCCCTCCACAACCCGTCGGCCTCCTTCACGATCCATTATTGGGGAATCGATCCCGCTCATTTTGACAATCCCGTGCATCAGCATTCCTTTTTTGAAATCTGCTATGTCCGGGATGGGGAGGGGGTGTATATGGACGGTGACGTTCTCTATCCCTTGCGCAAGGAAACGTTATTTTTATCGCGGCCCGGCATCCGCCACCAAATTCGCAGCGAGAAAGGCATGTTTCTCCTGTTCGTCGCTTTCGAAGTAGACGAAGAGAACACGGACCCTGCCGTTGTCCGGCACTTTCGGCAGTTGGCGGTGGCCGACCGTATCTTGATCTACGATGCATACGCCCAGCCCACGACGCTAATCTGGACCGCGCTTCTGAAGCATTTGCAAGAGCCGGTCCCCTTAACGGAGCATTATGTGAAGAGCGCCGCCCTGTCGCTGTTATTTTCTTTTTGTTCCGCCTTTCAACCGGAAGCTCCATCTTCGGGCCTTGGCATTTCCGGTTATAAGCCTGCTGCCTATGCGTTAAATCGGGCGATCCGGTTCGTGAAAGACAACCTTTCGCATTCGATGACGTTGACCGAAATGGCCGCTTATCTTCATCTTTCCAGCCGCCATTTGTCCCGGTTGTTTCAGCAGGAGCTCGGCATGAGCTATATCCACTTCGTTCAACAAGAAAAAATTCGCCGCGCCGTGTATTTATTGAAGCACTCCGATTTATCCTTGATCGAAATTGCCGAGAAATCCGGATTTTCCAGCATTCATTATTTCACAAGGTCGTTTTCCCGGACAATGGGTATGCCCCCCGGCAAATACCGGGAGGCCCTTCATGAAAAGAAGGCTTCGGAATAAAGGCATAGGACCGGGACAGCCCGTCGCTTCATTTCGGCCTTGCTTCATTCCGAATCGTTGTTCTATAATAAAACAAAATCGTGGAAATGGTGGGATACGTGCAGTGATGATGATGGCTGTGTTCCTGACAGAAGTGAACGGTTAAGTCTTAACCGAATACCATAAGCGTGACCGGGGCCCGCTGCCGGATTTGGCAGGGCTGCTTTGCCGTGCGTTCGCTTGTGCACTCCTGTTATGAACCGATCATCACCGTCTATGCTGAATCGATGAACCAAGGCAGCTTTTTTGACGTGTCTTGTTTCCGCATTCTTACGCATAGGAAGCCGTGGATGGACAATGTTCATCCGCGGTTTTTTTTGTTTTCGTACCCAATAACCTAAGTGAGAAAGGCGGAATTGAAATGCGTTCGTTTAAACCTGAAATGAGTACGGAAGCGGCTCTCGGCTATTTGCGGCAAATCGAAGGGGAGGGCGTTTCCGATGTGGCTCCGATTGACATGGGCGAGCTGAGCAAGGTGTACAGCTATACGAAAAATGGCCGGGAATATGTTATTCATTTCAAGAACGACCCGGAGACGCTGAAGAAGGTGAAGTTTATTTCGGACCAGTATGCTTCTTGCGGGGTACCGATGCCCCGGATCTTCGGGATTGGAACCTGCGGCAGCGCACACTATTCGATTGCGGAAAAAGTGGCGGGGACCCCGATCATCTCCCAGGCCGTAACGGATATCCGCGGCGTTCTGCCCGATCTGGTCCGGCAGTTTATACGGCTGAACCAAATCCGGGTAGAACTCTTTTCAGGCTTCGGATGGGTCCGGCCTACGGGAGAGGGCTCGTCCAAGTCGTGGACGGAATTTCTGGCTTCGACTTTTGAAGAGGAACAAGAAGGATTTTATTGTGGCTGGACTGCTCTTTTTGAAAGCAGCTTTCTGGAGAAAGACGTATTCGAACGAATCTATGCCGAGATGATGGAACGAATCGGCTATGCGCCTGAGGAACGCTATTTGGTTCATGGAGATTTTCATCTTGGCAATATGTTATCGGAAAATCATGCCGTAACCGGGATTGTCGATTGGGAGATGGCGATGTACGGGGATTTCATGTTCGACTTGGCCGTCCTGCATTTGTGGGCCCCGAAAGCGCAATTTCCGCAGAGAGTCCGCGAGGCATGGGCCGTAGAAGGGCGATCGATCCCCTACTTCGAAGAAAGACTGCTCGGGTACCAGCTTTTCAAGGGCTTGGACGGCTTACGGTTTTACGCGAAGAAAGGAGATAAGCCTGCCTACGATTTCACGAAAAATCATCTTTTCGATTTGTTGAAACAAGCGGAATAACGCTGGGCCGGGGAGACTGCCGAGCCTTTGGAAGGGGGAACGGACCTGTTGTGCCGAGCGCGGTGCGGCGGGCTTCCGGGCCCTTTCTTTTTTAGGAGGAATGGGGCTCGGGGGCCACAATTTGACAATTTTCATTTACATTTGTAATATTAAAAGACGGCGCCTTTCATTTACAAGTGTAATTCAATAAGCGTACAAGGAGGTGAAACGGATGCAGCGTATTCCGAAAATTTCCGAATCGGAGTGGGAAATCATGAAGGTGATCTGGAGGAGCAGCCCGATAACCGCCGAGCAGATCGTGCTTCAATTGCCTGCCGATATCGAATGGAGCGACCAGACGGTCCGGACCTTTATCAACCGGCTGTTGAAGAAGAACGCGATCGGGTTCGAGAAATCCGGAAGGAGCTACCACTATTACCCGCTGGTGTCCGAGCAGGAATGTGTCCGGGCAGAGAGTCAGTCGTTTTTGAAAAGGGTGTTTGGCGGGGCCGCAGACCTTATGGTAACCAATTTCTTGGAAGAGGCCCATTTGTCGGACAAGGAGATTGAGCGGCTTCAGCGGATTCTTACGGAAAAACAGGAAAAGCAGGAGAAGAAGGATAGCCGCCCCAAGGCATGACGGAGCACCGAAATTCTTTTCATTGAGGTAAACCATGGAGATACTATGCGATATGTTTATAGGGCTGTGGTATTCCACCTTGGCGGCGAGCGCGGTTGCGCTGTTGGTCATGACGATTCAGGCGCTGTTTCGCGGCCGTAGCAGCGCCCGCATCCGGCATGCGCTGTGGCTTATCGTGCTGGTACGCCTGCTGCTGCCTGTTTTTCCGGACAGCCCTGTAAGTTTGTTTCATATGCTGCACTTCGGCACAGACATAAAAAGAGCTGTTTCTCTGGTCATCCCATTAACGGAGAAAGAGAACAACCCGTCTGCGGAACGATCCCGGAACAGCCAAGAGAATGAATATGTTCAGCACGATTATAGCATGATTCGTCCGGAAAAGGACACCGTTCCGGATGCCCAATTGCCGACTGCGGTGGAAAATCCGGCGCCGCTTTCCTATCCCTTGGCATTAAAAATTGCAGCGGCCGTATGGCTTGCCGGAGCGGTTACGCTCTTAACCTGCTTGCTCGTCTACATGCTGAAGATGCGCAGAAGGTTCAAGACGCTTACGCTCGTCACCGATCCCCGGATCTTGTCTATCGTCGACGATTGTCGAAGGAAATTCGGCATTAAGCGGCCGATCCCCGTATACACAGGGAGCTGCGCAAGAAGTCCATATATTTCCGGGCTGCTTCGTCCATGGATTTATTTCCCTGAAGGCATTGACAAGGAGTTAAGTGCGTCGCAGCTTGCCCACGTATTCTCGCATGAGCTGGCTCATCATAAGCGGAAGGATGTGGCCTGGAACCTGCTGGGAAGCATCGTTGTGGCCGTCCATTGGATCAATCCGGTGGTGTGGATGAGCACCAAGAGAATGAAGGCTGACAGGGAGCTGGCGTGCGACGCCTGCGTATTGGAGGTTCTGGGCGAAGCCGAGGCCGTACCGTATGGCATGACGATTATCGGTTTTCTACAGCGGTTTTCTTCCCGCCGCAAGCTGCCGAATTTGCTGTATTTTGACGGGGCGACGAAGTCGAATCAACTTGTGAGGAGGATTGAAATGATCAAGTCATTCAAAGCAGGCTCCTATAAATTGTCTGCGGTTGCCGTCTTGGGTGTCGCTCTTCTGAGCGCAGCGACGCTGACCAATGCGGCCGAGCCGACAGCAGGCGACGGTGTGGGACAAACTCCCGCAACCGCAACAGTCAAGACCGAGAACCGGATTCTTTTTGAATCTTCTTACCGGAGCTATGACAACTTGGAAAAAGCGGCCAAGGTGGCTGACATCAAGTTCAAAGTCCCGGCGGTTTTGCCGGAGGGCTATAAATTCGAAGAAATCTCGCTTGATTCAAAAAGCGAGGATGATGCTCGCCTCACCAAAGTAGACGTCCATTATACAAAGCGTCAAGGAAGAACGATCTATGGCCAATTCGGACTGCTTGTCGAATCGGGCGGAGCCGGTCTGGACGAAGCTTACGCAGAGTTCGAACAGCGGGAAAAAAAGATGGCCGAACGCCAAATCGAGATCAAGAAAGAGCCTCTGACCCTTCACGGAATGCAAATCTATAAAATCATCGTCAGTACGAAATTCAGTAAGAAAACATCTGAGAGCCTGTACTATTTCTGGTTGGACAACGGTGTTCTGTACCGGCTGGACGGAGACGATCTTTCGGATCAAGATCTTTTGGCCATGATCGCTTCCATGAAGTATCCCGATCAGGAGACGTATAAAAGCCACGTCAACCAAGAAAGGTTAAATACATCCATTTATGACACCGGGGATTTGCAGCGGACGCCGGAAGCCATCGGATTTGAGCCCAAGTTTCCCCTTGAAGTGCTTGGGCAGTATACAGCCACAGGGGCTACTGTAACGCAAAAGATCAATTTCGGTTATCCGGACGACGAGGAAGATCGAAAAACCAGATTCCTGAACATCCGATATATAAAAACCGATGACAAGGATAAGGATATCGTACAAGGCTTTTCCTTTAAGCAGATCAGAAACGGCACGATTTACGAGGACATGCAAAAGAATGGGAGCGCCGCTTTTTACCGCATTGACGGAAAGAAGCATCCGGCGCCGGTCAGTCCGATCATTTTGGGAGGACGAGAGGTGCTCAAAACGGCGAAATACAAGATCGACGGGCAATTAAGCAGCCCGGATGAGATTGATTTCGTCAGCTATTACTGGAAAGAGGGCGATGTCTGCTTCCAAGTCGTCTTCAAAGGAGAAGGACTACCGCAGGAGGACATCGTTACTTATTTGATGAACGAAAAAGCTGCGGATCTGAACAATTTGAAATAGCATAAAAGTTGTAGGCGTCTGGGGTTCAGACGCTTTTTTTTATGCCTTGTTTAAGTCTCATGTCTACAAAACAAGAACGTGAATTGGTTATCGAGAAGAGCGAGCAAATACTTGAACGTACAATCAAGCAAATGGACCCGGAGTTCTGCCGCGCACTTAGTAATATGCTGCAGGATTACATTGCGGTGACGAATCCGCGCAAGAATATGGAGTACCGCAAGGATTGGCGTAGAGTGGTACAGCTTGTTTCATTCGCACGTTTTATTTCCATTATGACATCATATTTACCCCAAATATTTCATACCATGGGGATAGAAAGCCGTTTCGACGTCAGTCCCTTTGTGTGTTCAAAGGAGAGATTACATGAGGTTCGAGTTGACGGAAGAGCAGGAAATGATCTGTGACGTGGTGCGCGATTTTGTCGCCAAGGAAGTGGAAAAGAAGGCCGGGCGGCTGGATGAAGCGGAAGCGTTCGACCGCGGGCTGTTCGACCGGATGGCGGCGCTGGGCTTTACCGGCTTGCCTTGGCCGGAATCGGACGGAGGGGCCGGGGGAGGGTTTGCAAGCTACGTCCTGCTGCTGGAGCAGCTGGCCGGAGGCAGCGCTTCGCTTGGGGCGGTGCTGTGGGCGCATGTGCAGCTTGTGACCTGGCCGGTGTACAGGTTCGGGCGGAAGGAGCTTGAAGCCAAGTATTTGCGGGCGCTGATCGAGGGCCGGACGCTTGGGGCCGGATCGCTGCCCCCGCGTTCCGGAGAGCTTCCTCCGCTTGCCTTCGCGCTGACGGCGAAGCCGGATGAAGACGGGTACGTTCTCGACGGGACGCAGGAGTTTGTATTTAACGGCAGCGAAGCCGACCTGTTTCTGGTATACGCGAATGTAGAAGGCGAGGGGCGACCCGAACGTACCACCGCCGCATTTCTCGTTGAGCGGGGGATGAGCGGCTTGCAGATCCGGCCCGTCACCCGGGCCCTTGGTCTTCGCTCCTCCGGCATGGCTCATCTGACCTTCGATCGCTGCCGCATTTCCGCGGGACAACTGATCGGCCGTATCGGACAAGGGGCCGCCATCGCCGGGGAGACGTGGGCCGGCGCCCGGTACGGCTTGGCGGCGATGGCGGCCGGGCTTGCACATGGAGCCTTTCAGGCGGCGCTGGCTTACGCCAAGGAGCGGACGCAGTTCGGCAAGCCGATTGCGCGGCACCAGGCGGTGGCTTTCATGCTGGCCGAGATGTGCGCGGCCGCCGAGGCTTCGAGTCTCCTTGCCCGTCAGGCCGCCTGGAACGAGGACAAGGGGTTGGCCTATGCCGAGCCGTCCGACCGGGCGCTGGCTTTTGCAGCCGAGGCCGCCATGGCTTCGACGACAGATGCGGTGCAGATCCTCGGGGGCTACGGCTATATGAAGGAGTTCCGCGTCGAGCGGTACATGCGCGACGCCAAAGCGCTGCATATGATCAAAGGCATGGACGTTTGGGCCGGATGCGGATGAGCTTTGAGCAGTCAGGCTGGAAGAGGGGCGGCAATTTTCATGATCACGCGGCTTTCTTGGGGAAAGCTCGGGAGGAGAAGCGATGAGAGAATCTGTGATTGTCGGAGGAGCCCGCACGGCATTCGGGAAATTCGGAGGCGCATTGAAAAGCAAACAGGCCGTCGAGCTTGGCGGCATCGCCATCGAAGGGGCTCTGGACAAAGCCAAGGTGGTTCCCTCCGAAGTCGATGAGGTCATTATGGGCATGGTGCTGCAGGGCGGCGCCGGACAAATCCCGTCGCGCCAGGCGGCGCGGTTGGCCGGATTGGACTGGGGCGTGCAGACGGAGACGATCAACAAGGTATGCGCCTCCGGCATGCGCAGCATTACGCTGGCCGACCAAATCATCCGGGCGGGCGATGCCGAAACGATCGTAGCCGGCGGGATGGAAAGCATGAGCAACGCGCCGTACGCGGCGGCCGAGGCGCGCTGGGGCTGCCGCCTCGGAGACAAGAAGGTGACGGATCTGCTCATGCGGGATGGGCTGCACTGTGCTTTTCAGCATGTTCACATGGGAGAGTATGCCGAAAGAATCGTCGCCGAGAAAGGCATCAGCCGCCGGCTTCAAGACGAATGGGCGCTGCGGAGCCACGGGCGAGCCTTGGAGGCGATCCGGCAGGGGCTGTTCAAGGAGGAGATCGTGCCCGTCGCTTGCGGGGCGGGCTCTTACGCGGACATCGATACGGATGAAGCTCCCCGCGCCGATACGAGTGCGGAGAAGCTCGCCAAGCTGTCGCCCGCCTTCGTGCAGGGGGGCACCGTAACCGCAGGCAATGCTCCGGGCATTAGCGACGGGGCGGCCGCGCTGGTGGTGATGTCCGAAGAAAAAGCGGTCCGCGAGCGCTATTCGCCGCTTGCGTCGATCATCGGGCATACGACCGTTGCCGTCGAAGCGCCTTATTTTACGATCACACCCGGACTCGCCATTCGGAAGCTGCTGCAGCAAACGGGCAAATCGTTGCGGGAGATTGACTTGCTGGAGGTCAACGAAGCGTTTGCGGCGGTCGTTCTTGCCAGCGGCAGCCTCGTCGGCTGGGACGAGGATAAGGTCAACGTCAACGGCGGAGCGATCGCGCTCGGGCATCCGATCGGGGCCAGCGGGGCAAGGATCGTACTGACCTTGATCTATGAACTGAGACGCCGCGGAGGCGGACTCGGCATTGCGGCCATTTGCAGCGGGGGCGGTCAGGGAGATGCGATTTTGCTTCGGGTGGATGAATAAGGAGGCGTTGACGACTGATGGAGCTGTGCTTTACGGACGAACAGGAGCGCTTCCGGAGCAAGGTGCGCGAGTACGCCGTCAGCCGGGTCGCTCCGTCCGTCCCGGTTATGGAGGAATCCGACGCATTTCCGCGAGCGCTCGTGAACGAAATGGGCGGCTGTGGCCTTCTGGGGCTGCCGGTTCCCCGGGAATGGGGCGGAAGCGGCGCGGATCTGATTTCGTATATGATGGCCATCGAGGAAATATCCAAAGTCAGCGCCGCCGTCGGCGTTATTTTGTCCGTCCACACCTCGGTTGCGACCTTGCCTATTGTGTATTACGGCACGGAGGAGCAAAAAGGAAAGTATCTTCCAAAATTGGCCTCGGGGGAATGGCTCGGGGCGTTCGCCCTGACGGAGCCGCATGCCGGCTCCGATGCGGCTGGGATCAGGACGTCCGCCTCACGGGTCGGTGAAGACTACATCCTGAACGGCTCGAAGGTATTCATTACGAACGCGGGCGAAGCGGACGTCTATATCGTTTTTGCCGTGACCGGTCCGGGACAGGGATCTTCCGGGGTTACCGCCTTTATTGTCGAGAAAACCGCGCCCGGCTTCCGGGTGGCGAAGAAGGAGAAGAAGATGGGGCTTCGCGGCTCCAATACGTGCGAGCTGACCTTCGACCAGGTCCGTCTTCCCGCCGCACAGCGGCTGGGGCAGGAAGGAGAGGGGTTCGCCATGGCCAAGTCGATTTTGGACGGGGGCCGGATCGGCATCGGCGCCCAGGCGCTCGGGATCGCCAGAGCCGCCTTGGAACAGACGGAGCGCTCCGTAAGGGAGCGGTATCCGAAAGAGCGGCAGCGTGCGGCGGAGCCCGTGCTTACGGAAATGGCGGCCCGGGTCGACGCTGCAAGCTTGCTGGTGTACCGGGCCGCCTGGCTGCGGCAGAACGGCAAGCCTTGTACGAAGGAAGCATCCATGGCCAAAATGTTCGCCAGCGATACCGCCATGGCGGTCACGACGGAAGCGCTGCAACTGCTTGGAAGCGGCGGATGGACGAACGGCCACCCGCTGGAGCGATTGTTCCGGGATGCGAAAGTGACGCAAATTTACGAGGGAACCAACCAGATTCACCGGATCGTCATTTCCAACGAACTGCTGAAGCCCTAGACTGCTTCTGCCGCAAGCAGCGATACAATAACCGATTCGATTTCAGATGGTTCCGTCGTAGTTTCGTATCTGGCGTGTATACGGCCGTTACGATCGATCAGAAACTTCGAGAAATTCCATTTGATGCCGTCGCCAGCGTAGATTTCCGGATACTTTTGCTGCAAAAAGTCCTGCATCCACTGACCGCCCGCAGTATGGGTATCGAAGCCTTGAAAGGGCGCTTGCTGCGTTAGATATTCAAATAATGGATGGGCAGACGGCCCCCTGACTTCTATTTTTTCAAATAACGGAAACGTCACTCCAAAGCTGCTCTCGCAGTATTCCTTTACTTCCGAGCCGCTGCCCGGTTCTTTCTCGTTGAATTGGTTGCAAGGAAACGCGAGAATTTCGAACCCCTTGTGACGGTAGCTTTCATAAAGTTGTTGAAGACCGGCGAATTGCCGGGCATAACCGCACCTGCTTGCCGTGTTGGCAATAAGGAGAACCTTTCCGCGGTAAATGGACAAATCAACGAGTTGATCATCCAGCGAGTTCACCTTGAAATCGTAAACAGACATCGGATCGCTCCTCCTTTGATTACGGGTTTATGGTAACTAAATCCATCATATGGCGTTTTGTTTTATTGGTCCAATATATAATGAAGATAATTTTTATAGATAAAACCAATATGTCATTCCAACAAGATGCTCCTCTCAACATGAGCTGCCATGATAGTGCCGTTAGTTGATTGCCGGCGATCCGTCTGATGTTATTGCGCTGGAACGGAAAAGGTCGCATGCTGCCCGAAACCGATCTTACGTTTCATGTTATGTGCTGAACGGACGAAGCGGACGGTTAGCTTCGTTTCGCCTATATGCTTCGATTTTTCGCTATGAGGAGAGATTGTCTTGGAAACTGCGCGTGTGTACCGAACAAAGCACAAGGCCCGGTTTGTTACCGCTTCCGCTTTGTTTGACGGTCATGACGTCTCCATTAACGTGATGCGCCGGATTTTGCAGGCCAGCGGAGCGGAGGTTATTCATCTGGGCCACAACCGGTCCGTGAACGAGGTGGTGCAAGCGGCGATTCAAGAGGACGTACAGGGCATTGCCATTTCTTCCTATCAAGGCGGGCACGTCGAATATTTTCAATATGTGATCGATCTGTTGAAGGAGAGAGGCGCAATCCATATCCGGGTATACGGAGGCGGGGGAGGCGTCATCATTCCTTCGGAAATGAAGCGGCTTCACGACTATGGCGTAGCCCGTATTTTTTCGCCGGAGGACGGAAGAAGGCTGGGACTCCAAGGCATGATCAATGTCATGCTGGAGGAATGCGATTTTTCGACGGTGGCCGGCTATGTGCCCGATCTTGAGGAGCTGAAGCGGGGAAATCACCGCGCTATCGCGCAAAGCATCACGGCCGCCGAGAGCTTGAGCGGCGAATCGGTTCCTTCCAGCCCGGAGCTGCATGCCGCGTTCGAGCAAATAAAGCAACTGCCGTCCGACGCACCTGTCGTCGGCATCACGGGTACGGGCGGTGCGGGAAAAAGCTCGCTCACGGATGAATTGGTCCGCCGTTTCCTGCGGCATTATCCCGATAAGCGCGTCGCCATCCTGTCCATCGATCCGACCAAGCAGCGGACGGGCGGCGCTTTGCTGGGGGACCGCATCCGCATGAATGCGGTGCATTCGGACCGCGTCTATATGCGAAGCCTGGCGACGCGCAATTCGGGCAAGGAGCTGTCGCAGGCGATTCGCGAAGCGTTGGCGGTGGTCAAGGCGGCAGGCTTCGACTGGATTTTGGTGGAAACGAGCGGAATCGGGCAGGGGGATCACCAGATTACGGAAATCTCCGATATGACGCTGTATGTCATGACCAGCGAATTCGGGGCGCCTTCGCAGCTGGAGAAAATCGAGATGCTCGATTACGCCGATCTGATCGCGATCAACAAGTTTGAACGAAGAGGCTCGGAGGATGCGCTGCGCGAGGTCAAAAAGCAGGTGCAGCGAAGCCGCGGATGGTTCGAACAGCCCTACGAAGCGATGCCGGTGTACGGGACGATCGCGAGCCAGTTTAACGATGCCGGAGTCAACAGGCTGTTTACCGCGCTCATCTCCGAGATGAACCGCAAATGCGGCGGCGACTGGCCGGTTCCGGATTTCTCGACGGAGAAAAGCTTCAAGAAGCAGGTCATCATTCCCGGCGAACGGATCCGGTACTTGGGAGAGATCGTGCAGACGGTTCGCAGCTACAAAGCTTTTGTAGACAAGGAAGCGGAATTTGCGCGCGCCTGCTACCAAATCGAAGGAACGATGCAAGCGCTGAAGCGGGAGCACGCCCCGGAGGACAGCATCGCTACGCTGCAGGAGCTGAAAGAGAAGTACGAGCAGCGACTGCACCCGGGAACCCGGACTCTTTTGGCGCAATGGCCGGAGGTGCGCAGCCGTTATGCGGGCACGCAGCTGGTCACCAAAGTCCGGGACAAAGAGATCGTCACCGAGCTTGCGACTACAAGCTTGTCCGGGCTGAGGATTCCCAAGGTATGCCTGCCCGGCTTCCATGATTGGGGCGATCTGGTTAGCTGGCTGTACCGCGAAAATGTCCCGGGAACGTTCCCTTACACCGCCGGTGTGTTTCCTTTTAAACGGACGGAGGAGGACCCGAAGCGTCAATTCGCGGGCGAGGGGACCCCGGAGCGCACGAACCTCCGGTTTCACTACTTGTCGAAAAACGACTCGGCCAAACGGCTCAGCACCGCGTTCGATTCGGTGACGCTGTACGGCGAGGACCCCGACTACCGGCCGGATATCTATGGCAAGATCGGGGAGAGCGGCGTCAGCATCTGCACCTTGGATGATATGAAGAAGCTGTACGCCGGCTTCGATTTGTGTCATCCGCTGACCTCGGTCTCGATGACGATCAACGGCCCGGCGGCCATCATTCTGGCCATGTTCATGAATACCGCGATCGACGGCCGGGTGGACAAATTCCGCAGGGAGCAGGGAAGGGAGCCGTCCGGCGAGGAAAGGCGTCAGCTTGCCGAGGAAGCGCTGAAGCGGGTTCGCGGAACCGTGCAGGCGGATATTTTGAAGGAGGACCAGGGGCAGAACACGTGCATCTTCTCCACCGAATTCGCGCTGCGGATGATGGGCGATATCCAGCAATATTTTATCGATCACGAAGTGCGGAACTACTACTCGGTTTCGATCTCCGGCTACCATATTGCGGAGGCTGGGGCGAATCCGATCTCACAGCTTGCCTTCACCTTGGCGAACGGCTTCACGTATGTCGAATATTACTTGTCCCGGGGCATGCACATCGACGATTTTGCGCCGAACCTGTCGTTCTTTTTCAGCAACGGGCTCGATCCCGAATACACCGTGATCGGCCGGGTGGCCCGGCGGATCTGGGCCACGGTGATGCGGGAGAAATACAAGGCCAACGAGCGCAGCCAGAAGCTGAAGTATCATGTCCAAACGTCCGGCCGGTCGCTGCATGCGCAGGAAATCGATTTTAACGATATCCGGACGACCCTGCAGGCGCTGCTCGCGATCATGGACAACTGCAATTCGCTGCATACCAACTCCTACGACGAGGCGATCACGACGCCGACGGAGGAATCGGTGCGCCGGGCCATGGCGATACAGTTGATCATCACGAAAGAGCTCGGACTTGCCAAAAGCGAAAATATGCTGCAGGGCTCCTTCGTGATCGAAGAGCTGACGGATCTGGTGGAGGAAGCCGTCCTGCTTGAGCTGGAGCGAATCAGCGACCGGGGCGGCGTGCTCGGGGCGATGGAATCGCAGTACCAGCGCGGGAAAATCCAGGATGAATCGCTATTGTATGAAACGAAAAAGCACAACGGCGAGCTCCCGATCATCGGCGTAAACACGTTCCGGAACCCGAATCCGCCGACGGACGATCCGCCGATTCCGATGGCCCGTGCCACGACCGAGGAAAAGGAGCAGCAGATCGCCAATCTGCGCGCGTTTCAAGCGAAGCATCAAGACGAGGCGCCGGGCGCTTTGGCGAGGCTCCAGCAGACGGCTTTGGACGGAGGCAACATGTTTGCCGAGCTGATGGAAACCGTCAAGGTGGCCAGCTTGGGGCAAATTACGCATGCGCTTTATCAAGTGGGCGGGCAGTACCGCCGGAACATGTGATCGCTGCGGGGAGCGGCTGGGTCCGTAACCCGCAAGGCGAAAGGAAGCCATACGTTCAATCAAGGAGCGATATCTATGTCAATCGATTCGGTTCTGCAGCATCGGCGGCACGGGCTGACGGATGAGGATGTGCTGGAGATGTACGCCTGCATGCTGCGGGCGAGGAAGGCGGACGAACGCATTTATTTGATGCAGCGCGCGGGCAAGCTTGCCTTCCACATCTCCGGCATCGGGCAGGAGGTGACGCAGGTGGCCGCCGCTTTTGCGCTCAGGAAGCGCCACGATTACTTCCTGCCGTATTACCGGGACTACGCCTTCGTCTTGTCTGTCGGCATGACCTTGAAGGAGCTTATGCTCGGCGCGCTGCTCAAGGCGGAGGACCCGGGCGGCGGAGGAAGGCAAATGAACGGGCATTTCGGAGGCAAAAAGCATCATATCGTGACGATGTCCAGTCCGGTGTCTACCCAGATTCCGCACGCTGTCGGCATTGCCTTGGCCGCTCAAATGCGAGGGGAGGACCGCGTCGCGTTCGTGACCTTCGGCGAAGGGTCGAGCAATCAGGGCGATGTGCACGAAGGGTTCAATTTTGCGGGGCTGTTCCGGGCTCCGGTCATTTTCCTGTGTGAAAACAATCAATACGCGATCTCCATCCCGGCTCACAAGCAGGTGGCCGGGCGGATCGTCGACCGGGCCGCCGGCTACGATTTTCCCGGGTTCCGCGTCGACGGCAACGATGCGTTCGAGGTGTACCGCGTGGTGAAAGAAGCAAGGGAACGCGCCATTCGCGGGGAAGGCCCGACGTTGATCGAAGCGATGCTGTACCGCATATCGCCTCACTCCACGTCGGATGACGATATGCTGTACCGGACGAAGGAAGAGGTCGAATTTCATAAGCGGCAGGACGGCATTCTTCGTTTCCGCCGTTATTTGTTCGACTGCGGCCTGCTGGATGAGGAGAAAGACCGCGGCATTCACGACTCCGTCAAGGAAGAAGTGAACGAGGCGGCCAAATATGCGGAGCAAGCGCCTTATCCCAAGCCGGAAGATACGCTCCTGCACGTATATGCGGACCGATAAGGAGGATCATTCGATCGATGCCCATCATCACTTATTTGGAAGCCATCCGCTCGGCGATGTCGGAGGAAATGCAGCGGGATGAGCAGGTTTACGTGCTCGGGGAGGATGTCGGCAAAGGAGGCGTCCTGAACGCGACCAAGGGCCTTCGCGACCGGTTTGGGGAGCAGCGGGTGCTCGATACGCCCTTGGCCGAATCGGCGATTGTGGGTGTCGGCATCGGCTCGGCGATGGTCGGCATGCGGCCGATTGCGGAGATGCAGTTCGCCGACTTTATTTTTCCCGCGACGAACCAGATCATCAGCGAGGCGGCCAAAATCCGTTACCGCTCGAATAACGACTGGAACTGCCCGATCGTCATCCGCGCTCCCTACGGCGCTACGGGAGGCGGCGGCTTGTATCATTCGCAGTGTCCCGAATCCGTCTTCTTCGGAACGCCCGGGCTCAAGCTGGTCGCGCCCTCGACGGCCTATGACGCCAAAGGCCTGCTGAAAGCGGCCGTGCGGGACGAGGACCCGGTCCTTTATTTCGAGCATAAGAAATGCTACCTGTCCGTTTCCGACGAGGTGCCCGAGGAAGATTATATCGTGCCGATCGGGAAGGCCGACGTGAAGCGGGAGGGAAGCCATATTACCGTAATTACCTACGGCATCACGGTGCATTATGCGCTCAAAGCCGCCGCCGAGCTTGCAGAGGAAGGCATCAGCGCGCACATCCTCGATCTGCGGACGCTGCAGCCGCTCGACAAGCCGGCCATTCTGGAAGCGGCGGCCCGGACGGGCAAAGTCCTCATCGTGCATGAGGACAACAAGACCGGAGGCGTCGGGGCGGAGATATCCGCGATCATCGCCGAGGAGATGCTGTACCAGCTGGATGCGCCCATTATGCGGCTGTGCCCTCCCGACGTTCCTGCCGTAGGAATGGCGCCTACCATGGAAAAGTTTTATCTGCTCAACCCGGATAAGGTGAAGGATGCAATGCGTCGGCTGGCGGAAATGTGAATATGATTTTCCCTTGAAAAGCTTGAGGAGGGGTCCCATGGCGACCAAGGAGAAGGAGGGAACCGTCGTTACGGTTCCTCATTTGGCGGAAAGTCTCGTTTCGGCGACGATCGGCAAATGGTTGAAGCGTCCGGGAGATTACGTCATGGAATACGATCTGCTGTGCGAGCTGATGACCAATAAAGTAAACGTGGAAATGCCCTCCCCGGTGGAGGGGGAATTGGTCGATATCCTGGTGGAGGAGGGACAAGAGGCCGATGTCGGCGCGCCCATCTGCATCATCCGGGAACCGCACCGGCCCGCGGTTGCGGAAGAACGGCCGGCAGCCGCCGAGGTCACCGCGCCTTCCGGGCAAGCTCCCTCCGGAGCCTCGGCTCGGACGGAAGCCGGTTCTGCGGGGCAGAAGGTCCGATATTCCCCGGCCGTACTGCACTTGGCAAGCGAGCACCATGTCGATCTGCGGCAGGTTAAGGGAACGGGGCTGAACGGGAGAATTACGAGAATCGACGTGCTGAATTATGTGGAAGAGTGGAAGAGCGGCCTGCAAGAAGGGGGTGGAAGCCGGATACGGCAAGGGAACCCCGCCGAAGCCGAAAAAGCCTTCCCGGCGCAGGTCTCCGATGCATCCGGCAAGCTCTCCGCGCCTTGGTCCGCGATGGCTTCCGGGAGCAGCCTGCCGGCGCCGCAGCCCGGCGCGGACGACCAAGCGCTCCCTTTGACGCCGATTCGGCGGACGATTGCCGCACGCATGCAGCAGAGCGTGTCGGAAATTCCGCATGCCTGGATGATGATCGAAGCGGATGTCAGCGGCCTTGTTTCCTTGAGGCACAAATGGAAGGAGGAATTTTGGCGCAAAGAAGGCGTGAAATTGACTTATTTTCCGTTTGTCCTGAAGGCGGTGGTCGCCGCCATAAAACAAGTTCCGATGATGAATTCGGTCTGGGCGGAGGACAAAATCATCGTCAAGAAGGACATTCATCTTTCCGTCGCCGTCGGCTCCGAGGATTCCGTCGTCACGCCGGTGATCAAGCACGCGGACCGCAAAAGCGTTGCCGGGTTGGCGCTGGAATTGGACGATTTGGTTACACGCTCGAGAAAGGGGAAGCTTACGCTTTCCGATTTGGAGGGCGGCACCTTTACGGTCAACAATACGGGGGCTTTCGGCACGGTTCTGACGTGTCCGATCATCAACTATCCGCAGGCGGCTCTGATGACATTCGAATCGATTGTCCGCCGTCCCGTCGTCGTTGACGAGATGATCGCGGTGAAATCCGTCGCCAACCTTTGTTTATCGCTCGACCACCGCATCCTGGACGGCCTGATATGCGGCAATTTCATGCAGCAGGTCAAACGGAAGCTGGAAAGCTATGATTTGGACAGCCAGATTTATTGAATGCCATTAATGATATATAATGGAAATATATTGCTTGCAAAAGTTCTGCAGACGAGAAGAGTTGGGGGTGGAGAGCATGACGATTCAGACGGTTATGGTTATTGGTGCGGGGCAAATGGGCAGCGGTATTGCCCAGGTCGCCGCAGCGGCAGGATTGAACGTCCTGCTGCACGATGCTGCGGAAGCGTCCCTTCATCAAGGCATCGCCCGGCTGACGAAAAATCTTGCCCGGAGCGTGGAGAAAGGAAAGCTTGCCGAGGAGGAAAAAACAAGCATTTTGGACCGGATTGTCCCCTGCTTCCACCTGGATCAAGCAACCCGGGCCGACTTGGTCATTGAAGCGATTATCGAAAGCATGGAGCATAAAACGGCGCTGTTCAAGCGATTGGACGACCTGTGCGGGCCGCAGGCGATCTTTGCGACCAATACATCCTCGCTCCCGATCACGGAGATAGCCGCCGTGACGGGGCGGCCTTCGCAGGTGATCGGCATGCACTTCATGAATCCGGTTCCGGTGATGCCGCTGGTCGAAATTATCCGCGGCTTGGAAACCTCCGACGGGGTTTTCAGCCAAATACGCGATTTGGCGGAGCGCATGGGGAAAACGCCCGTTGAGGTAAACGATTTCCCCGGCTTCGTATCGAACCGCATCCTGATGCCGATGATTAACGAGGCGATATATACCGTCTACGAAGGCGTTGCGGCTCCGGAGGCGGTGGACAAGGTGATGAAGCTGGGAATGAACCATCCGATGGGGCCGTTGGAGCTGGCGGATTTCATCGGGCTGGACACGTGCCTGTCCATTATGGAGATCCTTCACAACGGCTTCGGGGACAGCAAGTACCGTCCATGCCCCTTGCTGCGTAAATACGTCAAGGCCGGCCGGCTCGGCCGCAAAACGGGCAGAGGTTTTTATACCTACGAAACATCCATGTAACACATTCCCTAAACCGCAGCTTTCTCTTATAATAGAAACAGATAAGATATTTAACCAAGGAGAGGAAGCTGGAGATGAAGCTGCGGTTTGAAGGAAATTTAAACGTTTTATTGCCGGGAATTCGCGAATTGTCGCAGGAGCTTCGGATTATCGAGGCGGAAGACGGCATCGTCGTCCGCGTCGAGCCGTCGTCCGGCGAGCTGGAAGTCGGCATGGAGCAGGGAAAGGCCTACGTTCGCTACGGTCAAAAGCATCAATTCTTTCGCGGGCTAGGGCTGCTCGTGCAGCACGGCCTCAGCGGCGAGCCGTTTCACCTTCGGGAGAAGCAGCAGTTCGATACGATCGGGCCGATGTTCGATCTGTCCCGCAATGCGGTATTGACGCTCGACAGCTTCAAATTCATGCTTCGCAAGATGGCTTTAATGGGATTAAACAGCGTCATGCTGTATTTGGAGGATACCTACGAAATTAGCGGCGAGCCTTATTTCGGCTATATGCGCGGCCGGTACACGCAAGCGGAGCTGAAAGAGATTGACGATTACGCCGACCAATTCGGCATCGAGGCGTTTCCGAGCATCCAGACCCTGGCGCATCTGGAAGAGTTTCTGAAATGGGAGCCGGTGAAGCATTACAAGGATACGAAAGGCGCGCTTCTGGTCGGGGACGAGCAAACGGACCGGCTGGTTGAAAATATGATCGAGGCCGCCAGCGCTCCGTTCCGCAGCCGCAAAATCCACATCGGCATGGACGAGGCGGAAGAGCTCGGCCGCGGCAAATATTTGGACCGTAACGGCTACACGAGCCGGTTCGAGATTATGATCGCGCATCTGGACAAGGTGCTGGACATGACGCGCCGCCGCGGCTTGAAGGCGATGATGTGGAGCGATATGTTCCTGAAGCTGGCTTCGCAGAACGGCAGTGATTACTATGACAAGGATACGCAAATTCCGGAGGAGATGGCGCGCCGGATTCCTAAAGACGTGGATATGGTGTACTGGGACTATAACCACATGGAGCAGGAGGACTACGAGAACCTCATTGCCAAGCACCGTCCGCTCGGCTGCAACTTGGTGTTTGCCGGCGCCGTCTGGGTATTTAACACGTTCGGGGTCAATTACGGCTTGTCGCTGAACGCCTCCGACGCCGCTCTGCAGGTGTGCAAAAGAGAGGGCATCCGCGAGGTCTATGCGACCATGTGGGGCGACGACGGGATGGAGAGCAATCCTTTTGCGGCTTTGCTCGGCCTGCAGCTCTACGCGGAGCACGCGTATTCGGAAGCGAAGCCGGATCAGGCGAAGCTGGCGGAGCGGGTCAAGTTCTGCACCGGCATCGAGGCCGACGCCTTCCTGACGTTCAAGGATTTGGACGAGGTGCCCGGCTCCGAGCCGGACAACCGGATGCAGAGCAATCCTTCCAAGTTCCTGCTGTACCAGGACGTGCTGCTCGGGCTGTTCGACAAGCAGATCGAAGGGCTGGACCTGTCCGCACATTATACGAAGGTGGAGCAAGACATCCGCAGCCGGCGCGTCAAGGAGGCCGAGCTGGATTATTTGTTCGAGGTGCCGGAGAAGCTGTGCGGCGTGCTGAAGCGGAAAAGCGAGATCGGCATCGAGCTGAAACGGGCGTACGACGCCAAGGATAAGGACACGCTGCGGCGCATCGCCACGGAAGTGCTGCCGGAGATTGCGAAAGCGGTACGGGAGCTGCGTGCCGCGCACCGCGCCCAGTGGCTGCGGATGTTCAAGCCGTTCGGCTGGGAGGTCATCGACATCCGCTACGGCGGGGTCGTCAACCGTCTGGATACGGCTTCGCTAAGGCTGCTCGATTATGTGGAGGGCCGGATCGACCGGATCGAGGAACTGGAGCAGGAGCGGCTCGTGTACAGCTCGTCCAACCGGTTCAACAACCGCGGCGTCGGCTGGTGCAGCTACTATTACCGGATGGCGTCGCCCAATGTCTTTTTCCATGTGATCAATCCTTTTTAAACGAAATGAAGCCAGGGAAGCGCTCGCTATTGAAGAGAGCTTCCCTTTTTTTGCTGCGTTAAGGTTTAACGAAGTTAAAAATCACGCAGCCTATCGAAAGTGCCGAACAGTTTATTCACGTCCACCTCGACGCCTGCAGCGGACAACTCCTGCTGTGCCCCGCTGAGCAGATCCTCCAGCACCGTATAAATTTCCTCGCGCTCCACCGTTTCGATAAAGCCGCTGCTGCGGTCCATTTTGTTGAACGCTTCGGTATAGCCGGACACTAACGTGTCTAACGCGGACTCCGCTTCGGCCGACGTCATGCTGCCGCTTTGGATTTGTTCAGCTAACGCCGTCATGGCCGCCAGTGTCTTTTTGTACAGATTCATCGCTTTTTTGGCTTGGGCTGCCGTGATATGGTCTCGTCCGTCCCAGTCGCGGAAAGGGTTATTGAGATTTTCGGCCAGCCATTCGGGCTTGCGCGGCTTGGTGATCGACAGGTCCAGACCTTTGGGGACTTCTTTTTTGTATTTGTCCTTAATTGCTTTGGCGGCGTCGGCGGGCAGGCTGGTCATCCACAGCCACGTAAGGTTCGGCAGCCGGTCCGGACCGGGAAAAGCCTCGCCGGAGAAGCCGAACATATCGTAGGTGCTGAAAGTTCTAAGGTTCGTTAATTGTTCGAGCTGTTGAAGATTAACGACGTTGCCGGGCTTGCCCCATAGACGCAGCTCTTTCAAATGAGGGTAGCTTCGGACGACCGGTTCCAGATCCAGATCCTTCGCCTGTGTCACATGCAGTCCGGTCAAACGTTCGAGACCGCATGCCGGCGGCACGCTGCCCGTAAAAGCGGCCGTCAGCCATTGTCCGCTGTTTTCAGCATGAATTTTCAGCTTGGGCGAAGGCGTGCCTGTTAACGATAGAAAGGCCAGCCCCTTATTTAAAAACAACTCCTCCACTCCGTCCGCCTGAAGGATCAGGCGCTCCAAGCTGCTGCTTCGGAGGTCGATCGACGTAAAGCCGTGATTCTCCAGCTGCAGCTCGTAAATAAACGGATTGCCGTTGACAAACGGCAGCAGCGATTCGCAGAGGCGGTCGGCGGCGATGCGCGTCAGGCAGGGCAGCTGTTCCAGCGCGGACAAGTCGGAGAGCTGCCGGAGCGCGACGTGATTGACTGCGCTGGTCGAGCGGGCCAACTGCACACCGCCCACGACAACCGGCGTGTTGTCCTTTGCCGCTTCCTTGAACGAGCGGCGCCGCGCTTCGGGAATGCTCCGCCATTTCAATTGTTCGATCGTACTGCTGCCTATATGCCAATTGGCCGCATAGCTGTTTGTTTCTTTCGTGACGAGCGGAGGCCGGTTTCCTGCGAAAATGTAATGTTTGGGGACCTGCGCGGTAACATACGAATGATCAAGCTGGTTGTTCCAGAAGTAATAATCGCAGTACAGCGGCTTCATCTTGTCGAGCTCTTCTTCCGTGGGCAGCTTGTCCCCGGTCCAATCGAGCTCCAGCACGGCAGCCAGCGGCTTAGCCTTTTCCTCGATTCGGGTAACCTGGCAGGCGGCATAGCGCTGCAGTTGCTCGACGTATACGCAATATATATCTCCGACGTTCGGCTTCAATCCTATCATCCTTTCTAGTCGCGAGCTGCAAGGTTAGACGAGGAGCTCAAGGTTTCTTCTTTTATATCGGTCATCAGCCGGCAAAATTTTTCCGTTTCTTCGAAGTGGGGAAAATGTGCGGACTCTTCAAACCAGACAAAACGTTTTTTCGGGGCGGCGAGCTTTTCGTAATAACGGTAAGCTACCTCCGAGGGCGTCATATAGTCGTATCTCCCCATGGCCAGATAGACCGGCACCTTTAGCTCCGGGACCGATTCGAATAAATTCGTATTCTCGGTTTGCGGCCGGATGGCTCGCAGCGACAAGCCGTTTCCCTGGGCCAGCCGAACCCCGTCCAAAAGGGTATATTCGGGCGAGAACAAGATGCCCTTGATCAGGTCGGCATTCGAGTCGATTTGCCGCTCGGAGCCGCCGAAAGCGGTCACCCATTTCCGCTCCAGCGTCGTATCTTTGCGGGGATTCGCATAGGGAGGGTAGCCGATCGATTGCAGGGCTTCGACCGCTTCTTCGTTGTTGCGGGCTTTTGCTTCGCGAAGGGCAAATTCATAAGAAAGCCGCTCGCCTTCCGGGGAATGGGCCACTTGTCCGATCCCGATGTAGGCATAGTAATCGCCGGGATGCTTTTGAACCGTCCATATCCCAAGCAGACTCCCCCACGAGTGTCCGGCAAGGAAAATTTTCGGGTGGTTGAATTTTTTACGCAAATAATTTGTTAATTCGTGCGTGTCTTGAACGAGCCGATCGACCTGCAAATCGTCTTCGGTCATTCCCCACCGGTACGATTTCCCCGAGCCGCGCTGATCCCAGTTGACCACGGTGAAATGTTTCTCCAGCTCGCTTTGGTATTTCCGCGCATAGGCAATCTGCGGATAGCCCGGGCCTCCGTGCAGGAACAGCAGAACCGGATTCCGCTTGTCGCGGCTGCGAACAAGGATGGATTGCTCCATGCCTCCCAGCGTCACTTGTTCAAGGATGGCCGTACTGCCCGGAACAACGCCGCCTTGATCGTCCCGGATCAAGGGAGTCCGCGCCGGCATGAGGAATAAGATTCCGAGCAGCGCGAGAAGGCCCAGTCCCAGGAAAAGCTTCTTACGTTTGCGAATGGCTGGCAGCATGAGGTCACTTCCCGAACCTTATTTATCGTTAGTATACCTACAGCACTTCAGGCGCACAAGAAAAAAACGCCAGCCTTCGGTGGCTGGCGTCCGTTAACCTATTTCTGCCAATTTAACATAGAGGTGAGCCGCAGTAGTACTCCATTCCTGACGGAAGCCGAGGGTTGTCTCGGCCGTTACATCCATACCAAGCTTTCCTTAGTGCCCTATAACCCCCGAATGATGCAGCTGCTTGGAATACTTGCTCAAAAAGGACGTGAGCGCCGGCTTGAACATATAGCCTACTGCCAAGAAAGCAATGAAAAATCCGACCAGCGTCCAGACATCCCTCATGAGCGTCGGATAGCTTACCCCGGCGAGCGCTTCCCGCAGCCCGCTGATCGCATAGGTAAATGGCAGCATGGAATGAATCGTTTGAAAGAACGCCGGTGTCACCTGAATCGGGAACGTGCCCCCCGAGCCGGCGAGCTGGAGCACCAGCAGGACAACGCCGATCGATTTGCCGATATTGTTAAAGAGCGTGACCAGCGTGTAAACGATCATCGAAAATACGACACAGTAAAACAGCGTAAGACCGATGAATAATCCGGCTTCCTGAATGCGGATCTTCAGCAAAAAGATATCCCCGAGCGCTACGATAAGTCCCTGCAGTACGGACAAGGTAGCGAACAAAAGATACTTGCCCAGATACTCTTCGTGCGAGGTAAAGCTGAAATCCGCCGGTTGGAACTTGACGGTGAGCAGGGACGTAAGCAGCAGACAACCGACCCACAAGCACAGCGTCGTATAGAAAGGCGTCATACCCGCCCCATAGTTAGCGATCGGAAATAACGGGTGCGTGCTCATCGTTACCGGAAGGGCAAGGAAGTTGGTGTCTGCGATGCCCCGGTTTTGCAGCAGCTTGATCATGTCCTTGACATCAACCGTATTGTCGATTTTTTGGAAAACCGCCGCCAGGTCGCTAAGGCGCTGCTGAAGGTCCGGCACGCGCTGCTTGAAATTCCGGATATCGTCCACCGCCACTTTGCCCCCGGATGACATGCTTGACATCAAATCCTTCGCCGCCGCCAAATCGTCCTGCGTGTTGCCAAGAATTACGTTCACATCGGCGAGAAGGAGCGAGCCCTTTTGCAGAAAGGATTCGGATTTCGGAAGCAGGGTCTGATCGAGCGCAAGTGACAGCTTGCCGATATCTCCCGCAATCGCAAAATTCATCCGGGTCAGATCCGGCAGAAGTTTTTCCAAGTTTTGGTTATTTGCGATGTTTTTCCGAAGGTCGGACGTCTTTCCTTTCCAATCCTCCAGCCTTTGGGCTAAGTTTTTCATGTCCTTGCTAAGCTGATACGAGCCTTTAGCGGAGGATTGGGCCAACGAATTGGCATTTTTAAGTATCCTGTTCATCATATCGCTAATCGTCTCGATGTTTCGGGACAGATTACTGTCCAGATCGGCTTTTTTATAAGCCAGCGTCGCACTTAAATTCCTGGTAAACGAGCTGATCTCGGAAGACAGCTGCCGCATTTTTTCCAGATTGTCGCGGAGGCGGGCAAACGTTCGGATGTTCAAGGCTTCGTCGATCGGCGCAAGCAGCTCGTTGACGGCATTCTGGAATTTGGTGATTTTGTCCAAAACTCGGTCGTTGACCGGCTGCAGCTTGTTTAAAATCTTCTCTGCCGCATTAACATTTTTGATGTCTGCTTTTAGAGCTGTCAAAAGTTCTCGGTACAGGTTCAGCTCGATTGCAATGTCGCTCGCCATCGCGAGGGTTTCATTAGGCACCGTTACGCCGGCTTTCTCGAGCTGCTCCGAAGTATCCTTCACCCTCTGCTGCAGCTGATCGATATCGGTGACGGCATTATCAAGCTGGGTGAGCACCTCCGGTTTATACAGGGTCAGCTGGTTGTTTACGTCCCCGGTCGTCTCGGTTAATTTGTTGAAAACCGTCTGAAGCAGATACAGGTTCTCTTGCACGTCCGGCGCGATTTCTTTGAGGTTGTCGCTCGCTTTATACATATCCTTGCTTAACCCGTCGTTCAGCTCGATAAGTTTGCCGAGCGTGTCCTGAACCGCAGGAACATGTTCTGCCGTCTTATCGAGCTGGGTAAAACCGTTCTCCGCCCGGTTCAGCATCTCATCCAGATTTTGATTCAGCTTCGGCATATTTTCATTCAGGGTATAGAGCAAATTTTTGTATTTCTCGATTTGCGGGTACTGCTGATCCAGCTCGGCGCCGGCTTTATTCAGGGTTTCGAACACTTTTCCCGTCACCGTCTCGACAAAGGAGGTGCTGATCTCCCGCTGGATCGTCGAGGCGCCCGCATCCGTCATTTTCGCGGCGATGGCATTCTCTTTTTCGTTCACATAATATTCCAGCTCCGGCTTGACCGGCTGGTCGCTGAGCATCGTGCTCATTTTCAGCGAAAAATCGTCGGGAATCACAATGGTGGCGTACACTTCGCCATTTTCCGCCTTGGCTATGCCCTCGTCCTTCGTATTGTAGAAGGTCCAGCCGAGTTTCTCGTTCTGCTGCAGCGAGTGAATGATTTCGTCCCCGATGTTAAAGGTCATCCCTTTTAGCGTGCCGCCCTTGTCGTTATTGACCACCCCGACCTTGATGCCCTTCGTATTGGCGTAGGGATCCCAGGAAGCATAAATGTTAATCCAGGCGTAAAGCGACGGCAAAAGAACGAGTCCGCAGACCACCGTCAGGGTAACCCAATTCGTAACAATACGCCGGATATCGTGAGTATATATGCGCAAAACCGTTCGAAGAGATACTTTTCGCATCGTTATCTGTACCTTTCATTATGCCGGGAGAACGCTCCCTATATTTTTAGGTATAGTATAGTATTATACAACATTCCCGGTACATTTGTAGCGATATAATTTAAGAGAACCTCCGTACCGCCAAGATTTGTTCAATTTTTTGCTGCGAAAAGTGCAGGTAAAAGCGGCCCCTTTATCCTTCAAGGCAAGGAGGCATAACGGGGCGAAGCAGCAAAAAAAGCCAGCCCCGCCAGGCTGGCTTGAATGTCTGAAGATGGCTTACATCGGCTTCAGAGCATGAATCTCCTCCTCCGATAATCCTGTCGCTTTAACGATCAATTGAATATCGAGGCCCATCGACAGCATGTTCTTGGCGACCTCAATTTTTCCTTCCAATACTCCTTTGGCTTTTCCTTCCGTTCTCGCTCCTTCAATCATCGAGGCTTCGTCGTGCAAATATTTTTGCCTCGCTTCGTACAGCCTGCGGGCTTCAGCGTCCTGACTCAGGAATTCGAGCGTCGTCATCGCCTTCTTCAATGTCGGTTCGTTCATGGCCAGCACCTCCCAGTTGTTTATCCGCTCCCTTCAGGAATAACAGCCAGTTGACCAGGCCGCCTTCCACCGGAACAGCGCGATCGTCAAGCTTCGGCAGCTCGATAAAATGTATCTCAATGTCGTCGATGAGGGGAATCAGCGTATAATCCTCCCGCAGGTGAAAGACGCTGTGATATGCGTTTAAACACAAAATCGTTCCGCGGGTCCAGCAATTCCGTCATCCTGATCATCTCCAATCACTAACATTATACCACGCAGCGATTTTGTTAGACACAGGATTCAGGGAGCGAAAAAATCGGCCTCGCTCCTTTTGGACGTTGGCGGCATACACTATTCCCATGGGAGGGGAGCGGTTATGCCGTCGAAAATAATCATTCGGGCAGGCTTTGTCATCTTCGACGATGCCGGCAGGGTTCTTCTGGTCCGTCATGCGGACGGGAAGCGGAAATGGGGGCTGCCGGGAGGCCGGCAAAGGGAAGGAGAGGCGGCATGGGAAACCGCGATCCGCGAATGCCAGGAAGAAATCAGGGTGACGATGCATCCCGCCGATTTTACGTTGTCGGGCATTTATTATTTATCCGGGCGCAACGCCTACGTTTTTGACTTTAAAGTAACGGAATGGGAGGGAACGCCCGTACCGGACGGTAAAGAAATCGCCGAAGTCGGTTTTTTTTCGGTAGATAAACTCCCTGCGCCGATCTCCAGATTTACCGTGCAAAGGATCCGAGATGCCGCCCGTAATCAAGGGGACGTCATTTTACGGAAGCAGCAAGTCAAGTCTGAGCCTGATGCGGACAAAAGAGCCGTCCGACGCCTGCTCGAATCGGATGTATAGCGAAAAGGAGCTCCGCCATGATGCCACGAGGGAGCTCCTTTCCGGAATGTTTTAAAATCTGGATGCGTGCTTGCGGCCGTGCTTGCGCAGGGCTTGTCCGGGACATTTACAGTATCTTAACTTGACCCTCCACCCCTTTGGACCTATATTTATGACAAATGTACACGACAAGAACAAATGTAAAAAACCGATGGACAACGACAACTTGAGGTGAGGGCATTGCAAGTAACGATTTTAGGCTACTGGGGAGGGTATCCCTCAGCCGGCGGAGCGACTGCGGGATACTTGGTCACAACGGACGAGGGGCAAATTTTGCTGGACTGCGGAAGCGGGGTGATGAGCCGACTTTCCTATCATACGAGTGTCGAACGGCTGTCCGGCGTCATTCTGTCCCACTTGCATCACGATCATATGGCGGATATCGGAATACTGCAGTACGCCGCCGTCGGAGCTCTCCGCAACAACCGGATGAGCGAGCGGCTTAAGCTCTTCGCGCCGGAGGAGCCGTCGGACATGCTTGTCAAGCTGCAGGGTCCGCACTCGGACATCACGCCGATCCGTCCGGATTTGAAGGTCAGGCTCGCGGGTGCGGACATCGAATTCGTCCCTGTCGAGCACACGATTTCCTGTTTTGCGGTCAAAATCACGTACAAAGGCAAAGTCCTCGTCTACTCGGGCGATACCTCGTATTGCGAATCGTTGATCGAGCTGGCCAGAGACGCGGATATTTTCCTCTGCGAAGCGACGATCTGCGAAGGCAGCTATCACACGACGGGACAAGGACATATGGATGCCGGTCAAGCGGCCGCGATTGCCGAGAAAGCCGGCGTGAAGAAGCTGGTGCTCGTGCATTTGCCCAGCGACGGGAATTTCGAGCTGATGAAACAAACGGCAAGCGCCGTCTTCGGCGGTCCGGTGTTTCTGCCCGACTCGGCCAGCATGTACACGGTTTGACCTACACTTTAGAAACGGAGCGATACCATGTATCGGCTACTTGCCTTAGATATGGACGGCACGCTGCTGAATCGCGGCAAAATGATCACACCTGCCGTTTACGACGCCTTGCAAGACGCGATTCGAGAGGGGGTGAACGTCACTATCGCTTCGGGACGCTTCCCCGCATCGGTCTGGCTCCATGCCCGGCATGTGGGGATGCACGGCTGCTTGATTGCCTTCAACGGCGCAGTCATCCTGGAGGCGGAAAGCGGCGAGCGGGTGCAGGGTTATCCGATCCCGCCCGATGCGGCAAGGCGTATCGCGGAGCTGGCGGCGGAAGCCGGCGCCTATGTGCACTTTTACGGTTACCGGACGCTGTTTGTGGAGCAAATGAACGAGATGAACGCAAGTTGGCCGCTGGCCAACGTCGTCGTCGATCCGGACAGGCCGTTAACCTATGAGAACTACCGGGAGCAAGCCGACCTCATTCAGGTGAAGCAGGCGGGCGATCTGGCCGCATTCGCCGAAGCGGCGTCCGAGCCGTTATACAAGGCGACGGTCATTAGCGAAGACCCCGAATTGCTGGCCAGGCTGTATAACGAGCTGCGATCGTGGAACGTATTGGCTTTGACGAAGACGGGACAGCGCCGCTTCGATATCAACGCGGCCGGCGTCAGCAAGCGAACGGCGCTCGAAGCGCTGTGCCGGATGTATGGAATGCATGCGGCTGATGTCGCCGCAATCGGCGATTACGACAACGATGTGGACATGCTTGGGTGGGCGGGGCTCGGCATTGCGATGGCGAACAGCAGCGACCGGGTGAAGCAGGCCGCGGACGCGGTGACGGCAAGCAATGAGGAAGACGGCGTGGCCGCAGCGGTTCGGCGCTACCTTTTAATCTGAGTTATATATCGGTATTTATGGTGTTTATAAATGTTGACATTCAAATTAACAGCCGTTTGACAAATGCTCTATATACTAACCATATACACATACAAATCCATCGCGTAGGGAGAGAATGAGGTTGTTGAAAAAAGGTTCTTTACTGATGAGCTTGACGGCATTACTCGTATTCAGCGGTTGCGGCACGAGCGGGCAGCCGGCGGCGAACCAAGGGGCGCAGCCCGGCGGGAAGCAGGAGCCTGCCAAGCAAGAAGCGAACGCGCTCTCGGGCAAGCTGACGTTCTATACGTCCCAGCCGGAAGACGACGTCACGAAGCTCGTCGCGGCTTTCAATAAGAAATACCCCGACATAAAGGTGGAAAGCTTCCGCTCCGGTACCGAAGAAGTGACTGCGAAGCTTCAAGCGGAGAATCAAGCCGGCAAAGTGCAGGCCGACGTTCTTCTGCTGGCCGACGCCGTGACGTTCGAAGGCTTGAAAAAGCAAAATTTGCTCGCTTCCTATAAATCGCCCGAGCTGGCGAAAGTTCCGAAAGACCTCGTCGATCCGGACGGCGCTTACACCGGGACGAAGGTGATGGCCACCGTGCTTGCGGTCAACACCCAAAAGGTAAAAACGCCGCCGACCTCGTGGAAGGCGCTCGCCGCGGCCGAGAGCAAGGATGCCGCCATCATGCCGAGCCCGCTGTACTCCGGCGCGGCAGCGTATAACGTCGGCGTCCTGTCCCGTACGGACGGCTTCGGCTGGGATTTCTTCAAGAGCTTGAAGGCCAACAACGTCTCGGTCGTCAAAGGAAACGGCGCCGTATTGAACGCCGTAGCAAGCGGGGAGAAATTGTACGGCATGGTCGTCGATTATCTCGTCGCCCGCGAGAAGGCGAAAGGCTCCCCGGTTGAGTTGGTGTATCCTTCGGAAGGCGTTCCGATCATTACGGAGCCGATCGGCATCTTGAAAAACGCGGCCAACGAAAAAGCCGCCCAAGCCTTTGTGGACTTCGTCCTTTCCGAGGACGGCCAAAAGCTCGCTTCCAGCATCGGGTACACGCCGATCCGTGAAGGCGTCGAAGCCCCGAAGGGACTGAAAAGCATCAATCAATTTAAAGTCGTTTCTTCGGAGATTTCCAAATTGGCGGAAGCCCGTGAAGCGGACAAGAAGCAGTTTACCTCCGTCTTCGGACAATAAGAAGCGGAGTGCATAGTCCATGATCGATTCCAAACAGATTCCATTTGAGCGGACCCGGGAGGGGAAGGGGGATAAGCCCGCCCCCTTGTCCTTTCCTTCCTTTTTATTGAAACGAGTTCTTATAGGCGTCGCCCTAGTACTTCTGCTCGTTTTCTTCGTCCTGCCGATCGGCAAGCTGATCGTTTTAAGCATGCAGGGCGGCGCCGGGCCGACGCTGGCGCATTACTCGGAAATGCTGCGGCAAAGCCGCCTGTGGAAGACGTTAAGCGATACGTTCGTCATCGTGGGCGGTTCCTCTCTCGTCTCGATTGCGCTCGGCGTGCTGGCGGCTTGGCTGATGGCCTACAGCGACATCAAGCACAAGAAGACGCTGCATATGGCGATGCTGCTTTCTTTTATACTTCCGTCTTATGTCTTGACGCTGTCCTGGTCTTCCTTCATGGGCAGCCAAGGGCTTGCGGCCAGTCTGCTGCATCTGGTGAACCCGGATGCCAAGCCGTGGAGCATGTACAGCTACGGCGGCATTATTTTCGTGATGGGAATTCATCACTTTCCGCTTGTGTATTTATTGACTGTGGATGTGCTGAAAAAAATTCCGCGCGATCTGGAGTGGGCGACAAGAGCCAGCGGGGCCGGAAGATGGAAAACGTTCCGCCTGGTCACGCTTCCTCTGGCTTTGCCCGGCTTGACGGCCGGCGGTCTGCTGGCGTTTCTGGCCTCGCTCGACAACTTCGGAATCCCTGCGTTCCTGGGCATTCCGAAGCAGATTTCCGTGCTTAGCACGCTGATTTACGAGGAGATTATCGGCTTCGGCCCGTCCGCCTTCTCCCGCGGCGCCGCTTTGTCCGTCATGCTGGGGATCATCGCCATCATCGGCACGCTCCTGCAATGGCTCGCGGTCCGCAAAATCAAAGCGGCCGATACCGTCATCGTCGATAACAGCCCGCGCTTTGCGCTCGGGAAGCACCGGACGTGGGTCACGGCAGCCGTATGGGCGTTTCTCGCGATCATCACGGTCGTGCCGCTCGTGTCCATGATCGCCCTTTCCTTGAAAAAGGCGTACGGCCTTCCTTTTCAGCCGGCGAATTTGACGCTTTCGAACTATAAATACATTTTGCTGGAAAACGAAAAAGTATGGCAGTCGATCCAAAACAGTCTGACGCTATCGGCGACGACGCTCGTCGTTTGTCTCGTGTTCGGCTCCTTGCTTGCTTATGTGCGGGTGCGCAAGCCTTCGTGGCTGACCAAATCGGCGGAGCTTGCCGTAGCCCTGCCGTACACACTGCCCGGGATCGTGTTCGGCCTGGCGATGATTTTCGCGTGGATGCAGCCGATTCCCGGCTGGAATCCCGGCATTTACGGTTCGATCCGCATCCTGTTTATCGCCTATATATGCCGGTTCATGATTTTGCAGGTGCGGGCGGGCATTACGGCTTTCACGCAAATCGATCCTTCGATGGAGGAGGCGGCGCATATTTTCGGCGCGGGATTTTGGAAGAAGTGGACCTTCGTCCTGCTTCCGCTGCTGCTGCCGGGGCTGCTGAGCGGCGCATTCCTCGTTTTCCTGACGGCGTTCACGGAGCTTACGGTGTCCGCGTTATTATGGTCGACCGGCTCGCAAACGATCGGCGTGACGATCTTCGGCTTTGAGCAAGCCGGCAATACGCTGTATTCTACCGCCTTGTCCAGCCTGATCGTCCTCTTGATTATGGTGGGGATGGTGCTTCTGCACTTGGTTCGGAAGCTCTCCGCCCAAAAAGGAGTCCAGTCTTCATGAGCATTCAATTAGTGGAAGTCAGCAAAACGTTCGGAACCTTTCAGGCGCTGAAGCCTTTGAATTTAACGATCGAGAAGGGCGAATTCGTCGCTATTCTCGGTCCTTCCGGCTGCGGCAAAACGACGCTGCTGCGCATGCTTGCGGGCTTCGAGCAGCCGACCGCGGGAGAGATCTACATGAACCGGACGGCGGTGGCGAGGCCGGGCTTCAGCCTGCCGCCGGAGAAGCGGAGAATCGGCATGGTGTTTCAGGCCTTTGCCCTCTGGCCGCATATGAATGTGACGGAGCATATCCGGTTTCCGATCCGCCATCATAAGGAAACTCCGCCGTATATCCGCGAGAAGGAGCAGGAGCGGATCGCGAGCGTGCTCCAGATGGTCGGCTTGGCGCAGCACGGCGACCGCATGCCGCACGAGCTGTCCGGCGGGCAAAAGCAGCGGGTGGCGATTGCTCGTGCGATTGCGGCGGAGCCGTCGCTGCTGCTGATGGATGAGCCGCTCAGCAGCTTGGATGCGATGCTGCGCATGGATATGCGCCGCGAGATTCAAGCGATTCACCGTCAGACCGGAACGGCCATCGTGTACGTGACGCACGATCAGGGCGAAGCGCTCGCCATGGCCGACCGGATCGTCGTGATGAAGGACGGGCGCATCGAGCAAATCGGGACGCCGCAGGACATTTACCTTCGCCCGGAGACCGAATTTGTCGCGAAATTCGTATCGAAGGCCAACCTGATCCGCGGACGCTGGAACCGCGATACCTTTGTGCCGATCGGCTCCGACGGTACCGTTCAGTGGCAGGGCGGCCGCGTCGCCGATTATTTCAAGTCGTGCGGCATGTACCCGGTGCGGCCCGACCAGTTCAAGCTCGGTTCTCCGGGGCAAGCCGGAATTTCGGGTGAAGTGACGAACGTGCAGTTTCAAGGAAAAGAATTCCATTACCATATCCGGTCCGAGGACGGTCAATGGGAAATCAGCTCGCCGCTGCAATTTCAACTGCACGATAAAGTCTCTCTTCATTTGCCGGCTGAAGAACAGCTATAGAATCTTACTGCACCGAGGTGTTGATGTGACCCGAACGCGAAGCATGATTTTTTTTGATATCGACGGGACCTTGCTGGATCATGACAAGCGGCTGCCCGCTTCCGCGAAGGAGGCCATTCTGGCGCTGAAGGAGGCGGGGCACGAGATCGCTTTTGCGACCGGCCGCTCTCCGTTCATGCTGGAGCCTTTGCGCCGCGAGCTCGGCATCGATTCCTTCGTCGGCTTCAACGGCCAATATGTGATGCTGCACGGCAAGCTGATTTATACGAACCCGATTCCGACGGACGTCATCCGATCGTTATCGGAATATGCGCTGCATCGCGGCCATCCGCTCGTTTACTTGGACGATGAAGGGATGCGAAGCACCAGCAGGCGCCATCCTTATGTCGAAGAAAGCATCGGAACGCTGCAGTACCCGCATCCGGAATACGATCCGTTTTTTTATGCGGACCGGGACATTTACCAAACGATGCTGTTCTGCACCGAAAAGCACGAATCCGGCTACATCGAGCGCTTCCAGAGGCTGGATTTTGTCCGTTGGCACCGGCTGTCCATGGACGTCCTTCCTTTCGGAGGCTCCAAAGCGCAGGGCATCGAGCGGTTCATCGCCAAACTCGGCTTTCGGCGGGAGCAGGTGTACGCCTTCGGCGACAACCTGAACGATCTGGAGATGCTTCAATATGTCGGCCACAGCGTGGCGATGGGCAACTCGCCGGAAGCCGTGAAAAACGTGGCGCGTTATGTTACGAAGGATGTCAGTCATGACGGCATTGCGTATGGGCTGGAGCTTGTGGGCTTGTTGTAGGAATATCGTTGCAGGCAATATAATAGAAGAACCTTCAATCCGCTTGCGTGGTTTGAAGGTTCTTTCTTTGTGCGGATTTCGGAAAAGCAAAGCAGCTGCGTTCAGCCTTTCCTTACCCGATACTTATGGAAAAAGCCGCGAATTTCTTTCCATTCCCGATACACCCGGTAAGGCTTGCTGGCGACTCTTGCCGGAAGCGTGAGCAGGAACTGGCTGACATGACGCCTGTACTCTTCGGTCATTCTGGCGGGCTTGGTGCGGATTCTGGTAAACAGCTCGTCGTACAGCTCGTGCGAAAGATCAATCTGCATGGAAAGCCGACGATGGCATACCTGACATTCAATCCCGGAGATCCGTTTATTCAGGTAGCTGATCACATGATCCTGCTCTTGCTTGCAATCGTTACAGTACAGAAAAGTTTCAAGCCGGGTTTCTTTCATGAGGCTCCCTCCGTTGCTGGTTCGCTCGGCTGCGATTCTATTTTAACTTTGCGGCGAGGCCGGATGCGGTCGGCTCGTCGGTGATCAGCACATGCACGTACCCGCCTTTCAGCGCGGCCAGGATGCTGTCGACCTTATGCAGTCCGACCGCAATGGCGATAACGAGCTTTACGGCTTTCAAATGCTCCAGCTCCATCCCGATCACTTTATTGTTGATGGGGTGGTTGCACAGAGCTCCATCCCGATCGATAAAGCGGGAGTTGATGTCGGCCACCGCGTTCAAGGCCTTCAATTGCTGCAGCACCTCTTGGTTCAAGTAGCCGATTTCCTCCATAGTCGACAGGGCAAACGGATTCCCGATGCCGACCAGCGCCAGATCGATTTGCCTGCCTTCCTCCAGAACGGAAGAGATGTTCGGAAGCTCCACGATCTTATCCCGCAGCTCTTCGGTTTCCACTACCGCAGGGGCATAGAGCGATTCGCATTTTACGCCCATCTTCTTGGACAGCTCGTACGCGATCTGGTTGGCATGAATTTCGGTCTTGTCGTTGCCCATCCCGCCGACAAGCGGGACGATCTTGAGGTTTTCTTTCTTTTCAAAAGGAAACTCTTTCACGACGTGGAACAGCGTCGTTCCCCACGATACGCCAATGCGCCCGGCCTGCTTCATCGCCTTGAGCACAAAACCGGCCGCCGCTTTGCCGACCGTGCTGTAGACCAGCTCCTGCTTCAAGTCGCGGGTAGGCACAACGATCGCTTGCTTGAGGTCGAAGGCCGCTTCAATTTCCTTCTCCAGATCGCTGGTTTCCAGCGTATCGTCATGAATGAGGATTTCCACGACGCCTTCGTCGCGCCCCTTCTGAAGCAGCTTGGAGACGGCGGGCCGTGAAATGCCGAATTTCACCGCAATTTTTTCCTGGGTCCAAGCTTCAAAATAATACAGCTTCGCGATTTTCACGATTAGCTTTTTTTCCTCGGAATTTAACATGAACGACCGCCTAACATTTGTTCTCGCACTATACATTTGTAGTAACTATAAGGGCAATCCGGCGCAGGGTCAAGTTAAGAATCCGTAAACCATCATTCTTCAGCTCGGCTGCCGGGAGGTCTGTATTGCTGCTTGTCCGGTAACAAGCTTGTGTTTTGGATCTAATTATGGTAAGGTTAGGGTAATCATAAATTTGACCTGTTAATTCACATATTGTAAAGGGTTATCATTTGTGTGATGGAACCTTTTTCAATATGTGAATTTTTTATTTCATTGAAGGATAAAAAAAACATGTTAAATCAAATCTTGGAGGTAATACGATGCAAACAGGTACAGTAAAATGGTTTAATGCTGACAAGGGTTTTGGCTTTATCGAAGTGGAAGGCGGCGGCGACGTATTCGTGCATTTCAGCGCGATCACAGGTGACGGCTTCAAATCGTTGGATGAAGGCCAGCGTGTCGAATTCAATGTGGTACAAGGCAACCGCGGACCGCAAGCCGAAAATGTTGTAAAGCTGTAATGTAAGCCCAAGCAAACTGCCCTTAACTTGTGTTGAGGGCAGTTTTTTTAGGATCAAGGGTTTTTAAATCAAGGGAGGGGTTAACTGTGTACTTTCAAAAGAAATCGTTAGAGGATATCCCTGAGGAAAACACGATGATCTGGTCTTGCAGCAAGGAAGGATGTAAGGGCTGGATGCGGGACAACTTTGCGTTCGAGGATGTGCCGGTATGCAGGCAGTGCCATTCCCCGATGCTTCGCAGTGAGAAGATGCTGCCCTTGCTGGTAAATCCGAATGGCGACCTGAAGTCGCTCAAGAAAGGCATACAAATCTCGTAAACCGTGCCCGCATGTCCATGCATGCAAGCGGCCTCAATAGCCGGAGACCCGAACGGTCACGGTTCCCTTTCCCATCGTTTTAGGAACAAGGACGACCTTTTTTAGGTGTCCTTGTTTCTATTTGTACTTATCGTTTTAGCGGTTGAAGCTAGCCGTAAGTTGAATGCATGCAAAGAAGCTGCCTTAAAGGGCGGTCAGCAGCGGCTCACCGCCCTTTTTAAGGCAGGCTGGAATTATAAAACCGGATCGTTTGGCCGGTCGAGATGGTACAGATTTCGATAGCGCGGATAGCGCTCCATTAATTCGGCATGCGTGCCTCTCATTTCCACGCGGCCGTTCTCCATAAATATAATTTCGTCCATCCGCTCGGCCCCGGCCAGATGGTGGGTAACCCATATTAACGATTTGTCACGCAGCGTATCGAAGATCGTGGCCAGCAGCTCCCGTTCGGTCCGGGGATCGAGGCCGACCGTCGGTTCGTCCAGCAGCACGACGGGGGTATCCTGCAGCAGGATCCGCGCAAGCGCGATCCGCTGACGCTCGCCGCCGGAGAAGCGCTGTCCCGTTTCGTGCATGGGCGTCCGATAGCCTGCGGGCAGCGATTCGATCAAGGCGTCCAGCTTGACGAGCTTGGCGGCCAGGCGGATGTCCTCCTCCGAGGCTTCGGGCTTCCCCAGCCGGATGTTGTTGGCTACCGAGGTATCGAACAGATGCGGGCTCTGGTTCAAGACCGAGATTACGCCGGAGATGCCGTCGCCAAGCGAATGGGCCGGAATGCCGTTAACGGCAACCCGCCCTTGCGCAGGGACGAGCGCCCCCTGAACGAGCTTCAGCAAGGTCGATTTGCCCGCGCCGCTGCGGCCGATGAGCGCGATCTTCTTCCCTTGCGGAAGATCCAGCGATACATGATCGATCTCCCGGCGGCTTCCGGCTTCATATTGATAGCAGGCGTTGTCGACTTGAATATGTGCCGCCGGCCAGACCGTCGCGGCTCCGCCGTCGCTGCCGCCAGGGGCTCCTTCTCGCGAGTCGTCCTGCCGGCCGATCCCCGATAAGCGGTTCAGCGATTCCCGGTACTGCGGCAGCTTCTCCACAGCCTCCGAAAGCGGCAGGAACACATCCGCCACCGGGAATACGACCAGCACGAAAGCGGCGATCAAGGTCGCGGCGATTCGCTGGTCGGCCGCTTGCTGGCCCGCCCAATAGATCATGGAGACGGCCATGAGGCCGACCACCCCTTGGGCGATCGCATTTCTGCGCCGCGTCCAATCGCCTGTGCGCCGCTCCAGCCGCGCCATTTCCGCTTCGTCGGCTTCATAGCTTTGAATAAAGCTCGCCGCTCTCCCGCTGACGACCCAGTCGTTCATCCCGAGCACCGCATCGGTTAGCTTCCGGTAGAGCCCGCCGCGCTGCCGCTTGATCCGCGCATGGCTCTTCCGCATGACCGCCAGGGAAACGGCGGGCAGCAAGAGGCCGAGAATGAGCAAATAAACGGCCGCCAGCAGCGCGAACCTGCCGTCAAAGCAGCCCAGCGCCGCCACCGAGAGTGCGAACACGACAAAAGCGGCCGCTCCCGGAAACACGATGCGCAGATAAACGTTTTGCAGATGCTCGATATCGTCGGCCAGCACGCCGAGCATATCGCCCGTGCGGAAGCGCGAGCGGATGAACAGCGCCTGCGGTTCGAGGAGCCGGTACAGCCGGACGCGCAGGTGCGAGATCATGCGCAGGATCGTATCGTGTCCGACGAGGCGTTCGACATAGTGCAGGACCGCGCGGCTCGTTCCGAAGGTTCGGACCAGGACGATAGGGACGTAGACCATTAAGATATTTTCCGGCCGCAGCGCCGACTTGGAGATGAGATAGCCGGAAGTGAACATCAAGGAAGCGGCGCACCCGGCCGTTAACGCCCCCAAGACGACAATCGCCGCGAATCGCAGGTAAAAAGCCCGCGATGCCGGGCGCAGCCAAGCTTCCCGCTTCATGATATCCCCTCCTGTTGAGATGTAAACAGCTGGTAATAAATCCCCTTGTTTGCCAGCAGCTCCTCGTGCGTACCGGTCTCGGCGACGCGCCCTTGATGCAGGACGATGATCCAGTCCATATCCGGCATCCAGTGCAAGCGGTGCGTCGCCAGAAACACCAGCTTATTCTCGAACAAGGACAGCATCGTTTCTTTCAGCTCGTACTCCGTCTCAATGTCCAAATGGGCGGTCGGCTCATCGAGCAGCATGACCGGCCGACGGCTTAGAAAAGCGCGGGCCAGGGCGACGCGCTGCTCCTGCCCGCCGCTCAGCGGCCGGCCGCCATTGCCCACAATTTCTTCGCGGCCGCCCGGCAGGTCGGCGACAAGCCCGGCAAGTCCCGCCGCAGCGATCGCCCGGCCGACCTCTTCCTCCGGCGCTTCCGGGGCGTAGAAGCGGACGTTGTCCGCCAAGGAGCCGTGGAACAAATACGGATGCTGCGGAATGTACGTCGTTTGGTTCAGCCAGGCCTCCGCATGCATGGAGGAAACCTTGAACCCGTCAAGCTCGATGCTTCCGGCCGACGGATGCAGAAACCCGCCCAGCACGTCGATCAGCGTCGATTTTCCCGCGCCGCTTTCGCCGACGATGCCGATTTTCCGCAAGCCCCGGATTCGGACGGTTACATTCTGCAGCGAGGAGGGTCCCTCGGGCTCATGCTGCACCTGAACCCGGGACAGCGTCAGCTCGCTGCCGCTTCCCCATGCGAACGAGGCCGGAAGCTCGGATGCTTCTTCCCTCCCGGATGGCCGCCCCAGAATCGCCCGGATCGCCTCGCCGGCTTCTTTTCCGTTCAAGGTCGCATGATAATCGGCTCCCGCCAAACGGACCGGAAGGAAATACTCCGGCGCCAGGATCAGCACGGCGAGCGCGGTGACGAGCGGCAGGTCCCCGTTCACCAGCCGCAGCCCCAAGCTGACGGCGACCGAGGCGACGGATAGCATGGTGAAGAAATCAAGCGCAAACGACGACAAAAACGCCACGCGCAGGGTGCGCATCGTCGCCGAGCGGTATTTGTCGCTTACCCGCCCGATCGTCTCGCTGTGCGAGCGGCTGCGGCCGAGCACCTTCAGCGTCTCCAGCCCGCGCAGCGAATCGACGAAATGATTCGACAAGACCCGGTAGGACTGCCACTGGCGCTGCATTTGCTTTCGCGCGGCAAGTCCGATCAAGATCATGAACGCGATGAGAATCGGCATCGTCACGAGCAGGATGACGCCCGATACGGCATCGAGCCAGAATACGTACGCCAGCACGACCGCCGGGGTAAGCGCCGCGGAAGGCATGCGGGGAATCGTCAGCTCCAGAAAGGTGCGGAACCGCGAGATCCCGTCCAGCACCAGCGTGACCAGATTGCCCGTGCCTTCCGTTTTGGCGAACCTGGGCCCGAGCTCGAACAGCTTCTCCATCAATTGCTTGCGCAAGCCCGCGCCCGTCGTTTCGGCATAGCGATAGGCGATCTTCTGCTGGACGAGCCCCGTCGCTTGACGGACCAGAAAGGCAAGCAGAAACAGCAGGGCGGTCCCGGTCAGCTCCTGCATCGGTTTCCCGGCGAACAGGGCGGAGACGGCCTCCGCCAGCCATACCGCCTGACCTGCGACGGCGGCGCTCTGCACCAGAGTCAGCAAGGTTACGATGGCGAGAACCGGCTTGATTCCTCGATAACCGAACAGCGCCTTTCCCATGTCAGTACTCCAGATGCTGCTTTTCGTGCACGCGTTTGTGGAAGACGAAATAGCTCCAGATTTGATAGCCGAGCACGAAGGGAAGCAGGCTTAAAGCCGCATAGGTCATCACTTTCAGCGAATAAGGGCCGGAAGCGGCATTGTGGATCGTCAGGTTAAACGCGCTGTCGATGGAGCTGATCATCACCCTCGGAAACAGGCCGATGAACACGGAAACGATCGCCAAAGCGATCACGGCTCCCGTCATGCCGAACGCCCAACCGTCCTTTTTCTTGGCGTTGAAGGCCCCGGCCAGCACGAAAGCGGCGACCCCGGCAGCGGCCATCACCGTCAACATTCCGCCGCGGACCTGAAATACGTCCGTCATCGCGTAAGTCATCGCCCCGAATACCGCGAGCAGCCCCGCAAGCGGGACCAGCAGCCGGCCGCCCAGCGCGCGCGCCCGCTCCTGCAGGTCTCCGGTCGTTCGCAGGGTCGTGAACATCAGGCCGTGCACGAGGCACAGCACGGTAACCGTTACTCCGCCGATGACGCTGTAGACATTCACGATATCGAGCAAGCCGGCGCGCATTTCCATCTGCCCGTCGATCGGCAAGCCTTTCAGCAGGCAGGCGAAGACAACCCCGAGCAGAAATGGAGGCAGCAGGCTGCCCATGAAGATGACGCCGTCCCAGGTCCGCTTCCAGCGCCGGCTGTCGACCTTGCCGCGAAACTCGAAGGCGACGCCCCGGCCGATCAAGGCGAGCAGAAGTACGACAAGCGGCGTATTGAAGCCGCTGAACAGCGTGGCGTACCAGTTGGGGAAAGCTGCGAACATCGCGCCGCCCGCCGTCAGCAGCCACACTTCGTTCGCGTCCCAGAACGGGCCGATCGAGTTAATGAGTACCCGGCGCTGTCCGTCGGTTTTGCCCAGCAGCGGCGCAGACATGCCTACGCCGAAGTCGAAGCCCTCCAGAAAGAAGAAGCCGACGAACAAAACCGCCACAAGTATAAACCAAAGCTCATTTAGAGAAAGCATGTTGTCCCTCCCTGTCGAATGGATCGTCCGCATGCCCGGTTTCGGCATGCTCGACGGCATTCGGCCCTTTTTTGATCACTCGGATAAACAAGTAGGCCATGACGATAGCGAGCACCGTATAGGCGGCGGTGAACGAGATCAGCGAGAACAGCACCTGCCCGGCGCTCACGCTCGGGGATACCCCGTCCTCGGTGCGCATTAGCCCGAATACGGCCCACGGCTGGCGGCCGATCTCCGTCATAATCCAGCCCGCGGTGTTGGCGATGAACGGCATGGAGATGCCCCATACCATGGCATGCAGGAACCACTTGCCCGCTTGCTCCAGCTTTTTGCGGGCCGCAAGGTAGCATCCGTACAAGCTCAGTAAAATCATCGCAGTGCCGCAGGCTACCATAATGCGGAAGCTCCAGAACGTCGTGCGTACGGGCGGAATGTAGTTGCCCGGGCCGTATTTTTGCTCGTATTCCGCCTGAAGGTCCTTCATCCCCGGCACGCTGCCGGAAAGCTTGCTGTACGACAAATAGCTGAGCAGATACGGCACCTTGATTTCCATCGTATTCCGCTGCTTCTCCGGATCGATGAACGCCGTGACCGTCCATGGCGCCGGATCGGCGCTCGTCTCCCAGAGGCCTTCGCTGGCCGCCATTTTCATCGGCTGGGTGGCGACCAGATACTGCGCCTGCTGGTGGCCGAACAGCGCGACGGCGACGGACGAGATCAAGCCGATCACGATTGCGAGCTGAAACGATTTTTTGAAGAAAGGCACGTCTTGGCGCTTCAGCAGCTTCCAGGCGCTGATCCCGGCCACCAGAAAGGAACCGGTCAGAAATGCGCCGAACACCGTATGCGGGAATTCCCACCACAGCTGGCCGTTCGTGACCAGAGCGAGGAAATCGTTCATTTCCGCCCTTCCGTTATTGACCGTGAAGCCGACGGGACGCTGCATGAAGGAATTGGCCGCGAGAATCCAGAACGCCGACAGCGTCGTGCCGATGGACACCAGCCAGATGCAGGCCAGGTGAACCTTCTTCGACAGCCGCTCCCATCCGAAGATCCATAAGCCGATAAACGTCGATTCCATGAAAAACGCCAGCAGCGCCTCGATGGCCAGCGGAGCGCCGAAGACGTCTCCGACAAACCGCGAATAATTCGACCAGTTCATGCCGAACTGAAACTCCTGCAATATCCCGGTGACCACGCCGACGGCGAAATTGATCAGAAACAATTTGCCCCAGAACTTGGCCATCCGTTTATATTCTTCCTCGCCTTTGACCACGTACATCGTTTCCATGATCGCAATCATCAGCGCCAATCCGATCGAGATGGGCACGAAAATAAAGTGAAAAATCGTCGTTGCGGAAAACTGTATGCGCGAGAGCATCACTGCGTCCATGAGAGTTCTATTCCACCTTTCTCCTGTTGTTTTTTTGGCAACCGTCACGGATTGTTGTGAGGATTGTCATGGTCTACTTCTATTGTGGAGAAAGCTTGTCCCGGAAAATATGACTTAGATCACAGCAATCCCGGGATTTCGTTTGTGAAAATTCGAACTTTTGAACTATTTTGGAACATTTCCCGATTCATTTTCAGGCATGCTATAATTTAAGGATTGCGGCATGGACGATGGGAGGGGTGAGGACGAATGATTGGAAGCGTATACCGGAGATACATTAAAAACAACTTGTTCATGAAGCTGCTGCTATCGTTTGCCCTCATCACGATTCTGACCATCATCACGCTCTCGTACCTGATGTATCATTTTATGTCGCAATCCGTCGTACAGCGGGAAATGGACAATCAGAAGAAGGCGATGGAGGCCGTGAACGCGTTTTTGAGCGAAAAATACGAGTCGGTGCAGTCGATGGTTCTGGGAATTTACCGCGATCCGCGGATGGCCGCCGACATCTCGTATTTCCTGCAGCACGATTTTCGGGATTATATCGAGCATGGACTGAACCGATATTATGAAGAAGATGTCGCTCCCTACAGCTTGTCCTATTTCGCCAACCGGCTTGAGGACGATCCGGATATCCGCAACCTGATGCTGTACAGCGCGGAGAAGCAGTACTTGTATGTGTACAACCGGCAAAAATCGGCGAAGCTTCATAGGACCAACGCCGTCCATTCCTATATCCCGGATGCGATGGCGCTGGACAATAAGAACGTCTCCGTGCCCAATCCGTGGATCCGCAAGGAAATTGATCAATGGGACCCCCGGCTGTTTGCCGTCCGGGCGCTCATGAATGACAAAAACTCGCTGAAATATATCGGACAGCTTTTGATTTATTTCGATTCCGACGGCATTTGGAAGTCGCTGTCCAGCTACAAAGAGACGCTGAAAGGGACCATTCTTGTGCTTACGCCCGACGGGCAAGTGATTTTCGATTCCTCAGGCTCGTATTACGGCAAACCTTATCCTTATATGGATCAGATTCAACAGGAGACCGGCATGCTGGAGCAGGAATCGTATATGACGACGCTGGCGCAAAACCAGGCGGGCTACGTCGTGGTCGGAGCGATTCCGAAGGAGGAGATTGCAGCCGCTTCCCAAGGCTGGAGACGGACGATTATCATTGCCAGCGTGCTGGGGATTTTGATCGCGATCCTGTTTCCGTCGCTTGTCGTCATCAACCTCGCCAAACGGACGAACAAAATTATCCGGTTCATGAAAAAGGTGGAGACCGGAGACCTCACCTCGCGCATTATCGAGCCGAAGGAGGACGAGCTGGGCCAAATATCCCGCAGCTTCAACGATATGCTGGATGAACTGAACCGATATATCGAGCGGGTGTATAAAGCGGAAATCCGGCAAAAGCATACGGAGTTCACCGCGCTTCAGGCGAGGGTCAATCCGCATTTTCTCTATAATACGCTCGAAGTGATCCGGATGCGGGCGATCTCCCAAGGCGCACACGATGTGGGCGAAATGATTTTCAGCCTGTCGGCGCTGTTCCGCAACGTGGTGCAGCAGAAGGCCGTCTATACGCTCAAGGACGAGCTGGAGGCGTGCCGTCTGTATTTGGAGCTGTTCCGCATCCGGTATAAAGACAAGTTTTCTTACGCCATCGAATGCGACCGGGAGCTGTATGGGATTCCCGTCGTGAAAATGTTTCTCCAACCGGTCATCGAAAACTATATCGTTCACGGCATTGAGCCGGACCGGACCGATAATCATGCCGTCATCCGGTTCTCTCGGGAGAACGGGGTGATTCGGGTCCGGGTGGAGGACAACGGCAGAGGGATCGAGCCGCAGCGGCTCGAGGAGATCAAGGAAGCGCTCGGAGCGCCCGAAGAGGTCGGCGGTTCGTTCGGACTGCGGGTCGTCTACGAGCGGCTCAAGCTGCTGCACGGGAGCAGGGCAGGGATGGAGCTGAAGAGCAAGCCCGGGGTCGGCACGACCGTCACCGTGTGGTTCCCCGAAAAGGAAGGAGCAGGCGAATCCGATGTATAGAGTGTTTTTGGTGGATGACGAGCCTTTCATCATTGAAGGGCTGTACGATATTATCGACTGGGCCGCGTTGGGGCTCGAAATCGTCGGTCACGCGGGGAACGGACAGAAGGCGCTGGACGCCTTGAAGCGCACGCCCGCCGACATTCTGATTACGGATATCTCCATGCCGGTCATGACGGGGCTGGAGCTGATCCGCGCGGTCCGCGAATGGAACCCTGGGCTCAAGGCGATCATCTTGAGCGGTTATAACGAGTTCGATTATTTGAAGGAAGGCATGCGGCTCGGGATCGAAAATTATTTGCTCAAGCCGATCGACGTACAGGAGCTCCGCTCCACGCTGACCACGACGGCGGACAAGCTGAACGTTGAGCAGGCCGAGCGCGTCTTTGGCGAGCAGGATATGCGCATTCTAAAGGAGCACATTATGCACCGGTGGCTGACCGGCCAGATTGCGTCCAACGAATTCGACGAGCGCGCCGAGCTGCTGCAGCTGCAGCTGAACCGTCCCTATGCGCTTGTGGCGCTCGTCCGTTTTCCGGAGGGAGACGCGGGAGGCGCCGACCTGGTCGCGGAACAGAGGCCGCCGGGCCTGTCGGTCATTCCGTTTCACAATATGGACGGCGAGCTGGTCGTCGTCTTTACGCTGGACGAGCCGGCGGAGGGCAAGCGCGCCGCGCTGGAGCTGCTGGCCCGGATGAAGGCCGAGTGCGCAGCGGCTTCCCGGTCTTGCCGCATTTCGCTTGGCAGCGTGGAGCGGCTGCCTTACGAGGCGGCGCAAAGCTATGCGCATGCGAAGAAGGCGCAGGAATTTTTCCTGCTCTATCCCGACCGCGACATTCTGGATTACGAGGAGGTTGCGGTGTCCGGGGGGACGGCCGGACTCGATTTTCCGCTGGAGTGGGCGGAATATTCCAAGCTTATTTTAGCCAAAGATAAAGATGGCTTGCTCGCCCGGATCGATCAGGATTACGAGCGGCTTCTGACGCAGGAAGGCATGACGCCGGCGCGGCTGCAGCAAATCTCCATCGAGCTGATGATTCGCTTTAAGATGGAGCTGAAAGCAATCAAGCATACGGATTCGTCGGAGCTGTATCAGGAAGCCTTCGGGCACGTGCTGCATGCGGGAACGGCGGACCGGATGGCGGACGCCGTGAAGACGGTTGCTGGCTTGACCGTCGATTCGTTGATCCAGGACGTCCGCAGCCCGGTCATACAGCAAGTGCTGAAGCTGATTCACGACAGCTATGCCGAAGAGCTGTCGCTGAAGACGCTCAGCGGACAGTTCAATATTCATCCGGTGTATCTCGGCCACCTGTTCCATAAGGAAACGGGCGAGAGCTTTACGGAATATATCAACAAGTACCGCATTGAGAAGGCGAAGACGCTATTGAAGGAGACGCATCTGAAAGTTCAGGAAATCGCCAAAACGGTCGGGTATTGGGAGACCAGTTATTTTTACAAACAATTCAAAAAATATGTCGGGATTTCCCCGACGGATTACAAGGGGCTGCTGTGAAGGGTGAAAATCCGGCAGACCCTTTCTTTATTTTGTACAGCATACCTTTAGTTTCTTGCCTATTTGTAAATGCTTTCTTGAGTTAATGTAAAGGTAGCCATTGAAACGATTCAACGGCTGCTTGAATGAAAAAGGGAGGTATCTGCGAACATGAAAATGAAAAAAAGAAGCCTGTTTGCCGGACTCGCGCTCATGCTTTCGGCTTCGGTCGTTTTGACCGCATGCGGAGGCAGCAAGGATAGCGCGCAGGACGCAGGAGGCGCCGCGGGCAAACCTGTTGAGCTGATTTGGTATACGATCGGTACGCCTCAAAAGGACGTTGACCGGGTCATGGAAGAAGTCAGCAAATATACGAAAGAAAAAATCGGAGTTACCGTCAAAATGAATATGATCGATTTTGGCGATTACTCGCAAAAAATGCAGGTCATGACCGCTTCCGGTACGCCGATGGACATCATGTTCACGTCTTCCTGGGCGTTTGACTACGTGCAAAACGCAAGAAAAGGCGCGTTCCTGCCGATCGACGACTTGCTGGAAAAGCAAGGAAAAGGCATCAAGGACATGCTTGATCCGGCCTTCTTAAGCGGTTCCAAGGTCGACGGCCACAACTACGGCATTCCGGCCAACAAAGAGCTGCCGGCGCAAGAGGTATGGCGCTTCAACAAGCAGCTGCTCGACAAGTACAACCTCGATATCAAGAACGTCAACTCGCTGGAAAGCTTGGAACCGCTCTTGAAAACGATTAAAGAAAAAGAACCGGACGTTATTCCGTTCTCCGTCGATAAAAACTACGGCGTCTTCGTCCCGTACGACTACGTGATCGAGAAAATGCCGATGGCCGTCAAATTAGACAGCCAGGATTACAAGGTTATCAACATCCTGGAGACGCCGGAAATGAAGCAGGCGCTCGAGACGATGCACAAATATTATAAAGCCGGCTATATTCCTACGGAAGCGGCAACGATGGTTTCCTCGACGGACGTTCAAAAAACGGGCAAATGGTTTGCAGACAAGGCGACGACCCAGCCGTTCGCGGACAACCTGTGGACGGCAAGTTACGGTTATCCGGTCGTCTCCACACCGGCGAGCCCCGCTTACATCTACAACTGGTCCGTTATGGGCTCGATGCAAGCGATCTCGGCGAATTCCAAAAATCCGGAAAAAGCGATGGAGTTCCTGAACCTGCTGAATACCGATCCGGTGCTGCGCAACATGGTCGACTCCGGGATCGAAAGCGTGCACTACAAAAAAGTCGGCGACAACGTTATGGAGAACTTGCCGGAATCGAAAAACTACGATATGCCGACATTCTCGCTGGGTAACCTGATGATCACGTACCTGAACCCGACCGATCCGAAAGACAAATGGGAAGGCTTCAAGAAATTCAACGCAACCGGTAAGCCTGCCGCGCTGCTCGGCTTCAACTTCGATCCGTCCAAAGTGACGAGCGAAATCGCAGCGGTGCAGAACGTCAAGGAAGAGTTCTGGGCGCCGCTGATGACCGGTACGGTCGATCCGAACCAAATCCTGCCGCAGGCTACCCAAAAGCTGAAAGCTGCGGGCCTCGACAAAATTATGGAAGAAGCGCAGCGTCAAATCGATGCATGGAAAGCGGCCCAAAAGTAATCAAGCTCAAAAAGCAACAGAGCTTCTTGACGGAAGCTTTCTCGGGTGAACGATAAGAACGGGACACAGGGCGAATGGCATTCATTCGCCCCGTCTCTTTGAACGCGAGGGGTGATGAATGTGAAGGGTGTGCTCAAGGATATCAGCCGGAACAAAGCCATGCTCATCATGGTGCTTCCCGCCACGATCTGGTTTCTTTTCTTCTCTTACCTGCCGATGGCTGGAACGGTTATCGCTTTCAAGGAATACCGGTACCATCGCGACGGGTTTCTGGCCAGCATTTTGAACAGCAAATGGGTCGGGCTCAAAAACTTCGAATTTCTGTTCAGCACGAAGGACGCTTTTCTCATTACGCGGAACACGCTGCTGTATAATACCGTATTCATCGTAATCGGCCTCGTCCTGGCCGTCGGGCTGGCTATTATTTTGGCGGAAATCGCCAACAAGAAGCTGGCCAAGCTGTATCAGACCGGAATGTTCCTGCCTTATTTCTTGTCTTGGGTCATTGTCGGGTATTTCGTATTCAGCTTCCTCAGCTTCGACAAAGGCATGATCAACCAAATCGCCAAAGCGTTCGGGCTCACCGCCACGCAGTGGTATAACGATCCGACGTATTGGCCGCTTATTCTGACGCTCGTCTTTCTATGGAAATCGATCGGCTATAACAGCGTCGTGTATTTGGCGGCCATCATGGGGATCGACAAGTCGCTGTATGAGGCGGCGATGATCGACGGGGCGAACAAATGGCAGCAAATCCGCCACATTACGGTGCCGATGCTGACGCCGCTGATTACCATTCTGACGCTGCTTGCGATCGGACGTATTTTTTATGCGGATTTCGGACTGTTCTATCAAATACCGCGAAATTCGGGAACGCTGTTCTCGGTTACCAACGTTATCGATACGTACGTGTACCGCGGCTTGAAATTTACCGGGGAAATCGGCATGACCAGCGCGGCCGGTCTGTATCAGTCGTTCGTCGGTTTCGTGCTCGTCATTACCTCCAACGCCATTGTTCGCAGATTCAATAAAGACAACGCGCTGTATTAATCACTACGGATAAAGGAGGGAGTGGCTGTGGCCGCACGAACGATGAAACGAAGCCGGGATTTTCATCATCTGTCTCCGGTTTGGAACGTCATTTTCAACTTGATCGCCGGGATTTTGGCTTTTTTGTGCGTGTTTCCTTTCTTGTTCGTCACCATTATTTCATTCACGGACGAAGGGACGCTTGCGCGCAACGGCTACCGGATCATTCCGGAAAAATGGAGCCTGGAAGCTTACCGTTACGTGTTTAAAGCCGGGGATCAGCTGCTGCGGTCCTACGGTGTCACCATTGCCGTTACCGTGATCGGTACGGTGCTCAGCATGATTATGATTGCGCTGTTCGCCTACGCGATTTCGCGCAAAAGCTTCAAGTACCGCAATTTTTTCTCGTTTTTCGCTTTTTTCACAATGCTGTTCAACGGCGGGCTCGTCCCGACCTATATTGTCGTCACGCAGCTGCTTGGGCTGAAGGACTCCATCTGGGGGCTTATTCTGCCGCTGGCCGTGAACGCCTTCTACATCATGATTATGCGGACGTTCTTCTCTACGAGCGTACCGGATGCCATTATCGAATCGGGAAAAATCGACGGTGCGGGCGAATTCGGGATTTTCTTCCGCCTGGTTCTGCCCTTATCGCTTCCGGGGCTCGCGACGATCGGCTTGTTCAGCACCCTCGGGTACTGGAACGACTGGTTCAACGCGCTGCTCTATATTGACAAGCCGAGCTTGGTGCCGCTGCAATCCATGCTGATGCGGATCGAGACGAGCATGCAGTTTATTTTGCAAAATACGAGCAACCCGTCGATGGGCGTAGCTTTGCTGCAATCGCTGCCGCAGGATACATCGCGGATGGCGATGGTCGTCCTGGCGACGGGACCGATTGTGTTCGCGTACCCGTTCTTCCAACGGTATTTTATTCAAGGGTTGACGGTTGGTGCGGTGAAGGAGTAAGGAAGTTTTTTAAATCGGGTATGGGGCGGCGGCGGGTGGCGGGGTATCCACTTCCGGTCGCTGTGGTCCTCGGGAAATTTCGATTGGAAGCTGCTGGATAGCGGAGATTTCCCGAGGACCAAGGCGAACGCTATCGCTCCTCCAGTGGATACCCCGCCACCGTGCTACTCTGTGCGAGTACCCACGAAAACCCAAAAAACATTCCTTCCCCCTTCGGTGAGTAGTAGAAAAAATGGAGGTTGACGGACGAGATGGAACAATTCAGATTACCTAAAATTCCGATTCCTGCGATGGAGCTGCCGCGGGCGGTGCAGGACGTGCTGGCAGAGGCAGAGGTCAAGCTGGCTCACCGTCCCAAGCTGCTGCAATTGTTTAAAAATTGCTTCCCGAACACGCTGGCGACGACGACGAAACGGATGGAAGACGGAACGACGTTCATTATTACCGGGGATATTCCGGCGATGTGGCTGCGCGATTCCGTAGAGCAAGTGATTCATTACGTGCCGCTGGCGAAGAACGACCCGGATCTGCAGCAATTGATCGCAGGACTGATTAAACGGCACATTCAATCTATCCATATCGATCCGTATGCCAACGCCTTCAACGAATCGGCGAACGACTGGCACTGGAACACGACGGACGAGACCGAAATGTCCCCGTGGGTGTGGGAGCGCAAATTCGAGCTCGATTCGATCTGCTTCTCGATGCGCTTAGCTTATAAGTACTGGAAGGAAACGGAGCGGACGGACATTTTCGACAAGAGCTTCAAGTCCGCGATGCGCAAAACGGTCGACCTGTGGAAAACGGAGCAGCGCCACTTCGAGCTGTCGCCGTACCGCTTCACGCGCAATAACGACGTGCCGACGGATTCGCTGCGCAACAACGGGCTGGGCATGCCGGTGAACTACACGGGGATGATCTGGTCGGGCTTCCGTCCGAGCGACGACGCCTGCGATTTCCACTACAACATCCCGTCGAACATGTTCGCGGTCGTGACGCTGCGGCAGATGCGCGAGATGGCCGAATGGGTGTTCCGCGATCTGGCGTTTGTCGACGAATTGAAGAAGCTGGAAGCGGATGTCGATCACGGCATTCAGCTGTACGGCATTTACCGCCATCCGGAGTTCGGCCCGATTTACGCTTACGAAACGGACGGCTCCGGCAACTACTGCTTGATGGACGACGCCGGAACGCCGGGACTGATGTCGATTCCGTATATCGGCTATACGCCGCCGGACGACCCGATTTATCAAAATACGAGACGCTTTGCCCTGAGCAAGCAAAATCCGTTCTATTACGAGGGCAAGGTAGCCAAAGGCATCGGCAGCCCGCATACGCCGCCGGATTATATTTGGCACATGGCGCTGTCGATGCAGGGGCTGACGGCTCTTACGAAAGAGGAGAAGCTGGAAATGCTCGCGATGCTGGAGGCGACGGACGCGGATACCGGCTTCATGCATGAAGGTTTCCATGCGGACGATCCGACTATCTTCACGCGCAGCTGGTTTGCGTGGTCCAACAGCTTGTTCTCGCTGCTTGTATACGAAGCGATGAAGGAAGGGATTGTATGACGCGGCCGATCGTCATTTTCTACGACCCGGGCTTTCCGCTCGGCGAAGGGATGCAGGTCGATGCTGGATTGCTGCAGGGTGTGGGGCAGGTCGTCCCGGCGGACCGCCTGGCGGAGGCGCTTGGCCCCGCCGAGGGCGGCTGCTTCGTCAACCTGCATGCGCCGTATTTTCCGAAAGCCGCTTGGCCCGCGATTCTCGGCTTTCTCCGGCAGGGCGGCGGGCTCATTAGCGCCGGAGGCGCGCCGTTCAAGCACCCGGTTCGGGCGGAGAACGGGGGCTGGCATGCGGAAGCCGAGCAAACCGCTTACCATCAGCAGCTTCATATTCATGAAGCGCTGCGGGTCGATGCGGCTCCGGTAAAGAAGCTGGCAGCCGCAGCCGACATTCCGCTGCTGGCCGGCAAAGAAGCGCTGCTTACGATGGCGGACACATGGAATCTGGTGCCGCATGTGACGAAGAGCAGCGATTTGCCGCATCAGATGGGCTCCGCCGGACCGATGGACACGCATATTTATCCGCTGCTGAAAGGCATCTCGGCCGAAGGCCGGGAGGTGGCCGCGCCGGTCGTGCTCTGGGAGCAAACGAAGGGCCCCTTCGCCGGAGGCCGCTGGCTGTTCGTCCATCTGCCGCTGACCGCGGCATTCTGGAACGAGGGCGGAGCCGAAACGCTGAAGGAATGGGCCGCGTTTTGCGCCAAAGGCGTGACCGAGCTGTGGATCAAGCCGAACTACGCTTCATATGAGCCGGGCGAGCGGGCGATGCTCACGCTGCAAACGCAGCGGATCGGGCGCGGGACCGCGGGGGCTTGGACATTCTCGGTGTCCGTGGAGCATGAGGCAGGGCAAGCCTCCTGGACGCACCGCTTGGAGGCGGACGTCACGGAGGAGCTGAATATTCACCGCATTTCCGTCCCGCTTGAAATTCAGAGCGGCTTTTACCATATCATTTGTCAGGCGCAAGCGCCGGACGGGGAGACGCGCGTCCTGCGCCAGGGCTTCTGGGGCCTGGACGCCGAGCTGCTTGCCGCGGGCGAACCGGTAAGCTGCGGCCGGGATTATTTCGTCAAGGACGGACGTCCGCTCCCGGTCGTCGGGATGACGTACATGACGTCGGACGTGGCGCGCAAGTTTCTATTTCTGCCGAACGCAGCCGTTTGGGACCGCGACATGGCGCAGATGAAGAAGGCCGGCATCAACTGGATTCGGACCGGCATCTGGACCGCGTACCGCAACATCATGCAGGTCGACGGGCATGCGTCCGAAGAGGTGCTGCGCTCGATCGACGCCTTCCTGCTTACGGCGAAGAAGCATGATTTGCAGGTCACGTTCACGTTCTTTTCGTTTACGCCGGAGCCTTGGGAGGGCCTCAACCCTTACCTCGACCCGCGCAGCGTGGAAGCGCAGAAACGGTTCGTGCGTTCGATCGTCTCGCGGCACCGGGATACGAAGCATGTCGACTGGGATCTGATCAACGAGCCGTCGATGTTCGACCCGCCGCGGATTTTCTCCGACGGTCCGCGGTCGTGCCGCGACCCGTTCGAGCTGGCGGCCTACCGCGAATGGCTGCAACAGCGGCACGGCTCGATCGCGCGGCTGCAGGAGCGCTGGAACATGTCGCCGGAGCAGCTGCCGGACTTTGCCGCGGCCGTACCGCCGGAGCCGGAAGAGATCAACTTCGACGTGCAGGACATGCACAAGGGGAAAAAGGGCACGCGCTGGCTCGACTATGCGCTGTTCTCGATGGAGATGCACAACCGGTGGGCGAAGCAGCTCTACGACGCGATCAAGGACGTCTGCCCCGACCATCTGGTTGTCGTCGGGCAGGACGAAGCCTTGGGCGCGCAGCGGCCGTCGCCGTTCTTTTACGCAGAGGCTTCGGATTACACCACCGTACACTCGTGGTGGCTGAACGATCATCTGGTGTGGGACGGCATCTTTGCGAAGACGCCGGATAAGCCGAATCTCGTGCAGGAGACCGGCATCATGTACGTGGAGACGCCGGACGGACGGGCGAAGCGTTCGGAGACGGAATTGCGCAGCATCCTGGAGCGCAAATACGCCTATGCTTTCTCGACGGGCGGCGCAGGGGCGGTTCATTGGATTTGGAACACGAATTTCTACATGGACAACGCCAACGAATCGCATATCGGGGCGCTGCGGGCGGACGGAACGGAGAAGCCGGAAGCGGACGTTTCCTACGAATTCGGCCGGTTTATGGAAGAAATCCGGGATTTGTTCCACGGCCGCAAGCTGGAGGAGGTCGCTGTCGTTTTCCCGTATTCCAACGACTTTTCCAACCGGAAATTGGCGTTCGATGCGACGACCCGTCTGACGCGGGTGCTAACCTACGAGCTGAAAGTTCCTTTCCGCGGAGTCGGGGAATACCACTTGGATTCGCTCGCCGAAGCGCCTGCGAAGCTGATCATCCTGCCGAGCGCGCACAATATAGATAGCGAAGCGTTTGCGAAATTGATCGCCATTGTACGGGCAACCGGAGCGACGCTGCTCGTTACCGGTCCTCTCGGGCTGGATGCCTACTGGCAGCCGGAAGAGCGTCTTAAAGATACGGTCGGATCTTACCGTCCGGCCAACGTGCGGCGCGAAGAAATGCTGGAGCTCGACGGCCGCTTGCTGCCCGTCTCGTTCGGACAGCGGCGGATCGCCGAGGTAGCGAAGGAAGTCCGGACGGACGAAGCCGCAGAAGCGAAAGCCGACAAGCTGATCGACGTTCCGCTCGGCTCGGGGCGGCTCCTCTGGTGCCCGCTGCCGGTCGAATTGAACGAGCGCGTCGAGCCGCTCGCGATGCTGTACCAGCACGCGCTGACGGCGGCGGGCTTCCGTGCCGAGCTGGAATGGCTTCACGGCGGCGGGCTTCCCGGCGTGTACGGACGGAAGCTCGCTTTCCAGGACGGCGCGCTGCTTGTCTTCGTATCCGAATTTGCCTTCGATACCGAAGTGGAAGTGCGGGACCCGGCTACAGGCCGACGGTATTCGTTTGTGCTGGAGAAAGAGCGTTCGGTGCTGTTCGCGGTCGATCGGGAAGGCCGTTTGAAATCCGTGTACCGGCCGAAGGAAGTTCATATCCAAGTGACCGGAGAGTAATCCGGGGAGGAGGCGTCACAAGCCATGAGCAAAAAAAGAACCGCGCATATCATTTCCCATACGCACTGGGACCGGGAATGGTATCTGCCCTACGAAAAGCACCATATGCTGCTGATCCAGCTGATGGACACGCTGCTTCAGACGCTGGAGCGCGATCCGGAGTTCAAGAGCTTTTATTTGGACGGCCAGACGATTATTTTGGAAGACTATCTTCAGGTCCGGCCGGAAAAAAAGGAGCAGCTTGAAAAGTTCATCCGGGAAGGCCGTATCCATATCGGGCCTTGGTATATTTTGCAGGACGCCTTCCTGACGAGCAGCGAAGCGAACCTGCGCAACCTGCAGATCGGGCATCAGGACGCGGCGCGGTACGGAACGATCGCCAAGGTCGGCTATTTCCCCGACACGTTCGGCAATACGGGGCAGGCGCCGCAAATTTTGTACCAGGCGGGCATCGACAACGCCATGTTCGGCCGCGGCGTCAAGCCGACGGGCTTCAATAATACTGTATCCGATTCGGACTACGAATCGTCGTTCTCCGAGCTGCTCTGGGAAGGTCCGGACGGCTCGCGGGTGCTCGGCATTTTGTTCGCGAACTGGTACTGCAACGGGATGGAGGTTCCGACGGACGAGAAGGAAGCGAAGGAATACTGGGAGCGGAAGCTGGCGGATGCCGAGAAATACGCTTCCACCGGCGAGCTGCTGTTCATGAACGGCTGCGACCACCAGCCGATCCAGCAGGACTTGTCCGAGGCGATCCGCACGGCGCGGAAGCTGTTCCCGGACACGGAATTCGTCCACTCGAACGTGACGGATTATTTGCAAGCCGTGAACCGTTCGCTGGACCGGGAGCTGTCCGTGGTGAAGGGCGAGCTGCGCAGCCAGCGCACGGACGGATGGTCGACGCTGGTCAATACCGCGTCCGCTCGCATTTACTTGAAGCAGATGAACCAGCGGGGGCAAGCGCTGCTGGAGAAAGTGGCCGAGCCGCTGGCGTCCTTCGCGCACCTGCTGGGTAAGGAGTACCCGCACCACTTGTTCACGTACGCTTGGAAAACGCTGATGCAGAACCATCCGCACGACAGTATCTGCGGCTGCAGCGTGGACGAGGTGCACCGCGAGATGGTCACCCGCTTCGACAAAAGCCGCCATGTGGCCGAGACCATCGTCGACGACAGCAAGCGCGTCATCGCCGAAGCGGTCGATACGTCCGTGTTCGCCCGCATGAGCGCGGAGGCGCGCCCGCTCGTCGTCTTCAATACGACGGGCTGGGATCGAACCGGAGTCGTCACCGTGGAGCTGGACGCCGAGCGCTTGTACTTCCGCGAAGGCTTCCCGCTGGACGAAATGAGCCGCCGCATGCAGGCGCTCGACGTCTCCGGCCGCACTCTGGTCGATGTGGGAGGCCGCGCCGTGCCGTTCACGATGCAGGACTTGGGTCTGCAGTTCGGCTACGACCTGCCGGACGACAAGTTCCGTCAGCCGTATATGTGCCGCCGGGTGAGCCTCACCTTCGAGGCGCAGAACGTGCCTGCGCTTGGCGTTGCGGCGTACGCGTGGCTCAAGCCGGCCGATCCGGCTTCGTTCCCGGCTGCCGATGCCGCTTCGCTGCTGACCGGCGACCGGGTCATGGAGAACGCCCTGCTTCGCGTCGAGATCGCGGAGGACGGCTCCCTCGCCGTGACGGACAAGCAAACGGGCCGCACGTTCCGCGATTTGGGCGTATACGAGAATACCGGCGATATCGGCAACGAGTATATGTATAAGCAGCCGAACGGCGAAACGGCGCTGACGACGAAAGGGCTGAAGGCGGACATCCGCGTCGTCGAGGATACGCCGTACCGTGCGACGGTGGAAATCGTGCACGAGTGGTCGGTTCCGGCTTCGGGCGATGCCGTGTTCGAGCAGGAGAAGCGGGAGCTGGTCTATTTCCCGCACCGCCAAGGGCAGCGCGTCCAGGACATGGTGCCGCTCACGATCCGCACACAGGTCAGTCTGAGCCGCAGCGGCCGGGGGGTCGAGCTGCAGGCGTCCTTCAACAACCAGGCGAAGGATCACCGGCTGCGCGCGCTCTTCCCGACCGACGTGGAGACGGCGGTTCACCGCGCCGATTCGATCTTCGAGATTGCGACGCGGGACAACGAACCGGCGGCGGAGTGGGAAAATCCGAGCAATGCGCAGCATCAGCAAGCGTTTGTCGACGTAAGCGGAGCAGGGGCGGGCCTCACGATCGCCAACCTCGGGCTGCAGGAATACGAAGTGCAGCGGGACGGCCGGAATACGATCGCCGTCACGCTGCTTAGATCCGTCAGCGAGCTGGGCGATTGGGGCTTGTTCCCGACGCCGGAAGCGCAGTGTCTCGGCGAGCACACGGTGCGGCTGGAGATTATTCCGCATAGCGGTGACGGCTCGGCTTCGGGCGCTTTTGCCGAGGCGTACCGGTTCCAGGTTCCGTGGACGGTTTGCCAAACCGGCGTGCACGGCGGCACGATCGCATCGGGCTATGCCCCGTACCGCTGGGAAGGCGGCGCGCTTGCGTTCTCGTCCATGAAAGTGAACGAGGCTTCCGGCGATCTCATGCTGAGATGGTTCAACATGGAAGGGGCCGGAACGGAGCTGGGGCTGCATTCGGCCCGCGGCGCGGAAACGGTCTACAAGAGCAACGTCCTGGAGGAAGCGGGACCGCTCGTTTCGGAGGGGCCGAGCGTATCTTTGCCGGTCGGTCCTTATGAGATTGTCACGCTGGGCGTGAAGCGGAAATAAGGGATGTGCAGCAAGGCAGTCTAAGCCTCGAAATTCGGGGGTTAGACTGCTTTTTTTTCGGCGCTGCCTGATCCCGCGTATCGACACCCAAACTAAAAACTGCCCGGGGGCAGCTTTACTTGGAAATATAAAAGGTGTTGCTCTCAAACTTGGTTGTCAGTCCAAGCTGTTCAACCGCGAAATTTATCGATCCAACGATCATTGACAAAAACGCCGAATGGTGAAAGCTTTGCGCTTAAATGAGAAGGAGGCGTGCCGGCTTCCACATAGGGCTCAACCCCTTTGTCGTCCGTTCGTCTTACGGAAAAGCCGGTCGTTTGATCCCAGCTTACGGTTAAGCCCAGGGCTTGGGCATAATGAAGGTCATTGGGAAATCAGCGGTATGCGCGCCGGCGAGACTTAGAAGGGCAATGCTCACAAAGCTACTCTCTTTAGTTTCGCCAAGAAGTAGTTCCTTTTTTTCTGCAAGATTGTGCCATGAAACGGGAAATGGAAGCGATCACATGATTGCAAAACTATTATTTTTTTGTCGGAAATACACTTAAAGTACACATGGAGTTTTTATAATGGAAGGGACGATGAGAACGGAGGCAAAAAGCATGAATGCACAGCCCTGCCAGCCGTCTTCTGCAGACGGCCCAAAACAGCTTCAACAATTTCGCAGCTTTATCGAATCGCTGCAGGAACCGATCTACCGGCTTGCGTACCGGCTGCTCCAAGACCGCGAGCTTGCGGCGCAGGAGGTGCAGCATACGTTCGTCGAACTGTATCGCAGACATGCGGACGAAGGGTTTGCGTCCACGACGGGCTCGATGGCGACGGCTGCTTACCGGCTGCTTATTCACCGGTGCAAAACGGCTAAAGCTTCGGGCAAGCGCAGGCTGAAGCCGGGCAAGCTCGGACCCCGTACCATACTCGAAGCCGTCGATGCCCTGCCGGATGAGGTGAAGCTGATTGTTTCGCTGAAGTACGAATGCCGGCTGTCCTACGAAGAGATAGGTGAAATTCTGGAGATGCCTCCGGAGCGTGTAAAAAAGGGGCTTTGGCGAAGCAGGGAACGGTTAAGCGAATGGATGGAGGGGCCCCGCTCGCCTTTCAGCTTCGGGGTAATCATGCATTAATCCAAGACCTTGGGACGTAAAGTCTCCATACAGGTCTTGGATTTATTTTTTGTGCGGAGCTATTTCATTGGCTCGATGGGGACATTCCTTGGACCGCTGTGCCCCGGTAAACGTAGGAGAGAGGCGCTTCGGCGCAGCCCGAAGCTGCCGGAAGGGCTTCGTTTGCCCCGGCGACGGCGTCCGAGATCAAGCCGCGGTGAGGCGACCTGCGGCAGACCGGGTCCGTCTGCCGGGCATCGCCGGTGAGCAGGTAGGCTTGGCAGCGGCAGCCTCCGAAGTCCTCGAAGCGGCGGTCGCAGCTGCGGCACGGCTCCGGCATCCAATCCGTGCCGCGAAAGGAGTTCAGCGCGGCGGATTCGTACCAGATCGAGGCGAGGCTCCGGTCCCGCACCGAATCGAACGTAAGCGCATCGATACTCGAAGCGGCCGGGCAAGGCAGCACTTTGCCGCTCGGAGACACGGTGAGCGAGATTCGGCCCCAGCCTCCCATGCAGGGCTTCGGGAATTCGGCGTAATAATCGGGGAAGACCCAGATCAGCTCCATTTGCTTGCCGATCCGCCTCTTTAGCCCGTCAAACGCGGCTTCAGCCGCCTTGAGCTGCTCCTTCGTCGGCAGGAGCGCCTCCCGGTTGACCAGCGCCCAGCCGTAATATTGGGTGTTGGCCAGCTCCAGCCGCGAAGCCCCCCAGGAGAGGCAAAGCCCGACGATGGCCTCCAGCTCCCCGATATTGCGCCGGTGCAGAACGACGTTCATATTCAAAGGCAGCCCTGCGGCCCGGATGAGTGCGGCGGCTTGCCGCTTTCTATCGAACGCTTGAAAGCCCGCAATATGGTCGGACAGACTCGGGGTCGGCGCCTGAAGGCTGAGCTGCAGACTGTCGAGGCCGGCCTCCGCCAGACGGGAAAGCCGCGCTTCAGTCAGTCCGATGCCGCTTGTGATCAGATTCACGAATAGGTCGAGCGATCGCGCCCGTTCGACGAGCAGCTCGGTGTCGGCCCGCAGCAGCGGCTCGCCGCCCGTCAAGTGCAGTTGGACGACGCCGAGCCCGGCGGCCTCCTCCAGAATGCGCAGCCATACGCCGGTGGGCAGCTCGTTGTCCCGCCGCTCGAGCTCCCGCGGATTGGAGCAATATGGACAGCGGAGGGGGCAGCGGTGGGTCAGCTCGGCGGTTAGCGCATACGGCAGGCTCAGCTCCATCGTTCCACCCAGCCTTCCTCCGCAGCCTGCGCTAAAAACTCGGCAATTGCGTCCTGCAGGCCGGTTTGTCCGTACTTCGCCTCCAGCTCGCGCGTCAGCTCTCCGACGGTTCGCTGCCCGTCGCACAGCCGCAGAATCGCTCCGGCGGTCTCATTCAATTGAACGACACGCTCCGGGAGCAGCAGCAGTTCCTGCTTGCGCAGCGCGTCGAATTTCATGCGGGCGGGGGGACGAATGGCCGGCCGTTCCTGTACCCCCCAGCTCATGCGCGGTTCTCCTCGTCCGGGTAAGCAAGCTGCAGCGCATCGAGGAGCGACCACAGCACGTCGCACTTGAACGAGAGCGCGGCGACCGCCCGTTCCTGCTCGCGGCGGGTGCGGTATTCGCGGAGCACGAGCTCTAGCCCGTGATCGGCGTCGCGCGGCGCTTGATGGAGCCGGGTACGGAAATAGTCCAGCCCCTGCGGGCGAATCCACGGATACAATTCCTCGAAGACGACGATGCGCCGGGAGACGAGCGTCGGCGCGAACAGCTCCGTCAGGGAGGAAGCGACGGCCTCGGGCCATGGCTTCAGCCGGCAGAAGTTCACATACGCGTCGACGGCGAAGCGGACGGCGGGCAGCACGAGCCGCTCGCTCAGCAGGTCCTCGCGGGAAATACCGGCCGCTTCCCCGAGGCAAATCCACGCTTCGATGCCGCCTTCGTCCCCCTCGCGGCCGTCGTGGTCGACGATGCGCTGGAGCCAGCGGCGCCGGTCCTCCCGGGTAGGCAGCTTGGCCAGAATGAGCGCGTCTTTGACCGGGATGTTTTTCTGATAGTAAAACCGGTTGGCGACCCAGGCCCGAAGCTGCTCCGGGCCGAGCCTTCCCTCATGCATGCGGATGTGATAAGGATGCTTGTCGTGATACCGCCGTTCTCCGACCTCGCGCAGCCGCATGATGAATTCTTCGTTCGGCCATGGCTCGAACATCGTCATACCTCCAGCTCCATGCCGTCGTATCCGATTTCGATGCCGAGCGCAAGCAGCGTATGGCATTCGGTCGAGGCGGGATTCAATATCGGATTCGTGTTGTTGATATGTATGTAGATTTTACGCGCTGCGGTCAGGCGGGCGAGCCGGTGCAGGCTCCCGTCGGTACCGTCGATCGGGACATGACCCATATCCCAAGCCGGCAGCTCCGAGACGCCGAGCCCCTTCAGCTCGTCGGCCTGCCAGAAGGTGCCGTCCAGCAAAATGCAGTCCGCATCCGCAAGCATCCGCTCCAGCTCGTCGGACCAGGCTTCGATACCCGGGGCGTAGACGGCTTTGCCGCCGGTCAGCCGGTCCTCGATCCGATAGCCGACGACCCAAGCCGGCGCTTTGCCGTCTTCGTCCCCGACTAAGCATCCGTAAGCGTAGCGGGGCGCCTTGGACCCGAGGCGGAACGGAGTAACCTCCAGCCTTCCGGCGAACAGGGCAAGAGGAACGCCTGGCGTAATGGCCCGCCAGCGCGCGCTTGCGTAAGGCTCCAGCATATGGCGGACGGGGAACGGACCGGTCAGCGCTTGCATAACCGGACCGGTCGCGAAAATGTCCAGCTGCCCGCCTTCTCTTAAGCTAAGCAGCCCGATCGTATGATCGAGCTCCGCATCGGTCAGCAGAACTCCCGCGACCGGCGTGCTGCGGAGACCCGGACCGGGCCGAAGGGAAGGCTGCGCTTCGATCTGCTGGCGGATATCCGGCGTAGCGTTGATCAAATACCACGCGGCTCCGTCGCTGCTGACGGCCACGCTGCTTTGCATCCGGGCAAGCGCCTGTCCGTCGCGGGCACGTGCCAAGCGGCAGTTGGGGCAAGCGCAATTCCATTGCGGAAAGCCTCCCCCGGCCGCCGTCCCAATGATCTTGAGAAACATCCGTCATTCCCCCTTATAGAAGGGATGCCGGATTTCTCCGGCAATCCGGTTCCGTTGTTGTGCGCCGCGGTTCAGGAGGCGCGTTTATTTCTGGCAGGCATAACCGGTCACTTCGGCGCAGACGTCGATGATCTTAGCTTTTGGCTTTACCCACACGGTCGTTCCCTCCTTTCGCAATCGAATTCCCGGTTATGTACAATCCGGCTGCAAGCTGCCGCTGACGGCGGCAAAACGGGCGCATCGGACCGGGGGCCATGTCCACAATGTATCCTATTCGCACGTCCGCTGTGATATGTATTTTTATGGAAAATTGGCTCGGCTTTTGTTCAAAAGTAGCTTCCGGCGCGTTTGACGGTTCGGTCGCCATTTCGGATTGTTTGCTTTAACTATTTTTTAACTTGGCCCGCTTCGCGGTTCTTCGTTACAATTAAGGGATACCCAAGACGAGAAGGAGATTCGTTGAGATGATACATCAGTTGGACATGACGCAGCCGGCCGTGGCCGAGCAAGTGCTTCGGGTGCAGCTTCCGGCCTACCGGGTCGAGGCGGAGCTGATCGGCTTCGACGGCATTCCCCAGCTTCGGGATACGATTCAGACGTTGATGCAGGCGGAGGAGACGTTTTACGGCTATGCGGCGGAAGGGATGTTGGCGGGAGTCGTTGCGGTCGAAAAGCAGGAGGACGTGCTGCACATTACCCGGCTGGTCGTACATCCGGATTATTTCCGCAGAGGCATCGGACGAAGCTTGGTTCGGTACGCGCTTGAATCCGAACCGGGCATCCGCAAGTTTGCGGTGAGCACGGGGGCCAAAAATGGTTCAGCCATTTCGTTATACAAGCAATTCGGATTTACGGAAACGAAAAACGTGGAAGTCGCGCCCCAAGTGTTCCTTACGATACTGGAAAAAGACGCTCATTAGTCCGGCGTATGTCGGGATTTACGATAACCTTCAACCCGTCCTTACAGGCTTCCATAAGACGGGTTTTTTCGTTTGAAAATGGGTGTATAGGGCGGGAAAAGCGGGAACATTTTTTGCTCTGGCGGATGTACAAGAATTGAGCCTTGCCGAACGGCTGGCGTTTCTGTAAGTTCTGTAAGTATATAGAGATGCAAAAGCGGCCGGAGTCCCGCGCGTTCTGCTTGAACCGGGGGACGTTTGGCCGGAAGCCGCTGGGAGGGACCGGAATGAAAATGAACACGGTGAAAATTTTGACGGCCCTGGCATTAGTGATGCCTGGCTGGTTTATCCCGTCGGGAGGAGGAATCGGAATGGCCGCTGCGGGAAGTTTGGTACTGAACGGCGATTTTGAAACCGTTGTCACGGACAGCTCCGGAAAGTGGACTGGAGGGAAAGCGCCCGCCAACTGGACGGGCGGATTCAAGGTCGGCGGCGGTGCCTTCGCTGTGGATTCCGCACAAGCACACGGTGGTACGAAAGCGCTAAAGCTGTCCGGAAGCACAACGTCGGACAGGGCTTCCGTCACGCAGTCGCCGCTTGTCACACCGAACAAAAGCTATAAGCTGTCTTTGTGGATGAAAACCGACAACGTGAACGCCGGAAGCGGCGGAATGTATGTCCGGACGCAATATCTTTATTATAACGGCTCTTCGAACACGAAAATCGGCGACGGTCCGCTGACGCCGAAATTAAAGGGAACCAACGATTGGCAGCCGTACGATCTGTATTTGACGATTCCGTCGAACGTGAACAAAGTCGTGGTGGAGCCGATCTTCGATTTTGCTTCCGGCACTGCTTGGGTGGACGATTTCACGCTCACGGAGTGGACCGGGGCGACCGGTCTTGCCTTGGAGCCAACCGCAGTATCCGTCGAAGCGGGGAAAACCGCGCAGCTCACACCGGTTATTTCGCCGGGCAGCGCGGCATCCGGTGTGACGGTGCTCTGGTCGTCGTCCGACGCTTCGGTCGCTTCCGTATCGGCTGCGGGCCTGGTTACGGGCAACCAGGTAGGCTCCGCTACCATCACCGCCCGGACCGATGACGGCCGTTTGTCGGCGCAATCGATCGTCAGCGTGGAAAGCGCCCAAATGATGCAGGCCTACGATACGATCCGGCTGAAATGGCTGGACAAGCTGACGGGCGGCACCGGCTATGATCCTGCGGATGCCGACTACGCTTATTTTCTGAACAATCTGGCTTCCTCCGTCAGCAATGCGGAGCAAACGGGATTATGGAACAAGCTGAATACGGCGGCGGGACGCACGTATCTCTGGAGCGATTTGGCCAGCACGACCGTCTCCGCGCAGATGACATCGAACTTCTCCCGCTTAAGAACGATGGCGGTTGCGTACAAGACGCCTTACTCGGCGTTGTACAACAATCCTGCGCTGAAAAAGGATCTTGTCGATGCGCTGGACTGGATGTACGCGAACCGGTACAACGAGAACAAAACGCCGTATGACAACTGGTGGGACTGGGAGATCGGGGCGGCTCAAATCGTTAACGACATTCTTGTGCTGCTGTACGACGATCTGAGCCCGGCGCAGGTGGAGCAGTACATCAGGGCGATTGACAAGTTTTGCCCGGACCCGGTCTATTCCTCCGTCCTCGGAGTGAAAGGCAAGAAGCAGAACGGCGCGAACCTGCTGGACAAAGCGCTGGTGGTTACGCTTCGCGGCGTGATCGGCAAGAACGGCGCAAAAATCGTACAGGGCCGCGATGCGATCGGCAGCGAATTCGTCTATACGACGAGCGGCGACGGGGTATACCGCGACGGCTCGCTGGTGCAGCACACGAACATCGCTTATACCGCAGGGTACGGCGGCGTATGGCTGAAGGGCGCAGCGGACATGGGCTACATGCTGAACGGCTCGCCTTGGCCGATTACGGACCCGCGGACGAACAACGTATACGATTGGGTGACGCAAAGCTTCGAGCCGATCATCTATAACGGGCTTGCGCTGGATATGACGAACGGGCGGGGGATTTCCCGGCAGACCGCAGGCTCCGCCCGGGGGTTGATGATGACGATCCTGCGCATGGCCGACAGCGCGCCGGCGGATAAAGCGGCCGCTTACCGCAGCATGGTCAAGGAATGGATTACGAAGGATCGCATTACGACCAATTATTATCAGGCCTCCTCGTCGATTTATGAAATCAAGCTGCTGAAAGGATTGTTGAACGACCCCGGCGTGCAGCCGCGAGGCGAGCTGGTGAAGAGCCAGGTCATGGCGGGCATGGATAAAGTGTTTCATTTCCGCCCCGGCTACCTGTTCGGCGTCAGCCTCTTCTCCGACCGGATATCCTCGTTCGAGAAGGGCAACGGCGAGAACCTGAAGGGCTGGTACACGGGCGCGGGCATGACGTATTTGTACAATGAGGATCAGACGCAGTACCGCAACGATTTTTGGCCGACGGTGGACTCGTTCCGGCTGCCGGGCACGACGACGGACGGCTCCGGAAAAACGCTGACAGCGACTGATTGGGCGAGCTATCCCAACACCCAAACGTGGGTGGGCGGCTCTACGATGGACGGGCTGTACAGTGCGGTCGGCATGGACTTTACACTCAAGAAGCTTACCGGCAGCGACCTGCGGGGCAAAAAATCATGGTTCCTGCTCGACGATGAAATCGTCGCGCTCGGCGCCGGCATTACTTCTACGGGCAGCAATCCCGTAGAGACCATCGCCGACAACCGGAAGCTGACGGACGGGAACGATAACATACTGACGATCGACGGGACCGTCGTGCCCAAGGAGACCACGGACCTCAACCGGACGGTCCAATGGGCGCACCTGACCGGGAACGTTCCGGGGACGGATATCGGGTATTATTTCCCGAACGGCGCGAATGTGGCCGTGAAGCGGGAAGCGCGCACCGGAGCGTGGAAAGACATCAATACGGGATTCAGCTCGACGCCGATCACCCGCAATTACTTAAGTCTGGCTTTTACGCACGGCGTCAAGCCGGTGAACGCGGATTACGCTTACGTTCTGCTGCCGAACCGGAATGCGGCGGCAACCCAGAACTACAGCGCGCGGCCGCCCGTGTCGATTCTCGCGAACAATGCCCAGGTGCAGGCGGTGCGCAAGCCGTCGCTCGGGATCACGGCGGCGAATTTCTGGCAGGCCGGTATGGTCGATGGGCTGACGGCGCGAAATCCGGCCTCCGTGATGATGAAGGAGCGCAATGGAGAAATTACGCTCTCCGTCTCCGACCCGACGCAGAAGCAAGCGTCGGTGACCGTCGAGCTGGACCGCGGCTCGCTGGTGCCGGTAAGCCAGGACGGCACGGTACAGGTCGTTCAGACATCGCCGAAGCTGATCGTGCAGGTCAACATGGCCGGTTCGGTAGGGGCGACGCACACGATCAAGCTGCGCGACCCGCTCGTCCCGCATTGGGAGGGCGGCGAGCTGCAGGCCGCCAATGTCTCGGAGACCGGCGTATCCCTCGCCTGGTCCGGGGCGGTGACAAGCACGGTAGCCGATGCGACGTACCGCATTTACCAAAACGGGGCCCCGATCGCAAGTGTGAGCGCCAGTACCTATGAGTATGCCTTGCGCCAATTGGCGCCGGGCACAACTTACACGTTTGCCGTACAGGTGGCGGATGCGGGCGGGCGCGTCAGTACCGACGGTCCGAGCGTCACGGTAACGACATTGCATACGGAGCGGCCGGATACGGCCGCTCCTACTTGGCCGCCCGGCAGTACGCTGAATGCGGCGGAAGTGAGCCGCGGCGAAGCCAGGCTCGCTTGGACGCCTGCCGACGATGACAACGGCGTAGCGGGTTACCGTCTCGGCTGGGGTACCGGTCAATCCGCTTCCGTGGCCGGCAGCGTATATTCGACCGTGATCCGGGGCTTGGCCCCGGGCACGGCGTATACGTTCCGTGTCGAGGCGGTGGACGGCGCGGGCAATTGGAGCGTCGGCGGGCCGATCACGACGGTGACCACGGCGGGCATAGAGCCCGGTACGCCGGACCCGGGGCCGAAGCCTGAGCCCGGCCCAACGCCTCAGCCTGGCCCGTCGCCTGAACCCGGCCCAGGTCCCGGACCGTCGCCGGAGCCGGATTCGGGCTCGGGCTCCGATTCGGATTCGGGCTCGGACTCGGGTTCGTCAACATCCGGGGCTTCGCCGAGTCCGGCGCCGCAGCCCGGAGCATCCGGCCCGGCTGCGGCGGGATCGGGCGATCCGTCGAAAGAGTCCGGGACGATCGTCGTGAAGGAAGAGGAGCTTCGGCGGGCGGCGAATGGCAAAGTGACGCTGCGCATGGACGAAGCAGCAGCCGAACTGGCACTCCCGTCGCAAGCGGCCTCCTTGCTGCGGAACAACCTGCTGGAAGTGCAAATCGGCAAGACAGCGCTCACGATTCCGGCCGCGGTGCTGGAACAAGTGAGCGGAAGCTTGCCCGCAGATACGGCGGACGCGCGGATTGTGCTGCGTCTGCACCCGGCGGCAGAGCAGGCGCTCGCGCCGAATGCGGCCAAGCCTGACCCGTCGGCGGAGGTGCGCTTGGCGGGCACGGTGTATGAGCTGCAGATCAGTGCGGTCGCGCCAAACAAACCGGCGGTCCGTCCGGAGAAATTCGCCGCGCCGGTCGTGCTGAAGCTGCCTTACGATGCCGCCCGGACGGCCGACCCGGACCGGTTGGGTATTTACGCATATAACGAAACGTCGAAGACGTGGGATTTCGTCGGAGCGAAGGTCGATAAAGCGGCAGGTACGGTGTCGGCGGCCGTTACGGCCTGCTGCACGTTCGCCGTATTGGATTACGACAAATCGTTCGCGGATGTGCCGGAGGATCATTGGGCGCACCGTACGCTGAAGATTATGGCGTCCAAGCATATCGTCGGCGGAGTGACGGAACGCGAATTCAACCCCCAAGGAGCCACGACGCGTGCGGAATTTGCCGCCCTGCTCGTTCGCGCGCTTGGACTGAAGGCAAGTCCGTCGGATACGCCTTTCCGCGACGTGGACCCGAACGCGTGGTATGCGGATGCGATCGCGGCTGTCCATGAAGCGGGGGTGGTCGATGGGGTGACGGGCACGTCGTTTGCTCCGGACGAGCCAGTCACCCGGGAGCAAATGGCCGTCATGCTGATGCGGGCTTACGCTGTCCAAGGCGGCAAGGCGGAAGCGCCGGATGCGCAGCAGCTTGCAGGCTACCGGGACGCCGGTCAAATCTCCGTCTGGGCGGAGGACGCGGTCCGGCAGGCGGTGAAGCTGGGCTTCCTGCAGGGACAGGCGGAAGACCGGCTTGCTCCGCAAGTTCACGCGGCACGCGCCGAAGCCGCTCAGGTGCTGCTGCACATGATCACGGCGGCCGATTCGCAGCGGAATTAATCTTCCAGGCTGATAGCAGCCATCTAAGCAGGCGCGCCGTGTCTTTTGACCGGTGCGCCTGCCGTCTTGCCAAACGGCCGGGCGACGCATTAGACTAAAGTGGAGAAAGCGAGAGGGAGTCATACACCATGAAACGCACCTATTTCCGCATACGGAACCCGTTTGCTTCGTTTCGCAAGACAATGCTGCGGCGCATGCTTGCCGTATCGCTTTTTGCCTCGATCTTCCCCGTCATCTTCGTGGGGTTCTCCAGCTATTGGTTTTCGTCGTCCGCGATCCGCGAGGAAGTGGACCAAGCCAACGCCCGCGTCTTGAAGCACGCATCCTATTCCATCGATACGGCGCTGCAGCGAGTCCGGAGCAATGCGCTTCAGATGCTGCTCGGTTCGTTTTTTAACGGCAACCTGACGGAGCAGAAATGGACGAACTATGCCGGATTTTACTCCAATTTATTCCAAAATTTGTCATCTCTTCAAAATAGCAACGCCGAGATTAGCCGCATTGTCATGTATATTGCCGAAGACGATTATCTGGTGTCGCCGGATCAAGGCGGCCATAAGGTAGCCGGGGAGGAGGACCGCCGGCAGCTGCAAAGCCTGCTTGCCTCCCGCGAAGCGATGTACTGGAGCCATGATACGTTCCGTTTTATAGGGGATGCCGGTGGCGGGCAGGCGGGCGTGACGCTTGTGTGCCAGGTGCCGTTTCAAGCCTCGGAGCCGATCGGGCTGCTGTTTTTGCAGCTTAATCCGTCGTTCCTTCAGGAAAATATGACGCGATTTTCCGCTTATCCGGGCGAGCTTTCGTTCATATTGAACGAGGAAGGCCGGGAGGTCGTCTCGTCCGCCGGACAGCCCGCTCCGCAGGACTTGTATGAGCAGGTGGAAAAGCATCCCGGGCGCGCCTTTTCTTTCGCATGGGAAGGGCGTGATTATTTGGTCACCGCCCTCCATTCCACGTTTAACGGGTGGACGTACCTCGATATGGTGCCTTTGAAGGAGCTGAACGCCAAATCCCGCGGCATTGCCGTCATCACCGTTGCGATCGTGCTGGTGTTTCTGCTGCTCGGCGCGGCGGCAACGGCTTGGAGCACGAAGCGGCTGTACCGGCCGATCGAGCATCTGGTCTCGCTGGTGCGCGGGAACCGGGACGAGGAGCTGCTGGCCGACGAGATCGGCTATGTGCAGAGCCGATGGGCGGAGCTGAACCAGGCGACAACCCGCCTTCAGACGCAGCTGAACCGGCAGCTGCCGGCCATTCGCGAGGCGTTCGCGCTGCAGTGGCTGCAGGGGCATTACGCGCACTATACGTCGGAGCAGCTTCCGGTTCTGTTCGAACGCTATGCCGTCCCTTATCGGCACACGCATGCCGTGTTCGCGCTCGCCTACGATCAGTCGCCGGACGGCAGCAGCCGGTTCCGGGAAAGCGACAAGGAATTGATCGTATTTACGATGAAAAATATCGCGCAGGACGTGCTCGCGCAGCAGGGCGCAAGCGGCATGGTCGTGAACCTGCTCAACGATCAGATCGCCGTCTGGCTCTGGGAAGACACGGAGGACCCTGCGGCATGGTTCGCGCAGGTTCAGGAGCTGGCCGCAGGGCTGCGCGCCGTGCTGGCCGACTACTTGAAGCTGCCGGTTACGGCGGGACTTGGAGACGGGCCGGGAGCCCCGGGCGGCATGCCAAGGCTGTTCGCGCAGGCGGCGATGGCGATCCGCTCCCGGTTCTGGGCCGGGACCGGTCAAGTGATCCGCAGCGGGGATGGGGACGCCGGCGAAGCCAAGTCCTACCCGTACCCGTTCGAGATCGAAGCGGGGCTGGAGCAGGCGCTGCGCAACGGCGACGCCGCGGAAGCGGAGCTGCAGCTTGAGCAGTTCGCCGCCTATGCGCAGGAGACGCTGCGGGAGACGGAGCGGATTCGGACGGCCTATTACCAGCTCCTCACCGCCGCCCTGCGGGTTGTTTTTCTGCTCAACCTGTCGCTTAAGGAAGGCGAAGGGACCGGGGACGAAACCGACCTGTACGTGCAGATCAAGAACGTGCATTCGATCCAAGAGCTGAACGAGTGGTTCCGGGAACGGCTGATCCGTCCGATTGCCCGCAAGGTACAGCAAAGGCATCATCAGGAATACGAGCGGACGTTCGAGACCGCGATCGCTTATATCGAGGCGAACCATCATTTCGATCTGTCGCTGGATCAGGTCGCCGAGCGCTGCGGACTCAGCCCGCCATATTTCAGCAAGCTGTTCAAGCGCATTATAGGCGTGTCGTTCATCGAATATTTGACGGCCTATCGCATCGACCGTGCCAAGACGCTGCTGAAGACGACCGGTTTGTCCGTCGCCGAGGTGGCGGAGAGCGTCGGCTACCAGCCAAAAAATTTCATCCGCGTATTCAAAAAGCAAACCGGGCAAACGCCCGGACAGTTCCGCGAGACCGGCTCGGCCTAAGGCCGGGCCTGCTTTATTTTTGTTGTAAGGTTGTTGAACCTTACTCCTGCGGCAGCTTGGTGGAAAAGCCTTCGATCAGCACGCTCAGGCCAAAAGAAAACTCCTTCTCCCAATCCGTATTCGTGATGTGGAGGGCCAGGCGGATCGTATGGGGGAAATGCTCCTCCGGCAATTGACGAAAAAACCGGCTGTACTGCTCGCCCAACGCTTTAAACGAAGCCCGATCTTCGTCTCCGGCAAAAGGGTGAAGCCGGGTTTCTTCGGCGACGAATCCCAGCACATAGTTTTTCAGCATGGACGCGATCCACGGGACATTTTGCGAATCACGATCCCACCTTAAAGGAGGAAACTTTATGAAACTGAACCACTTGAATCTTTGCGTCAATGACCTGCAAGAAGCAGCGGATTTTTTCCGGCACGTATTCGGCTTTCAATTGCTCGACCAGAAAGCCGGCGCTCTCGCCGTGATGAGCGATGGAGCGGGCTTTACCCTGGTTTTGAGCCGTTTTGGCGAAGAAACCGCAACGTACCCGAAAGATTTCCACATCGGTTTTTATGTTGACACGATGGCCGAGGTAGATGAGTTCCACACCAAGCTCGCTGCCGCCAATATTCCTGCGGATCATGGCCCCAGAAAAATGAGAGGCGGCTACACCTTGTATTTTACGGCCCTTGGCGGCGTGCTCTTTGAAGTCACGTCTTTCTTTCGCGAATCCGAATGACAAACAGCAAAAAACCGCCCCGTATCGAATAGGCTTCAATACGGGGCGGCTCCTTATTACCGTTTATTATTATTTAATCAACTGCACGTCGTAGCCTTTTTGCTTCAATTGGTCGAGCACCATATCCTTCACGGCATAATGTGCGGCACCAATGACGACAAAGTAGGTGGATTCCCCCTCTTTTTCCAGCAATTCCACCAGTTTCTTCGTCATGTTTTTGTCCCGTTCCCCGAGCAGTTTTTGAGCCATCCCGCTTTGGTTAAACTGCTGGGAAGAAGCGGAGAAGGATTGGCTAAAGCCGTCCAAGTCCCCTTTGGCCCACAGCTGCTGCCATTGCTCGAACAGTGCAGCCATATCCGGAGCATTGGTATCAGGCGTTAACAGTTGGTCCAGCACCGCATTCAATTCTTTCTCCTGCTCCTGCGGAGACGCGCTGCTCAGAATATCGCCTTGCAGCTTGAACCCTTCCAGCTCCTGAACCGGTTTTCCGGCCAGCTTGGCGCTCGATATGAAGTACATATCGACACCCGAAGCGGTCGCCTGCGCCAACTCCTCCGGAGATTCCATGAGCGCCGTCAGGGCCAGGTTGGAGTTGATCACCCAAGGCTTAAGCTGATCGAAGGCTTGCTTCGGCAGTCCCAATTTATCGATTACGCGCTCCAGCTTTTCATAGGTTTCTTTGGATACGTGATCCTTCAGCGTCGTGCCGTCGTTATAACTCGTCAAACTGGAAAAATACTCCAACCCCTCCGTGTCGTCCGGCATGAGATTCACTTCGACCAGCAGCGCATCGGACGATTGGAACGCATCCTTGACTTCCTTCCGCAGCGGATACATCGCCGGAATGCCCAGGTGAATGGATCCGAGCAAATACATCGTATTATTCCCTTTGGTCACTTTCCAGAAAAGCCCTTTTGCCCCGCCATCGGCAGTTTCATAGGCATATTCGATGACCCGGCTGGCCAGCACGGCCGCCTGCTCGACGGTGCACGGTTGATCCAGGTCCAGACCGCTGTCCGTTCCTTGGACGATGCCTTTCTTCTGCAAATACGCAATTGGATCAGCGTTCTTATCCATCTCGAAGGCTGCCGGAAGCTCGTACTGCTTTAACAAACCGAACAAAGCTTGGAGAACGGTGTCTCTGGTTACCGCAGCCGTCCCCGCCGGCAGTGCGTAATCGCTCTTCTTGCTTAATCCCAGCGCATCCAGCTTCGCTCCGGTCGCTTGAATTAACGATTGGAATCTATCATGGGTCATCGGCTTTTGAAAGTTTCCGTCATAGTACCAGGACAACGGAAAAATGCCGTATTTTTCTCCTTCGTTCAATACGCCCATCGACCATGGACTGATCTGAGGCGCAGCCTGCGGCGCTTCGTTCGCCAGTGCGGGTACGACGGTTCCGAGCATTGTGGTGACGGCAAGCAAGCCCCCCGCCAGACCGCGTTTCCACTTGTTCCATGTTCCAGATTTCATGCGATGTGCCTCCCAGATGTTTGTAGTAGAATCATAGATGAAAGCCTTACTGATTATAGTCCTTTTGTCTGGAAAACTCAACCATGGGGAGGAAAACGCGGGCGGCGGTCATGCTCATTTTTTGTACCGCCGGCGAAGATAAGAAGTGGGCATGCCGTCGGTAAACCGTGCTTCGGCGCGTCTTTTCGGCTTCCGGCGCAAGGGGCGATGCTCCTTTTTTGCCCGGTAACCGCCCCAAGAATTGCGCCTTGCCGCAGCCTCCGCTTCGCTGTACGATGCAGACATATTCGATCGAAAGACGCTGACATAAGCAGGAGGTGGAAGCATGAGCTCATCCAAAACGGAAGCGGTTACCGGAACGAACGCTCCGGCCGGCTTGCGGAAGAGCGGAGCCGGGCCGAAGACAAACGGCTTCATCAAGGAATGGGCGGTCGCTTTGCGAAGAGACAAAGGCTTATACTTGCTCGCGGCGCCGGGATTGCTGTTTTTTCTCGTTTTTAAATATTTCCCGATCTGGGGATTGGCTCTGGCCTTCAAGGACTATTCGCCTTGGAGCGGCTTCTGGGGGAGCGAATGGGTAGGGTTCAAATATTTCCAGGAATTTTTCTCAAACCCCGACTTCTGGATTTTGTTCCGAAACACGATGGGGATCAGCTTTATGAACATTTTATTTTTCTTCCCGATGCCGATCGTGCTGGCGCTGCTGCTGAACGAAGTGCGCGCGCTGTTCTTTAAGAAATTCGTGCAAACGGTTATTTACCTGCCTCACTTTTTGTCTTGGGTCGTGATCGTGGGCATCTGCTTCCTGCTGCTCAGCCAAGGCACAGGCGTAGTCAACCAATTGATTACGGAATCCGGGGGCAAATCGATTGCTTTCTTGACGAACCCGGACGGCTTCTGGCTCATGCTGACCGCGCAGAGCATCTGGAAGGAAGCGGGCTGGGGGACGATTATTTTTCTCGCGGCGCTAACGGCCATTAACCAGGAGCTGTACGAGGCGGCGCAGATCGACGGTGCGAACCGCTGGAAGCAGATGCTGAACATTACGCTGCCGGGCATCCGCAGCACGATCATCGTGCTGTTCATTCTGCGGCTCGGACAAGTGCTGGAGGTCGGCTTCGAGCAAATCTACCTGATGGCGAGCGCGCCCGTGTCCAGCGTGGCCGACGTGTTCGACACCTACGTGTACCGCGTAGGCATTCTGAACGGCCGGTTCGGCTATGCGACCGTCGTGGGCGTCTTCAAATCCATCGTCGGTCTCGTCCTTGTCGTGGCGGCCAACCGTCTCGCGAAGCGCTTCGGAGAGGAGGGGCTATACTGACATGAAAGCATCGGCCTCTTACCGTTTCTTTCAAGCGGCGAATTACGTGCTGCTGACCGTTATCTCGCTGCTGACGCTGCTGCCTTTTCTGTATGTGGTGATCGTATCGTTCACCGACGCGAACGAATATGTGACGAAGTCGGTCGTTATTTTTCCGGAAAAATGGAGCCTCGATTCATACCGGTACATCTTGTCGACGGGGACGTTCCTCCGGTCGATGGGCATCAGCGCAACGCTGGCCGTCGTCGGCACCCTGCTCAGCCTTGGCGTGACCAGCTCGCTTTCCTATGTGCTGTCGCGCAAGCGGCTCAAGGGCAAGCAGTTTTTCCTCGTGGCGATTTTGCTCACGATGCTGTTTCAGCCGGGGATGATTCCGAACTATATGCTTGTTGACAGCTTGGGAATTACCGATACGATCTGGGCGCTCATTCTTCCGGTGCTGACCGGGGCGTGGTACGTGTTCTTGATGAAGAACTTCTACCAGGACATGCCTTCCGAATTGGAGGAGGCCGCCAATATCGACGGCTGCTCGGACATCGGCGTCTTCTTCCGGGTCATGCTGCCGCTGTCGCTGCCGGCGCTGGCCGCTTTCGGACTGTTTTTTGCGGTGGCGTACTGGAATACGTATTTCAGCGCGGTGCTTTACATTAACGATGACTCGCTGCGTCCGATGCAGGTGCTGCTGCAGCTGCTGCTGATTCAGGCGTCCACGCAGGTGGCCGATCCGAGTATTGCCGCCATGATCCAGAGCGAGCAGACCGTGCCGCCGGACGTCATCAAAATGGCCGCCGTCGTCATTTCTTCGCTGCCGATCGTAGTAATTTATCCGTTTTTGCAGAAATATTTCGTCAAGGGTATGATGGTAGGCTCGGTCAAAGGCTGAAGTATCCAAGTCCGACCGTGTCCGCCGTTCGCCGATAAAGAACATTCGCCTCGCATCCGGAAACATACTTAAGGGAGGTCATCTTGAATGAAAACGATGAAAACAATTGCAGCGGGCGCCGTATCGGTCGCCCTGGTCGCTTCGCTCGCCGCCTGCGGCGGAAAGCCGTCCGGCGACGCCGCTCCGGCAGCTCAAGGAGACGGCAAATCCGGCAAGCCGATGGATATCACCATCACGACGATCGCGTTCAGCGCGGCGCCGACCGGGGAGCTGGAAGGGCTTAAGAAGATCGGCGAGAAATTCAACGTCAATCTGAAAATCAACTACATCCCGGCCAACAACATCACGGAAAAGCTGAACGTGCTGCTGGCGTCGAGCGATATTACCGACGTGATGTTCGTGGAGGACTTCAACACGACGCCGAGCTTCCTGAATGCGATCGACAAGGGCGCGTTCTGGGAACTGACGCCTCATATCAAAAATTACCCGAACTTATCCAAATATCCGCAAAACGTTTTTGATAACGCCTCCATTAAAGGGAAGCTGTATTCGCTGCCGCGGGTGCGTCCTCTGGACGGCTCCGAGGCGCTCCTATTGCGTAAAGACTGGCTTGACAAGCTCGGCTTGCAGCCGCCGAAGACGATGGATGAGCTGTACAACGTGCTCACGGCCTTCGCGAAGAACGACCCGGATGGCAACGGCAAGGCCGACACGTTCGGATTGGCGCTCTTCGGTTCGCCGGGCCCGGCCGGGTACCTGATCAGTATGTTCGGCGCGGGAACCGGGTGGCAGAAAGGCGCGGACGGCGGCATCACCCCGAACTGGATGACGCCGCAGGCGAGAGAGGCGATGCAGTTCTGGAACAAAACGTTCCAGTCCGGAGGCATCGTGCCGGATCTGCCGGTCATGAAGAGCCAGCAGGTGCGCGACATGCTTGTGCAAGGAAAAGCCGGGGCGGCCATCACGAACGTCTCCGACGCATACAAATTTAACCAGGACTTGAAAAAAGCGAACCCGAACGCCAACCTCGTGGCCTACGAGATCCCGAAAGCTGCGGACGGCAAAGCGCACTACGAGCAGGCCATCGGCTACTACGGCCAATTCCTCATCAGCAAGAAAGTAAGCGAGGAGAAGCTGAAGCGCATTCTGGAAGTGTACGATTATACCGCTACCGAGGAAGGCTACAATCTCGGAACGTACGGCATCAAGGATACGGATTTCACGATCGGCGCGGACGGTTCGGTCACGCAAACGGAGGAAGGCAAGAAGAAGGGCTACTCGGGCGACTCCACGGGCCAATGGGTAACCGGCTATTACAACAAGTATTTGCGCGCCAGCGTGCCGGGCATGCCGTCGGACATTCTCGAATACAATAAAAAGCTGGTCGATACGATTGCCGGACAATCCGAGCCGAATCCGGAATTCGGACTGCCGAAATCGGCGCCGTTCAAGGAAAAAGGAGCCGACTGGAACAAGAAGATCAACGACATGATGATCAACGTCATCATCGGCAAAGCGACGATCGAGGATTGGGACAAATTCGTCAAGACGATGAAGGACGACCCGGGCTATCAAAGCCACATCAAGGAAATGAACGACAGCTATAAAGCCAAGGGTCAGAAGTAATCCGGCTGACGAACCAAGCCCGCCTGTACTCCTCCAACGGAGTGGCAGAGCGGGCTTGGCTGCGAGGTTGCCGAAAATTCGAGGAAACGGAAGGAGATTACGGCATGATGAAGCATGAGTCACCGTTAGCTATACCGACGGAGCAGCAGCTCCGCTGGCAGGATATGGAGCTTGGGATGTTCTGCCATTTTGGCATGAATACGTTTTGCGATCAGGAATGGGGCGACGGCTCGGACTCGCCCGAGCGTTTCCATCCGACGGCCCTGGACGCTGTCCAATGGGTCAGGACCGCGAAGAAGGCCGGTTTCCGCTATTTTATATTGACCGCGAAGCACCATGACGGCTTCTGCCTGTGGCCGACCCGGACGACGGACTATTCGGTGAAGTCGAGCCCGTGGCTTGGCGGGAACGGCGATGTCGTGCGCGCTTGCGCGGATGCCTGCCGAAGCGAGGGGCTCGGGTTCGGCATTTATGTATCGCCCTGGGACCGGAATGCGGCTTGCTATCAGGACCGCGCCGCTTACGACGACTTTTATGCCGAGCAGTTGACCGAGCTGCTGACGCAGTACGGGCCGCTCGTCGAGGTGTGGTTCGACGGGGCCGGGTCCGAAGGCCGGGAGTACGATTGGCCGCGCATCATCGCGCTCGTCAAACGGCATCAGCCGGACGCGATGATTTTCAATATGGGAGCCCCGACGATCCGGTGGGTCGGGAACGAGGACGGCGTCGCGCCGTATCCGTGCTGGAACACGGCCGAGACGGCCCGGGTCAGCATGTTTACCGAGGCGGCCGTGAACTGGCTGCCGGAGACGCCGGCCTGGCTCCCGGCCGAGTGCGACGTGCCGATCCGCAGGAATCACTGGTTCTGGCATCCGGACGATGAAGCCCGCCTGCTGAGCCTGGAGGAGCTCATGGACGTATATTACCGCTCGGTCGGGCACGGAGCGACGCTGCTGCTGAACGTAGCTCCGGATCGGCGGGGGCTGCTGCCGGAGGCGGACGTGGAGCGTGTACTGGCGTTCGGGGCGGAGATCCGCCGCCGTTTTGGCAGGCCGCTCGCCGAGGTAAAGGGAGCCGAAGGTACGGCGGAATTGGTGCTGGATGAGCCTGTGGAGCTGGATCATGCGGTGCTCATGGAAGACATCCGGTATGGCGAGCGCATTCGGGAATATTCGCTGGAAGCACTGGTGGACGGCCGGTGGGTCGAGCTTGTCCGGGGCAGCGCGGTCGGCCATAAGAAGATCGACCGGTTTCCCGCAGTCCGCACCGACCGGATTCGTCTGAACGTATTGGACAGCGCCCCCGTGCCGATAATCCGCTCCATGTCTGTTTATTGCGCTCTCGGAGGGGAACGGAATAACTAGATTCTCGGGGGCGCTGCGAACGGAAGCAGGCCCATCGTTCCAGTTCACCGGGCGCCCCGGCTCGTCCTTTCTGTTATAATGATCGTAAAAGGCAATGGGGGGCTGTTGACGAACGATGACAGCTTCCCGTCATGACACGGCAGGAGGGCGGAGCATCTGAGAACGGATCGTTTGTTGGCCATTACCGTGCTGCTGCTGAATCGAAAGAGGCTCAGCGCCAAAGCCCTGGCCGACCGGTTTGAGGTATCCACCAAGACGATTTACCGCGATATCGAAGCGCTCAGCCTGGCGGGCATTCCGATCGTCGCGCATCAGGGGACGGCCGGCGGTTTTGAGATTATGGAGCAGTTTACGATCAGCCGTCAATTTCTGGCTCTGGACGAGCTGCTGTTCATGCTGGCGGCAGTCCAAGGCATACGTACGGCGTTCGACGATCAATCGGTTTCCAATCTATTGGAAAAAGCAAAAACGATGCTGCAGCCGACGGAGCGGGATCTGCTGGAGCACGGCGGAGCGCCGCTGACGTTCGACTTCAATCCGTGGGGGCAGAGCGCGTCGGCAAGGGCAAGGGTACAGGCGCTTAGATCCGCCATTGGGGAGCGACGTAAAGTTACATTTCGCTATACGAATCTGGAGGGAGCGGGAACCGAGCGGACCGTGGAGCCGGCCGGTCTGATCCTCAAAGGCTACCTGTGGTATTTGCATGCCTACTGCACGCTGCGGGGCGAATTTCGCGTGTTCCGGCTGTCCCGGGTCAGGGAACTGCGCGTGACGGAGGATCGTTTCGAGCCTCGTCCGGTACCGTCCTTGGACTCGTATTCCTGGCAGCCGGAATGGTCGGAGCCCGGCGCTTTGGATGTGGTGCTGACCTTTCAGCCGGAAGTCCGCGACCGGGTGGAGGATACGTTTCCGACGGAGCAGGCGGAGCGGCTGCCGGACGGTTCGATCCGCATCCGCGGCAGCTATCCGGCCAACGAATGGTTTTACGGCTGGATGCTCAGCTTCGGGGACAAGGTGAGAATCGACGAGCCGGCGTTTATGGCGAGGGAGCTTAAGGACCGGGCGCAAAAGATTGTCGCGCAGTACGCGGAACTATGACAGGGTGCTGTCCAATTTGGCATCGTATACTAAGAAACGAAGGTTACGGAACAATACGATTCCAGAATGCAATCATACGATGAAAAGAGGACGAACCTATGGAAACCAGCTTTGCTTCCAAACCCGCAATGAACCTTGTCGGCGTGAGCGCCCGAACGACGAATCTGCGTGAAACCGGCCCGGACGGAGCGATTCCGCAGCTGTGGAACGATTTTTTTGCTGCGAATTTGTCCGGGATTGACGGGGTGAGCGAGCCGCATTTGACCTATGTGCTGTATACGGATTATGAGAGCGACGTGAATGGAGTCTACACCGTGCTGATCGGGCATGCGTGGGAGAAGGAGGCGGCGCCGGAAGGATTGGCCGTGGAGGCGGTTCCGCAGGCACGGTACGTCGTGTTCAAAAGCGAGCGCGGCCCGGTGGCCCGCGTGGTGACCGAGGCCTGGCAGCGCATCTGGGCGTGGTTCGAGACGTCTTCGTACGAGCGGGCGTACACGGGCGACTTCGAGGTATACGATGCGCGCGGCTTCGATCCCGGCGATGCCGAGGTCGAGATTTACGTGGCGGTACGCGAGGCCTGAACCGGCCCAAATCCCGCTAGTTGAGCAAGTCAAGCTTAAGAAGAACTTTGCGGGTGAAATTGGTTAACAGCTGGCTTGCTATGAAATGGGGAGGGGACCGGATGACGGTCCCTTTTATGTTTCCAGTGAAGCTTTTTACGCGGGTCCCAAAATATGGTACGATATACTGGTTCGGGCGGTGGCTGTTTGGATTGGCGCAGCGGGCCCAACGATCCGGCGATGTCCGGTTTTACTTCGTTTTCTTCTTCCATTTTTTATAATTGAAAATGAAATTATTTTTTTCCGTATGTACCCGATACTGATGCAGGTTGGCCTTGACGGTTCGTGTTCCGTCCGTTCCAACCTTAATTTTCAGCGACTTCACGCCGGACTCGGCCGGAATCAGCAAGTATCCGTTATGCGTTTCGTCCATTTCAAATGCTTGCTCCGTACCGTCCGGAAATACGGCCGTAAATTCGGCAGCCGCGTTGGAGCCGATCACGACCCGATAAATCGAACCGTCTACATTGGGTGTAATCTCTTCTTTTCCGTCCCCCGATTTGAAGTAAAAGCTGCCGGCCTCTGACGTTTCGACTGAAAAATAATCCATAACCTCATTGGACTTGTTCCTTACGCCCGGCGGATCGTTCGGGGGTTGGTAGGCGTAAGCCGCCGCCGATCCGGTCAAAGAGAGGCACAATGTCAAAAATAAAAGTTTTTTCACCAGCTTTTCCGCTCCTCTTTCAAATTCTTAACGATAAGGTGTCCGACATGAAAAAACAACCTCGGGTGATTCGTTTTTTGAAAGCGAACTCGTTTCTTATTTTGCTTTTATGCGCTTTTATCGCAGCCGATATTTCCTTTTCCGGATGGGACCCTATGCGGACCTCGCCCGTATTTTACAAAGACGATTTTAACAAAACGTTATTCCATCATAACCAAAAACGAGAAGGGCCGCTGTTTTTCGGCAATTCTGCCGTCGCTGCGGCTTTCATCGAACAGCAATCCTCTGTCCCGTTGGTTGAAATGGGTTTATCCTACGGAAAATTGACAGATTTAAAGGCGCTTCTTACGAAAAATCTGTTTAAGCCCGAACAGATGCTTATTATTGGGATCGACCCCCATATCATGCTGGATAAATTGGATACGGACCCAACCTATCCTTGGTTTAAACAACCTTACGAGCCCTATGTCTATTTTTATCGCGACTATCTTCGCAAAGCTTTGGTTAGCTCCGCCCAATCCTTAGGACATCATTTAAAGTCGGGTAGGCTGGATATAACTTTGGAAAAAGAGTGGACAGATAAATTGCTTTATTACGGACAACTCCCTCCGGAGAAACTTAAAGAAAAGTGGGAGAGTTATGAACAACAGTTTGGTGCAATGACCATGGAACAAGATCTGACGGAAAATGTCGATGCTTTAATCTGGGTGCTGGAGGAAAGCAGGAAAAGAAAGCTTCCCGTAGGCGTCGTATGGATGCCTGTAAATTTCAGCGAGCTATATCCCGCCCAGTCCTATTGGGCCCCTCTGCAAAAACGGGTGCAAGGGATTCTTACAAGGTATAACGTACCGTCGCTGGATCTTAGAAACCGATATTCGGGGCGGGATTTTCATGACTTTGTCCATATGGAAAGAGTCGTCGGCGCGCCTAAATTTACGGCAGATGTCAACGAATGGCTGCAGCAGCCGGACAGCACCCGGATTCCGGCGGCAATCGAAAGGTAATTTCATTCCGCGTCTCAACCCGGCTCAATAATGACAGTTGATCTTGTTCCATGCTTTTGTATGCTTCGTCTTGGGAGAGACAATGCAGACCTGATGCACACCGCCGAGGCCGAAGGTCAGAATCGACTGCCGCTTCCCGTCCTCCATAAACGTAACGTCGGCTGTCCATCCATATGTTCCCGGTCGTGAGGCACCTTTAGGTTGCTGTATTCGACGGGGTAGAAGCCCTGCTCTTTCAGTTCATGCATGGCCGAGATCCACTGCGATTTCACGGCATCGCCGGTTTCGGCATCACGCGCATTGCGGATCAAGGACTTCGAAGCCTTCTCGTAATCTCCGCCGGAGACGGCGCCCAGGAACGCTATCGCCTCTTTCTTGTATTGAGGACCAAGGAACCATCTCATAGGAGCGAACGGATCCGTAAAAAAGATCAGAACGCCGACGACAGCGAAAAAAAATATGGGAATGGCAAGCAGCAAGCGGAATCTAACCATAACAGCCCCCGTAGAAAAAGTATGTTCGACCTGATTTTACCATTAAAGTCCATTCTTTCACAAATTCCCTTGTTGACATTCGGAAAACAATCTTCCGATACAATAAAGGGGATAAGCTGGAAAAGAACGGACGGTGAAGCGATGAAAAGTAAAGGGATGCTGCTGCTATTGGTTGCACTGGTATCCTTGGCGCTGTATTCCAAGTTTCCGGCTCGTACCGGGACGGCAGCGAAGGTCGGGGCACAGGCGCCCGCTTTCGCGCTCCCGGCATTGGACGGACAAACGTACACGTCGGAACAATTTCGCGGCAAGCCGCTGATCGTCAATTTTTGGGCCTCGTGGTGCGGGCCGTGCAAAGCGGAGGCGCCGGCATTGGTTCGGCTGTATGAGCGGTATCAGGGCCGGGTCGAGTTGGTGGCGGTCAACATTACGGCCAAGGACCGGATCGAATCCGTCCGGGCGTTCGTCTCGGAGCACGGCCTGCCGTTTCCGGTGCTGCTCGATGAACACGCAGAGACGGCCCAGGCATACCGTATCGTGCCGATCCCGACGACCTACCTGTTGGACAGTAGCGGACTGATCGCCTATAAAATGACCGGCGCAGCCGACTACGCCGTTTTGGAGAAAAAAGTAACGGCGCTGCTGCAGCGTTAAAACGACGAATCGCCCTCTTTCAGCCTTTTTCAAGCTGGAGCGAGGGCGATCACTTTATTAGGCGGCGTGCAAATAACGGGCCGTTTCCGTCCGGTAGGCGCCGATGGCAGGGAGAATGCCCGCGACCATGCCCAGCAGCGCAACGCCGCCGATGACGGCCGCCGCATCCCAGCTGTAAGCGACCGAAACCGTCACGGATATTTGCGAGCCGATGTAATCCGACAACAGCCAGGTGAGTCCGCCGCCGAGCGCCGTACCCATCACGCAGCCGAAGAGCACCACCAGCACGGATTCAAGCAGCACGATCGTGACGACGGCGCTGCGGCTTGCGCCGATGGCGCGCAGGATGGCGACGGTCCGTCTTCGTTCCACGGTGGAGCCGTACAGGGCGAGAACGACGGTTAACCCGGCCATGCCCAGCACGACATAGCTGATATATGTCAAAATTTTCTCGCCGCTGCCCATCATATCGAAGATTTTGGCGATCACTTGTCCGGGAAATACCGCTTGGGCTTCTTTTCCTTGGTTGATCTCCTGGTACATCTTCATCAGGTCCACGTAGCTTCGCGGCTTCACCAAAGCGGCGGTCACGCCATGCTCGTCTTCCTCGTGCTTCTGCTCCTCCGCATGCTCATGGCTGATCCAGTAGCTGTCCATGCTGACGTAGATCCCTTGATCCGAAGGGGCCGATACGCCGTGCAGGATGCCGACGACCGTGTACGGATGATCGTTGTGGCCTTCGTCGTGCTGCAACGATTTCGCGACGCCGTGACCCGAAACGAGCCGGTCCCCGACCTTCAGCCCGGTTTCCTTGGCGACCTTGGCGCCAAGCACCGCCTCGAACGGCTTGTCGAACAGCCGCCCGGCCGCGAGCCGGAAATAAGGCGGGTCGCTGTGCTTCCCTTTCAGCGCGAAGAAGGAAGGGGTCGTGCCGACGAGCCGGAACCCTTTATAGTTATCGCCGAGCGCAAAAGGAACCGCTTGCGTGACCCGGGGATCGTTCTCGAGCGTACGGTAATAGTCGAGCGAAATATTCGTCAAAGGGTTGTCCATCAAAAAGATCGTGTTGAACACGAGCTGATTGGCGCTGCCCTTGGAGCCGACGATCATGCCGAACGGCTCGCTCGCTTTGACGATGCCTTGCTTGATGCCTGCGGAAAGCATCATAATGCTGAGTGTCATCGCGACGCCGATGCTTACGACGATGACGGTGATGAGCGTTTGGACCCGCCGGTTCATGAGGTTGCGCCAAGCCATGTGCAGCAAAGACATGAATTACCCGACCTCTCTGGTATCGTAAATGGAAAGCTCCCGGAGGCTCACGACGCGGTCCAATCTGCCGGTTAGCTCCGGGTCGTGGGTGCAGAGCAGCAGGGCCGTCCCGTGCTGCCCGCAAGCTTCGGCCAGCAGCGAAAACACCTGCTCCGCATTGGCGTGGTCCAGGCTGGCCGTGGGCTCGTCCGCCAGCACAAGGGCCGGGCGGTTCGCCAGCGCCCGCGCGATCGAGACGCGCTGCTGCTCGCCGCCGCTGAGCTGGCCTGGCTTATGGTGAAGCCGGTGCTCAAGGCCGACCTGCGCCAGCAGCTCGCCGGCGCGCTGCTTTTGCGCCTTCGGCGGCACGGTTTTGCCGAACTGCATGGCCGCCAGCACGTTCTCCAGCGCGGTGAAGCCCGGCAGCAGGTTGAAGCTCTGGAACACGAAGCCGATATGCTGCGCGCGGAAGCGGTCCAGCTCCGCTTCGCTCAGCCGTTCGAGCTGCCGGTCCAGCAGGCGGATGGTGCCGCTAGTAGGCCGCAGGATGCCGGCGATGAGCTGGAGCAGGGTGCTTTTGCCGGAGCCGCTCGGTCCGACCAATGCGACCCGTTCACCTGCCTGCATGGCAAAATGGGCGATATTCAGCACGTTCACCTGCCGCTTGCCCGGAAGGGGATACGACTTGCTCAAGTTCTCGGCATGCAGCATTACTTCAGCACCTCCACGCTGTCTGCGTTGATGCGGATCAAGCTGACGAAGCCGGTCTCTTCGTCCGTTTGCGAGCCGACACTGAGCGTGCCCGTCACTTTGACCTGATGCTCCGTCGGCGTCACGTCCTTGCCCTTGGGCATAAAGACGACCACGATATCCGCCGGCCAGTCCGCATCCGTCGAACAGAACGGGCAGACGGTGAGCGCGACTTTGGTCAGGACGAAAAAGTTGACTTTGGCGGTCAGCGGCGGAGCCATGAACCCGGTCATTTCCACTTTTTTACCAGCGAGCTGATTCACTTTATCCGACAGCTTAACGCCGCGCACCGTCATCTCGGCGTATAGGTCTTCGAAGGTCAAGACGGGCGTTTTGCCCGCTTCCTTCACGATGTTTTTCGCCGCCGCCGCTTTGGCCGGCTTGGCCGTCTGCTCGGCCGCCGCTTGGTCCGCCGCCGAAGGCTGGGCGCCCGCTTCCGCCGCCGGCTTTTCCTCCGTCGGCGCCGTTCCGGCAGCCGCGGGAGCGCCTTTGGAGGCCGCGTCGCCCGCAGGGGCCGTGCTTGCGGGTGCGTTGCCCGCTGCCCCGGGGGCGGCCTGAGCGCTGGCGCCCGCTTCCGCAGGCGGCTTCTCTTGCGGCGTCGCCGTTCCGGCAGCCGCGGGAGCGCCTTTGACGGCCGCGTCGGCTGCGCTTGCCGCGCCCGGAGTTGCGGCCGCGGTCTGTCCGCCGCCCGCTGGCCCGGCATCCGCCGCCGCCGGTTGAGCGGCTTTGCCGCCCTCTCCCGCACCGCCTGCCGGCGGGCTCTCCGCTGCAGCGTCTGTCCGCTGCGGCTGCGCCCCGGCTGCCGAAACGGAAGAATCAACCGGCCCCCCGGAAGACAGGGGAACCGGTTGATTGCAGCCGGGAACGAGGAGCGCAACGGCGATCAAGCCGACGGCCAAGACGGGCATGCCTCTTGGTTCAAGCCGCATAGATAACGCCTCCATTCATCCCGTAGTTACCATGTGTCGTTTGCTCTCGCGCCTTGCTTTACTTCGCGAGCACTTCCAGGATCGAGCTGCCGGACACGAACGTCGTGCCGTTCTCGAATTTATGCTCCAGCGTGACATCTTTGCCGTTTTTCGTCGTTTTGCCGCTGTCCAGATTCAAAACAATCGTGCTGTCGTCGATTTGGACCGTAATTTCTTTTGCCGCTGCATTGAATTTCACCGTACCGCCCATCATATTCACGAAGCTGGCGAGCGGAACCCAGTTTTTGCCGTCCGATTTCGCATTGGATACGTTCAGGCCAAGCGCGTTCACCATGCCGAAGAACACATCGGTGTTATCCATCGTGCCTTTGAAATATTGCGAGCCCGGGCCGTAGGCCATCAGCGGCACGTCGTCGGCCGTATGCACGCCCACGCTTTCCGCCGTCGGGCTAACGGTGCCCGGCCGGAGGAAACGGTCGCGGTTCGGGTCGTCGGGATTCGCCAGCTTCGCCGGGTTGGCGACATAGCGTCCTTCTTTGTTTTTCACCGACGGGGAAGTCGGCACCGGGTCGAATTTGTAATCTTCGTAGTAATCCGGGTAGGAGCCGAACACGACAGCGAGCTTGCGGTCCACGTCCGGATGATCCGGGAATCCGTCGCCGTTGCCGTCGACATACGTCGGGAATTTGGAATCCTCGTACGTGCGGAATGCTTCGCGACCGGACTTGCCGTCGCCTTCCCAGTACGTGCCCGCGACGCTGACGGAGTGCGAGTGATCCGCGGTGACAACGATCATCGTCTCGCCGTTCTGCTCGGCAAACCGCTTGGCTACGCCGATCGCTTTATCCATCTCGATCGTATCGTAAGCCGCGCGCTCCCAATCCAGCGGGTGCAATTGCTTGTCGATGCTTGCGCCTTCGACCATCAGGAAGAAGCCTTTCTCGTTCTTGCTGAGCACGTCGATCGCTTTTTGCGTCATGTCCCACAGGTTCGGCTGATCGGTGAACGATTTCAGCTCCGCTTTATTGTTCGTCGAGCGGTCGTAGTACACGCTCATGTCCGCCGTATGGAACAGGCCGAGCAGCTTATCCGGGGCATTCGCCGCTTTCAGCTGGGTAGCGTTCTCCGCGATCGTGTAGCCTTTTTGCTGGAACATGTCGAACAGGTTTTTCTCGTCCTTCCGTTTGGAGCCCGGCGTCGATTTCGGGAGGAAATAAGCCGATCCGCCGCCCAAAATCACTTCCGGCTGCAGCTTATACAGCATTTCGGCGATCTCCGCTTTGTCCGAACGGCGGCGCGTATGGGAAACGACGGCCGCAGTCGTCGCGTCTTCGATTTCGGACGTCGAGACGACGCCGACCGACATGCCCCGCGTCCGCTTCAGCATTTCCGCCAGCGTCTCGACCTTCGGATCGTCCAGCGAGCTTTCCGTATTGTCCGGGTAGACGCCCAGGCCGTTCACGACGGACTTGTGGCCGGTATTGTACGCGCTGGCGCTGTTGGCGGAGTCCGTCACCAGCGCATCCATGCCGGAGGTCGTCACAACGGCGCGCTGGTCGAACTTATCCATTTCGAGCAGGCCATTGTATTTGCCCTCGGTGATTCCCTTGGACATGATGCGGGACATCGTCACATCCGGAAAAGCCATGCCGTCCCCGACGAACAGGATGACGTTTTTCGCTTTTTTGCCGCCTTGGTCGGCGAGCACGACTTCGTATTTCACGGTTTTCGCCAGGCCGTTGTCGGCTTTGACGGCGATTTCATAGGTGCCGGGCTCATTGATTTTGACGTCCCGGATGGTGAACTCCTGGCTTTTGTCCGTGTTGGTTTTGACAAAAGGCTTGCCGAAAAATTGCTCGGCATCTTTGCCGTTCACCGTAATGCTGACGGAGGACGGCATCGCTGTCAGGTGATTTAATTCCACACGGAAGTCAAAGAGGCTTCCGGCCAAAAATTTCGCTCGGTCGATAGGTGCAATGTAGACGGATGGAGCTTGCGCGGTTTCCGCCGCATAAGCCGCCGGTACGGGCTCGGAGACGACTCCCGTGCCGGTTGCGAGCAGGCTGCCGGTGACCGCAAGGCAGGTTAAGACTTTAAAAGCCTTTTTTCTCATTTCAAATAAGCACCTCCACTAGAATTGGACAACTCGATTATAGGAAAATTGTGTAAAGCGGAATGAATGATTACGTTAAGAAATTATGAAGAATTTGACTTGCTTGTCCCAAAACGAACAAAACCCGAAAAAAAGCAACCGCAGCTGAAATTTTCCTCCTTACGCCGGAAGCGGCGGCCCTCTACAATGAAAGTGATGAAAATGCTTACATTACGATAGTGCGGGCCGGAGGTGCAGTAGATTTGAATTCCAACACAGATATGCCGATTCGGCGGCGGGAGCCGGAAGCCCTGAGCCGTTCGGCATCCAAGCTGCTTCGCAGGCTCTACGGACAGCGTCATCTGCAAGTCATGGCGCTGCTTGGCGTCCTATGGATCGTCTTTTTCCACTATGTCCCGATGTACGGCATTGTCATTGCCTTCAAGGATTTCAAGATTACGGCGCCGATTTCCGAAGCGCCCTGGGTGGGGCTGGAGCATTTCCAAGCTTTTCTGGAAGACGACAGCTTGGGCGATGTGGTCAAAAATACGATCGGGATGAGCGTGCTCAAGCTGCTCTTCGGATTCCCGCTGCCGATCGTCTTCGCCCTTTTCCTGAACGAGCTGCGTTCCGTACGCTACAAGAAGGCGGTGCAAACGATCTCTTATTTGCCCCATTTTTTGTCCTGGGTCATTCTGGGGGGCATCTTGGCGACCTGGCTGGCCGACGTCGGGATCGTCAACCGGCTGCTCCTGGCCATGAACCTGATCGGGGAGCCGATCAGCTATTTGGCCGAGCCCGGGTATTTCTGGACCATTATCGTCACCTCGGACATATGGAAGGAGCTGGGCTGGTCCGCTATCATTTACTTAGCCGCCATCTCCGGCGTTTCTCCGGAAATGTACGAAGCGGCGACGATGGACGGCGCAGGCCGGTTCCAGAAAATGATTTACGTGACGCTCCCGGCGATCAAAGGCACGATTACCATTCTGTTCATTCTTGCCGTCAGCGGCATTTTGAATTCGAACTTCGACCAGATTCTTGTGCTCAAAAACCAATTGAACGAGAGCGCCAGCAATGTCGTCGACGTGTACGTGTATCAGGTCGGGCTGAAGCAAAGCCGCTTTTCCTATGCAACGGCCGTAGGCCTGCTCAAATCGTTCATTTCGCTCGCTCTTCTGCTCTCGGCAAACTACATCACGAAGCGATTGAACAACACGTCCTTATTCTAGGAAAGGAGAGATCGCAGGATGGTTTCCATGAACCGCAGAACGCTGCGCGAGGTCATATTCGACCGGCTGAACGATGTCTTCATGCTCGTGATCTGCTTCGTCACGCTGTACCCGATCTGGTATGTGCTCGTGAATTCCCTGAACGACGGCAACGACGCGATGCGGGGCGGCATTTATTGGTGGCCCCGCGTGTTCAGCTTCGACAGCTATCTGGCCGTATTCGCCAACGACGGCATCATGCTGGCGATGGGCGTGACCGTCGCCAAGACGGTCGTCGGGACGGTCGTTCACGTGCTGTTCACCGCCATGGTGGCGTATGCGTTCTCGCGCAAAGAGCTGGTCGGGCGCCGGGCCTATATGATGCTGGGCACGGTCACGTTGTTTTTTAGCGGCGGGCTCATTCCCTCGTACCTGCTCATTCGGGATCTGGGGCTGCTCGACAGCTTCTGGGTCTATATTATTCCGGCGATGTTCAGTTTCTTTGATCTGATCGTCTTCCAGGCGTTCTTCCGGGAGATTCCCGACGGGCTGGAGGAGGCGGCGAAGCTGGACGGGGCGAACGATTTCAAAATTTTCCGCTCGGTCATTCTCCGGGTCTCGATGCCCGTCGTTGCGACGATTGCGCTTTTCCATGGCGTGTACCAGTGGAACGATTACTTTACGGGAATGATCTACATCAATCAAAGCGAGCTTCAACCGATCCAGACGTATCTTTACAGAGTCGTGGCCCAATCCAGCTCCAATCAGATGATGGCCGCCGCCTCCGGCAATATCGCGAAGTCCGTGTCCTCTCAGTCGATCAAGCTGGCGACGATGGTCATTACGTCCTTGCCGATCGTGATCATATATCCGTTTTTACAGAAGTATTTTGTGAAAGGCTTCATGATCGGCTCGATCAAGGGCTGATTCCATATCACTATGACGATACAGAAAAGGGGAAAACGCAGATGGGAATGAGTAAAATGCGCAAAACGCTCGCTATGCTGCTTGCCTTGTTCACGGCTGTATCCGTGAGCGCATGTTCCGCAGACCGCGAACCGGCCAAAGAGGCGAAAACCGCTTCGACAGACCCGGCGGCTCCGGCCGGAAATCCCGATGAGCCAGGCTGGAAGTCCGATACGAAGCCGATTACGTTTGACTGGTATTTGAATTTCTCCTGGTTTCCGAACAAGTGGGGCGTCGATCCGACCTCCCAATACGTGACGAAGAAAACAGGCGTGAACATCAACTTTATCGTTCCGGCCGGCAACGAAAACGAAAAGCTGAATACGATGATCGCTTCCGGCAAGCTGCCCGATTTCATTACGCTGGGGTGGTACGAAGACGCAGTCAAGAAAATGATCGAAGGGGGCATGGTTCTGGCTCTGGACGAATTGGCGAAGCAATACGACCCGTACTTCTTCAAGGTGGCGGACCCGGCCAAGACCACTTGGTATACGCAGAAGGACGGCCATTTCTACGGGTATCCGAATGCGTCCTCCTCTCCTCAGGACTACAAGAAATACGGGGAGAATTTCGTTTCCAACCAGACCTTTCTGGTCCGCAAAGATATGTACGAAGCTTTAGGCAAGCCGGATATGAGAACGCCGGAAGGCTTTCTGAAGGCGCTGCAGGCGGCCAAAGAGAAATTCCCGAGCGTAAACGGCCAGCCGCTCATTCCGCTGGGACTGCACGAGTTTGGAGATACCGGCAACTACTCGCTGTTCGATGCGAACCAGAATTCCTCCATGCTGGCGAACTTTCTGGCCATTCCTTACGAAAAAGACGGTAAACTCTATGACCGGTACACCGACCCTGAATTGGTGAAGTGGCTGAAGACGTTCCGTCAAGCCAACGAGCTCGGCTTGCTGGCCAAAGACATTTTCATCGACAAGCGTCCGCAGATGGAAGAGAAGATCGCCCAGGGCCGATACTTCGCCATGCTGTTTCAGCGCTCCGATATGGCCAATCAAAATATTTCGCTGTATCAGAAAGACCCGAACACGGCCTACATTGCCGTTGACGGGCCGGCCAACGCGAAGCAGGACCCGCCGACGTTGGCCGGTCCGGGCATTGCCGGATGGACGGTGACGCTCATCTCGAAGGATGTGAAAGACAAGGCGAGAGCGGTCAAGTTCCTCCGTTACCTGATCAGCGAAGAAGGGAACAAGGATTTGTTCTTGGGCGAGAAGGGCGTCAGCTACGATACCATTGACGGAAAAGACCAGTTCAAGCCCGAAGTGCTCGACCTGCTGAACAAAGACCGCTCCGCTTTCGACAAGAAGTACGGCGCTTCCCATACGTTCTGGATGCTGATGGATACGAACATGAGCCTCAAATGGGCGCCGCCCAGCGTCGATCCGATCAAGCAGCCGGAAGCGTGGACCCGGGGCAAGACGAAGAGCTTCTCGCAATACGATAACATCGTGCCGACGGGCAATTCGGTCGAAGGGATCGCCAACACGAAGATTGCCCAACTTTGGGGCAAGGCGCTGCCGAAGCTGCTGCTTGCCAAGTCCGATGCGGAATTCGATCAGCTCTTCGACAAGTTCCAGAAGGACCGGCAGGCCGCCGGATGGGAGAAGGTGAGAGCGTACCAGCAAAAAGAATTCGAGGCCAACAGCCAAAAGATTGCGCAATTTGCGAAGTAATTCAAGCGGTTCGGCCCGCGGGCCCGGCTTCCGGGGCTCCGGGCTTTTTTCTACTTTCCGTATTACAATAAAGGAACACGTTGATAAAGACTGGGTACGGAGATGAAACACATGCAGAGCATGAGGCTTGCTCGACTGACGGACCGCATTTCGATACAGTTCAAGCTGATCGGGGCCTATATTTTCATTATTTTGATCCCTATCATTTTGTTTTCATGGTATATCTTTAATGGCTTTTATCATAATACGATTCAAGACACGCTCAAGAAAAATCAATATGCGCTGTTCAGCGAGAAGGCGTATATTTTGAATAATATGGAAATTATGCTGCGCACGGCACAGTTCTACACGGCGGACAAAGAGCTCATGAATTATATGCAAAGCCCGGACGATCTGGAGGTTCCCGAGCTCGTCGATTTCAATGCGAAGTCGTTCTCCAATTTGCAAAGGCTCATGTTTAATAACCCTAACATTGCGAATGTCCGCCTGTTTACGGCTAATCCGAATACGATGGAAATCTGGCCGATGATTTTCCATGAAAGCCGGATTTCCGCGAGGCCTTGGTACCGAAGCGTGCTGGAGCAGCGGGGCGAATTCCTCTGGGAGATTTTGGAGGACGAAAAAGACATCATGAACCGGGCCACGGCGGACAATCGGGCTGCGTCGACCTATGTTTCGCTGCTGAAAGAAATTTATTACCCGAGCGACAAGCATGTCGGCATTCTTGAGGTGGACATGAAAATCGATAAGTTTTTTCAAAAGGTGTTCAGCCCCCTTCAAGACGATCAGTCCCGCATGCTGGTTATCGACCGTTCGGGGCGAATGTTCACCGACACGGGCAGCGCTTTTTTCAAGGACATCGACTTGGAGCGGCTTCGGCGCGATTGGGCGGAGCGTCCTCATGAGGAAGGGGCCAGCTTTACGTTTACGGTCGGGGACACCCCGTATTTGTGCCTGACGACGCCGATCGACCAAATGGATGCCTACCTGCTCAATATCGTATCTTTGGAAACTCAAGTGACGCAAATTCGGCATACGCGCAATCTCTTCATAGCGGCAGCGGTCGTCCTTATCGCGCTGTTGTCCGTGATCACTTATTTTTTGCAGTCGCTGATCTTGAAAAAGCTGCACATTTTACGCGATTCGATGAAAAAGGTGCGCCGGGGGGATTTGAATGTGCAGATCGATATCGATGGGGGCGGCGAGGTAGGCGAGCTTGCGCATCATTTCCGGCAGATGATGAAGAAAATGAACGAGCTGATCGTGGAAGCGGTGAATAAACAAGCGGCGACGAAGGAGGCGGAGCTGCACGCTCTTAAAAATCAGATCGATGCCCATTTCCTCTACAATACGCTGGAGAATCTGAAGATGCTGGCCGAAGTGGAGGCGCAGTACACCATCTCGGACGCTTTGACCTCTCTCGGGGCGCTGATGCGCTACAGCCTGAAGTGGTCGAGCGAGTACGTGCCGCTTCGGGATGAACTGCAGCACATCCGCAACTACGTCGCCATTATGAATATGCGCTATGACGATAAGCTAAATCTGCAGCTTGATATTCCCGAAGGATACCGGGAGCAAGAGATGCTGAAGATGTCGCTGCAGCCCCTTGTGGAAAATGCGGTGAAGCACGGCATGCGGACGGAACGCATGCGACGGGAGGGGATGGCGATTCGGATTCGCGCTTGGAGAGAGGAGGAAGCGACGTACATTGAGGTGGCGGACAATGGGGCCGGCATGCCGGAGGAGAAGCTGGCCGAGCTGCGCGGGAAGCTGGTTATGGACGACATTCGATTCCAGGCTCAATATGGACACGGGCGATCCGGGGAGCAGGAGGGCAGAGGGATCGGCTTGCGCAATGTGATGCAAAGGATCGCCATGCACTACGGCAGCGAGTACGGACTGACCGTGGACAGCGAGGAGGGAGTCTACACCCGGGTGACGATAAAGCTGCCCTATTTGATTTTATCGGGAGGTTTGTCTGCGGATGAGAAAAGTGCTTATCGTTGATGACGAAAAAAATATTAGGCTTGGTTTGCGAGCGATGATCGACCGCCTGTTCCCGGACGCCTATATGTTCGAATTTGCCGAAGACGGGACGGAGGCGCTGGAACTCTTGAACCGGGTGCCCGTGGACGTTGTGATTACCGACATCCGAATGCCTGTCATGGACGGAATTGCGCTGATTCAGCGGATTCAGGAGCTGGAGCGGAAGCCGGCCGTCGTGATTTTGAGCGGCCACGATGACTTTCAATACGCGAAAGAAGCGATCCGCTGCGATGTGTCGGAATATTTGCTCAAGCCGATCGTCCGTGACGAGCTGGCCCGTACGATGCTGAAGCTGGAGAAGGAGCTGAAGCAGAGAGAACGCATCGACGAACAATTGACAAGCTCGATGCGGCAGCAGGAAGCCTATCGGGAAAGTCAGCTAAGCTATTGGCTGCGCCATCCGCATCCGGAAGAGCCGGGGCTGCCGGAGCGGCTGAAGGAATGCGGTCTGGAGTGGCTGGAGGAGGGCTTTCAGCTTGCGGTGCTGCAATATCGCGGTTCCGTCCAGGGGATGAGGCCGTCCGAATTTTTGGGGCGCATTCAAGCCGAGCTTGAAAACGCTCCCGAATCGGCCGGACAGCAGCGTGTGCACGTGTGGGATAAGGAGAATCAGCTTGTGCTGATCGCCCGTGGCCGCGGGCTCTTTCAATTTTTGGCCGGACGCATCGCGGAAGCGGGTTATTTCGCCTACAGCATGGGAGTGAGCGGCTATACCCGAGGCGTGACACGTGTGCGGGCGGCTCATCTGGAAGCGGAGCAGGCGCTGAAATATACGTTTCTTCAATCTGCGCCGGGGGTCGTCTCCTACGAGCGCATCGCCGGGAAGAGCAGGGACTTTACGATCCCTGCGGACAAGATCAGAAAGCTGGGCAATATGCTGGGAGCCGGCCGGGAAAAGGAAATGACGTCGCTGCTCATGGAAGTGCTCGATATCCGGACGGTAGCGCGATACGATATTGCGTACTTGGAAGGCGTCAGCCGCGCCTTCAACGAGCTGATTTTTGACAGAGTGTTTCACCTTTACGGGGGCGAATCGGTCGAGATTCTCCGGTTGTTCAAGAAGGTCGGGGACCTTTGGAATTTTTATTATTTTCATGATTATTACCACAGCGTGGAGGGGCTGCTGCATCGGCTGGACGACTATGTGCGCAGCATGAAGACGTTCCATATCGATCACAAAGAAATGAAGCGGGCCGTGCAGTATATCCGGGATAACTTCCATAAAGATTTGAACATGGCCGTCGTTTCCAATCATGTGTCTTTGAACTATTCCTATTTCAGCCAAGCCTTTAAGGAATATACCGGCGAGAGCTTCGTGAGCTATTTGAAAAAGCTGCGCATTGACAAAGCCAAAGAGCTGCTTGTCACGACTGGACTCAAAGTGTACGAGATCAGCGGGATGACCGGGTTCGAGAATACGAAGCATTTCAGCCGCGTGTTCAAGGAAATGGAGGGGATCAGCCCGCAGGAATACCGGGAGCTGCATGAAGTGCTGAAGCGCTAGCGGCTTCCGCTGGACGAAGCGTCCGGCTTTCCGTAGCAGGCAGGACTGGCACCGCAAGCGGGAACAGCTAGGATTCCGAAGGGGCTGTCCCCAAAGGTTACCCGTTGCGGCTGTCCAATAGTTTGGCCGCCAATTGCGTCCGGTTTTTGAGCCCCGTCTTTTGCAGCATCGCATTGACATGCTTCTTCACGGCAACCTCGCTGATGTACAGGGCAGCTGCGATTTGCGCATTCGTGTCGCCGCGCACGAGCAGGTCGGCGACTTCGCGCTCTCTGGGCGTGAAGACGAAGGTTTCCCGGCCGCTGGCCCGGGCGGAGACGGAGCGGTTTTCTGGGAGCTGCGGATCAGTCTGTCCAGAAACGCAGGCAGCTTTTCCTTACGCGTGTCCACCCGGTACGTAGGTGTCGGGGTCTTGCCGTCGTAGCCGCGGTGCTCTGCGCCGGGGACCGTCTCGAAGCCGAGGCTGCGGTATGCCAGCTCGAAGTAATCGAGCGGGGGCGCGGTGCTGTACATTTATGACGCGATGCACGGGAATCCGCATTTCCGCCATATCCTGACCCGGCACGAGCAGGGGGCCATCCACGCCGCCGCCGGATACGCCCGGGCCACCGGCAAAACCGGGGTTTGTCTGGCGACGTCGGGACCGGGAGCGACCAATCTGGTTACGGGCATCGCGACGGCGCATATGGATTCGATCCCGCTGGTCGTGATCACCGGCAATGTGGCGACTTCGCTGATCGGCACCGACGCCTTTCAGGAAGCCGACATCGTCGGCATCACCCAGCCGATTACGAAGCACAGCTATTTCGTCCGCAAGGCGGAGGAGCTGGCTTCCGTTCTTCGGGAAGCGTTCCACATCGCCGGAACGGGCCGCAAAGGTCCCGTGCTGGTGGACATTCCAAAGGACGTTTCGGCGGCCGTCACCGCTTTCCGCTACCCGGAGACGGTATCCGTGCGGGGATATCGTCCGGTACCCGAGGTCCAAGCAAGCGAGGTGCAGGAGCTGCTGCGGGCGATCGAAGCGGCGGAGCGGCCGCTGATTCTCGCCGGGGGCGGGGCGGTACAGGCGGATGCAGCGGAGGAGCTGACGGCGTTCGCCGGCCGGTTGAACGTCCCGGTGACGACGACGCTGCTCGGGCTGGGCGCTTTTCCAAGCGGGCATGAGCTGTGGCTCGGCATGCCGGGTATGCACGGAACGTATGCGGCGAATCAGGCGCTGCTTCACTGCGACTTCCTGCTCTCGGTCGGCGCGCGGTTCGACGACCGTGTCACGATGCGTCTTGACGGCTTTGCGCCTCAGGCCACGATCGCGCACATCGATATCGACGCCGCGGAGATCGGCAAATTGGTGCCGACCGCGCTGCCCATCACCGGCGACGCCAGGCAGGTTCTGCGGGCTGCGAACGCCTTGGCCTCGGGCCTCCGGCCAAAGGAAGGAGCGTGGCTGGAGCAAGTGAAGCGGTGGAAACGGATTACCCGTTGACCTATCGCGATTCCGAGACGGAGCTGAAGCCGCAGTACGTGCTGGAGATGATCTCGCGAACGACGGACGGCGAAGCGCGTCACGACGGATGTCGGGCAGCATCAGATGTGGACGGCGCAATTTTACAGATTCAAGCATCCCCGCTCTCTGCTTACTTCCGGGGGCTTGGGCACGATGGGCTTCGGCTTTCCGTCAGCCATCGGGGCGCAGGTAGGGCATCCCGGCCGGCTGGTCGTTTCGGTCAACGGGGACGGGGGGATGCAGATGTGCGCGCAGGAGCTGGCGATTTGCGCCATTCATCAAATTCCCGTGAAGATTGTCGTCATTAACAACCGGACACTGGGCATGATCAAGCAGTGGCAGGAGCTGATCTACGAAGGCCGGTACAGCCATATCGATCTGTCGGGGAGCCCGGATTTCGTCAAATTAGCCGAAGCGTACGGGGTCAAAGGGCTCCGGGCAACCGACAAGCGGGAGGCGGAACAGGCGTGGCAGGAAGCGCTGGACACGCCGGTGCCGGTGCTGATTGATTTTCAAGTGTCCAAGGACGAGCTGGTGTTTCCGATGATTCCGCAAGGGCAGACATTAAGCGATATGATATTGGAGGCGGAGTAGGGCATGCAAAAGCACACGATTTCCATCCTCGTCAACAATCACCCCGGGGTGCTGCAGCGCATTTGCGGGCTGTTCGGGCGCCGTGGCTACAACATCGACAGCATCTCCGTCGGCACGGCCGAAGAGGAAGGGCTGTCGCGGGTCGTCATTACGCTGAAGGGGAGCGACACGACGCTGGAGCAGATCGGCCGCCAATTGGATAAGCTCATCGATGTGATCGGCGTCGTCCATGTCAGCCGCTATCCGATGGTGTCGCGGGAGCTGATGCTGGTGAAGCTGCGGGTGGAACCTGCCACCCGGCCGGAAATTTTCGGCATCGTCGAGACGTTCCGTTGCTCGGTCATTGACATCGGCACGAACTCGGTCGTCGTCCAGGTCGTCGGAGATACGGACAAAAACAACGCGTTCCTGCACGTGCTGAAGCCGTACGGCATTTTGGAGCTAACCCGTACGGGGGAGACGGCCATGAACCGCGGCGAAGTGGGTATCGCTTCCTTTTAACGAAAGTTCCCCTTTTCTTTCCAGCTAAGCTTGAGGGATAATGGATCTTGGCAAAAGGGCTGTTCGTGAAAGCTGCCTCGCTGCTATCCGTCGAGCAGCCGTTCCAATACCCGCGAAACGGGCAAGCATGAACGCTTGACAGGACCCTATTGTACAACACGATCAAGAGATGGAGAGAAGTTTATGGAGAAAGCGGGTCGGCTAGCAACACTTATCAAGATTTATACTGATAAAATGGAGCATGCTGCAGATTACAACGAGGCGGATAAGCTGCGTTACGAGCTGGGAGATCGAGTGGGCGAATTGGACCCAGCGGAAGTTCAGGAAGAAATCATTGCCTACATTTCGGAAAATCTTGTCACAAAAGCATGGGTGCATGCTCACTATTGGATCGGGTCGGTGCTGAATCATCCGAATCCCGCTTATATCGAGTATTTGCTGCAAATCTTGGACGAAGAGGATGCCAACGCTCCCCATTATTGGGCATTGGATGCCATCGAATATATGCCTGAAGAGATGACGGAGTTAGCCATACCGGGGCTGAAACAACGTATAGAACCGATGAATCCGTCTTGGTGCCATGCGGTGATCGAAAAGTATTTCGAAACGATTGTATGGAACGACGATGACGCGGAAGGGTTTATTTCGCCATTAGTAGATTCGCCGAACGAAATGGTGGCGTTTCGGGCGAAATATTGGATGGAAACGTTCGAAGTCGAGAGGGAAGAGGACGCGGAGGATGAAGATTAAACGGGCTTTGGGAGGCAGCGGGGATCAAGAAAAAACACGTCCTTTTGGACGTGTTTTCCTGAACGACAGATGAAATTGTAGCAAAGGCAATTAGTGAAGCTGCTCTTTCAATTTTTTGACTTCGCTTTCGGGCAAGCCCGTCGCTTTGGCGATTTGGGCCACGTCCATGCCCATTTCCAGCAAGTTTTTGGCAACTTCAATTTCTTTTTCCCGTTTTCCTTGCCGCTTTCCTTCTTCTTTGGCTCCATCGATCATGGACGCTTCGTCGTGCAGCGCTTTTTGCCGCATTTCATACAACCGCCGGGCTTCTTCGTTCTGGCTCAGAAACTCCAGCGTATCCATCGCTTTTTGCAATGTCGGTTCGTTCATGGCGATGACCTCCCATAGTTCTTGTTTTTCTACGCCTTTCAGGAACAACAGCCATTTCACCAGCTTATCCGATAAGCTGGCTCTTTGCGTCTGCAGCTTGGGCAGCTCCATAAAATGGATCTCGATATCATCGGTAAGCCGCAACCCGGTATGGTGTTCCCGCAAATGAAAAAGATTATAGTAACGATCATTCGGGATAAAGTTAAAATTTAAGATATTGATGGTGATCGTCTTTTTCAAATCTTTATATTTTTGCCCTTCTTCAAGCTGGCTGGAATACATTTTGCTCCAGTAATACAACGTCCGTTTCTCAATATCGTAGCGGTTGAACAGTTGAATTTCGATGTTCACTTGCTTTCCGTCCGCCGTGCGGGCATGCAGATCAAGAATCGATTGCTTGTCATGCAGCGCATTTTTATCAATATACGGGTTGAGGATCTGAATGTCCGTGATCGGAGAAGGCTCGCTTTCTCTCAGGGTTACATTCAAAAAATCTAACAAAACGTCTTTATTTTCTTCGACGCCAAAAATGCGTTTGAAAACGAAATCGACTTTAGGATCGAGTCTGTCGGTCATTCTCTCAACTCCATTTCCCTGCCTCATTATTATACCACGACGGATAACGTTCAGACATAAGGATTGCTTTCACATCATAGAAATACCGGACGAGCCTTTGTGGCGCTTCCTGCCGAAGACAACCCTGTACAGCACATACCCGAGAGAAGCGCCCGCGTAGTTAAGAATGATGTCGTCGATATCGCCGGTACCGACACGCAGCACCGTCTGCAGCAGCTCGACAACGACCAGCGGAACGACGAAGCCGAGCGAAAAGCCAGGAAACGTGCGACAGCCCCGGAACAAGAGCGGCAGCAGCATTCCGAAAGGAACGAACATTCCGATATTTCCGCCCAGATTGATGAACACAATGGAAAAGTTAAAGGAGTCAAAGTAAATAAAATAATGGCCGATCGTGCGAAAAGGATGCAGGTTGTAACGGAGCTCGTCCGCATGAACGGACCGTCCGAATCCGACAAACATCATGTACAGCATGCAGGACGTATACAAAATGAATGCGGCGGCGGTCCACGGCTGAGGTGGTCCCTTCTTTTTTCTCCTCATAGGATCGCTAGCGCCCGAGGCTTATTTCGCAATGACCGATCAAATGCTCCGCTTGTTTAAGCAAGGTATTCATCTGCTCCTCCGAATACGTTCGGAAGCCGAGCGTGACAAGGTGCTCCCGCATCACATCCGGCAGCTCCCGGACATGCTGCTCGAACGTCCGGCCATTCGTCGCGGCAAGATAACACCAGAAGGCCTCGGCATAAAACTGCCAAGCGAGATTATCGGAATCGCCGTTTTCGCGGTACCTCGCCGCCTTGCGGGCCGCGAGCTCGTCTTGAACGGTTTGCAGCGCAAAGGCATCCCCATCACCGCTCCGCTCGCGCAAGTAAGAGCGGTACGCCTGAAGCGCTGCAAGCAGCTTGTCGGGATCGATGCTGCCCGCACCGAACCGGATCTCCCGGTAGGCCGGGTACAGGTCCAACTGTCTCATGATCGGCAACAAACCGCCGGTCGACATCGCGCCATGGACAAAATAAGCATAGGCTTGTGCCGCATCCGCCCATACGGCATCGGCGGCGAAGCTGGCCGTCATCCGTTCTTGCGCGTTCAGGCTTTCCTGAAGCCATGCCTGATGTTCGGCGATCGAGGCCTTGGCCTGCGACAGCATTCGTTCCCGGCCTAGCGGAGAGCGAAAATACGCCGAAGCCTCGGCGATCAAAGCTTGCAGCTGCCCCGAAGGGTCCGAAACGATGCGGGCTTCCTCCAGAAACCGGAAATCCCACGGGGAACCGGTAATTTGCTCCATCTGGGGAAGCGGGTGGACATGAAGCTGAATGACGTGCTCCCGAAATAGCACATTGGCGCTGTAATGCGGTTGTTCCAGGTTCGACGTATAGACATTTAAGTCCAAGTCACTGAACCGGTCCGCTTCGCCGCGCCCTACGGAGCCGCCGGCCAAAGCCCCAATCTGCTGCTCGACCGGCTGCTGCTGCGCATATTGCCGAGCCAGATCGATATAAAACGAAGTAAAGTTCAAGGATGTGACCTCCCGCAAACTAAAAGTGGTAGCTTTAGTGGTAGCTTTATAAGTACAGACGGTTACTTCTAAGAAGAAGTTCCAGCTGCTGCTTAAATCCATTCATCGGGTCCAAGCAAGTTCAGGAGATCGCTTCTATGGGCGATTCGCAGCTCGTAAGCATGATGAAGCGGCAGCCTTTCGTTTGTTGCCGCATCGTAAACATTTCCGCAGCTGCGACATTGTTTCAGTACACTTTGTCCGCTTTCTTCAACATAATAATACATGGCCCCTTGGCACAACTCGCAGCATTCTTCCCAATCCTTATTAAACAGAAGCAATTCCTCCAAGAGCCAAAATAACCGTGAATAAAACGACTTAATTTCTTTTTCTCGACTCCAGGCATCCTTTAAACGTGTAAATTGATGCACAGCGCTCTCATACATCTTTTTAGTGATCGCCAGCTCGTCTACAGGGATGTGATGAATGATAGCGTATAGCTCAGCCGTTTTCTCGGGGTAGATGTTCTTGGAATATTTTTCGACAAAATGCCAAGTGGCCCGTATGTCCTGCAGGATCGATGCTTTGTTTTTGGGCGTTCCGCGAGCGAACAAATGGGCTTCGCAATGCTTCAATACTTTATGAATGTCTCCGTAAATAGTCATGCTTCCTCCGCTATGGCAGCTTCGGCAATTCTTCTGTCCGGTGCTCCATAAAAACGATTAATTTTCCGTTCGGTGCCTTGATCTTTCTTCTTCTAAATCCATAGCCGGACTTCGGCCTTCCCGCAGCCTCTCCAAAAAAAGACTGTCATAAGATTAAGACGAACGGGTTAACAATAAAGCAAGAGTTTCCATTTCCGGTTGCGAGATGATGTCTTTACCAGAATGGCATTGCAGATGTGGAACTATTTATAGAGGGCGCGGGCTGTCGCTCGGGAGGGAGGCCGCATGCTAACCAAAAGGTTTCTTCTACAGCAGCACGGTACGACCGTCCGTACGGAAATGACCGCGGGCGTCGTTTCGTTTGTTACGGCCGTATATATTGTCGCCGTCAACGCTTCGATCCTGGCGGATGCAGGCATTCCGTACGAGGCGGGGGTGATCGCGACGGCGCTGGCCTCATGTATCGGGTCGTGGCTCATCGGTCTTTGGGCGAACAGTCCGCTGGTCATCGTACCGGGAATGGGCATTAACGCGCTGTTCTCGTACACCGTCGTGCAAGGGATGCGGCTGCCTTGGCCGGAGGCGCTGGCGGCCGTCTTCGTATCCGGCTTGATCGTCTCGGCGTTTGCCTTTACGCCTCTGATCAAGCGGCTTGCCGCCATGATTCCCGACTCGCTCAAGCATGCGATCGGCGCGGGCGTCGGTTTATTTTTGGCTTTCATCGGACTGCAAAAAGGAGGCATTGTCGTCCCCGGCAGTTCGTCGATTGTCGCGCTCGGCAATTTCGGCAGTGCGCACACGCTGCTGACACTTGTCACGCTGGCCGTGACCTTGGCTTTGTACGTCCGCCAGGTTCCGGGAAGCCTGCTGATCGGAATCGCGGCCGGTACCGGCTTGGCCGCCATGACCGGGCAGCTCGATTGGGACGGCGCAGGGACGGGATTATCGCTGGCGGCTTACGGCTCCGTGTTCGGGGCGATGTCCTTCTCCGGGCTGACTTCCGCCGTATTCTGGACGGCAGTGTTCTCGTTCGCGCTTGTCGTGCTGTTTGAGAACATCGGGCTCATCGATGCCCAGCTTCGGCTCATCGGGCAGCCGCAGAAGGCCGCCCGAAGCCTCCAGGCGGGAGCCGTATCCGTAGCCGCTTCCGGCGTTCTGGGCACAAGCCCGACGGTAACGGCGGTAGAGAGCGCCGCAGGCATCTCCTCCGGCGGGCGGACCGGCTTAACGGCCGTAACGGCCGGGGCGCTCTTTGCCTGCGCGGTGCCCCTCGGTCCGGTCATGCGGCTGATTCCCGATTCCGCCATCGCGCCGGTGCTGATTTTGATCGGCGGGTTGATGCTCCAAGGCGTGAAGAATATTCCGTTCGACGATTTGTCGGAATGGCTGCCGGCTTTTCTGATCGTGGCCGGGATTCCGCTTACCTCCAGCATCGTGGACGGCATGGGGCTCGGCTTCGTCGCCTTTCCGATCCTGAAGTTCGCAGCGGGCAAAAGGCGGGAAATTTCCCTGACGTTCGTAGCGATCGCCGCTTTATTCGTCTTGAACTTCGTCCTGCCTTTTTTCTGACCTCTCATTCGAGAAACGACCGGTAAAAAGCCACCACATCCGTCCGATCCTGAAGGCCGGATACTTGGCCGTCCCCAACCTCGATGATCAGCCATTCGCCCGCGGTCGTCTTGGCGATGTCCATGGTGAAGAAGCTGCTGCGAATCCGCTGCGCGATCGCAACAAACACGCTCAGATCCGGGCGTTCACCGTCGTAGGCGGCTTCCTCCCAATAATTTTGCGCCGCGATCAGCCGGTGCCGGTAGAAGAAAAGGCGGTATTCCTTCGACAGGGGCATGCCGCTCTTTTCGTGCGTCCCGAGCTTTTCGAGCTCGACGTATTCGCGGAACACGATGCCGCCGTTCAGGCCGTCGCCCTGCCGCTCGACGAAGGTTCGCAGCACCTTCTCCACCTGCTGCCGATCGGACGCATCGGGAATATAGCACGCTTCTTCCCATTCGTGCTTCCGCGACTTGACATAATCTTTCAGCAGAAGCGGCCGGCTGCCGAACGAAGCCAGCATTTCATGGACGCGGCGGATGTCCGGGCGGACCTCGGCGATGTCCAGCCAACGGCTTTCGGGAGTATGTTCTTTAATGAAGCTGTAGCTGTTGGGAAAATAGTGGCAGAGCATGTATTGTTCCGGCGTGTTGATCAGATGGATGTTCTTTTGCTGCAAGGCTGTATACAGCTGCTCGTAATACGCGGGCTTCATCATCCATCCGCGGTAAACCGCAAGCTCTGCCGCATCCGCTTCCCGGACTTTACGAACCGCGCGCGCCGCCTGCCCGTCCAGCAAGTCTTCGAGCGAGATCAGCCCGACGGGGAGTCCCAGCCCTGCGGCCGCGCGGTACTCCGCCTCGTAGTCGGCATCCGCCGCTGTCGGGTTCAGAGGATCGCTGCAAAATACGATCATCAATCTAAGTCTCTCCTTTGGTTCGACCGGTAGCTTAACTCCGCTACGGGTTACCGAGCGTGTTCCATAGCTTGTCGAACTTGGCCTTCGTCAAAATCTCGTGCGTGATAAATCTTCCGTTATAAAACGCGCTGTACGTCGTGAAGGCGGAAGGGGCGTTTTGCGCCTGCTCCTTGGTCGCGAGCTTCACGCGCTTCACCGGGATTCCGTAAGCCCGCTCGATGGCGTCGAGCTCTTCGCCGGTATAATGATCGGTAAAAGGGCATTGGTCCGTGTACAGCACGACCAGCCCGTCGCCATCCGCAACGGCCTGCTGCCTGGCGCTTTCCTTGAAGCGGGGGAGCGGAGCTTCCGGATCGAACCGCCTGACGAGCAGCTCGAAATAGGGAGGAGCGGTATCGCACACCTCGAATCCGTGTTTCACGTAGTAGGACTTCTCCGAGAGATAAGGCCGCTTCTTATGGCTTGATACCGCAACGATGCCCGCTTTGCCCTCCGAGTCCCGGATGCATTCCTGCAGAAGCCGCGCCCCGTATCCTTGTCCCTTGAAGCTTCCGGACACCCAGAAGCAGTTGATGAACGTATAGTTCGGCGCATCGATCGGCACCCAAGCGTTCTCGGCGGGCAAGTATTCGATGAACACTTTTCCTTTGGCGTCCAGCTTTTTAAAGACCAGCCCTTCTTGAAAACGGCAAGCCAGCCACTCTTTCTTCAGGCCGACGCCGCGCCGGGCTTTCTTGTCCGACATGGCGCAGCAGATGTGCTCCCGGGCTATATTATCAGAGGTAACTTGTATGATGCTCATTCCCATACCTCCCGGATCGTGCGGCAGGGGCCGCGTTATGTTAACCCTCCGCGGGCAGAAGCGCTTCCCGATAATGACTGATGTCGCCGTGCAGCTTGATGTCCGGCTTGCCGTCCTCCGTAAATTCGATTTTACACAGACAGGCCGGATGAATGTACGGGAGCTCCCATAATTGCTCGATCGGCCTTTGTTCGAAAGCGGCCATCAGCAATTTGACCACGACCGTATGGGTGACGATCAGCACGGATTGCCCGGCGTGGTCGCGCAGAATGTGCCGGAGCTTGCCGAGGGCGCGCCGCTCCACCTCCGCGAACGTCTCCGCCCGAGCTGCGCGGAAGCGGTCCGGCTGACGCCAAAAGTGCTCGTAAGCCTCCGGGTAGCGCTCCGCAATGTCGGCAGTGATCCGGCCTTCCCATTCGCCCAGATGGATTTCCTTCATTTCGTCGCATTCCGTCATGGCGATCGGCCGGCTGCCGCGGATCAGCTCGGCCGTCCTGACAGCCCGGGGGCTGGAGCTGCTGTAGATCCAATCGAGCGGCTGCTCCTGCAGCGCTTCGCCCAGCCAACGAGCCTGTTTCATGCCAAGCTCCGTTAACGGCGAATCCTGATGGCCTTGAAACCGATGCTCCACGTTCCATTCCGTCTGACCGTGCCGGACCAAATATACGGTTGTTTTGTTCATCATGAGCCTCCTAGCTGATCCAATTGTCCGTCGTTTTAACGAGTTCCCAGCCATCCTTCGTTTTCCGCCAAGTGGCGGTCATTCCCGCGGCAGCTTTCGGAGAATGATATTTTCCGCCGGTGACCGTCACGCTTTCCGGCGAATGAACTTCCAGTTTCTCGATATTGAGCAGGATGCCGTAGAGGCTGTTCGTTTTCGGGTCGAGCTTGTTTTTCTCTCTTAATTGAGGGTAGGAGTCGAACAGGATCTCCACGCTGTACTTCGCATGAAAATGATCGATAAGTTCGTTCCGTTCGTCCTTGGACAGCTTCCAGTCCGTCATCTGCCAATCCAGCGAAATAAACTTCATATCGGAATCCAGGCTCGGATCCAGAGACATCAGCTTTTCGAACGCATGGGTTAATAAGGAAACCTTGGACGGAAAATGATCCGGCGCCGCCTCGTTGGCTTGCGCGGGCTTTGTGACGGTTCCCGGGGGCGTGACCGGCTGGATGGCCAGCATCCAGGCGAGAAGAAGAAGGAGATGCTTCATGGCGTTAAGCCTCGACCTCCTTGTAATACAACACGGTATCGCTCAAGCTGCCGTCCGCGGAGCGGGCGAAGCGGGGAATGCGTCCGGCCTCGACATACCCGAGCGACCGGTATAACAGGTTGGACGGATCGCCTGCGCGCGTATCGAGCACAAGCAGCGTTCGATTTTCGGCGCGGGCCCGTTCTTCGGCGGCCAGCATCAGAGCGCGGGCGATTCCGTTTCTGCGGCAGCGGGCATGGACCATCAGCTTGGCGATTTCCGCCCGGTGGGCCGCATTCTTTTTTTGCGCGAGCTGGAGCTGCACCGTGCCGACAATCGCCCGATCAAGCTTGGCCGCCCACAGGACGACTCCCGGCTCCAGCGCGCTTTGCCAATAATGCGCGGCTTCGTCCTTGCTTAACGGGGGCAAAAAGCCGACCGAAGCCCCGTTCTCTACGGTATCGATCAGCAGCTCGGCCAACTGCTCCAACGATTCCGGCTCGTACGCCCGGATTTCGGCGATTTCAACGGATACGCTCATGCTTCCTGTTCCTCCTCCGGCTCAACCGCATAGGTACAGCGAAACCGCTCCACACCCGGAAAGGGTTCGCCCAAACTGACGATCTCGAAGCCGATGTTCCGGTAAAAATTGACCGCCTCCTCATCCGTTTCCGCGACGATTTCAGCAGGGCTTTTGAGATGGATCAGCTCCAAAATTTGACCCCGGCCATAGCCTTGTCCCCGATAGTCCGGCTGGACCGCAATGTGCCGCAGCTCCATCACGCCCCCGGGACCAATCCGGAAGCCGACGAGGCCGATCAGCTTTCCGTCTTTTTCATAGCCATACATTTCAAGCTCTTCGCTGTGCTTGTATTCGCTTAAGGCTTGCTCCAGCCGGATCGGGTCCGGAAAAATGGAGTATTCGAGAAGCTCTGCGATTTCGGGCTCGTCCAATCTGGATTTGATATCGATTAGCAAGGGGATCGCTCCTTTGGGTGTGTGTTCTAAACGATGTGAAAGGTTAAGGTCATCAAAAGGTAAAGAGCAGGGGATGATGCAAGCCGGCGTTCATTCCTTGCTGTTGCTGATATATTCAGTATAAAGGATTTGAAAAGTTTTTCCAAAGCCATCGTACCCGTTTTCCCCGGAGACATGCGAATCCCTCATCTTAAAAAAATTGCCCCCCATTAACTTTCGTAAGTATACGAGACTTGGAAAACTTCTTACAATAGTTGCGGCTATTGCGCCTGCCCCGCTGGGGGGCTATATATATGAAGCTTTATTATGCAAGGGCCCGGTGCCGAGCAGGCCGCCGGGCTCTTTTTTTCATTGTCGCCAAAGTCGTTTTCGGACGGTTGCTGTTCACGCCCGGTTCATTTTAAGATTGACGGATGTGGAGGAAAGGACTACAATAATCAACAAGAAACAACAACAATAAAGCGATTCACGCAACAATCCACGGAGGATTACCCGTCGTCAAGTCGTCAAATGGGAAGGCTCTTGTTCGTCGAAGCTTTTCACCGTCAGCTGAAAGTGGAAACGTTTTAAGCAAAAAATTTCGTATTGGAATGAGGAGGAAGCGGGATGAAGCTGGATTTTCATTTTCATCTGGAGGAGGGGCCGTACTCGACCGGCTGGCTGCAGCGCACGGCGCGTGCGCTGGAGAACGTGCATCGGGAGAGCGGGCGGCTGGGCGACCGGCCGCATTCGCTCGAATGGATGAACAAGCTGGGAGAGCTGCTGCAGCAGCGGCTTGCGGCGGGCTGCTTCAGCGACGAATGGCTCGCATTCTATTTCGAACAAGGGCGCCAGCGCGGGATCGAGCGGTTCGGGATGGTGGATCACCTGTACCGGTTTACCGAGTTCCGGCCGTATTACGAACGGCATATGATCGTGGACGATACGCCGCTTGGCCGGCTGCAGCGGTACTGGCTGGACCGTGTCTGCGTATGCTCCATTGAGCCGTATCTTCAGGCGGTATGCCGGGCGAAGGCCGCGGGCGTGCCCGTATCGCTCGGGGTCGAGGCGGACTTTTTTCCGGGCGGCGAGGCGGAGCTCGGCGAGCTGCTGTCGCGGTACGAGCTGGATTACGTAATCGGCTCGGTCCATTTTCTGGAAGGCTGGGGGTTCGATAACCCGGAAACGCAGGAGCTGTTCAAGGAAAAAGACCTGCTTGCGCTGTATCGGAAATTGTTCGACTACGTGAAAATGGCGGCTTCCAGCGGCTTGTTCGACATTATCGCGCACCTGGACAATCTGAAGGTGTTCAATTACCGGCCGGAGGAGAAGCTTCTGCTGCCGATGTACGAAGACGTGGCCCGTGCGCTCAAGCGGGCGGATGTGGCGACCGAGATCAATACCGGACTGGCTTACCGGTACCCGGTCAAGGAAGCTTGCCCGAGTCCGGCTTTTCTGGACATTTTGCATAAACACGGCATCCCGGTTACGTTGAGCTCGGACTCCCATTTTCCGGACGACATCGGGACGCAGCTGGACGAGGCGATGGACTTACTGGCCCGGATCGGGTACAAAGAAATCATCTACGTGCACGAGAAGAAACGGATTGCCGTTCCGCTCGGGCGGTAAGGGGGGGCCCATGGAACTGTCGCTGACCCCGGATGTGTGGCATGTTGGCAACGCGGAGCTGACGCTCCGCATTGTTACGGCGCTGGTGCTGGGCGGTTTGATCGGCTTGGAGCGGGAAATCGGCGGGCATTCGGCCGGATTTCGCACGCACATTCTGGTCTGCATGGGCTCGGCTCTAATTGTGCTGCTGTCGAGCTACGGTTTTTCCGATTTTGCGAGCGAAGCGAACGTACGGATGGATCCGGCACGTCTGGCTGCTCAAGTGATCAGCGGCATCGGCTTCCTCGGGGCCGGAACGATTCTGCGCACGGGGTCGACCGTGTCGGGGCTGACGACCGCGGCTTCGCTATGGGTCGTGGCGGCCATCGGCCTTTCGGTCGGCGCCGGCTTCTACTACGGGGCAGTCGTCTCGACGGCCGCGGTCATCGTCAGCCTGTTCCTTTTGAACAAGGTGGAGAAGGCGGCGCTGGCGAAGGCGAAGCGCAAGCGCGAGGTGGAGGTCGAGCTATGGGACGGGGACGGCAATCTCGGTGCAATGCTGAACCGGATCAAGGCTGCGGGCGCTTCCGTCACCGTGCTGCATCTGGAGAGCCGGGCCAAGGAAACAGAGGAAGGCTTCCGCCATGCCTTAAGCGTACGCATGGCGCTCAAGACGACGGCGGGGCAATACGAGCACGTCGTGAAGGAGCTGCTCGTGCTTCCGGGGATGGTGAAGGTAGAGACGCCGGGATGGAAGCCGCGCGGGATCGAAGATAAAACGGAAGCGGCGGAGAAGACGGCCTGATTCGGTCCTGCGGGTCCGGCGTCGGCAAGCGTTCGATCCCGACGGATCGCCGTCGCACGGATCGGGTCCAGCGAGCCGGACCGCTCCGCGCTAACGAGAAGGCCCCAAGAGCTTCCGGCAGACGGTACGCGACAAAACACTAGCGAAGAGGAGCGATTCAAGTGCAAGCTTTAACTTTTCGGGAAGACCGGACGTTTACGATTGTACAGTTCACCGACGTGCATATGAAAGCCGGAGGCGACGCAGACCGGCGAACCTTGGAGCTGATGGAGCACATTCTCGAAGCGGAGCGGCCGGACCTGGTCTACTTCACCGGAGACGTCATCGAAGACAAGGAGTGCGACGATCCGTTCGGCCGGTTCGACCGGGCGGTATCCGTCGTCGAGAAGCGGCGCATTCCGTGGGCGGTCGTCTTCGGCAATCACGATACCGAGATGAAGATCACCCGGCGGCAATTGATGGACAAAGTATCGGGCTACGAGTACGCTTTAGCGGCTGGCGGCCCGTCGGACATTGCCGGAGAAGGCAACTACGTGCTCGAGGTCCGGGATGCGTCCGGCCGTCCGGCCGCCCTGCTGTACGGCTTCGATTCCGGCTGCATGTCCACACTGCCGCACGTTCAGGGCTACGGCTGGATTTGCCGCGATCAGATCGATTGGTACGTCCGGCAGTCCGCGGCCTATACGTCGGGCAACGGCGGCTCGCCGCTCCCGGCTTTGGCGTTCTTCCATATCCCGCTGCCGGAATATGCGGAGGTATGGGAGCGCGAAGTATGCTACGGGCATAAGTACGAGAACGTGTGCTGCCCGAAAATCAATACGGGGCTGTTTGCGGCGCTCGTCGAAATGGGCGACGTCATGGGCACGTTTGCCGGCCACGATCACGTCAACGATTACTTTGGCACGCTCCACGGCATACGTCTGTGCTATGGCCGGGCGACGGGCTACAACACGTATGGCCGGGACGATTACCCGCGCGGCGCCCGCGTCATTCGTCTGCGCGAGGGCGAACGCGGCTTCGAGAGCTGGCTGCGTCTTGCGGACGGAACGGTCGTGACGGAGCAGCCGGAGCATCGGCCGGAGACGCGCTAAAGGAGCGCTCGCCGGAGGGCCCGTACGACATACAAGGCAGGGTACCCTTGCAAAACAAAGCTGCATTTTCGGGACAGGCGAACGGCTGGAAGAGCACCTCTTCGGCCGTCCGCCTGTTTTCGTTTGGCAGCTGTCGAAACCGCCGGAGCCTTGAAAATAGCGGGTTTTCGCCATTTGAGAACTGTTTCGGGCAAATGAGAACTGGGCGAATCCGGGGGAGGAATGCTACGATGTTGGCAGGAAATCTTCCGGGTCGGGAAGCGGCTGGACTGAAATGTTGTTAATGGAATCCGCTGAAGCCGCATCCGATGTTTTGTGGGGAATTCCGATAAGCTAACTTTTCCTATCTCGATAGTCCAAAAAAGGATGCCCCAAAAAGGATGTATAGGTATAATGGGGCGGTGACATCTACGACAGACGCGCAAGGAAGGTTGGACGATGCGACATTTATTTTCCAAGAACTACGTTCGGATTTATTTGTGGATCGCAATGATCTTTACGATGATCATCATTCCGTTCTCCATGTTTCTGGCGAACCAGTTCTCGAAATTCGCCTACTCGCAAATGGATCTGTTTAACCGCGATACGATGCTGCAAACCGCAAGCCGCACCGAGTTTCTGCTGAACAAGCTCAAAGCGTACGGGCTTCATATGTATCAGGACCGCACGGTGCAGGAATGGCTGCAATCGGCGGACCGCAGTCCGCTTGACGACATGAATGCGCTCCGTGTGCTGACGAATTATATGTCGACGGAGCCGTTTATCAAGCGCGCCTATTTGGTGAACGTCCACAAGGAGCAGGTGATCGATTCGCTCAAGGGGCTCGTTTCGTTCGTGAAATTCGGGGATGCGGCGATGCTGCGGAAGATCCGGGAGGACGGGCCGCTCTTTTTGCAGTTTTTTTATCACGAAACCGGCGGCGAGCCTTATCTCGCGCTTATCGTTCCGTCCACGCCGGCCAAAAAAGACCACCGCGGCTATCTCGTCCTCCTGCTGGATAACGGGGCGCTGCAGGAGAATCTGCTCGGCCTGAACAACGAGCCGGGCATGGATCTGATGATTGTGGACGGCCAAGGCCGGAATGTGCTGGGGACGACGGAGAACGACGCGGCCATCCTGAACGAGCTGCGCCGCTTGAAGCCGGCGAATTCGGAGACGCAGATGGTCAACGTGCGCGGAATGGAATTGTTCGTCAATTCCGCACCGCTGGCTTCGCAGAAATGGACGGTGTATTCGCTAACCGAGTTGAAAGCGTTTAAGCGTCAAGCGGAAGCGTTCCAGGCGAAAATCGTCGGCTATTCGCTCCTGCTGCTCGTTCTGCTGCTGCTGGCGGCAGTCTGGAATTCCCGCAGGATGGTAAGGCCATTCCGCAAGCTGGCGGACCAATTGCAGCGCCGCATCGTGCAGGAGTCGCGCGATTCCGCGCTGGCCCTCCCTGCGGCAGGCGACGAGTACAGCATTTTGAAAAACGGAATCGAGCTGCTGTCCAGCCGGGTCGACGAAATGCACCAATCGCTGCGCGGACATTACAGCTTGATTAAAGCGGAATATTTGCGCCAATGGCTGCTCCAGGGAAGAATGAACCGGACGCTGCGGGAAGGGATTGCCCGGGAATCGGCTCTGCCGGAGTCCGAGCTCATCCGGCTCGCCGTCGTCAAGATCGACGCGTACCGGGACGTTGCCGAAACGTATGATTTTGCTTCCCGCCAGCTGCTCAAATACGCGATGGGCAATATTGCCGGAGAAATTATCGCGGGCGAGGGCGGCACCTTGGAGACGATCGATCTGGCCGGCGATCATATTGTTTTTCTGATCGGGCTGGACCGGGGCGACGCCGAAGTCCGCAAGCTGCTGGAGACGATCAAGGGGCATATTGCAACGTATGTCCGGCTTCAGGTCACGGTGGCGGTGAGCGATCCGAAGCATCTGGAGGACGATTTGCGCTCCGTCTACGATTTCGTTCTGGAGCTTGCACTGCTCAAGTTCATCAGCGGCGAAGACAAGGTATATACGGAGTGCGATTACGAAGGCTACGTTCGGCTGCTGCAGCCGTTGTCCGATCCGAAGAGTCTCGACAAGCTGTTTGTCGCGGTCAAGTCCGGAAAGAAGGACCAGGTCGTCCTGCTGCTGGAGGAACTGTTCGGGCAGATGACGGCGGTGAAATATTCCGAATGCAAGGTAAGGCTGACCGTCATTTTATTTACGATCATGAAGGAATTCGACAAGCTTCGGGCGCTGCAAGGCGTGGACGGCATCGAAAAACAGCTCGACCGGTTCTCGACGCTGCAGGAGGCGCGGCATTGGCTGGAGGCGGAGCTGTTCGCCGTCGTAGACCAGCTGAGCTCCCGCAAAGGGGGCGACCGGAAGGAAAAGCTTGCCGAGGAAATGGTCAATTACGTCCTGTACCATATTCACGATCCGATGCTGTCCGTCGAGGCGATCGCGGAGCACGTTTCTCTGTCGGCCAAATACGCCCGCAGCATTTTTCAGGAAATGCGCGGCGTGTCGCTCTCGAATTACATCCTGAACACAAGGATCGAGAAGGTGAAGGAGCTGCTTAGCACGACAAGCATGTCGGTAGCGGATATCGGGGAACGCTCGGGATTTTTGACACGAAGCCATTATTTTACGGCGTTCAAAAAAGCGACGGGACTGACCCCTAACCAATATCGGCTGCACCATACCGAAGGGGAAGGAGGGGAAGCGGAATGAACCGGACACTGCGATGGGGATGCTTGTTCGCCGCGCTTCTCTTGCCTGCGGGCTGCGGAGGGTCCTCCGCTTCCGACGCGGGCCGGCCGGCCGGCGCTTCTTCCCCGGTGACGCTCCGCATCATGCTCCCGGGCGATCAGGTCGCCGATTACGACCTTGTGCTGAAGGAAGCGCAGCGGCGTCTGGCGGGAACGCTCGATGTAAGGCTCGAGATCAAGTTTGTGCCGTGGAACGACTTCGGCCGGGTATCTCAGGTGGCGCTGGCTTCGGGCGAGGAAATCGATCTCGTCTTCGACGCGCCGTGGCTCCACCTGAGCGAGATGATCTCAAGCGGTTATTACGAACCGCTTGACGTGCTGCTGGAGAAGTACGGGGAGACGATTCTCGCCAAGCGGCCCCGGACGATGTGGGAGGCCAACCGGTATGGCGGCAAAATTATGGCGATCCCGCTCGGCGTCTCCTATGCGATGGGCCACTCGTATTTCGTCCGCAAGGACCTTCGTGAGAAGCTTGGCGTGCCGCCGATCCAAAGCTACGAAGAGCTGATCCGGTTCGCCTACCTTTTGAAGGAGAAAGAACCGGGCATCGTGCCGCTGATCGCAGCGGGGAACACGTCGCAGCAGCTTTACAGCCAGGCGGCGTTCCGGCATTACGACGATGCGGGGAACCAGATCCGGCCGACGCAAGCGCTCGGCAGCAGCCTGATGCTGTACTACCAGCATAATGACGGCAGGGTACGCAATTTATTTCACGAAAAGAATTCGCCGGTACGGGAGTGGATTCGCGAGGCGCGCCGGCTGTATGTGGACGGCGTTATGCATCAGAACGTGCTCGGCATCAAAGATTTTCAAGACCCGGGCTTCTCGGGCGAGGTAGCGATTTTCCCGGCGGGCTCGTTCTCGGTTGCCGAGGGGAGCCGGGAAAAGCTGAAGCAGCATGCAGCGGGCGGGGAACTGGAGAGCGTAACCTTTTATCGGGACGTTCCGAGAGTGAATCTGTCCAATTTCGCCCAATGGAATTTTATCGCGGTTCCGGTGACCAGCAAGCATAAAGAAGAGGCGATCCAATTCCTCAATTGGGCCAACGAGAAGGACAACTACGACCTGCTGGCATACGGACTGCCGGGCGTTCATTGGGAGCCTGTGGGGACGGACCGTTACCGGACGCTGAAAAGCGGCTATCAGCAGTACCCGTACGTCTGGCTGTGGAATCCGGCCGACGACCGCATTCCGGCGACCGATGCCCGCACCGAGGCGCTGGACCGGTTTATTCGGCAGGCGGACCATTTTGCGCCGGATATACTGACCGGGTTCCAGTTCGACGGAACTCCGGTACAGAACGAGCTGAACGCGTATGCAAGGATCGAGGCCGAGTATTACACGCCGTTGTTTAACGGAGTGCTCGACCCGGAGGAAACGTGGCCGCGTTTCGAAGCCGAAGCCGGTGCGCTCCTGGAAACGATCGGCTCGGAGCTGCAGCGCCAGATCGACGAGTTCCTGCGAAACAAGCGGCGCTGACGAGCCGGGTGCGGTTTGCCCGGTCCCGCGGCTTCGGCGCGGGGCGCGGAGCGGGAGCGATGCCCCGGAAGGCGGTTGCGCGAAGCCTGCTCCCCCTCTCCGCATAGAGAGGGGAAGATGCGGCCGGCATCCGGCCGCGCAGAATAGGCAAAGGGAGGAAGATGGTCCCGAAGTATGCCCTTTTGTGGAGGATAATTCCGTTTTTAAACCAATTATGGGAGGTGGTTTTCATTTAAGTTTGTCCGATGCTGTTATCCGCCAGAGGAGAGCGCCCGCTCTGCCGGGACGCCCTCGACAGACGCAAGGAGACGGGGCAGGCAATTTGCCCAAGGAAAGGCCGAATGACGAATGGCTTCTATCAGCCGAAGCGGCAATCCGGAGCGTTCCGAAGCGCCGCAGGGTAAAGAAGGCGGCACGACCGTAAACAAAATATCGAAAGGGTGGCTGACATGAGAAGGAATACAACGCATAAAACGATGACGGCGCTGCTGGCGACCGTGCTGGCGGCGGCAGGAGTTAGCGGATGCGCCGGGGGCAAGGATGCGGGGAATAGCGGCGGAACGGGGGCCGGGGCTGCCTCCGGCGAAGGGAAAGTGACGGTGCAGCTTTGGAACCATTACACCGGCGATAAAGCGGCTGTCCTCGATGAGATGGTATCGGTTTTCAACGCCAGCCAGAACGAAATTACCGTCAAAGCGCTGAGCAACCAGGACCCGCAAAAGCAGCTCACGGCGATCTCCGGCGGCAGCGCGCCCGATCTGATGTTCACGTTCTGGAACAACATCGGCCCGTGGTCCGAAGCGGGCGCGGTGCTGAGCCTTGACGATTTCGTCAAACAGGCGAACTTCGATACGAAGAAAATCATCCCCGCCGCCTTGGAGCGCATGAAGGTGGACGGCAAGGTATACGGCTTCCCGATCTCGATGAGCATGGCAAGCCGGCTGTACTACAATAAGAAGATGTTTCAGGACGCGGGAATTTCCAAGCCGCCGGAAACGCTCGAAGAGATGTTCGAGGTCTCGAAAAAGCTGACCAAGAAGGACGGCAAAAACGGCTACGAGCAGGTCGGCTTCATCCCCGACTATCCGTGGATCGACAACGTCTTCTGGCCGATCATCTTCGGCGGCTCCTGGGATGACGGCAAAGGCAAGCTGACGGCCGCCCAGAAAGCGAACGTCGATGCGATCGCATACCAAGCATCATATTACAAGGAGTTCGGCAGCGAGGGCATCTCCAAGTTCAAATCCGGCATGGGCAAGGCAGATACGCCGCAGGACCCGCTCGTCACCGGCAAGCTCGGCATGATGATCGGCTGGGAGAACATGTACAACGACAAGCGCGGTGAAAACGGAGCGATCGGCGTTGCGCCGTTCCCTTATCCGAAAGACCGGCCCGAGCTGAAGAATGCGGGCATGGTCAGCCCGATTGCGATGTTCATCCCGGCGAAAGCGAAGAACAAGGAAGCGGCCTGGAAAGTGATGCAGTATTTCTTGTCGGAGGATGTGCAGATCGAGTATGCGACCAAAGCGAAGACGATTCCGGTGCTGCTGAGCGCGCTGGACAATCCGAAGCTGACCAAGAACGAAGCGACGAAGTCGCTGTGGGAATTTTTCGAGAGCGCAAAGAGCTCGAATCTGAACGGCTTTCCGAACAGCGTTTATATCAACGAATATTTGCAGGCGCTGAACGAAGAAACGGAAAAAGCGCTCAAGGGCCAGATCACGCCGCAGCAGGCCATGGACAACGTCGTGGCCAAAATGCAGCCGAAAGCGGATAAAGCGAACAAAAAATAACAATATCGGGGCGGGCGCCTGCGGTTATCGCGCCGCTTGTGCGCCCCGACACGGAAGAGGAGGAGGACCGGAGATGGATGCAGTCAATCGAATTGGAATCAAGCGAAGAGAGCGCCAGCGTCTCCTCGTCGGGCTGTGCTTTATCAGTCCGTGGCTGATCGGATTTTTGCTGTTTCAGCTGCTGCCGATCGTTTCTTCGTTCTATTACAGCCTGACGGAGTACAACCTGTTCGAAGCCCCGCAGTGGGCGGGCGCCGCGAATTACGCGGAGCTGGTCGCGGACGGCAAGGTGTGGCAATCGCTGTACAATACGCTTTTTATGGCGGTGTTCGGGCTGTTCCCGCATCTAGCGTTCGCGCTCGGAATTGCCATGCTGCTCAACAAAGACGTGAAGGGAAAATCGCTCTACCGCACGATCTATTTTTTGCCTACGCTCGTGCCGACGGTCGCCGCGACGCTGCTGTGGATGTGGCTGCTGAACGCGCAGTACGGGCTGATCAACGAGCTGCTGGGCATGCTGGGACTGCCGCAGCCCGTCTGGCTGCTGGAGCCGTTCTGGACCAAGCCCGCGCTGATCCTGATGGGCTTCTGGGGAACGGGGACGGCGAGCATCATGTATTTGGCCGCCTTGCAGGATGTGCCGCGCATGTATTACGAAGCGGCGGAGATCGACGGAGCCAACGCCTGGCAAAAATTCCGCCACATCACTTTGCCGGCGATCTCGCCGATGACGCTGTTCCAGGTCATCATGGGCGTCATCGGGGCGCTGCAAATGTTCACGCAAGGCTACGTATTCGCGGACGGCAACGGGCAGGCGATCGGCGGGCCGGAAAATTCGCTCTTGTTCTACGCGGTGTACTTGTACCAGACGGCCTTCTCGTTCCTGCGGATGGGCTACGCATCGGCGATGGCCTGGGTGCTGTTCGTCATCGTCTTCCTGCTGACCTTCCTGGTCTTCAAAACATCGGCCCGCTGGGTATATTACGGAGGTGAGCGCTAATGTCCAAGGCAACCGCCGCAACGTCTTCCTTGTCCGCAGGGCGGGCGAAGCGGAAGCGCGCGCTTGGGGAGCGCTCAAGCTGGGTGGCGCACCTGCCGCTCGTGCTCGTCGGCCTGCTGTTTCTGCTGCCGTTCGTCTGGCTGGTTATCACGTCGCTCAAGACCGACGAGGAAATTTTCGTCGTGCCGATCCGATGGTGGCCCGAGACGGTGCAGTGGAGCAACTACGTCAATGCGATGAAGGCCATTCCGTTCTTCCAATACACGATGAATACGATCTGGATTTCCGGCCTTTGCGTGCTCGGCGTTGTCGTGATCGCGCCGCTTGTCGCTTACGGGTTCGCGCGGATTCATTTTAAAGGCAGAAACGTACTGTTCCTCGTCATGATGAGCACGCTGATGCTTCCTTTTCAAGTGACGATGATTCCGCTTTATGTGCTGTTCAACAAGCTGGAGCTGATCAATTCGTATTGGCCGATCGTGCTGTCCTCGTGGTTCGGCACCGGCATGGCATACTACATTTTCATGGTGCGGCAATTCTTTATGGGCATCCCGCACGAGCTGACGGAGTCGGCGAAGATCGACGGCGCTTCGGAGTTCCGCATTTATGCGCAAATTATTCTTCCATTGGCGAAGCCGGCGGTCTTGACCGTAGGACTGTTCACGTTTCTGGCGGCGTGGGGCGATTTTCAAGGCCCGCTCATTTATTTGAACGATCCGGAGAAGTGGACGTTGTCGATCGGGCTGAAGCAGTTCATCCGCGAGAATCAAGTGGCTTGGGGGCAACTGATGGCGGCTTCGACCTTGTTCACCGTTCCGATCATCATTCTGTACTTTTTCGTGCAGAAAAAGTTTATCGAGGGCATCTCCATCACGGGGATGAAATAACCAAAAGCGGCATCCGGGGAGGAAACGACAATGAAGCTGGGCATCAGCTCCTACAGCTTGTATCAGGCGGTGCAGCGCGAAGGCTGGACCATCCTGGACATTATCGAATGGATTGCGGAGAACGGGGGCGAGCATGCGGAAATCGTGCCGCTGGAGTACGATCTGCTGGAGCAGCCGGAGCTGGCGGACCGGATCCGGGAAAAAGCGGCGCAGTGCGGCATCGAGCTGTCCAATTACGCGATCGGCGCCAACTTTGTGACGGACTCCGACGAGGCGTACTTGGCGGAAATCGAGCGGGTCAAAAAGCACGTTGATCTTGCGCACCGCATGGGCATCCGGCTCATGCGGCACGATGCGGCGTCCCGGCCGCTGCCGGAAACGACGATCTCCCGGTTCGAAGCCGATCTGGAGCGGGTGGCGGAGGCTTGCCGCCAAGTAGCCGATCATGCCGCTTCGTACGGCATCGTCACCAGCGTCGAAAATCACGGGTACTACATCCAGCACAGCGACAGGGTGCAGCGCCTGGTGGAACGGGTGGGCCGGGACAATTTCCGGACGACGTTGGATGTGGGCAATTTCTTGTGCGTCGACGAGCTGTCCGTGCCGGCCGTGAGCAAAAATATTTCCATCGCCTCGATGGTGCACGTGAAAGATTTCTACGTCCGGCCTTCGTACCGGAATCCCGGCGAGGGATGGTTCCGGTCGGCGGGCGGCAGCTACTTGCGCGGGGCGATTGTCGGCCAGGGCGACATCGATATGCCGGAGGTGCTGCGCATCGTCAAGGCGTCAGGCTACGACGGGTACGTATCCATCGAGTTTGAAGGCATGGAAGAGTGCAGGCAGGGAGCCAAAATCGGCATGGAATACGTCCGCACGCTGTGGAAGGAACTGTAAATTTTAAGCTTTAGTATATTCGGATCGGGAGGATTCGTCATGAGTAAAGTGAGAATCGGCGTTATCGGAGCGGGAAGCATCTCGGAAATGCATTTGAAGGCTTATGCGGGCAACCCGGAGGTGGAGCTTGCGGCTATCTGCGATTTGAACGGGGAACGGGCAGGAGCCAAGGCGGAAGCCTATGGAGCGGGAAAAGTATATACGGATTACAAACAGCTGCTTGCCGATCCCGGCATCGACGCGGTGAGCGTGTGCACATGGAACGACAGCCACGCCGCCATCAGCATCGCCGCCTTGGAGGCTGGCAAGCATGTGCTGTGCGAGAAGCCGCTTTGCAAGACAGTGGAAGAGGCGCTTCAGGTAGAGGCGGCGGTCGGCCGAAGCGGCAAAACGCTGCAGATCGGCTATGTGCGCCGGTATGGCACCAATGTGCGCGTGCTGAAGAAATTCATCGATGCGGGCGAGCTGGGTGAAATCTATTACGCCAAAGCGACCTGCTTGCGCCGGCTCGGCAATCCGGGCGGCTGGTTCTCCGACATCGAGCGTTCGGGCGGCGGCCCGCTCATCGATCTCGGCGTCCATATCATCGACCTGTGCTGGTATTTGATGGGCAAGCCGAAGGTCAAATCCATCAGCGGCAATGCGTACCGGAAGCTGGGGAACCGTAGCCATATCCAATATTTGGATTATTACAAGGCGGCCGACTATAACGACCGCAATACGGTGGAGGATCTGGCGAACGCGCTGATCCGCTTCGAAAACGGCGCCTCCTTGCTCGTCGACGTCAGCTTCACGCTTCAAGCCAAGAAAGACGAATTCGCCGTCAAATTGTACGGGGACAAAGGCGGAGTCGAGGTCGAGCCGGAGCTGACGATTGTCACGGAGCGGCACGATACGATCTTGAACGTCACGCCGCAGATCGATCAACTGACGTTCGATTTCGAACGCGGCTTCCAGAACGAAATCGATCATTTTATCCATTGCTGCCAAGGCCGGGAACAGACGGTCAGCCCGGTTCAGGACGGCGTGGAAATGATGAAAATGCTGTGCGGCATTTACGAATCGGCCCGGTCGGGCCGGGAAATCTGGTTTTAGCATCCTATTTGCGGTTAGGAGATCATAAGATGAGACAAAGAATTACCGAGAGAGGCTTGGTCGTCTCCTGCCAAGCGTATGAGGGAGAGCCGCTGTTCGGGCCCCATCATATGTCCGAGATGGCCAAGGCGGCCGTGCTCGGCGGGGCGATCGGCATTCGCGCGAACGGGCTCGCGGATATTTTTGCCGTGAAGCAAGCCGTTGCCGTACCGGTGATCGGCCTGAACAAACGAAGCAGCGAAGGCAGCGACGTGTACATTACGCCGACGCTGGAGGATGCGCTGGCCGTCCATGCGGCCGGCGCGGATATTGTTGCGCTGGACGGCACGAACCGGCCGCGGCCTGACGGCCGGACGCTGGCGGATACGGTAAAGGAGCTTAAGCGGCAGGGCATCCTGGTTATGGCGGATATTTCGACCGAGGAGGAAGGGCGGTACGCCGCGCAGCTGGGCGTCGACTGGATATCGACGACCTTGTCGGGCTATACGCCGTACAGCACGCAATCGGCCGAACCGGATATTGCGCTGGTGGCCCGTTTGGCCGCATCCGTACAGGTTCCGGTTGTCGCGGAAGGAAGATACGGCACGCCGGAGGACGCCAAGCGGGCGCTGGACGCAGGCGCGCAGTTCGTTGTCATCGGCGGGGCGATTACGCGTCCGCAGCACATTACCGAGCGGTTCGTCGATGCCATTCAAGAGAGCGGCTGGAGCTGAATCGGCCGGGGGAGGGAGATGCCATGCGAACCATATTGTACGTTCCGCTGGACGAACGTCCGTGCAATTTCGATTTTCCGGCCGATCTGGCCGCCGGTACGGACTTTTGTCTCGTAAGGCCGGAGCCGGGAGCGATGGGGCGCAAAAAATCGCCCGCGGACGTGGAACGGCTGTGGGCCTGGCTGCTTGAGCGGGCCGCCGGTGCCGACGGGGCGATCGTATCGCTGGATACGCTGGTGTACGGCGGCATCGTGCCGTCCAGGCTGCACCGGCTGTCCCCGGAGCAGTGCCGGGAGCGGCTGTCGCGTCTTCGCAAGCTGAAGCAAATCAATCCAAAGCTGCGGCTGTACGCCTTCAACCTGATCATGCGCTGTCCGAGCTATTCGAGCAGCGACGAGGAGCCGGACTATTACGAGTCGTGGGGGAAAGACATTTTCCGGCGGGGGGTTCTCCGGCACCGGGCGGAGCTTGGGCTGGCGGACGGGAAGGAGCTTATGGAGCTGGAGCGGCTGGAAACGGCCGTTCCTGCCGCCGTATGGAAAGATTACACGGAGCGCCGGGACGTTAATTTGCAGGTCAACCGGTGGGCGGTCGAGCTGGTGAAGGAACGGATCGTCGATTTCATGATCGTGCCGCAGGATGACTCGGCGCCCTTCGGGCTGACGGCCGTGGACCAGCAGCGCATGCGCGAGCATATCCGGAGCCTGGGCCAGCAGCTCCAGGTACATATGTATCCAGGAGCCGACGAGGTCGGCTGCACGCTGCTGGCCCGCATGATCAACGGGGTTATGGGCGTCCGGCCGCTCATTTACCCGCATTTTTCGAGCGCGCAGGGTCCGTTCGTGACGCCGCTGTACGAGGACCGGATGCTGTACGAGACGCTGAAATCCCACATCGTCGCGGCGGGCGCGCTGATGGCTTCCTCGGTCAGCGAAGCGGATTTGGTTCTGTGCGTGAATACGCCAGGCGAGCAGATGATCGAGGCCGGCGAGCAGGCCCTGCCGAATCCGAACCGCGGCTATACCGTGCTGCGCAACCTCGTCGAATTGACCGAGGTGGCGCACGAGGTCGTTCAACGTTGGAAGAAGCCGTGTCTGATCGCCGACGTCGCCTATGCCAACGGCTCCGATCTGGAGCTGCTTGCGCTGCTGCGGCAGAAGGGGCTGCTGTTCCGCTTGGCCGCCTACGCCGGTTGGAACACCAACGGCAATACGCTCGGCACGTGTCTCGCGCAGGGGCTGCTCTATTATTTATACGGCGATACGCCGGGCCATCGCGATTTTCTGGCCCTGCGGCTCGTAGAGGACGCGGGCTATTGCGCCTCCATCCGTCAGCAGGTGACCCAATCGTGGCTGCCGTCCATGGGGCATACGTACTTCTCGGTCGACGGGGAGCGCGGGGCGGTGTCGGACCTCGTAAAACGGGAGCTGCAGCGATTCGCCCGGGAACAGATTGACGACGAAGGGCACCGCGTCGTGATTGACGACTGCCGCATGCCTTGGAGCCGGATGTTCGAGGTCGGCCTGCGCGTGCGCGTCGAGAGGAGATAGGGGGCTTTGTCCCGGCTCATGCAACCGCCGGCCACAGGGGGCCGGTGGTTGCATTGGCTTTTGGCTTCTTTATAGGCCTCTCCGGATGAAGTTTGCAGAAACCGCTTTTAAGCCCAATTCCTTGGCCCAGATGGACAATTGTCCGACATGATGGATTTCGTGGGCAATCACATGTCTTAAAATTTCGCCTTGGGTAAACGTTTCGTTCATCCCGGAAGGCGTAACAGGGTCTCCGTCGTATTCACTTGTCCAATGCACAAGAAAGTCCTCGACTTCGATCCGATACTGCGCGGACAACTGCCGTATTTTGTCCAAACTGGCGTTGTCTTGGAAAGCAGGCTCCGGGTCCGGCTCGCCTTTGATCGCCCGAATCCAGCTGCACTCCACATCGACGATATGAAACAGCGTCTTCAGGATGGAGCCGACTCCGCCGGTGCGTTCGCGCAGCAGTTCTTCCTCGCTTATTGCCTCGAAGGCCTTAAACCATTCGTCCCTTACCATCCAATTGTAGCGAAATAACCGCAGCATTCGTTTTCCTCCCGGACCGATTCAGATTACTGCCATAATCTTGTCAAGTTCGATAAAGCTTTGCCCTGAAACTCTAGCTTATAAATATCCGGCAAGGTTGTTGATTCCCAGAAATCAAAGTGATACAAAGGGTTAAAATAGTTTAGCATCAGCGTCATAATATCTCCATGCGTGCCTACGACGATCGAGCTGCCCGAATATTTTTCCAGATACCGGGCTAGTACCTTTACGGCCCGTTCCTGCGCCTGTTGGCTGGATTCCCCGCCCGGGAAAGCGAAGGTCGGATCGTCGTATAGTTGTTTTTTCGCTTGGATGAACCGGTCTTTTGGAAGGAAGAAGTCTTCTCCGGATAACTGCCGTTCTCTTAAATCCTCTTCAAGAACAATTTCCTTGCGCAGGTGATCGGCCAATTCCCGGATGGTCAGAACGGCTCTTTCATACGGGCTGGAAATCAACAGATCGACAGGCTCATGAAGGAGGATATCCTTCACTTTTACCGCATCGGCTTGTCCTCTATTCGTCAATCCCCTTGATCGTTCCTCACCGGCAATATAAAGCGATTCCGCATGTCTTACGAAATACACGATCGTTCCGATCCGGCTCACCTCCAAGGGCATTCCATTTCCAAGCTTAATAGGTAGTTTTAACGGGTTGTCCCTCCGGCGTCAGCTGATAGAAGCCGTCCTGTACGTACAATCGGTAGGCGCGGCTTTCCTCATCGTAAGCGGCCGCATGCTGCCATGCCTCTTCCAACGATTCCGTCTTGATCAGCCGATGGAAAAAGTGCATGATAAACAGCGCCGCCGCTTCTCCCGAAACATCTTCGTCGGCAGCGATATACGCTTTAAGGTCACCCTGCATAAAAGCTTTTCCCGCTTCTTCGACACCCGCAGAGCAGGCCGTATTGATGACAACCGTTCCCGGCAGGTTAATCGCTTGGCCTATCGTCTCCGGAAGCATGACCTCATCGTGCAAGCTGGAAACGTCAATTTCTTCGATATATTCGCCGAAAATAATCCCGCCCTGGTCTCCGTGGGCGCTAATAATCAGGTAAGGAGGAGCATGTTCTTCCCCTTGTCCGATCACTTGCAGAAAATCCCCCGGCGTGCCGATGGAATGAAACAGCGTAACTGTATTCAATTGTTCCAGAACTGTACGAATGAAATTGGCCTCGCCGCCGTCGTCGATCGCGGCGATCGCAACGGGCAAACGTTTGAAATAAAAACGGGTATCGACAGGCTTCCACATGGTGCACCACTCCTAATCTATTTTCATATGCTTACGGAGGGGGGCTTTCATGGTTTCACGCCATGAAGGACAAGCAGCATCTTTAGCCTCTAAACACGGTATCGCGCGACAGATTGACAACTTCGCGTTCCTGATTGTTTTGAAGGGGGATCATCCTTGCTATTCGTAGGGTAAGTTACGCTTTTATTCGGGCGATGAGGTGGGTGAACACCGCGATATCTCGATAAGGACTCAGACGCCCTAACTCGAGCTCCAGCTTCACGGCCCGGCGATGCCATTCTTCCTGCTGCTTGATTTCATTATCGGCAATGTATCCGTAAATGTTATGGATGCCGCACCGCTCCAGCACCTCGTAGCCTGCTTCCTGAAGCCATTGCTGCAGTTGTTCGTTGGGATACGTGGTAATTTCCGTTTGAATCACGCTGCTGTATTCCCGGCCGCTTTCGAGGCCGCACAAGGCTTCCTCGGGATCTTTAAGAATAACCGCTTTTTTCATCACTTTCCCCGCGGGATTATGGGCAATGAGCGATAAATAACCGCGTTCGTTCTGCTTGGAGCCGATTCGTTTGAGCAATTCTCCGGGCTCCTGCACATATTCCAGGACATTATGGCAAAAGATCCAGTCATACCGTCCCGGCAAAGCAAGCTCCTCTTGAAGCGTAGACACCCTGTAATCGGTGCTCATGGGATCGTACGCTGGGGATTGCTTCGCGATTTCGATCATTTCCGGCGTAGGGTCGATTCCCGTCACCCGGTTTCCTCTCCCGGCATACTCCGAACTCGTAATGCCGAAGCCGCAGCCGACATCCAGTATGGAGTGCCCGGATGCCTCGAAATAACGGTCGATCTGGTGCCAGGCTGTCGTATAAAATAACCGTCCCCAAGGCATCTTGGTATAGGTTAAGTAGGACTGGATGGCTTTGGAGAACGATGCGGTCTTGCAAGTCATGCGTATCGTCCTTTCAGATATGTGTTTTCGGGATAACGAATGGAAGCTACGCCTCCTATCCGCAGCGGAGCGTACCCGGGCCGAAGCGCTATGTCAATGGCCGAACAGTTCTTGTCCCCGTTGGTTCAGCATGTTGTAATCGATCCATTTATCCAGTGCGCTTTGGCTGTAATACCGATGACCGTTAATTCGAAAGAACGAAATATATTTATGCGTATCGTAAGCCGACAGCTTCTCTCTAATCGCTTCCGACTTGCTTACCATCTCTTTGAATGTGGTTTCAGGCAGACCCAAATAGCTTGCCGCTTCTTCATCTGTTAGAAGTACTTCGTTGGACAGTAATCGGGGCTTGCTCGAATTCTTGGGCACAGAGGCAGCCTGAATGGCATCGGCGATTAGCTTGGCCCCATAGATGAAGGACAGGCAGCACAGGATAACCAAAACCGCCTGCAAAATGGGATGGGTTTTATGCATTGGCAACGCGATCCTTTCGTTACGGCTTGGGTTGTACAGTCACAATGCGCCGGGGGACACCGTTATTTTCGTCCGGGTAGCCCAGCGAAGCGTTAATAAACCGGCATCCGCGGCTGATATAATCCATCCGGCTGTGCACATGTCCAAAGCACCATATCTTATTATCAATGTGTCCCAAGTACTCCGAGCCGTCAAAATAATAAAAGCTCGCAGCCAGTTCTTCGGCCCGGTCGGCAGGGATATGCGCCCAGTCCGGCGATACATGGGTTACGATAACATCGGTGTTCGGGAGAGCCTGGCGAAGCTTCCGGTTTTCTTCTTGGAACATCCAGTTCACCAATCTCGGTCTGCCTTCGATTAACGCAGAATCGTTCGAAATGGTTTTCCAGTGGGTGTAGATCTCGTCCTCGTCCGCCTTAAGTACTTGGAGACCGTACTGAAAGTCGTACCACATTCCGCAGCCGCCGAACCGGATCCCGTCGATTTCGACCGAGCTTCCATCCAAGATATGCACATCCGGCAGCGGGTCAAGGAGCCGCTTCATTTCGGCCCACCGGTTGAACGAGTTCTTTTTGTATTTATTTTTTATCGTTTTCGAGATCAAATAATAATCATGGTTGCCTGCTACGATTACTATATGTTTGTAGAGCTCCTTGAGCATCGCGAGCATCATCGCATTCTGCTTATTGAAGTGTCCAAGATCGCCGGCGATGACCAGGGTGCTTGAAGGGGAGGCCGGTAAAAGCAGCCGGATAAAAGCGTCTATCTGCCGGTTCATTTTCGCCAAATTTCCCGAATGCTCCACCCAAAAGTCCAAGTGGACGTCCGATATCAGATCGAATTTCACCATGCGCCGTTACCTGCTAGAGTGTCTTCTTCAAAAAGTACTTCGTGCATCCCGGGACCGGAAAATCGTCCAGCGTCCCGAACACCTCGTAACCATGCTTTTTATAGAAGTCCGGGGCCTGAAAACTGAACGTGTCCAAATAAATGAGCTTTACGTCCTGCTGCCTTCCGGCCTGTTCGATCTCTTGAAGCAAGCGCGATCCAAGTCCCGATTTTCGCGAGTTCTCGTCCACCCAGAGCATTTCGACAAAAATGCCTTCACCGAACCGGCGGCTAAATAAGCCGCCCATAATTTCTCGGTTCTCGTTTTTGGCAATGAAGTTTATGAATTCGAACGAAGCGTCAACGTTCTTGAGATTGTACGCTAACAGCTGATTCCGAACGAATCCGTATTCGTCGGACCCGCCGGCGACTTTTTCCAAACGGTAATTCATCGTTTTTCTCCTCCGTTTCGTGGCTTACATATCGCTATTTCCGGGCTTCCATCCCGTTTCTTGGGACCAGAAGTGCGCTTGCTGCAAAATGCTCCAAATTATAGGTGTTTTCCCGTCCGCATATTTCTCCCGCTCATTGCGGTGTAGCTCCATTAAATGATGCTTTTCCTTGACATAGGCCGTACAGGCTTCTGGGTGGGCGCGCAAGTAGTCTCTAAATAATAGAGTCAGCTGCTCGGACCAACTGCCATGTTCCCTGACGTGGATATGGGTTCTTTTTGTTCCCGGACGTTCTCGGAAATAGGCTTTGGATTTATCAGGGTTATCCTCGCGATGAATGAATCCCACACTTTCCAACTGCGGCTTGTAAGTCTCCAGGGATTCAAGCCGCTTCACCGAAATTTGAATGTCGATAATCGGCTTCGCGTCGATCCCCACAACTGAAGTGGACCCGACATGGTCAATTCGTATGGCAGCGTCTCCCAAGGCTTGTCTTATGCGCTCGCCGACGATTTTGAACTCGGCAGGCCACGAATCGTTGTAAGGCAAGACGACAACCGGATCTTTCATGATTCACCTCGCGCTGTTCCGTTAAAATGGCTTCCTCAGCCAGTATACCAAAATTTGGACGACCGTGGGGAAACGACGTGCTTGCAATTGTAAAAAAGATATTCAAAAGGGAACAGCGCGGGTATGCTAAGAATTAGCAAATTCAAGCAGAGCATGTTCCAGCCTTGTATTTATACTTCCGAAGAAGAGGTGAGAATGACCATTTATATCGCGCTGCTGCGGGGAATTAACGTGAGCGGACACATAAGATCAAGATGGCCGAATTGAAGCGCACGCTGGAAACGATGGGCCTGCATCGGGTCCAAACGTATATTCAAAGCGGCAATGTCCTGTTTGAATCGGAAGAGAACCCGGAGACGCTGCGCCTGCGGATCGAAGAGGAGATTAGAGCGGCTTTTGGCATTTCGATCACCGTTGTCTTAATGACGGCCGAGGAACTGGAGCGAATCACTACGGCTTGCCTACATGCGGATATCTCCTTGGCGGAAGGCGAGAGCATTCACGTTTCCGTATTGACCGAAACGCCGCCGCAGAAGGTGGTCGAATTGTCCGCCAGCGAACGAGATAACGATGAATACCACATCCACTGAAACGCGAGATTTACTTCTTATTCCGTCAAAGCATACTGGACTGGCGAAGCATTTGAACAAGCTGGGCGATACGGTAACCACGCGCAACTGGAATACGATGAACAAACTGGCCGCGCTGGCGAAAGCGATGCAGGCTTAACGGGGAAACCGCCGTCCGGAAAAGAAAGAATGGCTCATCGGAATGACTGGCCGTTTCTGTCAGGGATCTGAAATTATACTCATGATGAGGAGAAAAAAGATCCGGGAGGAAAGGGCATGTTTACGACGATAGCGAATTTTGCGGCGGAGGGGACTGACCGACGAGTCGTTACAACGGAGGATTGACGCTGATCGCCGCTCGTTAGGAGCGCTGGCTTGGCATTTGGTCACGTCGATTGATTTTATGACCTCGTTGGGTCTTAATTTCAAGGGATTGAGCAGAGGCGCGAAAGCTCCGGAATCGGCAGGAGGCATCGCTGAGGAGTACAGGCGTATCAGTCGTGCTTTACTCGAAGCCGCAAAGACGCAATGGACTGATGACAGTCTTCGCGAGTCGTGCACGATTGGGGGAGGGAAATGGCGATCAGCGCTGCTTTGCGGTATTTCCTCATGCACCAGGCCCACCACCGGGGCCAGATGACGGTGCTGATGAGGCAAGCCGGATTGCGTCCCACTGAAATCAACGGCCCGACTTACGAGAATGGGTGGATAAGGGAAAGGCCCCTTTGGACTAGCCGGCGTACAAAAGAATCGATTCCAGACGATTGCGGGAAAGAAGGTTGGTTTGGACCATGACGAAAGCGGACAACATGTTATCGATCCTCTGGATGCTGCGAGCGGGCAAGCGGATGACCGCCAAGCAGTTGGCGGAAGAGTTGGAGATTCACGTGCGGACGGTCTACCGCTGCATGGATTCTCAGTGTGCCAGCGGAGTGCCGATCGTCGCGGAATCCAGTCCAAACGGCAGCTACAGCATTTTGAGCCGTTTCGCCGATTCCCCACTCGTCTTCGGTGCCGAGGAGCAGAAGGGGCTTATCCATGCCACGATCTTCGCCAAGGAGGCCGGGTACCCGTGTTCGGACGCTTTGCCCCGGGCGGTGAACAAGCTGAAGTGCTACGCGAACGAAAAAGCAGCTGGACCTGCTTGAGCGCCATAGCGGGGGCTTGTCGGTCATTTATCCGCCCGCTGACGGCGGGGATCAGACCTATCTGCAAGTGCTGGAGGAGGGGCGGACGCTGGAAATGAAATATTGACCGGGGCAAGGGGGAGGCTTCTCCCCCGCGGCTGTTCGATCCTTACGGCATAGTCTTCTGGAAAGGGAGCTGGTATGCGGTCGGGCATTGCGGCTACCGGGGAGAGATACGGAGCTTTCGCGTGAACCGCATACGCGGGCTGCGGGAGACAGAGGGGCTTCGAGCGTCCGGCGGGGTTTTCCGCCAAGGATCATCTGCTCGGCAATTTACTCCCCGATCCTTCCGGTCCCGCGGAGTTCGAGACCGTGCGTAATCGAGGGAAGGAGCAGGTGTTGAACGGGCTGTACCGGCATTGGCTGTTCGGCCATGCGCTTGTGGAGCGTCAGCCCGAAGAAGCCGTATTCCGTTGGAACGTTCGACACTGCAGACTTACGTGCCCTGTTTTCTGATGCCGTACAGTACGGCATTGCAAATCGAGTCGGAGCTGCTCGTCCGGAAAATGACGGAGGCTAACGCCCGCATATTTGCGCATTATGAAGCGATGTTATCTGATCACCATGTAGAAAGGGAGATGAATCATGAGTAAATACGCTACGTTCGGAAAGTTGACCGCCTATCCGGGAAAACGGGAAGAGCTTGTCGAAAATGATGCTGGAAGCCGATACGCTGAACGACATGGAAGGCTGCATCTATATATATTCTGCATGAAGCAGAAGAAGATCCGGACGTCTTGTGGATCATGGAGCTGTGGGAGAGCCAGGAGGCGCATGCCGCGTCGCTGAAGAACGAAAAAGTGCGCGAGCTCATCGGGCGCTGCCGTCATTTGATAGCGGAAGCCGGCGGCGTAAAGGTCCGGCCGATCGGGGGAAAAGGGTTTTTGACGAGGAAATTCTTCGCATAAGTAAGTGAAAAAAACCAGGGCGTGTGTATCACAGTGCATCCTGGTTTTTTATTATGTCACTCATATCGTTACTTATTTTTAATCCGTTGTATGAATCCTAGCACATATTCCTTATCTTCATTGTTTAAGCTGCGAATCGCTTGAAATAGCTTCCGATCCAGCGCGTCTAATGGCGGAAACTGGACATGGTCCGATGCTCCGGTTAAATAATCTGTAGTCACTTCAAAGATTTGTGCAAGCTTAACCAACGTTTCGGTATCCGGATCACGTATCCCGTACTCCCAATTGGCGTAAGTGCTGCTGCGTTTGATACCTAATCGTTCGGCTACATAGGTTTGAGACCAGCCTTTGTCTTCTCTCAAGTGCCTCAACCGTTCGGCAAGTACGGACATGGGTCGTCACCTCACATTTCATCAACATTGTAACAATAAAGCATCATGGTAATAAAACTTTACACTAAAAGTGTTGTTAACACATTTGGTGTATGGTATATTTAATTTCAATCTACACAAAATGTGTAAAAACTATGAAAGGAAGAGAATAATCATGAATGTTCTATGGTTACTGCCTGATGACACAATTATAGAATCTAGCGTTCCGAACATCGATCAGCTTCTGTTTATGTTAGAGCTAGTTGATCTTGTATCGATAAAAGGGATTTCATACAAAGCTTTTCAATCAGAATTGATTGTTGAGGAAGGCCGAATAAAAGTTTCTATTGCTTGAATAGATATCCATCCCGTGCGGTTATTTGATGCAAAAGCCCTCTCACAGCGTATCGTCTGCAAAAGGGCCGTTCGGCTACTTCTTATTAATCCACGCGGACACGGACTCCAACAGCTCATTTTCTTTGTCCTCCGCGCCGCGGTCGAACTGCTCGACCAACTTGTTCAGCCTGCCGGTTTGGTAGCCGTAGTCATACATGGCCGCGGCTACGATCGAGAGGCGCAGGTCGCCGTCGCTGGCATCGGCGTACCGGTTCATGAGGCTCTTCAGGAAACGATCGTTCTCCACTTCAATAACTGCGGCTTCGGAAATGTCCGCTTTCAGCTTATTCTCGAATTTCAACAGCACGTGCTCGTGAAACTTGATCAGCTTTTCCAGATGGCGGTCGAATTCCCGATCGATCTCCGGAGTGCGGGTAGCTTGAAAATAATGTTCCTCGACGGATTCCAGGACTTCCATCCCTTTGTGCAGCGTGTGCAGCATTTGCTTGTAAACGACCAAATGACGGGCTTCGCTAAATTTGGCGCGCTTAAGCTTATGCAGTTCTTCTTCGAACAGGGTGTACTTGTCTGTTAGCGATTTGAGCGCTCCTTCGAGCGCTTGCTTTTCGTCGCGGAATACGCTTTCCTTGATTTCGTCCGAAATGACCGTGCGCAGCAGCAGAGACATTTTGAAGAAAATCGATTCGATCTGCTTCACGAATTGTACTCTGGGGCGGGGAGGGAAGAACGTAATGTTGATCAAAAAAGCGGAACCGATCCCGATTAAGCTCAGAAAAAAACGGTTGAGCGCGAAATCCCACTGACCGGACGCTTCCATGACAGCAATGACGGTGACCAGTGTCAAGCCGACGGTTTCTTCCATTTTGAGTTTCAGGCAGATCATAATGGCAAGGATACAAACAATGCCGACCGCAACCGGGTCGTTCGAGAAAATCATACCGGCGACCAAGGCCAACACGGCCCCAAGTGTATTCGTTTGCAACTGTTCGAGAAAATAACGCCACGACCGGTAAATGGATGGCTGCATGGCAAAAATCGCAGCGACTCCGGCAATGACAGGGGGCGTGAACCCGACCAGTACGCTAATATACAGTGCCAGGGTAACCGCAATCCCCGTTTTCAGCACGCGGGCTCCGAACGTCACAGTCACCCCTCCTTCAATAAAAGTATTCACGACTATCTTACACGGAATCCAGGTTCGTTGGCAAAATGAAAAATAATAGAAGAAAGTGAAACATTATTCGTGTAATTCTTGTCTTATTATTTTACAAATTATTTCAAAAATTGGAGATGAGCTTTATGGAAATGAAAAAACTCAAAATCGGCCTTTCTGTGGAATGATGCTTGGTTCGGCGGCAACCGCATTTGCAGCAGAAGATATCGGGAAAGAAAATCCAGGCAGTTTGCCAATTTTAATTTCAAAAGTCAACGGTACGAACACTCCATTGGAAACGACTCCGTTTGTGTATGAGGGCACGGCTTATTTGCCGGTTCGCGAGGTAGGGAAATTAACCGGGTACACCGCGTCATATAAAGAAGATACCCAAACAATTGAACTCACTAATGTGACAATTACGACATATGCACCCCCCGCCAAGAGCGAAAAACCGGCCACAGAAACCGTAAATAAAGTTGACGCGGGCGTAAAGAAAGACGTAGAGAAAGCGGATGACACCGTAAAAAAATCGAATGGCCGCAAACAAAGCCGACGGTGCAGCTTGGGTTGATCTCAGAGACTTGATGGATGCCTTGGATAAAAAATACAAAGGTACCAGAGGTGGGGGCAACAGGTGACCAAGCAACACTCTGGATCGATGAAGAGGAGTATAAATTAAAGTTATCATCAACGGCATGAACTTTAATGTTGAGAGCACTCCGCTGATTGAAGCGAATGTCATCACCCTGGAAGAAGTAAAATTTCGGAAATGTGTTTTTTGTATAAGAAACCCCCGGTTCGACTGAGGGATCAGGAAAGCCCATAACAAATGGAACTGCAAATACAATCTTGTATTTGCACCGAAATATTCGGAGACAAGTGATCTACGGAAAATTAAAACGAGAAATCGGGAAGATCATCCGGCAGTTATGTGAACGAAAAGGAGTCGAAATCATCGAAGCAGAGGCATGCCCTAACCATATTCACATGCTGGCGAGAGAACTGATCGACCCGTTTACGGGTGAGTCGGCAAAAAAGGGCAGATAACGTAGCCCCTTTAGGGGCACAAGCCTATGAAAGTCGCGCGGCTGGCAGATATTCAATGCGCCTTTGAGGCGTATGTTAGCCCTTATAGGGCTGAAGGAAGTCACCGGCTAGGCTGGTGTTTATGACTTTTCTCCAGATGATTACTCCAAAATTGCTGGTCATGTTATGTTTTTGATGGGCTAGACATCTTTTTATACAGATGTCCGAAAAACCTAGGAAAAACGAAAAGACTCGAAACTAGGTTCGAGTCTTTTCCTTTGCGGGATGTTAAGAGCGGCAATGTTCTGACACTATCGATCCACGACGGATGTGTGCCGGAATCCAATAACCACGTCTGAAATGACCCCTTACCCAGTGTGCGCAACGCGGATGTTCAGCGACACGAGTTGCTTTAGGATAAGTACAAACGATCATATAGACTCCTCCCTTCCTTTAACATCGAGTTAAAGGAGGAGCGAACAGTTTTATGCATTGTTATATTAACTGTCTGTTTCCAAAAAAATACGAACACAAGATAAAAGTTATGAAATCCACAAATTCCCAGTTGCAAAGTGTGTTCGGTTTTTGATAAAATAAAACCTAACAAAATATTGGACAGTGTTATAACGTCAGTATCTGATGTGCAAGATCAGATATCGACTCAGGCTAAAGACTGTTCGTCCTAACTCTAGCCCGTAGTATGAATATACTACGGGCTATTGTCTTTGTCAAGGAGAGTGAAGAAAAAAACGCCATATGTTGTTTTTGAGCTATTGAAAACACAACATATAGTGATAATCCAAGCATCATTTTCCTTTTTAACCCAGACGATGGGTCTGGATCGATCTCTCTCGACCAGATGCTGATTGGGCTTTTCACTATAGAGCATCCGTGACTCTCGCTCGTTTGTGTAGATATAAAGCTAAAGGTAGTTTGGGTTGCTTTCCGTAAAGATAATGACTTTTCTTAATAATACCCCGAAGAGGACAATTCAGGTTGAATCTCAACCCGGATTGTCCTTTTTGCTATGCCCGACGTCGAATAAAATCGCCCGCTCCGCTCCTTCCAATCCAGCCTGCATGGTAAAAATTTTGCACAACTCGGTCAGAATCGTCCGCAGCGCGGGGATCGCCGCCTCTTATATAGTAAGAATCAACAATAGTTTTGTTCACTTACAGGGGTGATGACGATGGAGACAAACAAGCTTGCGAACCGGACGCCGGGCGGCGCGGCCAAATCCAAATGGAACAATTCGCGGAAGGAAGCGCTGGTCGGCTGGCTGTTTCTGGCTCCCGAATTTGTCGGGATCGTGCTGCTTTACGTATTTCCGGTTTTGTTCTCGCTGTATCTCAGCTTCAGCGAATGGAACCTGGTCGGAGGCATTTCTTCCATTAAATTCGTCGGACTCGAGAACTTTGCGAAGCTTTTCGATGACGAGAAAGTGCTGATGGCGCTCAAAAACAACTTGATCTACACGGTGCTCACGGTGCCAGTCGGCATGCTGCTCGCCTTGATTCTAGCCGTGCTTATTCATTCGCGCGTCTACGGGAAAAGCTATTTTAAGGTCGCTTTTTTCATCCCGTACATTTCGTCGCTCGTCGCGCTTGGCGCGGTATGGAGCGCGCTGTATCATCCTTCGAAAGGGCCGATCAACCAGTTCCTGATCAGCCTCGGCATCACGGACCCGCCCAAATGGCTGGCGGATTCCAACTACTCGCTGCTCTCGATCATTATTATTGCGATCTGGGCCGGCATCGGCTACCAGATTGTCATTTACTTGGCGGGCCTGACGAACATTCCCGAAGAAATGTACGAAGCGGCCAGCATCGACGGCGCCTCGCCTTGGCATAAGTTTACGAAGATTACGCTGCCGCTGCTCGGGCCGACGACGTCCTTTTTGTTCATTACGCTGCTGATGTCGTCGTTCAAGGTATTTGACCTTGTCGCCTTTATGACCGGCGGGGGACCGAACGATTCTTCGACGGTAATCGTCTTCCGCATCTACGAGGAAGGCTTCCGCAACTTCAAGATGGGCTACGCTTCCGCGATTTCCTGGCTCCTGTTCGCGATTGTCGGACTGGCGACACTTGCCACTTGGCAGCTCCAGAAACGCAAAGTACATTACTAGAGAGGAGTAGAAGGGTATGCCTGCACGAAAATTCGATCTCACCAAATGGCTCCTGACGATCCTTCTCGGAGCGTTCTCCGTATTGTTCCTGGTTCCGCTGATCTGGATGATCTCGGCCGCCTCGAAGTTCGAGAAGGACGTCATGGAGTTCCCGATCCGCTGGATTCCGCAAGATTGGAACTTTATCGGCAACTTTCAAGAGGTGTGGCTGGGCAAGGTGCCGTTTTATCTCTTTTACTTGAACTCGCTCAAGCTGGCGCTAGTCATGACGGCGTGCACGATCTTCTTCTCGTCGATGGCGGCGTTCGCGTTCACGAAGCTGCGCTTCAAGGGCCGGGATCTCGCCTTCGGCGTGCTGCTGACGTTCATGGTCATTCCCGAGCAGGCGACGCTCGTGCCGCGCTATCTCCTGATGAAATGGCTGCATATGTACAACACGCACGCAGGCATGGTTCTGATGGGCATGTTCTCGATCTACTTCACGTTTTTGCTCAGACAGTTTATGATGGGGATTCACAGCGATTTTATCGAGGCGGCCAAAATCGACGGCGCGGGCTATTTCAAAACGTACTGGAGCATCATCCTGCCGCTCTGTAAGCCGATTCTGGCGACGGTCGGCATCATCAAGTTCATCTGGACGTGGAACGATTACCAGACGCCGCTTATTTTTCTGATCAATAAAAGTTTGTACACCATCCCGCTGGGGATGCAGATGTTCAAGGACGAATTCGCCGACAACTACGCGGTGATCATGATGGCTTCGCTCTCCGCGATCCTGCCGCTGCTGATTATTTTTATCGTGCTCCAGAAGCAGGTCATTAACGGGATCTCGCTCGGCGGGGTGAAGGGATAAAGGTCAAAATATTGCACGGGACAGGCAAAAATTAGACACATCGTTTTGGACGGGAAAGCTTTAGAATGCAGCTATAGAGACCTACATCATCATGACCCGAGGGGGAGTTCACATGAAGAAAACAAGCGCGTTGCTGTTGAGCGGGGCGGTACTTGCGGTTTCCGTACTGAGCGGCTGCGGCCAGGGGGCGGAGAAGCAGGAAGCGTCCGGCGAGGGCGGACAGAAGAACGTTACGCTGAAATATTACAACTGGGACAATGAGGTCATGGGCGCGACGACCAAGGCGCTTATCGACCAGTTCCAGGCGAAGTACCCGCACATCAAAGTCGAGTCCGTGCCGCTCGTGCCGGGCAACTCGGTAGAGACGCTCAAGAAGCTGGACGTGACGATGTCCTCCGGCGAGCAGATCGACCTGGTGCTGTTCCCGAGCATCGATGAGACGCTGGCCCGCGCAGCGCAAGGCGTGCTGGCTCCTCTGGACGATATGTACGCTAAAGAGAACGTGAAGCCGGAGGACGAGTATTACGTCAATCCGAAATACAAAGGCAAAACATACGCCGCCATGTACCAGCGCAGCAACTGGATCGTCCTGCTGAACCAGAAGGCGCTCGACGAAGCGAACCTGCCGGTGCCGGAGCTCGGCTGGACCTGGGACGACTTCCGCGAATACGCGAAGAAGCTGACCAAAGGCGAAGGCAACAACAAACGGTATGGCGCTTACTTCCATAACTGGGGCGATTACGCCAACCCGATTTTATTCAACGAGAAGCAGAACGCGTTCCTGAAGGAAGACGGCACAACCCAATTCGACGACCCGTCGATGCTGACGTTCTTCAACCTCCGCCGTGCGATGGAGAAAGAAGACAAATCCACGACGCCTTTCGCGGACGTTGTGGGCGCGAAGCTGGCGTACCGGACGGAGTTCTTCAACGAAAAAGCGGCGATGCTCGTGACGGGCAGCTGGATGGTTGCCGACTCGGCCGACGTGCAAAAGTATCCGCATAACTTCAAAGTGGCGTTCGCGCCGGTGCCGCGTTCCTCGAAGGATGCGGAGCTCGGTCTAACGAGCATCGGCGGACAGTTCCTTTCCGTCGCTGCCGGGTCGAAGTATAAGGACGAAGCGTATCAGTTCATCCGTTTCGTAACGACGAATACGTCGGATGCGAGGAAGGAATTGTCCGGCTGGAAGAAAGCCGACGACAAGAAGATCATCGAAAGCGCGATCGCGAAAAGCAAAGATCTTTTCAACACCGAATCGCTCGACAAAGCGCTGTTCGACAAACGCATTCACGCGCCGGCACCGTCCGAGGTCGTTGCGCCGTATGCGCCGCAGCTGAAGAAAGTGCTGGAAGACGGCTTCAGCGCATTTATTCTGGATAACAAGTCCGCCGAGGACGCCCAGAAGCAAATGGTCGATCAGGCGAATAAAATCATCAAAGAGAACAGCAAAAAATAGTCAGGGAAAGGGGCGCCGCAAAGGCGTCCTTTCTTTGCGACCACGGCGAAACGGGAGCATGCCGTTTGCGGGCGAAAGCGCGACGTGAAAACCGGCTGCCGCCGTACAGCGGCAGTCCGGGAGATGCACGGGCCGAAACACGAACGCCCGCCGTACAGGGCCGCGGCAAGAGGAAAGGCGGCGAGCACGCCGCCGTAAAGCTAAGGCAGGGAGAACGCCGCTCTTCCCTGGCCAAGGCTGCGGCGGCTGATTGCGGGCCGAATCAGCGTTGAAGAGGCTGACGCGGAGCACGGAGAACGACGGCGTTTCCGGGCCCGATTAGCCGAAGGGCATGTGGTAAAATAGCGCATCGCAGATGAGTTAATGGACGTAGATCGGATGATAAAGAAAAAATAAAGCATACCGGGTGCGTTATATGCGGCAAAAGGGATGCACAAAATCAATTTCGACATAAATAACGAACGTGCGTTCCTTTATTCGCTTCAGGCCATTGGAACTATGCAGGATAGCGGCAGGCGAGTTCCCCTATTTTAGCTCGGCTGAAGCAAACGCTTGGGTCGGCGCAGAACCGGTGATACAATGGGGACAGGAAAGAGAGGGGAGCTTTCGACACCATGAACAGCATGTTTCAATTTTCCTACTACCGGCGTATTCAGCTCTCGTTTCTGATTCTCATTTTGCTGCCGATCGTCATCGTGTCCGTCTTTTTGCTGTCCATGACACGGGATGCGGTAATGGACAAAATTCGGCTGACCAACCAGTCGGTCGTTGACGTGATGGCGAAGGATATTACGAAGACGATCGACGATCTGACGTATGCGTCGAATTTTTTCATACAAGACCCGAGCGCGAGGGCTCAGCTTCGCAGCTTCACCGATACCGAGCGAATCACCAGCTTCGCCGATTACCAGAGACAGCAGCATATTCAGGATTTTTTCGGCCTGGTGCTGGCGAAGACGCTCAATACGGATATCCGGATGTTTCTGGTCAACGGCAAGGGGTTCATCATTCCTTCCAGCGAGCCCGACCAGCTGGCTCCGTTCCGACAGCACTGGGAGCAGCTTCGGTCCCAGGTCAATCTCTATACCCCGAAGCGGCTTCAGTGGCTGAGCCGCGTCCAAACCGAGGGAGGCAAGGGCGAGCCCGTTTATTACGCGGCCAGGGTCATCCGGGACCCGGCGGACAACGCTTATTTGGCTACGCTCTATATCGGCATTACGAATCCGTACTTCGAGAAGCTGTTCCGGCAGACGGCCTCCGGCGCCTTTGCCTTATATGACGAGGAAGGGCGGCTTATTGCAGGCGACGCTTCCGTCCTGTTCGGCGGCGGAGGCGCCTCCGACCAAACGCTTCGAAGCGAAGCGGTGCTGTCCAAGACCGGCTGGAAAATGATCTACGAGACGTCCGACCGGGAGGTGACCGGGCAAATTTATAAAATCTTTTATATCGCCATGCTGTTCGTTGTTCCGTTCTTTGCGCTGTTCTTCATCGTGTCGCTGCTGCTGGCGAAGCGGCTGCACCGGCCGATTCAGAAGCTGGACTTTATGGCCAAGCAGTTCAGCCAAGGAAACCGACTGATCCGGTTTCAAGGCAAGGGCAAGGACGAGATTGCCCAGCTCGGACAGACGTGGAACCGGATGCTCGACGAGATCGAGCAGCTGATTACGAACATCGAGCAGGAGCAGGAGCAGAAGCGCGTCATCGAGCTGCAGGCGCTGTTCGCGCAAATTCGGCCGCATTTTTTGATCAATACGCTCAATTCGATCAAATGCAGCCTGATTCTGGGCGGCGACCGGCGGCACAGCCGTCAGATCGATTCGCTGATGAGCCTGCTGCGGGCATATATGAAGGTGAACGAGCCGACCTCCTTGGCCGCGGAATGCAAGCTGCTGGAGCATTATATGGATATCATGCGGCTGCGCAGCGAGCTTCACGTCGAGCTGAAGGTAGCTTTGACTCCGGAAGCGGCCGGGTTCGAGGTGCCGAAGCTGCTGCTGCAGCCGATCGTCGAAAATGCGCTGCTTCACGGGTTCGCCGAGAAACTGGACGATGCGCGCATTGATATCGAGGCCGAACGGCTGGGCGGGCGCCTGGAGATCCGGGTGGCGGATAACGGCGAGGGAATGCCGGACGAGGAGCGGGAGGCGCTAAACCGGATGCTGGAAGGGCCCGAGACGGACAAGCCGCAGACGTATCGGCGGGTCGGATTGATCAACGTGCTCCAGCGTCTTCGGCTGACGTACGGGCAGGATGCGACGATGAAGCTTCGGACGAACCCGTCCGGGGGCTTGACCGTTATTTTGAATTTGCGAGCCTGACGGGCGACTACGGACAACGGGAGAGGATAGTCATGTACAAAGTCCTGATCATCGACGATGATGTGCCGATGCTGAAATATTTGAAGCAGCTGATCGATTGGAACGCGCTCGGCCTGCAGATCGTTGCGGACACGTACTCCAGCGTCAAAGCGCTGCGGCTGTTCGATGAGCTTCGGCCGGACCTCGTCGTATCGGATATCGGCCTGCCTCAAATGGACGGGCTTGAGCTGGCTTCGGAAATGCGGCGGCGGCGGCCGGAGGTTCGCGTCATTTTTCTGACGTGTCACGAAGATTTCCACTATGCGCAGAAAGCGCTCAAGCTGAGCGTGGACGACTACCTGATCAAGGACGAGCTGACGGCCGAGCAGCTGGCGCAAAGCTTGGAGAAATCCGTAAGGCTCCTGCGCGCGGCGAAAGCGCAGACGGAGCAGCTGACGTATCGCGAGGATTGGAGCCGCCATGCCAATGTGCTGCGGGATTCTTTTTTCAAGCAGCTGCTGCGCGGCGGAGATGCGGCGTATTTGACCGATTCCGCCGCGCGGCTCGGCCTCGTCTGGGATCAGCCGTCGTTTCTGCTGGCGCTCGGCTATGTGTCGTATTACGACGTGCTCTCGCGCTATGCGCACAAGGACCTGCCGCTCATCCGTTACGGCGTTGCAAACATTGCGGCCGAGCTGGCGGGCGAGTTCGAAGGCATCACAACCTTCAACGACGACGAGGGACTCGCCGTGCTGCTCAATTACCGGCCTTCCTTGAAATGGAACGCGCAGGAGCATCTGCTGGCATTTCTGGCGAAGCTTCAGGCGAAATGCAAAGAGTTTCTCGGCGTAGGCACGACGTTTTTCACCAGCTCCAGTGCGGATAAGCTTGCGGTTACGGAAATCGGCGCGGCCCATCGCCGCATGGCGGCAGAACGGTACGCCGCTTTCTATACGGAGCATCCGGTAACCGTGCTGCCCGCGTCCGGCTTGCCGCAAGCGTATCATCCGGGAGCCGGGGGCTTCGAACAGGAGTATGCCGAATTGTCGCAGGCGGTCCGGAATCACGACGAGGCGCAGCTGGAGAAAGCGCTCGCGCATATCCGGCAGGCGGCGCTGCAGCTGAAGCCGGAACCGGCGTCGTTCGTACATCAGTGCGCGGACAGGCTGCGGCTTGTCGAGCTCCAGTACCGGGCGTTCAGCGGCGAGACGCTCTACGCCTGCCTGCAGCAGACGCTGACGCTCGGCGATGCGCTCGGGCTGATGGGGCTGAAGCTGCGGCAGATCATGAATAGCAGACGGCTTGGGGAGCCGCAGACGAGCAAGGAGCCGAAGCTGCAGACAATCGACCAGTATATCGCGCAGCATTTGGCGGAGACGATCACCTCGATCGATATTGCGACGCATTTGTATTTGAACCCGAGCTATTTTTCCCGGTACTTTAAGAAGCTCTCCGGCGAAAATTTCACGGACTATGTCCACCGGTACAAGATGAAGATCGCCGCCGATCTGCTGGAGAAGACGAAGGATTCCATCGAGGTCGTCGCGCTGCGCTGCGGCTATTCGGACCGGACGTACTTCTCCAAGGTGTTTAAAAAATACATCGGCGTCACACCCGGGGAGTACAAGTCGAGGTCCGGCGCGTTGTAGAGGCGGGAACGGACAAACATCACACGAGAGGAAGATCAGACGTGGAGACTCATGCCGATGACAGAGACTACTGGCTGCAAGCGATGCAGCGCATCGCGAAGCCGGTGCTCGAAGCGCTGTCGCAGCGCAAGCTGAAAGAGCGGATGCCGGTGGAGGCGAAGCTGGATGACCGGGAGCTGTATACGTATCTGGAGGCATACGGCCGGCTGCTCGCAGGCATTGCGCCGTGGCTGGAGCGCGGCCCGAGGACGGGCGCGGAAGGAGAGCTGCGCGGCAAGTACGTCCGGCTGGCGCAGCTGGCGATGGATGCCGCGACCGATCCGCAGTCGCCGGACCGGATGAACTTCTCGGAAGGCTACCAGCCGATCGTGGATGCGGCCTTTCTGGCCCACGCGATTTTGCGGGCGCCGACGGCGCTATGGAACGGGCTGGACGAGCGCGTCAAGGCGAACGTGAAGGAAGCGCTGCGGGCGACCCGTTCCCGGAAGCCGTGGTTCAACAACTGGCTGCTGTTTGCGGCCATAATCGAAGCGGCGCTCTGCGTGATCGGCGACGACACGTGGGACCCGATGCGGATCGATTACGCACTGAAGCAGCATGAGCAGTGGTACCTTGGCGACGGCACGTACGGCGACGGACCGGAGTACCATACGGACTACTATAACAGCTTCGTCATCCAGCCGATGCTGACCGATCTTCTGGAGACGGTCGGCGACCGCTATCCCGAATGGGCGGTCCTGCGGGAGCGTGTCCAGCGGCGGGCGGTGCGCTATGCCGCCGTGCAGGAGCGGTCGATTTCGCCGGAAGGGACGTTTCCCGTCGTCGGTCGTTCGCTCGCTTACCGCTTCGGCGCGTTCCAGCTGCTGGCCCAGATGGCGCTGCGCGAGCAGCTGCCTGACGATGTTGCGCCGGCTCAAGTGCGCTGCGCGCTGACCGCGGTGATGCGGCGCATGATCGAAGCGCCGGGCACATTCGATGCGGACGGCTGGCTGACGATCGGCTTCTGCGGGCATCAGCCGGAAATCGGAGAGCCGTACATTTCCACCGGCAGCTTGTATTTGTGCGCCACCGTGTTCCTGCCGCTGGGGCTGTCGGCGGACCGCCCGTTCTGGCACGCCGATGCGGCGGATTGGACGTCGCGCAAAGCGTGGTCGGGCGGGTATACCCCGGCAGATCACGCTTTGGAATAAGCCTTGCCGCGCCAGGAGTCGCTCCGGTCGCGCCGGCCGTACGTCAGCGACCAAGCGACGCCCAGAATCGGCGCCTGAGCTTGCGGCCACAGCAGCATCGATTTGAAGATGACTGCGGGATTGCGCTCATAGCCGAAGCCGAACGACGGCACCAGAAAAAAAGACCGGGACAACGGCGGCCATGATGACCCAGTATAACGGATAAACGCGGCAGAACCGTTTCAGCAGAAACGTGCCGAACAGCTCCGTCCTTCCGAATTGTTCCCGGTACAGCGTGAACATGAAATAACCGGTCAAAGCGAAAAAAAACGTATAGGCCCCCGAGCGTCCCATTTCGCCGATCCCGAGATAATTGTAGCCGAAATAATGCTGCCCCGTCTGTGAAGCGTGAAACAGCATGATCAACAGAACGGCAGTGCCGCGAGCTGCCTGAATATGGAAAAAAAGTTGTGTCTGCGCTCCATTCCGTCCAGCCTTTCTTGCACAGGATGCCTGCTTTTTTTAAGCATTATGGCAGACAAACATGAAGAAATCATGACGCGAACCTGAACGCAGGCTGAAAAAACACCTCCGCATGCTCTTCAACCGCAGCGGAGGTGTTCTCTATATCGACGCCCGATCCGGGTTACCGGACTTTGGTGCGCCCGACCAGTATGGTGAAATCCGCGGTGACCTCCCGGATCGCCAGCCGAAGCGCCCGCTGAATCCGTTCGTCCCGGGCGCCCCAAGACAGCGGCGTCATCCGGATCAGCGGTTCGAGCTGCTCCTCTTGCAAAGTAAGGTCATAGCGGATCTGCCGCTCTTCCAGCATGTCGAAATGGCGCATGAAGAGCGCTCTCGTTTTTTCGTTGGAATAAGCTTGCTTGGACGAGCGGTAGTAGAAGACGTGCCGCAGCTGCCGCAAATGCCCGCTGCCCGGAATGACCTTGATCAACAGGCCGTCCTTGCGCAGCAAGCGGCTGAATTCCCCATAATTCGAAGCGGATAATACGTTCAGGATGACATCGAACGACCGGTCCCGAAAAGGACTCCGCGCCAAATCGCCCACGCACCAGATGAAGCCCGCATGCTCTCGCGCGGCAATCGCAATGCCTTCCTTGGATAGATCGAGCCCGACGCCGACCAGACCGGCGGGCGTTCCGCGCTTCCACAATTCAGCAATCTGCGCTAACTGAGAGCCTTCGCCGCATCCGGCATCCAATACGGTGACCGGTTCCAACCGGGCGCCGCTTCTATTCTTAAGGATCAACCGGCCGATCCGCCCGATCAGAGGATAAAAGAAGCCGCTCCGGCACACGAGATTCCGGGCTTCGAACATCGCTTTTCCGTAGTCGTTTTTTACAGCCTTCGTCAATAATGAGATATAGCCGGGCTTCGCGGTATCAAAGCTATGCCGGTTACGGCAAAGAAGCGTCCGGTTTTCGTTCATCTCCATGGCAAGCCCGCAGACGGGACATTGAAACAAGGAGCTGTACCGGCCGATCAATCGGGCGGCCGCATCGATTTTTTTCAACACCAAAAACACCTCATTCATTCGGAGTCGTGAATGAAAAAGGCACAGCACAAAGAAACCCGTCCCATTGCTCGAAAAAAATGGGGGGCTGCCTGTTCTGTACCTCACATTAACGATAACGAATGAACTGGATGATCATAGGAAACCGTCTCTCCTTTATAACGAAACAGAGCCTTTTCATTGGCTCTGCTGAAAGTATAGCATGAATCGCCGGTTCAGTCGAACCAGCCCTTCCGCTTGAACCACCAGAACATTCCCGCTCCGACGGCGAGCATGACGCCGAGCACGAAGAAGTACCCGTCACGCCATTTCAGCTCGGGCATATAATCGAAATTCATCCCGTAGATGCCTGCGATAAACGTCAACGGCATGAATATGGTCGTGATGACCGTGAGCGTCTTCATGATCGTGTTCATCCGGTTGGCGTTCATGGAGATGTAGCTGTCCCGCATGTCGGCGGTCATATCCCGGTTCGATTCGATCATCTCCGCCAGCTTGAGCAGGTGGTCGTACACGTCCGTAAAATAAAACAGATGCTCCTTGACCCCCTCGATCCGCTCCGAGTTTACGACCCGGTACAGCAGATCGCGCATCGGCACGATCGTCCGGCGCAGCTTCAGCAGCCGGCCGCGAATTTCGAAGATATCTTCCATCATTTGCTGGACCGTGCGTTTACGGCTCCCGGATTCGATGGCCAGCAGCTGATCCTCCAGCTCGTACACCGCCGGAAAATATTCGTCCACCAGCTTGTCCATCACCAGATAGGCCGCGTACAAGTGTCCTTTTTCCCAGCAGGAAGGCTGCTCCTGGATGCGCTGCCACGCCAGATCAAGCTCCGGCTGCCGTTCGAAGTGAAACGTCACCAGAAAGCGGCTGCCTAGAAACATGTCCACCTCCTGCGCCGACAGCTTATGGGGATTGAGCGCATGGAGCACGAAAAAATGGACGGTTTCGTAATGGTCCACCTTCGGCCGCTGCAGCAAATGGTAGCAGTCCTCGATCGCAAGCGGATGGAAATGAAAATGGGTTTCCAGCAGCTTCGCTTCCTGCTCCGTCGGTTGATTGAAATCGACCCAATACCAGGCGATGTCGGGGTCGTCCAGCCTGTCCAGCCCAATATCGGTAAGTAAATCCGCATCGTGAGTAACGGCGCATATCCGCAGCAAACCCGCTCACCTGACCTTATGTTCAATTGTTCCGCTCTGTAAGCCAGTATACCCCATTTTCCGGGCAGGGGAAATCGGCGATCAAGGGGATGCGGGAAGAAAAACGCATTGGTTAACTTGGATATTGTCGAAAATAGTCGAATTGTGATTTAATGAATACATCAAAGCGATAATCGGGAGACATAAGGCGGTGAAAACCAACCCGGACATGCCGGAATGGAAAGTCAGGATCGGGAAAGTTGAAACATAGCTGGGTTGTGTTAGTGGAAATTACATTATTAGACTCCGAAAGAGGTCATCGACAACATGAATAGCGTACACCAATGGATTTCTGTCACACACATCAAGAAAAGCATTTCCACAAAGCTGGCTATTGCTATGCTTGCCGTCATTATTCTCTCCTCTTGCCTTACAGGGTATCTGATCTATTCTCATACCAGCCGTCTGCTGCAGAATGAAATCGAAACGAATCTGGCTACCAAAAGCGAAGCGATAGCCGATCAGGCAGGCGCTCTGTTCCAGGAAAAGGGAACGCTGGTCCGCCAAATGGCCACCAACCAGGAAATCGTCAATTATTTAAAAACCGTGCAAATCCGCGATCATGCGCAAAGCGGCCCTCTGTATGTAAGCGTGAACACGACCTTGAACGAAATCTCCGCAACGGATAAAACGATAGCGTTTACATGGATTGCCAGCGACCGGGGGGGCTTCTATGTCGGCAGCGGCGGCGCATTGTCCAAGCCGGACTATGACGTGAAACAAAGGCCATGGTACGCGGCGGCCTCCAAGACGAAGGATATGGCGTATACCGACCCGTATCTCGACGCGCAGACCGGCAAACTGGTCGTCAGCATCCTGCATCCGGTAAGGGATGGGGAAGCGCTGATCGGCTTTGTGGCGATCGATTTGTTTTTGGATACGCTTCCGCAAATTATGGAATCGTACAAGCCCGGACAGAGCGGTTATACCTTCCTTCTCGATAATAACGGCACAATCATGTATCATCCGGACAAAGAATACGTGATGAAGCGGAAGCTGGGCGAGCTTAGCGGCGATCTCGGGCCATTGGCCGCGCAGTTGGGCAAGAACGACGCGGGCCTGATGTTCGGAAAGGATGACAAGGGGACGGTCGCGTATTTCGGTTACTCCACCGTATCGCTCACCGGCTGGAAGGTCGTCAGCGTGATGCCGGAGGCGGAAGCGCTGGCAGGCTTGCGGTCGTTCGCCTGGACGACGATTTTGTATTTCGCCTGCACGACGCTCGTGCTGATTTCTGCAGTTTATTTCCTGCTTCGTTACATGCTGCGCTCCATTCCGAAAATGTCCGAAACGATCGAGCAAATCTCGCACGGCGATTTGACGCCGACGCTGACGGTGGACAGCCAGGACGAGGTCGGGCAGGTGGCCGAGAATCTTAACCGGATGCTGGATGCGTTCTCCGTGATGATCAACCGGTTCCATTTGGCTTCCGAACAAATGGCCGGCGCCTCGGAGCAGCTTACGGCTTCTTCCGTCGAATCGGTCCGGGCGTCCGATCGTATCGCAACGGCGGTGAAAGAAATGACCGACGGCGGCGAAAGTCAGCTGAACAGCGCCATAGAAACCTCGCGTGCGATGGAGGAAATGGCGATCGGGGTCCAAAAGGTGGCCGAATCGTCCAGCATCGTAGCGGAGGTATCGGATGCGTCCGTGCAGGAAATCCGGGAAGGGCGCCGGGCGATTCAGGAGGCGGTCGGCCAAATGAAGTCAATCCGCGAATCCGTCGGCCAGACGGCGCAGGATATGCAGCAGCTTTACGAGCATTCGCAGAAAATTACCGGCATTATCGGCGTGATCGCCGAGATTTCCAACCAGACGCAGCTGCTCTCGTTGAACGCTTCGATCGAAGCGGCGCGGGCGGGCGAGCATGGAAGGGGTTTTGCCGTTGTGGCGGGCGAAGTCAAGAAGCTGGCCGAGCAGTCCGCGATGTCGGCGCAAGGCATTTCGCAATTGGTGAAAGACATTCAGCTTTCCGCCCAAAAAGCGGCGCAAACGATGCGGAAAGGCGTTAAGGATGTCGAGCAAGGCTCGGAGGTGATTGATTCGGTCAGCGCCGTGTTTAACAGCATTCAGGGAACCTTCCAGGCTATCGCCGTTCAAATTCAGGACGTTACCGCGACCGCTCAACAGATGGCTGCCGGCACCGAACAAGTGGCCGCTTCCATGGCGGACGTCGTAACGAATCATCAAATGCATGTTCAGCATTCGGCGGGAATTTCCGCCTCCGCCCAAAGTCAATATGAAACGATGAAGGACATTTCCGCCTTGGCCGAATCGCTCAGCAAGATGGCGGAGGAGCTCATGCATTCCTTGTCCCGGTTCAAGACCCGGCCGAATGCCGCTTGGACAGGCGATGAGAATTCCGTATCGTAAAGCCGGCAGGGAGCGCGGGCGGGAACCGGGAGGGGAAGCTATCGCCGCGTACGGAAGCTACGGGCGGATCGTGACCCGCGTCCCCAGCCGGACAAGACGGGAAAGCTCCAGCACGTCCTCGTTATGCATGCGGATGCAGCCTTTGGAGACGGCGTGACCGATGGAAGCCGGGTTGTTCGTCCCGTGGATGCCGTAATGCGGGCGTGAAAGGCCCATCCAGAAGGCGCCGAACGGTCCGCCCGGATGGGGGACCTTGTTTACGATCTTGTATTCGCCAACGGGCGACTGCGTCAGCACTTTGCCGATCGCGACCGGGTACGAACGGATCACGCGGTCGCCTTCCAGCAGATGAAGCATCCGCTGCGACAAATCGACGATAATGCGGTATGGCATGGGGAGCAGCTCCTTCGCATAAGATTCGCAGATATGCTACTACCATATGCACGAGAGCCTATCGGGGCAACATAGCAGAAGGAACCATTCTTGATGGAAACCAAACTAAAACCAATAAAAAGAATAACAACACAATAGCTTAACGTGTATTTAATATGTATTTTACAAAACTCCTTTATAGTTAGGATAACGGGCCAAGCCCAAGGTGTCATATCCAATTAAAGGAGAGAACATGACGTGAAAAAGTCTCTATCGCTTATGGTAATCCTCATGCTGGCGTTTTCCATGCTGCTGGCCGCTTGCGGAAAAAAGGAACCCGCGGGAGCGGGCAATACCGGAAGCGCCGGCGCCGATGCGGGCATCGATACGAAAGGCAAAGAACTCACGGTTTACACCGCGCTGGAAGACGATCAAATTAAAAAATATCTGGAAACGTATAAAGCGAAGCATCCGGACGTGAAGCTGAACATCGTCCGCGATTCGACGGGCGTCATTACGGCGAAGCTGATCGCCGAGAAGGATAACCCGCAGGCCGACGTCGTATGGGGGCTTGCTGCGACGAGTCTGCTCGTGCTGGATCAGCATGGAATGCTCGAAGGGTATTCGCCGCAGGGGGTCGACCGGGTTTTGCCGGACTTCAAGGATAAGAACAGCCCGACGCGCTGGGTCGGCATCGACGCTTGGGAAACCGCGTTTATCGTGAACAAGAAAGAGATGGAGAAGCGCGGCCTCCCGGTGCCGCAAAGCTACGCCGATTTGATTAAACCCGAGTATAAGGGCCTCATTACGATGCCGAATCCCGCTTCTTCCGGAACCGGCTTCCTGACCGTGTCGGGACTCGTGCAGTTGGAAGGCAAGGACAAAGCGTGGGCGTACATGGACAAGCTGCACGACAACATCGCGATGTACGTGCATTCCGGCTCCAAACCGGCGAAGATGGCCGGAACGGGCGAGTACCCGATCGGGATCTCCTTCGGCTACCGCGGGATACAAGAGAAGAAAACCGGCGCACCGGTCGAGGTCGTGTTCCCGAAGGAAGGCTCCGGCTGGGATGTGGAAGCCAATGCGCTGCTGAAGAAGAAGACGATCAAGCAGGCGGCCAAGGATTTTCTCGATTGGGCCATCAGCGACGACGCCATGAAGGAATACGGCAAAAACTACGCGATTTTGGCCGTAAAAAGCGACGGCAGTCAAATTCCCGAAGGCTATGACCAAGACCCGATCAAGCAATTGATCAAGAACGACCTGAACGAAGCGGCCAAAAACCGCGAAAACGTCTTGAACGAGTGGAGCAAACGCTACGACAACAAGAGCGAAGCCAAGAAGTAGCACGCAGCCGAACAAATCGCAACCAATTTATAAGCGTGGAACCGCAGGGTTCTGCGCTTTTTTGCGCTATTTTCAGAATAAGCAACAAAAATACAACTAAACAAAACTAATAACATAATCTTTACTTGCGTTTGATACTCCGTTAACAAAACCGGCCTATACTTAAATTGAAAAGCAAGCAAGCCGGTCCCTTATGGGGCGGCCTGAAGGAGGCCCTTATGCAACCGTATTTATCGATCCGGCAGTTGTCCAAATCATTCGGTTCGTTCACGGCGTTGAATCAGGTCAATCTCGATATGAACAAAAACGAATTCGTCTGCCTGCTCGGGCCGAGCGGCTGCGGCAAGACGACGCTGCTGCGTTTGATCGCGGGCCTTGAAAGCCCGACCGAAGGACGGATTCTCGCAGACGGAAAAGATATCACCGCTTTGCCGCCTGCGAAACGGAACTTCGGCATGGTTTTCCAATCGTACGCTTTGTTCCCGAACCTGACGGCTCACCAGAATGTCGCTTACGGGCTGCAGAACAAAAAATGGTCCAAGAAGGACATCGATTTCAAGGTGCGCGAAGCGTTCGCGCTGATCGATTTGGAGCATGTCATGCAGCGCTATCCGTCGCAGCTGTCGGGCGGTCAGCAGCAGCGCATCGCCTTGGCCCGCGCCATCGTATTGTCGCCGGACATGCTGCTGTTGGACGAGCCGTTGTCGGCTTTGGATGCGAAGGTGCGCGTGAAGCTGCGGCAGGAAATCCGCGAGCTGCAGACCAAGCTCGGCATCACGACCATCATGGTGACGCACGATCAGGAAGAGGCGCTGACGATGGCGGACCGGATCGTCGTCATGAACAATGCGGAGGTCGTTCAGACCGGCACGCCGCAGGACGTGTACGACCGCCCGAATTCTCCGTTTGTCGCCGATTTTGTCGGGGCGATCAATTTTCTGGAAGGCGGGGTATGGCAAGCGGGGCAGGGAGGAATGCGCAGCGTCGCCGTCCGGCCGGAGCATATCGAGATTAAAGCGGGCGATGCGGGCGAAGGCATCCCGGCCGTTGTCCGCAACGTCGAATTCCGCGGTCCGTTTTATCGGTTGACCCTCCAAATGCGGCACTCCGATGCAAGCGGACTGATTACGGTAGACGTTCCCGCCCAAGCCTCCCGCGGGCTGCCGCTGGTCAAAGACGCCCGTGTCCTGCTGAATGTGCCCGCGGAGAAGCTGCTGTCGTTCCGGGCGGAAGCGTTGGCCCATTGAATCCAAGCGAAGGAGATTGCATCATGTGGACTGCACGTACCCGGGCGCTCAGCCCGAAAGCGGGAGGCGCGGAGCTCTGGCAAATGTCGCTTGTCGTTCTCGTCGTTCTGCTGCTGCTTACGGCCGTATTGTTCCCTTTGGGCGTCTTGTTCGCCAAGGCGTTCATGGACCGTGAAGGAGCTTTTGTCGGGCTGGCTAATTTTGTGCATTACTTCTCGACGCCGGCGCTGTCCCGGTCGCTTACGAATACGGTCCTGGTCTCGGTCATTTCGACGGGCATTGCCGTCACGCTGGCGTTCTTCTATGCGTACGGGATCATCCGAACGGCGATCCCGGGCAAGGCCTTCTTCAAGTCTATCGCCCTTGTGCCGTTGTTTGCGCCTACGATGATGCACGGAATCGCGCTCACGTACTTGTTCGGCAACCAAGGCCTTGTCACGAACGGGCTGTTCGGATTGCTGCCCGGATTGAAGATCGAGCTGTACGGCCCGGTCGGCATCGTTATGGCGGAGGTCATCTACTTGTTCCCGCAGGCGTTTCTGATCCTGGCGGCGTCGCTGGCCGTCACCGACTACCGGCTGTACGAAGCGGCGGAGACGCTGGGCGCGGGCAGGTTCAAGCGGCTGCTCACGGTGACGCTGCCGTCGGTCAAGTTCGGGCTCATCAGCGCGATATTCGTCTGCTTCACGGCGTGCTTCACCGATTTCGGAGCGCCGCAGGTGGTCGGCGGGAAGTTCAATGTGCTCGCGACGGACATTTACAAGCAGGTGATCGGCCAGCAAAACATGTCCATGGGCGCGGCGGTCGGCCTTCTGCTGACGATTCCGGCGGTTGTCGCGTTTGTTGTGGACCGGCTCGTCCAGCGCAAGCAAAGTGCGCAGATCACGTCCAAATCAACGCCTTACCGCATTTCGAGCGGCCGCTTGCGGGACATGCTGTTCACGCTGTTCTGCGCCCTGGTATCCATCGGAATCCTCATTCCGCTGCTGACGATCGTGTACGCTTCCTTGGTGAACGTATGGCCTTACAACCTGACGCTGTCGCTGAAGCATTTTGATTTCTCCGCGAAGGCGGCGGCCGGGTTCGAGCCGTTCTGGAACAGCCTGGTTCTCTCGCTGCTGACGGCAATCCTGGGTACGCTGCTCGCGTTCGTCACGGCGTACTTGATCGAAAAAACACGAGTGCTGCGAAGCGCCCGGCAGCTCGGCTATTTTTTGTCCATCCTGCCGCTGTCGCTGCCCGGCATGGTCATCGGGCTGGCGTACATTTTTTTCTTCAATGCGCCGGACAATCCGCTTTATCCGATGTACGGGACGGTCGCCATACTGGTGCTGGTCAATATCGTTCACTTTTTCTCGGTGCCCTTCATCACGGCAACAACGACGCTCAAGAAGCAGGACAAGGAGTTCGAGCTGGCGGCGGAGTCGATGCGGGTGCCGTTCTACCGGACGTTCCTGAAGGTGACGGTGCCGCTGTCGCTGCCGGCCATTATCGAGATGACGATGTACTTTTTCGTCAACTCCATGGTGACGGTGTCGGCGCTCGTCTTCCTGACTTCTCCGGACTTCAAGCTGGCGGCGGTATCCATCGTCCATATGGACGATGCGGGCGATACGGCGGCCGCCGCGGCCATGTCGGTGCTCATCCTGGGAACGAATATAGCCGTCCGGCTGCTCTATGAGCTGATTCTGCGGGGTGTGAAGCGGCGGACGGAAGCTTGGCAAACGCACAAATGATACGGGAGGAATAAACATATGAAGGTACAAGGAGTCATCTTGGATTGGGCCGGAACCGCCGTGGATTACGGCTGCTTTGCGCCGGTGGCGGTGTTCGTGGAAGTGTTCGCGAAGCGGGGAATTACGCTGACGGCCGAGGAAGCGCGCGGGCCGATGGGCATGCTGAAGCGGGATCATCTGCGCGAGCTGTGCCGCTTGGAGAGCGTGGCGGAGCAGTGGAAGGCGGCCTTCGGCCGGGCGCCGGAGGAAGCCGATGTCGATTCGCTGTATGCGGATTTCGAGCTGATGCTGTTCGGTATCCTGAAGCAGTATGCGACCCCGATACCGGGAGCGATCGAGCTGGTTGCGCGGCTGCGGTCGCAAGGGATCAAGGTCGGCTCGACCACGGGCTATACGACGGAGATGATGGAGATCGTCTCCGCCGAGGCGAAGAAGCAGGGCTATGCGCCGGACGGGCTGGTGACGCCGGATGAAATGCCTGCGGGACGTCCGTATCCGTGGATGATCCACGAGAACGCGATCCGGCTCGGCATTTATCCGATGAAGCATATCGTCAAAGTCGGAGATACGATCAGCGATATCCGCGAAGGGCTGAACGCCGGGACATGGACGGTCGGCATTCTCAAAGGCAGCAGCGAGCTCGGTATGACCGAGGCGGAAGTGAACGCATGCGACCCCGCCGCTCTGCAGCGGAAGCTTGAAGAGATCGGCCAGCGCTACCGGTCGGAGGGCGCGCACTATGTGATCGACTCCATCGGCGCGTTGGACCCGGTGATTGAAGACATCAACCGGCGCTTGGCGGCAGGGGATTCCCCATGCTCCGCAGCGGCCGCAACGAAAGGATGAACTCCCATGACAGAGATGATGACCGTTCCGGCAATGCCGGATAACCCCTATTTGCTGCTGACGCCGGGCCCTTTGTCCACGACGAAGCGGGTGAAGGCGGCCATGCTGAAGGACTGGTGCACGTGGGACCGGGAGTATAACGATCTGGTACAGGATATTCGCGGCAGGCTGGTCCGGCTGGCGACGACGGAGACGGACCAGTATACGGCCGTGCTGATGCAGGGAAGCGGCACGTTCGTCGTGGAATCGGTGATCGGCTCGGCGATTCCTGCGGACGGCAAGCTGGCGGTCCTTATTAACGGAGCCTACGGCGAGCGAATCGCGCAAATGGCGGAGCGGCTGCGCATTCCGACCGTCCGGATCGCGCTTAGCGAGACGACGCCTGCGGATGCGGCTGCTTTGGAAGCCGTCTTGGCCGCGCAGCCGGACATTACGCATGTAGCCGTCGTCCATACGGAGACGACGACCGGGATACGCAATCCGCTGGAGGAGGTCGCCCGGATGGCGAAGAAGCACGGCAAGACGCTGATCGCCGATGCGATGAGCAGCTTCGGCGGTATAGCCATCGATGTGGCGGCGCTCGGAATCGACTTTTTGATCAGCAGCAGCAACAAGTGCATTCAAGGCGTTCCCGGCTTCGGCTTCGTCATCGCGAAGACGGAGGAGCTGGCCCTCTGTGCCGGCCGTGCCCGTTCCATTTCGCTGGACCTGTACGATCAATGGGATACGATGGAGCGGCAGCAGGGCAAGTGGCGGTTCACCTCGCCGACCCATGTCGTGCACGCGTTCCACGAAGCGCTGCTGGAGCTGGAGGACGAGGGGGGCATTGCGAAGCGGCAGCAGCGGTACGAGAACAACCAGCGCCTGCTGGTACGGGGGATGGAGGAGCTTGGGTTTCAGGCGCTGCTTCCGGCCTCGTGCCAGTCGCCGATCATTACTTCTTTCGTATACCCGGCGCATCCGCAGTTTTCGTTTGCGGAATTTTACGCGCGGATGAAGCTCGAAGGCTTCGTGCTGTACCCGGGCAAAATCTCGTCCGCGGATACGTTCCGCATCGGCAATATCGGGGATGTGCATGCGGACGATATCCGGCGGCTGCTGGAGGCGGTCGGGCGCAACCGGTTCTGGTTGTAGAGCGCGGAGCGGAGTTGCTAGGTAGGCCCCGCGCCCGGGTGCTATAATGCAAGTATCATACGCAGGGCTGGAGGTTGCGCCGAATGTCTTTGGTGGGGGAAGAACGCAAGGATTTCATTTTGAACACGCTCAATCTGGAAGGAAAAGTAAAAACGTACGAGCTGGTCGAAAAGCTGAAGGTGTCGTCGGAGACGGTACGCCGGTATTTGGAGGAGCTGGAGGCGGAGAACAAGCTGAAGCGGGTGTACGGGGGCGCGGTCAAAATCAATCTGGCGCGGGAAGAGCCGCCGCACCTGAAACGGGAAGAGCTGTACGCCGAAGAAAAGAAGCGGATCGGGCGGGCGGCCGCGTCTCTGGTGGAGGACAACGACGTTATTTTTATCGACGACGGCACGACGACCCAGCAGATGATTCATTTTTTGCTCAATAAGAAAAATATTACGGTGCTGGCCTTTTCCGCTCCGGCGCTGTATCTGCTCATCGATTACAAAAATAAAGAGCTGTTCTCCGGCGACGTTTATTTTATCGGGGGCAAGGTCAACGCCGCGCAGGCGCGGGTATCCGGCTCGATGGCCGAGCGGATGGTCGAGCAGTTCTATGCGGACAAGGCGTTTATCTCGATCGACGGCCTGATGGTGAACCGCGGAATTACCAGCTTCGACGCCGAGCGGGGACAGCTGGCGCGCAAGCTGATCGAGCATTCCAAGCAGTCGATCGTGATGACCGACCGCTCGAAGATCGGCGAAGGGCAGTTTTATAAGCTGGCCGATCTCAAAGATATCGATATTATTATCAGCGACGTCAACATGCCGAAGGAATGGGAGGCCGAACTCCGGACTTCGGGTGTGACTTGGATCCATGCCCAGTGAGGAGCGGATGCTCCCCCCCCTTGCGGGGCCGTAGGGCCGACCGCTGCCAGAACGAAAACGCTCCCCGAGGGCCAAAAGCCAAGGGGGCCATCCGGAAGCCTATGCTTCCGGATTTCGTCATTTTACCGGCCAAACGGCATTCAGCCGCTACTCCTCTCGTCTCCATGCAGACTTCGCTGCTCCTCTTTGGCCGCGGCCGCTTTTGTAAAATGCGCCTCGATTTTTTTGCTGAGAAACAGCGAACCCCCGATAAACAACACCACATAAAGCAGCTGAAGCGGCTCGCGGACGAAACGCTCCAGATCGTGCCCGATGTACGAAACGGAGAAGATCATGATCGCTTTGCCGGCGGCTACGGCGATCAGGAACGTATGCAGCCGCATGCGCGCGACGGCGGCCGCCATATTGACAAGCACGAACGGACCGACCGGAAACATGCTCAGCAGAAACACATAGCTGAACCCGTTATGGCGGACCCACCGCATGCTTTTTTCGACTTTGGGCTTGCGCTTCCACCGCTCGAAGTACGGATGGCCGGCCGCTTTGCGGATGATAAGGAAGGTCGTCAGGCAGCCGGCGATCATGCCGATCCAGGAATACAGAAAGCCGAACCATAAGCCGTATACCGCCGCGTTGACTCCGACGATAACCAGCGTGGGCAGCGGAGGAACGAACGACTTGGCGAACGTGAGCAGGATGCCGGGGAGCGGCCCCAGGGAACGGTATTGCTCCAGCCAATGCTTGATGTTGTCTTCAGTCAAATGCTCGATGATTGAAAAATCCATGCCGATGCGATCACCCGAGTCCGGTTAAATTTTGTGCCAAGCGACCTGTAACTCGTAAAATTTCGCAGTCGCTCGGCAATCGTTCTAGTACATAACGATCGTAACGCAGTCCCGGGCAGAAGGGAAGGAAAGCCACAATAATGACACAGATAACAGGGCATGCTTCGTCCTATTTTTTCAACTGCCCCGTCCCCTTTTTCCGCCAGGCCGCGTTGACCGAAACCGGTTTGTCACGTTTCCAGTAAAACCTTGCCCGTTTCGGACAAGTCGTATCCGCCGATGGAGCGCAGCTCGCCGAGAAAGGCGTCCGATTGCAGGATGCGCCGGACCGCTTCGATCCATTCGCGGTTATCAGGCTTTTTCAGCATCACGAGATCGTAGCGCTCCCGGATCAGGGGAATAAAGTCGACGCCTCCGACGATGCTCGCCGCTTTCTCGATCCCGACCCCGACATCGGCCTCGCCTGTAGCGACTTTGCCGGCTACGCCCATATGGCTGGATTCCTCCGTCTCATAGCCGGAGAGGCTTCCCGGAGCGATGCCGTGCAGCCGCAGTTGCTCGTCCAGCAGCACGCGCGCGCCGGAGCCTTTTTCCCGGTTGGCGATGCGCAGGCCGGGCTGTGCGAGATCGTCCCAGCTTCGCAGCCGTTTCGGGTTGCTCTGCGGCACGTAAAGTCCGGCATTGCGGGTAAGCAGATGCACGACGATATACGAAAAACCGACCAGCAGCTTGCGGATATACGGAATATTGTATTCCCCGGTATCGCCGTCCAGCAGATGCGTGCTCACGATATCCGATTCGCCGCGGTACATCGAGATCAGGCTGTCCAAGCTGCCGACATACGAGCGCAGCGGGCGGACGCCGGGCGCCTGCTTCTCCAGATGCTTGGCCAAAATGTCGAGGCTGATGTCCTGTCCCGTGATGACGAGCGGACGGCTTCCCGGAGAATAGACGGGCTCCGGCCTTGAGGCGCCGGACGGCGCCGGTGCGGCCGCGGGCATGCGGCCTTCGCGGGCCCTTGCTTTATAGGCCTCCAGATCGGCGGCGTCGATACGCATTTGCTTGCCGACGCGGTAGGCGGGAAGCTCGCCCTTTTTGATCAGGTCGTATACCGTCAGCTTGGATATTTTCAAGAGCTTCGCAATTTCTTCGGTAGTATAGGAAACGTCGTTGGTCATGACGCGGTAACCTCCTGCCTTGCTTTCGTCTTCGGCGCCGCCGGTCTTGGGCCGGCTCGGACACAAAGTCGTCACGTCTATCATACGATGGAAGCCGCGGCGATTCAAACCGCTGTTTACAGGGTTCCTTTTGTTCGCTTATAATGAGTTTCGTATTAATTATATCTAGTTATATCTAAACATAACAAAATAGATAGGAGAGAAGGTATTGTGCGTAAAATTATAGGCTCTTGTTTGTTCCTGCTGCTTGCTTTATCTCTAGCCATCGGGCTAGCAGGCTGTGGCGAAGCCAAGCCGGCTCCGGCGGACGCGCCGAAGGCCGGGCAAGAGAACAATCCGGCCGGCCAAGCGACTTCCGCCGACAAGGTCGAGCTGACCGTATCCGCCGCCGCGAGCTTGACCGACGCGCTCAAGGAAATCCAGACCGCTTACGAAAGCAAGAACGCGAACATCAAGCTGAACTTCAACTTCGGGGCCTCCGGGGCGCTGCAGCAGCAGATCGAGCAGGGCGCTCCCGCCGACGTGTTCCTGTCCGCCGCCGCGAAAAATATGAAGGCGCTGGTGGACAAGCAGCTTGTCGATGCGGCGCAGCAGAAAAATCTGCTCGTGAACGAGCTTGTCGTCGTCGTACCAGACGGCGGCCAAGCGCAGATCGGCACGGTGAACGATTTGGCGAAGCCGGACGTGAAGCACGTCGCCATCGGGGAGCCGGAATCCGTACCGGCGGGCGGCTATGCCAAGGAAGCGCTGACGAACGCGAAGCAGTGGGACGCTCTGCAGCCGAAGCTCGTCATGGCGAAAGACGTGCGGCAGGTATTGACCTACGTCGAGTCGGGCAACGCGGAAGCGGGCTTCGTCTACAAGACGGATGCGCTCACGTCGAAAAAGGCGAAGATCGCCTTCAATGTCGATCCGAAAACCTACAAGCCGGTCGAATATCCGGCCGGTATCGTCAAAGCGACGAAGCACGCCAAAGAAGCCGAAGCCTTCTACACGTACCTGCAGAGCAAGGAAGCGGCGGACGTGTTTGCGAAGTACGGCTTCACCGTTCCCGCCGGGAAGTAGCCGGCATGCTTGGCATCGATTGGAACGCTTTTCTGTCGCCGGTCCTGTTGTCGGTCAAAGTATCGCTGGCGGCGAGCGTGCTGGTGTTCGTCCTCGGGATCGCTGCGGCATGGGGGTTGTCCCGCCGCACGTTCCCCGGCAAAACGCTGCTGGAAACCGCGCTGATGCTGCCGTTGGTGCTTCCCCCGACCGTGATCGGCTTCATCCTGCTGGTGCTTCTCGGCAAAAAGAGCTGGTTCGGCCGCTGGATCGAAGCATGGTTCGCGGCTCCGCTCATCTTCACATGGCGGGCCGCCGTCATCGCTGCGGTTGTGGTTGCGTTCCCGCTCGTGTACCAAACGATGAAGGTCGGCTTCGCTTCCGTCGACCGCAGCCTCGAGGATGCCGCACGCTCCGCGGGAGCGGACGAGTGGCAGGTGCTCCGCTACATTACGCTGCCGCTGGCTTGGCGCTCCCTTGCCACGGCTTACATTCTGGGCTTCGCCCGGGCGCTCGGCGAATTCGGGGCGACGCTGATGATCGCCGGCAACATCCCCGGCAAGACGCAAACCGTTCCGACCGCAATCTACATGGCGGTGGAATCCGGCCGCATGACGCTCGCATGGTGGTGGACCGGCTCGATCATCGCGATTTCGTTTGTGATGATGCTGATTGTAAATAAAAAAAAGTAAGACCACGGAATCGATCCGTGGTCTGCTTGTCCTATGTTCGCTTATGCACCCATCGGGGCACGGGTGCCGCCGGCGGTTTTGTTGGGATCGTGGCCGTCCCCGCCTTTGTTCAGCTTACGGAACGTTTTGCGGAGGTAAGGCAGCACGTAATAGTCGCCGCCGAATTTGCCGGCGTTGGCTCCTGCGGCCAAGACGATGAAGCCGAGGAGGACCATCCAAGGGTTCGTGCTTACGGTTCCGGCGAACAGGAACATGAAGTTCATCATTAATCCGAAGAAGGCGGCCGCCGTCGTCAGTGTCCCGAGAATTAAGCCGAGGCCGACGAGGAACTCACCGAGCGGGATCATGAGGTTGATCAGCTTCACGTTAGGCAAAGCAAAGTTTTGCAGGAACGCCGTGAAGGTCGGGTAAATCAATTCGTTGGAGGCCTTGTCCATGGCCGGTTTGGCAATAGCGCCTTTCAGGAAGCCGGTGGCGTCAAATCCTCCGATTAGTTTGTGAAACCCGGCGTTAAGCCATGTCCATCCGACATATATTCGTAATACTAACAGCAATCCGGCAGCATATACGTTTTCTCTCAACCACTTCATAATCATCATAATCGCTCCCTTGGGTATCGAATTGTGTCTAAATTATGACACGTGTATTTTTTTTATTATTGCACATCGCTAAAGAGATGAAGAGGGATAAATTACCATCATTAAGGGGTAATATCCATTTAAACGGACTGGATTAGACGGAGCATCGAATCCATTCGACATTTCGTTAAAGACTTGTGAAAATATTCACAAATTTCCGTAACAAAAATCGTTTGCTTGCCTTTTAATAAGGTAAGTTTTTTTAAGGCAAGATCGGTTGCTGCAGCAGTGTCGTCGGCCGGAGCGGGAACGAAGCACGGTCTTCATATCGCATGTTCCTTTCCTTTGATTGATGTCGGGATTTGCTTCCTCCCTACGCCTTTACTATAGCACGTCCGGAAGAAAAGTGATGTGAAAAAAATCACACTGTTGAAAAATGTAGGATTCCGGCTGCCGGGATTCGTGTAATATTCGCCGAGGGTCCTGGACCAAAAGTATTAAATAATCCGCCTCACCGTTGTCTTTCACAGATATACGCTATTCTGACGATCCGACACGAAAAGCGGGGCCGATCGTCAATTTTGTCGAAGGAGCGATCGGGTCGGTTGGCTATTACGGTGGCCGATTTGTTTAATTTAAAGGCTTGGATCATCCGTTTCAAGAGGTTATGGTTGCAAGAAAAGCTTCCGGTAAAAGAGAAAGCGGCGACCCATTGACAACGAGAATGAGAACCATTATCATTTGTGGTGTGCATGTTATTGAGAATCATTATCATATAATAAAAAGGAGGAGCCGTCCGTGGGTTTGCTGTATGAGCTGATCAGGCAAAGAAACCTTAGCCGGGCAGGCAGTATTCCGGACCGCTCGACTCCCGTCAGACCCAAGCCGCATCCGGAGGAGCGCCGGTACGGTTCATACATACGAAGGATATCGGTTCGAATGTTGGAAGAAGGGGAGATTCCGGGGAGCATCGAAGCAGCGCCGGAGCGCCAATAACGGAACGGGAAGGGAGAACGGCATGGAGCAGGGAAGGAACGAAGCGCTGGCGGAGCAAGGTCTTCGCGAGCTGGAGGCGCAATTTTTTTTCATCCGGGAGTTTCCCGATGAGGGGGAGTTATCGGTCAAGCTGGCACAGCTGTTCGAACGCCGGCACGCGGACATGCTTTTGGTGAAGTACGGCAAGCACATTCGCGCGTTGGATGAACAGGCGCCGGCCACCTACTTTAGCGGCTGGCTCGGCATGCTGTGCGCGGCGCAGCAGCATATGATCGCCCGGCATGACGCGGCCTTCGATTTTTCGCCGGGCAATCTGACGGTGAATTTGTATCAGAAGGAAGGCCGCCCGATGTTCGGGTTCCGGCTCCATGACGCCAGGACGTTGTCGGTGCCTGCAGGGGACCGCGCCGAGTGGCGGCGTCGAGTGCTCTCCGCCTTGTACGGAGGAACGATCCGGCCGCTGCTTGCATCGCTGGCGCAAGCGGCAGGGCTCGATGCGGGGCAATTGTGGGGACAGATCGCGACACGGATGTACTACGTACGGGATATGGCTCTTGCCCAAGCCGACAGCGAAGAGCTTCGGGCCAAGCTGACGGAGGACTTTCAGGCGCTGCTGTCCGACTTGCCGCCGGACGTGTTCGGCCGTCCGCGGCATCCGCTCGATGTGAAGTTCCGCTACGTCGACGATCCGCGCAAGCCCGGAGAGCGGCTGCGGATGAAAGTCAGCTGCTGTCTCGCTTACAAAACGGATACGGACCACGGATATTGTTATACCTGTCCGCGGATGAGCGGCGCCGAGCGCGAGGAACGGAAGCTCAAGCTGCTCGCGGGCGCGAACTGACGAGAATCGAAGGCATACGCGATAAAATACATGACACGAAAGGCTCTCTCAGGAGAAAGCCGTTAACGAAAAGGAGGCTTGAAACATGCCGTCGATTTTGGTCGTAGGAGCGGATCATCTGGGCAATATGCCCGATCATCTGGCGAATATCGGTTTTGACGAAGTGATGCATATGTCCGGACGCAAATGCCAAATGGTGAAGAAGGGGATTCCGGAAAAGGTGGACGCGGTGCTTGTGCTGACGGATTACGTCAACCACAATCTGACCAAGGCCATCAAGCAGCAAGCAAAGGAACAGGAAGTGCCGATATATTACGCGAAGCGCTCGTGGTGTTCGGTGCAGAAGGCGCTCTGCTCCTGCGCGGACGGCTGCGAATGGCTGAAAAAGGGCGGAGCCGCCCATTAAATGTACAAAGCCCGCCGGGGATGCCGGCGGGCTTTGCTGCGTGCATAGCGATGTCATCAGGCTTCGTAGGTTAGACGGCGAAGCATCTGCTCCACCTTGCGCAAGTGGGAGGCGACGCGTTCTCTGGCAAGGGCGGCGTCCTGCTGCCGGACCGCGTCGACGATGGACCGGTGCTCTTCGGAGAGCCGGACCGCATGGCTCTGCTCTGCGAAGAGCCACAGCCGGCGGCTTTCCCGCATGGCCGGGCCCATGGTCAGAAAGAGCGTCTCCAGCGAGCGTGCGAGCAGCTCGTTGCCGGAGGCTCCGGCCAGCTTCAGATGAAAACGGATATCGCATTGCTCCAGCTTGTCCTCGTCAGTCAGGGAAGCCATCTCGGCGAGGATCGCGTCCAGATCGTTCAGATGGCCGCTGCTGCGGCGCGCGGCGGCCAGCGCCGCGCCTTCGGTTTCCAGGATGAAGCGCAGCTCAAGCCATTGCCGGAGCTGCTCCACGTTTCCGATCTCGGGCGCTTGGATCTGAAGCGCGCCGCTATTGCGGAGCACGAACGTTCCGCCGCCGTGGCGGACATCTACCCAGCCGTGCGCTTTGAGGGACATGAGCGCTTCCCGGATCGTCGAGCGGCCGACGCCGAACTTCACGGCAAGCTGCTCGACCGAGTCGATCCGGGAGCCGACCGGCCAGACGCCCTGCTCAATCTGCTCGCGAAGGGCGTCGGCGACGATTTCATAGCCTTTGCGGATCATGAAGCCCTTCCTTTCTCATGCGGACAAAATCGATGAAGCGGGTGCCTTGATACGTCAGCTCGCCGAAGTCTCCTTCGACCAGCAGTCCGTATTGGGGGCCTGTCAAAGGAAGCTCTGTCCGCCCGCCGTCCTCGAATTCGAAGGTCGCGTAATATCTCGTAAAAGCGCTCGAATCTCCGGATCCGCCCGATACTTGCGTACGTTTGGCGACGACCCGGCCGGGGACGGTAAGACGCTCCGCCGCATTGTTGGCAGACCAAGCGGATAACGATTTCGTAATCACGTAAAGGAAGGTGCCTGCGATCAGAACCAGAATAAGGACAAAGAAGAAGGTGAAGAAAGGCGGAGGCCCGTGGTGAAAGCCTCCATCAAACGGGAAAAAATCCATAGAAATTCCTCCAGTTGAGACGTAACCGATATGAAGCGGGCGCTATGATGCATGACGCGGCAACGCGCAAGATTTCCCTTATTGTACCATGTTTGCGCGGGCGAAGCATGCCGGCTTGCGGGACGTCTTTTGCATTGACGGAGGAAGCCGGGTCCTTTTATAATAAAGTCATCAGATGACCTGATTAATTAAGGGCATACGGGAGGGAATGCTTTGCTGGCTGCAACGGTTTGTCAAGAATTAAGAAGCATTGTCGGGGACGCTTGGTTCCGGGACGATGCCGAAACGCTCGTTTCTTACAGCTACGATGCTACGCCGCTGTACCAATCGATGCCGGACGGCGTTGTTTTCCCCGCTTCGACGGAAGAAGTGGCGGCGGTGATGCGCGTTTGCGCCCGGCATCGGATTCCGGTGGTCACCCGCGGGGCGGGCAGCAATTTGTGCGCGGGCGTCGTACCGCTGCACGGAGGGCTGATCATGGTCATGACGCGGATGAACCGGCTGCTGGAGATCGACCAGGACAACCTGACGGCGACATTCCAGACGGGTTTAAATACGAAGCGCTTTCATACGGCCGTCGAGGAAACGGGGCTGTTCTATCCGCCGGACCCGAGCAGCATGATCATCTGTACGATGGGCGGCAACATCGCCCTGGGCGCAGGCGGGCTGCGCGGGCTCAAGTACGGCACGACCAAGGATTACGTCATCGGGCTTGAGGCGGTGCTGGCGAGCGGCGAGGTGCTGCGGACCGGCGGCAAGCTGGTGAAGGATGTCGCGGGCTACGACTTGACGAGATTGCTCGTAGGGTCCGGAGGCACGCTGGCGATTTTGACGGAAGCGACGGTCAAGCTTGTCCCGAAGCCGGCGTACCGGAGGGCGATGATTGCGGTGTTCGCCGATTTGCCGTCGGCGGCACGGACGGTGTCGCAGATTATTGCGAACCGGATTACCCCCTGTACGCTTGAGTTTATGGACCAGGCGACGATCGAGGTGGTGGAGGCGTTCGCCAACATCGGCCTTCCGGTCGATGCGCAGGCGATTTTGGCGATCGAGCAGGACGGCGACGAGGCGCAGGTGGAGAAGGACCTGCAGCTGATCGAAGCGATCTGCAGACGCGAAGGGGCGATCCAGGTGAAGGTGGCCGCGACGCCGGAGGAAGGGGCCAAGGTGATGGAAGCCCGGCGCAGCGCGCTGGCGGCGCTCTCCCGGCTAAGGCCGACGACGATTCTCGAAGACGCCACCGTGCCGCGTTCGAAGATCGCCGACATGGTGCTGGAGGTGCAGCGCATTGCGGCGAAGCACAGCGTTCGGATCTGCACGTTCGGCCATGCGGGAGACGGCAACCTGCACCCGACGGCGATGACCGATGCGCGGGACGCCGAGGAGATTCACCGGGTGGAGCTGGCGTTCGAGGAAATATTCGACGCGGCCATCCGGCTGGGAGGCACGATCACCGGAGAGCACGGCGTCGGGCATGTCAAAGCGCCGTATCTCGAATGGAAGGTCGGCGCGTCCGGCATCGGCCTGATGAAGCGGCTGAAGCAAGCGTTCGACCCGGACGGCTTGCTGAATCCCGGCAAGCTGTTCGCGGAGACGCGCAAGCGCGTTGTGTTTACGTCGGAGCCGGAAGCGGGAACCGGAGCAAGCGGAACCGCGGGGCCGGCGGCGAAAGGCGGTGCGTGACGCATGAGCGCGGAGATCAAAACATTGACCGAGAAGCTGCAGCTCACGCTCGATCCCGATCAGCTTACCAACTGTATGCGCTGCGGTTTTTGCCAGACGGCTTGTCCGACGTTTCAGGAGACGGGGCTGGAGGCGGCGTCGCCGCGGGGCCGGATCGCGCTGATGAAGGCCGTCTACGACGGCAAGATGGAGCCGGATGCGGCGTTCCGCTCGCAGATGGACCTTTGTCTCGGCTGCCGCGCTTGCGAGCCGGCTTGCCCGTCGGATGTCAAGTACGGGCAGCTCATCGAACAGGCCCGCGAGTCGATTGCGGCGGTAACCGCCGAGCGGTGGCCGGTAAGGACGGTGAAGCGGCTGTTCATGGAGCGGCTATTCCCGCATCACGGCCGGATGCGGCTGCTTGGCTCGTCGCTGAAGCTGTATCAAACGAGCGGATTGCGGAAGCTGGCGCGCGGACTCGGCGTCATGAAGCTGTTCCCGCCGCATATGCGCGAGATGGAAGCGGTGCTGCCGCAAGCGGCCGGCGACGGCGTGATCCGCCGTTGGGAGAAGCTCGGCCTGCCTGCCCGCCGGGAACAGGCCGAGGGCGGACAATCGCTGCTCGTGATCCCGGCCGAAGGCGAACGTCTCGGGCGGGTCGGAATGTTCCGCGGCTGCATCATGGATGTGCTGTTCACGGAGACGAACGTGAATACGATCAAGCTGCTGCGCTTGGCGGGCTACGAGGTCGTTGTCCCGGCTTCGCAGACGTGCTGCGGCGCGCTGCACGCCCATGCCGGCGAACGGGAGAGCGCCCGCCGCCTGGCCCGGGCCAACATCGCCGCCTTCGGCGCGGCCGGCGTGGATGCCGTCGTCAGCAACGCCGGCGGCTGCGGCGCCACCCTGAAGGAGGCGGACCACCTCCTGCACGGCGATCCTGCGGAGGCGGAGGCCCGCCGATTTGCCTCGCAGGTCCGCGACGTATCGGAGCTGCTCGCCGAAGGGCGTCCGCTGCCGCTGAAGCCGCTAGGCCAGGGGGCGGAGGAGGTGACGGTCACCTACCAGGACTCGTGTCACCTTCGCAACGTGATGCGCGTCGCATCGGCCCCGCGGCAGCTGATCCGGACCGTGCCCGGCGCAAGGCTGCAGGAGCTGCCCGATGCCGACCGCTGCTGCGGCTCCGCCGGAATTTACAATCTGACGCAGCCGGAAATGTCCGCCAGCGTGCTCGATCATAAGATGGAGCAGGTGGAGCATACCCGGGCGCACGTCATTTTGACCGCCAATCCGGGCTGTCTGCTTCAGATGAAATGGGGCGTTCACCGCCACGGACAAGACAAGACGATGCAAGCGATGCATCTGGTCGATTATCTCGCCGAATCGGCGGGGCTGAAATAGTTTGAAGCGCCGGCATATCCTTGAGGGTATGCCGGTTTGTCATGTCCTCAAGCGCCTCCCCGATCGTTCGCCCTTCCTCGGGCCAAGTCTTCTCCATCGGCTCCGGGCTATGGATAATTCCCCTCTGAACCGTTCATCCGCCTTTTTTGAGAAAAATGTCGAAAAATATTTAAAAAAGCTTGCCGATCCCATGAAAATAATGTGTTTTTTGGAGATGGAAAAAAATGAATATCAAGTTTTTGTCTAAAAATGTCGATAAATATGTTGAAAAATGTCGAATAAAATTACACCTTCAGGGGGACTGCGGATGAAGATTTCAAGCTGGTTAAAGGTGATGGGCGGGCTTTTATTGGTGCTGTCGCTGTTCAACTGGGTCAGTGTCGGCAAGCTGGAGAACGGCATAGCCCAGGAACGGCTGGCGGTACAACGGCAGGCGCAGTTCAAGCAGCTCGGCTTCGACTTGAAGAACGCCTCCGATTACTTGACCGACGAGATGAGACGATATGTCCAGTTCGGGGACAAGCGGCACTATGACAATTATTGGAGAGAGGTCAACGAGACCAAATCGCGCGATAAGGCCGTCGAACAGCTGAAAGCGCTTGGCGCCCCGCAGGAAGAGCTGGATTTGATTGAAAAAGCCAAGAGAGGTTCCGACACCTTGATCAAAACCGAAGAAGCCGCCATGAAGGCGATAGAGGAGAAAAATTTCGACAGCGCCCGGAAGCTTATGTTCGGCGAACAATACGATGCCGGCAAACAAGAGATCATGGGATATATCCAGCAGTTTCAAAACAAAATGAACGCCCGGGCGCAGCAGGAAGCGGACGCGGCCCGTCAAACGGCCACCGCGATGATGAGCTTCGCCGTGATCCTGCTGGCGGTGACGTTCGTCACTTTATTCGGCATTTTTATTTTGATTTTTATCAAGCTGCGGCCTTTAAAAACGGTGAATGAAAAAATTGCCGAGCTGGCCAGCAACGGCGGGGATCTGACAGCGAGGCTTTCCTCGAATACGAAGGACGAGATCGGCGAAATCGCGGGCTCGCTTAACCGGATGCTCGACAGCCTGCACGGCATGATCAAGGAGATTACCGGCACCTCCGAGAAGGTGTGGGAGACATCGGAGAAGCTGACGGCCAATACGAAGCAAGCCTCCGCCGCCACCGGGGAAATCGGCCAGCGGATGGCGCTGATCGAGCAGGGGGCCGTCATTTCGATGCAGAACACGCTGGACGGGTCGCGGGCCATTGAAGAAATGGCCAAGGGCGTACAGCGGGTGGCCGAATCGGCGACCGAGCTGTCCGAGGCCGCCTTGGATACGGAGAAAGAAGCCGTGGACGGCTTCGTGCATATGGAGCAGGCCAAGCGGCAAATGGATCAGATCGACGAGTCCGTCAACCAGTCCGTCCGGGTCGTGTCCAAGCTGGACGAACGCTCGTCCCACATCGGGCAAATTGCGGATACGATCGCCGCGTTATCCAAGCAAACGAATCTGCTTGCGCTTAATGCTTCGATCGAAGCGGCCCGGGCGGGTGAGCATGGCCGGGGCTTCGCGGTCGTGGCGGCGGAAATCCGGAAGTTGGCGGAAGGCTCCACTGCTTCGGCGGAACGGATCGCCGAGCTGCTTCAAGAAATTCGCAGCGATTCGACGGAAACGGTCAAGGCGATGCAGCGGGTAAGCGAAGAGGTGGCTCTGGGCAGCCGCAAGGTGCGGGATGCCGGCGAGTCGTTCCAAAAAATATTGCAGGCCACCAAAGAGGTCGCCGCTCAAATCCAAGAGGTTTCGGCCATTTCGGAGGAGATGGCGGCGGGCTCGGAAGAAATTGCCGCCTCTGTCTCCGATATGGCCGATGTGGCCAGAGAATCCTTGGACGGCGTGCAGATCGTTAACGACAAAACCCAAGCGCAAACCGCTTTGGTGCAGGAGGTTTCCTTCTTGTCCGAAGGACTGAGCCGGGAGGCGGAAAATTTGGAGACGCTGGTCCGCAAGTTTAAAATTTAGCATGAAGCACAGGATGAGACGGAAAAGGGAGGAAGTCCGCAGCTTAAACGCCGAGGGGACTTCCTCCCTTTTTGAAGACGCGCCGAGCGCCTTTACAATTTGAACCGGTTGACCATTTCGGACAATTCCTGCGCCGTCCGGCTTAACGATTCCGCGGACGAAGCGATTTCCTCGGCGGATGCAAGCTGCTCCTCGGTTGTAGCGGCAATCGTCTGCGCCGATTCGGCGGCCTGCTTGGCAATCAGGTTCATCTCCGATGCCGAAGCGGATACCTGCTCCGAGCCGGCGGCCATTTCTTGGGCTGCCGCCGCCACTTCCTGGATCTTGCCCGATACGTCGTTTGCGGTCCGGGTGATTTGCTGGAACGCTTCATCCGCTTCGGTAACGGCTTGGAGGCCGATTCGCACCTCCGACAAGCTGCGGTTCATCGTGAGCACCGCTTTGGACGTATCGGCTTGAATCTGCGAGATGATGTCCGAGATGCTTTGCACGGCTTCACCGGACTGCTGGGCAAGCTTCTTCACCTCGTTGGCGACGACGGCGAAGCCCAGTCCGTGCTCTCCCGCTCTTGCCGCCTCGATGGAGGCGTTGAGCGCCAGGAGACCCGTTTGCGAGGCGATGTCGTTGATGATCTGCAGAATGCCGCCGACGTTCACCGAATGCGTCTCCAGGGTCTGGATATCGGCGCCCGCCTGGCCGACCGATTCGCTCAGGGCGTTCATCCTGCTTCTTGCCGCTCGAATGGCATCATTGCCTTGCTGCGCCTGGAGGGCGGATTCTTGAGACAATTCGGATACGTCCGACGTCGTTTCGGCGATGCGCTGAATGCCTGCCGCCATCTCTTCCATCGCTCTTCCGGTTTCGTCCGAGCGCATCAGCTGGCTCTCCGAGCCGGAGGCCATCTCTTGGATGGACAGGGCAACGGTTTTGGTTGCCGCCGTATTTTGCTCCGAGCTGGCCTGCAGTTCCTCGGAGGATGCGGCAACCGTCGTGGATGCATCCTGGATTTGCATCACGGTCATTTTGAGATGGGCGACCATGTCGTTCAGCGAAACAATCAGACTCCCGATCTCGTCCTTTTGCTTGACCGCGAGCGGCTCCACCGTCAAGTCGCCCCCCGCCACGCGGTGCAGCGCTTCGGATACAAGCTTCACGGGCTTGGATATGATGCGGTTCATGACCACAACCAAAGCGATTCCGATGACGATCGAAATGGCGATCAACCAAATGGTTCGTTGAATATTGGTTTCGTAAATTTCCCGGCTCTCCTGCGTCGCCGTCTTGGCGCCTTCGTTATTGATCTCGATCATTTTATCAAGCAGCCCCTGCATTTCGTCATACGTTTGCTGGGATTGCGCCATCAAAGCCGTTAGTTCTTGTTCATGCTTCACCGCGCCGCGCACCAGATCGATCTGCTTGCCCAACCCTACGGTGCGGTCGTAAACCTCTTTGTAGCTGTTCCATTTCGCCCGAAGCTGCTCCGCATTGATGCGGTCTTCGTCGCTTACGTACGTTTCACTGTACAGGTCCAATTGCTTGTCGATCTCTACAAACGTAGCACCGGCTTCCTGGATATATTGTTCTTTTTTGGCGACTTCCGGATTGGTTAAAATTTTATATTGCAGAACAAGAATGTGTTCCGTCAAGTAGTTTACATTATTGGCAATGCCTACTCCCGACAGCCAAGCGCCGCTAATTTCGGCCGTTTTGGCTTGCATCTTTTCCTCCCGGCTCAGCGAAACGAGGCCGAAGGCGGTCAGCAGCAAGATCAGGAGCAGAAAAGACAAGAACAGCTTTCTCCCGACCGATAGCCTAAAGTGATGTTTCCCCATTATGTTTCTCTCCTTTGTTGTGTTCATCTCCTTTTTCATCGACACAATTCGGTCGAATCGTTAGGTATTTTTTGGTTAAATTTTTTAGCTGTGAAAAGTAAGTTTCTAAAATATGGGTCAATATGCTGGTTTGTGCTACACTGTATCCGAAAGGGAGCATTCTACACTAGAAAGGAGGGTATCTCTATGATCAAAGGGCTTTATGAAGCTCATTTGCCGGTAAAAGATCTAAAGCGTTCCATCGAATTTTATGAAAGCATCGGCTTGGAATTGGCCTATCGGGGTCAAGGCTTGACCTTTTTCTGGATCGAGAAAGGAAAGAGCTGGCTTGGACTGTGGGAGGGGGAACAGGCGAACGTTCCGTATCATCCGTCGTTGCGGCATATCGCCTTTCAAGTGGAGCTTGAGGATCTAAAGCGGGCCAAGCAGTGGCTTGCGGACAAGGGGATCGAAGTCAGGGAGGCTTTCGGCTTCGCGCCGACGGGGCCCATCGTACTGCCCAACCGGCCGCACGCGCACGCCGCCATTTATTTTGCGGACCCGGACGGCAATTCGCTGGAGTTCATTTGCCCGATTGAGCTGGATACGTCTCCATTGACGCAAATGATCTACTTGGAAGAGTGGGAAAATAGGCTAAAGAGATGATTGCGCAAAGCGGCTTGGAACGAAAGGATCCTGCGGGAAAAATGTTGGATAAACCACCCGTAAATACCTCGGATGCGGTATTTATGGGTGGTTTTATTTGGGAAGCCATTTAGCTGGACCACTTTTCGCTGTTGAAAAGATTCGGTTAATTTATTCAGGTGCGATTTCATGTTGTTTAGAACGATGGAGCGGAGGCGGTTCTGACGAATTTGCTTTAACTGAGAAAACGTTTTGCCGATGGGAGGAGCGAGCTTCTGTTTCTCGGCCCGCTTTTGCTGCATTGCCCTGAAGCCAAGACGGCACAGGGCAATCGTCTGTCTTTGACCAGCTTCGTGGATGATTATCGATTTTGCCAAACTGTCTCTTTGTATTGTTCAAAGTTAGCCGGTCGCAACATCTATTTTTTTGCAAAGGAGTTTTGGTGTATGAACCGGGATCGTAGCCTCCCCCATCGGTGCTCCTGTGGCCAAGGTGCTGGCGGCTGATGTTCGGGAACGAAGCTTCGATTATCCGGTCTTAATACCCAAATCCTTGAGAGCCTATGTGGTGAAAAAGGTTTCTAAATCTTAGTTGTCCGGGCGGCATCTTAACGAGGGAGACAACTGCAAATCCGGTCTTTACGCTGGATCATTTTCCGCAGCTAATCGCCGGCTTCTCCCGCTCCACCGTATCCAACCAGAGGGCGACATGACGCTGCGCCAGCTCCCGCTGCTCGATTTGCAGCAGATGCCCGGCCCCGTCCAGCACGGCAAAGGTCGCCCGGGGGAACGATTCGAGCACGGCAAAATGATCCTTGTACCCGCAGATCGCATCCTGCCGTCCGAGAAGAAACAGCGCCGGCTGCGGAAAACGGCTGTCCTCCGGGATAGGATCATATTGAAAATGGTATCCTTCCGTGCGCCAGTCCGAAGACAGAAACGCGCGGTCGGCGAGCAGACGCCCCGGCTGCCATTCCTCCCGGAAAAGCTCCCAATTTGCCCGCGATTGGACGGTAGCCAAAGTTTCGAAGGCTGCCCGCACCTCCGGCTCGAGCTCCGCCAGCAGCGCCTCGTCCCGGAACGGCACGCTTCGTTCGGGGAGGGTGCGGGTTTTCCGATGCACCGCCGGAGCGAGGAGACAGAGCCCGTCCGCCCGGCGGTGCTCCGCGCGCCATATCCCCTGCGCCATGTACCCGCCGAACGACATCCCCATGAGCGCGAACCGTTCGTTTTCCGGCAGGATCGTCCGGATGCCGTCCAGTATAACCGCCAGCAGGTCGTCGGAGGTTTTCATCCAAGGCTCGACCGTGCTCCGTCCGTGGGCCGGAATATCGACGTAAATCCGCTTCCAACCCGTCCGCCGTTCGAACAGCGGCTCCATCCACGCCATCATCGACCGATGGTCGGTCGCGAGCGCATGCAGCACGATTAGCGGATACCCGTCGCCACGGGCTTCGTAATGTAAAGTTGGTCGTGTTTTTTCAGCGGTCATTGCCTCGTCCTCTTTCCACCGTTAGTTGTCGTCGAAAATAGCACACGACAGATGCCTTAATTGGCCTAAGTATACTGCAATTCGGACAATAGAGGAACTACGATGACGTATTAGCCAAAAAACAGGCGGACGAGCTAATATTCGACATGGTTAACGAACGTATGTTCCTCTATTTTTTTGCCGGGTGCATTGGCTTGCGAATAGCGCATCCGCGTTCCTTTATTTTTCGAGTGAGGGGTGATCAGTCCTGTCATCAGTCTTCCAGCTTGCTTCGCCTCCGCTGGGAGCCGGGCTCTCATTCTGGCCACGGGACTCCCGGAGGTATGTCGACGATCACTTGAACGAAACGAGAGAAGCTCTGCACGTTGCTGTACTGCAGCCGCGAGGCCATCTCGTCAATGCTCATCTCCGTATGCCTAAGCCAAGGCTTGGACTTGGCGATACGGCTGGCGAGCAGGTAACCGGAAAACGTGGCGTCATGCACTTCCCCCGCCCGCTTGCCCAGCCTAACAGGCAGACCGCGTGCTTTGCAGCAGCTTTCCAGCCGGATGTCTTCTTCGTTATGCGCATCGATGCAGCCGGTTAACCGCTCGCGGCACGCCGCATAGGTCTGCGTTACTTCTCCTCCAGCTCGCTGATCGGCAATATCGCACGCACGTGTCTTAAGCCAATCGCTCCACTCAATCAAGCGCGGACAGCTCCAGCCATTTCGCCGCCACAGGCTCCGCCAGGGACGGGAGAGCGACTGGCCGATCCAGGGTACAGAAACAGAATCTCGCTCCCCGTCGCGAGGCGGCACGCGGGTCTTCCCCGGCTGCCATGGCCCCACAAGCTCACTCCGTTTTCGGGTCCACGCTCCTAGCCACCTTAAGCTTGCTCTTGATCCGGTTCCCGCTCGCTATAATAATGTACTCACCGTCGCGATCGGCGTGGATCTTTCCTCCGAATCCCCGGCTGTCGCCGGAGAGGGGCGGACCCGGCCGGTAATCGGCGCAATCGTTCGGGCCGCCCGGCCCCCGCACCTGCATGCCGTAACCGCCCCTTTTGTCCGATTGCCACGTCATGGTAAAGGAAATGACCTGGCCTTTTCTTGCATAAACGTGGATGTTTTGCGTACCATTCATATAGCGGAACTCGGCTTCGTACAACCCTTCCCCTCTCGTTTTCTTCCCATCCTGCTTCACGCCTTCGGGATAACGACCAGCACGATGAGCGGAATCGCGAGGCCGAGCAAGCCCCGGACCTAAGCCGACCGCCGTCCCCAGCGGCTCCCCATGTAGAAGAGAAGGGCGAAGAGCGCTCCGACCGCTCCGGCGATTCCGGAGATGACGAGGCTGCAAGGGGAACGGTGCGCGCACCGGCATGACCAAGAAGAAAAGAAGTCCGGCAACCGCATGGAGCGATGCTTGGACGGCGGTCTTGCGGAATCCGGGCTTCCAGTGCCCAAGCCCATCGATGGCGAACGTGACGAGCATGCCGTAACCGTACAGCATCAGCCAAAAAAACAAGCTGAGACCGGGGCCAAACGCCTCATCGGGCCGCAACGCTTCGAACGGCTCGAAGGCATCAAAGCCGCTCTGCCCCCAAATGTAGGCGAACCCTGCAACAAGGCCCATCCCCGCCCCCGAAAGCTTGCTTAGCACATAAATGGCGGTCCGTCTCCAAAACGGAAAAATTGCTTTTTCCGTAATCCCACCCTCTCGATTAACAAATTTTGCAACCTTTTTCCATGCCAACCTCGTCTTATCCCTAGTATAATGAATAGGACCCCATCACCGAATCCAAGGAGGTACTTATGAAAAAATTTATACTTGGACTGCTCTGCGGAGCCGTGCTTGCCGCTTCCACCGCCGTTTACGCTTCGGATGAAATCCGGGCGACGTTGTTTCCCGTAAAATTGCAATTCAATGGGGAGGTACGTGAGACAGGCTCCCGGTTTGCGATTTTGAATTATGACGGTCACACGTATGTACCGCTTCGTTTCATGGCCGAAAACTTGGAGGCCGGGGCTGTTTATGATGAAAATGCCCGCACCGTCTCGGTCGTTTCCGAGCCGAAGAACGCCGGCGAAGCGCAGAAAAAAATATGGGCGGCAACGTACCGCCTCGAACGGGGGATGGACGCCAAAGAGGTGAAGAGCGTGCTGGGCGAACCGTCCTTCCTGACGCTCATCGACAGCTCCAAGCAGCAGCTGTGGCGTTACGACTTCGGGGCATCGGCCGGCTACAGCAGCGGCGGTCTTAGCGCCGACGCCGACGGCTTGCGCCGCGGCGACTTGGAGGGACAGCTGTTCATTCGTTGGAACGCAGGCGGACAAGTCGACCGGTACGAGCTGTGGACGGTGAAGAAAGCCGCGGACGGTACCCGCAGCGTTTCTTCGTTCACCGTATACCCGGACGGCTCCACAAGCGGCACCGCTCCCAACTAGACCGGCGGCCGGTTCCTTTCGGGGAACCGGCTTATTTTATCGCGCGAGGGGAGGCCGTTTTTTGGACCCTTGTGAAATCCATCACATTGGACGCGGCGTGAACGTCATTGGTTGCGAGAGGATGCAAAATTTTGGATAGACGGCGCATAATCGTTTCCAATCCTTGGACATACTATCGGTGTTCCGACAATATCCATTCTTGTTCAGGAGGTTTTTATGCACACTCAGCAACGTTTTGCCGCTCACGAATTTCTGGAAACCCAAGAGGCCATCCGCACGAAAGCGGCGCACATCGAACTGTACGGCGTTCTGTTTTCGATGGCGCAGGATACGCACTTGAAAGATATTTTGTTCAATCAGCAGCGACGGATGCTGGAAGGATACGATTACGGCATCGGTCTGCTGCAAGGCAGAGGCATCACCATGACGCCGCATACGCCGGAGCTGCGCATTTACGAAAGACCGCAAGTCGGGCTGAAGCAGCCGTCCTTGCCCGGGCCGAACCCGAACGCTGCGCAGCTGTCCGATGTGTCCATCTCGACCATAGCGCTGAATCTGCACAAAACCGGCTCGGCCGTCGCCATGCTCTGGGCCTGCGAATGCGTAGATCCGCAAATTCGACAGTACCATGCGACCTCGGCAAACATCTGTCAAGAGATGGCTTGGGAGCTGTTCCAGTACATGAACTTCAAGGGCTTCTACCAAGTCCCGCAGTTGGCCGATCATACGATGCGCACCATGATCCAGGCTGTGCACCAGCCTGCGGAGCCGCAGCAGCCTTACCAGACGCATTTTCAATAACAGTCTCCGCTGCTTTCGGAAGCCGGGCGGTCTCTTGTTCGAGAGAACCCGGCTTTTTTGTGCCGAAACGATAAAATCAAAAAAAATGCCCAAATCCTTCCCAAACCTAACAGTTTCTTAATAAAGCTCTGCCATAATAGGGATATAACATCACCTTAGAGAGTTGGGGGGTTGCCAATGGCTAAAGTAATGGTAGTCGATGATGCCGCTTTCATGCGGATGATGCTGCGTACGATGCTGACGGAGGAAGGACACGAAGTGGTGGCGGAAGCGACGAACGGCATGGAGGCGGTCAACGTTTATTTGTCCGCCCGGCCCGACCTGGTCACGATGGATATTACGATGCCCGAGCTGGACGGAGTCGGAGCGGTCAAAGAAATCCGCAAGCACGACCCAAACGCGAAGATCATCATGTGCTCGGCCATGGGCCAAAAGGGCATGGTGCTGGAAGCCATTACGGCGGGTGCGAAGGATTTTGTCGTCAAGCCGCTTCAAAAGGAGCGCGTCATCGAGTCGGTCAACAAGGTGCTTGGCTTGTAGCAGGCCGGCGGCATCGGCTGAAACGCTTCCATAGCTAACGTACCTAATCAAAAGAAAAAGCCGGCCGTTTTCGCCATATGGCGGAACGACCGGTTTTTTTTGTCAGCGGAGCAACCTTTCTCCGGTTTGTCGGGTCTAATAGGTAAAGGCTGCATGAGGCGGGGGGAAACACCGGTGGCAACGATCGTATGGCATAAACCGGGCAGGCGGAAATATCTTTTTCTGGGCCCGGGATTCGGAGCTTATAAAGCGCAGAGAGCGAGCCTCCTTGGAGGCGATTGGTTTCCGCACGAGGAATCGGGCGAAATCACGATGGCGGCGGTTTGCGATGAAAACGGCATGATCCGCTGGTTTCCGTCGGATGAGCTGCAGGTGCTTGAAGTCGACGGGAAGCCCGTGAGCCGCTGGTTCGAGACTTCGTACGCTCCGGACGCGCCGCTGCCGCAGGACGAGGACGATGCCCGCCGATCACAGGCGGGGGCTGCCGAGCCGTGCCCGGCCTGTTTGACGCTTGTGCGGGCGGAGGAGCGGGAATGTCCGTCTTGCGGACTTACATTAATCATGGAATCGTAAGCATCCTTGGCGAAATCGGTGGCGGCCGGAGAGCGCGCATCTTTTGCAAAGGAAGGGGCATGCTAAAAATTGCATTTTGCTTCCATCCGGAAAAGAAAGGCGGTGAAGCGGCCGTGCCATTCGCCAAAATTAACGGAACGACGCTGTACTACAAAGTGAAAGGCTTCGGCGTTCCGATCGTATTCATTCATCCTCCGATGCTGACGAGCAGCAACTTTGCGGACCAGATGGAGCAGCTTTCGGGCAAATATCAGGTTATTGCGTTCGATATCCGGGGCCACGGGCAGAGCGGACAGTCCTCGGAGCAGCTTACCTACGGCCTGCTGGCGGAAGACCTGCGCGGACTGCTCGACCATTTGGAGCTGAAAAAAGCTTATTTGTGCGGGTATTCGACCGGCGGATCGGTAGCGCTGGAAGCGATGCTTCGCTTTCCCGACCGGTTCTATGGGGCGATTCTGATCAGCGCTATGTCGGAGTTGACCGACTGGTACCGGCGAAGCGAGGTTTGGGCGGCGGTCGGGATGATAGGACTTCGCGCCAAACGGATTGTCGCGGCGGCCATCGCTGGGGGCAATTCGAACAAATGGAAGACGTTCCGGCGTCTTTACCGTACGGCCATGGAAGGACAACTGCGGAACGTGAACGACTATTTTAAATGCAGCCTGACATACAGCTGTACGGATAAACTCGGGCAGATTCAAGTGCCGGTGCTGCTCTTATACGGGAAGAAGGATAAAGAATTTCGCCGGTATGCCCAAATCCTCCACCGCAGACTGCCCGACAGCACGCTGCATTTCTTGCCCAAAGTCGGCCACCAGCTTCCGACCAAATCGGCGTCTCTGGTAAATGCGCTCATCCGCCATTGGATCGACGAGCGCCATCCGTGGAAGACGGCGGACAAGCCCCGGCGGCCGGCGCCGTTTCTGCCCGCTTTTTCCCCGCCGGATGGGCCTCGGGCCGAAGAGACGACGGAGGCGTAGTCGCCGGTCTGCGAACAAATAAGCGGTCTGCAACGATGACGTTTAGACCGCTTTCTTTTTGCAAAGGAGAATAGACATGAATTTACTGTCCAACGAAAAACAAGTGCTGGAGTGGGCAAAGGCAAACTCCCGTTTGATAGGGTTCACAGGTTCGCGGATAGAAGCGGAATATATCTGGAACCCGGGAGGCTTTATCAATCAGTCCTATCGCCTATCCGATGGCGAAACGGTCCGGCATCTCAAGCTCGCGCAAGGAGAAAGAGCCCCGCGTCTAAAACAGTGGGCCATGCTGAGCGAGCATTTGACCAGCCATTATAATGCCCCGCGGCTGATCGAAGAGGTGACCCAGGAAATCATCCCCGGTTATTCATACGGTTTGGTGTTTGATTATATTAAGGGAACTCCCCTGAGTTCTTGCTCCAACCCAAATGCAGTGCTTGAACACGTCCTTCAAGCATTGAACCGTCTGCATGCGGATCAGGAGCTCAAAAAGGGGGCCGGGGCCCAGGCTCGCTCGTATGCCGAGACGTTTGCCGAGGAGTACATTGCCCGATTCGAGGAGGATCTGGAGACCATCCGGTCGGAAAAACAATTGCTGGATTTCGTGACGGACGACGCTTTGGATTGGTTTGATTCGGAAGTAAAGACGCTAAACCTGCTCGTACATCAGCAGCCTTCTTTTCAAAAGCAAGCGATGGATACCGTACATAACGACTTGAACTGGCAAAACGTGCTGGTAGAAGAAAACGGCCGTTTTTGGATTATCGATTGGGATGATTTATCCGCCTATGGAGATGCCGCCATGGATAATTCCGTCTTTCTTTGGCCGCTGTACCGCTCCAAGGATTGGCCCTATTGGAAGGAGCGTCTCCTCGAATTGGAAGGGCGCGAATGCTTCGATCGGATGGAGCTTTATTTCAGGGCGAAACTGCTTGACGACGTGATCGATGTTCTGGCCGATTACGTTGAAGCGGAGAAGCTGCCCGAGGTGAAGCAACAGACGCAGCAACAGGCAAAAGAAATACATCTTCGCGCTTACCCCGAATATCTTAAGCGATATGGAGCTCGACGGGGGTGAAGCCCGGCGCCCGGCCGCAATCCATAGATTGCGGCCTTCTTTGCGTTGCCGCCCCGAGGCATAGTACAATAGCGGGATGATAGAGAATTCGGAGAGGATGAGCCGCTTATGGACGCGATTAAACGACAAAAGCTGCTGGAGCGGGCGGCCGCTAATGCGAGAGCCGAACTGGAACGAGACAGCAGCGGCCACGATTGGTGGCATATTGTCCGAGTGACCCGTACGGCCAAGCGGCTGGCGGCGGTCGAACAGGCGGACGCGTTCGTCTGCGAGCTGGCGGCCTTGCTGCACGACGTGGCCGATGAAAAGCTGAACCCGAGCAAGGAAGCGGGACTGCAAAAGGTAGAGAACTGGCTAACCGAAGCGGGGACGGACGAAGCGGACCGTGCTCATGTCATGGACATTATTTCAACAATGTCCTTTGGGGGAGGACGCGGTCAGCCGATGCGTACCGCCGAAGGCCGGATCGTGCAGGACGCGGACCGTCTCGACGCGATCGGCGCGATCGGAATCGCCCGGGTGTTCGCTTACGGCGGCTGGAAAGGCCGCCCGATGCATGACCCGGAGCTGCCGGTCCGGGAGCATATGACGCCGGAGGAATACCGCAGCCATCCGGGAACGGCGATCAACCATTTTTACGAAAAGCTGCTGAAGCTCAAGGACTTGATGAACACGGACGCCGCCCGCGCCTTGGCGGAGGAGCGCCACCGCTTTATGGAGCGGTATTTGGAGCAGTTTTACAGCGAGTGGGACGCCGTGGACGGGGCATCTGATCCCGCTTCTCCGGCTGAGACAGCGTCCCGATGACGGTCCAGATCGTCTTCGGCGCGGCGGCGGAAGGCTGTTTAAAGGTTGCCATGGGAAAGACCCGACAAGTCGGTGATTCATTGGGAAGACGACTTGATGTCGGGTCCTCCGGTTTGTGCGGCCTCGCAGGATTGGGAGGCCGTGCGTCTTCGCTGGCGGGCAGCCATTGCCAATGAGGAAGCCCGGCAATACTTGCCCAATCTGAAAAGTAACATGGAAGCTTGGCGGGAACGGCTCTCCCGTCTTTCCGCGAATCCGGTTCCCGCCGTGATCTGGGCAGCCGGCAACGTTTTTGAACAAACCGGAATTCGCGCCGTGCTTGCTTCCCTGCCGCCCGACGTTTCCGTATCCGTCATGAACGTCACCGTCGCTTCCGAAGGACGGCTCCGCTATACCGGGGAAGCTTCCCCCGAAGAATTGGCTTCGTGGATCGGGAAAGCGGAGCCGCTTGCGCCGCGGACCAGAGACGGGCTGATCCAGGACTGGCGGAGACTGGTACAAGAAGCGGGCTTGCTTCGTATCTATGAGAACGGCAGCCTTCGGACGGCGGATGAAAGCTATTTCGACGAAACGATCGTTCAGTGCGTCCGTACCCTGCAGGCAGAGGCCCAGGGATGGGTTTACATCGGACAGCTGATTGGAGAGCTTCTTTGTCATGTTCTGGACAGTCCGATTTCTCATAGCTGGATCGAATACCGGCTTCGCCGTTTAATCGAACAGGGCATTCTCATCTATACGGGCTCGCTGGAAGCAATGCGCGACTACGCCGTAAAGCTTGCCAAGCCTGCGGGTTCGGCCGGTTAGCCGGCTTCCCGCGGGGAACGGAGCTTTCACGCAAACTGCTTCAGAAAACGGCCCATCCGCTCGATGGCCTCGGTCAAATTTTCCACCGAAGAGGCATAGGAGCAGCGGATATGGCCTTCTCCGGCCGAGCCGAGAGCGTTGCCCGGAACGACCGCAACCTTCGTTTCCTCCAGCAGCCGCCAGGCGAACGTCTCGGACGACAGGCCCGTATGGCGGATCGACGGGAAGGCGTAGAAGGCTCCCCGGGGCTCGAAGCAGGGCAGGCCGATCTCTTCGAAGCCTTTCAGTACAAGCCGCCGCCGCTGGTTATACGAGCTGACCATCTCCTTCATTTCCTCCGTGCCGTTCCGCAGCGCTTCGATCGCGGCTTTTTGCACCGTAATCGGCGCGCAGATCATCGTGTATTGGTGGATTTTGGTCATCGCGGCGATGACTTCGGAATGCCCGCAGGCATACCCGAGCCGCCAGCCGGTCATGGCGTACGCCTTGGAGAAGCCGTTCAGCAAAATCGTCCGGTCCCGCATCCCGGGCAGGGACGCAAAGCACGTATGCTCGCCCTCGTAAGTCAGCTTGTCGTATACCTCGTCGGAAATGACGATCAAGTTATGCTTTTCCACGACTTTGGCAATGGCGAGCAGATCCTCCCGGGGCATCGTCGCGCCGGTCGGGTTGTTCGGATAGTTGAACAGCAGCGCCTTGGTCCGCGGTGTGATCGCAGCTTCCACCTGTGCGGCGGTCAGCCGGAAATCGTTGTCCGCCGTCGTGGTCAGCGGAACCGGCACGCCGCCCGCCATCACGACGCATGGCGCGTAAGAGACGTAGCAAGGCTCGGCGATCAGCACCTCGTCTCCCGAATGGACGATTGCGCGCAAAGCGAGATCGACCGCTTCGCTCACCCCGACCGTCACCAGTACCTCGCTGCGGGGCTCGTAGCGCACGCCGTAAAATCCGTGCAGGTGAGCGGCAATTTCCTCCCGGAGCTCCAACAAGCCCGCGTTGGACGTATACATCGTATAGCCTTGCCGCAAAGACTGGATCCCCGTTTCCCGGATCGCCCATGGCGTCACAAAGTCGGGCTCCCCGACACCTAATGAAATAATTCCGGTCATCTCCGACGCGAGATCGAAAAACCGCCGGATGCCGGACGGCGGCATATCCCGGATGACGGGGGAGATGCGTTCGGACCAATTGAAAGTCATGACCATTCACCAGCTTTTCATGGATTTGTTCGTGCAGATTCGCAAATAAAAAAGCTCCCGTCCCCAAAAAAGGGACGAGAGCTATGCTCACGCGGTACCACCCTCGTTGACTCCAATCATGATGAAGTCCACTCGGTCCTATAACGGCGGAACACCGGCCAACTCCTACGGCAGCAAGCTTCGGAGGGCGACTCCGGGGTGGCTTTCGGCAGGGCTTCTTTCCCGGGCTCGCACCTTCCCCGGGTCGCTTGGAAATACGCCGTGCTTACTTTCCCCATCGTTGTCTTTCACGAAAAATAAATTAACAGTACTATAGCACGGGTCGTTTTCGGCTGTCAATCGTCTCTTCGGGCAGCACCGCCGCGATAGTGCATTGAACCATCCGAAATGTAGTCCGCGCCCGTTAGCTCGCTCCAATTCACGACGGCGGTGCACAGATGCCGGATCAAGCCGGGCTCGTGGCTGACGACGAGGATGCCGAGCTGCCGCTGCCGGGCGATCGCGAGCACGGCCTGCCAGATTTGCGCCTGCGTGATCGCATCGAGCATCGTCGTCATCTCGTCGGCGATGAGAAACCGCGTTTGCGGACCGAGCGCCCGCGCTACGCAGAACCGCTGCAGCTCGCCGCCGGACAATTCGCCGGGCCGGCGGCGGAGCCACTCCCGCTCGATGCCCAGCGCGTCCAGCAGCGCCGGATCGGGCTCTCCGCCTTCGCGCAGGATGCGATGCATCGGCCACTTCGGATTGACCGCCTTCTCCGGATGCTGGAAGACGAGCTGCACCGGATGATAGCCGCTGCGCGGGAGGGGGCTGCCGCCCAAAGTAATGCGCCCTTTCGTCGGCTCCTCATACCCGGCCAGCAGCCGTCCGAGCGTCGTCTTGCCGCAGCCGCTCGGACCGACGAGGCCGGTTATTTCCCCGGGCTTTAACGTAAGATCCATGCCGCGGAACAGCCATGCGTCCCGGCCGCGGCGGTATCCGAGGCCCCGAGCTTCAAGTCGCATGGATGCACCTCACCGTTCCGCCGCGCAGTTCCCGCATCTCCGGCCGTTCGCGGCTGCACTCCGGGCCGGCCGCGGCACAGCGCGGCGCGAACAAGCAGCCCGGCGGCAGCGCGGACGGATGCGGCTGGGTGCCGGGAATCGGCGTGAAGCCGTTCTGCGGCAGCGCCTGCCAGAGCGCCCGGCTGTACGGGTGGCGCAGCCGCGCTCCGTCGCCGGAGAAGTCGCCGGCGGGCGCCGTCTCGACCGTCGTCCCGGCATAAAAGACGGCGACGTTGTCCGCGAAAGGGAGCACCGACTCGAGGTCGTGGGTGATGAGCAGCACGGCGCAGCCTTCGTCCGCCAGCTCGCGGAACCGGCTTAGCGTTTCCCGCACCGCCGCAGGGTCAAGGCCGGGCGTCGGCTCGTCGGCAATGACGAGCCGCGGGCCGCCGACGGTCGCCGTCGAGACGAGCACCCGCCGCGCCATGCCGCCCGACAGCTGGAACGGGAAGAGCCGCTCGGTCCCGGGGGCGAGGCGATAGCGGTTAAAGATGCGTCGGACCGCGGCGTCGGCATTGCCATCGCGGACCGAGCTCCGTACTTGGCCGCCCACCCGCATCAGCGGGTCGAGGAAGTTGACCGATTGCGGCACCAGCGCAATCTCCTTGCCGCGCAGCGCCTCCTGCCGGGCGGGGGTCAGCGGCTCGCCTTCGTACCGCAGCGTCCCGGAGACGGCCGCGTTGTCCGGCAGGATGCCGAGGATGGCATGGGCGAGGAGACTTTTGCCGGAGCCGCTCGAGCCGACGACCGCGAGCAGTTCGCCCTGCCCGACCGTCAGCTGCAGACTGCGGATGACCTCCACCGTCGACTGCCGCAAGCCGCGGTCGTACCGTGTGAAAGCGACGGATAAATCGGTCACCTCAAGAACAGGCGTATGGATAGTTTCAGGTACAGATTCAGGCACGTTGCGCGAGCCTCCTCTTTGTGTCATGCAGCGGGGCCGGATGCTTCAATTCCGCGGGTCCCGCGGATCGAGCAGCAGACGCAGGCTTTCCCCGGCCCGGTCGAACGCCCGGACGACGATCAGCAGGCAGAGACCGGGAAAGACGGCCAGCCACCACATGCCGGTCGACAAATACCGCATCGACTCGGACAAAATAATGCCGATGGCCGGCTGGTGCGGCGAAAGCCCCAGGCCGATAAACGTCACGGCAGCTTCATGCAGAATGGCGTGCGGGAACAGCAGCAGCAGGCCGACGAGCAGCTGCGGCAGCAGGTGGGGCAGCATATGCCGCACCGCCACCTGCCACCGGGACTGCCCGAGCCGCCGCGAAATCTGCACGAATTCGGCGCTGCGAAGCTGGAGCACCTCCGCGCGGATGACCCGCGCCAAGCTCGGCCAATGCGTGAGGGCGACGCCGATCACGATGCCGCGCATGCCGCCGCCGAAGACGAACGCGATCAGAATGAGCGTGACGAGATGCGGCACGCTCAGAAACAAGTCGATCAGCCACGCGACGATCCGGTCGGCCGCCCGGCCCATTGTCGCGGCAATGAGCCCCAGCGCCGCAGCAATCACCGCGCTGCAGGCGGCGGCGAGCAGACCGACCTGCACGCTTAACGCCAGCCCTTTGAACGTGCGGGTAAACATATCCCGGCCGAGCCAGTCGGTGCCGAACGGGTGCTGCAGCGAAGGCGGCAAATTGCGCCATTCGAGCCGGGTGGACAGGTTGTCCGGGTTAAGCAGCAGCCCGACGAGCCAAACTCCAAGAATAAGCACCGCCGCGCCGATCGCCGCGATCAGCGCCCGATGCCTGCGGCCGAGCCGGGCCGATAGCCCGAATCGGGAAGGCGCGGAACCGCGCATCGTCCGAATCTTATTCATAGCGCCCGTCCCTCCCGGATTCGCGGATCGATCAAGCGGTAGAGCAGATCCGCGATCAGATTGCCGGTAAACACGAACAGGGCGCTGAACAGCACGATGCCGAGCAGCAGCGGGACATCGCCCCGCAGCCCTGCTTCGACGGTGGCCTGTCCGAGGCCGGGATAGGAGAATACCTGCTCGGCCAAGACCGCCCCGCCGAACAGCTCGCTGAACGCGGTGAACTGCAGCGACAGCGCGGGCAGCGCGATATTGCGCAGGCCGTGCCGCCGGAACAGCCGGAAGCCGCGCTCGCCGCGGGCCCGGGCAAACAGCACGTAGTCGCTGGCGAGCACGTCGAGCAGCTTCTGTCTCGTATGCAGCGCGATATTCGAGATGCCGACGACGCTCAAGGTCAGCGCGGGCAGGATCATATGCTGCACCCGGTCGCTCCATGTGACCTCCTGCGCCGGGACTCCGGCAGGGACGCCCAGCGCGACGGGAAACCAGCCGAGCCACACCCCGAACAGCAGGAGCTGCAGCAAGCCCATCCAGAACGCGGGCGTGGAGGCCAGCGTGTAGCAGTACCATTGGATCAGGCGGTCGATCCACGTCTCTTTCTTCATCGCGGCCAAGCTGCCGGCCGCAAAGCCGAGCAGGCCGGACAGCAGCCAGGCGGCGCTCATCAGCGCCAGCGAGCCCGCGAACCGCTCTCCGATCACCTCGGCCACCGGCCGGCGGTAAATCATCGAGGCGCCGAGGTCGCCCTGCAGCAAGGCGGCCCCCCAGTTCAAGAAGCGTTCGGCCGGCGGCTTGTCGAGTCCCCAATGCTCGGCGATCTGCTGCCGCTGCTCCGGGCTTACCCGCATCATGTCGGCGCCGACGTAAGCTTGAATCGGGTCGATGGGCGAGGCGCTGACGAGCACGAAGGAAATCGCGCTGATCGCCGCCAGCAACGTGACCAGCCGGACCGCTTTCAAGCCTAGAAACGTAAGCAAGCTGCGCATCATCTCATTACCTCATTTTCCGGGCCTAGTTCTTCCATTTCCATTCTTCGATATTGTCCGTGACCGGCCAGCCGTGGCCGTGCGGATGAATGCGCTGCTTCCCGATATCCAGCTGGTCCTTGACCAAATACAGATGGTCGATGTTGACCAGCCACGCCCATGGCGCGTCGCCCTGCGCGCTGACGCCGGTCGTGCCGTCCCATTGGGCCTTCTTCCAAAATTCCCAGGCGTCCTCTTCCTTCGTGGCGCGGAGCGCCTTGTCCATCCAGGCGTCGACCGCCGGATTGCTGTAATACCCGTTGTTGTAATATTCAATGCCGCGGTATTTGCTGCTGTAGACGTTGTACATTTCGAGCGGATCGTTGCTGCCCCAGCCCATCATGACGGCGCTGGAATGCATCTGCTTTTTGATATCGTCCCAGCTCTTGCCTTCGACGTTGACCTGAATGCCGGCCGGCTTCAGCATGTCGGCTACGGCCAGCGCCAGCGATTGCCGCGTCACGTCGCCCGAAGGGTAGATAAGCGGGAATTTCGCTTTAAGCGCCCCCTTTTCCACGATGCCGTCGCCGTCGGCGTCTTTCCAGCCCGCATCTGCGAGCAGCTTCTTCGCGCCTTCCACATCGCCGTCGGGGGTGACCGTCTGCGGATTCCACCAGGGCAGCCCGTCGTTGATGGTGTAGGCCGGCGTGCCGTGTCCTTCCAGTACGCCTTGGACCAGCGCTTTGCGGTCGATCGCCGTGTTGACGGCTTTGCGGACCGCGATATCGGCCGTCACATCGTTGCCGACGGGGCCGCCGTTTTTCGTAACCTGCCCCGAACGGAGATAAGGGAACACGATGCCGCGATTGTCCACGGTACGTACGGCTTCGACCCGCATCCCGGCGACCGGCTGCTTGCTGAAGGCGGCGGGAATGTAGGCGGCGTCCACTTTTCCGGCCTTGGCGGCGGCATAAGCGGCGTCCTCGTTCAGGAACAAAAACGTGAGCTTTTGGAAAACCGGCTTCGGTCCGTAATAATCGGGATTCGCCTCGACGATCACCTGCTGGCCCCGGTCCCACTGCACGAGCTTGTACGGCCCGGACCCGACAGGCTTCTGGGCATAGTCTTGGCCATGGGCATGCTTCGGCACGATCCCGGTCTGCACGAGCAGCGTCAGGAATGTCGACTGCGGCTCCTTGAGCGTAAATTTGACCGTGGCTTCATCCGCGGCTTCGACGCTCTTCATATTCGTGAGATCGATAATGGAGCCGTTTTGGGACGCCGTCTCGAACGTATACTGCACGTCGGCGGCGGTGACCGGCTTACCGTCGGAAAACTTCGCGTCGCTTCGCAGCTTGACGGTCCATACCGTCCCGTCGCCGCTGACTTCGTAGCCGGTGGCGAGATCGTTTACAATTTTCATTTCGGCATTCCGCTTCAGCAGCGTGCTTTGAAACAGCGGCGAGCCGTACCGTCCCCAGCCGGTGGTCGGATCGAAACCGGCCTCCGGCTCGGTGCCGACGGCCAGGATCAGCTCGTCCTTGGCGGCCGACGCCGCCGGGGGTTCTCCCTTCTTGGCTGCCGGGGTGCATCCGGTTAAGACGAGACCAAGGATTAGTCCCCATACGATTACCCTAAGCATTACGGGCTTGTTCACGCTCTCTCACTCCAAATCCGTAGTTATCTTATCGTCTTTTTCCTTCGTAGCACGATTTAACGATATTGTAGCACAAGCTATGGGGGGAGTCACTAAGAACAGGCAAAAAAGTCGGCTGGAACGGGAGCCGCCGCGGGTTTTGTACGTCCGCCGGACTTTTCCAGACGGCTTTAAAGAAAAGGCGGCATCGTTCTCCCTCGGAGAAAGACAGCTTTTTTCGACCAGGATAGGGGTGGGAACGTCCGACCGGGCTTGTTTTAGAATAGCTTGGGAAATGGAAAACTAAGACGGGAAGGCTGCTAAAAAAATGAAATTATCCCGTTGACATAGGGTAGGGGGGTATAGTAATATAAGCTCAAGAGGAGGGAACACAATGGAAAATATCACGGAGGCGGAACATTGCTGCTCCACGGACAGCGAGAGAAAAAGCCATCATTCCGATAAAGTGAAAGCCAATCTGATTACCCGGTTGAACCGCATCGAAGGCCAGATCCGGGGCGTGAAGGGCTTGATCGAGAAAGACACGTATTGCGACGACGTTCTCAACCAGATTGCCGCGATCCAGTCGGCGCTGAACGGCGTCGGCAAGCTGCTGCTGGAAGGCCATATGAAGTCTTGCGTCATCGAACGCATCCAAGCCGGAGAGCACGAAGTCGTCGACGAGCTGCTGACTACCATCCAAAAATTAATGAAATAAGGAGAGATCATCCATGCAAACCATTACGTTGAAAGTTGAAGGCATGTCCTGCAATCATTGCGTCAATTCCATCGAGGGAGCTTTGAAAACAATCGGCGCGACCGGCAAGGTCGACTTGGCCGCGAAAACCGTTCAAGTGCAGTACGAGGAGTCGAAAACGAATCCGGATGCGATCAAAGCCGCGATTGAAGACCAAGGCTACGACGTGGTTTAACGGGATTCACCGGTTTTGCCGAGGTGCGGCTCCGGCCGCTCTCTTTTTTTGATTAAAATATACCCCATACGGGTATATTTGAGAAGAGGTGCTTAGCTATGGAACAGCGATTGAAACAACAACAGCAGCAGGATCAGCAGCAAGCCTCGCTTGCCATTACGGGCATGACCTGCGCAGCCTGCGCGAACCGGATCGAGAAAGGCTTGAACAAGCTGCCCGGCGTCGACAAAGCGACCGTGAATTTCGCGCTGGAGACGGCCCGCGTCGAATACTCCGGGCAGGCGGTGTCCGTTGACGATATGATCCGGAAGGTCGAGCAGCTCGGCTACAAAGCGGGGCTGAAGGAGGAACGGCAGGACGACGGCGACCACCGGCAAAAAGAAATTGCCGCGTACCGCACGAAGCTGATCTTCTCCGCCATTCTTTCGTTCCCGCTGCTGTGGGCGATGGTCAGCCACTTCTCGTTCACCTCGTGGATTTATTTGCCGGAAGCGCTGATGAATCCGTGGGTGCAGCTTGCGCTGGCGACGCCGGTGCAGTTCGTCATCGGCTTGCCGTTCTATACCGGCGCTTACAAAGCGCTGCGCAACAAGAGCGCGAATATGGACGTGCTCGTCGCGCTCGGCACGTCGGCGGCTTATTTTTACAGCCTGTACCTGACGCTGGAGTGGACCGCGGCCGGCTCTCCGTCGCACCACGGCATGCCTTCCATGTATTACGAGACGAGCGCGGTGCTGATCACATTGATCGTGATGGGCAAATGGTTCGAGGCGCTGGCGAAGGGACGCTCCTCGGAAGCGATCAAGAAGCTGATGGGCCTGCAGGCCAAAACGGCGCTTGTCGTCCGTGACGGCGTCGAGCTGAGCGTGCCGGTGGAAGAAGTGCTGGCGGGCGACGTCGTGCTGGTGAAGCCGGGCGAGAAAATTCCGGTCGACGGCATCGTTCTCGACGGCATGTCGGCGGTCGACGAATCGATGCTGACCGGCGAAAGCATTCCGGTCGAGAAAAAGCCGGGCGACGCCGTCATCGGCGCCACCGTCAACCGGAACGGCAGCCTGCGGATCCGAGCGACCAAGGTCGGCAAAGAAACGGCGCTGGCGCAAATTATCCGCGTCGTCGAAGACGCGCAGGGCTCGAAGGCGCCGATTCAGCGGGTGGCCGACCGGATCTCCGGCATCTTCGTGCCGATCGTCGTCGGGATTGCGGTGCTTACGTTCTTGATCTGGTATTTTGCGGTTGTTCCGGGCGAATTCGCCAATGCGCTGGAGAAGGCGATCGCCGTTCTCGTCATTGCGTGCCCTTGCGCCCTGGGGCTCGCGACGCCGACCTCCATCATGGCCGGATCGGGCCGCGCGGCGGAGTTCGGGATTTTGTTCAAGGGCGGAGAGCATCTGGAATCGATGCACCGGATCGATACGATCGTGCTGGATAAAACCGGCACGGTCACCAAAGGCAAGCCGGAGCTGACCGACGTAGTCATCGAGGCTGCGGACGAAGCGGCGGTACTGCGTCTGGTCGCCGCCGCGGAGAAGCCATCCGAGCACCCGCTCGCCGAGGCGATTGTGGAAGGCATCCGCTCGAAAGGCATTGCGTTCTCTGAAGCGGAACGGTTCGAGGCGATTCCGGGCTACGGCATCGCCGCCGTCGTCGAAGGCCGCGAGGTGCTGGTCGGCACGCGGAAGCTGCTCCGGCGCGAAGGGATCGAATTCGCGCAGGCCGAGGACGCCATGGAGCGGCTGGAAGCGGAAGGCAAGACCGCGATGCTGATCGCCGTGGACCGGCGGTATGCCGGCATGGTCGCGGTAGCCGACGCGGTCAAGGAAACGTCGCAAGAAGCGGTTGCCCGCTTGAAGCGGGAGGGCATCGAGGTCATCATGATGACCGGCGACAACCGCCGGACGGCGGAGGCGATTGCCCGTCAGGTAGGCATCGACCGCGTGCTGGCCGAGGTGCTGCCGGAAGGGAAGGCGGCCGAGGTGAAGAAGCTGCAGGCGGAAGGGCGCAAGGTCGCCATGGTTGGCGACGGCATCAACGATGCCCCGGCGCTCGCGACGGCCGATGTCGGCATCGCCGTCGGCACGGGAACGGACATCGCCATCGAGGCGGCTGACGTGACGCTCATGCAGGGCGATCTCATCCGTTTGCCGGACGCCGCGGCGATGAGCCGGAAAACGATGGTCAACATCAAGCAAAATCTGTTCTGGGCGCTGGCGTACAATACGCTTGGCATTCCGATCGCTGCGCTAGGCTTCCTTGCTCCATGGGTGGCGGGAGCCGCGATGGCGCTGAGCTCGGTCTCGGTTGTGCTCAATGCGCTCCGATTGCAGAAGGTGAAGCTCTAAACGGAGCGGAAGGCGGGTGCCCGGTTGCCGGGCGCCCTTCTTTCGGTGAATACGGCAGGAGCGGAAAGGAGCTGCAAGCCGCGGTGAACAAGACGATTCTCATGGTCGACGACGAGGCGAAAATCAGGGATGTCGTCACTTCTTATCTGCAAAAGGACGGGTACCGCACGCTGGAGTCCGCCAGCGGCGCGGAAGCGTTGGACGTGTTGGAGCGGGAGGCGGTCGATCTCGTCATTTTGGATTTGATGCTGCCCGACATGTCCGGCGAGGAAGTGTGCCGGCGGATCCGGCAACGATCCTCGCTGCCGGTCTTGATGCTGACGGCCAAAGCGTCCGAGAACGACCGGGTGACCGGGCTGTCCATCGGCGCCGACGACTACGTGCTGAAGCCGTTCAGTCCGCGGGAGGTGTCCGCCCGGGTCCGGGCGATCCTGAGACGCACACAGGACGACGCTTTGCTGGCGGACCGGATGTCGTTCAGCGGCGGCGAGCTCGTTATTCTCACGTTGAAGCGCGAAGTATACAAGCAGGGCGAACCGGTGGCTTTGACGCCCAACGAATACAAGCTGCTGCTTACGCTTGCCCGCCACCCGGAGCGCTGCTTCACGAGGGACGAGCTGATCGGGAAGGTGCTCGGCTTCGACTTCGAAGGCGACGAGCGCACGATAGACCAGCATGTCAAAAACTTGCGCCAGAAGATTGAGCCGGTTCCGAAAGAGCCGCGGTATATCGTAACGGTGTACGGCGCAGGCTACCGGTTTGCCGGAGGAGCTTTGTCGTGAAAGGGCTGTATGCAAGATTTGCGCTCGTATTTATCGGACTGACGTGCGGGATTTTGATCATGGCGCTCACGGTGCTGCTCATACAGGCGCACCGCCATTTTATGATGTATCAGCAGCAGGCTGCGGCGGCTGCGGATATGGTGTCATTCAATGCGCACTTGGAGCAGGCGCTCGTCCAGTCGGTCGTCTGGATTGCCGCCGGAGGCATCGTCCTGGCGGCCTTGGCCGGCTTGTACGCGGCCAAGCGGATGGCTGCGCCGCTTATGGCCATGAAAGCGATGGCGGCCCGGATGGCGGGGGGCGAGCTGGAGGCCCGCACGGAAGTTCGCGGGAACGACGAGCTGGCCGATTTGGCGCAAGCGATTAACGCGCTGGCTGCGCAGCTGGAGAAGCAGGAACATCTGCGGAAGACGATGACCGCCGACGTCGCCCATGAGCTCCGCACCCCGCTGGCCACCTTGAAGAGCCATATGGAAGCGATGATGGACGGCGTCTGGGAGCCGACGCAGGTTCGGCTCGCGGCCTGTCACGAGGAGGTCGAGCGGCTGAGTCATCTGGTCGGCGATTTGGAGCAGCTGATGCAGATGGACTCGCCTCATTTTCGGCTTCGCCTGCAGACGGAAGACTTGTCGGCCATCGCCGCTCAAAGCGTGGAGACCGTCAAAGCCGCATTCGCGCAAAAAAAGGTCGCCCTCCGGCTCGCCGCCCCGGCACAACCGGTGCTTGTCCAAGCGGACCGCAGGCGGATCGGGCAAATATTGGCCAATGTGCTGAGCAACGCCTGGAAATACACGCCCTCCGGGGGACAAGTCGAGGTGAAGGTGGAGCGGGATGACGGCGAGGCCCGGGTCGTCGTCGCGGATACCGGGATCGGGATTCCTGCCGGGGAGCTGCCTTATGTGTTCGAGCGGTTCTACCGCACGGATAAATCGCGGAACCGCAGCACGGGGGGAAGCGGCATCGGGCTGACCATCGCCCGGAGACTGGCCGAAGCGCACGGCGGACGCATGGAAATCGAAAGCGAGGCCGGCCGGGGGACGACGGTGCGGATTTGTTTTCCGGGGTAAAGCGCGGCGGTAGGGTGATTTTCTTCACAAGATCTTCAAAAGCTTCCCTTACACTAAAAATCAACCGAGAGAAAACAGGAGGGTATTTATGAAAAAAGCAGCCATAGCGACATTGCTGGGTACGGCGCTGCTTCTAAGCGCATGCGTCCCGCAGGGGAAAGAGGCTTCGGCCCCGAAGGAAGAAGCCGGACACGGCAATCACGGAGGCGGGGCATCCGAAGCGCCGAAGAGCGGAGAGGTCGTCACCTCCTTCAAGCTGACGCCGGAGAAGCCGCAGGCGCGAAACGATACTCCGCTCACGATTCAAATTACGGACAAGAACAACAAGCCCGTGGAAAACTTCGACATCACGCACGAAAAGAAGCTTCACTTGATCGTCGTCAGCAAAGACCTGTCGTTTTTTAACCACATTCATCCCGACTATAAGGGCGGAGGCCGGTTCGACATTACGACGCAGTTTCCCGTTGGCGGCGATTATAAGCTGATTGCGGATTTCGTGCCGACAGGTCAAGGAGCGGTGACGCAGACGCAGTGGATCAGCGTGCAGGGCGATGCGCCCGCAGCCGCGGCGATCGAACCCGAGTCCGAGCTGGTCAAAACGATAGACGGCAAAGAAGTAACGCTTGCGATCGATCACCTGATGGCGGGAATGGACGCGAACCTGACCTTTACGATTCGCGACGCCGCTTCGAAGCAGCCGGTGACGAATCTTCAGCCTTATCTCGGAGCGGTCGGGCATGTGGTTATTTTGAGCGCCGATGCCGAGCAGTATCTGCATGTCCATCCGATGGAGGAGAAAGCTTCCGGGCCGGACGCCAAGTTCATGACGAAATTTCCGAAAAGCGGCGTCTATAAGCTGTGGGGCCAGTTCCAGCACGAAGGCAAGGTGTTCACCGTTCCTTTTGTCGTGAAATTGCCTTAAGCGGGAGTGCGAAAAGCCTAAACCGCGGTACGAAAAGACCGATTCAGAAGCCGAATCGGTCTCGTTCTTTTAAAGGCCGGCTTTTATGAGTTGACATGGCCGCATACGACACAATATTACATCGTTTGCTGTCTGTCGATACCAGATGCCGCCGTTCTTGCCGCCTGCTCGGATTACAATTGATCCCGGCGCACTATGGACAAAGTACCCAGCTCTTCAATACAATGAATGAAAGCAATGGCTTAATTTTACATGTTATACGGCAATTTCTTTTGCTGGATAGGTAATTTTTTTCATTGAAGATTTGTCAAGTGCTTTGAGTATGAAAAGATGAACAAACCGCGGGTTTTCGGGAAAAATTGCGGGTTTCCCCAAATATTGACGAAAGCCGCGGGCCGTTTAAGCACCCGATTCCGGACAATTCCCCGTTATTCAATTCACAAAATGGAGGACCGATGCCCGAAGACGGCATCGTCGGACTCCGCGAGAGGTGGCGCCATGGCTCATCACAAGTATGCCGTCGCGTTCCGCATCGGCTTCCAAAGCTCGCTGGAATACCGCTTTAATTTTTTCCTCTCTCTGTTCAGCGCGGTATTTCCGATTGTCGTGCATTACTATATATGGACGGCGGTGTACGCGAGCGCCGGAGAAAGCGGCTTATTCGGCTATTCCTACCAAGAAATGATCATGTATACAATCATGGCCGCCGTCGTCTCCAAGCTGGTGATTACGAATATGGAGCATGCCATCGCCGAAGATATCAAAGGCGGCGGTTTGAATAAATATATTGTCAAGCCGATTGCGTATTTTGGCTTCCGCATCTGCTCGTTTATCGGGCAGCGCTTGATTTATCTGGTCATTTCCCTGTTCGTTATTCTGGCTCTAACCTTCGCCTTGAACTCATTCTATAACCAGCATACCGGACTTGAACGATTGCTGGCTTTTTTCCTCTCCCTGTGCCTGTCTGTCATTCTTAGCTTTCTGATCTCGTACGCTCTTTGCGCGTGCGCCTTCTGGTTATCGGAAATTTCCTACTTTTTCGTCGTCACCAGCCTGCTGGTCAATATCATGAGCGGCGGCATGTTTCCTTTGGAAATATTCGGCGAAGGGCTGCAGCAGCTGTTTCGTTTCCTGCCCTTCCACTATATGATTTACTTCCCGGTCAATGTCCTGAATGGCAGAATTGCGGACGGGCTTATTTGGCAAGGCATCGCCGGACAAGGCATCTGGATCGGCCTGATGCTGATTGTCTGCCATCTGGCCTGGAAGCGCGGGATGAAACGGTACTTGGGGTTAGGAGGCTGAGCTTTGAACTTCGTTACCGAACTGCGGCGGCATTTGCGCATTCTGGCGTTATTCGCCAAAAACTCGGTCATTTCCCAGATGGAATACCGCGTTAATTTCATAACGGGCATTTTCGTGGAGGCGGCGTTCCTGATGGCGAAGCTGCTGTATGCGGTCGTCGTGTACAAAACGAATGTGCGGATCAACGGGCTGTCGCCGGAAACGATTCTCATGTTTATGGGAACACATTTATGGCTGACGGGCATTTACATGGGCTTGTTCTTTAACAATTTCCTGCGTCTCAGCGATCATGTCCGCACGGGCAGTCTCGATCTGATGATGGTCAAGCCGATTTCGCTGCAGTTTCTCGTGTCCTTGCGCTACATCGAGGTCGGGATGCCGATTCCGAATATGTTTGCGGGGACCGTGATGATCGCAATCGGCTGGAGCGCCGCCGGCATTCCGCTGACGCTGCTTCATATCGCCGGATTTGCGGCCTTTCTGCTTGCAGCGACCGTGCTCACGTACTGCATTATGATCATTCCTTCGCTGCTCTCGTTTTGGTTCGTGAACACGTCGGCTGCCAGCGAGATTTCGTATTCCGTATGGGATTCCAACAACATGCCCGCATCCATGTACAACAAGTGGATACAGCGGATCGGGACGTTTGTCGTTCCGGTGTTTTTGATTACGAACTTTGCCCCGATGCTTGTGCTCGGCAAGCTGTCCGCCGCCGAATTGGCCTGGGGCGCTCTGGCCCCGGTCGTCTGCTTCCTCCTGGTCCGCTTCTTGTGGAAGCGGGCGCTGAACGTGTACAGCAGCTCGAATTTGTAGCGGGAAACTCGCCCGAAGCGGCAAATTACGGTAGGGAGGTGATGCAGTCCGGAGTCAAGCGCAGGGATAGGCTCCGCAGATGAGGCGTCATAGGCTGAATCGACAGGTCCTGGACCAAACACGACTTGAAAATTGAAGGAGGTTAGACGATGTCCGTACAACTTCGCAACGAAACGGCTTCACCGGTTTCACCGCTTTTGAATATGTCGGCGCCCCGGTGGATTTGGCTTCAGCTTCTGGAGGCCTGTAATTTAAGGTGCAAAATGTGCTACGAATGGGGCGATAGCGGCGCTTACAAGGAACGAACGATGCTGACGCAGTTGGATATCAAAGTGGTTAAGAAAATCATCGAGGATTGCAGCCCGGTCAAGCCGTACTACGATCTGTTCGGCGGCGAGCCTCTGATGTATCCGCAAATCGACGAGGTTCTGGCCGCATTAAAATATTATGGAAGCCAGGTCGCCTTCCCGACCAACGGAACGCTGCTGGAGAAGCATGCGGAGATGATTATCGAGAATGAGCCGCATCGCGTATGGGTGTCGATGGACGGTCCGGAGGAGATTAACGACCAGCAGCGCGGCAAAGGCGTGTTCAAGAGAGCGACCCGCGGCATCGAGAAGCTTCATGCGCTCCGGGAGGAGAAGGGCAAGGAGTTTCCGAAGATCGGCACGATCTTCATCATTACCCCGTTAACGTATATGCATGTGGAAGAGCTTTTCTTCAAAAGCCTGGATATTACGAAGCTGGATCATATCAGTTTGGAGTTTCAGTCGTTTATTACGCCTGAAGATCACATAAATTATCGAAATATTCTAAAAACGAACTTTGATCTGGACACGAATGCGGCCGTATCCAAAGGTTTCGTCCGCGAATTATCCGAGTTTAGCGAGATGAATGCAAGGGAAATCGCCCGGCAGGTACGCAGCATCGAGGAGTACTGCAAGGAGAAGGGCGTTTATTTCAACGCCTATCCGCAGAACATGACCGAGGAGACGGTTGAGTTGTACTTCAGCGGGAACAGCGACAAGCTGGCGCATGCCAAGAAGCGCTGCGAATTCCCTTGGCTCAGCACGGAAATCAATGCAAGAGGCGACGTGACATCCTGTCATGCCTTCTACGACTTGACGCTCGGCAACGTGTACGAGCAGCGGCTGCTCGATATCTGGAACGGCCCGAAGTATAAGCAGTACCGCAATTATTTGAAGAAAAATTCATTCCCGATCTGTCAGGCCTGCTGTCTGAATTTCAAGACGAAGACGGAAAAATAAAGGAAGCATGAGGTTGTGCCCATGAGAAAAAAACGAATCGGGGTGCTCGGCTGCGCCCGCATCCTCGACCGGGCACTGTTCACGCCCCTCAAGAGCCTCGAACCGCTAAGCGTCCACGCGATTGCGAGCAGGACGAAGCCTAAAGCTGAGTCCTATGCGGAAAAGTATGGCATTCCGCGCGCGTTCGGCGGCTACGGGGAGCTGCTGGCCTGCGAGGAGATTGACTTCGTCTATATCGCGCTCAGCAACGAGCTGCATGCGGAATGGGCGGTTCGGGCGCTGCAGGCCGGGAAGCCCGTGCTCGTGGAGAAACCGGTCTGTCTGAACACGGAGGAGCTTCGGCGGCTGATGGATGCGCAGGCCGCGTCCGGGTTGCCCGTGCTGGAGGGCCTGATGGTGCAGCACCATCCTTGGCAGAGCGAGATCAAGCGGATGATCGATCGACAAGCGTACGGCCGCCTTGTGCGCGCAAGCTCGCAAATCTCGGTTCCGTTCCGGGACCCGGAGCGGCAAAATTATCGCAGCTTCCCGGAACAGGGCGGCGGCGCCTTCTACGATTTCAGCTGCTATTGGCTGCAATTCCTTCAAGCGGTAGTGGGGCTGGAGCCGTCGGGCTGCGATGCGGAGTCCGATTTTGCGGGGCCGGGTGGCTGCGATTGGACGTTTCGGGCGTCGCTGGATTACAAGGACGGGGTGCGCGCCGAGCTTGTCGCCTCCTTCGAGCTGCCGGCGATTTCCCGGCATACGCTCGAATTCGAGCGTGCTTTTGTAACTGTGGACAATTTTTTTCGCGCGAGCATGGGAACGTATCGCATGACGATACGCATTCAGGATAAGCAAAGCGGGACGGTGGAGAAGCTGGACTTTGATCCGCAAAACTACTTCGCGAATCAATTGGCGTTTTTCAGCGGCGTGCTGGACGGGACCAAGAGCAATGTGCCGCTCGCTCAATCGTACGAACGCATGGCGGTGCACGAGCGGCTGCTGACGCTGGCGAGGGCGAAGCTGCCCGGATATCCGCCGGCCTCGGGCGAGCCACTGACTTAGATGAGGAGGAGTTCTTATGATGATGCAAACCGTGATGCAAATTCTGAGCGAAATCAAGGAGTCTCCGGAGCTGCTGTCCACGTTAAAGCCGGAGACGGATATCGTCAACGAGGTAGGACTCGATTCGCTGCAAATGATTAATTTCGTGCTGGCCATCGAAGATGCTTTCGGTGTGGAAATCGATTTTGACAACTTCGACATCGACCACTTGAGCTCCATTCAAGCTTTCGTGGCATTTCTGGAAAAGGAGCGGGCGGCCGTCGCGAACGGCGCAGGCGGCCGCCCGGCAGAGCAGCCGATCTTCGACTAAGCAAGAAAAAACCATTCAATGAAGGAAGGGAGGATTGCTCATGCAACCGCAAACGAAGGTCACCTTTGACCGGAACACGTTTCAAAATATGAAGCGGACGATTCGCAACATGTCCGTGACGAGCAAGGCGTTGAGGCGCGATCCGACGTTCGCCCTGGACATTCCCGAGGATATCGGGATCAAGCTGAACAACGGCTGCAATCTGCGCTGCAAGCATTGCTTCGAATGGGCGAACGACGGATACCATCATGACATGGCAAAGGAAATGAAGAATCAGGAGATCGAATTTTCCCTGCTCGAACGTCTGCTGGAGCAAACCCGCGAGCGGAAATCCCGGTTGTTCGTTTGGGGTGGCGAACCGCTGTATTACAGCCGTTTCGACGACTTTGCCGACCTGCTGGCGCGCGATCCCCGCAACACGACCATCTGCACCAATGCTTTGCTGATCGAGCAGAAGCTGGATTCCGTGCTGAAAATCTCGAAGGATATGACGCTGCTGATCAGTCTTGACGGCTTCGAGGCGGAGAACGACGCCATTCGCGGCAAGGGCACGTTCAAGAAGGTCGTTCATATGGTGAAGCTGCTGCTGGACCTGCAGCGGACCGGCGAGTATCAGGGCCGCATTTCGATCAGTCTGACCATTAGCGATGCGATGGTCGCGAAGCTGTACGATTTCATGACCTACTTCGAGGAGCTCGGCGTCGACACGGTCTACTTCGTATTTCCGTGGTACATTCCAAGCGAGATCGCAGTCAAGATGGACGACTATTATGCGCGGTACTTCCCTTGGCTGGAAGCGGCGCAGCAGCAGCAGCGGTATAGCTGGCATTCCTTTACCTTCCACGTCTCGGAATCCAATATCGAGCCGCTCATCGCCGAGATGGACCGGATCAACGAGCGGGTGTGGAACAGCCGAATCCGGTTTCAGCCGGCGCTGGAGCGGGACGAGGTCAGAGACTTCATTCTCGGCTCGGAGAAGCCGGCGATGAAGCGGGAGCAATGCCTGGCCATCGCCAATCGGGTGGACGTGATGCCGGACGGGAAGGTTAACCCGTGCAAGTTTTTCCCCGAATTTACGCTTGGAGACTTGAACGGAAAGGACCTGAAGGACGTGTACCATGGCGAAAATTTCCGCCGGCACCGGGAGACGCTGGGCCTTGGATTGACGCCGATCTGCTCGCGATGCGTGCTGCTGTATAACTATGGCCGATAAAAGCCGCAAGCAAGCGGCGACAGGAGAGGGCTGCGGATGAAGCAAGGACAGTTCCATATGGACGGTCTCTCCGTCTACCGGCCCGGACGGAATGTATCGATTGCCGACATCATCAAGGACGCGGAGCAATGCGGGTATCCCTTCAAGGAAGATGAGGCGCACTACCGGAAGATGGGGTTCGAGACGGTCTCGGTAGAGAGACGCCTGTCGCTGGAGGAGATGGCGGAGCGGGCGCTTGAGCCGATAGCGGAAGGCTGCATGCGGGAAGGCATCGAGCTTGGGGAGATCTGGTTCGCCCATACGTCGAAGGTAGCCTGGCACGAGTGCAATCTGTTCAAAACGATGCTGCGGCGCTGGCGGTGGGAGCATGTTCCCTTGTACCCGGTCGAGGAGCATTCCTGCTCGACGTTCCATTGGGTACTGCGCATGGCCGGACATCAATTCGCCTGCGACCCGCATAAAGCGGTGCTGTTTGTGACCGCCGATCTGGGCATCCATCCGTTTTACTATATCGACGACTTCATGATCTGCGGGGACAGCGCCAGCGCCTGTCTGTTCCGGCGGGAGCACGGCGATCACCGGACGCTTGTGGTGAAGTACAAAGCGGCAGGCACGGTTTACGACGACGATCCGTCGCGGATCCGGCAGTTTCATGCGATGTACTATCTGGGCATCCGCAAAATCATGATGGAGACGCTCGGCGAAGCCGGATTCACGCTCTCCGACATCCGTCTCGTCGTGTGCGGCAATATTAACCGGAAGGCATGGGAGGCGGTAGCCGGAGCGATGCGGGTTTCGCCGGATGTGTTTTACTACGCCACCATGCGGGAAACCGGTCATATTACCAATTCGGACATCCCCTCCAATCTTCAGCATGCGTTAACCAGCGGTGCGCTGCGGCCGGGGGATTACTATTTGACGGTCACCGTGAGCATGGCGGGCACGTTCGGCTGTGCCCTGCATCAATATGCGCCGCTGAACCGGAAAGAGGGAAGGCTATGAGCGCTCACAGTCCTGCGGGCGGTGTCAAGAAGCTGTATATCGGCGGACTTCGCTGTATCGTACCTGATGCGGAATGCTCTTGGGAAGATTACTGCGCAGCGGCCGGGCGGCCATGGGAGGACAGTCCGCCCAAATGGCTGTTCGCGCATGCGGGAATAGCTTCGCCATGGCCGCCTTTGGAGCCGGGGCCGTCGGCTTCCTCGCTTTCCGGGGTCCGGATTCCGGTGTTCGACAAGCATCCCGTCGAATACTTGTGCGAGGAAGGGAGCCGCCGCTTCGGGGCGGACCGGAAGTTCGATCTGATCTGCTACTGTCACGAGACCGTGCAGCGTCCGCTGACCACCGTGCCGGGCATGATGCTCGCCGGTTCGTTCGGACAGCGTCATGTGCTGCCGCTCACGCTCGGACAACTGGGGAGCCTTGCGATAATTAGGGCGATCCGCTGGACCAAGCGCATGCTGGAGCATGGAGAAGGGACGGACGGCTTGCTCTGCATTGCAGATCGAACGGACTATCCGTTCAGCCGGGCATCCTGGACTGGCTCGATCCAAGGCGATGCGGCGGTGCTCTGTACGGTAAACGCCGAAGCCGGCGATTACGAGGTAAGCGACTTCCGCATCGAGCCTCTCTTTCCCGACGGCTCGATGCACGCCTGGACGACGGCCGATTACGAGCGGGCGACGATGGCGCTTGCCCGGCATGCGGAGCAAATGCTGCGGGAGATGAAGGAGGCGGGACACGTACCCGATCGGCTGGTGATTCAAAACGTGTCCGATTCCTTCGTGGCGGTTGTCGGCGAAGCCGGGGAACGCTGCGGGATTCCTGTCTATGTAAGACAAGCGCGGAAAGCGATCAATTTTTTGGGCAGCGATCCGTTCCTTACTTTGCAAGAGGCGGTGTCGAGCGGCCGGCTTCGGGAGGGAGAGGCGGTCCTGCTTCTGTTTGCCAGCGCCGATTACGGTATCGGACTGCTGACGCTCCGCCGCAGCGGCGGCTAGTCTCGGGATGAATACGCAGTATCGCGACAAGACCGCTTTCCCTGCGAACGGCGGTCTTGTTGCGATGGAAAGTAAAGCGCGGCGATAGCCGGGCGACAAGAACATGATCTCACTCCCGACAAAACGGGGAGCTTAACTCGCTTGGAGCTTGGACATCCGAAGCGTTATCAAGCGGGCGTCTTCCAAAAGCTTCTTGACAGGTCGGTAAAAATGAAGCCATCGTAGATATACGAAGTCTTTCAACGGAGCCGGAAAACCGAAATATTCGATAGCCAGGCATCAGGCTCTGCATGATGCTTTATTTCGCGCGTTGGTCCCCGCGGCTTCGGACACCTGCTAAAGCACATAAAACAGTGCCAAACTTTGACTAATTACAGATATCGTGAATGGGCACGCCAGTATTGGCGGGCGCAGACAACCGGGCCCTTGAGAGGCTCCCGGCCGGAACATTTGCTGCAAGGCGGTTCAACGTATACAATAGACTTACAGAAATTGACTTGGAAGGAGAAGCATAACATGAAGAAGCGGCTGGATAAGCTTTAACCGTATGCTCGCGCGCGTTTCGCTTCTTGTCTTGCACGAGGGCCGCCTCCTGCCGTCATCCGGTACGGTCTCACCAACTACAGAGAACGCGGAGGTCGGTTTAACGAGATGAGAAACGAACAAGAGGTACTGGGGCAGCTCCTGCAATTTGCCGAACGGGACGAGCGGATTCGCTGCGTCGTCATGAACGGTTCGCGGGTAAATCCTAACGCCCCGGTCGATTTTATGCAGGATTACGATATTGATTTTTATATGACTGGCCTGAGGGATCATCCTTACAATACGGACCGAAGCTGGATCGATGCGTTCGGCGAACGCGTCGTCGTGCAGTTCGAATATTTCGAGGACGGATCGTCCATCTACATGATGCAGTTCAAAGACAGCGTGCGGATCGACCTCAGCTTCAAGGATATCGGCAGCATCCAAGAGGTGTATCAGGACTCGCTCAGCAAAGTGCTGCTCGACAAAGACAACCTCGATTTGAAGCTGCCGGAGCCGAACGACAGCAGCTATCTGGTTCAAAAGCCTTCCCGCTATATGTGGGATCTGCATATCGTCGAGCTGTGGTGGCTTCAGGTGTGCATTGCCAAGGAGCTTTGGCGAGACGAAATGCCTAGGGCGAAAAATTTATACGATCAATACTTCATGGAATCGCTCCGCTTTTTGCTGGAATGGCATGTGGGCGCGAGCTACGATTGGAAGGTCAACGTCGGCAGCGCCGGCAAATGGTTCAAGCGGTTTCTGGAGCCCGACATTTACGAGCAAATGCTGTCCTTGTACTGCGGAGCCGATCCGGAAGAACAGTGGGAGAAGCTGTTCGAGGCGGGGGCTTTCATCCGGAGGATTGGCGTACCGCTTGCGGCAAAGCTCGGCTACGACTATCCGGCGGAGGAAGAGCGCAATGTAAGGGAGTATGTGGAAAAAGTCAGACGGCTTCCCCGGGACGCGCAGTCTTTGGACGGGTAATCGCGAACATGGCGAAGATCTCTTAACGGTAGGCCGGCGGCGGTTGTTGACAGACAACCGCCGCCGTTTTTATTGTCCTGAATTATATATTCAAGGTCATGCACGGCTCGTCTCTGCGGATGCCCTCCAAATTCCGGTCAAGCCACTCGCGAATGGCCGTGCTCGGAGGCTCGTTGATCGCGTTTTGCAGGAAGATCATGCATAGATCATAGCGGCGCCTTTCGATGAACAGCGGCAGGTGCTTCAGCCAACGGCCGTCCAGCTCGTATTCCCGCCGGTATCCGTTCATGAAGCTGTCCAGAAACCGGTTGGCCAATTCGGACACGCGCTTCGGGTCGGCTTCCGGCCGGCTCCAATCCCCCAGCACCGAGGCGTAATAAACGGCCATCGCGATATCCTGCACGAAATAGTCGTACCCGCAGTCGTCAAAGTCGAACGCGGTGATCGTTTCCCCGTGCACAAAAAAGTTGTTGTGATGCAAATCCCGGTGGCACAAGCCATAGCCGTCTTGTTCCGGGGCAAGCGCGTTGATGCGCGCATCGGCTTCGACGTATCGGCGGTAGGCCGACGCAATGTCAGGATCGGACAGGTAGGCCGGGTCCAAGGTCAAAATATCTTTGTCCGGCCTGCGTGCTATGTCCGCAGGAACGGTGTACGACCGGGCGAGCTTATGCATGCGCCCCGTAATTTCGCCCCAGCCCTCGAAGAGGCGCGAACCCCAAGCCGGATGTCCGGCCTGAACGAGACCGCCCGGCGCTTGTTCGAAGCAAGCCAGCGTGAAGCTGCCGTCTTCCGCTTCGACCGTTTCCGTCCATCTGCCTGAGCTGGACGGCACCGGTTTGGCTGCCCGTACGCCCCCCTCGGCGAGATAGCCGACGAAGTGCAGCTCCGACTCGATCAGCTCCCGCGAGCGGTGCGAGCTGTGGGTTACGCGCAGGATCAAGTCCCGGCCGTCGCGCCGGAAGCCGTAGATAAGATTTTCAAAGCCCCCCACATGGTGTACCGTCTCCGGAGCCACGCCGTATGCGCGGGATGCTTGGTTTAACGAATCTTGATTAAAGCGTTGATGCCAGTTTGTCAATGCCGTCTCTCCTTCCGAATCGGAGCTGTCGTATGGATTGTCCGCTCCGTACCTGTAAAGCATAACATGCGTATCCAATCATTGGAAAGCAAGGAATCTATCTTTTGGAACGATGCTCTTTTGACCGTTGGAAAAAAAGGGATTCAAATCGTTGGTGGAATCGGTTACTCTTAAAACATGGTACAAACGCTGCATGACTCCGGAGGACGGGTGGCCGATGTCGGTTTTATTATATGAATGGAAGATGCAGTTTCTCGGGTACAGCCGGAACCTCCGGTTGTTTCTTTGCTTTAATTTCGTCTGGAATTTGGGGCTCGGGATGTTCGGTCTCGTCTACAATCTCTATGTCAAAGCGCTCGGATACGACCAGACGATGGTCGGGCACATCGTGGGAATGACGGCTGCGGCTGCAGCGATCGTGCTGGTGCCGGCCGGAATCATGAACGACAGGTTCGGTCCGAAGCGGCTTGTGTCGACGGGGGGATTTTTGGTGATCGCCGCTCTGACGGCCCGCTCGCTGATCGATGGCGAGCAGGGGCTGCTCGTCTCCGCCTTTCTGGGCGGCATGACGCTGGCTGTCGTGTCCGCGACCGTCATTCCGTTCATGGCGAACCATTCCACCCCATCCCAGCGGGTGCATCTGTTCAGCCTGAATCTGGCTCTCGTCATGTTTGCAAGCGTTATCGGCAATGTCTTCGGCGGGTTTCTCACCGACACGCTTCAGTTCGGCTTCGGTCTTGACGGTGTCCTGAGCCTGCGTCTGACCCTGCTGACGGGCGTCGGCATAGCGTCGCTCGGATTGATTCCCGTTATGATGCTAAGGGGGACCCGGGAGGAACGGCCGTCCGGCGGGAAGCTGTCATGGCGGCATGCGGTGCGGCATCATAAAGCGTCGCTTCAAGTGATCGGCCTTTTCGTGCTGCTCGGCTTGATGACTTCGACGGCGGGAGGCATGGTGGTGCCCTATTTGAACGTTTATTTCGAGGACCGCTTCGACGCCTCGAAATCGGTGATCGGCGTCATCGTCTCCTTGGGGCAAGGCGCGACCGCACTTGCGTACTTAATCGGTCCGGTTATCGCCCGGCGGCTTGGAGAAGCGAAAGCGGTCATCGTGCTTCAGCTGTGCTCGATCCCGTTCCTGCTTATTACGGCGTTTTCATCCAATCTGCTGATCGCCAGCGGCGGATACCTGTTCCGGCAGGCTTTAATGAATGCCGCCAATCCGTTCTACAATACGATCAAGATGAAGTACGTCGACCGCTCTATGCGCGGACTCGCTTCCAGCTCGGGAGAAGCGGTGTTCAATCTGGGCTGGTTTTTGGCATCGCCGGTCAGCACCGGACTTGTCGCTCGGTATGGCAGCTACTACGGCTATGTTTACGCGTTCAGCATTACGGCGGTGGTGTACACGATCGTTTCGGTGCTGTTCTACGTCTTTTTCGGCAAAAGCCGGTTCAAGCCCGTGGAAGCGGAAGAAACGGGTTAGGCTGCGGAGTTGAAATGTTTATGTAAAAAAATTCCAAAATGGGCCCTGCCGGGGAAGCACCCTGCCTCCGTATGGATGCGTAATTTCTCCAATCAACCAGGAAACTGCAATGTTAAAGATATGGCGAAAGTTTCGGGTATCTTTGCAAGCTATAGGAAGCCTGAATACGAACGAAGGGAAGAAACGAACCGGGATGAGTCACTTCGAAAAAATCGCGGTAAACGATAAAGGCTTGTCGATAACGAATGACGGCTATGAAATTTTTATGGAGTGGGCCGAAGTGTTCCGTATTCATTATTCCAGATTCGAAAGCGAAATTCACGAAGAAAGAAGCCTGATCTTCGACTATGAGTATGGGGAGTTCGTGGAAATCAACGCTACCGCCGAAGGCTGGGACGCTCTGCTGGACAATCTCGAGCGTTATTTAGAGATGGAGGATTCGACGTGGCGCCGGAAGGTGACCGACTGCCCGAATGAAACGGTAATCACGATCTACGTCAACGACCGGATGTTTCAACCGGAGCGCGTAAACGCGCTGATGATCGGAGATGCGCCTCCCGGCGACGGCACGTTTTTCTTTAATGGCGATTCTGCGCTGCTGGAACGGGTGAAGGATTCGTTTGCGCTGGGTTTGGGGGAAGACGTTCCTGAAGACCATTGGGGTTTTCTTCATTTTTTCAGAAGCCGGGAATAGTTCCTGATTCATTTGTGTCCCCGGTCGGTCGAGGAAGTGCCGGAGGCGGACAGGGAGCGGATCAGACAGCAAAGCGTCGAACGGCTCGCGCGGCAAATCGCCGGCCATCGGCCGTCCTCTATCGTCTGTTTGCATAAAGACAGCAAGCCATGGGTGTTGTCCGCTCTGCAGTTAAGCGGCGTTCAGGTTGACCGTTGTATGTGCGTGGAATCCCCGGCGGGCGCCGATAAGGATCCGTTTGTCAACGAGCTGGCCAAAATGATAAAGCAAATCGCGGTATAGCGCCCATACGAATTTTAACCGAAAGAATCGTCAGGAGGCTCCCATGAGGCAAAATCCGACTCAAGCGTCGTTTACCCACCTGCTGATCTCCGGTACGTTGGTTCACGAAGCGAAGTTTGCGGAGATGCAGGCGGAATTCGATATTTACCTGCGGCCCAATCTGGCGATGGCGGTCTCGGTGGACCGGTATCCCGATCTTGCGCTCGGACAGCCGATCCAGTGGCGAATTGATATCGGGCAGAAGCTGATCGACGCGCTGCATGCGGGCGTCCAAGCGCCGTTCGTCTGGGTGTGGGTCGCCGAAGGCGTGTTGGCCTTGCTCGTCGAGCTGGGGACGAAGGACCGGCGCGATCCCGATCCCGCCAAGACCGCTTTTGCGATGGCGAAGCGGGTCCAGAAGCTGACCGATGCGCAGGGCTTTTCCGTCTCCGTCGGCATAGGCACCTTTTATGATAACCCGTATATGCTCCACCGTTCGTACGAGGAAGCGAAGGAGTCGATGATCGACCGCTTCTTCCAGGGCAACCGGCTGATCTTCCAATACGAAAAGCAGAAGCAGGACGGCGAGCCGCCGCAGAAGCCGGTCTCGCAGGCGGAACGGACGGAGCTGATGGCCCGCGTCCGGTTGGGGGACGTGCACGGGGCGCTTTCGTACTTGCGCCTGCTGCTGGAGCGCATGGCCCGGACGTATCGCGGCAATGTGGATATGTTCAAGTCGGAGGTCATCGACCTCGTCATGCAGCTGACGCGCTTGTCGCTCGATGCCGGCTGCCACGCGCAGAGCATTTTGTCGGAGAACGCCCGCTTTATTCAAGACTTGTACATGACGATCCGCTACGATAAGTTTGCGGCCAAAGTCAGCGAGCATTGGAGCAAGCTGACCGCACGGATCGGCGAGGCCCGGACGGCGGAAGTGTCGCCGGTGATCCGGACAGCCATCGCCTACATGAAACAGCATCATCAGCGAAAAATCCCCCTCGAAGAGATAGCACAATATTGTTACCTTAGCACCTACCACTTCAGTCACCTGTTCCGCAAAGAAACGGGAAGCACCTTCGTCGACTACTTAAACAAGCTTCGGATCGAAAAAGCGGTATATTACCTCGAAAACACCGATAAACCGGTGCAGGAGATCGCGGCGCTCGCCGGGTTTCAGGATGCCAACTACTTCTGCCGGCTGTTCAAACGATATCTTCACTGCAGCCCGAACAAATACCGTACAGCAAAATTGTGCTAAACTTCCGCAAAATTCACTAGTGCTTTCGAAAACGTTTACACTTACGATAGGAGTGTACCGGAAAAAGTCTACATTTCATAACATATACAGCTTAAGGGGGGGCCGAAGGCGGACGAAGGTGACCGTGGAGCAAAACCGCGCCGCTGGCTTTGTCGGCGGCGGACCGCGGCTGCGTACTGAAGCGCGCGAGATCGCCCATCGCGATACCGCTGAAAGTCTGCGCCGCAGGATATCGCCAAGCAGGCTTATTCGGGCCACTAACCGTTAAGACGGCTAATCATACAATGCCGTTAATCGTATAGGAGGTTAAGCGGCGGGTTCTTCGGCGGGAAGTGACGCTGGAAGCCGCGTTTAGGCAAAAGGAGGCTTATGCGTGAAAACGATTGAACTGTTAAATCCGCCGGAGCTGGCACGGCGGTCGAATTGGCGCGACCGGTTCGAGACGAAGGTGGCCCAGTGGCTTACGCCGTGGGACGGGGAAGCGCCGGTCGACTTCGGCTTCATCGGGGTGCCGCTGTCCAAGACGTCGATCAGCGTGTCGGCCGCATCGATGACGCCGAATGCGCTGCGCGAGCTGTTCGCGAACGTGACGACGTACAGCATCGACCATGACGTCGATCTGCAGGAGTTGAACGCCCGCGATCTCGGCGACATTCAAATGCACGTCACCGATCTGCTGCGCTGCCATGCGAACATCGAGCAGGGGCTGACGAACGTGTACGAGGCGCTGCCGGGCTTGTTCCCGATTATCGCCGGGGGCGATCATTCGATCACGTGCCCGTCCGTCAAGGCGTTCCGGAACAAAATCGGCGGGCCGGTCGGCATCGTCCAGATCGATTCGCATATGGACGTGCGCAACCTGCAGGACGGCGGGCCGTCCAACGGAACGCCGATCCGCGGCCTGATCGAATCCGGCGCCGTAGAAGGGAAGCGCATTGCGCAGATCGGCCTGCACAGCTTCGCGAATTCGAAGCCTTACCGCGACTACGCGCGGGAGCAGGGCATTACGCAGTTTACGGCACGTCAGGTCGCGCTGGAAGGCGTGGAGAAGTTCGTCGCGCAGGCGCTTGAAGTGGCCGGCAGCGGCACCGACGCGATCTACGTCACGGTAGATATGGATGTGCTCGATCAGGCCTATGCGCCGGGCGTCCCGGCGATGGTGCCCGCCGGGATGACAAGCTGGCAGCTGCTGGAGGCGGTGTTTATGCTGGGCCGCCATCCAAAGGTGAAGGGCTTTGATGTCGTCTGCGTCGATCCGATGCAGGACCCGCGCCGGGCGACCGTGCGCACGGCGCTGCACGTCATTCTTAATTTTTTGGCCGGCACGATGAAGCGCGGCTAATCAAGAAACGAAGGGGAGAGATTCGCGATGGAAAATAAACGTACGATTCGCGCGCCGAGAGGCACGAAGCTGACGGCCAAAGGATGGCAGCAGGAAGCGGTGCTGCGCATGCTAATGAACAACCTGGACCCGGAGGTGGCCGAGCGTCCGGAAGACCTCGTCGTCTACGGCGGGATCGGCAAGGCGGCGCGCAATTGGGAAGCGTACGACAAAATCGTCGAGTGCCTGACGGAGCTCGAAGCGGACGAAACGCTGCTCGTGCAGTCCGGCAAGCCGGTCGGCATATTCAAAACCCACAGCCAGGCGCCGCGCGTGCTCATCTCCAACTCCGTGATCGTGCCGGCTTTTGCAAACTGGGATACGTTCCATGAGCTGGATAAAAAAGGGCTGATGATGTACGGGCAAATGACGGCGGGCAGTTGGATTTACATCGGCACGCAGGGCATTCTGCAGGGCACGTACGAAACGTTCGCCGAAGCGGCGCGCCAGCACGCGAACGGCACGCTGCGCGGAACGCTGACGCTGACCGCGGGTCTCGGCGGCATGGGCGGCGCGCAGCCGCTGGCCGTCACGATGAACGAAGGCGTCGTCATCGGGGTCGACGTCGACGCGACGCGCATTCAGCGCCGGATCGATACGCGCTACTGCGACGCGATGGTGCGCGATCTGGACGAAGCGCTCAAGCTGGCGCGCGAGGCGCAGGAGCAGGGACGCCCGCTTTCGATCGGCCTGGTCGGCAACGCGGCGGAAATTTTTCCGGAATTCGTGCGCCGCGGCATCGTGCCGGATTTCGTCACCGACCAGACGTCGGCGCACGATCCGCTGAACGGCTACGTGCCTGCGGGCTATACGCTGGAAGCGGCCGCTGAGCTGCGCACGAGCAACCCGGCCGAATACGTCCGCTTGTCGAAGCGGTCGATGGCCGCGCACGTACAGGCGATGCTCGACCTGCAAAAGCTCGGCTCCGTCGTGTTCGACTACGGCAACAACATCCGCCAGGTCGCTTTCGATGAAGGCGTGAAGGATGCGTTTAACTTCCCGGGCTTCGTGCCGGCGTATATCCGCCCGCTGTTCTGCGAAGGCAAAGGACCGTTCCGCTGGGCCGCGCTTTCCGGCGATCCGGAGGACATCTACAAGACCGACGAGCTCGTGCTGAAGCTGTTTCCGGAAAACGCGCACCTGCGCCGCTGGATCGAAATGGCGCGCGAGAAAGTGGCCTTCCAAGGCTTGCCTTCGCGCATTTGCTGGCTCGGTTACGGCGAGCGCGTGAAGATGGGACTGGCGATTAACGAGATGGTGCGCAGCGGCGAGCTTTCCGCGCCGATCGTTATCGGCCGCGATCATCTGGACTGCGGCTCCGTCGCCTCGCCGAACCGCGAGACGGAAGCGATGAAGGACGGCAGCGACGTGGTCGGCGACTGGGCGATCCTGAACGCGCTCGTGAACACGGCGTCCGGCGCGAGCTGGGTGTCCGTGCACCATGGCGGCGGCGTCGGAATGGGCTATTCGCTCCATGCCGGCATGGTCGTCGTTGCGGACGGCTCCCTGGAAGCGGAAGAGCGGCTGTCTCGCGTGCTGAATACGGACCCGGGCATGGGGATTATCCGTCACGCGGATGCGGGCTACGAGCTGGCGATTCAGACGGCAAAAGAACGCGGCGTCCGCGTGCCGATGCTCGGTATTTAAGAAGGTACGGCTGTTGGGAAAGCTGTGCGCTTCGCGGCAGCCCGTTAAATCAAGATCATAGCTGCGGTTCGCCGCATCCGCCGGCAGGTACCGGCGGGCTGCGCGAACCGCATGCCGCTATATTCCGTCGGGCCCGAACGATAGCGGTTCGGACGACTTTGTCGAGGTGATGGAAAATGGAGCAACAACGGATCGATTTGCTCGTGTATAATATCGGCGGGCTGATCACGATGGCCGGGGAAGCGGGTCCGCGCACGGGCAGCCGCATGGCGGACGTGCCCGTTGTGCAAGGGGGCGCCGTAGCCGTACGAGATGGCGTCGTAGTGGCCGCAGGCCCCGAACACGACGTGCGCGCGCAGATCGCGGGCCAGCCGGTCGCGCAGGAGCTCGATGCCGGGGGCCGCTTGGTGACGCCGGGGCTGGTCGACCCGCATACGCATCTGGTGCACGGCGGCTCGCGCGAGCACGAGCTGGCGATGAAGCTGCAGGGCGCGACGTATTTGGAAATTTTGGCGCAGGGCGGCGGCATTTTGAGCACGGTCCGCGCCACGCGGGCGGCGACGGAGGACGCGCTGTACGCCAAGGCGAAACGCAGCCTCGATGCGCTGCTGCTGCAGGGCGTGACGACGTGCGAGGCGAAAAGCGGCTACGGCCTCACGCTTGAAGACGAGCTGAAGCAGCTTCGGGTGGCGAAGCGGCTGAACGAAGCGCATCCGGTCGAGCTCGTCTCGACGTTCATGGGCGCGCACATGGTGCCGGAGGAATACAAAGGCCGCTCGGCCGATTACGTGAAGCTCGTCACCCGCGAAATGCTGCCGGAGGTGAAGCGCCTCGGGCTGGCGGAATTTTGCGACGTGTTCTGCGAGCACGGCGTGTTCTCCCCGGCGGAGTCCGAGGAGATTCTTGCGGCGGCCAAGGCGCTCGGCTTCGGCGTGAAAATTCACGCCGACGAGATCGAGCCGCTCGGCGGCGCGGAGCTTGCGGGCAAGCTCGGCTGCATCTCGGCCGAGCACCTGCTCGCCGCGACCGACGCCGGGTTCGAGGCGATGCGCGATGCCGGCGTGATCGCCGTCTGCCTGCCGGCGACCTCGTTCAACCTGCGGCTGAAGCAGCATGCCCGCGCGCGCCGCATGATCGAGCTCGGCCTCGCCGTCGCGCTGTCGACCGACTACAACCCCGGCAGCTCGCCGACGGAGTCCATCCAGCTCGTCATGACGCTCGGCTGCCTGAACCTCGGGCTGACGCCGGAAGAGGTGCTGACGGCCGTGACCGTCAACGCGGCGCACGCTATCGGACGCGGCGACCGGGTCGGCAGCCTGGAGCCGGGCAAGCAGGCCGACCTGGTCATTTTCGACGCGGCCAATTTGGCCTATGTGCCGTATCATTTCGGCATCAATCACGTCGATACCGTCGTCAAGAGCGGGAAGATCGTCGTCCGGGAAGGACGGCTGGCGCATTAGCTGAATAGCCGGGCCGGGCGGAAAATGTTCCGCAAAAGCCTGTAGCGGGATCGGAATCGGTTCGCGATCAAGGCGATGAGCGGGAGGCTGAATTCGAACCCGGTTGCAGCCGGGCCATGCGTCGGGGAGATGAGAATGGCGGCGATCTGTACGGCTCGGAGAATAATTTTTGGATGATGAAAACCGCTCAAACGTTTCGGCGTTGGAGCGGTTTTCCTTTTTCCACCAATCGAAACAGGGTATACGGCACTAGCCTTTGATCAAGAACGAATTGCCGTCCTCATCGAGGAAGGTGGCGAAGGTGCCCCACTGCATTTTTTGCAGCTCGCCCTCGAAGGCGACGCCGTTCGCTTTCATCGTCTCGTACGTCTTCTCGATATCGTCGCACACGAATACGATCGACGGCTTCAGTTCGGCCCAATTTTTCATCATGCTTTTCGGATACAGCACCAGCGCGGATTCCGCCCCCTTCGGCGCAACCTCCAGCCAGCTCGCTCCCGGCATCATCGGGCGCTCGGCTACGATTTCGAAGCCGACCTCTCCGTCCAGAACGCTTTCGCTTTTTGCTGATCCTCCACATAAACGGCGGCCGTTGCAATTTTCTTATTCATGATTTGTCCTCCTTGGCCTGGTTATTTAAGAACTCCGACTGGTAGAAACTATAGCATTCCGTCCTGCTTCTCGTCTTGTAAAAAAACGACATCCTTTGTTTTCCGCATGCCTTCCCGCAGTCGCAGAATCCATTTCTGGCAGGCGCCGGGCGTGATGCCGAGACACTGCTTGAAGTCCTTGGAAAAATGCGCATAGTCGTAGTATCCGAAATGGGTCATGCATTCATGCAAATCGACGTCCGGATTGAAAAAAACGGAGCCGCGTCTGATTGAAGCGGACGCTTTGCTGAACTGCTTCGGCGACATGCCCGTCAGCCCGGAGCAAATGCGCTCGAACTGCCGAGCGAATAGCCGCTTTCCTTGGCCGCGGCGGCAACGTCATACGTCAGCGGCTCCCGGTACAGCTTCGCCAAAATGCCGAGCAGGCGAAGGTCCAGCCCTTCCGGCTCCAGCTCTGCCAGGAGGAGGGCTTCGAGCAGCCGCATGCCTTGCTCTGTGCCGGCCTCCTTCAGCTGCCGTTCCAGGCTTTGCGTCCGGGCGGGCTCGACCATGTCGCTCAGCGGGAGCATCCGGGCCTTGTGGGCCGTCTGCGGAAGGCGGGAAAAGCGCGCAATCCCCAGGGCAGCACCCGGACACCGAACAACCGGATGGTGCCGTCTGCCTTCAGACGATGGTACCGCGACAGCGTTCCGATCGGAAATGCCTGCGGCAGCTCCGCCGGACCGTTGGAATACCGCGCGCCGTAATGGAAGACGAGCTCCGCGCAGCCGTCCGGCCAAAGCACTTCGCCATCGTTGGCCGCATCCGTTTGATCATAAGTGCGCTCCAAGCGCCACAGGCATCGGATAAAAGGCTTCAGCCGCTCGTGCGGCGATCGTTCCTCGTAAGCCACTTGTCCGTCTCCTTCCTCGTCTAGATCCAGTCCACGACAGGTTCCCACTGCAGCGGCTTTCGGCGGAGCGCCTGCCCGATCCAGTCGGCGATGCGGCGGATCGCTTCGTCGATCTGCGCTTCGTTCGTACGCATGACGCTCAGGCGCAGACCGTTGTCTTTGGCGAACGTGCGAAGATAGCTTCGCGCGGTAGGCAGGGCCGCGATATTCTGCTGCTTCAGCGCCGCCAGCAGATCGTCGGCCTCAAGCGGCGGCGGCACGAGCAGCCGGGCGAAGACGCCGCCGTCCGGCACACGAAGGTTGACCTCCTGCGGCAGATAACGGGCGGCCGCCGTGCGGAGCGCCTCCATCCGGGCGCGGTAATGCTCGCGCATCCGTGCGGCGTGGCGGTCGAACATGCCGCACGTCAAGTAAAGCTCGAGCGCCGCCTGGGACAAGGCGGACGTGCTCGAATCGGCGGAGGCCTTGAACAGGCGGAAGCTCTCAAGCAGCGGCCGCGGCAGGACGGCCGTGCCGAGCCGCAGGCCCGGCAGCGTCACTTTGGAGAAGCTTTTGACATAAATGACATGACCGGACCGGTTCAGGCTATAGATCGGGTCCGCCCGGCGCTTCGTTTCCAGATCGGCCAAATAGTCGTCCTCCACGATGTAAACGTCGTAGCGCTCGGCCAGCCGGGCGATCGCCTTCTTCTGCTCTTGACCGAGGCTCGTTCCCATCGGGTTGTGATAACGCGGCACGGTATAAAAAAATTTGATCGTGTTCGTCCGAAAATGCCGCTCCAGCTCGTCCAGATCGAGCCCTTCGTCGCTACGGGCGATGCCGATGGCCGTTATACCCAGCAGTTCCAGCGTACGGATCATCCCGAAGTAAGTGGGCTGCTCGATGAGAATGGTCGTCTTGCCGTTCGGAAAAGGCATGCAGGCCAGTATATGAATCGCCTGTTGGGAGCCGGAGACGACGGCGATCCGCTCGGGCTCGGCGAAAACTTGCACCGCGGTCAGATGCTTTTGCAGCGCGTGCCTGAGCGAAATAAAGCCGAGCGGATCGGCATACGAGAAGAGCCGGTCCTGATACTGCTCGATCGCTTGGTCCAAGCAATGCTGGAAGTCCGCATACGGCATGACCGCCGGATCCGGCGTCGCGGTGGCGAGGTCGATGCGCTCCAAATGTTCGGGGGCGGAGGGCTGCCCGGAACGGACGACGGCATAATAGCCGCTTTTGGGAACGGAATAAATCAAGTGTTCCCGTTCGAGGTCGTCGTACGCGCGTATGGCCGTATTTTTGCTGCATCCGTACTCTGCGGATACGTCGCGGATCGAAGGCAGCCTGTCGCCCGGCCGGATGGCGCCGGAAGCGAGCTTGCGCTGAATGTCCGCTTTGACAGCTTCGAACTTGCAGCCTGTGTTCTTGCTCATATTCTTGCTCGTGCTCATGTGCAGAGTCCCCTTTGATTTTGTATGGGTACAGATGGAGGAAATAAATATGCCGGTCTTATCTGTCTCCATTATACTGAACGACATGAACGAAACCAACATTCAACAGGAGGGGTACAGATGGAATGGAAGCACGACACGCTGCCGTACCGCATTAACGATTGCTGGGAGGAGCTGCAGCCGGATGTGATTTATGCGCTTTTGCAGACAAGCTACTGGGCTGCGCACCGAAGCAAGGAGACGGTGCTGAGGAGCCTTGAAAACTCGCTCTGCTTCGGTCTCTATCATGGGGAGGAGCAGGTGGGCTTCATGCGGGTGGTGACGGATTACGCTACGTTCGCTTGGGTTTGCGACGTTATCGTGCACCCCGATCATCGGGGCCAAGGGCTCGGCAAGTCGCTGATGCAGTTTCTGGTCGAGCATCCGGCGGTGCGGGATACCCGGATGGTCCTTGGCACAAGGGACGCGCACGGGCTGTATGAGCAGTACGGCTTCGAACGGCTGGAGCTAATGGAGCGGCCGATCCCGGCTTCGGCGCAGTAATGCGGGGCTGAGGCGTCTGATTCGAGAGCTGTGGAGTAAGTCCGGAGCAGGGGAGCTGATTCGAGAGCCGCAGAATAAGGCGATAGCGGGGGGATGAGACAGTCCGAGGGCGGTGAAGTAAGTCCGAGCAGGTGGGCTGGTTCGAAGCCGCAGAGCAAGGCGATAGCAGGAGGATGAGGCAGTCCGAGGGCGGTGAAGTAAGTCCGAGCAGGTGGGCTGGTTCGAAGCCGCAGAGCAAGGCGATAGCAGGAGGATGAGGCAGTCCGAGGGCCGTGAAGTAAGGTCGGAGCAGGGGAGTTGATTCGAGAGCTGCATAGTAAGGCGATAGCGGGAGGATGAGACAGTCCGAGGGCGGGAGGGATGAACGGCCGACTTTTTGCGATGCGTTCCCTTTTGTTAGGGCACCCCGGTTCCTTTAAATTGCCCAAGTTAAAGGGATAGTTGGAAATAGAGGAACCCGGATGAGTTATCCTTGTCGAATTTTATTCGCTCTACTTTAAATTAAGCGTATTGGGAATGTAATGTTCCTCTATTTTACGCAGCTGCTTTACAATGGAAGAGATAAAGGAACCAGCGTTCCTCTATCGTAGCGGAGCCGTATTCCTGCCGGGCTTTGTCAGCGAGGGCCGTTGAACGGCCGTGTCGGCGCAAACGCCTGAAGCTCGCGCGTCAGCATAAAAAGGAGCGCCAACCGCTCGCGGCAATGCGCTCATTTCCTTGGGCTCTCCGCTTCATGCGGCGATCAACGCTTCCGGCTCTTCGCCTTGGCGATGTAGGCGGCTGCGTCCGGCGTCTTGCAGGCCGTCTCGCCATGGTCGACGTCGACCTTGCCGATGCGGGCTGCGGCTGCCAAGGCCGCGGCTTCCAATGGCTCGCTGCGCATCCCGATCGCGATCAGGGCGGCATTCATCGCATCGCGGGCGCGATTCGGGCTGGAATGGATGCGGGCCTGGATGCGCTCCAGTTGGCGGAGGAAGTAGTCGTCGCCGTGCGTTTTGCTCTTCATGGCGGCGTGCGCCATGAGCTGCCAGCCGGCCCGTCCGGTCCATTCCCGGTCCGAAGCCGTCCAGCGTTCCAGAAGCTCGGGAAGCAAGGGAGATTTGCTTGCCAGATGAGTGACCAGCACGTCCGTCAAGCAGTAATAATCGATATCGTTCAGCCATTGCTCCAACTGCTCGATCGTTCGGGCTTTCGGATCGGCGATCATGACGTCCAGCGTCCGGGCAGGGCATCCGTATTGCCCGTGCTCCAGAGCTGTTCGGCCAAGGAGTCGTTCGTTTTTAGCTCTTTTCTCAGCTTGTCCAGATTGCCGAAGCTTACCCCGAATAACGGCTCTTGGGCGCCGTGTCTTCTGTACACTTTGCGGTTCTGCTCCGTGCCCAGCGCTTCAAGCCGGGCCATGATTTCTGCCAGTTCCATGCCGCCTCCTCCTCAGAACGTCCGTTATCCCTTCGGCCTTTTTCCTTCCAGCACCATCGCTACGGTTTTCCCGATCCGGTTTTCCCGCGTTTCCGGCCGCTTGGCCGACTCGATCCAGTCCACAAACTCTTTGCGGTGCGAATACGCCAGCTTGTCGAATCGGGCCTCGGCTTCTGCCGTTAGGCGCAGAGCGTCGGCCAGATCGCCGGGCACCTCGACGGTCCGCTCTTCCGTGCCGGCTCCATCGTCACCTGCACCGTATCGCCCGATGCGACCCCGGCCGCATCGCGAATCGCTTTGCCAACGACCATGTAGTGCGTGCCGTCGCCATGCGGCATCGCGGAGCTGCGGTACGGGACGCCGTTGACCGTTCCTTTCACCCTGACTTGTCCTTTGCTGCCGAAGACGGCTTCCACGGAAAAGGGCAGCGTGAAATACGTCCACGTCCCTGTTCCTTCGGGCCGGTGCAGCACCGATTCGAACCGATGCATCTTGATTCGCTCCTTTGTCGTCCTTTTGCCGGACATTATAGCATACGCTGTCTGCGATAAAAAATAAACCAGACTGCCGCGGTCAACGCCATCAGCGCGGCGCAGGCGAAGCCGACGCCCCCGGGGCCGAACGCGCCGAGCAGGACGAAGGAGGCCAGCGGGCCGAGGGCGGCCCCGATATCGACGACGATCGTATACGTCGTCATGTACGCGACGGCGCGGCCGCTCGCGGCGGCGTCGGCGGCGAGCGTGTCCGAGAGCGTGGTGATGGCGGTATTCGCCAGCATCACCGCGAGCAGGACTGCCAGCCAGAGGCCGAAGGGCAGCGGCAGCGCCAGCAGCGCGAAGGCCGCGGCCGCCAGACCGAGCGCGGCGAGGTAAAGCGGCAGGCGGCCGCGGGGGCCGTCCGACCGTCTCCCGAACCAGGGAGACAGGAAAGGCGACCAGCCCCAGCGCAGCGCTTGCAGGAAGCCGGCGGCGGAGGCTGCGCCGAGCGTGAAGCCCGCAAGCGTAAGCGTGCCGCCATCCGGCAGGCGGGCGGCGATCAGCGGGCTGAGGGCGGACATCAGCAGGCCGAAGAAGACGAGCGCGGTCGTGAAGCCGGACAGCAGCGGCAGCAGAGTCGCAGCGGTCAGCTGCGGCCGCCGCGGCACGGAAGCGTCTGGCCGGGGCGGGGCGGACGGCGTGACGGTAGAGGGCACGAAGCGCCAGGCGAAGGGCAGGCCGACCAGCGTGACCGCGCCGAGCAGCAGCGCCACCGCGCGTACGCCGAGCAGGTCGGCGAGCAGGCCGCCGGCCAGCATCCCGACGAGGCTGCCGATGCCCATGATCCCGTTGTAGCGGCCAAGCAGCTGCCCGCGCTGTCCGCCGCTGCCGCTGGCCTCCAGCACCGTTAGGTAGCCGCCGATGCGCAGCATCGACCAGGCTGCGCCCCATAGGGCCCGGGCTGCAAGCAGCGGCGCGAAGCCGCTGAAGAAGCCGAACGCCAGCGTCGTGGCGCAGGCCAAAGCGACGGCGGCCAGCACGCCGGTCCGCTTCGGAAGCCGGCCGTACAGCCAGCCGATGAACGGGCCGAGCGGCAGCCGGACGAAGCGGTTGACCGACAGCAGGACTCCGACCTGCCAGAGCGCATCCAAGCCGTAATGCCGCCAGTATACCGGAAGCACGATATAGAGCATCGAGTCGCCGAGCAGGCAGGCCGCGGTTACCCAGGCGATCGCGCGGACGGATAGGTCGTGTGCTTTCATATCAATCCCCTTTTTCCAGAGTAAAGAAAGCAAAGCTTTCCGCCCGTAAGAAAAGCTTCCTCGGAGAGGCAAATGGTCCCGCCTCGCAAGGCTTCGATAGCAAGGCTTTCCTGTATAATGGGCTGCAGCTTTAATTGTAAATGGAAAAAGGGGAATAAAAAGTGTAAACTGGATCGGATAATTTCCTCTTTTAGTTCGTTATATACGCTGAAATGGAAAAAGGAGTCGGAGCGCCATGCGGCTGGAGGAGCATTACTTGAAGCTGTACCGGGGGATGAAGCCGCGGGGCTTGGAAGGCGGGACGGAAGCGACGTTGGCGGAACTGGCCGGACTGCTTCACTGCACGGAGCGCAACGTGAAGCTGCTGCTGCGGGGGATGCAGTCGCGCGGTTGGATCGGGTGGGCACCGGGCCTCGGACGCGGTAACCGGTCGCGCCTGGAGCTCCGGGCGGACCCCGACAGGCTGCTGCTGGAGCAGGTGAAGGAGCGGCTGGCGCAAGGGCGGCTCCGCGAGGCCGTGGCTTTGGCGGAGCAGGGCCCGGACACGCCGGACGGCCGCAGACAGCTCGCGGAGCTGCTGCAGGAGGCTTTCGGCTACCGCAGGGAAGCGGCGCCGGACGAGAAAGCGGGACCCGTCGAGGTGCTCCGTTTCCCGTCCTACCGGCCGCTCGGCTCGCTGGACCCGGCTTATGCGACGCGGCGTACGGAGCTGCATATGATCAGGCAGCTGTTTGATACGTTGGTGAGGTACGACCGGGAGACAGACCGCTTTTTGCCGGGGCTGGCCCATCACTGGGAGCGGTTCGTGGACTCGGAAGGCCGGGAGCGCTGGATATTTGCGCTGCAAAAGCATGTGCGCTTCCACAACGGCAAACCGTTTGCGGCCCGGGATGCCGTCTACACCTTGGAGCGGCTGAGCGGCGCCGGCGGTCAGCCGCAATCGCCCTATGCTCCCTTATACGAAGGAATCGAAGCCGTCGCAGCTTTGGACGATTTTCGCCTGAAGATCCGGCTGCGAAAGCCGCTCGGCCCTTTGCTCGGACTGTTTGCTTCCCCGGCGGCCTCCATCGTTCCGGCCGGGCTGACGGCGGACTTTGCTTTTCGGCCTGTCGGCACCGGGCCGTTCCGCTTGGCGGAACGGGAAAGCCGTTTCCTGGCGCTTGAGGCGTTTGCGGATTATTACAAGCGAAGAGCGCATTTGGACCGCGTGGAGATGTGGTGCTTGCCTTCTACTTACGACGGCATTGAAGCTTCGGAGGCCGAGGACGAAGCCGAGCTGGGCGGACTGAACTTTCGCCACTTCCGTCCAGATCATGACAGCGGGGAGAGCGGGTTGCGGGAGGACTGGCTGGAGGAAACGAACATCGACCGGGGCTGTAAGTTTATCGCGTTGAATTGGCGCGGCGGCACCTCCTCGCCTTGGGCGGACGCCGGATTGCGGGAGCTGCTGGCCGCCGTGCTGCGAAACGGCTCGGTCCGGTTCGAGCTGGCCGGCAACCGGGGGCCGCTGGCGAACCGTTTTATCCGGGACATGGAGGGAGACAACGACATTCCTCTTGCATCAGACCGCAAGGACGGCCATAGCGGCGGCTTCCCTGCCATGACCCATCATGACGACGGGACTTCGGCGTGCAGGCGCGGGCTGACGCTGCGGCTTGTCACGTACGCCGGAGCGGGCCACGAGCGGGATGCGGCATGGCTGCAGCGGGCGCTCGCTCCGCACGGCATTCGTCTGGAGCTTTCGTTTGCGCCGTACGAGGCGTTGTTCGCGGAGGCGACGCTCGCTGCGGCGGATTTGTACCTGCTGGAGCAGCCGGTGCAAGAGGATGCGGAGTGGACGCTGCTCGCCCTGTTGGCTAACGCGAACAGCCCCGTGAGGCGCTGCTTGCCTCCGGAGCTGCGTGAAATAGCCTGCCGTCTGTGCGCCGAGCTTCCCGGCGAACCATCCCGCGCACGCCGGCTGGAGCTGCTCGGCGAGCTGGAGGAAGCGCTTCTGCGGGAGCGCGCCGTCATCCTGTGGTACCGCTGGCAGCAGTCCGCCTCGTATCCGCCAGGGCTGCGGGACGTCTCGATCAGCTCGCTAGGCTGGGTCGATTACCGCAAGCTATGGTTCGACGGCCGCCATGAAGGCGGTAGAAGCGGGACGCAGAGCTTTCGACGCTAAACTAACCTGCCTTATTCCATGCCTCAAAAAGAAGGAAGTTTCGCCTTCACGGCGCGGCGCATGATCGTACGGTGCAGCTTTTCCGGCGTAATGCTCGGGTTCCCGGCATTGATGCGGGGAATTTGCATGACGTCGTCCTTTCGCGTCGCCATGCCGCTTTTTACCGTAAATGCGTAGCGAATTCCGGCCTGCCCGACCAGCTCCGATGCCTGCTTGTCGTACATGCCGTAAGGATAGGCGTACATATCCACTTCCCTTAAATGAAGGGCATGGAGCCTGCTGGCGCAAGCCCGGGTGTCTTTCAGAATCCGGCTGCCGTATTCGGCCGTCGTTTCAATTCGGCCCTCCGTATGCAGCAGGCTGGTGAGCAGCGGGTTGCCGTTCACTTTTTGATGCAGATCGTGCGAATGACATTGAAAATCGATAAAGTCCGTTTCCGAGGCCATCTGCCGGATTTGCTCCTCGGACAAAGCCGTCAGGGCGGGCGCCTTCGGATCCGCCAAATCCTTGGTCACGACAAAATTGACCGCCGGTATGCCGAGCTCCTTGAGCACCGGGTATCCGTGCGTATAAAAGCTTTCGTAACCGTCGTCAAACGTGATCAACACCGATTGCCGGGGCACCTCCTTGCCGTTCAGGAAATCGCGGAATTCCGACAGCGTCAGAAACCGGTACCCTTTTTCCTTCAAGAAGCCGATTTGCTTGCGGAACAGCTCCGGCGTGATCGTGATGTTGCTCTGATCCCTATCATCCAAATGATGGTAGGCCAGCACCGCAACCTGATCCGCATACGGATAGCTGCCCCATTGATAAACCGAACCGGCGATAACCCCGACGGCGATGCAGCCCGCGAGAAAGCCTTTTGCCAATCTTCCAAACATGTGCTACGTTCCCCTCTTGCCAAAATTAAGCATTTTCATTGTATGATACCGGTTGAAAAAACTCAATCGCGTTTTTTAAACCTAACCCGGTCTGTTTTCCGCCACCGAGCCGTTTAAATTTACGAAAAATTTACACAGGCCAGAATTTCCATTTATATATCTGTGCTAAACTACAAGGGACATGCCAAACTGATTCAATTGGGAGGAGAAGCTTCGAAATGAAGGGTTGGAAAAAATGGATGTCCCCGATGCTGGCTGCGCTCATGCTCGTATCGGCGGCAGCTCCGGCAGCAGCCGCGGAAACGTCGGCTGCGGATGCCGGAGGCAAGAAGGGCACGACAAAAATTACGCTTTTCCACACGAACGATACGCATTCCCGGGTGGACGAGAGCAAGGAAGGGATCGGTTTCGCCAAAATGGCCGCGCTCATCAAGGAATACGCGAAAACGAATCCGAATTCGCTCGTGCTGGATGCCGGCGATACGTTCCATGGGCAAACGATTGCGAATCTGGTTCGCGGAGAAAGCATCGTCAATATCATGAATGCCGTGGGGTACAACGCCATGGCCGCAGGCAACCACGATTTCAACTACGGCCACGAGCGGCTCAAGGAGCTGGCGGACAAAGCCAAATTCTCGGTGCTGAGCGCGAATACGAAAAAAGCGGACGGCACCCGCATTTTGAAGCCTTACGTGATTAAGGAAGTGGACGGCATCAAGCTGGGCATTTTCGGCTTGACCACGCCTGAAACCGCTTATAAAACGCATCCGAATAACGTTGCGGGCCTCACGTTCACGGACCCTGCCACCGAGGCGAAGGCGATTGTGGGCGAGCTGAAAGGCCAGGTCGACGCCATTATTGCGCTGACGCATCTCGGAGTCGACAAGTCCAGCATCGACACAAGCATCAAGGTGGCCGAGCAGGTGCCGGACATCGATGTCATCATCGACGGGCACAGCCATACGAAGCTGGATACCGGCATGAAGGTCGGCAACGTGCTGATCGCCCAGACCGGCGAGTATCTCAAGCAATTCGGACGGGTCGACCTGACGTTCGAGAACGGGAAGCTGAAGGACAAGGTGTCCGGCCTGATCACGAAAAAAGCCGCCGACGAGGACAAGACACCGGGCGATCCGGCCGTTCTTGAAATTATTAACTCCGTGAAAAAAGAGCAGGAACAAGTGCTCCAGCAAAAAGTGGGCTCTACTTCCGTCAAGCTCGTCGGGGACCGCGAAGTCGTGCGTAAGGGCGAGTCGAACCTCGGAAACCTGATCGCCGACGCGATGATCGACGAGACGGGCGCCGACGTCGCCATCACGAACGGCGGCGGCATCCGCGATTCGATCGCCGCAGGAGCGATTACGAAAGGGCAGGTCATTACCGTCCTGCCGTTTGGCAATTATATTCAGACGAAAAAAGTGAAGGGCTCCGACATCGTGGCTGCCCTGGAGCACGGCGTATCCGCTTATCCGGACCCGTTGGGCGGCTTCCCGCAGGTCGGCGGCATCAGCTTCGAGCTTGACCCCGCGCAGCCGAAAGGCAAACGGGTATCCGCAGTTAAAGTAAAAGGCCAGCCGATTGATCCGAACAAAATGTACCTGCTTGCGACAAACGACTTTATGGCCGCAGGCGGGGACGATTACAAGATGTTCAAGGACTATCCGCTTGCGGGCGATTATTCTTCGCTGGAGGAATCGTTAATCAAGTACTTCCAGAAGAAGGGCGAGGTAAACCCGCAGGTCGAAGGCCGCATCGCGGTTAAAAAGGCATCGGGCGCGGAAGCGACACCGGCGCCAACGGCACCGGCACCGGCTCCGGCCGTTCCTGCGCCGACAGCGCCGGCGCCTGCACCGGAAGCCGCAAAGCCCGCTCCGACAGTTCCGGCGGCGACGGACGGCGGAGTGTATATCGTGAAATCCGGCGATACGCTGTGGAAAATCGGCAAGAAGCACAACACCACGTGGCAGAAGCTGCAGGAGCTGAATCAGTTCAACGACCCGAACCTGATTTTCCCGGGGCAGAAGGTTAAGCTTCCTGCTGCCGGATAAGCGGCTTGCAGTTGGGACGGCAGCCGTACGAAAGCCCGACCGGGTTCAGTGACCGGTCGGGCTTTTCTATCTCGAAGAGAAGTTGTAGCTTCCCGCAGGCGGAGCGCTTACTTCAGCTTCACAATCACCTTCCCGCGGACGCCGCTTTGCAGGATATGCTGCAGGGCGGCCGGAAGCTCGTCGAGCGACGTTTCCGCGTGGACCATCGCTTCGAGCCGCGGCGGCTTCAGATCGGTAGCCATCCGTTCCCAGAGCCGCTGCCGGAGCGGAAGCTGGCAGTAGGCGGAATCGATGCCGAGCAGATTCACGCCGCGAAGAATAAACGGGAACACGGCCGCCGTAAATTCGGCGCCGCCGGTCAGTCCGCTGACCGCCACGGAGCCGCCGCGGCGGATGGCGCTAAGAATATGCGGCAGCGCGGCTCCGCCCACCGGATCGACAGCCCCGGCCCACCGTTCCTTGGTCAAGGGCTTGACCGTTTCCGGATACAGCTCTTCCCGGCCGAGGATCGAAGCGGCCCCCAGCTCGCGCAGGTAGTCGTGCTCCTGCGCCTTTCCCGTACTGGCCGCAACCTTGTAGCCCGAGGCCGCAAGCATGGAGACGGCGTGGCTTCCGACGCCGCCGGTCGCTCCGGTGACGAGCACGGGGCCGTTCTCGGGGCGCAAGCCGTTCTCTTCCATGCGGTGGATGGACAACGCGGCCGTCAGCCCCGACGTTCCGAGAATCATCGCCTCGCGGTGGGACAATCCTTTCGGCAGGGAGATCACCCAATCGGCGGGAACTCTCGCATATTCGCTAAACCCGCCGGAATGGCTTACTCCGAGCTCGTAGCTCGTCGCCAGCACCTCGTCGCCTTCGCGGAACCGCGGATCGTTCGAAGCGGCTACCGTCCCGGCGAGATCGATCCCCGGCACGACGGGATAACTGCGCACCACCCGGCCCTTCGGACTGGCCGCCAAGCCGTCCTTGTAATTGACGCCGGAATAAGCGACCCGAACGAGCACTTCGCCTTCCGACAAATCGTCCAAGCTGAGAGATTGTACGCCTACCGAAAACTGATTTTCCGTTTTGTCCACGACGAGTGCACGAAATCGTTCCATGTTTACGTACCCCTTCCGAAAATGGATTTAAAGAGACGGGCCGTCCTGGCGCGTCAAATGCGCCTTCGAGAAGCGAATCCACTCCCGCGCGGCAAACGACAGATAGCGGTCCTTCCGCCAAATCATGCCCAGATGCCATGGAATGGGCGGATCGGTCAGCGTGACCGCAGCGACGCGGTTCGGGTCGAGCATGCCGCAGATGCTTTCGGGCAGCAGGGCGACACCCATTCCCGCGGCGACCATTTCGTAGATAAAATCCCACTGCGAGCTTTCGTACCAGATCCGGGGCCGGAAGCCGACGCCGCCGCAAGCCTCGATAATCCGCTCGTGTAGCGCAAAGTCCTCCCGAAACAAAATAAAAGCCTCGTCCTGCAGCTCGGCAAGCCGGACTTCTTGACCGCCCGCCAACGGATGGAAAGGAGGGAGCACGGCCCGCAAACGTTCGTTCACGAACGAATACGATTCGAATACGCTCTCGTCTACCGGCAAAAGCACCACGCCGACGTCCAGCGTGCCGTCCTCCACTTTTTCCAGCAGCTTGACCGAGCCGTCCTCCTCCAGTTGGACCGACAGCCCCGGATACGTGTCGCGAAACCGGCTCAAGATGCCGGGGAAAAACCTCGAGCCCGCCATCGGCGGCAGTCCGATCCGGATATGGCCTTTTTTGAAATTCGTCAAGTCGCCGAGCTGCAGCTCCAAATGCTTGAACGAACGGACGATATCCTGTGCCTGATCGGCAATAAGCTGGCCGGCGTCGGTCAGCTCCAGCGTTTTGCCGGAGCGGACGAAGAGCGGGACGCCCAGCTCCTCTTCCAAATTTTTGACCGCCTTGCTGATGGTGGGCTGGGTAATGTGCAGCGCCTCGGCCGCCTTGGTAAAGCTGCTGCGGCGGATGATCTCCAGCACATACTCCAACTGCCGGATATCGATACCCGACACCTCCCTTACATAGACGATAGGAATGAAAAGAATTCGATATATTCATTTTACCTATGAAAGGAAGGGGTGTAAACTTTGGATGGAAAGGAGCTGTACCGAATGGCGGCTTTTGTGAAAACTTTGGGGCAGGTGCTCTTTTTTGTGCTCGTTTCTTGGCTGTTGAACGGGCTGACGGCCCTGCTTCATTTACCGGTTCCGGGGAGCATTCTCGGGATTGTCTTGGTCTTTGTGCTGCTTCAACTGAAAATCATCCGGATCGAATGGATCGATCTGGGGGCCAAATGGCTTTTGGCGGAAATGCTGCTGTTTTTCATCCCCGCGGCAGCCGGGATGGTTCAATATCAGTCGCTGCTGCTGGAGAACGGCTTGCCCATCATGCTCGTGCTGGTGTGCAGCCTTGTCGTCGTCATGCTCTCGGCAGGGCTTGTGGCGCAAGCGATCGTGAAGCGGAAGGAGCGGACACCGTCATGACCTGGCTCTCGCTCGGCTTGCTGCTGTTCACCATGGCCGTCTATTACGGCATAAAAAGCCTGTACCGCAGAAAGCGTAAACTCTATCTGTCGCCGCTGCTGCTGACGCCGGCGATTGTTATCGTCCTGCTGCTGCAAGCGGACATTCCTTACGAAACCTACAACGCCGGGGCGCATTGGCTGACGGATATGATCGGACCCGCGACGATTGCCTTGGCCGTGCCGCTTTATAAAAATGTCGCGCTGCTGCGCAAATATGCCGTGGAGATCATGGCCAGCGTGCTTGTCGGTTCCGCGGCGGGAGTGGCGACATCGGTGTGGATCGCCAAGGGGCTGCACCTCGACGTGCAGCTCATTGACGGCCTGGTGCTGCGCTCGACGACCACGCCGATTGCCATCGCCATCACGGATATGATCGGGGGCATCCCCGCGATGACGGCGCTGTTCGTGCTGGTCACGGGCTTGCTCGGAACGGTCGTCGGACCGGCGCTTATCCGGCTGTTCCGCATCCGCAGCGGGGTAGCGCAGGGCGTGATGCTCGGGACGAGCGCCCATACGGCCGGGACGACGACGGCGTTCGAGTTCGGCGCCGTCTCCGGTACGGTATCGAGCATATCCATGCTCATGTCCGCGCTTTTGGCGCTGGTCGTTGTCCCTTGGCTGGTCCTGCTCTTGTAAGGCCGCCGGAGATTATTCGCGCTTACAGCAAACATGCGAGGGAAGAGCCCCATGCTCTTCCTTTTTATGGAAATGCGGCCTTTCGGCTGCTTGTCGTTCGCAACCTCGCCGTCCAAGTCTTCGATCCTGCGGCTGATCGCGGCATCCGCCAAAGTTCCAAGCCCGGCTTGCTCCAGCAGCTCGGGCGCAACCATCGTGCTGAGCATTACAAACCCGTAGCCGTCCATCCCTAAAGCGGAACATGACTTTTTCGATCCGGATTCCGCTTCTATCGTCTCCCTCCTTCACGAACCCCGATTTTGGAATATTAACCCATTATAATCCAATTATATCCCGTTTAAAAGGTGAACAAAAGTGGACAAAACGAGACTGTCGTCTCTTTGTGTACACTTCTTCGGCTGGCCGCGGGCCGTACTCTCGCGTGGATCAGGCGTTTTTTTGCGTTGGCACGAAACTTGCATTATTACGGGCGTGGGGACATTTTTTGAATCCGAAAAGGAGGAATACGGTATGGTTAACGCCGCGCAGGACAAGGGAACGGCCTTGAGCCGGGAAAAAGCAGGATGGATGTTTCAAAAGATGCTGGAAATCCGTAAGTTCGAGGATAAGGTGCACGAATTGTTCGCTCAGGGCAGACTTCCCGGCTTCGTCCATCTGTACGCGGGGGAAGAAGCGGTTGCCGTCGGCGTATGCGCGCATCTTGACGACAAAGACAGCATCACCAGCACGCACCGCGGGCACGGGCACTGTATCGCCAAAGGCTGCGAGCTGGACGGCATGATGGCGGAGCTGTTCGGGAAAATAACCGGGCTGTGCAAAGGGAAAGGCGGATCGATGCATATCGCCGACCTGAACAAAGGCATGCTCGGCGCCAACGGCATTGTCGGCGGCGGCTATCCGCTGGCCTGCGGCTCCGCCTTGACCGCCAAGTACAAGAAGACGAATGCGGTCAGCGTATGCTTTTTCGGAGACGGAGCGAACAATCAAGGAACGTTCCACGAAGGCATTAATTTGGCCGCGATTTGGAAGCTGCCGGTCATTTTCGTTGCCGAAAATAACGGGTACGGGGAAGCGACGCCATTCGAATACGCCTCAAGCTGCAAAACGATCGCCGATCGTGCAATCGCTTACAATATTCCGGGCGTCCGGGTGGACGGCAAAGACGTGCTTGCCGTGTATGCAGCGGCGGAACAGGCCGTACAGCGGGCGCGCAGAGGCGAGGGCCCGACGTTGATCGAGTGCGTCACCTACCGCAATTACGGACATTTTGAGGGCGATGCCCAAAAATATAAAAAAGAGAACGAGCGAAAAGAGCATTTGCAGGAAAAAGACGCGATTGCCCAGTTCGAATCGTATTTGCTGGCTGAGCGCCTATACACGGAAGCCGAGCTGACAGAAATGAAAGCCTCGGTGGAGCAAGCGGTGGAGAAGGCCGTCGAGTTTTCGGAAAACAGCCCGTATCCGGACGCATCCGAGCTGCTGACGGATGTGTACGTATCTTACTAATTTCATTGGAGGAGGAACCGGCATGACAAGAAAAATCAGTATGTCCGCAGCGATCAACGAGGCGATGAAGCTGGCGATGCGCAAGGACGAAAATGTCATTCTGATGGGCGAGGACGTAGCCGGCGGGGCGGCCGTAGACCATTTGCAGGACGATGAAGCGTGGGGCGGAGTGCTTGGCGTCACGAAAGGGCTCGTGCAGGAATTCGGTCGAGACCGGGTGCTGGATACGCCGATCACCGAGGCGGGGTATGTCGGCGCGGCGATGACTGCGGCTGCGACGGGCCTGCGTCCGATCGCGGAGCTGATGTTTAACGATTTTATCGGAAGCTGTCTGGATCAGGTGCTTAACCAGGGGGCCAAATTCCGCTACATGTTCGGGGGCAAGGCGCAGGTGCCGGTGACGATCCGCACGACGCACGGGGCCGGCTTCCGCGCGGCGGCCCAGCATTCGCAGAGCCTGTATGCGCTGTTCACCAGCATTCCCGGCATTAAAGTCGTTGTCCCTTCCACGCCTTACGATGCCAAAGGGCTGCTGCTCGCGTCCATCGAGGATAACGATCCCGTCATTTTCTTCGAAGATAAAACGCTGTATAACGTGACCGGCGAGGTGCCCGAAGGCTACTACACGATTCCGCTTGGAAAAGCCGATATTAAGCGGGCCGGTTCGGACCTGACCATCGTGGCGATCGGCAAGCAGGTACAGACAGCGCTGACGGCTGCCCGCCAGCTCTCGCAAAAAGGGATCGAAGCGGAAGTCGTCGATCCGCGCAGCTTGTCCCCGCTCGATGAAGATACGATTCTCGCATCGGTCGCGAAGACGAACCGCCTGATCGTCATCGACGAGGCGAATCCGCGCTGCAGCATCGCGACGGATATCGCCGCTCTCGTCGCGGATAAGGCGTTCGACAGCCTGGATGCGCCGATCAAGCGGATCACGGCGCCGCATACGCCCGTGCCGTTCTCGCCGCCGCTGGAAGACATTTATTTGCCAACGCCGCAAAAGGTGCTGGAAGTCGTTGCCGAGCTGTTAGGCGACAAATCGCTGCTTGCCGTATAGACGGACTCAGACTAACCGGATAGGAGAGATCGCCATGGCTGTAGAAGTCGTCATGCCCAAGCTGGGCATGGCAATGAAGGAAGGATCGGTATCCCTTTGGCATAAAAAAGAGGGCGACCCCGTGACCAAAGGGGAGATCATCGCCAACATCGGCTCGGAAAAAATCGAGACGGATCTGGAAGCGCCTGCGGACGGCGTCCTGCTGAAGATCGCCGTTCCCGAAGGGGAGGGCGTGCCGCCGGGCACGATCATCGGCTATATCGGCCAACCCGGCGAACAAGTCGGCACCGCCGCTGCAGGGGCGGCGGGCGCAAAGCCTGGGGAGAATGCGGCTGCGGACGCTGCTCTTCCGTCAGACGCAGCTCCGGCGGGCGGGAGTGCGCCTGCCGAGGCTCCCGCACACGGCAGGGACATTAAAGTTTCCCCCGTCGCCCGCAAAATGGCGGAAGCGGCCGGGCTCGATATCGCGAAAATAACGGGAACGGGCCCGCAGGGACGAATTACGAAAGAGGACGTGGAGCACGCAATCGCCAACGCGGCATCCACGCCTGCTTCTGCCGGGGAAGCTGCTGCTTCATCCGACAGCCAGGCTTCCGTTGGGTTAACCAATTCTGCGCTGGCTGCCGCCCCGTCCGGCTTAGTGGAGCATGCGGAGCAAATTCCGGTCGCCGGCATTCGCAAGGTCATCGCGGCGCGGATGCACGACAGCTTGCAGCAGAGCGCCCAGCTGACGCTGACGCTGCGGGCCGACGTCACCGATCTGCTCGCGCTTCAGAAGCGGATGAGCGAAACCGCGCAGAAGCAGCACGAGGTCAAGCTGACGGTGACCGATTTCATCGCCCGCGCCGTCGTTCTTTCGCTCAAGCGGCATAAGCAGATGAACAGCGCGTATATCGGCGACCGCATCCACGTGTTCGACCACGTGCATTTGGGCATCGCCGTCGCTTTGGACAAAGGCCTGGTCGTTCCGGTCATCCGTCATGCCGACCAGTACTCCGTACTGGACTTGTCGCGCCACATCAAGGCGCTGGCGCAGCAAGCGCGAAGCGGCCAACTGGGCAGCGACGCCCTTCAAGGCTCGACGTTTACGATCACGAACCTCGGCGCTTACGGCATCGATTATTTCACGCCGATTCTGAACACGCCCGAAGCGGGCATTCTCGGCGTCGGCGCCGTGACGGATACGCCGGTCTACCGGGGCGACGAATTGCAGCGCCGAAGTTTGCTGCCGCTCAGCCTGACCTTCGACCACCGGGTACTGGACGGCGCGCCGGCCGCCGAGTTCCTGCGTGCGGTGAAGGATGCGCTGGAAGACCCGTACCGGCTCGTTTTGTAGCAGGAAGGAGTATCATACATGGAGACGATAGCCATTATCGGAGGAGGTCCTGCCGGGTATGTGGCGGCGATTGCCGCCGCCGGACAGGGCAAGCGGGTGACGTTGATCGAGCAGAAGGAGCTGGGAGGAACGTGCCTGAACGAAGGCTGCATGCCGACCAAATCGCTGCTGGAATCCGCGGATACGCTGGACAAAGTCAGGCATGCCGACCGGTTCGGCGTAGTGCTGCCAGCGGATCAGGTCGAGGTCGATTGGAACGCCGTGCAGAGCTATAAGAACGGGATTGTGAACAAGCTGGTGCAGGGGATCGGCTATTTGATGAAAAAAAATAAAATCCGCGTGCTTCGGGGGCAGGCAAGCTTCATTACCGAACGCAAGCTGCAAGTCATACATGGAGACAAGCAGGAGGCCGTGGAAGCGGACCGGTTCATTATCGCCGCAGGCTCGGAGCCCGTCGCTCTGCCTTTTGCGCCGTTCGACGGAGAATGGATCATCCACAGCGGCCAGGCCATGTCGCTGCCCGCGGTTCCCGCTTCCCTGCTTATTATCGGCGGCGGCGTCATCGGCTGCGAATTCGCGAGCATCTACAGCCGTCTCGGAAGCCGGGTGACCGTGGTCGAGATGGCAGACCAGCTGCTTCCGGGCGAGGATGCGGACACGGCGGCCATCCTGCAGCGGGAGCTGGAGAAAGCGGGCGTGAAGATCTATACGTCCACTGCCGTGAAGCGGCTGCAGCCGGAGGGGAAGCTGGCGGTTTTCGAAACCGAGAGCCGGGTCTTCGAAGGCACCGCCGACCGGGTGCTTGTCGCGATCGGGAGAAAGCCGCGAACAGACGGGCTCGGTTTGGAAAATGCCGGGGTCCGTTATACGAAGCAAGGGATTGAGGTCAACGCGCATATGCAGACCAGCGTCCCCCATATTTATGCCTGCGGCGATGTCATCGGCGGCATTCAGCTCGCGCATGTCGCTTTTCACGAGGGAACCGTCGCTGCGCTGCACGCCGCCGGAGCCGATGCAAAGGTCAATTACCGGGCGGTTCCGCGCTGCATCTACACCTCCCCGGAAATTGCCGGGGTAGGCTTGACCGAGAAGCAGGCCAGAGAGCGGTACGGCGACATTCGCGTTGGGGAATTTCCGTTCGCCGCCAACGGCAAAGCGTTGATTCTGGACGAACCGGTTGGCAGAGTGAAGGTGCTGACGGAGCCGCAGTACCATGAAATTGTCGGCATTTCCATTGTCGGTCCAAAGGCGACGGAGCTGATCGGCCAAGGCGCGGTCCTGCTGCACACCGAGATGACCGCCGATCTGATGGAGCATTTTATCGCCGCCCATCCGACATTGTCCGAAGCGGTTCACGAAGCGATTCTGGGCGCGATCGGCCACGCGGTGCACGTTTAAGGAGGTCCACTGATGAAAGCTGCATTTTGGCATGGCATTCGCGATGTGCGTACGGAGGAAACGCCGGTGCCGCCGGTCCGGCCGGGCATGGTCAACATCCGCGTCGAGTGGTGCGGCATATGCGGAACGGATTTGCACGAGTATTTGGCCGGGCCGATCTTCATTCCCGGTCAACCCCATCCGTTGACGAACGAACAGGCTCCGGTCATCCTGGGGCATGAGTTTTCCGGCGAAGTCGTCGAGGTTGGTCTGGGCGTGACGAAGGTGAAGGTTGGGGACCGGGTAACGGTCGAGCCGATTCTCGCATGCGGGACGTGCCTTCCGTGCCGGCAAGGCTTATACAACGTGTGCGATGCGCTCGGGTTCCACGGACTGAGCGGAGGCGGAGGCGGGTTCAGCGAGATCACTTCGGTCAAAGCGAGCATGGTTCATAAGCTCCCGGATTCCATGACCTACGAGCAAGGCGCGATGGTGGAGCCCGCGGCCGTCGCCGTTCACGCCGTCCGGCAGAGCAGGCTTAAGGCCGGCGACAGCTGCGTCGTCTACGGGGCGGGTCCCATCGGCCTGCTCATCATTCAAGCCGCCCGTGCGGCGGGCGCCAGCCGGATTATTGCCGTCGAAATCTCCGAAGCGAGACAGCGAACGGCGCTCGCGCTGGGTGCTCATCATGTCATCCAGCCGCTAAAGGACGATGCGGTCGAAGCGATTCATCGGCTCGTTCCCGGCGGCGTCGACGTCAGCTTCGAAGTCACCGGCATCGAAGTCTGCCTGAACGATGCGATCCGGAGCGCGAAAACCGACGGCCAGACGATGATTGTAAGCATCTGGGAAAACCCGGCGTCGATCGCTCCGAATACTCTCGTGCTCAAGGAACGGGAGCTGAAAGGCGTGCTCGCTTACCGGAATATTTTCCCGGCCGTCATCTCGCTCATCTCGGAAGGCCGGCTGCGGGTCGACGAATTGATTACGAAGAAGATCCGGCTGGACCGTTTAGTCCCGGACGGATTCGAGGAATTGGCCGGCAGCAAAGAACAGATCAAAATTCTTGTCTCTCCCAAGCCCTAACGCTTATCCAGTGCGGCGCATCTGAGACCGAAGCTTGATTGTAAGCGCTATCTTTTTCGTTTATAATCAAAGTGAACTGTTTCACGCTTGTGCAGCCCTAAGCGGACTTTGAATGATTTCCACAATATACATTCAGGGGAGAGGGTCTTATGCTTGAAACCGCATTGGGTTTAAACATATGGAAGCGTTTCGTCAACGAAGGCGTTCTGGATGCGTCCCGGCTGAACAAACGAATCGTGGAATCCTGGTACCGTTCCCGGGATGCGCGCGTGAATCCTCATCTGGATAAAGGCCGCCTTGTGTTAACCAATGACCGGTTTCATTCCCAGAAGAAAAAGAACGCCCTGCTTCGGGATATGGCGCAGCCGCATCTGGAGCGCATGAACGGCTTCATCGACGACTTGGGCATGATCGCGCTTCTCATTGACCCGGAAGGCTACGTGTTGTCGATGACGGGGAACCTGCATGTCCGCCAGGAGGCGGGAAAAATCAACTTTGTCGAAGGCGTCCGCTGGACGGAGGGCGAGGTCGGCACAAATGCCATCGGCACCGCCCTGTTGGCCGGGGAGCCCCTGATGGTGACGGGATCGGAGCATTATTCGATCGCTTCCCACCGGTGGAGCTGCTCGGCGGCCCCGATCCGCGGCGACGACGGTCAGATCATCGGCGTTCTGGACGTTTCCTGCCCCGTGGACCGCGCCCATCCTTACATGCTCGGCATGGTCACTTCGGTTGCGTATGCGATCGAACGCGATCTCAGCATCCGCCTGCATAAAGACGAAATGGAGCTCGTCCGTCAAACCGCGGACCGGCTGGAAACCGATCAGCTTGTGGTTGTTTGCAGCAGCAAACAGACAATTGTCTGCGCCAGCAGGGCGATCCGCCGGCGTATCCCGGCCTGGGCCGGCTTGAAAGCTTACGAGCTGGCCGGATTCGGGCTGGACACTTGGATCACCGTCCCGGTCCTGTCGGATTCGCACGGGGGGCTGATCGGCACCTGCGTCTATTTGCAGGAAGCGACATCGGCAGCCGCGAAGTCGGTATTTTTTCCGCAGCCGGTGGCGGTCGGGGAGGATTCGCAGTCTTTTGTCTTTCAAGGGGAGACCGGCACAAGCCCGGCTTTCCGGCAAACGCTGGATGACCTGAAGCGGGTTGCGCCTACGGAGGCCAGCGTCTGCATTCTGGGGGAGACCGGGACGGGCAAGGAGCTGATCGCCCAAGCGATCCACGAGAACAGCGCCCGCCGGACGGGGCCGTTTCTGGCCGTCAACTGCGGCGCGATCCCCAAGGAGCTGATGGAAAGCGAGCTGTTCGGTTACGTGGAAGGGGCTTTTACCGGGGCCCGGCGGAACGGGTACAAAGGAAAATTCGAGCAGGCGAACGGCGGAACGATTTTTCTCGATGAAATCGGGGAAATTCCGCTTTCCATGCAGGCGGCGCTGCTGAGAGTGCTGCAGGAACGGAAGGTGACGCCTGTCGGGGGGACGCAGGAGGTCCCCCTCGATTTTCGGATGATTACCGCGACCCACCGCGATCTGCGTCAATTGGTGCGGGAAGGGAAGTTTCGCGAGGACCTGTACTACCGGCTTCACGTGTATCCGGTCAAGGCGCCGCCGCTGCGCGAAAGAAGAGAAGATATTCCGCATCTCGTCCGCTTTTATTGCACCCGGAAGTCGTGGGCGATCTCGTTTCCGGAACGCGTTTTCGACCAACTGATGCAATACGATTGGCCGGGCAACATTCGGGAGCTGATGAATGTCTTGGAACGGCTGCATATTATGACGCAGGGAACGGATACCGACCCGTGCGAAGCGCTGAGCCGGTTCGACGGGTTCCGTCCGCCGTCGGTCTCAACGCCAATCGAGCCTTCGTCCCCCCCGATGGCGTTGACGCTGCGCGAGCAAATCCAAATGGAGCAAATGACCGAAGCGCTGCAGCAGACCAAGGGTAACGTCACCGCAGCTGCCCAAATGCTGGGCGTTCCCCGGAGCACCTTTTACAAAAGGCTGCAAAAATTCAATAAATAGCAGCGCCACCCCTAGCGGTCATCACGGCTGGATTTACTGTATCCGGGGCTCTTTCGGACTGAGGGACTCGGCATCGACCGACAAAATCCGCATCGACGGCACCGGACATACCGCTCTGGGTAACGAACGCGCTACCTCGCTGTATTTCGCAGACGCCGACCAAGTCCGGTAAGTAGCCCTTTTACCCGATTCGGGTTCTCCTAAGAGACAAATTAAACCTCCCGGATCACGCTTTGCCGTGATTTTGGAGGTTTTATCGTTCTTTCCGGCTTACTTGTACTTCTTCCAGTCCATGCCGCTGTTGTTCAGCAAATATTCGAAGTCGTTGTCCAGCCGCTTCTGCTCGGCCTTGCGGGCGGCTTCCGCCTGCTTTCTCGCTTCCTCGCGCTGAATTTCGGCTTCGGCCTTCATCTGATCCGCCTGCGCTTTCAGCTTGTTGACAACATCCGGATTCAACAGATCCTTCAGCGTAGCGGGTTTGTCATGGGAAGCGGCGCTCGGAGGAGCCGCCGGCTTGTTTTTCTTCGCCATGGCACTCACCTTTCGCGTTAATTTTCGAATACATACAGCTTGCCGTTCTCCGGCGTGCCGTACTTCGGTCCCCGGAAGCCGCGCGCCAGCAAGGCTTTTCTCATCGTCATCATCAAGGCGGCATGGCTGACGATCAGCACATTCCCGTCGCCCTGCCGGAAAATCTCGTCCAGGACGGCGTCGGCCCGTTTTCTGACATGGCCCAAGCTTTCGGGCATCGACCGGGGGGCCATAAACCAAGAGGTTTTGATCAGCACCGCCCACATCATGAGCGGCAGCCGTACCTTCGTCCGGAACGACGGAGGCGAAACCTCGCGCAGCGTTTTCCACTGCGTAATCGTACCGTCAAAAATGTGCTCGGCCGTGCGGGCCGCTCTGGGCATATCGCTGGCATAACATCGCTTCCATTCGATGCCGCCCAAGTCGGTCTGACCCAGCTCGATGTCGGATTCATCGTACTCCGCGAACCATTGGTCGAGCTCCTTGGCCGAGATTAGAAATTGCGACGGATACTCTTTTTTGACTTTATAATGCCGAACCAAACCGACTTTCATTTCTGTACCAACCATCCTCGCACGCAGAAGTCCGTCTCTTTATCATACCTCGGGATGGACTCGATGTTAAAGGGCCAGTTTCCCTATATCAATTTTTTCGGCAGCTGCGGCCCTGTCGGTTACCGGCTGGCAACCGGAGGCAGCGGTTTCCCGCTGCGGATCAGGCGGACCCCGTCCTTGCAGACGCCGTAACGCTCCCAAGGACAGGTCTCGCACAGCAGGCCGATGTCGTTCGGACGCATAGACGCGGACACGGCGGCGCAGATGTCCGCCCACGTCATCGTGGCGCCGGTATGCAGCCCAAGCTTGCCCAGCACGCGATCGTCCCGGTCGTATACGCTATGACCGTCGCAATGCGGGGGCTGGTCCTTGGGAAACGCGCTGCAGATGTCGTCGGGTCCTTCGACAAGCTCGATTCGGGTGTCCGGATGCTTCCGGAGCGTTTCGTACACGGCCGTCATATTGTCGCAAAACGATTCGGAGTACCCCATTCCACGGTACCCGAGCAGACAAAGCAGATGATGGCCGCGGAGCCGGATGCTGTTCATAGGGCGTCTCTCCATTTCTGATGGATAGGCTATTGGATAATTTATTGTTAACTAATTATATCATATTCGGGTTGACGATTCATCTATACCATGAGACGGCAAAACCGGCGGAAGATCGCTCCTCCTGCCGGTATGCCGGACGGTCTATGGAATATGCTTTAATTTATCCGGGTTCGCGACGATATAAATGGCATCGATCCGTTCCTCGCGCATATGGAATGAAAAGACGTACGCCGGCTGCTTGCCGAAATAACAGACGATGCCCGGCTGGCCGTTAACCTCCGCCAAGCGATAGGTGAATGCTTTGGGCAGCTTGGCCATGAGCCCTTCGAAGAAACGCGAAATGCGTTCGGCGCTTTGCACGGGACGAACGGCCGCGGATACTTTGCCGCCTCCGTCGGAGTACAGCACCGCATCCGCGGACAATATATCCATCAGTTGCCCGACATTGCCTGTGGTCAGCGCTTGAACGAACCGTTCGACCAAGTCGGCTGTCTGCTCCTGCGAAGGATGCGGGCTCCTGCAGGACGGCTCTGCCGCGGACGGACGTTCGTCTGCGGGGGCGGACAAGCCGCTGACCGCCCGCTTCGCACGGTGAAAGATTTGGCGGCAGTTCGTACTGCTCTTGCCTATGATCTCGGCAATCTCATCGTACTCATACTGCAGCACCTCGCGCAGCAGAAATACCGCCCGTTCCGTCCACGAGAGCTGCTGCAGCAGCAGCAGGTAGGCGGTGGAAATCGACTCCTTCTGCAAGTAGCGGAGGGACGGCTCGCTTTCGCTGTCCCTTTCGGCAACCAACGGCTCCGGCAGCCAAGGGCCGACATAAACCTCGCGCTGCCTGCTTGCCGAGCGGAGCCGGTCGATACACCGGTTCGTAACGAGCTTGCACAGGTAAGACTTTATATTCTTAACGTGATCCAGCTTCGTTTCGTTCACATACAGGAATGCCTCCTGCACGACGTCCTCCGCGTCCATCACGCTCCCCAGCATGCGGTAGGCCAGGGAAAATAGCAAAGGCTTGCAGGAAACGTACAGCTCTCCGGCCGATTCGGCAGGTTCCATCGTCTGCGCCTCCTTTTCCATGTCCGGTATCGGCTTTCCTTTAGACGGTTAACATCGGGAGCGGCTCGGCGCTCGCGCGTCCGCCGATCCGGTCGAGCTCCGCGGCGGCTTGCCGGGCCGCTCTTCTGGCGCTGGCTGCCGCGGCATCCGCCAGCATCTCTCCGTGGCTCGCCCAGTCTCCCGCCACGTACAGGCCGCGAATGTCCGGTACGGCAGGCCCGGGAAAGCGGCTGGTTCGCCCAAGGTGCATATAATCGTGAACGACCGGCATCGCAGGCAAATACTGCCGCTCCACCACTTCGCGCTCCCAGCCCGGATGAAGCAGGCTCATCGTCTGCTCCAGCATCCGTTCGTCCGCCTTGGGGTCGCTTCCGCCGGTATTGTTATACTTGAGCAGATGTACGACTATTGTACCATGCTCGCTTAGCTTGGCGCTCGCGGAATGATTGCTGAAAAAGACCGGCTGGTCCAGCCCGAAAGCAAGATTGCGGCCCGGGGTAGGAAGCCGCTTCAGCCCGAGGTCGAGACAAGCGACCATGGAAGGCCGGGCTTCTTCTTTCCAGCGGCGCAGTATCGTATGCTCCGCGTTCCTTACCAAACGGTACGTATCCGCCGGCGCCAGCGTGCTGATGACTTGAGACAGCTCGAACGATTCTCCGTCGGAGCACACCACCCGACTCACGGCCCCGTCCGTTTGCTCGACGGCGCTTACCGCTTTGCCGGATAGGATATGCACGCCGGCCGAAACGGCCAAGGCTTCGAGCCGGTCGACGATCGTTTGCCATCCCCCGTTCAAATACAGCACGCCGTTTTTCAGCGAGCGCTGCACTTGCTTCAATACCGGCCCGGCCGCCTGTCGGTCGGGATCTTGGGTGAAGGTGGCCGTCCGGCACAGCGCGTAGAAAATATGCCGCGCCATGGGCTCGCCGATTTCCTGCTCCGCCCATTCCCGGAGGCTGGCCGTTTCCAAGGCATCCGTTTCGATCCGGCCCAGCTTGAACAGCAGCCGTGCCAGCTCCGTTTTCCCGCGCCACGAGAGCAGCGGAGAGGCCAGCAGCTTCACCGGATCGGCCGGCAAAGGGAACACCCGGTTATTCCAGATGGCAAACGGGCTGGACGAAGCGCGGCCCCCTTCGTGCTGCACGCCCCATTCCTGCAGCACGGCGTGCAGCTCTCCGCCGAGATACAGCGCATGGCCGCCGAGATTGAACAGCACGCCGCGTTTGTCCGCGGTTCTTGCCCGGCCGCCCATCCGGTTTGATTTTTCCAATAGAACGACCGATTTGCCTGCCCGCGCCAGCTCGATGGCGGCGATCCATCCCGCAATTCCTCCGCCGATGACGGCGGCATCATACCGTTTCCGATTCATCTTATCCCCTCCAGTTTTGCCTTTCTGCCAATTAAGGCGAGCGGGGGGCCGCTTTTGTGACAGAAGACGGAGCGTCGTACTAAAATTTTTTTGCCGGTAGAGAAAGTTTTCCAATCCGGCAGCGTCATACATAGTGTAACTGCCGCAAAAGGCAGATGCTGCGCAGCGAACCTTTTGGGACAGGGAGGGCAAGGATGGACAATGACATCGAAATCGTTGAGCGGATTCTGAATGGAGACAAGCAGGCGTTCGCTCAAATTATCGATAAATATAAGGGAAAGGTATTTTCCCTGCTTCGGCGCATGCTGGGTCATTCGCCGGATACGCAGGATATTGCCCAAGAGGTGTTCATCAAAGCGTATAATCATTTGAACGAGTATACGCCGGGGCACAGCTTTTCCGCGTGGTTGTACCGGATCGCGGCCAACCGCTGTATTGACGAGCTGCGCAAACGCAAGCGCAGACCCGACGTCATGGGCTTTGACGTTGATTTCATGCAGGGAGAAACGCCCGAAACCGCCTACCTGGAAAAGGAACGGCGGCAGGCGTTGGAGCAGCGGATTATCGAGCTCGATCACAACCAGCGCACGGTGTTTGTGATGAGATATTTGCAGCATTTAAGCTATCAGGAAATGGCGGAGCGGCTTTCGGTTCCTGTGAGCACGGTGCAGATGCGTCTGTACCGCGCCAGGCAAAAGCTGCGGGAGAGCATGTCCAATTCCGGAGTAGAGGGGGAGTTCATCTATGAAGTGCGTCAGAGCTGACCGGCTGGCCGCGGAACTGAACCGAGACCTTTCTCCGTTTGAAGCCAGGCGGTGGGAACGTCATTTGGAGAGCTGCGCCGATTGCCGGAACGAAATGGAACGGCTGTTGACTTCGCTGGACGACTTTGATCCGGTGCTCGAAGAGGTGCAGCCTGACGATAGATTTACCCAGGCTGTTTTGGACCGCTTAGACCCTTATGTGCCGGGCGAGCAGCCGCAAGCGGCCGAAACGCCGGACTCCGCACCCAAACGTATCGATTGGAAAAAGAGGAGTGTGGACATTTTGAAAAAAGTAACCATTGTTGCGGCCGGATTGGCCGTAGCCATATCGCTGGGCACCTTCGTATCGCCGACCTTCGCGGATTATGTGAAAAGCATTTTCAGCAGCAGCAAAGACGTGGATCAAGGGATCAAGGAGGCCGTCAAACAAGGCTTCGCGAAGCAGTTGAATCTTGACGTAACAGATCAGGGCATTACGTTAAGGATCAAAGAGGTGTTGGCGGATACGCTGCGTATTGCGGTCATGTGCGAAGCGGTAGACCAGAACGGCAATAAAGTTGATTTCGATATGTTAAAGCCCGGAGAACAGAAAAACAGATTACAAGAGTTCGCCCTTAAGGATAAAAACGGAACGGCCCTCTTCAAGCCCGAGGAAGGGGGATGGACGATGAGCAAAGAAGGCGACTATATGATGATTCGCCAAGAGTTGACCGAACTGACCGCCACCGGAAAGGAACTGCCGGACGAACTGACCGCCGAGGTGCATTGGGCGAAGCTCGACGGCAAAGAAGGAAGCTGGAAGCTGACGGTTCCGGTCGATATGGCCGAAGCGAAACGGGCGACGAAATCGATCGCGATCAACCGGCAGTATACATCGCCGCAAGGGCTGAAGATCGACTTCAAGAAAGTCGATTTCGCTCCAAGCGCTGCGCTGTTGTCGCTGGAGACCCGGCTCACGCCCGAAGTGCGCGAGCGGCAGAAACAGATTATCAAGAAGAACGGTTTGGCGGAGGACATCCAGCCAGGGGAGCCGTTCTTGCCGTTCCAGCTCGGCCGAGCCATTCAGGCATATAACATAGCTTACGAGCTTGTCGACGAACAAGGGAAGGTCGTTGCGGCAAAAGACGATGGCTTGCAGATCTATGAAAATTTAAGTATTGAGAAAAATACGATTGTGAATGGGATTGCAGGCAGGGGTACGGAGGAAAGCATGCAATTGTGGCATACGTTTGCGCCGATGAGCGGGGATCGGAAGCTGACGTTCAGGCTGCACTCCGTTTACACGAATGAGCTGGCCGATTTCAGCGCGAAGCTGAAGCCTGCCCAACTGCAGCAAAAGCCGGTTCAGGCGGAGGACCAAGGAAACCGGCTGACCTTCAGCAATTTTGTCATGAAGACGGACCCCGCGGAAGCCAAAATCGGGAATCGGCTCGTCAGCGGCAAAGGAGGCGTGATCGAGGTTCGAGCGGAGCTCGCCAAGGACGTCGTCGAGCTGGGCACATGGCAGGTCAAGGACGAGACCGGCAAGGAGTACGAAGCCATGCTGCAAAAAACGTCAACCCGCAACCAGGACGGCACGGTCAGCCAGCAGGGCGTGCTGGTGATCCCGCAGCTTGAGCAGGAGCCGAAGGAATTGACGGTGACGTATAAAACCGTGAAAAAGCAGCACCGCGATGTAAAGTGGGAAGTGCCGCTCGTCGCGAATCCTTAAACAATAGCTCGCCTCCGGTTTCGACCGGGAGCGGGCTTTTAAATATGTTCATGCGTTCGGAAAATTTTGGATAAATTTATCAAAATTGAAACATTATACATGCTATAATTGAGGAGAAAGTGTTTATACGTCTGAAAGGAGGAAGGATCACATGTGAGGATTCGAAGGAGATTCAAGAATTGTTCCTTGAAAAGGCGGACTTATCGGGTTTGACGGAAGTCGGGCGATTGGGCACGACGAAATTTTCTCGCACAAACGTTAGATTTTAAATGGGTAAAGCGTTAAGGATAATGATCCGATTTTAAGGGGGAATCAAATTTGAGACCATTCGCCGCAAAAACGGTAATGATGGCCGTACTTGCGTTTGCCTTGGCCATACCCGGACAAACGATGGCGGCTCAAACGCCGCCGCCGCCGCAAATCGTCACTTCCATGACCCCGTTTGACCCCAATTATAAGTACCTGGAAAACGGTTCTGCATATTTAAGTTACAGGGGAAAAGGAATCACGAGTGTATGGGGGGAAACGATAGCGACTCGCAGAGTGGATACCGTTGGGATACAGCTGATTCTCCAGCGTTGGACGGGAAGGGAATGGATAGACGTATACACAGGGGAGAAATCGGAAACGACCGATGCTTCACGCGTGAATAGAACTATCGACAATTTGTCTGTTTTTACCGGCTATTATTATCGGGTGAAATCGATCCATTGGATTACATACGGTAGCACAAAGGAAGCTGGTACTCGTTATTCCTCAACCTTGCTCATTTCGGATTAAAGAAAAGAAGCGAACAGGGGGACTTTCCCCCTTGTTCGCTATTCCTGTAACGAGGCTCCAATCTTCAAAATGTCTTCTTTGGTGATTGGTCCGGAGATGTAAATTTTGATCCGGTCTTTCGTCAACCATTCCAAGCTCGCCATGTCGCCGTTACGATCTGCGAATAAGATTGCCGGTTGTTGATCTACGAGAACGTCAAAAAATTCGCCCGAATCGCTATGAATATCCGTTTTAATTGCCCCCGTTTTTCCTTCGATTTTACGCTGCCTGATTTTTAACAAGTTTCCCTCTTTGTCGAGGTATTCAAAGTAGGCATCCTGATACGTTCCGTTCGTTTCCTTTGTGATGAAGACGGCATCCAGCCTGAATTGTTCAGGGACATAGGATGGAGTCAAGAGAGCGAAGGCCATTTTGTTTTTGGCTTCTTCTAAGCTGGCCTTCTCGGGAGCGAAGCTGCTGGCAGAGAGATTCGAAGCAGCCTGTTTTTCTTCCGGAGGCATCGTTGTTTTGGCGTGTGTGGATTTTTGATTCGGCGGAGCCTCATAAAAAATTTCGATAATATTGCCCTGAACCTTTTTAAGCAGCGAGGCAATATTCGCGTAGGATGTGGGAAAATCGTTATTCAAAAAAAAGCTGATGACAAAAGAGCAGGCGATAATCGCCCCGGTTAACTTCATGCGCCGGACGAACATTTTACGGCGGCCGATCTTTGTGAGCCTGAGCCGCACTTGCTGCCAAGATGCCGCGCCATTGGGGATTTCTATGCCGGTATGGTGACGGTTTAGCACTTCCTTCAGCTTGTGATCATCATGGTCTAAATTATTCATTTTGATCAACCCATTTTCTTGAGAAATAATGAAACAATTTCTTGCGGGCCCTCATCAGGATTTGAGCGAGAGCTTGTTCCGATATCTGTAATTCCTGTGCGATTTCACGGTATGATCTTTCCTCGATGTAAAATAAAAGCAACGCGTGGCGGTATTTTATATTCAGCTGATTGAGGGCTTCATGAAGCATTTCGTCACGGATTTTTTCTTCTACCTGATCGGCCACGGTACGTTCTTCGGCCGGGGAAAAGAATTCATTGTCTTTAACGAGTTGCAGGTCGGATACATGACGGTATTTTTTGTTTTTTTTAAAGCAGTCATAAGCCGTATTCCGGGCCACTTTCTTGAGCCAAGCCTTCATATTTGAAGTATTCCCCAGCTTCGGCGCTTTCTCTATTACTTTTAAGAAAGATTCCTGTACAACGTCTTCGGCTAAGGCATGATCCCTGAACAGAAAGTAAATGTCCTGATAAATCAGTTCCCGAAAAGAATGATAGATCAATTCTTGAGATGAGTTGTCCAGGTGATGGAAATTGTTACGTAAGAACGTGAGCCACTGCTCCATTTATATTCCTCCAACACCATTCTCTTATATATACAATTGTTAAAACGAACATTTTATGTAATAGGTTTCTTTTTTCTGTAATTTTTTTCGTCAAATTTGCTTGGGATAGATCGTTATAAGGATGAGTTCTCTATCTCGTATTGAAAATTTTGGTATTTACGGCGATTCTTCGGCTGCGTGGAGGAAAAATGAGAGAAGACGGTACAGGCTTTGGTGCCCTTCCTTCACTTTCTAAAACGGAGTTAGACTTCAAAAGCTGACGGTGGTATTTTCATCTTTTTCCAAGAAAGGATCGCAGGGATAAGCTTATTCTAGGTTACAGGAGTTCGGGAATATGAAAAAAACGGGCATTGTTCGACATGTGGACCATTTAGGCCGCCTTAATCTGCCGATTGAACTGCAGCGAACTTTGGGGATAGAATTTGGGGATGCCATTGAATTTTTCGTCGATGACGAAAAAAGGCAGGTGCTGATCCGGAAGTATCGAACGGAGGAATGTATTTTTTGTTCCTCCAGTGAGAGGCTTGTTTTTTTTCGCGGACGTTTTATCTGCAGGACCTGCTTAAAGGAGTTAGCCCGAAGAAAAGAAATGGCGGCCGGGACCAAGCGAAAACGAAATACGGACACGCGGCTCCGCCTGGCCGCGGTAATGAAGCAGCATCCATCCGCTTCACAAACCGAATGGGGCAGCATGATTGGGGTATCGCAGGGCTGGGTCAGCCAATTACTCAAGCAATTGAAATAAGCTTCCCGTATGGGGAAGCTTATTTCAATGGCCGAGCCCGGCGGAGCGGCTCATGGTTGAGCTTCGCCCGTCGATCTTGTCCCGGATCGGCAGGCTCCGGCGGCTCGGCTTGCATACGGGCCCTCAGGCCTCCTCTTCCGGCCTGCGGCCGGCATGCAGCTCCGCCCGGCTGGATACGTATGGCGCGGTCCGCGGCACGCATGGCAGCCGGATCGTCACCGACGTCCCGATGCCCAGCTTGCTGTAGATGCTCACGCCGTACGGCTTGCCGTAATGCAGCTCGATCCGTTGGTGAACGTTGCGGATGCCGTATCCGGCTTCTTCGCCGTCATCGAGCTGCGAGATGCGCCGCAGCGTATCCGGCGTCATCCCGACACCGTCATCGATGATACGGAACTCGATATCGTCGCCGACCCGGCGGCCGGCAACCCGGATATGCACCCGGTCGCCTGTCCAGGCGTGCTTCAGCACGTTTTCCAAAAACGGCTGCAAAATCAGCTTGACCATCTCGTAGCGCAGCAGCTCCGGCTCAACTTCAAACAAAACGTCCAGACGGTCGGTATACTTCACCTTTTGAATATCGAGATAGGCTTTCGCTTGCTCCAGCTCGTTCGCCACCGGAATAATGGTGCGTCCTTCATTCAACGAAAGCCGGTAGAACAGCGCCAGATTGCTGACCATCCGGTGCAGCTGCCCGACTTGCCCGAACTTGGCCAACAGGCTGATCGAGGAGAGCGTATTATACAGAAAATGCGGGTTGATCTGGGCCTGCAGCGATTCCAGCTCAGCTTCTTTCTTCTTGATGCTGGCGACGTACACCTGTTGAATCAGCCCGTCGATATGCTCCGCCATCGCGTTGATGGATTGCGAGATCGTCGAGAACTCGTCCTTTCCCTTGAAGCGTATCCGCTTATGGAAGCTGCCGTGGCGAAACGAATCAAGCACTCTCACAATGTGAGATACCCGCTTGGAGAAGTAGCGGGACAGGAGGCCGCCTATGCACAGAAAGAGCAGGAAGCTCGCCGATCCGATGACGGCGGTCAATACCTTTACTTTCTTCGCATCCTTCTCGACCCATTCCTTCGGGATGCTGGCCACCAGCCTCCAATCCAAGTCTTGGAACGGCTCGGTGATCGTCAAGTAATCGCTTTCCCCGGCCTCGGCAAGCCGGTCGGTCGTCCAAGCGCCCCGTTCAAACAAAATCCGTCCTTTCCCGTCCTCGATCCGAACCGACGAGCCTTCCCCGAAGTCCGGGGAGACGGTCTCGAACATTTCGGTCAGCTTGACGGTTAGCCGCATGAACCCGAAATCCAATTGGCGGTTGAAGGAAGCCGGATCCACGAGCCGCCGAAGGAGCGAAATATTGCCGAACTCGGCATCCCGGTCGATCTGCTCCCACTGCATGGTCACCCCGTAGCGCTCCGGGGGGAAATCCTTATACCACGATTTGTCGGAGATCCGCTTCAGGTGCAGCATGTTATAGCTTTTACCGGCATAGGTCAGCGGGTCCGTATCGTTGTAAAACGAGTAGATCTCGGGCAAGGTTTCGTTGTGCAAGTAAACGACGAGCCAGATGCGGTGATTCGTTGCCTTGATGACGCTATCGAACTTGGGTTCCAAATACTCCGTAACCGATTCATACCCGTAGTAGCCTTCATTCAATCTTCTCAGCCGGGAAGCAACCGTTTCGTCGTAATAGATCATATCCGACAGACGCACCGTGTCCTTCATCCGGTACTCGATATTGTCCTTCATTTGGCGCAGCGCCGCTTGAACGTTCTCGCTCGTCTGCTTGCGGACCGAATCCACGAAGATCCAGTTGGCCAAATAACCGAACAGAAGCACATGAACCAAGGTTAGCAGCATATAGGACAACATGAGCTTGTACCCGAAGGGCACGTATCGCGCCTCCGGCGTTGAAGCGGCAGCGTTGCTTCGCCGGAAGCGGCGGAGGGCAGACCGGATTCGACTATTGGCCATTGCGGTATTCCAGCGGGGTCATCCGGTACGTTTCTTTGAATTGCTTGCTAAAATAAGGCATGTAGCGGTAACCGACCCGATAAGCTACCTCGTAAATGCGCAGCTTCGGATCGCGCAGCAGCTCTCCGGCTTTTTCCATGCGCAGCGCAACAAGATATTCATGGAACGTCTGGCCCGTCGCTTCTTTGAAGATTTGTCCGAGGTAATTCGGTGAAAACGAGAATCGGTCCGCCACTTCCTTCAGCGTCAGCGGCTGATCCAGTCCGCTGCGCATCATGCCGATAATTTCTTGAATCAGCTTCCCGTTTTTGCCCATCCCGTCCGCGGCTTTGCCATCCATAGCGGCGGACAGGGCGGGCCTTGCGGCGCCCGACAGCATCTGCCGGACTTCATGCTCCGCTTGCTCGCGCTTGCGGGCGTCATCCAGATCCTGCCGAATGCGCTTGAGCGACTGAATCAGCTCCTCCTCGTTCATCGGTTTCAGCACGTAGCTGTAAGCTTGCAGGGTCAAGGCTTCCTTCACGTACTGGAAATCTCTGTAACCGCTGACAAAAACGATCCGAACGTCGTGGAACCGCTCCTTCACGCGTTTCGCCAGCTCGAGTCCGGACATGTTGGGCATATTAACGTCGGTGACCAGCACATCGATCTTCTGGGTCTCGATCAGCTCGCAAGCGGAAAAACCGTTCGTCACGGCGCCCACAATCTCCATCCCGAGCGACTCCCAGGGAATAAACGTCTTCATTCCTTCCAGATCCAGCGTCTCGTCGTCTGCGATCAGCACTTTGTACATGTCGGTCCTCCTCTGCCTTGGATCTTCGAATGAAATGGAAAAGCAGGTGCGCCGAGAGCGCACCCTGCCTTTTCCGCATGGATTTATTTCTTCTTCATTTTCTCTTCATTTTCCTTCCAGCGCTTCGTCAAATACTCGTTCAGCTTGTCGATGCCGAGCGTTTGCGCGTCTTTCTCGCCTTTATCGATAATCTCAATCACTTCTTGTTCGCTTTTGGCCAGAATCGCTTGGGCGCGGACTTTCTTGTACAGTTCGGTCCAGCGCTCGCGAATGATTCCTTCCGGGCTGTCCTGAGGCGGCTCGATGCCGCGCATCGCCGTCAGGTCCATATGCGTTTTCCAGGTGATGGAATCCTGATATTTCGTTTCCCAAGAGCGCTTCTCTTCCGGCAAGGAAAGCTCGGCCTTCACCTTGATTTTGTCGTTGTACGTCGAGTTGCCGACGAATTGCAGATCGTTCGTCGCGTTCATATTTTTCGTGCGTTCCGCAGGCTCGCTGAAAAATTTGTCCGTCAAGTTCGGCAAGCCTTCGCTATCCAGCCCTTTCCAGTACATCCCTTCCGGCCCCCATACGATTTGACGCATGCCTTCCGGGCTGGTCATCCAGTCCAGCACAGCGAAAATTTTCTCGGGGTCCTTGGCCTTCGTCGTAATGGCGGCGGCGTTCCAGCCCAGACGGTCGTAGTGGGCCACCATAATTTTGTTTTTGTCCAGTCCCGGCTTATGGATCGGCCAGATCATGAAGTAGCCGGCATTCGGATCGGTCTTGGTCAGCTCGGCATGCGCTTTGGAAGCGTAATCCGTAGCGGTGATGTCAGCATATACCGCGACACGGCCCGTATTGAGCCTTTCGCGGACCTGATCGACGGTTTGCGTCAATGCGTCCTGGGTCATCAGCTTCTCGCGGTGCAGCTTGTTGACGAAGATCATCGCCTCTTTGTACACAGGATCGGCGAAGAGCGACGTGAACTTGCCGTCTTTCGGCAAGGCGCGCAGCGTTCCCGCGTAGCTCGCCGGGTTGTTTTCCGCGAAGGCGGAGTAGAGCAGGTCGACGCCTTTGCCTTCCTTGGCCTGACCGGGCTCGAACGGAATGATGTTCGGGTACTTCTCTTTGACGAGCTTCAAGTAATTATACAGGTCGTCGGTCGTCTCCAGCTTCGGCTTGCCGAGCTCTTCGTAAATTTTCTTGTTAACGACGTAACCGGCATTGCCTGTCGGCTTGTTCGTATACCAGTTCGGGAACAGGTACAGCTTGCCGTCTTTGGAGCGCAGCATGTTCAGAATTTCGTCGCCCGCCCATTTTTTCAGGTTCGGATATTTGTCCAGATACGGATCAAGCGGCACGAGGACGCCGTTTTCGCGCAGCCGCTCGAACTTGTCGCGGTCGCCCCAGATGACGTCCGGCAGGTCCTTGCTCACGATCATCGTGCTAAGCTTGGCTTCCGCGTTGCCGCCGGCGTTGATGGCGGTAATATTGATTTTATATTGCTCCTGGATGTGCTTGGAGAATACGTCTTTGCCCCAAGGAGGCATCGTGTACCAGCCATAATTGCCGAAGAGCGTGAAGCTGACCGGCTCGCTGCCGATTTTCCACGGCTCCGACGCCGATGCGGCCGGCGTTTGCGTTCCGGCCGGCGCCGCCGCCTTGTTGTCGGCGGGAGCGCCGCCTCCGCCGGAGCATCCGGAGATGACCGTACCGAGCGCCATCACGGCTGCCAGCGGACCCATTCCTTTTTTAACCCAATTGTTCATTGTCTGTATAGCCCCTTCCTCATTGTAATTTCAAGCTATGCTTAAAGCGAAATGCTTTGAAGCCCGGACTATTCTTTCAGAGAGCCGACAAGCACGCCCTTGACGAAATACCGCTGCAAGAACGGATAGACGAGAATGATCGGAACCGTCGTGACCATCATGGTAGCCATCGTAAGCGACTTGGTCGTGTACGATTGCCGCTTGGCGAGGAAGCTTTGGGCCGCCGAATCCTGGGTCAGCTCGGAAGCGATATTGGAATCGAGCGTCTGTTTCAGCAGCGCCTGAACGGGCAGCAGGTCCTGGTTGTTGATATAGATGGAAGCGACGAACCAGTCGTTCCAGTGGGCGATGGCCGTGAACAGCGAGAGCGTGGCGACGACCGGACCGGATAGCGGCAGGACGACGCGCAGGAACGTTCCCCAGTAGCCGCAGCCGTCAATGCGCGCCGCATCTTCGAGCCCGGCCGGAATTTGCCGGAAGAACGTCCGGAAGATAATCATGCTCCATACGCTGATGATCGACGGAATGACGAATACCCAGAACGAATCGAACAGGCCGAGACCGCGAATCAGCAGGTAGGTCGGAATCAAACCGCCGCCGAAATACAGCGTGATGATGCAGAAGGTCATATAATAACCCCGGCCGATCAGCTCCTTGCGGGACATGCCGTAAGCGAAGATGGACGTTGCGCCGATCGTCAAGAAGGTGCCGATAACCGTACGGGCGATGGAAACGCCGAAGCCTTTCAATATTTTATCGTCATTTAACACGACTTGGTAATTTTCCAAGGTGAACACTCTGGGCCAGAACGTGATGCCGCCGAGACTCGTATCCGAACCGAGGTTGAACGAGATGACCGCGGAGTTCCAGAACGGATAGAACGTTACGAAGGCCAGAAAGAGCAGCGCAATATGGATAACGATGCTAAACACGCGATCTTCCAATGCCAGCTTCATTAATACATCCTCCTTACCACAAGCTGTTGCCGGTTCTTCTGGCGAGATAGTTCGCAAGAGTCAGCAGTCCGACGCTTACGATAGCTTTAAACAAGCCGACGGCTGTTGCGAACGAATAGCGGTTTAACGTAATCCCCATCCGGTACACGTAGGTGTCCAGAACCTCCGACACGTCGCGCAGCGCCGGGTTGACGCCGAGCAGCAGCAAGTCCTCGAAGCCCGCGTTCAGCAAATTGCCGATGGCCAGGATAGAGAAGATCATCACGACCGGCAGAATGCATGGAAACGTTATCAAATAAGTCATGCGAAAACGGCTCGCTCCGTCGATAGCGGCGGACTCGTACAAGTGAGGGTCGATGGAAGCGATTGCAGCCAAGTAGACGATAGAGGCAAAACCAATCTCCTTCCATACGTTCGTCGTGACGAGAATGGTCCAGAAATATTCCGTAACCGACAAATAAGGAATCGGTTCGTCGATGACTCCGAGCTTCTGCAGGAAAATGTTTACGCTTCCATTATCGGTCGAAAGCATGGAGATCACGAAGTTGGCGACGATGACCCAAGACAGGAAATAAGGCAAGTAGCTGACCGTCTGCACGACGCGCTTGAACAGCATATTTTTCACTTCGTTCAGCAGAATCGCGAGAATGATAGGCGCCGGAAAGCCGATGGCAAGCTTCAGGAAGCTGATAACAATGGTGTTTCGCATCACGACCCCAAGCTCGGGCGCTTGGAAGAAATCGATGAAATGCTTGAAGCCTACCCACGGGCTGGCCGCGAAACCTTTAAACACCGAGTAATCCTGAAATGCGATGATAACCCCGTACATCGGGAAATAGCTGAAGACTAAAATCAAGACGAGCGCGGGCAGCACCATAAGCTGCAAATCCCATTGCTGGAGCCAGGCCGCGACCTTCGTCTTCCCCGGCTTCACCGCCGGACGGTCCTTAGGGACCGCTGTCGCGGTTTCTTTCAAGCTGACCACCCTTTCCAGTATATTATCGATCTGTTTTTATCTTAAAAGGGATTGGAGGCGTGCGGCTACTTGCCTAATCAATGAAATGTTATATAAATCAATGATCAGGATCAAAAACAGCGGCCTCCCCGGGAACCGAATCGTCTCGGCTGGAGACCGCTGTTTTGACGGCGTATGTGGTATGTGGTGTTACTTGCTGCCCGTAAACGTAACGCCTTTGATGAAGAATCGGTTGAAAAAGGCGTAGATGAGCAGCGCGGGCAGCGTGAACACCATCGACGCGGCCATGATGTAGTTCCAGTAGCTGATATACTGGCCCTTAAAGGTGTTCAAGCCGAGTGTCAGCGTAAACATCGACTTGTCGGAGACGAACATGAGCGGCTTCAGGAACTCGTTCCAGGCGCCCATGAATACAAAAATCATCTGCGCGGCCAGCGCGGGCAAGGCCAGCGGCAGCGCGATGCGGAAGAAGATGCCGAAGCGGCTCAGCCCGTCAAGCTGCGACGCTTCCTCCAGCTCCTTCGGGAAGTTGATGAAGAACTGGCGCATCATGAACGTGAACGTCGCGTTCGCCATCATCGGCACCGTCAGCGCGGCGTACGTATTCAGCCACCCGAGCTCTTTCATGATCAGGTACGCGGGCACGATCGTGAGCTGGCCCGGAATCATCTGCACGCCCAGGATGATGAAGAACATCGCTTTGCTGCCGATGAAATCGATGCGGGCCAGCGCATATCCGGCCATCGAGTTGAACAAAATGTTGCTGACCGTCGCGACGACCGCAATCAAGGCGCTGTTGAACATCCAGCGGGCGAACAGCGGTTCGCGGACGAAAATATCGTAGTAGTTTTGCAGTGTAAACTGCTTGGGAATAAAGCTGATGCCTCCGGCGACAATCTCCTCCAGCGTCTTGAACGAGGAGGAGAGCGCCCACAGGAACGGCACCAGCGTCACGGCGGCGTAAAGGAACAGCAGCGCGTAAATGACGTACTTGATCCAAGGTTTGGGCTGTTTAGCCATCGTCCCGGCCTCCTCAGTTCAGCTTTTCTTCGGCGAACAGCTTCCGCTGCAGCAGCGTCGCGATCATGATGACCAGAGCCAGCACGACGGCAAGTGCGGAGGCGTAACCGAAGTCCAGATTTTTAAATGCATACTGGTAAATCAGCAGCGCCACGGTCAGCGTGGAGTTGTTCGGCCCCCCGGACCCCGCCGAGAAAATGTACGATTGGTCGAACAGCTGGAACGTCCCGATGATGCCCATGACGACGGTGAAGAAGGTCGCCGGTTTCAGCATCGGCAGCGTGATGGCGGTGAATCGTTTCCAGGCTCCGGCCCCGTCCAGCATCGCCGATTCGTACAGTGCATCCGGGATGTCCTGCAGCGCGGCGAGAAAGACGACCATGAAAAACGGCGCCGTCGACCAGATGTTCATCAGCATGATCCCTTTGAGAGCGACCGCAGGATCGCCGAGCCAGTTGTAGCCGGGCAGCCCGATCGCTTGCAGCGCCTGGTTGAGCAGCCCGTTGGAGTTGTAAATCCACATGAAAATGAGCGTCAGCACGGCGGACGAGGTGACGGTCGGCATAAAAAAGACGATGCGGAAAAAGTTCCGGAATTTCAGCTTCGCATTCAAAATGGACGCCAGTCCGAGCGCCAGCGCCGTTTGCAGCGGCACGACGAAGAGGGCGAAGGAGGCGGTGTTTTTCAGCGCGATCCACGCCCGCTCGTCCTGCGCCATCCGCTCGAAGTTGCTGAAGCCGATCATTTTGTAGCTGACGTCGCCCAGCAAATTCACTTTATGAAACGACAGGAAGAGCGAATAAAAGACGGGCAAAAACAAAAACGTGCCGATGACCAGCAGGGTAGGGAGCAAAAACAAATAGCCCGTTACCGTGCTTCTCAGCTTCCGTTTCCACACCGAACGAGAACGGCTTGCCATAGGGAAACCTCCCTTTCCAAAAGAGGCGGGGGAGCTGTATCGGTCTGAACAGGATGGCATCCCCCGCTTTTTCATTGATTGAAGGGAGGGGAGGCCCCTCCCGGTTCAGTTTTCTTATTTGCCGGCGGCAATTTCTTTGTTGGCGGTATCCTGCGCTTTTTTCATCGCGTCCTCCAGCGAGGACTTGCCCAGGAATGCATCGAGGAACTGGTTATTGAAATTGTTCATGATCGTCGGCAGCGTCGGTCCGGCCTGCCATGGCGTCGCATAAGCCGAGCCTGCAACCAGAGCGCCCCGCAGCGGGTCCTTGTCGTAGCCCAGCTCCTTCGCGACGGATTTGCGCGTCGGCAGGGCGAACCCTTTGCTGGTCCACGTTTTCATGCCTTCCTTGCCGGTCAGGTACGAAATCAGCTCCCAAGAAGCTTCTTTTTTCTTGGATGCTTTGTTCATGACGTAAGCGACCGTGAAGGCCATCGTGCCTTTTTTGCCGTTCACCGTCGGCAGCTCGGCGGTGGCGTATTGAAGATCCTTATAGTTGTTGTTCAGGAACGGAATCGCCCAGTTGCCTTCGAAGACAATGGACGCTTTGCCTTGGCCGAACATCTCGCCGCCCCAGCCTGCGCCGACTTCCTTCGGCTCGCCGGACGATTTGTCCTTGTTGTGCAGGTCGACGACGAGCTGCAGCCCTTTGAGCGCTTCCGGGGAAGCGAAGGCGGCGTTGCCTTTGTCGTCGGACACTTTGCCGCCGAACGCCTGCGCCATGAACATTTGCCGCGCCAGCTCGGGAGCGGCGCCGAAGCCGAAGCGGACCGTTTTGCCGCCTTCGGTTTTGGTCAGCTTTTTCGCGGCCTCCTGCAGCTCTTCCCATGTCGCCGGCGGCTTGGCTATGCCCGCCTCTTCGAAATGCTTCTTGTTATAAAACATGGCGAGCGTCGAGGAGTCTTTCGGGAAGCCGTACGTTTTGCCGCCGACCTTGAACGCGTTCAGCAGCGGCTCTTCGAAGTCGGCTACGTCGAATTCGGGCTTCACGTAGCCGTCGAGCGGCTCGATGACGCCCTTCTCGATCAGGGCCGGGGCTTCGAACGCGTCCAGATAAAAGACGTCCGGGCCTTCGCCGCCGATGAGCCGCGTCTTGATGACGTCCATGTACTGGTCGGCAATCACTTCGTACTTGACTTTGACGTTCGGATGCTTGTTTTCGAACTCTTGAATCGTCTGCTTGAGCAAATCCTGCTCTTCCGGCGTCGATCCCCAGCCGGCCAGCGTCACGGTGACGGGCTCGCCGCTTTTCGGCGCATCGCCGGCCGGGGCCGGCTTGGCTTCTTCCTTGGCGCAGCCCGTCAGCACCATGCCGGAAGCCAGACCTACGGAGAGAATGACGGATAGCGACTTTTTCATTGCGTAACACCCTCCTCAAATGGTTGAATAAGAACTTGATACCCCGTACGATTTTCCAAAATGTCCACTTGATACGGTGCGTCGCCGTCTCCGTTTCTGCGGACCCGCACGTGCAGCGTTCCTTGACCGATGCGCAGGTTCGCCACTTCCAGCTCGTTCATGCCGGGGAGCAGCAGCGGCCGCAGCTCGACCGTCGCGGTCAGCGCATTCGGGCGGATACCCAGCATCGTCTGGAGGAACGCCAGCGGCGTGCCCGCGGCCCATGCCTGCGGCGAGCAGGCGACCGGATAAGGGACCGGATAGCCGAGCTCTTCCCCGTAGCCGCAAAACAGCTCCGGCAGTCTGGCGTATTCGAAGCCTTCCGCCGCTTTCAGCAGCCCTTCCATTACGCTTAGCGCTTCGCGGACGAAGCCGCCGAGACCGAGCCCAAGCAGGCAGAGGGAGTTGTCGTGCGGCCACACGCTGCCGTTATGATAGCTCATCGGGTTATACCCGGAGGAGCCGGTGCTCATCGTGCGGATGCCGTACCCGCCGAACATATCGTCCGCGACGAGCCGCGACGCGACGGCGCGGGCCCGCTCCGGCGACGCGATGCCGGACATCAGAATATGACCGGTGTTCGAGGTCACCGACTGCACCTGCCGTTTGTCCCGGTCAAGCGCAATGGCGTAATACTGCTCGTCTTCCATCCAGAACGCCTGCTCGAACCGTTCCTTGAGCTCGGCGGCTTCCCGCTCCAGACGGTCGGCGGCTTCGCTGCGGCCGAGTGTACGGAAGATCGGGGCGAGGCGCGTTTTCGCCTGATACACGTATCCCTGCACTTCGACGAGCGCGATAGGGGCCTGGCCGTAATCCCCGCTGCGGTGGACGACGGAGTCGGCCGAATCCTTCCAGCCTTGGTTGGCGATGCCTTTGGAAGATTCCTGGAAATATTCCACGAAGCCGTCGCCATCCCGGTCGCCGTAACGCTCGATCCAGGCGAGCGCCGCTTCGAGGTTCGGCAGCAGCCGCTCGATCAGGGCAAGGTCGCTGGTCCAATGGTAATATTCCGCAGCCAGCATCAGGAAGAGCGGCGTCGCGTCGATCGTTCCGTAATACGGGGTGAACGGCACCATTCCGGCGCCCGCCAGCTCGCCGTAGCGGATTTCGTGCATGATTTTGCCCGGCGTTTCGTCCCGCCAAGGATCTTCGCGCTGCCCTTGGTAAGCGGCCATCGTGAGCAGGGTGCCTTTGGCCGCCTCCGGGTTCAGCGAAAGCATCTGCAGCGCGGCGATCAGGCTGTCGCGGCCGAACGGGACCGAGTACCACGGAAGCCCGGCGACCGGGAACGGGCCGTAGCCGACATCGGTCAGCAGCACGCGCAGGTCCTGGACGCCGCGGCGAAACAGCTTGTCGAACGCGGCGTTGTCGCTGCGGACGGCGGTCGATCCGGCGCTCCACTCGGCATAGCTCGCTTCGAGCTTCGCCATCGCCGCCTGCGGGTCGTAATACCGGGGGCCTTCCCCGTTCACGAACGGCGCGACGAAGAAGGTGATTTCCCAGCTCTCGCGGTGATCGAGACGAACCCGGAAGCCGACGGCGCCCGACGTCTCGTCTACGAAGCTTTCCTGCGGCTGCCATGCGATGCGGGTTTCCCGGGCGACTTGGTCCGCGCCGGCATAGCCGATCGTCAGCCCGCCGCTTTGCCTCTGCGTTCCCGTCTTATGGCCCGTCTCGCCGTGCTGAAAGCCGCGCACCGTGAACATATCGGCGAAGTCGGCGTCGGCCAGCACCGAGAAGTCGAACTCGATCGGTTTCGGATAATAGCTGGTCAGATGGAAGGTTTCGTAGAGCCCGCCTTCGTAAATAAACCGCGTGCGCTCGATCTCGACGGATTCCCGCCACAGCATCAGCTCGCCGTCCCGCTCCATATGCGGATTCGTGAGCCGGATCACGGATATGTAGTTCGTATCCGCCGCGGAGGACAGCAGCACCGGCTTTTGGCCGTTGATGGCGATTTCCAGCCGGCTCAGAAAGCGGGTATCCTTGGTATAGAGCCCGAAGCCGGACGGATGACCTTGCGGAATATCGCCGTTCTTGTCGGTGTAGAGGAATAGATCGTTTTCTTTGATGATTCGATAATCCAATGCGGTCACCTCACTGTATAAAGGTTATCCGAAACGTTTCGGAAAACGGGTAAAAAAATATTGCTTCCTTGCAAAAGAAAGGGAAAACCTCTTTCCAAAACGTTTTGGATACGATATACTTGATTATATTGCAAGCTGTAAGCATTTACAACTGCTTTTTTTAGCAAATATTTTTTTGCGGCTGCCAACAAGATAAAAATATAGATTGAAAACGTTTCGGAGGAGAGAACATGGTTACGATCAAAGATATCGCCAAGGCGGCCGGGGTATCCGTCACGACCGTATCGCGGGCGTTGAACGGATACGACGACGTCAATGAAGATACGCGCCAGAAAATCAAGGATATTGCGCAAGGGCTGGGGTACAGCCCGAATATGGCTGCCCGCTCGCTGATCTCGAAGAAAACGAAGACGCTCGGTCTGCTGCTGTCCAACGTGACCCGGGCCAGCTCGAAGGACAATATCGCCTTTGAAATTTTGTGCGGCATGAACGACCGGGCGGGCGAGCTCGATTACGACCTCGTGCTGTTCAGCACGACGCCGCAAAAGCAAAAAATCAAATCGTACAAAACGCTGTGTCAGGAGCGCGGCGTGGACGGCGTCATTATTATGGGCATCCGCTTGGACGACGCCTACTTGAAGGAGGTCGTTTCCTCCCAAATCCCGTGCGTGCTCATCGACATTCCTCTGGAGGGCCCGAACGTCGGGTACGTGACCTCGGATAACGTCGGCGGCGCGTACCGTGCGGTCAGCTATTTGCTGGAAGCGGGCCACCGCAAAATCGGCGTCGTCAACGGCCATTCCCAGGCGGACGTCAGCGTGCAGCGGCTGAAAGGGTACAAGCAGGCGCTCGAGCGCTTCGGCATCCCGTTCGACGAGTCGCTCGTCATGGACGGCTCCTTCTCCGAAGCGGGAGCCAAAGAAGCGGCGTACAGGCTGCTTGCGCAGCAGCCGGACATCACGGCGCTGTTCTGCATCAGCGATCTGATGGCGCTCGGGGCTTTGCAGGCCGTCCGCGGGCTGGGGCTTCAAGTGCCCGGGCAAATTTCCGTCGTCGGCTTCGACAATATCGACGTGACGGCCTACTGTTCGCCTGCGCTCACGACCGTAAACCAGAACAAATACGAGATGGGGTACCAGGCCGCCCAGATGCTGATCGATCTGCTCGAAGGCCGCAAGGTGAGCCACCGGCTTGTGCTGGACACGGAGCTGATCGTACGGGAAAGCGTGAGTCCGCGGTAAGGAGATCCTTTCCAGAATCAGGTGAGCAAGGCGCATGGACTAATCTTTCGCAGAACCTCGCAAACGAATCTCGATTGCCCAATCCTTCGCAGAATCAGGACGGCTGGGTCCCGTGGCAAGCGCGCAATTTGCGAAGCGCTGATCATTAGGCGGCTCTATTCGAGCATAGAGGAACTACGATTCGTAATGCGACGTTTTTGGACTCATCCTCGAAGCATAGCGGAACAAAAGATGACTTAACCGTGTCGAAAAATGTTCGTGCTGCCCTGAAAGGCGGGATTAACGCATCTCAGATTCGTTATGGTTTGGGCGAACGGCTGATTGGACGGGATAACGCATCGCAGTTCCTCTAATTTCCTGCGGGTCCCGGAACCGAGCAAGCTCCATAATTCACGCAGCAGCTATAACAAGAGCAGAAGCAGAAAAACCTCCAAATCCACTAATAATGTGGAAACGGAGGTTCTTTTCATGCCTGAAGCCGGCTGATGCTCATCCCTATCCCTTGTCCCGTAAGTCATCCCACGAAATGGAAAATCCCTTCCGCCAGACCACGATGTTCAGCACGGCCAGCAGCGCCATATACGCGTAGACCCCGCCGGTCACGAACGTGCTGGCCAGATGAATGCCGGCGAGCAATGCAAGAAGCAGCAGAAGCGGGATGACGATGAAGCCGTCCTTCTGCTTCACCGCTTCGAAGGACTCCGAGAACGGCAGCGCCTTGCGGAAAGCAAGGAAGCAAAAGACCGTATACAGCAGCACGCTCAAAGCGACGACGATTAAATCCGGAACGATGCGCACCCCGAACAGCGAGATAAAAATAACGCTCTCAAGCAGGTACACAGGCATAAACAGCCTGACGAGAAGCGCTTTGACAGTGCCCCGGAAAATAGGCGCCGGACTTGGCAGCGGCATCGTTTTGTAAAGCCACGAGCCTTTGTGCTTGCCGGAATACCGCAGCATCATGATGACGGTCGGAATGAGCAGCGCGCAGAAATAAATGTTCAGATACCATTTGCTCGCTGCGATCTCGTCAAATGACTGATTCCGCAGCACGTTGATAAAGAAAATGAACGGAAACACGATCGACAAGCCGAGCGAAGGGTATACCTTGAGCTTGAACTCCCTTTCGTTGCCCATCATAAGCGATCCGAACCGGAAAAACGTGCGCTCCTCCCGGCCGGAGCAAATGACCCTGGAAACTACTTCCAGCCATCGGCCGTTTTCCCTTCTTCTTTTCGCGCTGTCGTTCGCAAGCTTCTGCAAGCTGCGCTCAAAGAAGGGAAGCAGTCTTGTGTAGAGCAGAAGCGAAACGACCGGCGCGGCGAAAGCCAGCAGCGAAAAGGTAATGAAATGCGGAGCCGCCTGACCGCGCAAAAGCCATTCGAACGTTGCCCCGAACCACAGGGGAGGAATAAGCGCCTGCCACCATTTCGGCTCGAACACAACCTGAAGCTGCATGAGGTCAAACGACCGCCCGATGAATTGATAGCCGACGGTCATGACGATGGACAGGAGGATTTGCACGTTGTTGATCATGTCCTTCAGCTTTTCCCCGTCGAAAAACTTCAGGATCAGCATATACAAAAAGGCCGTCAAAACGATAATCAGCACGTCCGCCAATACAATTTCGACCACAAACAGCAGAAAAAACAAAACACCATGCTTGGCGAATGCCGCAATCATCGGCGCGATGCAGAGCGCTCCGGTCAAAAAGAACAAATAAATCAAAATATGCAGCGTCTTCGCCATGCCGATCGTCCGCCGGTTGACCGGCTTCGAGGCAATAATATTCCGGTCCCGGATATCGAGCAGAACGGTGGAAAAATCGGAAATTAAAGAAGTCATGACCAGGAACATCAGCACGCCGAACACCAAGCTCATCTGGAACATATAGTTGTCGCCCATCACGACCAATGGAACCATGACCAGCCCCAGCAAGGCGTACAAGCCGAGGGATTTCACGAAAATGTTCTGATCGCCCGTTTCATCGCCGCTTTTCTTGCCGGTCTGATTGAAGATGGTGGGCATACGCCGTCCGTCGATCGTCAGCTTGATCTGCAAAATTTTACGCATCATCGGGTAATCGATACCCAGCCTCACAAACAAGGCTTGAAACCGGTCCAGCACCTTGAGCGATACGAATTCCCTCATCGGCTACACCTCTTGCACGACGGAGACGAACCGTTCCGCAATCGCTTTATGCTCAAGGAAGCCCGTCAGCCGGTTGAAGATCTCTTCAAGCGACCCTTCCCGGCTCTGCGCCTTCAGCTCGTCGAAGCTTCCGTCCGCCACGACCTCCCCGCCGTCAAGCAGCACGATGCGGTTGCTGATTTTTTCAACGACATCCATGATATGCGAGGAATAGAAGATCGTCTTGCCCTGCGCGGCCAGCTGCGCCAAAATTTCTTTCACCACCATGACGCTGTTGGCATCCAGCCCGCTTAAGGGCTCGTCCAAAAACAAAATGTCCGGATTGTGCAGCAGGCTGGAGATGAGCAGCACCTTTTGGCGCATGCCTTTGGAATACGAGACGATTCTTGCATTATACGCGTCCTCCAGCCCGAACAGGTCGATCAGCCGTTTGGCTTTCCATTCCGCCTGCTCGTCCTCCAGTCCGTACAGATTGCCGATAAACGTCAAATACTCCTTGGCCGTCAGGGCATCGTACACTTCGGCCGTTTCGGGCACATACCCGATCCGCTGTTTATAGTCCACATGGCCGTCCGAGATGTCCTTGCCGAAAATTCGGATTTCTCCGGTGTAGCCCTCCACGAGGCCGAGCATCGTTTTGATCGTGGTGCTTTTGCCGGCGCCGTTCGGCCCGATATACCCGATGATTTGTCCCGGATATACGTCAAGATCGATTCCTCTGAGCACATAGCGGTCTCCGTACCTCATTCGCAAGCCGCGAATAGACAGGATCGCTTCTCTTGCGGTTTCCATCGGCACACCCCTCATCCCTAAATTCCGTCGAAAGAAAAAAAGCATGGCCGCTTCCAGGCTTTGGCCGGCTCGGTCATGCAACCCCATTTTATGCCAAGGTCTGGTGCGAGTCAACCGAACGCAGGGCTTATGTTAAAATGATCGTAATCGGCCAACGCATGAAAAGGGGGGAGAAGCATGAGCTGGCAGGAGCATCATCGGAGAAACGCCAAACGGTGCTGGACGATCGGCATCGTTACGATTGTCGGAGCGGTGTCGTTCGGTTGGCTTGACTCGCATTTTCATTGGACGAAGGATACGGCCGGGCGTATCTTGTATATGACGGAATTGTCACTGCTGGGGCTGTCGTTCCTCGGCACAGGCTTTGTGCAGAGGCGCAAAGCCGCCATGAAGCCCGCCGCTGCCGGGCCGTCGAAGATGGAGGAAGAGGGGGGGCGCACTTTTCCGCATTCGGAGATGATGCTCAAGAAAGCGGCGTCGCTGCATCCGGTTTTGCGCTATTTTTCCGTGGACGGAGAGGTGCTGCTGGAATTCAGGGAAACCGGCGGCAGGCTGCTGTTGATAGCCGATCTTGCGGGACTGCGCCGTTTTATGAGCCGACGCTTCGTGCTGACGGACCGGTTTGGACGGCCCTGGGTGATCTACAGGCAAAAAGCGGGCATTAACCCGCCGATCGAAGCTTTTCTCCCCGACGGCTCGAAGCTTGCCAGCTATAAAGAGGGCATGCTGAAGACGCAAATCGCGGTAAGCGACGAGAGCGGAACGACGGTCGGACGGGTGAACAAGGACGATTTGCTCGGAACGATGTTTTACGTTGTTGACGGAAGCGGACAGCGGATTGTCCAGTTTTTAAACGGCGGCCTGCCGTCGCGCAACTTCGATTATTTTACGAGCGGCTTTACCTCCGGTTCATCGGCGTGCCGGCATTCATCAAAATTTTATATGGCAAATAGCCGCAGCCGCCCTTCAAAATGTGCCTTTCCCCGTATCTACCCGCCCATCCCGCACCGGCGAATTGGACATAGAATAAGGCATACCTGCAGGTTTGCAACGGGATTTTTTTCGAGGCGGTGGTTTATACGATGGATTGGGAATATCATCCTGTACGGTTTGCCGCGGATCACGCCCCCGAGCTGCCGTTAACCTATATGACGAACGGCGCATAGTCTGGCCATCGCCGTTTCGCTTACGATCTTGTGCGCTTTGCCAAGCCGCGCCTGATCGCGGAGCTCGGCACGCTTTACGGCACCTCCTTCTTCAGCTTTTGCCAGACGGTCAAGGATGGGAATTTGCCTGCCCGCTGCTTCGCCGTCGATACGTGGCAGGGCGATCCGCATACCGGCTTTAATGGCGGCGACCATATCTACGAGGCCGTCCAATCCGTGACGCTCCGGGAGTTTCCGGGCATCGGTTTTCTGGTTCGCAGCCATTTCGACCAGGCCCTTGCCAGCTTTCCCGACGGATCGGTCGTCTGCTGCACATTGACGGTTACCATACGTATGAAGCGGTGCTGCATGATTATACGACATGGTACCCGAAGCTGGCGGAGAACGGCATCGTCTTGTTTCACGATATCGTGGTCAGGCTGGGCGATTTCGGCGTGTACCGTTTGTGGGAGAAGCTCAGCGAACACCTGCATCTCGAATTCCCTCACTCCAACGGCCTTGGCGTTCTTTTCCCCAAGGGGTGCCCTCTGGCATTCCGGGCGGTGCTGGAGCATAAGGAAGAGCTTGTCGCGCATTATAATCGACGGGAGCTGACGAGCCGGGAATCGCATTTGGACGAAGAATGGGAGGCGAGAAAGATGTATGCAATCCCCGATCAAGTCTACCCAAAAACCATAAATTGGGTGATGGACTGCACAGCCTTCGACCGAAGCCTCATACCGGAATTTTACAAGACGATCTATCCCGGGGAGACGCTTCGTCTTGAAGCTCCCGGCGGATTTGATCCTCCGCGCTGGGCAAGCGAGTGCATTTCGACCCGGCCTTCGTCGCTGTCGTCCCGAACGGGCGCGTCATGACCGGGAACGGGTACGTGGTCACTCCGAACAACAAGCGGCTGCTCGATGTCGAGCTGTATTGTCCGGACCATAACGGAAAGCTCCTGCCGCCTCCGGTATACGTAGCGGAAACGGTGGCCACCTTGATCTGGGGATGGAACATGCCCGAGAAAGGCATCTTTACCCAAGCCGTGTACGGCCATTGGTTCTACGACATCCTGCCGCGCATTCATCTGCTTGAGCAAAGCGGCATCCCGATCGACAAATACTTGGTCGGCATGCTGCATCATCCGTTTCAATACGCGTCCCTCAATATGCTCGGCTTTCCGATACATAAGCTGATTCAGGTCGACCGCAGCGATTTTCACCTGATGGCCAGCAAGCTGGTCGTGCCCGCGGTTCCTCTGATGGTAGGGAAAAGTCCAAGGTGGGCATACCGGTTCCTGCGCGAGCGGCTGGGAGCATGGCAGCCGGCCGTGAAGACCGGCGGCTATGAACGGATATACGTCAGCCGGCAGGACGCTGCGGCGAGGTTTTTCGTCAATGAGGACGAAGTCATGAGCGTTCTGAGCGGGAAAGGGTTTACGAAGATCGTTCCGACGCCGCTGACGATGCAGGAAAAGATCGCGATCTATTCCTCCGCCAGCGTGACTGTCGCGCCGTTCGGCAGCAGCAATATTAACGTCACCTTCTGCCCTCCCGGAGCGAAGCTTATCGAGCTGTCTCCGCGTACGGTCACGGATAACTATTTCTGGGAAATCCGCGGCCATGCCGGCGTTGACTATTATGAAGTCGTGTGCGACATCGAATACCCGCCCAAGCCCGCGGTAGGCGCCGACAATATCGTCGTCGATATCGACAAGCTGCTGAACGTGCTCAAGCTGGCCGGGATCTGACCCGCCAGCGGCTACCCGGCCGTATCGCAATAGCGGAAAAAAGCATCCATGTCGTTCGACAGCAGCAACGGGACGGCCCGTTCGATTTTTCCAGCGGCCAGTTCCACCATTCGATGCGGAGCAGGTGCTGAATCGTCGCTTCGGGAAACCGGTACTTTGATCACCTTAGCCGGGTATCCCGCTACGATAGCGTAGGGAGGAACATCCTTGCTGACGACGGCCCCCGCCCCGACGACCGCTCCGTGCCCGACCGTTACTCCCGACAAAATCGTCGCTCCCGAGGCAAGCCAGACGTCGTGGCCGATCATTACGTTTCCTTTGCTCTTCGGATGTCCCGTAATGAAAGCGTACTTGGGCATCAAGGAGTTGAACGGATACGTCGTGACCCAATCGGGCCGATGCTCTCCGCCGAGAAAAATCGTCACTTTGTCCGCAACGGAGCAAAACTTGCCGATGATCAGGATGCTGCTTTCGCCCCAAGGACCGGATATCCGGATGACCGTATGTGAATTCCCCGATATAAATTTTGTTCTCCACCGTTCTCGAAGGCAGTTGAGTTCGCAGCGACTCGATCGGTGATTGGCTATCCATCCGCTCGGGCACCTCCTTCCGGGTCATGATATGCTAAGATATTCATTCTTCGCTGCCCTTGGCACACCGGAGGAGCTCATTTGGGCGAGTCTTCCCTGGATTTGCCGCCGCTGGCGTTTCCGTTAAACAGCGCCTCCGTCAGCGTCCGCAGCTTATCCATCAGCTTGCCGTAACCGAAACCGACGAGAAACGCGATGCCGATCTTCGCTTCCATCGAGGCGCCGGTCTGGAGCAGCATAATGCCGCTCTTGAACAGGACGATCGTCATCATGGCCGCCCCGGCGCACTTGATCGGACGGAGCAGATACCACCAGTACCAGCGCGGAGCCATGCTGTCGTAATATTCGAAGAACAAGCGCATCCCGTACATGGTGCCACCGATCGCTCCGGCAAGCGCATAGTAAGCGTATTCCGCGACGGGGGGAATCAGCTTGATTCCAAGCCATTGCGTGACGCTGCCGCTTCGGATGGCGCCGGTCATCCAGAAGCTTCCGACGAACCAAGCGAGCAGATAAACGAGTACTCCGAGCTTGAACCCATGCTCCCGGGACATTATGGCTCACGCCCCTTTCGCCTGCATACTGCAATCTAGTTCAACCTATGCGCTGTCCGGGAAAATGATGAATTCGATGGCGATATAGAAACATTATCCAACTTGCCGCGTCTAATAGATGGGGGAGAATGGGCCTTTGCCGCTTTTTCCCATCTTGTTGACGGAGTTGAATTGTCGCAATGAACACGCCTTATGTTTCAAGAAAGCAGTTGCTGGAAAGCCGGGAACAGGAAAAGGGATCGTTACTTTTCTACTCGGTGCTCGGATTCGTCCTTTTGTTTCTGTTCATCGCCCCGTTTCACCGGGGACTGTTTCTGATGTTCTCCTACGAAACCAGGCAGGGGAACAATATCTTCTACAATTTCCCGCTGTACAGCTCCTATGTTTTTGTTTACATCGCATTGTTTCTGACTTCGCTGTTTTTGATGACTTCGTTTAAAGCGACCGGCAAGCGGGACATGCTGGTGCTGGCGGTATGGCTTATTCCGCTCGCTTATCTCATTCCCGTGCTGACCCGTCCGGCGTCCCTGTATCTGGCTCTTCAAGGATTGTATGCCGAGATCATGTATGCGGCGTTTTTTGTGATCAGTTGGGTACTGGCCCGGAACAAAAAAGGGGCGGCCCTCGTTCAATACGGCATTCTGTATTCGGGGTACGCGCTCGTCATTTACGGGCTGCTGGTCTGGTACGGCAATATTCAGGAAGAGGGCGTCATCGTCGCCGACAGCAACGGCATGCGCCTAACGTCTTCTTTTACTTACGCCAACTCGTATGCCGCCTATCTGATTGCCATCATCCTGGGCGCACTGTACGTGATCGCATCTTCCTCCAAATGGATCGCGGCGGCAGGAAACGCCTTAATTTTGGCGCCGGCGCTGCTGTCTCTCATTCTGACCTTGTCCCGCGGAGGACTCGTGCTTCTGCCGGTCGTGCTGCTCGCTTTGCTGCCTTTCATCCGCTTGTCCGGGCAAATCGTCATGATTCTCAATCTGGGAGTTGCTGCTGCGGCAGCCTTCATCCTGTCCGGGCCCAGTACGCGGATCGGAGCGGAATTGTTCAAGACCTCGAACGCAGCGCTATCTGCGCAGGCTTGGCTTCAATTGGCGGCTGGATCGGTTGTGGTAGCGCTGCTGTCGGCGGTCATTCATAAATACGTGCCACCGGCCATCGGGAAGCTGGAGGAAAAATTCAAGCTTCGGTATGCCCGGCTCTGGTTCCCGCTGGTGATCGTGCTGGTCGGCGGCATCGGCATTGCGGTCGTGCTGAACAGCCAGTGGGTGCTGAACCTGCTGCCGGAGAACCTGCAGCAGCGGATTGCAAGCATCAACTTCCAGCAGCACAGCGTGCAGGAGCGGGGGTATTTTTATAAAGATGCGATGCAAATCGTAAACGAAGCGCCGTTGTTCGGGAAGGGCGGCGGGGCATGGGCCGCGCTGTATCAATCGCATCAAAGCTACGGCTACGCTTCGAACCAGGCCCATAACTTTTTATTCCAGACCTTGACGGATATCGGTTGGGTCGGCACGCTGCTGCTGTTCGCTTTTATCGGCGGTATCGTGTACTTTTACGTGCGTCATTATATCAAGCATCACGAGACGGAGGGGGGTAGACGGCATTTCGTTTATTTCATCGTGCTGGCGTCCATCCTTACCCACAGCTTCATGGACTTCGATTTAAGCTACGGCTATTTGTCCGCTCTTGTCTTTATAGCCTTGGGGGGATTGTTAGCGGGCGCCGCCCTGCCGGGAACCAAGGATCGAGAACTGCCGATCGCATCGGGAAAAGCGAAATGGGTTTACCCGGGGTTCATCCTGCTGCTGAGCTTGTGCATGCTAGTCGTATCGATTCGACTGCTGAAAGCGAACACCGAAGCGGGCAAGGCGAATCACGAGCTTTCGCGGGAATCCGTCCAACTGGAAAAGTTCATCGGCTTCATCAATAACGCCATGGAGCTTCATTCGACCAATGCGGATTATGCGCTGCTGAAGATTCGGATCCTGAACGACGTTTACAACCAGACGAAGGACAAGCAGTATCTGCAGGAAGCGCAGCAGCTGGCCGCCCGGTTTATGGACAACGAGCCTTACGCGTACGGCATTCACGAGAACCGGTACCAATGGGCGGTTCAGGACAATGCCCGGCAGGCGCTGGCGATCGCAAACGAGTCGATCCCGAAATATCCGTGGGATATGAGATGGTATGAACGGGCGATGGTGCTCTCGTACGAGATGGGATACGAAGCGGGAGAGGCAAACAAGCCGGCGGAGCGAGACGCATATTATCAAAAAGCCGTCGGCCTTTATCAGCATGTGCTGGAGAAACGGGAGTCGCTGAAATCGATTCCATCATCGATCAGCGTGCCTCCATTTGAGATCACGAAACCGATGTTCCTGGTGTTGGGGAGAATTTCCTACGATCAGGGCAAGTACGCCGAAGCGGCGGACATCCTGCGGCCGGTCTTGTCCGACAACATGGATTCCCCGGTGCATCGGTATATCGCGCGCTGGTACGTGGCGTCGCTGCAGAAGCAGGGCAAGACGGATCAGGCGTGGGTGGACAAGCTGGTCGCCAAAGATCCGAACGAAGCCGAGGAGCTCAAGAAGCTGGCGGGAGCCTAAGGCACCCGATCCGCGCCGGAGCACTTAAGGGGAGAGGAGCCGTGGCGGCATGGAAGACTCGTGGCAGAACGCTGCGGCAGGAGAGGACGGGTAGGGGGAGAAAGCCGGCTGGGAGCGGGGAGAGCCGTTCGTACGCTTAAGCCTGGCGCAGCTGAACGGGCTGCTGGAGCCGGCGTTCACCGGAAGATCCGTCGAATTAGCGCAGACGCTCGGCGCAGGGCTGAGCAATTCGAATTATAAAATCCGCATGCGCGGAGAAGAACGGCCGTATGTACTCCGCATTTATCGGGGCGATGCGGACGTGCTCCGCAAGGAGGAGGCTATTGCCTGGCTGATCCGGCCCGCGGTTCCGGTTCCGGCCTTCCTCTACACGGATGCCTCGTGTACCCGCTTTTCCCGGCCCTGGGCATTGCTCGAGTGGCATGACGGGGAACTGCTGTCGTCCCTGCGGCGGACCGCCTCTCAAGAAGAGCTCGCTTCCGCGGCGGCAGCGCTCGGGAGAACGCTGGCGCGCGTGCATGCCTTCCGCTTTCCGGCCGCCGGCCTCTTCGGCCCGGAGCTGGAGATCCGCACGCCGATGCGGCTGGACGAAGCGATGTTCGCCGGCTTCGCGGTGCAGAGCTTGATGCGCGGCGAGGCCGGCCGCCTGCTCGGTCCCCGCCGGACCGAAGCGTTATGGGCGCTGTGCAGACGCCACGGCGGACGGTTGGAGGAGCAGCCGAGGGCGTACCCCTTGATCCATTCCGACTTTAACGGGCGGAACGTGCTGCTGGCGCCGGACGGCTCGGTGGGTATGAGGTAACGGCTGTGCTGGATTGGGAGTTTGCCTTTGCCGGCCCGCCGCTGGTGGACGTCGGCAATATGCTTCGCTATGAACCGCCGGGCTCCGAGTTCGAGCGTTATTTTATTCACGGGTATGTGCAGGAGGGCGGCGTGCTGCCCGAGCGGTGGAAGCTGAAGTCCAAGCTGGCCGATCTGATCGCACTGCTCGATCTGCTGAACGGGGCGGCAGACGCGCCGAACCGGGCCGCCGATCTCGTGCGGTTAATTGACCGCTTGTTGACGGAGTGGGCATAGCGTAAGCTTTCATGTATGGCTACCGGGAGGATCGGACACACTACGGGCGAATCCCAAATCCCGGAAGGAGGCGTCCCCATGTCCCGAGACAATGCCAACAACAACGGCAAAAAGTCCCAGCCCGGCAACAACCGGGACTCGGAAGTGGCAGAATCCAAAACGAAAAAATAACGGGAATGAACTCGCAGCCAGCCGTTCGCGGCTGGTTTTTTTGCTGTGGCGGAATACACCATTTGGTAAAATGCGGCGTAAACCGTTATACTGGGAAGGTAGGACAACCTTTCATTTTTGGAGGAATCTTAATGAGCACATTTGCCCAAAAACTGGAGAAATATGCAACGCTGGCCGTTCGGGTAGGCGCCAATGTACAGCAGGGACAAACGGTGGTCGTTATGGCCCCGGTCGCCGCCGCGGAGCTGGTCCGGCTTGTCGCCGTCAAGGCTTATGAGGCCGGCGCGAAAAACGTCATGGTCGAATGGAACGACGAGGAACTGACGCGGATCAAATACAAGATGGCGCCGATGGAAGCGTTTCACGAATTTCCGATGTGGAAGGCGCAAGGCCTTCAGGAGCTGGCGGAGAACGATGCGGCCTTTATTCAATTTTACGGGCCGAATCCGGACCTGCTCCAGGACGTCGATCCGGAGCGGGTCTCTACGGCGAACAAGACAGCTTCTACCGCATTGAAAGGGTACCGCAGCCAGCTGATGGCGCACCGCGCGTCTTGGACGCTGATGGCTTACGCAACCCCGGAATGGGCGTTGAAAATTTTTCCCGAGCTCTCGCCGGAGGCTGCTCTCGATGCCCTGTGGGAGCGTATTTTCGAAGCGACCCGCGTGAACGCGGACGACCCGGTCGAAGCCTGGAAGGAGCATAATGCCCGTCTGGCCCGGACCGTAAGCTACTTGAACGAGAAACGGTACAAGCAGCTCGTCTACGAAGCGTCGGGCACGAGCCTGACCGTGGACCTGCCGGAGAAGCACGTCTGGCTCGGCGGCGCGAAAGAGAACGCCAAGGACGTTCTTTTCAACCCGAATCTGCCGACGGAGGAAGTATTCACGATGCCCCGGCAGGACGGTGTCAACGGCGTGGTCCGCAGCACGAAGCCGCTTAATCACGGAGGCCAGCTAATCGACGGATTCAGCCTGACGTTCAAGAACGGCAAAGTCGTCGATTTCTCGGCGGACCAAGGCTACGAGATCCTGGAGCGTCTGCTTGCGACGGATGAGGGAGCGCGCAAGCTTGGCGAGGTCGCCCTGGTTCCGCACGAATCTCCGATCTCCAATACGAATCTGATCTTTTACAACACGCTGTTCGACGAGAATGCGTCAAGCCATCTTGCTCTCGGACAAGCGTACCCGGTCAATCTGGACGGCGGCACGGAGATGAAGGAAGAGGAGCTGTCCCGGCATGGGGCGAACAGCAGTCTGGTGCACGTCGATTTCATGATCGGCTCGGCCGACATGAACATCGACGGAGTTACGCAGGACGGCGTACGGGAGCCGGTATTCCGCAACGGCAACTGGGCGCTGCCCGTCTAAAACGGAAAACGGAGCAAGGCGTCGAGGCGCTTCGCTCCGTTTTTGTATTCATGAATGGGGTTGCGTTTGGTTCTTTTGCATGGAGTAGCATTTGCGGCATACCGGCAAGTAGCTTTCGTTGCCGCCGATTTGAATCTGCGCGCCCTCGAATACCGGCTTGCCGTCGGCAAGGCGCATGTTCATCGTCGCTTTGCGGTCGCAGTACCAGCAGACCGTCTTGATTTCCTCGATTTTGTCCGCCAGCGCAAACAGATGATAGCTGCCCTCGAACAGCTGGCCGAGAAAATCCGCCCGCAGCCCGTACGCGATGACGGGAATGCCGAGCGTATCCGCGATTTCCGTGAGCTGCAGCACCTGCTGCTTGTTCAGAAACTGCGCTTCGTCGATCAGAATGCAGTTCGGCCGCTCGGCCGCCGCCATTCCGATCATGTCGAGGCTGTCGTCAATGACGATGCCGTCCTTCTTCATCCCGATGCGGGAAGCGACGACGCCCACGCCGTCCCGGTCATCCACCGCAGGGGTGAAGAGCAGCACTTTCTTGCCTTGCTCCTCGTAATTGTGTGCGACGCGCAGTACTTCGATCGACTTGCCGCTGTTCATCGTTCCGTAACGAAAATATAGCTTGGCCACGCCTCTAGTCCGCCTCTCCCTGAGAAATCACGAAGTTTATCATAGCATAAGTTGAAGGGGAGGTACAGGTCATCCCTTTCAGGCGGATAAATATGGTATTCCGCGGGCGACGAAGCTTGGGGAAGCGGCGATCATGATGAAAAGCACAGGAAGCCGTGTTTGGCAACGAATGCCGGAGCTTGAGAAAACGGAGCGACGCTCCCTCCGCCGAAACCTCTTTAGACGCAGCGTCCGCGCAGAACAACGATATGTAAGCCAAATATTACAATAAATTGGTGTTTTACATAAACCTCCAGACTCCTGCGTATCTCAACCGTTAAAACCGAAAAAATAGCTTATACTCGAATCTTCCCTACGCTTCCGGCAGCGCTTCCCGTATGATGGGGGTATAGTCCAACGCGAGGAGGAAGCGCATTGAGGAACGTACCGACGATAAGATTCGAACCCATCAATGAAGATAATTGGGAAGATTGCGTGAAGCTGGAGGTGAAGGAGGAGCAGCGGAAGATGGTGGCTCCCAACTGGTATTCGATTATTCAAGCCGCCTACGATAAAACGTACACGCCGCTTTCCATTTATCACGAGGATACGATGGTCGGCTTTTTCATGTACGGCAGGGACCCGGACGACGGGCTGTACTGGATCGTACGGCTGATGATCGACAAAAGGTTTCAGGGCCGGGGCTACGGCGAGGCTGCGATTCGGATGGGCTTGGAACTGATCAGGCGCCAGGAGGATTGCAGCCCCGAGATCGTCATCAGCTATGCGCCGGACAATGAGGCGGCCGGGAAGCTGTACGAGCGCGTCGGTTTTGTGCCGACCGGCCGGATCATCGAAGGGGAGAAGGAAGCGAGATACAAGGTTTAGAACGGCCCGGACATTGGCGCACAAGCAAAGGCTCCCTTATCGACGGATAAAGGAGCCTTTGCTTGAGTCAGGCGCTTACATGCTTTAAACCGGTAACGTTACCGTCACGGTCGTTCCTACGCCGGCCTCGCTTGCGATGGCCATGCGGCCTTTATGCTCGGTGACGATTTTTTGGCTGACCATCAGACCGAGACCCGAGCCGTTTTCTTTCGTTGTATAGAAGGGCTCGCTGATCCGCTGAAGCAGCTCGGCGGGAATGCCGTCGCCCTCGTCCCGGAAAGTGATCGCCAGCATCCCCGGCTCGGCCAAGGCCGCTGCAATCTCCACGGTTCCGCCCAGCGGCATCGCTTCGACGGCGTTCTTCACGATATTGATGAACAGCTGCTTCAGTTGATTTTCCTCACAGCGAACCGCCGGCAGGTCCGGTTTGATCCGCGTTTTGAAGCTGACGCTGTTCAGATTCGCTTGCGCTTCCAGGAGGGAGAGAACGTCCGCGAGAATGGGTCCAATCTGCTTGTAATGAAATATGGCTGCTCTCGGCTTGGCCAGCAGCAGCATTTCGCTGATGATGTGCTCGATGCGCGTCAGCTCCGACGACATGATATCCAAGTACTGCTCCTTATAATACCCGGCCGTCTTCATAAACTGCGTAAAACCTTTCAGCGAGGTTAGCGGATTGCGGATTTCATGGGCAATACCGGCGGCGAGCTGCCCGGCGACCGACAGCTTCTCCGAGTTGCGGAGCAGCTCCTCCGTCGCCTTGTTCTGGCTGATATCCCGCCCGATAATACAGATCCCGGTAATGTCCTGATCCTTGCCGACGACGGGCGAGATCGTGAGACTCATATCGAGCGGCGTGCCGTCCTTGCGCCTGCGCGCCGTTTCAAAGCTGGAGATTTGCTTGCCCTGCAGCGCCTTGCGGAACAGCAGCTCCGACTCGATCCACAGCTCTTCCGGCACGTTGGGCGGACGTTCGCCGATGAGCTCCTCTTCGCTATAGCCGAATAAGTCGATGAACGCTTTGTTCACCTTGGTCAGCCGAAGGTCTGCATCGAGAATCGCAATGGTATCCACTGCGTGCTCAATCATGGAATCAAGCTGCTGCTTGGTCGCGCGAAGCGTCTCTTCCTGCTCCTTATGCCGGGTAATATCCCGGATAAAGACGGACAAGCCGGGCTTGCACGGATAGCAGCTGACTTCCAGCCACTTTTTGACCAATGGATAATAATCGTGATAAAAGACGGGAACCGCTTCTTCTATCGCCCTCCAGCATGCTTTGTAGAAGCCTGTGCCAAGCCACTCCGGCACCGTGCCGCGAATGCCGTGTCCGAGCATATCTTCCCGACTGAGCTGCAGGAGCTGCTCGGCGTTGCGGTTCACATAGACGAGCTCTCCGCTTCGGTTCAGCATCATATAAGCGTCGGCAATCGTTTCGAGCATGGAGGTCATGCGGATGAGCGATTCCTGAAGCGCTCCTTCGGCTTCCTTTTGTGCGGTGATATCCTGGGTTTGCATGTATATGTAAGCTGGCCCGCCGCTGCCGTCCTTAAGCTCGACCGCATAAACGCTCATCCATAAGGCTTGTCCGTCCGCGCTTTGCCAGCGCATCTCGGTTTCGTAATGGGGGAGCTGGCCCGAAACGAGCTGGCTCATATGGTGCATGCACAAGAGAAGCTCTCCGGGATGCACCAAGGTCTGAAGATTCATCCGCTCCAGTTCTTCCGTCCTGTAACCTAGCTTCTTGGCGAGCGATTCGCCGGCCATCAGCAGGTTGCAGTCCTGATCGAGCAGGAGGGAGCCGGTGTGGGGGCTGGCGAAGCTTTTCAGCGCCAGATCGACAAGCATTCGTGAAAAAGTCCCATCCGCTTTGGTCTTCAACTGCTCCGGGACGAAGGGCGATGCGAGCAAATCGTTCATGAATGAGACTCCCTCCACTTTTTTAGGCTGAAAGTTAACATTCGTCAAAAATCAACACAATTCCTTTTTTTGCAGGTCCCGTTTTTTAGTAATGGAAAAAATGGGATGAAAAGTCTAACTTTTTTTCGAATTTCCATAACGAGGAAATAATCGCGATGCCCATATCCGGGGCCGGACGGAAGTTGTCGTTTTGTCCGGACATGTCGTTTTTATTTATTTACAATAATGGGAAATCGGGTGTAACTTTAGCTCGGCACGTCGCGTCCAAAGGTATAATCGCGTTAAGGCAAATCCAAGGAGGCGGAAGTGAAATGGCAGGAAAGGACCTGAAAAGCTTATTGTCGCCGCAGGAGCTTGAAGCATTGACGCATAGCCCTGAAGAAATCGGGCCGGGAAGCGACGGGCGCGCGGAGCCGGAAAGCGAAATAGAGTCCGAGCTGGAACGGCTGCGGCTCGAAACGGCCCGGCTGGATTTGACGGTCGCCCGGCTTATCGAACGGGTAGAGCAGCTGGAGCTTCGGCTGGAAAGCTGCTCCGCATACGAAGCGCTTGATCGCGGCGAGGGCATCCCCGGGACGTTCGCGGCAGGCGATTGGAAAGTGCGGGAAGCCGCTGCCGCGAAATCCGTTACAGCCCCGCCCGCGCCGGAGGAGCCAACGCTTTCCCGAGTGAGAACGTACGGCCGCAAAAAGCAGGGCCGTTCCTAGAAAGGACGGACTGCTTTTGAGGCCGATGCCCGGGGCCGGAAAACGCGAAATTTCTCGGGAACGCTTGTCACGACTGCGGCATACGCGGCGTCAAGAACCGCCCGATTTCCTCCGGCAGCACCTCTGTATCCGACGGATGGAAGTAGTAGTTGCTGTCATCGCGGAACAAGCTTTGCCGATGGGCGACCGGCTCTCCGGTCTGAAACACGATGCAATACTCCTTCGGGTCTCCGCCGGTTACGGCCGGCCGGTAGTTTTCTTTCTTTTGCCCGTGTCGGAGCAGCTCCATGAACAGCCCGGCGTCGGCTCTTTCGAGCGAACGGAACCGCTGCCAGGCTCCCGCTTGTCTGGAGTAGACATACACGTCGATGCGTGTCACCCGCTCGGCGGGAAGGTCCTTGTAGCTCCAGGTATGGGCAAACTTGCCATCCGCGTTTCTGGCGCTGTACAGCTTGTAGCCGCCCGCTTCGTTGTCCGCCTTGGCGGCAATCAGCGAATGGTCCGGGTACCCTTTGACGGCGTAAAGGCGCGTGCCTTCCTGCAAAAATGCCGCATCTCCATCCTTTGTCATATAGCTCGGATTGGTGACGGCTCCCTCGACCCTGAATTTCACGGTGCCGACGGCCTCATCCGTTACTGCGTCCGGGGAGGCGGCCACCGCTTCATAGACTCCTCTATATTCCTTTCCGTTCAGCTTGACGAAATCCACCCAATCGATAACGGTATTTCCCGGCTTCCATGGGGTTGTTTTGGCATTGCAGGCGGGCAGTATGAGCAGCAGCAGGCACAACAGCAAACGCCAAGCCATCGTCGTCACTTCCTTTCGTCCGGTGAACCGGGCAGGGTGTGTGTAACGTAATGGACGTACGCCTTCGTCCGAATGTTGCGCAGCGGGAAGAGCGGAGGCTTTCTTACGAACCCTTACCCGCCTGTGACCACAATAAAACCGGCCGGGACCTTGGGAGGAAGGCGCCGGCCGGCGAATGGTTCAATGGGGGCGGGGAGCGGGGCGCTTGTTCCCGTGCCGGCGGCGCCGTTTGCCGTTGGCCCCGGTCCGGTCGGTACAAACGTGCTTTGCACGGTAAGGAACCGAGCGGGCCGTGTTCGCCTGGGGCAGGAAGCGGATCGAACCGGCGATGCGGGAAGCGTCCTGATTGACCATTCGTTTGAGCAAACGGATGGCCGCTCCATACTTTTTGTAATCGTAGTCGTTCGTCTTCGGATCGTAGAAGGCTTCCGGAAGCTCCTCGGGCGTCCTGTAAGCGAACACGCGGCCGCCGTGTTCCGCGAGGAAGACGAGCGGCGAATCGCCGTAGCCTTCGCGGATCCATTCCTGGCGCGTCATGCAGTACACCAGAATGGCCAGCGCATCCTCGTATACTTTGCCCTTGTACTTGAACCGGAAATGCAGCTCGTACTCCGTATCGCGGCTCCGTCTCCGCCGGTCGATGACCGCGTACGTCCTCCACCACGCCGGGAAACGGAGGGTAAATCCGTATCTCGCGTTTCGATACACGAAATGGCTCGGCTTCTTCACGTCGCTCGGGTCCCCTTTCGAACCAAAGGTTGTGTTACTACTGTATTCGCAGAAGCCCCGGATTATAATCCCGCGTCGAAAAAGCTCCGCATCTCGCCCGCCGAATCATGGTTTAAACCAGATGTTTTTGAACTGCACCCAATCGAGCGCGTCCAGCGAAATCCCCTTGACGGATTCGTGGTAGATCGTTTTCAGCCGCTTAAAATATAAAAAGTGAAGCACCTGCCTGGCGGTCAAATGGGCTTCAATCGCTTGCAGCAGAGCCGTACGACGGACGGACGACGGCTCGCGCAGCGCCTCCTCGATCCGTGCGGAGACCTTGGCTTTGACCGCGGGCTCCAAATGCCGCTGCATGCTTTGGTACAAATCGATAAGCCGGAGCTCCGCATCGTTGTCAAGCATGATGGAGAACAGCAGCAGATCGGCGTGCAGCCGCTGCTCGCTCTTGAACTCCTCCACGGACAGCAGCTTGATCTCCACGGCAAAGCCGGCTTCCTGCAGCAGCGCCTGCACATGCAGCGCATCCGGCTCGTAGTGCGTGATCGTGCACAGCGTCAGCCGCTGGCCTTCGTAGGCGGAGCGCTTGAGGAGCGCGCGGATGCGGCCGGGCTCGTGCGCAAGCGGCTCCGCTTCCGGCGCCGCGCTTCCATGCCCGTGGCTGATGAAGCTGTCGGCTGTATAGATGGCATCGCCGCCAATCCGCTCGAGTAATTTGCGCCGGTTCAAGGCGGCGCATACCGCGCCCCGCAGCGCAGGGTCGCTGAGCGGTCCCTGCTTCAGCAGGTTGAAGGTCAGGAACCGGCACGTCGCTCCCGGCTGCTGCACCTGCTGCCAGGTTTCGGACGCTTCGTCGGGCAGACGGTAGTTGTGGATGATCTGAAAGCTTTCCAGCGTCCGCTCGCTGCCCTGCACCTGCATGTCGGGAATATGCCACAGCTCCACGCGGTCAAGGTGAGCCCGGCCTTGGAAATAAGCGGGAAAAGCGTCGAGCACGCACATGGACGCATCCAGATGAGTCAGCTTAAACGGGCCGGTGCCGACGGGGGCGAGCGCAAACCGTTCCCCCAGCTCCTCGCACAGCTCGGCCGGGACGATGGAGGCGCGGTTTGTACCGGCATATTGAAGCAGCAGCTCGCAAGGCTCGGACAGCCGAATGCTGACCGTAATCGGGTCCGCCGCTTCCACGCGGTCAATCTGCCGGTGCACCCAGCTGTAAAGCGAGCCGGTCGCCAGCCGCTTGAGCCTCTCGAACGTATACTTTACGTCGTCCGCGGTCAACTCCCTGCCGTGATGGAACTGGATGCCTTTGCGCAAATGGAACGTCCAGACCGTCCGCGCCTCGTTCACCTCCCAAGCATGAGCGATATGCGGCTCGATCGTTTGGGTCAGCCGGTTATAGCGCACAAGCGGATCGAACAGCTGGTGCACGAGGTGCGCTTCCGTTCGGAAATTGGTCGTGGCGGGATCGAGCGACAGAAGCGACTGGGTGAGCGGGAAGCGCAGCGTATCGAAGCGCTTGCTGCCCTGCATCTCGCTGCTGTAGCCGAAATAGCCCGCCAGCCAGCGGTGGAAGCTGTCCCTTAGCGAGCCTTCGGGCGAAGAAACGTTCAGCTGCTCGAGCGCGCCCCGCAAATCTTTGCGCTCGACAAGCTCTTGCGCGATCGTGAGTATGAGATCCTCGGCAGGTTTGTAGAACGTCAGGGCGGACTTTTGGCCGCGCCCGCGCTTCGGCAGCCAATCGAGCCAGGCTTCGCTTTGCATTTTTTTGAGCAGCAGCACGACATTGCGGTGCGTACAGCCGAGAACGGCCGCCAGCTCGTCGAGATTCACGAGATGCGGCTGCCGCTCGGCGATATGCGGATATTGCTCGCGAAGGCGGATATAATGGTTTGCCAGCTTCATAGGACAACCTCCGGGCGTTCTGAAAAAATATGAAATTTACATTTCAAAATTTACTCTTTTTATTCGTATTTTTCAAGTTACAATAAACGTGGATGGGCAATTCGACAAAATTATAGCGAAATGGAAAATAGTTCAATATCGAGGGGGAATTCGGATGTACTGTCCTTCATGGTCCGATCAAGAGCAAATTCGAGGGGTAAAGCGGCTTCCGCTTACGGTTGCCTGGGGCGATCAGCTGCTGTCGGAGGCCGAAGCGGCCGTGAACGCGGCGCATACCGGGGACGAATTGCGGAGGGCGGTTTTGGCGCTCGCCCGGCTCGTCTACGGGCGTATTCACGGCAAGGACCTGCTTGACCTGCTGCAGGTCGACGACGAGGAAATTTTGCGGGACCTCGCCGGGGACCTTGAACATATCGACCGGGCAACTCCTTATGACTTGCGGCAATGGGCGAACCGGTGGAGCCGGCGAATCCGGCAAAGCAAGCAAGAGGCCGCCGTGCTGCAGTAAGGTTAGAGGAGGCTCGTGAAGCTCATGAAGACGGAAACCGCTCCGGTCCGGAGCGAAGGAAAGCTGCTGCTTGCCGCACTCGGGTGCGCAGTCGTCCATCACTACTTGTTTTACGGAAAAGCGTGGGGCGTCTCGTTTCCGCTGTTCGTCCTAATATTTTACGTTTATTATTACCGGGCTGTCCGGGAGAAGCGGGAGCTCCGGCTGGAGCCGTCCATGGCGCTGGCCGTTCCCGTGCTCCTGCTGTCCTTCGCCTATGCGGTGCATTCGAACCTGCTTCTGCTCGTTCTGAACGCTTTGGCGGTGCCGCTGCTGATTGTCGCGCATACGACCTGGCATATGTCGGAGGAACGGCCGAAGATGCCGTTCATTCTCCGCTTGCTTGATCAAGGGTTCGTTCAAACGCTTAGCTACGTGCCTCAACCCTTCGTCGTCGCCTGTCGGGCGTTATCGTTCAAAGTGAAAGCGGGCCGCTCCCGGGAGCTGATGAAAGTGCTGATCGGTCTGATCGTCTCGCTCCCGCTGCTTATCGCAGTGGTCGCCTTGCTGGCTTCGGCCGATTCCATGTTCGACCGCACGCTGGCCCGGCTGCCGGAGCTGACAAACGGCCTCGAGCTCGGCCTCACACTGGTTCGCGCCCTGTGGATCGTCTGCATCGCGACGGGATTGTTCGCTTACGTGCGCGGCTTGCTCCAACCGAAGCGCTGGCCGTTACAGGCCGCGGAGGAAGCCGGTGCTGAGCCTTCGGTGACCGCTCCGGCAACCGCCGCCACGACATCGTCGACGGCGCCGCGCATCGATGCGACCGTCGCAGCCACCATTCTGGTTGTGCTGAACGCCGTATACCTGCTGTTCGCCTTCGTGCAGTTTTCGTATTTCTTCGGAGGCGGCGCCGCCGAGCTGCCGGAAGGCATTACCTATGCTTCCTATGCACGGCAAGGCTTTGCCGAGCTGGTTGTCGTCACGCTGATCAATTTGACCGTTCTGATGATCATGCTGTACGGGGCGAAACGCCCGAGTCTTGCCGTCTGGCGCTTTCTGCGCGCGCTGCTCGGAGTGCTGGTCGGCTGCACCGGCATTATGCTGAGCTCCGCCTACTTGCGCCTCTCGATGTACGAAGAGGCCTACGGGTATACCGTGGCCCGGCTGCTTGTGCATGCGTTCATGCTCTTTTTGCTTGCATTGTTCGTATTGGCTCTCGTCAAGCTGTGGCGGGAGCGGCTGCCGCTGCTTCGATGCTATGCGGCCGTCACTGTGACGGCATACGTTATCGTCAATTACTTCGGCATTGATGCGGCGGTGGCGCGCGGCAACATTCAGCGCTATGAGGCGACGGGTCGGATCGATGCCGCGTATTTGGGCAGCCTGGGCTACGAGGTCGTGCCGCTGCTGCTGGAGCTGAAACGGAAGCATCCGGAAACCGAAGGGGTAGACCAGGCGCTTCAAGGCTTCCGAAGCCGCATCGAGAACGGGAAGCCTGCCTCGTGGACGGAGTTTAACTGGTCCAAATGGAGAGCTGCGAAGGCGTTGGAGGAGTAATTGGGATTATTAACCCATGGCCTAGGAATATTTTATTGGGCCAATGAAAAGGAAAGCAAGAAAGCTTGTCGAAATTTACACCTATGACGCAAACATCAACCAACAAAGCTCTCAAAGTGAGCGCCGTTATTTTATTGTTTCTGTTCGTTCTCCTTGGCTTCCGGTGGGTTTGGTTTCAGGCTTTTGCCGCTCCGGAGCATCCCCGTGCGGTTCAAGGCGTGCTGGATTTGCGGGGCTGGGATCTCGAACATTCCCGTTCCCTCACGCTGGACGGCGAGTGGGAATTTTACCCGGGCGCCTTCCTGTCCCGCAAAGACATAGAAAGCTTGTCTGCCGGCCAACCGAAGGTTGTCCAAGTTCCCGGAGACTGGGGCGAAGCGATGCCGGAAGGCTCGCAATCGTCTTTCGGCTATGGGACCTACCGGCTTCGCATCCTGGTCGATCAGCCGCTTAGCCAGCCTTACGGCTTCTGGATACAGGAGATTATGGCCTCGTCCGCTGTTGAAATTAACGGCCGGAAGGTATCCGAATTTGGCCGGCTTGCGGAGACTGCGGAAAACTACAAACCGCGGAGAGTTTCTTACACCGCTACATATGAGCGGAACGATGCGAATGAGATTGAATTGCTTGTACGCGCGGCCAACTACGAAAATCCGTTAAAAGGAGGAATCGTAAAGTCCATTCGCTTCGGCTCTCAGGCGGCCATTGACTACGAACGATGGTATTCCATCGGTTTTCAGCTCGTCACCTTTATCGTGCTGCTGCTGCATGGATTATACGCCGTCATCTTATATTTGTTCAACCCGCGGCATAAGGTGCTCCTTATTTTTTTCCTGCTGCTTGCGGACGCCGGCCTTTCCATTATTTCCGATCATGATAGCCTGCTTTTGCTCTGGCTGCCGATAGACTTCGCCGGCGCGCTGAAAATCAGGATGCTTTCCTACTTGTGGATTCCATTCTTCATGCTGCTGTTAGCCCGGAATTTTGAGGTTTATCCCGTCGGCACCCGGTGGTTTCGCGCTTACTGCGCCTTGCTGGGGATCTACTCGGCGTTTCTGCTTGTCGCCCCCCCGCCGCTTATATACTATTCGATGAATATCAGAGTGTTCTCTTTGCTTTATTTGGGCCCCGCGGTCTGGTTTATGTATTTGATCGGCCGCAAGGTCGTCAGAAAAGAGCAGGACGCCTTATTTTTACTGTTTGCCGCGATGGGCATTGCATCCAGCATGGTTTGGGGCATATTCACCCCTTCCAACCCGGCGGGGAGCGTTTACTATCCGATTGACATCCTCGGATCCATTCTTTGTTTTTCGGCCTTCTGGTTCAAGCGGTTTTTCCGCAACGCCGAGGAGAACGCCAAGCTGAACGAACAGCTCCGGGTATCCGACAAACTGAAGGACCAGTTCCTTGCGAATACGTCGCACGAGCTGAGAACGCCGCTGCACGGCATTTTGAATATCGCCCAAACCGTTGCGGCCAAAGAAAAGCATACCATGGACCGCGCCAGCTTCGAGAACATGGAGCTGCTAATCACAATCAGCCGCCGGATGTCGCAGCTGCTCGACGACCTGCTCGATGTGGCGCAGCTTCAGGATAAGCGCATCGTGCTGCAGAAAGAGGCTCTGCGTATTCAAGCGGTCGCCTCCGGTGTTGGTGGGATGCTCCGGTATATAACCGACTCCAAGCCCGTTCAGCTAAAGATTGACATGGCGGATTCGGTACCGCCGGTATGGGCGGATGAAAAAAGACTTGTGCAAATCTTGTTCAATCTGATACATAACGCCCTGAAATATACGGACGAAGGAACGGTGGTCATTTCCGCCGAAACCAGGGGCGAGACGGTCGTCATTCAGGTCTCCGACAGCGGGATCGGTATGGATGAGGAGACCCAGGCGCGCATCTTTTTGCCTTACGAGCAGGGACTTCAGGGAAGAAGCGGCAGCGGGGGAATCGGGCTTGGCTTAAGCATTTGCAAGCAGCTGGTGGAATTGCACGGCGGCGATCTGACGGTCCGTTCCGAACCGGGCCGGGGCTCCGTATTCAGCTTTGCGCTGCCGGTGGCCGTCGCATCGTCCCTCCCGTCGAAGGACACTCCGCAATGGCAGGCGGCCGAGGAAGAGAAAGCGGAGGGCATTTTGAGCTTCTCGAAGGACCTAAGCGTGGTCTGGCCTGACTTGCCGTCCGCAGCGCCTTCCTTTCCCGGTGAAAAAATGAACATTCTTGCGGTCGATGACGATCCGGTCAACCTCAAGGTGCTTACCGGCATCCTCCCTACGGAGCAATACCGTATCAGGACCGTTTCGTCAGGCCGGGAAGCGCTGGAACTGCTCGACGCGGAGCCTTGGGACTTGCTGATCGCCGATGTCATGATGCCGCATATGTCCGGCTACGAGCTAACACGGAGGGTAAGGGCGCATTTTTCCATTTCGGAGCTTCCGGTGCTGCTGCTGACCGCCCGAAGCCAGCTTGCGGACATCTACACGGGATTTTTGTCCGGGGCCAACGATTACGTGACCAAGCCCGTTGATGCGCTTGAGCTGAAATACCGCATCTGGTCGTTGACCACGTTGAAGCAATCCGTCAACGAACGGCTGCGCATGGAAGCCGCTTATTTGCAGGCGCAAATTCATCCTCATTTTTTGTTCAACACGCTTAACTCGATTATGGCGCTGAGCGACATCGATACGGAGAAAATGCGCGATTTGATCGACGCCTTTGCATCGTATCTGCGAATCAGCTTCGATTTTCTGAATTCCGGCAGGATGGTGGAGCTTACCCATGAGCTGGAGCTTGTTCAAGCTTTCCTGTATATCGAACAGGAACGGTTTGGCGACAGGTTGAACGTCGCGTGGGAGGTTGAGCCCGGCTTGAATTTGATGCTTCCTCCGCTGACGATCCAGCCCCTTGTGGAAAATGCGGTTAAGCACGGCCTTCTTCATCAAGGGAAGGGCGGTACGGTAGCGATCCGGATTGTGCGCCGCGAGGATTCCGTCCTTTTTGAAATCAAGGATAACGGCGTTGGGATGGAACAAGAACGTGCCGATCAGCTGCTGAATCTGACAGTGAAAAGCAAGGGCGGAATCGGACTGTCCAATACAAACCGGCGATTGAAGCAGCGATACGGAAAAGGGTTATTCATCCAAAGCGAGCCTGGCCAAGGCACGACAGTATCGTTCGTCATCCCGTACCTGACCGAGCAGAACGGGACAAAGCGCGAGGACGCCGAAATCGGTACTTTTTAAATAAGGATTTTTTTCCGAAACCCCGGGTCGCTATTGCGATTCGGGGTTTTTCTGCCGGTTTTTTCGTGCGGCTTTATAAATTTCTTAGAATTGGCCGCTATGATAAGAGCAAGCCAGTCATCCGGCAGGCGTTCGGACCTACGAAAGGAGTCTTATCATGAAACCAACTTCAGCCAACGAACGAATCGTTCTTCTCGATATCGTCCGGGGGATCGCCATTCTCGGCATCCTGTTGGTCAATATGACCTTTTACAGCAGCTCGCTGCAGGCCATTCAAATGCAGATCGAGCAGTGGCCGGGGGTCTGGGACCAAACGCTAAAGATGCTGCAAAGAGTTTTGGTAGACGGCAAATTTATAGCCATGTTTTCCTTCCTGTTCGGGTACGGGATGATCCTGTTCAAGGAGCGGGCGGAGCAAAAAGGAAACCGGTTCGGCAGACTGTACGCCAGAAGGCTGCTCGCACTTCTGGTCTTCGGTCTGATCCACGGAATTCTGATCTGGTTCGGGGACATTCTGGTCCATTATGCGCTGCTCGGATTTATTTTGCTCTTGTTCCATAAATGCCGGCCAAGGACGCTGCTGATCTGGGCCGTCGGGCTCCTGCTGCTGCTTCCGGCGGTTTTGGCGGCGACGGGAGTGCCGGCCAAGCCCAAGCTCTCGCCGGAAATGATCGCACGCGCACAAAAAATGATCGCACACGATCAACTGGTCTACGGCAGCGGCACGTTTGCCGAAATCGGCATGCAGCGGTTTGGCGACTGGATCATAAGCTTTTTAAACCAGATTACGTTTTATCCGCAGATTCTCGGTCTGTTCCTGCTCGGCGCTTATTTTGCCAAACGCCGCGTGCTTCACGACATTCCGGCTCATGCGGGTTTGCTGCGCAGGCTGTGCTGGTGGGCGGGCGGTTTCGGGCTGATCACGAACGTTGCAGCGGTCCTGCTGCCGGATCAACCCGCCTTCGCAGGAGCGAAGAACTTGTTTACCGTGTTCGGGGTGCTGTTGGGCTCGCCGCTGCTCGGTCTGAGCTACATCGCGTTCGTCGCTTTATGGTTCAAGCGGGCCCCGCAGTATCACCCGTTGGCGTTCCTTGCACCGGTCGGCCGGATGGCGTTCACCAATTATATTATGCAGTCGGTTGTTTGTACGCTGCTGTTTTACGGCTACGGGCTGGGCTGGTACGGGAAGGTCGGGCCCGCGGTAGGCATGCTGCTGGCATTAGCCGTGTTCGGCGCGCAGATGGTATGGAGCCGCTTATGGTTCAAACGGTTCTCGATCGGACCGCTCGAATGGCTCTGGAGAGGGTTCACGTATTGGAATAATCCTTCGGCTTCGGCAACGAAATCGGCACGATAACGAAAAGAGATGGCCCCGCTAGGCGGAGGCCATCTCTTTTAGCGTGACGCAAATCCGTGCGCCGCCTTCCGGGCGGTTGAACGCGGCGGCATGACCGCCGTGCTTCTCCGCCAGCTTTTTCACAATATACAGTCCGAGTCCAGCGTGGCCTTTTTCTTCGGAGCGGGACGGGTCCCCCTGATAAAATTGCTCGAACAGATGCGCAAGATCGCCAGCGCTGAAGCCCCGTCCCGAATCCAGCACCTCGAACTGCAGCCGCCCGTCCCGGCAGCCGACCCGCCAGCGAATTTCGCCGCCCTCCGGGGTGAAGCGAAGGCTGTTGGCCATCAGGTTATCCATGATTTGCTCCAGCCGGAGGCAATCGATCCACAGCGTTTGATCGGGCTTCAACCCGTCGGTGTTCAGGAGCAAGGCAACCCGCTTGCTCTCGCACAGCAGCTTGTAGTCGCCGCGTTTACGCTCGAAGAACGGAAGGAGCGCAAGGGCGACGGGAGATAAGGTGAAATCCGGACGCTCGATATCCGATACCGTCGTCAGCTCGTCCAGCAGGCGGGCCGCCCGCTCCGTGTTTCCCTGAATCGTCCGCAAATAGCGGGGGAGCCGGTCCGGACGTTGGGCCGCTCCCTCCAGCAGATTGTCCACGTGCCCCCGAATGATCGTCAGCGGCGTACGCAGATCGTGTGTGATCGCGGCCACCATGTCGCAGCGCTGCTGCTCCATCTTCCACTGGGCCGTGAGCGAATCGCGCAGGGCGCGCCGCATCTCTTCGAAAGCGGAGGCCAACTCGGCCAATTCCTTGGAGCCGCCGACATCCGCCAATGTAAAATCCAAATTGCCCTGCTGAATCCGGCGGGCTCCGTCGGTTAACCGGCTGACCGGAGGCTTCAGCCGGCTTCCGAGCCTGCGGGCCAACAGAAACGTAAACAGCATGATAAAGACGAACGGAGCGGCCAAATTCGTAACGATGAGCAAAAACGTAGCCAGCGGCTGGTCCGCGTTGCTCGTGACCAGACTTAAATCGTAGCGGAGAACGAATACGCCGGCCAGCCCGCCTTGGGCGTCCGATAGGGGGTAGAACAACACGATCTTCCCGTTGATACGCTCGTTTGTATTCAGCTTCGACAGCAGCTCTTCTTTGGAGGAGATGTAGCTTTTATCCATCGTCCCGTACCGGAATTCGCCTTGGGCATCGAGGACCTGATATTGAATGCCGGCCGCCGGGATCCGCTCTTCCAGAGCGGTCCGGGCGGCGGGCGTCAAGAGCGCTTCCTTGAGCCCGAGGGCGTAACCGGCGATTTCCGGGATTTGCTTTTCGAAGTAGTTGGCCGGGCGAACGGTCTTCTCGTTCGTGAAAATATAATAAGTGCTTACGCCCCAAACGGCGACGGAGCAGGCGAAGCTCAGGAGCAGCACGAGCAGAAAAGCGACGCCGAATTGACTGCGGAACGTCAGTTTGTTCATGACGCGCCGGCTCCCATTTTATAGCCGACTCCCCAGACCGTGGCGATATACTCCGTATGCGGGTCCGCCTCCGCCAGCTTGGAGCGGATTTTCTTGATGTGCTCGGTCACCGTGGCCGAATCGCCTTCCGCTTCAAGGCCCCAGACCTTCTCGTAGATGCGGTCCCTCGACAGCACCTGATTCGGATGCATCATCAGCAGCTGCACGATCTCGAACTCCCGCGCGGTTAAAGGAATCGTCCGATTCCGGTAATGAAGCTGATAGGCGTCCAAATCCAGCATCAGCTCGCCGAAGTGCAGGATCGACCGGTTTGCCCGGGTCTCGCTCCGGCGCTCCCGCCGCAAATGAGCCTGGACGCGCGCTTTCAATTCCTTAATGCTGAACGGCTTCACCAAATAATCGTCCCCGCCGACCATCAGCCCTTGAATGCGGTCCGTTTCGCTTCCGCGCGCGCTCAGAAACAGAATCGGGCACGTCACCAACGGGCGAATAGAGCGGCATACCTCCCAGCCGTCAATTCCCGGCATCATCACGTCGAGAATGATCAGATCGGGCTGTTCCTTCAAAAGCGCGAACACTTCCTCGCCGCCCGAGGCGGTCAGCACGGTATAGCCTTCGTCCGTCAAAGCGTCCTCCATGAACGTCAGAATGTCCCGTTCGTCGTCTGCGATAAGGATTTTTTCCATAATTTATTATCTCCTCGTTCGTTGGCTTTCGTACGGTCAGGACCCGTATTTGTTCCTGTAATGCGCCAGCGCCAGCAGCGGCCAGATCACGTTATAGCTGTGATAGCGCACGTAAAAATCCCCGGGCAGCGCGGCGCCGGTAGGATACTTGGCCGGCCAGGAGGCGTCCCCGGCCTCCAGCATGTCCGCCAGCGCATGCGCCGCCCGGTTGATGGCGTCGGTCGGCGCCGGATGAACGGCGATCAGCGCATCGAGCGCCCAAGCGGTCTGCGAGGGCGTGCTCGCGCCCAGCGGGATGTAGATTTTGGCCCGGTCGCTGCGGCACGACTCGCCGAAGCCGCCGTCCGGGTTTTGGATGCCGGCCAGCCATCGTACCGCTCGCCGCAGCTCCGGTTGATCGGGCGGAACTCCGGCGGCGGCGAGTCCGGTCACGGCGGCCCAGGTCCCGTAAATGTAGCAGATGCCCCAGCGGCCGTACCAGGAGCCGTTGCGCTCCTGATGGTCGAGCAGCCAACGGACGGCGCGCCGGATGAACGGCTGCTCTTGGCGGAGAGCCGCCCAAGCGCCCAAATATTCCAGCGTGCGCCCGGTCAGGTCCGCGGCTGAAGCGTCGAGCGCTGCCTCCGCGCCGTCGACGGGAAGAGCGGCGAGCAGCGGGGAGTTTTTGTTTCGCTCGAAGGCCGGCCAGCCGCCGTCGTCGTTCTGCAGCGACAGCACCCAATGAAGGCCCCGGCTCCTTGCTTCGCGGTATCCGGCCTCGGGCCGTCCCGGACTTCGGCGCAGCGCCCGCAGCGCGGCGGTCGTATCGTCCATGTCCGGCACGATCGTATTGACGTCGGAGAATCCCCAGCCGCCGGGAACGGGGTTCGCGACATCGGCGCTCCAATCGCCGAGCTTCGTGTGCTGGCGCGAGAGCAGGTAGGCGTCCGCCCGCCGGATGGCCGGGTGCGAAGCTGGAAGCCCGGCTTCCTGAAGCGCATGGCTGATAAGCGCCGTATCCCAGACGGTGGAGGGCGAGTTTTGCACGTGCAGCTGCCCTTCGGGTTCGCAGGCGAGCGAGATCAGGCCTTGAACCGCTCTCGTGATGACGGGATGCCGCTCTTCGTAACCGAGCGCCCGCAGCGCATGTACCATCAGAAATGTGCAGGATGCATAGCTGTATAGCGTCCCGTTCGGTTCGATCCGCTCAAGCATATAACGCTCGGCACGCCGGAGCGCCAGCCGGCGGAGCTCCTGCGGCAGGCAGGGCAGCTTATGCAGAGCGCGTTGAATGTCGATCCGCCAGCCGGCGAAGCGTCGGTCTTCTCCGAGCTCCGATCCCTCGTCATGCGGCGACCAGCGCTCGCGGGCGGGCAGCAGCTCGGATAAGTCGGGCGCCTCTGCCGTTTTGACCGTAAACTGCCGGACGCCCAAGATCGCAATGGGCGCCAGATGCACGCGGGCGTAATTGGAAAAGCGGTAAAAGCTCAGGGGGAACGACGGGGGAAGCAGCAGCAATTCGGGCGGGAAGGGGAACGGGCGCGGCCAAGGATACTGACCGATGGCGGCAAGCATCACCTTGGTCAGCAAGCCGCTGACGTTCCGCATGCCGCCCTTGGACAAAATAAACCGTCTCGCCCGCGTCATCGCCTCGCCGGAGGCGGGAAGCCCGGCATACCGCAGCGCCGCATAAGCCTCGACCGTCGCCGACAAATGGCCGTCGCCGTCGTCGTAAAACCATTTCCACGCGCCGTTTGCTTCCTGCCTCGATAAAATCCGGTTTGCTAAACGCCGTATAAGGTTCTCGTCCTTTATGCTTAACGATCTTAATAACAAAATCAGATAACTGTCCGTCAAGATCCCGTTTTCAAAGCAAAAACGCCACGTCCCGTCCTGCGATTGCCGCGTCAGCAGCATCTGCATCAAACGATCGGTGGCGGTTTCGACGATCCGGTGGAGGCTGCTCATGCTCATCATCCTTTCCCCAACATTGTATGGGGGCTCCCGGCAAATCATGCGCGGGTTCGGGAAGATGCGGGACGGGCGCGCGGCCCCCGGACCGGTATTCGGCGGGTTAAGAGCCTGCGGCGACTTTCCCGGCCGTATAGTTGCGAATGGTTTCGGGGATATACCGCAAGGAAGACAGCGTGAAATAGGCGCCGGACGGCTCCACGTCCACCTCGACCTGATTGTAGGCCCACTCCACCTCCGCAGGCATGAAGATAGCGTGAATGCCCGCCTTGAGCGCCGGGATAATATCGGTGCGGAGCGAATTGCCGATCATCCAGGTGTTGTTCCGGTCGAAGCCGTTCGCACGGATGAGTCCGTCGAGGTACTCCGCGTTTTTATGGCGCGTGACGTAGATTCGGCTGCCGAAGAACCGTTCCAGCTCCGCTTCCTTCACCTTGCGCATCTGCACCGTCGGGTCCCCTCCGGTATACAAGTGAAGCGTATGGCCGTCCTCTTGAAGCATGCGGAGCGTCTCTTCCATATAAGGGTACGGCTCGATGCTGTGGCCGTAGACGGAGGCGCCGAGCTCGATCAGCCGTTTGACTTCCCCGTCATTTTTGAGCCGGCCGGTCAAATCGGTGTAATATTCATACGTATCAACGAACGATTGGGGGAAGTGGTCCGGCGCAAAGCCGCTGACATGCACCAGCTCCAAATCGATTTCCGTTTGTTTTTTCTTGATCTCTTCGATGGTCAGGTGGTAGCCGTGAAACCACGCTTCCATTTGGTCTGCGAATTGGTCGATCACCATATCGAAAAATTTGTTGCAATACAGAAGCGTATCGTCCATATCGAACAGGATGGTTTGCTGCACTTTAATCATAGCGATTTCTCCTACTCTCTCTCTAAGCTTTTTGTTGGTTTTTGAATGCCTTATTCTTGCATAGGCCTAGAGGCCGTAGAGAAAAAAGGATCGCCGCGAGTTTTTTTCACGAATCCCATCAGCTTAAAATGGATTCCAAGGATTCGTGAATAACGTGTCCGAGTGAAGGCGGGCCTTTTTTCTCGCAGGCCGGCCGGAGCCGGAAGCAAGGCATTCAACCTTAACAACAAAAAGCTTTTCTCTTCATTATAGCACGGCTATGACAAGGGACGCATCCTCCTGCGGCGCTTGGCCCATCTCGCTCTGGCCTTGGAACACGGCCCCAGGCTCGATAATTAGCGTAGCGGCGCGGACGGTGCCGATCAAGCGGCCCGTCGGGGTGATGCGGACGACGCCCTCCGCCTCTACGCGTCCTTCCAGCCTTCCGGCGATAACCACGTCGCGGGCGCGAAGATCGGAGGAGCGGACGAAGCCCTTCTCTCCGACAGCCACCTCGCCCGCGGCTTGAAGCAATCCTTGAAACTCTCCTTCGATGCGCACGTCGGCTTCGGAGCGGAATGAGCCTTCTAGGACGGTACCCTCGCCGACCAGCGAGACGGAGCGTCCGGAACGCGAAGAGCGGCTTCGCAAGCCGTTTATTCGAAACATCACTTTTTCCCCTCCTTTTTTCGTTTGACGCTTGGCATATACGGTGCGGGATCGGTGCTTTTGCCGCTGAGCAGCACTTCGTAGTGCAGGTGGGGGCCGGTGCTGCGGCCGGTTGTTCCCAACTGGCCGATCGTCTGTCCTTTACCCACTTTATCGCCACGATTCACCTGGGCGCTGTTCAGATGCATGTACCACGTCTTTAGCCCTTTGTCGTGCTCGATCACGACGTTATGTCCGTGCAGCTTGTCGTAGCCGACCGATTGGACGACGCCGCCCGCTACCGCATAAACCGGATCGCCCAGCTTGCCCGCAATGTCGATGCCGCGATGGAAGCTGAGCTTGTTCGTAAACGGGTCTTTGCGGTAGCCGTACGGCGAGGTAACGATTTTGGACAGCGTAGGCCATATGTCGGGCGTGCGCCGCTGCCGCTCCTGCTTCTCCTGCAGCTGCCGCTTCGTTTGGCCGAGCCGGGAGGCAAGCTCCTTTATCTCGGCGTGCAGCGCCGTATAACGGGCCCCCGCCGCGGCAGCCAGCTCGTGCGTCTGTCCCTCGGTGACGGGGAACGCTTCGCCGCCCATCCCCCCTGCATGGGCAGAAACGGCCGCGGATACCGGTTGTCCGCCGGTTTTCCGGCGCTCGGCGCTGCCGGGAGCCAGCTTATTCAAATCCTGCTCGAGCCGTTTCAGCCGTTCCATTTGGCTCCGGACTTCTTCGGCTTGCTTCGAAAGCGCATAAATATCGTTTTGCAGCCGTTCAATGGCTGCGTTTTTCCGATGTAAATCCTGCTCCAGCTGCGTCGCCCGTCCTTTCATCTCCACCGATTTCAGCGAAACGGAAACCGTGGAATGCCAGCTCCGGATAAGGAGAGTGCAGGTCGTCCCGGAGAGCAGCAGCATAAGAAAGAGTGCGCTCCACAGGGCAGCGCGGGACAGCTTAAGGCGAACGACGCTTCCGTTCGCTTCGGGAATGATGACGAACGTCAGCTTGCTTTGAAACCATGTGAACTTCATGACAGCTCCTTTCGGTAAGTCTGCCTCGGACCGAGACTGCGATTCGGCGAGGCCGTTTTTGCATACAACCTTCATGGACCGTTGGAACGTCGATGCTTCATTTGAAAAAGAATATCGCTCTGCAGGCTGAAGAAGAGGAGGAACCGGCCATTTCGATCCCCCTGGGCCGGATCGTCGGGATCGAGCGGGCAAAGTCATGACGCCTGCGCCGAATTGGGGGAGCTCCTCGCTGCGAGGTCCTTGGCTTTCCGCATCTCCATATGCGTGACGAACAGCAGCAGCGCGAGGACAAGCGCATAGCCGAAGCCCGCCAGCTTGCCGATGACCGCATAGTTCCGGCTGAAGAGAAGGCCCGCGCCGGCGAATATGAATCCGAGGGCGAGCAGCACATTGCCGGCCCGCAGCCAAGTGCGGCTTGATACAGCTCCCAGACGCGAGCCGAGCCTTTTCCCCGGATGGCGCGTTCCCCCTTTGGACATTCCGTTCCGGTCATGCCCCTGCTTTTTCTCTGAAGAGCCTTCCGCATGGTGCTCGGGACTCCGCTTTGGGAATCTTCGCATGAGCAGCAGCAAAGCCGCCAGCAGCAACGGCTGATAGCTGAGCACAATCACAGGCGAGCTGTAATTGCCGAAGCTGAATACCTCCGGCGTGCTCTTGAAAGCGAAAAGCGTGGTCAGCAGCAGAAACAAGCTGGCCGGGGAATTGATAAGCGTGTAGTCCCTTTGCCGGATCAGACTGGCGATCCCGATCAGGAAGGCCAGATAAATGAAGATCATCTTGCCGACGATAACCGGGAACCAGATGCTCAGAGCAAGCAAATCCATCCGGTCCAAAAAATCCGTAATTTGAATGTGCTGCACCAAGCTGTAATTCGGGTAAATCAGGTTGCCCGGAATGTTCGGCCCGAAAACAGATATTTCCATTAAGAGGAAAATCGAGAGCAGCGCCGTAGCCAACAGCGAACCGTGCCGAAGGGCGGAGTGAACCTGTTGGGAATTCCAGATCATATGCAAAAACGCTCCCGCAATGATGATATCCCCGTACCAGCCCACACCGAGAAGACCTGCATACCCGAGCTGCGCAGGCGAAGAAGTCAGGATCGGCTGCAGCAAACGGAAGCTCATTTCGTTGGACAGCAGGAACGGCAGCATTAACGTGAGCGCGAAGAAAACCGGAAAAAACAAGTCGTTGACCCTCGAGACCACCTCCGCGCTGGCCCGGCCGTAAAACATAAGCATCACGACGAGGAGCAGAACGAGTATTTCCTCGGGGGTGTTCGGAAGCAGAATCGTGCCGATGAATTTGCCGAACATCCGCAGGTCTCGCAGCAGGATGAACCAAAGGTGGGTCAGCAGCACCATATTTGCAAGCATGCCGAACCAGCGGCCAAACAAAATAAAGTTCATCTCGAAAAGATGCTTTCCCGGAAAACGCATACTGAGCTGCGCAAATACGTATGCGGTGAAAAGGACGTAAACGGTGGGCAGCAAATAGACGAACCAGGCATCCATATGAGCGACCCGGACCAGCTCGTGCTGAATGCTGAGCAACCCGCCGCCGGTCAAAAGCGATCCGACCAGCCAGGAGAGCTGTCTTTGGTTAATGACTTGCGTGTTGCCTGGCATGCGTTCACCCGCTTTCCTCCATCGCATCGTTTACTGAGGATGGATCATTGAGAATATCCACGGCGATACCCGATCGATAAAGAAACGTGTCGGCATCGGGGGGCGATACCCGAACGCCGCGCAGAAGAAGAGTCCCAGCGTCAGGATCGTTATGAACGTGTACAACCGTGCCGTTGCTTTAGGCTGTCTCGTCCAATGCTTTAAGTTCAAAAATAATTGAAACGCCATCAGCGCCAGAAAGCAGACGAGGAACATGGAGTTCATCGCGTATGCCCCTCTTTCGTCACGTTTTCGTAGATCAGACCCGTTTCCGTGAGCACGCTTTTTACTTGGATGCGGAAATCGGCGTCCTTCATCCCTGCGGGCCAGCGCGCGGCGTACTTCTTGTCCCAGAGGCTCGGATGCTCCCGCCACAAATACGATCCGAATTGTGCGGAATCGGCGCGGTTGGCGATCATTTTGCGGATCGCTTCCCGAATTGCCCGCTCGATATAGCGGTTCATCGCAGCCTCCACTTTCCGCACCTTGCCGGTCTGGCTTAGGTCGTACATGCCCAAGCTTTCGGTTACTTTGGCCTTGGCTTCCGTGCGGATGTCAAAACGAAGCTTCCCGCGTACCGAGCGGGACTGAATATGGCTTTTCGAATCGAAGATGCTCAGCGCAATCGTATATTTGTCTTCGATGTTTACGGTAGCGGTCGAGTGCACGGGCATGTTTTTCAGCCAGGCGAGTCCGCTTGCCTCCGCATTCTCGAACACGCCGGTCATTTTGTCTCTGCGAAATTGCGCATAGCCGAGCAGCTCGATTTCCTTCGATTTCTTCGTGCTTTTGGAGTTTTTCTCCGATTCTTTCATGCCCATGTAGACCGCTACGGCATCGCCGCCGGGGCTGCTGAGCGAGAGGGCGACCTGCTTCATGTTGAGATTCATGACCGTCCGGGCCTTGGCAAGCTCCCGGATCGCTTCCGACGGGAAACGCTCGAACTGCGGCGAGGCTTGCAGCAGCTCGTAGGCCTTTCCTTTCGTAACGACCATATAAATGGTCATCCGGCTTTCCGGAGAGCGGGGCGTCGTATCGAAAATGTCCCGAATCCCCCGTTTGGCATAATCCTCGCCGATCAACAAGGTTCTGCGGTGGGCAAGAAACATGCGGCGGGACATCCGCTGCTGCAGCCGGGCCTGCGCCTCCCGGAACGTGGTGCCGACTTCGGAGTCGATGTAGTAGCTCTTGGTTCCGGCCGTTCCGCCTCCGCCCCCGGAGGCTCCGCCCATATTGCCGGGGAGGGGGAGCAGCACGCTGTACCGGATGTTCCCGTCTTGCTCCACATCCACCGCGGTCGTCAAAACAAAGGCAAGATCGTTAATCTCCACCCGGTCCCAGCACCCGGTCAGGCAGAGCAGGGAGAGCAGAGCGAGGGATAGGCGGGTCCGGCGCGTTCTCATTCCACAGGCTCCTTTCCTTCCTCTATCGAATGGTCGATGGTTTTGCCCCGCTGGCCGGATTGCTCCGTAATTTCCTGCGGCAGCGAACCGTCGATCCTCCGGCTGTCCTTCAGGGGCATAAAGGAGGGACGTTGTCCCATCGCCCACCAAGGGGCACGGAAAAGAATATCCTTCAGGTCGCCGGAGGATAGCGGTCCGACCGGCGATAAATAAGGAATGCCGAAGGAGCGGAGGTTGGCCAGATGCCCCATGATCAACATGATCATAATCAAAATGCCGTACATCCCGAACAGCGAAGCGGCGATCAGGATCGGAAAACGCAGCATCCGCACCGCGATCGCGCCGTTAAACCGCGGGATCGTAAACGAGGCGATCCCGGTAAGCGATACCACGATCACCATCGGCGCCGATACGATGCCTGCCTGCACGGCGGCTTGCCCGACAACAAGCGCGCCCAGAATGCTGACGGCCGAGCCGATCGCTTTAGGCAGCCGGACGCCGGCTTCCCTAAGCGCCTCGAAGGTGACCTCCATAATCAGCGCTTCGACGACGGCGGGGAACGGGATCGCTTCCCGGGCGGCCGCGACCGACAGCAGCAGAGACGTAGGGAGCAGGTCCTGGTGGTAGGTCGTAATGGCGACGTATAAGGCCGGCGTCAGCAGCGACAGCACCATGAACGTATACCGCAGCCAGCGGATCAGCGTAGCCACCTGGTACCGCTCGTAGTAATCCTCGCTGGCCTGCATAATTTCGGCGAAGACGAACGGCACGATCAGCGTAAACGGCGTCCCGTCCACCATAATGCCGACGCGCCCCTGCAGCAGGGCGGCCGCGACGACATCCGGCCGTTCGGTATATTGAAGCTGCGGAAAGGGCGAATACGTCGAATCTTGAATGAATTCCTCGATATAGCCCGATTCCAGGACGGCGTCGATCTTTATTTTTTCGAGACGTTCGACTACTTCATGGACGACGCTCGGGTCCGCCAGATCGTCCAGATAGGTGACGACCACATTGGTGTTGCTTTCCAGGCCGAGAATCATCGGTTTCATTTTTAAATGCGGCGTTTTCAGCCTGCGGCGGATCATGGATGTGTTCGTTCGGATATTTTCCACGAAGCCCTCGCGGGGGCCGCGAACGACCGACTCGGTATCGGGCTCGTTGATGGACCTTTTTTCCATCCCCCTCATGCCGAGCAGCAGCGCCTTGTTGTTGCGCTCGACAATCAGCCCCGTGTCGCCGCCGAGTACGGAAAGCAGCATATCCGCATAATTGTCCGCCTTTTGAATCTGGGAGACGGGCAGCGTCATATCGGAGATGTGATCGATCAGCTCCTCTCCGCCCTCCAGAATCATCAGCGACTTCATCGTTTCGTTCACCAGCTCCGTCTTGGCCATGCCGTCGACAAAAAACAAAATCGCAGGCAAGCTTTGCTCGATGCGGAACTCGCGTATGACGAAATCGGAGCAGTCCTTGAACAGCTCCTCCAAATAACTTTTGTTTTCTTCGATGCTCATAAAGACAGGCACGGAGCGGAGCTCTTCGATAAAACGGTACTCCGCTTTCCTCAGCGGGTGTTCCGGGGCGTCCTGTCCTTTTTTCTTGCGGTTTTTCAGATGGATCATGACACTCCTTCCTGCCCGCGGCATCTTATCCAAGCATTGCCGGAGCATGTCTTGTATATTTTCCACCGTTTGCGAAATTTTATGACAAATCGCCGGGCTCCTGTGCCATAATGAGGAATAGGCGGGCAGGCGGAGGCAAAAGCTAGAGCAGATTGGAATGCGCCTGTTGCTTCAAAAGGGGGAATGACGAAGTGCTTTGGCTCGTCATCGCATTGACCTTATTCATCATTCAGATTCTCACGATTTTGGTCGGGGAGTTTCGCCGCCCGGCCAAAGCGATGGCGTGGCTGTTTATTTTGTTTCTCATTCCGGTCATCGGGTTTGTAATGTACTATTTTTTGGCCAAGGAATATACGCAGCGGAAAAAAGTGAAGCGCAACGGGCTGCGGCTCGTGAACGACATCCGGCATCTCGGCAAAAAGCAGCATTCGGCGGATTTTCAACCCGAGGAGGACCGGCTGCGCAGCTGGCGGCACGAGCCCAGATTGTTTTCGCTGCTCAATAACATCCCCGGCGCCCTCATCACGATGCATAACGAGGTAAGGGTGCTGACCGACGCCACCGCGGCTTATCCGGCGATGCTGGCTGCCATGGAGCAGGCGAAGGGGCATATTCATTTTGAGTTCTACACCATCCGTAACGACGGCATCGGCCAGCAGTTCCATGAGCTGCTGATCCGCAAAGCGCGGGAAGGCGTGAAGGTGCGCTGCATCTTCGACGGCATCGGCAGCTATCAGCTCGACAGCCGGTTCGTTCAAGAGCTGAAGCGGGCCGGGTGCGAGGTATACTTCTTTTTGCCGGCGGCGATTGCTTTTTTCGACAAGCGGATGAATTACCGGAATCACCGCAAAATTGTCGTCGTTGACGGCGTCCGCGGGTTTCTTGGGGGAATCAACATCGGAGACGAATACCTGGGGGCGAATCTCAAGCTGGGGTATTGGCGGGACACGCACTTGGAGCTGGAAGGCGACGCGGTGTATTCGCTGCAATATACGTTTCTGGCCGACTGGATGTTTGTTAGCGGAAAACGGCTGGCGGATTCGGAGTTTTTTCCCGAGCACGATTGCGCGGGACGCAAGCCCGTACAGATCATCTCCAGCGGACCGGATGCGCATTGGGATGCCGTATTGGAGATGTTTTTCGCATCCATCACGGCGGCGAAACGAAGAATTTACATTACCACCCCTTATTTTATCCCCGACCCGAGCATTACCATGGGGCTGAAGACGGCGGCGATCAGCGGAGTGGACGTCCGGATCATTTTTCCGCAAAAAGCGGATTCGCGCATCGTGAACTACGCTTCCCTGTCCTATCTGGAGGAGCTGATGCAGGCCGGAGTCCGCTTCTATGCGTATCAAAAAGGCTTTATTCACGCCAAGGTCCTCCTGATCGACGATCTGCTCGCTTCGGTCGGGACCGCGAATATGGATATGCGCAGCTTCTACAACAACTTTGAGCTGAACGCCGTATTGTTCGACAAAGAGACGATTCACCGGCTGGAGACCGATTTTATTCTCGATTTGAAGGAAAGTCGCGAGGTGAAGCTGGAGGCGTTCGAGAAGCGCTCCCGCTGGCAGAAGGGCAAGGAAGTCATTGCGCGGCTCCTTTCGCCGCTTTTTTGACAAAAGCGGCGGCGCGACGCCGGTTTAGCGTATAAAGGACAGCACGTGATCCAACTGCTGCGGGGGGACTTGAGCGATCAGGTCTCCTTTTTGCTGCAGCCGCTGCATGATGTTCAGCAGATGAAAGTCCCGGGGATCGGGGCGGAGCGCCACTTCGTCCCAAGTAAGCGGGGTCGAAACCGTCGCATCCTTGCGGGCCCGGGGCGTATAGGGAGCGGATAACGTTTTGCCGTACCAGTGCTGCAAATAATCGATGTAAATCAAGGTGCCGCGGTCTTTTTTCAGCCGTTCGACGGTGAACAGCTTCGGATATTTTTGCACCGCGAACGCAGCGACAAACTGCCCGATCCGGCGAAGCTGCTCGAACGTATAACCGCGCTCCCGGGCAATCGGGACGTAGATCTGTACGCCCGTGGCGCCGGACGTTTTCGGTACGGACCGGATGTTCATCCCGTCCAGAATGCCCCCGATAATATGGGCCGCTTCCATAATGCGCGGTTCGGGATCGATGCTCGGGTCAATATCGATCACCCATTCGACGGGCAGCGTCTCGCCGATCCGGTGAAACGACGGATGAAACTCCAGGCAGGCTAAATTTCCCAGCCAGAGCAGCGTCGGCAGGGAATCCAGATGAACGTAGCGGATCGACTCCAGCACGGCCGTCTTGACGAAATCCGGCGTAGGCTCGGGAGCGTTTTTCTGGTAAAACGATTTGTCGTTCCAGCCGTGGGGAAAGCGGATGGTCGTCAGATAACGGTCGCGGCAATAGGTCAGCAGGTAGGGGGACAGCTCGGCAAGCTTTTGCAAGTACATCGCTTTCGTGATCTGTTTCTCCGGCCATAGCGGCTTATCCGGATTCGTCACCGTCAGCTCACGGCCTTCGACGATCAGCGTGCCTTTCGTTTTGGGATATTTGGCGGGTGCGGGCATCGGCTATCCCTCCTGTTCCTGAGATATATTCGTTAGTATATACTCGCGCCCCCCTTTTCATAAGGCAGCCGTGGAAAATCCATTGCGGAGACGGCGCAGGCAAGCTGAAAGTTCGCTGAATGCTGCCGGAGCGGCCGGTCAACGCGCCGCGAATGATGTACAATGAAGGGGAGGTGGACACCATGCAGCCAATCAAAGGCGTAAAAATATTAATCGTCGACGACGAACCGAATATTGTCCAGTTTTTGGAGCTGGGCCTGCAGAACGAAGGCTTCGAGGTATATACCGCGCCGGACGGATTTACGGCCGTCACGTTAGCCAAGCAAGCCCGGCCGCACATCGTTATTCTGGACGTCATGATGCCCGGGATGGACGGCTTTGAGGTATGCCGGATGCTGAAGAAAACCGAGCACGTCGCCATCATCATGCTGACGGCCAAGGAAGAAGTGGAAGACCGGGTTAAAGGGCTGACGCTGGGAGCCGACGACTATATGGTCAAGCCTTTCAGCTTCGAGGAGCTGCTGGCCCGGATTTACGCGCGGCTGCGCAACCAGTTTCCCCATCTGTTCGCGGAGGTGGCGTACGGGCCGTTTCGCATCGACGACCGGCGCAAAGAAATCCGCTACGATGACCGGATCCTGGAGCTTTCGCCGACGGAATACGAGCTGCTGTCCTTTCTGGTCGTCAATCACGGTTTGGTCCTGAGCAAACCGGTCATTCTGGACAAGGTCTGGGGGTATGATTTCGGCGGGGAGGACAACATCGTCGAAGTGTACATCCGCTCGCTCCGCGATAAATTGAACGACAAAGAACACCGCATCATTCGGACCCTGCGGGGGTCGGGCTATCGGGTGGATCTCGGATGATGCGGGGGTGGCATCGGATCCGCCGTATTTTTGCGCCCCGTTCGCTTCGTCTTCAGCTCCTGTCCCGTTCTTTGTTTATTTTGGCGGGACTGCTGCTGTTGATCGGCGTTCTGCAGTATGTGTTCATGGAGCGGTTTTTAATTAAAAATAAGGTCGCCAGCGTCCAAAGCCAAATTTTTTCCATTCCGCTGGATGTGTGGGCGAATCCGAATTTCGACAACGGCCGGCCAAGAGGCCCCTTCCTGCCCGAAGCTTCGCTGGCGTTCGTCGGTCCGGGCGACAGCTTTCGGGTCATAACGAGCAATCCCCGGGCCGGATCAGTGCCGCGGCTTTCCGCCGAAGAGTATCGGCAGGTCCTTGCCCGGGACCAGAGGCCGCCGCACTATCGGATCGTCAAGGACGACAAGGGGATGGACCAACTGATCGTTCTGCAGAGGATCGCTCCGCGCGGGCGTCTTGCGCAGATCAGCACGAGCATGGAGCCGATTCGGGATGTGCTGCTAAGTCAGCTTTGGACGTTTCTGGCTTTGGCTGCCGCGGCGTTGGGTATGGGGGTTGCCGCATTTCTTCCCGTGCTGCGCAGAACCCTCGTCCCGCTATCCAACATGATCGAAATTGTCGAGCAGATCGATGCGGGGAAGCTGGACGCGCGGCTGCCGGCGCATCAAGGCCAGCTGGAGATCGACCGGCTCTCCCGGTCGTTCAACCGGATGTTGGAGCGGCTGGAAGCCTCGTTCGAAGCGGAGAAGGAAGCGAAGGAGCAAATGCGGCGTTTCATCGCGGATGCTTCGCACGAGCTGCGAACGCCGCTGACATCGATTCACGGATTTCTGGAAGTGCTTCTGCGCGGGGCCGCCCAGAAGCCGGATCAGCTGGATAAAGCGCTCAGAAGCATGTACGGCGAGTCGGCGCGGTTGAACAAGCTGGTTCGGGACCTGCTGCTTTTGGCCCGCCTGGACCGCCACCCGACCGTCGACTTGAAGGAGGAATCGCTGAGCGGTATCGTCCACGAAATGGAGCCGCAGCTGCGGCTGCTCGCAGGTGCGAGGAAGGTGCTGTTTTCCGTTCAGCCTGACGTGATTGCCCGCATCGACAAAGATAAAATCAAGCAGGTGCTGCTCAATTTGTTCCACAACGCCATGCAGCATACCGATCCCGCCGCCGGCAGCGTGCACATTGCGCTGGAGCAAGCGCAGGAGGAGACTCTGCTGACGGTTCGGGACAATGGAAGCGGCATCCCGGAGGAGCATGTGCCGCGCTTGTTTGAACGGTTTTACCGCATCGACTCGTCGCGTGCCCGCATTCACGGAGGGTCCGGGCTGGGACTGTCGATCACCAAATCGATCGTCGAGCTTCACGGCGGTACGATCGAGGTGAACAGCAGGGTCGGCGAAGGCTCCAGCTTTACTATCCGCCTTCCGATAAATGGAGGCCCGCAAGCGGACGAGTAATCGTCCGCTTGCGAGCTTGTTAGAAAGTGGTCATTGAGGTAATAGAGGTATACGCGGGGGTGGGGGATCCACTTCCGGTCGGTGCTTCACCCCACAAGATGAAATGAGTACATAAATCGGTTATTTATGTAAACTACAGGCACTTAATCTGATCAACCGTACATTCGTTTTTACCCGCATAAACAACGGCTTGAATACTTGGGTGCCGCATGGTTCCACCGGGGGTAAACTCCAGGTATTCAACTTTTACAGTAAGTTCAGGCTTTACCCAAAAAGCATCTTTTGACCTTTCGGGTTCATTTATGAAGGGTCTTTGAGCGATTTGCATTTTCATTACCTCTTCCGTTATGGATGCCCAATCTTTTTGGGTTAATCTGCCGGTGCCTGCATGGCCGATATAAACCAGATCCTGTTCCTTTGTATAAACTCCAAGCAGCAAGGAGTTTACAATCTTTCCCCTGAATGTAACCCCGCCAACAACTGCGAATAAATCATTCATCACCTTATGTTTTTTCCAACGGCCGTCTTTTCCATTGATGCTGTAAGTACTAGTCAGGTCCTTATAAACAACTCCTTCCATCTGGTGTTGTTTCATCAAGTTGAACAGAGCTGCCCCATCGTCAAAGTTTTGTACGATCTGAACGTTCGACCGTGGGGTGATTATCGATTCAAGGAGCTTCTGCCTATTATTTAAAGGTTGATCGGTAACCCATTGGCCGTTATAAAACAATATGTCAAAAATCATATAAGTTACAGGAACCTGGCTTATAGCTTGTTTAATCCTCAAAGGTTGCTTTAAACTATCTCTTCTCATCACTTCATGAAACGAAGGTTTACTTTGATCAAAAGCGATGATCTCTCCGTCCAGTATAACGGAGTCAGCATGGCAGAAGGACTTAATATCATGAAATTCGGGATATTGGTTCGTTCGTTCGTTCATCTTACGATTGAACAATCTTATTTGCGATCCGTCATTGTAGAGCAATATCCTAACTCCGTCCCATTTTATCTGCACGACCCAATTGCCGCCTGTAGGCTGTGAAGATGTGCTTATTGGCTCAAAGGGGGATATTGGTTTTAAGTGCATATCTTAAGCAACCCCTTTATATTGTTTTGGAAATTCGCAGGTCATCGTTCAACAATCCTAAGGAGTTCGCATCTTCGTTTTTTGTCTTTTTGAATCTATAACGGCAAGTCCGATTACTCCAACCCCCGATACAAAAAGGGCAACGATCTCATTTGCTTTCATGTAGTACCTACAGTATTGACATACTCTATATATAATGATTTCCCTAAATCTATAAATAAATAAGTATGGCATGATAACTCCTATGCCTCGAATGAAATTTTGAAACTTCTTAAGTATATTAATCGTAACAAAATCGTGGCTGGTCCTGTCGATTACTTTATTTTCTGAGGGGATGAAACTGAACTTTGCACTCACTACTTTTTTGCTATACATGATGCAATCCGATGGCGAGATGGATCGCGGGAAATCGGCAAGGAACGATTTTAGTTGAAGAATGTCATCCGCGAAAGGTATACTCATTGCCGGACAAGTAAACATTACTTACATACGAGACTGTTTATTGGCTATATTCATCAGAGTTAAAAAGGGAGGATTCAGGTTGGAATCTTTTTGGCTGGAATATGCGTGGACACTGCTGATCCTTATTGGGTTGGAAGGGTTGTTGTCGGCCGACAATGCGCTTGTACTTGCGGTTATCGCGAAGCATTTGCCGGATGAGCAGAAGAAAAAGGCAATCAATTACGGTATCATTATGGCCTTTGTTTTCCGTTTTGCCGCTCTTTTTGCGATTTCTTTCATTGCGAATGTTTGGCAGGTGCAGGCCATTGGCGCAGCCTATCTTTTATACTTGGGCTTAAAGCACGTCATTCAAGCGCGGTTCGGTAAGAAAAATGAGAATAATCGCAAGGACCTCAAGCAAGACGCGGCAGGGAAAGGATTTTGGCCTACTGTAGGAAAAATTGCGCTGGCAGATCTCGCCTTTGCGATTGATTCCATTCTCGCTGCGGTAGCGCTTGCGCTTGGACTGCCAGACTCGCCGCTTGGCGAGTTCGGCGGTATGGACGGCGGACAATTTATCGTAGTGATGCTTGGCGGAATTGCTGGCTTAATATTAATCAAATATGCAGCTACTTGGTTTGTAAAGCTGCTTGGCCAACGCCCGGCGCTTGAGACAACGGCTTATGCGATCGTTGCCTGGGTTGGGGTAAAGCTTGCTGTAATTACGCTTGCCCATGAGGATATCGGTGTTCTGGAGCATCATTTTCCTCATAGCACGGGCTGGACTTCCGTCTTCTATGGTGTCTTGGTGGCTATTGCGCTTCTAGGGTGGTTCTCACCCCGCAATAAACCTTCTAAGGCAGGCAGTACCTCAGGAAACCATTAACCTAATGGTCCCCTCGGTATTAACAGTTATTCCTTTTTCTTCTTGACATAACGGCCAACGGCTCGGTATAGTGAAAGGTGCAGCACCATTAACTTTGATATAACGAGGTGGAAAGGAAATGTTTTTCTTATCGACTGTTCTGAAACGGAATTTGGCTTAAACGGGAGAAGTCTGCCCATTTTTCACCCTAAGCCAACCGAAGAACAGTAGATAAAGAACTCGATTCCTTTCGTTCAAATGATACAATTTGCAACGGGTCAGGGCGTGTTCGCCTTGCCCGTTTTTTGTTTTCCTGCAACCTAAGCTAATTGAATAGAGCTTTGTCCGGCTGTTTCTCCGGTTGGCTTCGAACCTGAAGCGAGAAGGAGAGAGCCTTCATGAGTATATTGAACGTCGAACAGCTTACCCATACGTATGGAGATAAAAAAATATTCCACAATATCCAATTCCGGCTGCTGCGGGGGGAGCATGCGGGACTCGTCGGCAGCAACGGAGCCGGAAAATCGACCTTGCTGCGCGTCTTGGCGGGGCAGCTGCTTCCCGATGCGGGCCGAATCGAATGGCTTCCGCAAGCGCGGGTCGGTTATTTGGAGCAGCATGCCGATCTTAAGGCGGGAATGACGATTATGGATTGCTTGCGGGGCGCTTTCGCTCATCTGTATGAGCTGGAACGAGCCTTGCATCAGGTCGCGGAGCAAATGGCCGCGGCGGACGCCGGCCTCGAATCGCTGCTAATCCGCTACGGCGAGCTGCAGAGCCGATTGGAACATGCCGATTTTTACGGCATTGATGCCAAGATCGAAGAGGTGGCTGCCGGATTAGGCATTCTTGAGCTCGGCAAGGACCGGGAGGTCGGCAAGCTGAGCGGAGGGCAGCGCACAAAGCTGCTGCTGGGCAAGCTGCTGCTGGAGGAGCCGCATGTATTATTGCTCGACGAGCCGACCAACTATCTGGACGACGTGCATATCGAATGGCTGGCCGGCTATTTGAAGCGGTACGAGCAAGCGTACCTCGTCGTCTCGCATGACGAAGCGTTCCTGAATGAGATTACGACGACAATCTTTCATCTGGAGCATCAGACCATCAAGCGATATGCCGGAAACTATGCCGCCTTCCTCAAAAATTACGAGCTAAGCCGTATGCAATGGCAGGACGCGTATGAGCGCCAGCAGAAGGAAATCGGCCGGCTGGAAAGCTTCATTCAAAAGAACCGGAACCGGAAAGCCAAGCAAGCGAAAAGCCGGGAAAAAGCGCTTGAGCGGATGGAGCGGATCGAAAGACCGACCTCGGGAACGCGCCCCCGCTACCGGTTTCATGTTCATGTGGAGCCCGCGAACCGGATTATGGAAGCGAAAGAGCTGCAATTCGGCTATGCGGAGCCGCTGTCCATCCCGGTCAACCTGCAAATGAGACGCGGAGAAAAGGTGGCGGTCGTCGGGTACAACGGGATCGGGAAATCGACCATGCTCAAAACGATGCTGGGCATCCTGCCGCCGCTCGGCGGCACGGTACGGCTCGGCGAACGGGTCACACCGGCTTATTTCGCCCAGGGGCAGCTGCCTTCGGACGAAACGGCGCTGGAGCGGCTGTGGTCGCTGCGGCCGGATAAGACGCAGAAGGAAATCCGGCAAACGCTCGGCATGGCCGGCCTGACCGACAAGCATATCCGGCAGCCGCTTACCTCGCTGAGCGGCGGCGAACAGGCGAAGGTCCGCTTGTGCGAACTCATGCTGACGGACAGCAATCTTCTCGTGCTGGACGAACCGACGAATCATTTGGACGTCCGGGCGAAGGAAGCGTTCAAGGAAGCGCTGAAGGAGTACAAGGGGACGATTCTCCTCGTTTCTCACGAACCGGAGTTTTATGAAGACTGGATCACCCGGATTTGGCGTATGCAGGATTGGACCCGGTAACCAGGCGCGGGGCGCGTCTCCCGCGGTACAAAGAAACGATCGGCTTTTAACCGATCGTTTCTTTCGTTTTTGCCTTGCCTTTTCTTGTTTTCCCGGCTTTGGCTTTCTCGGTTGTCCCGGGCGTCGGCTCGGTCACGACCGGTTTGACCGCTTCAAGGCTCGCCTGCAGCGCAGCCATCAGATCGATGACGTTCGTTTTATGCGGCTCCGGCGCGACGCGGACCTGCTGGCCGGAAACTTTCGACTCGATCGCTTGCAGCACAGCCGATCGGTAATCGTCCTTGTATTTTTCCGGCTCGAACTTCGTCGCCAGCTGGCCGATCAGCAGCTTCGCCATCTCGAGCTCCTTCTCGTTGACGTTGCTCTGCTCCGGGAGGTTCGGCACATGCTCCACCGAACGGATTTCGTCCGGATAAAAAATCGTCTCCATCGCAATGCACCGGTCGATGATGCGAATAGCGGCCAAGCTGCTTTTGGAACGGATGGATACTTTGGCAATGCCGATTTTGCCCGTCTGCCGCATCGCTTCGAGCAGCAGGCTGTAGGCGCCGGCGCCGGTTTCGTTCGGGGCGAGGTAATACGTTTTCTGAAAATATACCGGATCGATGTCCGACAGGTCGACGAAATCGAGAATCTTGATTTCTTTGGTGATCTCGCCGGTCAGCTTCTCCAGCTCATCCTTCTCGAACAGCACGAACGAGCCGGGCTCGTATTCGTAGCCTCGAACGATTTCCCCCCACTCCACTTCGCGGTCGCAGTGCTGACATTTGCGGACGAAATTCAGCGGCGTGTTGCAATCCTTGTGAATCATGCGCATCGAGATGTCTTTGTCTTCCGTCGCCGAGAACATCTTGACGGGCACGTGCACCAAGCCGAAGCTGATGGCGCCTTTCCAAACCGTATGCATGGCTGTTCCTCCCCGGGCCTAAAACGGCCGTCTACTTTCTATACAGTATACGCAAAATGGAAGGGTCCCATTACACCGTACACGAATGTTGGCGCAAGAAATTGGGACATGCTACAGAAGAAGGCTGCATGGATCGCCGAAAAGCATCGTCATGCCGGCCCGAACATTTCGATCAGAGGAGGAAAAGAAATCATGAGCGAAGCAAACACGTCCGGCGGCAAATTCACGGATGATGCGGCCCATGAAGGGCGAGACTCCAATTTTATGGATATCGACCGGATGATCAACGAGGGTCTTGGCGGCGGCAACGTGACGATCCATAACGGACTGATCGAGGAATCGACGACCGATACGATGGAGCATCCCGAATCGGTGATCGGCAGGGAGGACGCGGGGCAATGAAAGTAGATCGCGCTCAAGAAATTGTAAGGGCCGAAGAAAAAATCAATGTGAAATTGAACGGCGTATCCGTATGGATCGACAGCGTAGACCCCGAGCAGGAACTGGCCAAGGTGCATGTGGAAAACCGTCCGGCCGACGCCCGCGTCGTTCCGGTCGGCGAGCTTCAGGAAGTCCAATAGCTCCCGGAATGGAGAGTGTTTTTAGCAAAAGCTTTCCGAAAGCGTGCAGGCCGAGACGGCCCATGGCTGGGGGAAGCTTTTTTTGCTGCGGCAATGCAAAAGCAGGGCTTAGGCGATCGGCAAGCCGATAGTCAGTGACGGGGGATCGGTGTTATGATATACCTTAGAAGAATCGGGAGCAATGGGGCGTTTCTAACGATACCCGCCGCTTCGAACCATAGCAAAACGCATGTTTGTCTAGATACAAAGGAACGGCTATAATAGTTGTCAATACAAGAGCGGAGGCGGATAATGTGAGCTCGGTCGACGAATTTGCTCTGATCGACCTGCTGAACGGCGGGAAGCAAACGATCGCTTTTCAACGGGCCGGTGGTGTAGAGACAGGGATCGGCGACGACGCGGCCGTCGTTCGCGCCTCTTCGGATAGCCGGTGGATTCTCACTTGCGATACGATGACGGAGGAAATTCACTTCAAGCGAGTGACGATGCGCGATGCGGATATCGGATACAAAGCGATGGCTTCCGCCGTCAGCGATATCGCCGCGATGGGAGGAACCCCGCGGTATGCCCTCGTGGCGCTCAGCATGCCGAAGTCGACGCCGGTAGAGCGCGTGCGCGCGATGTATGACGGGCTGTACGAATGCGCGAACCGCTACCGGGTCGTCGTCGCGGGCGGAGATACGACTTCGAGCATCGGGGGCGTGACGCTGACTGTAACGGTCATCGGAGAAACGGAACCGGACAAAGCGCTGCTCCGCTCGGCAGCCAGGGTAGGGGATGTCGTATTTCTTACCGGTTTTACCGGAGATTCGGCGGCCGGACTGGAGTGGCTTCTAGCGAACAACAGGCCGTCGGAGGAATGGGACGCCGATCCGGAGCTGAAACGGTATCCCGGGCTGATCCGGGCGCACTGCCGTCCGGAGCCGCAGATCGAGGCGGGCGAGCTGCTGCGGCGCTCCGGCTTTTGCCATGCGCTCAACGACGTCAGCGACGGGATCGCTAGCGAAGCGTGGGAAATTGCCGCGGCGTCGAATGTCGGCATCGAGCTGATCGAGGACCGGATTCCCGTGTCGGACGAGCTGCGGGATTATGCTTTAGGGCAAGGGAAAGATCCGTTGGATTACATTTTGTACGGCGGCGAGGATTACCAGTTAATCGGAACGGCGCCCGCCGAGCACGCCGCCGAGCTGCAGCTGCAGTTTAAGGAAGCGGGACTGCCGCTTTATTTGATCGGATATGTCCATGAGGAGCATTCCGGCGTACGGCTGGTGCGAAACGACGGCGGCGCGGTGCCGCTCGCCAAGCGCGGCTATAATCATTTTACCGGATGAAGGGACGATCCTGACATGGCCATTTATGCATTTCAAGCCCGTCATGTCGCCGATACTTCCGTATTGGCGGAACGCTTGGCCTCGTTGTTTATCCCGGGGACCGTCATTACGCTCGACGGCGACCTGGGGGCGGGCAAGACGACATTTTCGCAAGCGGTGGCCAAAGCGATAGGCGTCAAGGACATCGTGAACAGTCCTACGTTTACGATTATCAAAGAATATGAGGGAGCCGAGTTCCCTTTCTATCATATGGACGTGTACCGGTTGTCGTTGGAGGAAGCGGATGATTTGGGGCTGGACGAATACTTTTACGGAAACGGCATTACGCTTGTCGAATGGGGTTCGCTGATCGAAGAGATACTGCCTCCGCAGCGGCTTGAAATCCGGATTGAGACCGACGGAGAAAACGGGCGAAGCTTTACGCTCAAGCCGTCAGGCGACCCTTATGAAGCATGGTGCGCGAAGCTACAACAGAACGGATGGTTAAAATGAAGCAAAATACGGCATCAGATTCGACTATATATGACGACGGCAAGCTCATGCTGTCCGTCGATACGTCAACCGTGTCGATGACGGCCGCGTTGACCCGGGGGCGGGAAATCCTGGGGGAAATTACTTCGAAGGCGGAGCGGAACCATTCGCTGTACCTCGTGCCGACCTTGCAGCGGCTCATGGCGGAGTGCGGCGTCCGGCCGGACGAGCTGTCGGCGTTCGCCGTCGGGATTGGCCCCGGTTCCTACACGGGCGTCCGCATCGGCGTGACGGTGGCCAAAACTTTTGCATGGACGCGGAAGCTGGCGCTGCTCGGCGTCTCTACGCTTGAAGCGTTGGCGCTCGGCGGGGCCGGCTCCGCCGAGGCATGCGGCGCGCTTCAAGACGGAGAAAGCGTGCGGGGCGGAGCGCTCCAAGCAATGGATTCGCTGCTTGACGCGGCGCGCACGACGAGGGAAACGACCTGGGTGGTTCCGCTGATCGACGCGCGCAGGGGACAAGCGTTTACGGCGCTGTACGCCGTTTCGCCCGAGGGCTGGAACTGCCGGGTGCCGGATGGGATCCGTCTGACCGCCTCTTGGACGGACGAGCTCCTTTCCATGGCCGCTTCGGCGGAAGCCGGACCCGGACGCATCGTATTTACGGGCGAGCTGGAGCTGCATCGGGAAGCGATTCATTCGTTTGCCTCGCGGTGGGGCGGACCTGTAACGGAAGCTCCGCATGAGCTGCGGGCCCGTCATGTCGCCGAGCTTGGCCTGATGCGCTGGAAGCGGGGGGAGACGGAGGATGTTCACGGGTTGGTTCCGAACTATACGCAATTGGCGGAAGCGGAAGCCAAACTTCTCGCCAAGAAATCTTAGGGGAGGGCTGTCCGATATGGAACCTGAACGCGAAGCGCAACAAGTCTGTGACGGAGCCATGCTTTTTCGTCCTATGCATACGGACGATATCCCCGTGATTTGCGAGATCGAGCAGGAATCGTTCACGACGCCTTGGACGGCCGGGGCGTTTTACAACGAGCTGACAAGCAATAATTTCGCCAAATATCTCGTATTGGAGTATGAAGGCGAAATTGCGGGCTACGGCGGCATGTGGCTGATTATGGACGAGGCGCACGTCACCAATATCGCGATTCGCGAAAAATGCCGCGGCCGCAAGCTTGGGGAGCGGCTGCTTGCAGAAATGCAGCAGACGGCCGTTTTTTACGGAGCGCAGCGCATGACATTGGAGGTGCGTCCGTCCAATTTGATTGCCCAGCGTTTGTACGAGAAAATGGGATTTCGTTCTGTAGGTATTCGGCGCGGCTATTATACCGACAATAAAGAAGATGCGATTATTATGTGGGCGGACCTGCCCAAAACCGGACGGCTCTCCAAATAAAAGAAACCGGCTGCCTGCGGGCGGTTCGTAACAGACGAGAGGTTTATTGACGATGAACGAACAATTGAATGAGGCGGTGTCCGTTCGCCCGGACCGGGAAGGCGGACCCGTTTATATATTGGCCGTGGAAACAAGCTGCGACGAAACGTCCGTAGCGATTGTCCGCGACGGCAAAGATATTTTGGCGAACGTCGTATCCAGCCAGATCGAGACACATCAGCGATTCGGCGGCGTTGTGCCCGAGGTCGCCTCGCGCAAGCACGTGGAATCCATCACGTGGATTATTGAAGAGGCTCTGTATAAAGCGAACGTGAAGCCGGCCGAGCTGGCTGCCGTCGCCGTGACGCAAGGGCCCGGATTGGTCGGCTCCCTGCTGGTCGGGATGGTGGCGGCCAAAGCGCTGGCTTGCGCGCTCGAGCTGCCGCTGATCGGCGTGCATCATATCGCCGGGCATATTTATGCGAATCAGCTCGTCAATGAGCTGCAATATCCTTTTGTGGCGTTGGTCGTGTCCGGAGGCCATACCGAGCTCGTCTTTGTGGAAGCGGAGGGGCGCTTCCGCATCATCGGTCAGACCCGCGACGACGCGGTGGGCGAAGCTTACGACAAAGTGGCGCGGGCGCTCAAGCTGCCGTATCCCGGCGGCCCGCATATCGACCGGCTGGCGCATGAGGCCCGGGAAGCAGTGACGCTTCCCCGCGCCTGGCTGGAGCCGGATTCGTACGACTTCAGCTTCAGCGGGCTGAAGTCGGCGGTCTTGGCGGCCCTGAATCAGGCCGCCATGAAAGGCCAGCCGCTGGCCCCGGAGGCCGTGGCAAAAGGCTTCCAGGACTCGGTGATCGACGTCCTGGTGGAGAAGGCCCTTCGCGCTGTGCGCGCTTACGGCGCGAAACAGCTTATCCTTGCCGGCGGTGTCGCCGCCAACAAGGGCTTGCGCGCGGAGCTCGAGGCTCGCTGCGCGGAAGCGGGCGTACCGCTGCTGGCGCCGCCGCTCAGCCTGTGCACCGACAACGCGGCGATGATCGCCGCCGCCGCTTTTTTGAAATACCGGCGCGGGCAATTCGCGCCGTTCGATATGAAAGCCGAGCCGCTGCTTAAGCTTGAAGCGTGGTCGGTTTGACGTTAAGCCGCCGCCGCCGGTAACCCGGATGGCCGCGGCTTTTTCATGCCCAAGGGCTATACGGACATTGGTGGAAAAAAATTCAATATAAAAAAAGGTTGCTTTCTTTTTGCGGATTTGATATATTACTCCTTGTCGCTTCTGCGGCAGGCTTTTGGAACTTGAGATTTACGAATCTTTAAAAAAATTAAAGCTTGCATTGATAGAGTAGATGTGATATTATATAAGAGTCGCTTTCGAGAGGTTAACTTAACCAATCGGAGTGCTAAGAAATGAATTGCCCTTTGAAAACTGAACATCGAGTGAGTGTCATAAAGAGAATGAAAATTCTCGTCAGTAGTAACTTTTGAGCTTTAATCAGCTTTTCCTGTAGCAATTTCGAGTCGTTCTCGGAACGAAATTGCTACCTTAATGGAGAGTTTGATCCTGGCTCAGGACGAACGCTGGCGGCGTGCCTAATACATGCAAGTCGAGCGCTTGGGGAGTTCCCTTTGGGAATCCCCCGGGAGCGGCGGACGGGTGAGTAAC
>JAPSLM010000004.1:211218-351841 GCA_031180825.1 Paenibacillus sp. | reverse complement strand
ACACCCCTTGCTACAGTTGTATCGTTGGCTAAAAGTGCTGCTTTGGAAGCCGTTCAACATGTGGCTGGAACGGATTGAGCTTCGGCCTAGCCGAACCTCAGTTGGGCGAAGAAAGAAATAGCTTTTCAGGTGTGTAGCAATAAGTAATAAATGTATACGTTTACCAAATGGACAGAACTACCTTTAACGACCGTTCAACTTTTTGGGATATCGGGTAAAAATAATATTTCAGAATTTTTCGATATCTCTAGTGTCCAACTTTTATGCAACGCTAGTGAGGCATAATAAAAAATAATGACTTATATGGTTTAATGAACAATATCTTGGAAGTAATTCACTTGAGTCTTGCGAAACTTCGATGCATTTTGCCTAAAGGGCAGACCTGTAGCGTGATCGGTGAATTAGCAAGTTAGGCCGGGAGTTTGAGATGACGCAAATTGTCGATAAGGGGCTTCTTCTCCAAGGGTTACTCATAAACATAAACAACGATTTGCCCGAAGAACTCTTCTCTGATGCGGCGTACGACATCGCCAAGCGTCAAATCTGCACTCATCACTCATCCAATCCTACAGCTGAAACTCAAGGAAGTTCTGCGTTAAGAATTGAATGGCCCAAATCGCTGAATCCCCGTAAACGAAAGCAATTGGTATTGGTCAAAGCCTGGCAGCTCCTTGAAATAGCGAGACCCCGGCTCGATGTTCCAGCGTATGTGATAATATCGTTGAATCGTAACGAGATCCAGCGACGAATCCGTGCACAGGTGACAAACCTGCGGTTTGCTCGATGCAGTGTAATCGTCTTTCCAGGATAGCAGCAGCCTGACGTTTTCGATTTCGCTGACCGGTCCCTTGTAGGTGTAGACCTAATACATGCCCTGACCTTCCACTGTAACAGAGCGGAGATCGGATTTGCGAATGTACTGCTCGGCGAAATCGTTAATCTTGATCGGGATGCCTGATGGACAGATGAGTCGGTTTGTCTTGATGGTAGCAATGACATGAAATCCCTTGCGGTTACAAGCATTCACAACCTTTTCGCTGGTATACCGACTGTCCATCAGGACGTAAACGCGCTCGTCATCGTGTGATATTTTTACGTCCAGCACAGAGAATAATGCCATGGACTAACGTAAACAAATGCCTGAACTGCAGTTTCGAAAATTCCAACTTCAGCGCTAAAATGAACTTGACCGCTGCCTATGCCGTCGCAAAAATCGCGGAAAGCAAAACGGAACGAAGCAAGTCTTCGTCCCGTTTGACATGATATTAATAACCGAAATCAAGCGTTTTGCCCGTTTCGGCGTAGGTTTTGATGTTGCTCAAAATCATGGGCCAGCTTTGCCGGGTGTTCTCGTACGACGGATGGTCGGCCGGCCACCGGTCGTTGACGAGCGTCAGCTTGGTGCAGCTGCCCATAGGCTCCAGCGTGAACGTGATCCGGGTCTCCAGCTCGGCGTGGTTTTCCCGGTAAGACGGTCCGGCATGCTCGGTCACGCTGAGCAGACGGTTCGGCTCGATAGCGAGCACCTTGCCGTAGACGTGGACGGTTTCGTCGCCGTCGTTTCCGGGTCCCACATAGGCGAAATCGCCGCCGACCTCGAAGGTGGAGCGGATCGTACAGCCGAACATCGTCTTTTTCACGCCTTCGTCCGAAATCAGTACCTGCCAAACGTCCTCCGGCGACGCCCCGATATAGTAATGGTAAACAAGATCCATCCTTATCCCTCCGCGAATCAATAAATTTGGAATTGCAATCGGACGCCCCGACTGCTACTCTTACTATACATTCAGCTCGGACAAGCGTATAGGAAAAACGCGACAAAACGATTTCCCCGCAAAGCGGAGCAAAGGAGAGATTTGATGCATACGGCTTCTGACGAGTCCCCAAGAGGAATACTGCATCCGAAAACCGGCGAAAAAAAGTTTGTATTATCCCGCTTTCAGCCTTCGGCGGACATTGGCTTCTTTGTGCAGCGCTATTGGATCGTCAAGTGGGACCTGCGCGGAGAAGCGCCGTACCGTCAGACGGTATTGACCCATCCGAACGTCAATCTGGTTTTCGAACCGGGGCTTACGCGAATCTACGGCGTAGCCAGCGCCACCTCCTCGCATTTGCTGCAGGACCGCGGCTGGGTGCTCGGCCTGAAGTTCAAGCCCGGGGGCTTCTATCCGTTCCTGAACAAGCCGGTATCCGGGTTGACGGACAGCTCCGCCAGCTTTCGCGAAGTGTTTGGCATGGACAGCGGAGCGCTGGAGAAAGAAATTTTTGCCCAGGATGAAATAGAGGCGGCTTTGGGCCGGGTGGAGGCGTTTCTCGGCGATCGGCTCCCGGCGCCGGACGACAACGTCAGCTTTGTGAGCGACATCGTCGGCCTCATCCGAAACGATCGAACCATCGTCAAAGTGGATGATGCCGTCCGCCAAACCGGCGTGCACAAGCGGACGCTGCAGCGCTTGTTCGACCGCTATGTCGGAGTAAGCCCCAAATGGGTCATACGCCGCTACCGGCTTCATGAAGCGGCCGAGCAGATGCACCATGGCACCGTTCCCGATTGGTCGCAGCTCTCCTTGGCGCTCGGCTACTACGATCAGTCCCACTTCATCCGCGATTTCAGATCGATCGTAGGGCCGTCGCCGGAGCAATACGTCCGGAAGCAGCATCCCGGTTAACCCCGGGCTGCCGCCGTCTCGAATAGGCGCTGCAAGCGCAGGCAGGTTCGGTTCGTTGGAACCGGGCCACTTTGTCGTGCCCGGCTCCGGGGTCATTCGGCGCCGTCCGGCTCGTGCCGCCATGGGTCGGGAAGCAGTCCCGTGTACTTTGCCGAAGGCGACTGGAGATCGCGCTCCAGCACGAACTTCGACCGGTCGCCGCGGAATATTTCCTGCGAATGCTCAAGCGGCACGCCCACCGTATCATAGGTGACCGAGCGGACCATCAAGGCCGGGGCCCCGACGGCGACCTCCAAATATTCGCTGAACTGATCGTCCGTCAGAATCGGCTCGATCCAATCGACGCACTTGCTTAATTGATGCCCGTACTTGCTGCGGAACACGTCGTACAGCGAGCCTTGCGTTTCCTCAAAGGCAAGACCGGGCGCGACCTTCCACGGAATATACGTGATGGAATATTTCAGGGGGGTCCGGTCTACATACCGCATGCGGATCAGCTTGAAAAGCGGGTCCGTTTCGGCGACGTTCAGCATCTTGGCCAGCTGCGCGGTTGCAGGCACCACGGAAAATTCCAGCACCTTCGTTTCGCCGGACAGCCCCAGGCGCTTCATATAATCGTCAAAACTGATGTAGCTCGACAGCGGCTGCTGAATTTTGGAGGAAGCTACAAAGGTGCCCTTGCCTTGCGTTTGCTCGATATGCCCCTCCAGCTTCAAATGATGCAGCGCCTGCCGCACCGTCGTCCGGCTCACCTCGAACTGCTCGCACAGCTCGTATTCGGTCGGCAATCGGTCCCCCGGCCGGTACCGTCCCGACTCGATCAGCTCCAAAATGCGTTCTTTCAGCTTATGGTAAAGCGGAGCGTCCGCTTTCGTTTTCGCCACGTTGAAACCTCCGATATGACCCATTTTCATTGTACCGGCACCTTTAGATACAAATTTAGATACAACTATAGGATACAATGTCGCAGATAAGTATTCAAGATCCGTTTTTATCCGAAAATGACCCGTTGACGCGGCTCGGAAGGCGTGTTAAATTTGTAGTGACAAATACAACTTCATATTATTTGTAATGACAAATACTTCTTGGGAGAAGGAAAGGGGGCGGCTTCAGCATGCGCTATATCATCGGCGTAGACGGCGGCGGAACCAAGACGTACGCGGTCGTTATCGACGAGCAAGGAAACAAGCGGGGAAGCGGCATTGCCGGATGCGGCAATCATCAGATTGTCGGCATCGAAAGGGCGCTTGGGCATATCCGGCATTCCGTCTTACTAGCGATCCAGGAGGCCGGTCTGTCTTATGACGATATCTCCTTCGTCCAGTACGGCCTTGCGGGCGCGGACCGGGAGCGGGATTTCTCGATTCTTCGCCCGGCGCTGGCGACGCTGCCTTTTGCGTATTGGGACGTCGTCTGCGACACGATGGAAGGCCTTCGCATCGGTTGTCCGGACAATGCGGGCGTCGTCCTCGTCTGCGGCAGCGGCACGAATGCGGCGGGACGCAACGAGGAAGGCCGCACGGTTCAGACCGGGGGGCTCGGAACGCTGTTCGGCGACGCCGCAGGCAGCCACTATATGGCGACGCGGACGTTCCAAGCGGCGGTGCGCTCGTGGGAACACCGGGAAATTCCGTCCGTTCTGCAGCACAAGGTACCTCGTTATTTCGGCTTCGACACCGTCGAGCAGATGGTGAACGATTTTCTGGACCGGGACATCTATTCGCTGCGGGAGGGCAACCTTACAATCGTACTGCACGAGGCGGCTGACGAGGGCGACGCCCTGGCAATCCGAATCCTGCAGGAAACCGGCCGGGAGCTCGGCATTGCGGCGTGCTCGGTCATCCGCCGGCTGGGCGGCTTCCGGAAGAAGACAATCCCGATCGTGCTGGTCGGCAGCGTCGTGCAGAAAGGCCGCAATCCGCATTTGCTCGCCGCCTTGGAGGAGACGGTCCGGCAGGAGCACGGGGACGCCGAACTGATCATTCCGGAGATGGCTCCGGTTTACGGCGCCGTGCTGCTCGGCATGGACCACTTGGGACTGGCGGCTGGCGAAGCTATTCATTCCAAATTTGCAGCTTACGGAGGGTATGAAGCATGAAAAAGGAATCGTTAAAAGTAGCCGTTATCGGCGGCGGCTCTTCCTACACGCCGGAATTGATCGAAGGCTTCATCAAACGGTATCCCGAGCTTCCCGTGAAAGATTTGTACCTGGTCGATATCGAGGCGGGCAAGGAAAAGCTGGAAATCGTCGGCAACCTGGCCAAGCGCATGCTGGAAAAAGCGAACGTGCCGATCAATCTCCACTTGACGCTGGACCGCCGGGAGGCGATCCGGGATGCCGACTTCGTCACGACGCAGCTCCGCGTCGGCCTGCTCGCGGCACGCGCCCGGGACGAGCGCATTCCGCTGCGCTACAATCTGATCGGGCAGGAAACGACGGGCGCGGGCGGCTTCGCCAAGGCGCTTCGTACGATTCCGGTCATTTTGGACATTTGCAAGGACATGGAAGAGCTTGCGCCCAATGCCTGGCTGCTCAACTTTACGAACCCGGCCGGGATCGTGACGGAAGCCGTGCTGAAGCATTCCGGCATCCGGACGATGGGGCTCTGCAATTTGCCGATCGGCACCCGGATGCAGATCGCCAAGGCGCTGAACGTCGACGTCTCCCAAGTGGACATTGAAATGATCGGCATTAACCATCTGAACTGGACGACCCGCGTGATTGTGGACGGCGTCGACGTGACCGGGCAGGTGCTGTTCCAAGCGGCAAGCGGACAAAGCGGGTTTACGATGAAGAACATCCCGGATTTCGGCTGGGATCTCGAGTTTTTGAAATCTCTCGGCTCGCTTCCGTGCGCCTACCACCGCTATTATTATTTGCGCGACGAGATGCTGAAAGAGCAGCTCCATGCGGCGGAAACGACCGGCACACGGGCGGAAGCCGTGAAGAAGGTCGAGGACGAGCTGTTCGAGATGTACAAAGACCCGAACCTGAACGTCAAGCCTCCGCAGCTCGAAAAACGCGGCGGCGCCTATTATTCCGAAGCGGCCCTGAATCTGGTCTCTTCCATTTACAATAACAAAAAGGACATCCAAACCGTCAATGTGCGCAACAACGGCATCATCAGCTGCCTGCCGGACGACGTCTCGGTGGAAGTGAATTGCGTAATCGACGCAGACGGCGCCCACCCGGTGCAGCTGACGACGTCGATCGACGCAAAAATCCGCGGGCTGCTGCAGGCGGTAAAAGCTTACGAGGAGCTGACGGTCGAAGCCGCCGTCACCGGGGACTACGGCACCGCGCTGCAAGCGCTGACCCTCCATCCGCTCGTCGGCTCCGCATCGCTGGCCAAGTCGGTGCTGGACGATATTTTGCGGGAAAACCAAGCGGAGCTGCCCGCTTATTGGCAGCGCTGACGGCCGCCGGTAACGGCGCATTCGCCTAAATGACAAGATCCCGCCTGCTCCTTTCGGAGTTTGGCGGGATCTTTCCCTTTTAGCGTTTCCGGCTAAGCTTCCTTTCGCATCAAGCGCTGCAGCTCCGACCAGCGAATTTGGCGGATGCCTTCGGCGGCGATCGCCCGACGAATGGCCGCATCGCGAAACACCTCGAATTCCATTCCCCTTTTCGCCCAATGGGAATGAATGGCCTTGAGCTCTTCGTCGATCCGCGAAGGATGAATGATGATTTCCGTGATGCCGGGCTTCAGCGAACGAAGCAAAGCCGCCATGCCGTCCCGGAACGACTCGTACGTCTCCCCCGGCTCCTGCACAAAGGGCAGGCTGCGCAGGTGATCGATGATTGCGACGCCCTTCCGGTCGGCCAGCGCCGCCCGCGCCTCCGCAATCTCGTACGCTTGCGGCGGAATGCCCGGGTCGCCGGGCTCCAAATATCGCGGCAGGCGGAATGGCAGCCCATAGGCGGCGCAGACGTCCAGAACGGTCTCCAGAAAGTCCCGGCCCGTATGCAGCCCGTACAAGCTCCCCATATGATTGTCCGCATGGCTCGGATGCAAGCCCATCCGCAGCGCCAGCTCGATCTGGCTTACGATCTCCCGGCGGATGTCGTCTTCATCCGCTCTGCGTTCAACCGCAGCGCTGTCCGCAGGAAAATAGCCTTCCGCCGTAAGGAGCGAAGCGACCGGCTCTGTACGGGTGACGGGCCCCCATTTGTAAGTCGGCCATTCGCTGGTGAAGGTCAGATGCACGCCGACGTCACAGGCCGGATGCTTTGCAGCCCAGCTCACCGCTTCCTTTGCCCACGGGCAAGGCATCATGACCGTAGCCGACGACACGGCGCCTTCCAGCAGCAGCTGCTTCACTCCTTCGTTCGTGGCATGGCACATTCCAAAATCGTCGGCGTTGACGATGAATAGTCTGTCCCCTTTGTCGTACCCCAATGCCTCGGCTGTATTCACGCCAATCTCCCCTTATCGGATCGTTTGAACTTGCACGTCATCATTCCAAGGAAAGGCTTAAGATATGCTGCATTCCGATCGGTCCCTGCCGCTTCCTGCCCGTATCCCGAAATCCCGATGCTTCGTACAGCCGCTTGGCAACAAGATTTCGTTCGTTGACCGCCAGAACGACCTCTTCCACTCCGGGAAGATGCTCCGCCACAAAAGCGGCCGCGTTCCGCATGCCCCGTTTGGCATAACCGCGTCCTTGATGAGCGTGATCGACGGAAAATGCCCGAAGAAGAATCGCATTCGGATTATCGGAAAGCGAGGCGGTTGCTTCGCCGCGGTCCAGGATGAAAAAGCCGACCGGCGTATCTCCGGCCAAAATAACGACCGGATACTGGTTCTTGTCGTGTAACGAAAGCTCAAGCACCTCGCCGGGGAGCGCCGTAAACTTGGCCTGTTCTTCCGGAAGTTCAAACGCCCGAAGCGCCGCATCGTGCTCGCCCCGGTAAAAACTAAGCCGGATTACCTGTTCCTTCGTCTCGTATGTATCGTAGCGCATCGAATCCTTCTTCATCTCCCGTTTGGCATGGAACTCCACATGCTTCTATTTTATCATACTCTTACCAGCTTCTGAACCGCCCGGATAAAATAAGAAAAGCTTCTTATCGAAGCCTTGTCTAACCCTTATAAAAAAGCAGGCTCTCGCTGGGAGAACCTGCTTCTTCGGGGCTGCGGCCCTATTGCTTCAGTACGCCGACAAGCCGCTTCGCTTCGCCCGTCGGGGTCGTTATCACTTCGTAAATATTGATGTCCAGCGGATACTCGTGCTCTTCGGTGCGCAGGCTGTCGAATTGAATAAACTGCACGCCGCTGATCAGCCGGTTGACACCGCTGAACGGCAGCGACTTGGTCGACAAAATCCGGCCTGTCCTGTCTACCAGCTCCAACTGCATTTTGGACGAATTCGGATCGACGACCACATGCTCGTTGCGGGTAATATCCATATCGAGCTTCATACGGTACGTATAGCTGATCGGCGTGTTCGGAGAGAGCGCCGTAGGTACGTTATAGCGCGCATTCAGCGTCCAGCCGTTGAGTTTGACCTTGAACGGATAGAACGACATATTTTCCAGGTCCAGCTTCGTTTCCTGCATCGTCACGCGGTACGACCCGATCGTCGTCGAGGCCGGCGCCGCCGTCTTCGCATCCGTGAACTTCAGGACGTATCGCTCGTCCTGATTCTCTGTCGGCATGTTGAACGCATAGCTGACGGCATAGCTCGTTTGCGGCATAATTTCCGCTATCGTTCCGGCTTGACGATTGCCGGAATACGTCATTCCTCGCTCCGTTATCAGCTTTGTCTGAAACGTAGGCACCGGAACCGGCAGGTCGCTGTTGTTCGTGAGCAGCAGCTTCGCAATCACGGTCTGATAGCCTTCGCCCTCGTTCTCATGGCGGTGGAACTCGACCATCGACACCGATAGATGCGGATCGATCGTATCGGACAAGCTGTCAAAAACGAACGGCTGACCCGTTTCGTAAGGCTTGGCCGCATTGAACTCCGCCGTGCTGCTCATGACCGGCATTGCCACTTGATAACGTCCCACACTGTAGGAAACCTGGCTGGGCTGGCCCTTGGGATCGAGCTGGCGGAACGTTTCCGTAGTCAGCACGTTGAAGCCCGTAAGCACGGTATCTTTATCGGTCGGGATCGCGAAATGGATATACCGCTGCTCCTTCGGTTCGAGCACGAACGGCGACGCCTCCACCCGTTTCCCCGGGAATACGGTTTTTTCCTTGCTCCCGTTTCCGTTCGACTTGCCGTCGAGCGTAAAGTCCGGAACAGCCTCTTTGGTCGCGGACGGGTTTTCGACGCGCATCTTCACCGTCGTAACCGGGCCTTGCGGCGTATTATCCCGGCTCACCGAAACCGGCGTGTAGACGAGCGGCGATTCCAGCGCCGGACTTAACGTAAAGGAGCGCTCCCACGGTAACACCAACGAAGGAGAATTCGTGAAGCTTGACAGCGGCCCGGCCCACTCCTGTCCTTTTACGGGCACCGCGAGCTGCGCGGTCTCCTTCTTCGGATACGAATACCAATCGACGGCATACCAGACCAGTTCGGTCAGCTCCGACGGGTCCCGGCGGTCCACCTTGACGAGGAAGTTCAATTCTTCGGTCGTGCCCGGACGAATGGCATGGGCGTTAAAGACGCTCGCTTGCATCGGATATTCGTACCCGTCGGCGGTTTTGACCCGCAGCTCCAAGTCCGGAATCTTCGCCACCTTGGCGTCCAAGCTCCGAACCCGTACTACTGCAGCGATACGGGTGCCGTCGCTTGTCGTTTCGTTCAGCAGACTTTTGACTTCGACCTGCAGCTTATCCGTGAGCGCATAGCTTTGCAGCTGCGGCGTTCCGGCGATCATGCCGGATGCCTGGCCGCCGGAGGCCGCTTGCGACGCGTCCGCCGCTGCCGCAGCTTCCGGCGCACCCGAAGCCGCCATGGCGGGCGGAATGGAAGCCGTACCGAGCAGGGAAGCCGTCAAAACGACGGATAGTGCTGTTTTTTTCCATTGTTGGTTCGAATTCATCATGCTGCAACCTCTCCCACTGTTGAATTTACCTTAACCCGGCGCGTCTCCCACATCGTCAGCAAACCGACGGCTAACGACATCACGCCGATCATCACTACAAATACACCGAGTTCCCTTGCGAAATATTCGAGCGAGCCGCCGCGGTACCCGATGCCCCGAATGAATTTAAACAGCCAGGTCAGCGGCAGCATGTTGCTGACCGCCTGAATCGGCCCGGGGAATATAATGGTGGCCACCTGTACACCGGACAGCATGAAGGACGGGTACACAATCGCATAAGTGCGAAGCGCCACCTTCGACGGATCCGCCGCCGTCCAACCGACGACCATGCCCATCAGCGTGACCGTCAGCGTATAGAGCAGCAGCGGAACCAGAAATTCCAGCGGGCTCCCGACAAATCTCAGCCCGCCAAGCTGCTTCAAAAGTCCGAAGGCCAGCATCAGGCTGACGCAGGAGATCATCGCGTAGGGCAGCACCCGCGACCAGAGCCCGATCGGCGAACGAAGCGCTTCCTCCAGCCGCCCCTCCACCCGCAGGCGAGGGACGATGGATGCCGCGGCGATGGCGGTAATCCCCAACGCCACCACATTGACGAAGCCGACGACCATAAAGCCTATAAAATCGGAGGTCGGGTTAAACAGCAGCCGCTGCTGCAGCGAGATCGGGGAGGCGATCCCCATCGCCGCATCGTCGCCGAGTCCCATGACCTTCAGCTTGCCTACGGACAGCGTCGTATTCTCGATCGTAACCAGCTCCTGCATCCCGGAACGGATATTCCCGATCGCCGACGGCATGGAGTTGTCGATTAGCAGGCCTATATTAATTTGTTTCCCTTGGAAACGGTACTGTTCCATTCCCCGCGGCAGGTACATAACGACCATATATTTTTCGTTGGCCATCAGCTTTTCCGGCGGGATCGCTTCGTGGAATACGTCCACGACGTTCATATATTGGGACGCGTTCACCTTGTCGATAAACTGCCGGCTGTACAAGCTGTTGTCTTCATCGACGACCGCCATCGGCGCCTCGTTGACTTGACCGCTCTTGAACATGTAGCCGAACAGCGCCGCCACGATAAGCGGGGCGATCAGAATCGCCAGGACGAATTTGCCGGATAGCGCGTATTTCCACTCATCGAGCAGGGATTTCATCGACATGTACCTCCGCTGTCATGCCCGGCAGCAGCTTGTCGGTCCGCTCTACGTAGACGCGGACTTGGAACGAGTTCAAATCAGCGGTTCCTTTCTCCCGGCTCATGCGAAGCGCGGCGAATTGCGGGGCAGCTGTAACGAACTGGACTTTGCCCTCCACCTTGTCCGGCAGCGCGGCAAAATGCGTAGGAACGACGGAACCGGCCTGGAACTTGCCGACTTGGCGCTCATCGACATACAAGTCGTAATAGAGCTTGCCTGTTTCCAATACGACGACCGGCATCCCGGAGCCGACGTTCTCGCCCATCTTCGGTACGATTCGGACCACTTTGCCGTCAGCCGGAGCGCGGAGCGTGAAGCGGTCCTTCTGCACCTTCAGCGATTCCATCAAAATGTTCAACTGCTCCAGCTGCTTGTTCAGCGCCTCAAGGCCGATCCGCTGATTCGCAATATCGCCCTCGGCCAGCTGCTGCTGCTCGACGACCGCCTTGGCGCGGTCCGCTTGCAGCGCCGCCAGCTTGCGTTCTTTATCCGTGGCGCCGGCCAGCATTTTATCCAGAACGGCCTGCTGCTGGTTTCGCGCATTCTCCAGCGTCGCGACCTGGCTGCGCGCCTTCTCGACCGCGTCGCGGTGATCCTTGTACGAATACGGATTATTATCGTACGTTTCTTCCGTATTCAGCAGCTGGTTATACAGCTTGAGCGCATGCGTGTACGCTTCCTCCGAAGCCGCAACGGCAAGCTTCTGCCGTTCGACATCTTCGTTTCGCGCGCCGTCCGCCACCTGCGCCTCCTGCGTCTCCGCCTGCGACAAGCCGATCTGCGCCTGCTTCACCGCATTTTCCAGCTTGCTTTGGGCGACTTGAATGCCGTCTTCCGCCTGCTTGATCTTTAAGGTCGTCACCTCCACATCGGCCTGCGCTTTGCGGAGCTGCAGGTCGATATCCGTCGGATCAAGCGTCATCAGCACGTCGCCCTTGCGCACCGTCTGCTCCTCTTTGATCGGCAGATCGATGATTTTGCCGCCGACGCCTTGAAACGACACATTCACCTGTTCCGCCGTCAGAATGCTTCCCTTATTGGAAGAAGCCAGCGTTACCGCATCCTTGCCCTGCGCCGCCAGCATCCAGCCTCCCCCGCTGAGCGCTAATGCCAATACGACGATAGCCGCCACTTGTTTCTTCATTTCCTCCGTTCCCCTCTCCCGATGTCTCTCTATATTTTGCTTTTGATTCCGTTAAGAATGAACTTGGTCGTCAGTTCTACAATGATTTTTTCGGCCTCGGCCGCCGTAGGCTGGTTCGATTCGCTCTCGTCCTGAAATACGGGGTCCAGAAACGGACTGCTGCGCGAAAACACCAGCGTACCTACGATAAAATGCACCGTATGGCGGGTCGAATCGAACTCGAACTGCCCCTTGGCTTTACCCGCTTCAAGAATGAAGCGCAGCTGCCGCCACAGCACGTGAATGATCGTCTGCAGCTTCTCCAGCCGCGGACTCTCCATCATAACCTCCTGCTGGAGTATATTAATCAGCTCCGGCTCCGCCAAGCGGAAAAGCGCAAACTCCCGGACAAACGCTTGTAAATCGCTCACAGGATCTTCCAGATCGTACTCCGCTACCAGGAACGCCGGGGCGAACGTTTCGAACAACGCGTAGAACACGTTTTCCTTGCCGCCGAAATGATAGGACACCAGAGCCAGCGCCACTCCCGCTTCATCGCAAATTTGCCTCACCGTCGTGCCTTCGAAGCCTTTTTTTGCGAACAGCTTCTTGGCGGCGTTCAATATTTTCAGCTTGACGTCTCTTCCCTGCGTTTCTGGTTTCATGAAAACCTCCCTTTCGAATTGAACACATGTTTTGAACGTACGTTTTGAACAATTGTTCAAATGATCTCTGAATGGTATTTTATACTGGATAATCTAACCTGTCAATAGAAAACTAACCATTTTTTTTAGTCTGCTGCGGGACTGTTTCCGGCTTGATTTCACAACGGTTTTGCACATGCGCAAAATAATTGTATTTACGAAAAAATTTTTCTGTAGTACAATTTGTTCTGCTTCTAACAAAACAATACGGGAGGACACGGGAAAGTGTATCTTAAATTCGTACCTAAGTGGTTTAGCTTTGTTCTTGCTTTCTTCATCCTTTTTTCATCAACCCCTGCCGGCTTCGCGACGGCGAATTCCAATACGGAATCGACGGCCTTGCCCCTGCCTCGCGAGCAAAGTTTCCATCCGGCAACGGGGAAAATCGATGCGCAGCTCCAAGAAGCATTTGATCAAAACGATTTCGTCTCCTATCTTGTGAAATTTAACGAGCAGGTCGATGTCGAGCGCGTATCCCTGCAAGCACGGCAGCGGTTTTCATTCATGAAGGAAACGTCGGCCAAACGGAAAGCATCCGTAAGAAATACGGTTATTCACACGCTGCAGGATACGGCGGACCGGGCCCAAGCCGGCATCGCAAGCGATCTGGAACAGCTGGAGAAAACGGGACAAGTCAAGGACTATAAAAAGTATTTCATCGTAAATGCGATGGCGGTCACAAGCACCAAAGAGGTCATGGAGCAAATCGCCTCCCGCCCCGATGTGGAAAAGGTGCTGCCGAATCAGGTATACCAGTTGAATAAGGCGCCGGAGCAAACGGACGAGCCTGCCCTGCCGCAATCTCTCGGCGCCGACAACGTTCCGTGGAACCTGAAAAATATCAACGTTCCGCAAGCATGGCAAATGGGCTTCGACGGCACGGGAATCGTCGTGGCGAATATGGATTCGGGCGTCGATTATACCCATCCGGCACTCCGGCGAAAATGGAGAGGCTTCGATGCGCAGGGGAACATCGTTAACCCGGAGTTAAGCTGGTATGACGCCACGCTCGAAATGAAAAAGCTGCCCTATGACGGCGACAGCCACGGCACTCACGTGATGGGCACCATGGTAGGCTCCGATCCGGAAGGCGCCAACAAGATCGGGGTAGCGCCGCAGGCCAAATGGATTGCCGCCAGAGTGTTCGATTCGAACGGTCTAACGACGGATTCGGCTATTTTGGATGCCGGCGAATGGATACTCGCGCCGAAGGATAAGTATGGGAAGGCGCACCCCGAAATGGCTCCCGATATCGTGAACAATTCCTGGGGGAATATCTCGGCGGGAAAAAACGAATTTTTCCGGGACATTGTCAAATCGTGGCGGGCGGCCAACATCATCGCCTTCTTTTCGGCGGGGAACACCAAGCCTCCGGAAAATAACGGCGGGCCGGGCTCCGTTACGGCTCCGGCCAACTACCCCGAATCGTTCTCCACGGGTGCCGTGAATTACCGCAATCAACTGGCCGCTTTCTCCCTGCGCGGACCTTCGCCTTACGGAACGGTTAAACCGGAAGTGGCGGCGCCGGGCGTCAGCATCCGCTCCTCCGTGCCCGGAGGCGGATACAAAGCTTTGAACGGGACGTCCATGGCAAGCCCGCATACCGCCGGGGTAACCGCCCTGCTGCTGCAGGCCAACCAATCTTTGACCGCCGATCAGGCGGAAGCCATTTTAAAGGAAACGGCGGTGCCGCTAACGGACAACGAGTATCCCCAAGTTCCCAGCAACGGCTACGGATGGGGGCTGATCAACGCCTTGAATGCCGTATCGTCCTTACAGCAGGGGATCGGGAGCGTCGAAGGCTTAATCACGACCGACGGGAAGGATACGGATCTTCCGGTTATCGAACATACGCCGATTCCACTGGCGTTTAACGTGATGGATCTGACCGTTGCCGCAGGCATCAAAGACCGGACAGGCATAACCGGCGCGGAAGTGCTGGTCCGGGCGAAAGGCTCGTCTGATTGGACGGCCGTTCCGATGAAGCTGGTCGCAGGCAATGCGACCGACGGCGAGTACGAGGCGGAAATCCCCAAATCGCTGCTTGCCCTGCCCAGTATAGACTATAAAATACGTGCGACCGATTTTGGAGAAAATTGTACGGAAACCGCATCTTGGTCTATCGAGATCTCGGAAGGCGTCAAACTGGGCTATAAGCAAAATTTCGAAGAGCACATTCAAGGCTTTGAGTTTGGCGGAGATCCGGGAATCTGGGAATGGGGTACGCCGGCAAGCGGTCCCGGCAAAGCTTATTCCGGCTCAAAGCTGCTCGCTACGAAACTGAACGGCAAATATCCCGAAGGGACCAAAAGCTTCGTCGTGATGCCCCTTATCGATTTAAGAGACGGCCGGCATACCATTTTGTCCTTCGAGCATTGGTACAAAATGGGGAACTGGATGAACGCCATCTTCGACAAGGCAGAGATTTTCATCGCTTCCAGCCATACCAACTTTACCTTCGACCGGGTCAAATCTTACGACTTCCAAAGCTACGGCTGGAAAACCGATTATGTCGATTTATCCCCATATACCGGTCAGCAGGTATTTGTCGCCTTTAATCTGAACGGAGAATACGGCAGCGATTTCGGATGGTACATCGACGATCTGGAACTGATCGGACCGGAAGCGACCCAGCCCCCGGCGCCTAAGGTCAAGATAAGAAGCAACACGCCGGGGAGAGTAATCGTCGAGTGGGATAAGGAGCCGGAAGGAAAAATAAAAGAATACGTCATCTACCGCTCCACGCAATCGGACGGCAATTATGAGGAGGTCGGAACAAGCCGTTCGCGAAATTACGGCGAGATGCCGACACCGCAAAAAGGCACTTATTATTATATGGTTAGAGCGCGAACCCAAAGCAATGTTCTAAGCGAGCCGTCGAACGAAGTGTCTTGGACCTTCACGGCCGGAGAAGAGCTGTTCGCCGACGACTTTAACGGAGCGGATGACAACGGCTGGACGCATACCGGGGACAACGACCAGTGGGAACGGGGCAAGCCTGGCTTGGACCGCGGGCCTAAGACCGCGGTTTCGGCGCCGAATGTATGGGGAACCGGACTGTCGAGGGAGCTCGCGAGAAACAGCGACCAATCCCTGACCTCCCCCGAAATCGACTTGACCCGGGCAAAGCATGCCTCGGTTTATTTCCAGCAGTGGCATGACTTGGACGAATTCGATAAAGCGTATGTCGAAGTCAGCAAGGATAACGGGGCGACATGGGAAAAAATCGCTCAATATCCGAAGCATCCGACGAGATTTTGGCATTTGGAGGAAATTGGTTTAGAGAACTATGTCGGGCACAAGATCAAGGTGCGTTTCCATGTCGTAAGCAAAAACTCCATGGGCAGCGCAGGATGGTACATCGACGATTTCGAAGTGCGGGAAACGCCTCCGGTCAAATCGAAATCGGCAAGCTTGGCCGGCGCTGAGGCTGTCGACGAAACGGCGTCTGATTCCTCCGGCTTCATGCCTTCGCTTCAGACGATGCGCGCGACGAAGAGCTATTCCATGCAAAACAGCAGCGCAGCAACGTCTTCGCTGCCCGCCGACGCTACCGTTACGGTGCTCGAAACGGACCGTTCCGCCAAAACCGTACCGGGAACGGGCCGCTACACGCTGAAGCATCCGCCCGGAGACTATACGTTGCGTGTAGAAGCCTACGGCTATCGTCCCGTCACCCGGCCGGTCAGCATTCAAAAGGACCGTTCCGCTAAGGCGGACGTTCATCTTCAGCCTTTGGCCAAAGGACGGATTACCGGGCAGATTACCGATTTCATGACAGGGAAACCGATTGCCGGCGCCACGATCAGAGCGATGGAGGATCTTCGGATCGAGCCGGCCGTCACCAATGCCCGGGGCGATTTTTCGCTAGAAGTGTTCGAGGGCGATTATACCCTAATGGTTTCCGCACTCGACTACTTATCCCAGAACATCCCTATTCGCGTGCAGGGAGAGCAGGCGGCTGTCAAAGCTATAAGATTGCAGTCCTTTACCGGCACTCCGAATGAACTGGCATATGATAGCGGAAAAGCGGACAATGCGCTTGCGTTTCACGTCCCCGGCAACGGTTATGCGGTGCGGATGACGGCGGACGGTCCTTCGCAGGTAACGGGGGCGCGCTTCTTCTTTTGGAACGAAGGATGGCCGGTACCGGGAGGAACCCGCTTCCAATACGCGCTCTACGAAGCGGATCCGATCGACGGCGTCCCCGGAAACATAATCGCAGGACCGTATGAAGGAACGGCAAAAACAGACGGCGCTTGGACTGACGTTACCTTCCAAAACCCGGCCATCGTTTACGGAGATTTTTACGTAGTTTACCTTCAGTCCGGGGTATATCCCTATGTTCCCGGCCTGGCCGTTGACGATAACCGCGAAAAATTCAGGCGCTCCTGGAAAAAAGATGGCGATCAATGGTCCCTTTCGACGACGGACGGCAACTTTATGATTCGGGCCAAAGTCAACAAAATCGCCGGCGTTCCGGTCGATCCGCTGCCGGGTGTGGCATCCATCGCGGTCACCCCTGCCCAAACGGTGTTGAAAGAGGGCGGTACAGTACGGCTAAACGTGACTGCCTCCGTATATTCCAGCGTCTATTCGAATGTATATTCGAACGATGGATTCAAAACGATTCCCGTTACTTCAGGGTTGACTTTCACGTCTTCGGACGACAAAGTTGCGACTGTGGATCAAACGGGCCTCGTTCGTGCAATCACGGCGGGACAAGCCGCTATTTTCGTATCCTACGGGCCATTCGAAGCAGCGGCGTCGATCGCGGTTGAAGCCATTCCCGAGCCGCTGCCGCAGATTAGATCGATCGCCGTTAATCCTGCTCGAGTAATGCTTAAAGAGGGACGCACGGCGCAGCTAAACGTAACCGCGGAAGTGTTATCGAACGGGGAGAAGAAGACGATTCCCGTTACTTCCGGGGCGAGCTTCGTTTCAGCGGATGACAAGATAGCGGCGGTAGATCATACGGGCTTGCTTCGAGCGGGTAAGGCCGGGAAAACATCTATTTTCATAAATTATCTGGGATGTTCCGCGTCGGCCGAGGTTACGGTGGAAAGCGAAAGCCTGCCTCAGCCTCAGCCTGATCCGGAACCTAAGCCGGAACCCAAACCCGAGCCCGATTCCGATTCGGAGCCAGATTTGGATTCAGATTCCAATTCGGATTCGGGGCCGGACACAACATGGCTGCCATCGTCTCCTGTGACCGGAGCGAAGGCAGAAGATCGACTGAAAATTGTTGCCGGCGGCAGAACGATCGGATACTTGAAAGAAACATCGAATAACGGTACGGTAACGGCGGTTGCACCGATCTCCAAGGCTGAAATTGAAGGCCAGTTGACCGATGGGAAAACCAGGGAAGTTACCGTTAATTTGACATCCGTTGACCTGGACAAGTATCGTTCCGTGACCGTCGAACTGGAGCCGGACATAACCGGGCGTTTATTGGCCTCAGGCAAAAGGCTGACCGTTACCGGAAGCTCTTTCTCCATCGCAATTCCTAATGAGGCACTATCGCATTTCAGCACGAAGGAAGGTCTCAAAATCAATTTGGCGGTTAGCCATGAAGGGTTAGGCCGGATTCATCCGGTGGCGGCGGGAAGCGCGAACATCGTCTCGCCAATCGTATCCGTCAACCATGCGAAGGAATTTTTCGGCAAGCCGATTATCCTTAGCTTGAAGCTCGACAGCAAGACAGCCGCAGGGCAAAAAGCGGGGGCGTATCGTAAAGACACGGAAAACGGCTGGAGCCATGACAAAACGTCGATCCGCAGCGGCGACAGGCTCGTTGTCACCCTTTCCCGTCCAGGCTCTTATGCGGCGCTGGAATATTACAGAACGTTCGCCGACATAGCCGGGCATTGGGGACAAAATGAGATGGAGATCCTTGCCTCCCACCACGTGATTACAGGGAAAACGGACGATTCGTACGCTCCTGACGATCCCGCCACGCGGGCCGAATTTGCGGTAATGCTCGACCGGATATTAGGAAAAGAGGCGGATTGGCATCAGCGTGCAAAAGAAGCGGGCGCTCGCCAGCCGCTCACCCGCGAAGAAGCGGTTATCATGCTGGCGGACGCGCTCGAAATTGTGCTTCCGGGCGTGAACGTCGAGCTTCCTTTCAAGGATCTCGGCCATCTTTCCCCGAAAGGGCGGTCCTCCTTAGCCTATGCATTCGATAAAGGCATCATTAACGGAGTGGAAGAAACCAGATTTGCCGGCAGTGAGCCTTCCTCCCGCGCCCAAGCGGCGGCCATGCTTTATCGATTGATGCGCAGCTTAGGAAAAATATAGAAATAACGAAAAGACCTCATACACGGAGGTCTTTTCGTTTTGAGTGTTTTAGAAAGAGGTTTTTGATTGGAATAGAGATACCCCGCCCATGACGCAGCGAAGGCGGGCATAAGGGGCGATTACCCCTTTACGCTGCCCGCCGTGACACCCTCAATAATTTGCCTTTGCAAAAAGATGAAAATGATGATGATCGGAATAACGCTGATACTGATCGAAGCGCATAGGGCGCCATAGTTCATGTTGAATTTATCCGCAAACCCTACGACCGCCACAGGCAGCGTCCGGAGCGTCTGTGTGGAAAGGAATAAGTTCGCCATGACATATTCGTTCCAATGGCCGAGGAAGTTAATGATAAACACCGTAACGAGCGTCGGCAGCGACAGCGGGAAGATAACCCGGAACAGCAAGCCGTAGGCGGACAGCCCGTCCATGATGCCTGCCTCTTCAAGCTCCGTAGGAATAGCCTTCATGAAAGCCGCCACGACAAAGACGGTCAACGGGATCCCGAACGCCATGTACGGAATGATGAGCGCCAAAGGGGTGTTGTAGAGCCCCATGTTCTTCACCATAATATACAGCGGGATCAGCAGTGAAGCCGGAGGAATGAGCAGCGAAAGCAAGAGCAGCCCGTACACCAGCTTGCTGATCGACGGGAACCGCATTCTCGTAACCGCGAAGGCAATCCCCATGGCGAGCAGCAAGGACCCGACTGTAGCGATGGTAGCGATATAAAGGCTGTTAATAAAATACGTGCCCAAATGCGAATTCGTCAGCGCACTCTGATAGTGCGAAAAGGAAAACTCCGAAGGCAGCCCCCACGGGTTGGTGATAATCTCGTTATTTTTCTTTAAGGACGAGACTGCAATGAAGTAGATCGGGTAAACGACGATGAGCACATACGGAATCAGGACGAGATGAGGAATACTTTTGCCCAACGCTTTTTTCATATCAGTATTTAACCTCCTCTACCCTGCGCGAGAACAGATGGAAAATGAGCGTAACAAGAGACGTAAACACGAAAATGATAATGGCAATCGCATTGGCGTAGCCGTATTCGCCGGCCGAATATGCCTGCTTGTACATATACGTGGCCATGACTTCCGAACTGCCGAAAGGCCCTCCGCTGGTCATAATCAATACGATATCCAGCGCCTTCATCGCGCCCGTAATCGACAGCAGCATGACGACGACAATGACCGACCGAATGAGCGGCACGGTGATGTGCCAGGCTTTCTTGAAGCCGACGGCTCCGTCGATTTCCGCGGCCTCCAGCACTTCCGAAGGAATCGCAAAGATCGCCGCCAGCACCAGAACGATATAAAATCCGGTCCACTGCCAGGCGTTGGCTACCAAGACCGCAGTCATGGCCGTATCCGGGGTACCGAGCCATGGCTTGGCCACGTCGTCCAGACCGACAGCGCGAAGAAGCTGGTTGAGCAATCCGGCATCCGGCTGGTATATGAATTGCCATATAATCCCGACGGCGGCCGTCGAAAGCACGCTCGGCAAAAATACCGATACTTTATAAAGCCCCAGCATCCGCTTCGCTCTGCTGATGATGATGCCGACTATAATAATGATCGGGACCTGAATAATGAGCGAAAATCCGACAAAATAGACGTTATTTTTGAATCCGATCCAAAACTTTTCGTCTTGGAGCACTTTGATAAAATTTTCAATTCCGTTGAACACCGGTTCGTTAATTCCGTTCCAGCTCGTGACGGAATACCTTAAAGAAGAGAACAGCGGGACAATATAAAACGTCACATACAAAGCCAGGGCCGGAACGACAAAAATTAAATAGGCCACCGGATTCCTCAGCACTTTATTCATGGATCATACCCTCCGATAGCAAAATGCGGGCGCCGCGCGATGGCGGCACCCTCGTTTAGCCGTTTATTTTTTTTCGCCGTCGGCTTTATTCGCTTCTTCCTGCGTTTTTTGCATACGTTCGGCCACTTTCTCCGGTGTAATTTGTCCGCCAAGCAGCTCTTGCATCGAAGATTCGAGCGTCACCTTCACCTTCGGCTGAACCAAGGCGTCGAACGCCGGGTATGCGCCTTTGGACGAATTTTGAGCGTCGCTGATTTCTTTAACCAGCGGATGAGCGTCGCTCGAGCCTTTTACGTTTTTCATCGCCGGAATCCGGTTGGCTTTATTGAGCTGATCCGCTTGATTCTCAATGGTATAGAAGTTTTTGATGAACGTTTTCACGGCTTTCAGTTCATTTTCGTTCAGATGCGCCGAGAAGCCGTAGCCGTTACTCCAGCCGCCGTTGATGTAGCCGTCGCCTTTGCCGCCCACTTCCGGAAGACGGAAGAAGCCGACATTGTCTTTTACCGTCGATTTTTCTTTGTCAACGACCGCAGAAGTCGCCCAAGTGCCGTCAAACAGCATCGCAGCCTGGCCTGTGTAGAACTTCGCCTGGCCTTCGGCATATTTCAACCCTAACACGTTAGGATCGATATAGCCCTTATCCTTCAGTTCCTTCAGCCGCTTGAACGCTTCTACAACCGGAGCGTCCGTCCACTTGGTTTTACCCGATTTGAAGCCTTCCTGCTGCTCCGTGCCGCCTAAGCCGACAAACAAGCTGTTGCCGAGCATGTTGATTGCCCAAGCGCTTTCCGGTCCGCCGCCCATCGCGATCGGCGTAATTTTTTTCGCTTTCAAGGCTTCGCAGACTTTGAGGAACTCCTCCCAGTTTTTCGGTACCTGCACGCCGGCGTCCTGGAACATTTTCTTGTTGTAGTAGAACCCTTCCACGTAACCGGATTCCGGCAGGCCGTAGATTTTGCCGTCTACCGTGAATTCGCTGAGGTTGTAGAATTGGTCTGACAGGCCGAGCTCTTTCAAAATATCGTTCAACGGGAGCAAATGGCCTGCCTTCGCATAGTTCTGGGTATCCGCGCCGCCGAATAAGTTGAAAATATGCGGCGGTTTGCCGGAGGACATTTCCGCTTTCAGCTTCACATCGCGGTTAACGGTATCCTCGACGCCGTCAAGGTTGAGCTTGAGCCCCGGAACTTCCTGCTCCGTTTTCGCCACTACCCCCTGCAGCAGCTCGAGCGCCGATTTCGCCGTATCCCGGACGTTGATATGACGCACCGTCAGTTGTAACGACCCGGCTTTTGCCTCCGTACCGGTGGCCGCTTTCCCCCCTTCCGCTGCTTTGCCGTCTTTGTCGCTATTTGCAGCAGGCGCAGAGTTGCCGCAGCCAGCCAATACGGTGGTCAGCAAAAGCGCCGCGCTTGCAGAACAAAGTACACTTTTCTTCATCTGGGAATCCCCCTATGTCGATATTTGTATCGGTGACCCTTCACCTTACTTTCATTATAAAATCGCGCCATGACGCGTCACAGGTATACATTTCAACTTTCGTGGGATAAAATTATCTATTTGCTGTATTTAATAGGGACTTCTCGCACAAAGCGGACAGTCCGCCGTCCGCCCCATAGTCGGATAGGATATGGTACAATAGGAGGATTAAACGCAGGACGCGCTTGAAGCGCGAGACACAAAGGAGGTAGTCAGATGGAGTGCCGAATCGGATGCGCCGCCTGCTGCATCGTCATATCGATTTCATCCCCGATTCCGGGCATGCCCGAAGGCAAGCCTGCCGGCGTCCGCTGCGTCCAGCTCACGGCGGATAACCGCTGCGGCTTGTTCGGGAATCCGGAACGCCCGGCCGTATGCGGCAGCCTGAGGCCCTTGGAGGACATGTGCGGCCATTCGAACGAAGAGGCCTATGCGTATTTGGAAGCCTTGGAGCGGGCGACACGCTAGGTTGGAACGAGCCGCACGCTTGAACTCATCATCGAGATGTACGGCTTCCGAATCATTTCCGTGTATAGCCATCCGTTCCATCCGTTCTTGGTATCATTTCGGTTAACCTAATTTCTTCATGATGCGATCCTTTTCCTCTTCGGAAAGCTTTTTCGCTTTCAATACGGTTTCCAATAGTTGTAGCATCATGTGCACTTGATCGGAGGTTGGGGATGCTTCCGCATTCTTTATACCTTGTATGATCTCCTTCATCCGGTTACAATTTTCGACAACATCCCGCACATATTCCTCCTGATTCCAATTCCGGTTGCGGGTTGTCACCGCCAAGTTCCAACAAGCTTCCATCCATTCAAAACCTTCCCGGAAGCGCTCTTCCTTTCCGGCAAAACGTCTCGCAATATCCGGTAATAAATCGGGGCCCGTCATTGGGTATGTATGAGCAGACGCTATACTCTCTTTGACAAGTTCACTCAGCACTTTTTTCGGCCCCAGCTCTACAAAATTGCCGATGCCCTGTTGATGCAAAAAGTGCAGCGTGTCCATCCACCTTACCGGGGCAATCATCTGCTGCCGCAGCAGCTCCGCCAACGAATCGTTGTGTCCGTAAGGCAGGGCGGTGACATTGGATATCACCGGCCATTTCCACTCGTTGTACTTGAATTTAGACAACTCGTTGAACAGAGCATTGGACGCTTCCAGCATCAATGGGCAGTGGAACGGAGCGCTCACCTTCAAGAACACAGTCTTAATCTTCTTTTGTTGCAGTTGTTCCACAACTTTATGAACGGCGCTGCGGTGCCCCGAGATCACATTTTGTGTCGGAGAATTGTAGCATGCGACGACCACGGGCTGTTTCGACGTCGAAATGTGGTGGCAAAGCGTCTCCAGCGCGTCTCTTGACTCTCCGATCACCGCGGCCATAGCGCCTGTTTCAGAATCCGAGGCGGCTTGCATCAGCTCGCCCCTCAGCCTAACAAGCTTTAAAGCGTCGGCAAACGCAAGTTTGCCGCTGCATACCAGCGCCGAATATTCCCCAAGACTGTGTCCGGCGGCATAAACCGGCTCTACGCCGATCTCCTGCATATAGATTTGAAATGCAATGACACTGACTGTAAGAATAGCGGGTTGCGCGTTCAAGGTTTGTGTTAGCTCCATACTGCTGCCGTTAAAGCACATCTGCTTCAGGTCGAATCCCAGCGTTTCATTGGCTTCTTCAAATAAATGCTTGGCAATCGTGAAATCATTCCAGAATGCTTTGCCCATTCCCACATACTGCGAACCTTGCCCCGGAAATAAAAAAGCAAGCTTGGACATAACCTCGCCCCCGATTCTTATTTCAATGCCTTACGTCAGAGTTGACGATACTTTCCTTTTTGGCTTTCTCAATCGCTTCATCGCGGCCTTGCACCTGCATTTTCACATAAATCGATGAAATGTAGTTTCGAACCGTACCCTCGGACAAATGCACCTTGGCGGCGATTGCTTTATAGCGAAGTCCTTCCGCCAGACAATGTAGAATCTCTAATTCGCGGTCCGTTAATTCGTAAGGATTCTTAGTCGGTCCTGTTTGCTGGAACAATCGGTTGGCGACATCCTGAGATATCATGGTGCCGCCGCCGTGCACAAGCCGAATCACCGCTGCAAGTTCCTTCGAATCAATCGTTTTTAATACATAGCCTTCGGCCCCCGAAGCGAGGGATTCGGAGGCATAGGAAACGTCCTCGAATGTTGTAATCATCACAATCCGTATATCCGGCCAAGCTTCTTTGATGATTTTCGTCGCGGCGATGCCATCCATCCCCGGCATCTGCACGTCCATTAGAATGACATCGGGCGGATCGTTTTTGCATTGTTCCACTGCCTTTTTCCCGTCGGCAGCCAATTGCACGTTAAAATCTTTTTCATATTCGAGCAGCAGCTTCAAACTATCGCGAATCAGCGGCTGGTCGTCGACCAGCAATACCTTGATTTCCTGAACGAGCTCCCCTTCTTCATACGACCGCGGAATGGAACAGACGACAACCGTACCTTCCTCCTCCCGCGAATGAACATACAGCTTGCCCTGCAGAGAAGCCAACCGCTCCTTCATCCCCGAAAGCCCGAAGCCGAACTCGATAGCTTTATTTCCCTTGCCGTTATCTTGTACCTGCATGACGACCTGATTCGGGTCATATTGAACGAGCACCTGAATGGAGCTGGCCTGACCATGGAGGCTTGCGTTGGTCAAAGCTTCCTGAAGACAGCGGTACAGGATCAGTTTGGCCTGCTTCATGACGATAAACGGCTCGCCCATTGTTCGAAAAATGACGCGGGTAGCGGTGTTCTTTTTAAATTCGTTAATGATATTAAGAAGCGACAAATCTAAAGGAAGATCATCTTCCAGCGGGTCCATCTGATGAACTTGCCGCCTGATATCCTCAAACCCCGATCTGCCCAATTGAAGCATGGACTGCAGCTTCTCCTTTCCTTCTCGGGAAGAAATGTACGGCCGCAAAGTCTCCATACCCAAAATCATGGAAGTGAACGTATGTCCTATCGTATCGTGAAGTTCGCGGGCCATTCGATACCGTTCTTCCAACAGGGTCATTCGTTCGACTTGGTTGGAATGCTGCTCCAAAGCTTGATATTGTTTTTTGATCGACTCTAACTTTAATAGAAGATTGTTAACGGAACCAAACGCCTTTTGCAATCCAAAGCCAATGAAGTATACGAAGGCGGCATCGACCAAATTTTGCAATGTTGATTCAAGCGTGAAATGAAAGGCTCCTCTTCCGCCGAAGCAAAATATGGCAAGGGCCAACGGCGCAGCAAAAAGATGCGATTGGCCGCGGCTGAAAAACGCTATCGTAAAAACGGCGGGATGAAACAAGCGGATCAGTTCGTACTGATGGGCAAGGAACAAGGATAATCCGCCCGACAGACAACCTTCCGCCAGCATATACCAGCGATAATGGGCGGGCATCAAGAATAAGGGCAATGTGAAACAAACCAGCACACCGAAAAGAACGGCCGAAAATGGAAAGGACGGATTATCGTGATACGATAAAAAGATAACGGCGGCCGTCCAAAGGGCACGAATGGAAAAGACCGTCCAATCCTGCCACGACCAACGGATATTCAAAAGACGCATTCGAGAAGCTCCATTCCATCAGGATCAGAGGAATTTTCTGTCATAAAAAAAGGGAAATAAATGTCGATTTTAAATATCATTACCCATTAATTCTTATGTTTTCCATTATCATAACAAGGTTATGACATTTTGTCACTAGGGAGTATGACTGCCTTTTTGTTATGTTTAGGGGGCCTTGCAGCTTGGATTTTGAGACGAAAAGGAGTGGAAGCCGTTGTCATCATTACTGCAAATTCGCGACCTGACAAAAAAGATCGGCAAAAAGACAATCGTGGATCGCCTTTCCTTTGATGTGCAGCCCGGAGAAATCGTGGGATTGGTCGGCCCCAACGGAGCTGGAAAAACGACGACGATCCGAATGATCGTAGGACTGATCTCCAAATCCGGCGGTCAAGTGCTAATACAAGGAACAGATGTCGATAAGAGCTTTGAGACCGCAATGAGGCATGTGGGGGTGATCGTGGAAAATCCGGACTTGTACAAGTACCTTTCCGGCTACGACAATTTGATTCATTTTTCCAGAATGTCCCCCGGCGTGAGCCAGGAACGAATTCAGGAGGTTGTTTCGTTGGTCGGGCTCGAAGAAAGCATTCAGAGCAAAGTCGGAACCTATTCACTCGGCATGAAACAACGGCTCGGTTTGGCGGTCGTTCTGGTCCATAAGCCTTCTCTGCTTGTACTTGACGAGCCGACAAACGGATTGGATCCGGCAGGTATTCGCGAGCTGAGGGAGCACTTGATCAATTTGTCCAAAAAAGAGGGGACCGGCGTGCTCATTTCAAGCCATTTGATGGCCGAAATGGAAATGATGTGCGACCGGGTAGCCATTTTGCAAAAGGGAAAGCTGATCGGTATACATCGGGTTGAGGAGATGATGCAAAATCAGCTTATGCAAGTCCGTTTTGAAATCGACCGCCCGGATCTAGCCCTTCCGGTGCTTCAATCCCTGCTTTCCGGCAAGGAAATTATCGCAGACCAAAATACGCTGCAAGTACCTATTAATAAAGAGCAAATTCCCGAAATCACCGAAAAACTTATGGAAGCCGGTGTCAAGGTCTATGGCGTTCAAACGGCAAAACGAACGCTGGAGGACAAATTCATCGAAATTACGGAGGGGAGCGCCTGATGATTCCGTTAATACGCAATGAAAATATGAAGATTTACAAACGAAAGCGTACATGGATCATGATCGGCTTGCTCGTGCTGTACATCTTCGTCCAGATGATGAATCTGAAAGGCTCCGGAGCCGTTGGGTACAATGAAGACTGGAAGACGCTCCTACAGTACGAAAACGCCAAGCTGACGCGAGACTTGGCGAAATCGGACTTGCTGCCCATCGAGAAGAAGGCGGCGGCGGAAAAAGTGCTGCTGAATCAATATTACCTTGATCATGACCTTCCGCCGCAAGCGAACGCCTGGAGCTTTACCGCGAATCAGGCCAAAAACGTGGTCTTCGGTATTACGATTCTGGCGCTCATTATAGCCGGCGACATTGTCGCTGCCGAATTCGCATCGGGAACGATCAAATTTTTATTAACGCGATCGGCCAACAGAACGAAAATTTATATCGCCAAATATACGGCTGCCGTATTATTGGGATTATTTATGTGCCTGATCGGTTTTCTGGCTTCCGTCTTCTTGGGCGGCATCCTGTTCGGCTTCGAAGGGATCAGCGGCTCTTATTTGTTCGTTAAAGACCAGGCCGTACAGCAAACCGGGATGCTGCAGGCATTGGTGGGCTCATTTCTATTCAACATCCCGTTTATGCTGGTCGTGTTGACGTTCGCATTTATGATTTCGGCCGCTTTTCGCAGTGTTACCTTTTCCATTGTTTTCTCCTTGGTGGCCGCTATTGCCGGATTTGTCATCAGCATCGCCATGAACGGTTGGCCATGGACAAAATACTTCATTTTTTCCCATACCGATCTGATGCCTTACTTTTTCGGAACGCCATCGGTCGAGGGATTGACCGCGGGCTTTTCGGTTATAATGCTTCTTCTTCATCTTGCTGTCATGCATTTGATTTCATATCCCCTGTTCGTTAAACGGGATGTTGCCTAAGCATTAAAATTCATCCAAAACGGAGTGACGAAAATGAAAATGAAATGGTTAAATCTGGTTTTATGTTCCGCCGCATTGCTGCTTGCCGTATCTTGTTCCGCCAAACAAGCAACGACCTCGACCAAGGAACTTGAACTGCCGGCAGCCAACCTTTCCGCACTGGTAGTAAACAACAGTAACGGGCAGATTGAAATTATCGGAAAAAAGGACGTCGATAAAATTCAAGCCAATGTTGTAATAAACGGCAGCAATATGGATAAACTAAAACTTAACCTTGAGAACAAGGACGGGGTGGCAATCCTGGACGCTTTCTTCGAAGGACAGTTTTTAGCAACAGGGCCTCAGTCCGTGGATATCAAATTAACGCTTCCGGAGCGTATGAAGCTTGAGATCAAACATCCTCACAAGGACGGGAATATTACCGTATCCAATTTGTCCTCGGATGTGAGCATCGATAACGTCAACGGCAATCTGAACTTGAGCGCGATCGGCGGGCCGATTCAGGTGAAGAACCGGGATGGAGAAATCGCAATCCGCGATGTTTCCTCCGACGTCAATATAGAAAATATAAACGGACATCTCAAAGTGGAAAACGTTGGCGGTTCAGCTAACATTGAGTTGGGCGATGGTTCTCTTGATATTGACCGCGTAACCAAGGATGTGATCATTATTCAGAGCGGGAGCGGAAAAGTGACCATCGGCGAAGTGAAGGGAAAAGTAACGCAGAGCAAAAAGTAGTATATTCCGGGAACCGGAAAAGGCTCCTTGAGCAAAATGGAAGGGAACAGGGGAACGGATCGTTCACCCTGCTCCCTTTTTCGCATAAAGCGCGGAGAAATGTAATTCCGGCAGACGGCGCAATTGCCGGCTTCAGGAGGTTGCTGTCGCTCGGCCCTTCTTTCCGGCGGGATCGAATGCGGGATCGTCCAAGCGGTTGAAAAATTCCCTAACCTGCTTGTTTTTGTGTGCCGCCATGCCAATAACAAGAACAATGATCCCGGAAAAAAACGGAAGGAATACCCAATGGATGAGTTCCGATAGAATGCCGTAAAACCATATGCCTAGAGGCACCGCCAACATAGTCATCGAGCTGGTTACCCCAAAAATCCCCGCTCTGATGTTCTCCGGCGTGTAAAGCTGCACGTAAGAAATCATCGGGATATTGCCCATCGAATTGATCAATCCGGTTGCTGCCAAAATCAACACGTATACGAAGGTGATCTGCCACATGTGTCCCTGCATCGGGGGAAGCAGCTTCGGAAAGCACCAAGCGATAAATAAGGCTGCTTGAAGTTGAATCAAGATAAAAATCTTGTTCTTGTTCACGATAAAATGATGAATCTTTTGCCGCGAAATCAGAACAGCGCCGGCGATGACCCCAACGAACCAAGCTCCTTGAATGACGGAAAGCTGTTGCGCCGAAACGTGCATCACCCGATAAGTGACATATGGCAGTACGACCTGAATCAAAGGCACAAAAATGAAATTAATCGCGATGAAGATACCGAGCAAATATTTGATGGCCACTTGGCTGCGGATGTATGTAAATACGTCCCTTAAACTCTCAAAATAGCCGGGAGGCCTCGGATCCTCGGCTGCCTCGCGAAGCTTCAGCCGCATTTGTAAAAGACCGGCCAAAATATACGTAAAGCCGTTGATCGTCAATATAATCTCCAAGCCCAAGGCGTGATAAGCGATCGCCCCCAGCATCGGGCCGACCACATTAATGATCGCCCCGATGCTTTGATAGGAAGAGTTTACCCTGTGCACGTCTTCCCTTTCCACAAGATTGGGGATCGAAGCGTTCAAGGTCAAAAACGTTAACGATTGGACTACACTGAGCGCGACCGAAAATACGGCAAGGAACCGGACGTTTGTCGGATCAAAGAGGAAGACCGGCAAAAAGGCCAGCACGGCAACACCGCTTAACAGCTCGGTAACGACAAGCAGTTTCCTCTTATTGCTTCGATCTACAAAAACCCCGGCGAAAATGTTGACGAGTACCCCCGGAAGGATCGACAGGCCCAGCACCATCGAGAAAACGGCCGCCGATCCGGTAACATCCAGGATATACAGACTCAAGGCAAACTTGAAGACAGAGCTTCCCAATTCGGAGATAAGCCGCGTCACGGAAAATATCAACAGATTACTTCGGGCATAAGACGAGAATGGCCTCGAATGATTCATGGTATCCCCCTTATTGGGCCGGGGCAATGGCTAAAGGACCGCTATCCCGTGTTTTTTCATTTGCTCCAAAGCGTTCTGCAGATGAGCTGCCACCACATCCGCTTCTTCCGGATACGGCAGGGTAAGCGCCATGAACAAGTTGTCCTCTTGATCATGCCAAACCTCGCACAACATTCGTTTTCTTCCTTCTACATTGGCATTGCCCAGATCGGCCGATTGCAGCACCTTGTGCTCGCTTCGCAGCTCTCCAAGGAAGTTAAAAACGACCGGCATTCTCTCAAATGCCTGCTGCAAATGCCCGCATGACAACGGATACGAATCTTTCGCCTCAGGGTTGTAAATCAGGTTGGCAAAACAAATACGATGCTCGGAGGCCAGACGGATTTTTTCCTTTACTTGTTTTTCCAGCCGGAAGGAGCCTTCCTTCGGATTCGCTACAACCGGAATATAGTCGACGAACTCCCCAATCACGTCATAGTATTGTTTGTTTCCGAAGCTCCTGCCATATTGCGCTACCCAAACGGGTGCCTGCCCGACCCCGAAATAAGTTTGGCAGAACGCGGCAAATATATAGAACGCCGCCTCCCACTTGCCGGTATCGCCCAAACCGTTATCCGTCCCGGCAAAACTTAAATCCCATCTTACGGTCGTATGTCCGTGGCATACAGATTTACTTTCCGTAAACGAGGCTACCCGGCTCATCTCATTATCAAACGCCGCCAAATCGTACATGCGTACAAGCTCCGCATCGTCAATGTCCCGCGGTCCTTCCATAACATGGGCGGTAAAGTCCCAATAACGGTTTATCGTTTCCTGCGGCAAATCTTTTCCGGATCTGAAACACTCATAGTAAGTGTAAATCCGGTTTTTGATAATTTCACTGCTCATATAGTCGAAAATAGAGTGCGCAAAGGGCAGCAGCAGCAAGTAGTCTTTGAGATTTTTCTTCACCAGCAGCACCCGGTACAGAAGCGACCCGTTCATTTCATAGTTTTTGTAAAAATACGGTAATATGATATCATCTAAAATATTTTGCTTCGTCTCTTCGTCATAGGCCGAAATGTCAATAACCGGAAGTGGAATTCGGTCGGGGGATGCATGCAATTGCCACAGACGCTCCCCATCTTGTTCGACGGGAACGCTCCTCATCAACTCTTGATCCCGCACAATCTGTACAATGGCCATTTCCAAATGTTTTACATTCACGTGCTTATCGAATGTCATGACCGTCCCGGAAATATCCGCATGCTTCAAATGATAACGCTGCGTCGGGGAGACGGGCTGCATTCCGACGACCGCCTCTCGGAGAATCGCCCGAGAGAAAGCAGCCAGCTTACGGTCAATCGTTTCCGTCCACTCGCCGCGGATATCTGCGGTATCCGCTTTCGCGAGCTTAAAGGCGCCCTCCGGCCCCCAAGCGATGTAATGAGGCTGGTCGGCTTCCCCGCATTGCGCGGCCAGCAGCTCCATGATCTCTTCGTCGCCGTTGACAGGACCTTCTTCCATTTGCAGCACATTCAAGAGTTCTCCGGCCGTTTGCACTTGGCGCAACGATCCCTTCAACCCCAGCTTCTCATAAAGCAGCGTCTCGACTTGGTCGAATTGCCGCATGGAAGCGACTCCGCCGCCGCCCCATTCCATTGCATGCTGCGCCAAACTTCGGACGGTCGGATACTGAAAGAGGCTGCTCAGCCGAACTTCATTTCCGACGATGCTCTGCAGTCTGGACACCAACCGGATGGCCGTTAGCGAATGGCCGCCCAGGTCGAAGAAATTATCGTCAATACCCACAGCTTTTACGTCCAGAACATTCTCCCAAACTTCAACCAATTGTCTTTCCAGCTCATTTCGGGGCTCCGCATATTCCTCATAGCGGCTCGATTCCAAATTCATTTGCCCCAATGCCCGTCTATCCGCTTTCCCGCTTGTTGTCAAAGGCATCTGTTCCAAAAAAATATAATGAGCAGGGATCATATATTCGGGCAGGGAAAGCGAAAGACTTTGCCGCAAAGCCGCTGCGGTCACTTGCGATTCGGCGACAACATACGCGCATAAGCGTTTGCCGCCTGCCGGGTCGTCGTGAGCCAATGCAGCCGCGGCCTTGACTCCCTCTTGAGCCAACAGCGCCGCTTCGATCTCGCCCGGCTCGATCCGGTAGCCCCTGATTTTTACTTGATGATCGATCCGGCCCAAATACTCTATTTCCCCGTTCGATCCTCTTCGTGCCAAGTCTCCCGATCTGTACAACCGCTCCTCCGGCCTGTACGGGTTAGCCACGAATCGCTCGGCCGTCAATTCCTCCAGGTTCAAGTACCCGCGCGCGACGCCGTCTCCCCCTACATACAGTTCCCCGGCGACGCCCACCGGTGCCAGCCTCCGATGTTTATCGAAAATGTACGCTGTCAGCGTCGGAAGCGGCGATCCGACATTGCTCAGGTTCGATTCAATTTCACTGGACGTCATTTCTTTGTAAGTGACATGCACGGTCGTTTCCGTTATGCCGTACATATTGATCAGCTTCGTTTCGGGATAGCGCTCCTTCCAACATTTCAGCCTCGCCGGGTTCAACGCCTCTCCGCCGAAAATAACATAACGCAGCGCAAGGTTTTCTTCGTCCGCCCGCCCAGCTTGAGTTTCCCGAACGTCACCATCGAATTCGGCCTGAATCAGTGCATAGAATGCAGACGGCGTCTGATTCAGCACCGTGACTCTCTCCTTGCGCAAAAGCTGTGCGAATTTCATCGGGTTCTGCGCCACAGCCTTCGGTACAACGACACAAACTCCCCCGTACAACAGCGCGCCGTACATTTCCCAGACGGAAAAGTCGAAGCAGAACGAATGGAACACGGTCCATACGTCGTTCCTCGAAAAGTTGAATGGCATCCGATCGTTGACCATTAAGCGCACAACATTGCGGTGTTCGATCATGACGCCCTTCGGCCGGCCTGTCGTGCCGGACGTGTAGATCATGTATGCCAGGTCATTCGGCCGATTGACCGGCGTGAGGTTGGCATACACATTCGCTTCCACCGCCGACTTCATATCGGTGTAATAGCTCAAGTTCAACGTGACGCCTGCAAACGCCGCCTTATTGACCAAGCCGGATTGACGCACCAACACTTTCGCTCCGCAATCATCAAGCATAAACTGCAGCCGGTCCTCCGGGGAATCGGGATCCAGCGGAACGTAGGCTCCTCCGGCCTTCAACACGGCCAGAATGCCCGCGATCATGTCCGCGGAACGTTCGACCAGCAGAGCGACCCGATCGTCGGGCCGTACCCCGCTTCGTCGCAGCGCGCGGGCAAGCCGGTTCGCTTTCGCGTTCAATTCCCGGTAGGTCAGCCGCTGTCCTTCGAAGATAACGGCCGTTTGCTCCGGCGTTCGCTCAACCTGCTCCTCGAACAGTTGGTGGAGCGTCTTCTGTTTAGGATAGGCAACCGCCGTATCGTTAAATCCGTGCAAGATCGCCTCCTTCTCCGCCTTAGTAACCACTTCGATATTCGACACGAGAATTTCGGCATCTTCTATAACCTGTTCAATAATGCGGTTCAGGTGATCCTTGATCATGCCGACAAACTCGCCGCTTATCGCATTGGCGTTATACAAAAACTTGACGCTCAGTTCTTTCTTCAGCGAAACAATGATGTTAAAGTCATAGTTCGTCTGCTCGAAAAATGCCATCTCCCGTACATGGATTTTCAGGGAGGCGCTCTCCAGCATCGTTTGCTCTTCTCCGTAATCGGGGTAATTCTCAAATACAAAAATGTGATCCAGCAAGCTTTGCTTCAATTCGGAAACCGATTGAATGTCAGCCAGCGACGTATATTCGTATTTGGCCGATGCAAGGGCGCTTTGTTGGACGCGTGCGGCCACTTGGATAAAGCTTTCATCTTCCTCTGCCCGGACGCGCACCGGTACGGTATTGATAAAGATTCCGACCATGCTTTCAATGCCGGGAATTTCCGGCGGCCTGCCTGAAACCACCGCTCCGAATACAACATCGTTGGTATTGTTGTATCTTTGCAGCAGCGTACCCCAAATCGACTGAAGCAAGGTATTGACCGTCACTTGGTTTGCAGATGCGATCTCTGACAAGCGCTGGGTTAACATCCGATCCAAAGAAAATTCAAGCTGTTCTGTCCTATAGCCAGCTTGGCCTGCCGAGCCCGCTGTTTTCGGTACAACGGCGCATTGCTCATATCCGTCGAGGACCTGTTTCCAGTAGAGGAGCGCCTCGCGGGCATCCTGTTTTTCCAGCCACCGGATGTAGGTGGAGTAGGAGGCCGCCGTTTCCGGCGCGAGCGCGTTGCCGTTCGCCAGTTCGAGATACATGCGAATGAAATCGCGGTAAACGATTCCCGCGCACCAGCCGTCCATAATCATATGATGAAAAGTCCAGACCAATATCAACCGGTCCTGAGCTGTTTTCAGCACAGCCAGGCGGATAAGCGCATCGCCGGACAAGTCAAATCCCGCGAAGATATCCCGCTTTTTATAACCGTCGACATAGGCCGTAATTTCGTTCGCATCCATTCCGACAAGATCCTCAAAATGAACGCTGGCGTATTGATGCGTGCGCACAACCTGCCGGGGTACCCGGATGTCGGTATATACGAAATTCGTCCGCAGCACCTCGTATTTCTCCAGCAAGCTGCGGAAACTTTGCTCCATCAGCTCCGGCTGCATCCGACCCTCGATTTCAACAGCAATCTGCTCCACATAAGCCGTCGTTTCCGGGTCCATCAAATAATGGAACAGCATGCCCTGCTGCATCGGAGTGAGCGGGTAGATGCGGCCGATTTTCTCACTTCCGCCATACTGTAAGAAAATCCGGTCCAGCTCCCGGATCGAAAGCTCCTTATCCTGAAAATCGGATGGCGTTGGCACGCTGTCGGTTCGGCCCGTGCAATGATGGATCAATGTTCTCAAATGATCCATGTAGGCGTGAGCCAACAGTTCAATGTCCTTATCCTCATATTCGCAGCGGCTGTACTCGAATTCGACCAGCAGCCGGTCTTCCGAAACGATGCCGTTGATGTCAAGCCCGAAGCTGCTTTCCGCCCGTTCTCCGATCGAGCGTCCGGGAGACAACGGAGACAGTTCAAACGTTCCCTTCCCGGCTTCTTCTATAAATTGTCCGAGATAATTGAAGCTGATCTGAGGCTGAATGCCGAAACTCAAATCCCGCTTGTACTCGGCCTGCGTCAAGTACTTTAAGATCCCGTACCCGACTCCCCGATTCGGGATGCTGCGGATCGTTTCTTTGGTGAAGCGAATGACGGATGATACATCATCCCCGTATTCGCTCATATCCAAAACTACCGGGAACATCGATGTAAACCAGCCAACCGTTCTCGTGACATCGATGTCTTCCATAATCTCTTCTCTGCCATGTCCCTCAAGATTGATGGGGATTCTGTCGAGACCCGACCACTGCTTCACAGCCATCCCCAACGCCGCCAGCAAGAGATCGTTGATTTCCGTATGGTAAACCTGATGAATGCTCCCGAGCAGAAGCTGCGTATCCTGCTTATTCAGACGAACGGTGCAGCTTGTTCTGGCTCCGGAACTTGCTCCGGAATCGTCAGCAAATTTCCTGCGGCTCTGCGGCAACGGCTCGAACTCCATGTCTTCGATCCGCTTCCAATACGCTTTCTCCGCCAACAACGCCTGGCTGTTCGCATATTCCTCAAGCCTGCCGGCCCAGTATTGGAAAGAATCCGTCCTGTCGGGCAGCACAATTTTTTCCCCTTGCGCAGCTTGACTGTAGGCCGTATCGAAATCTTCGAGCAAAATCCGCCAGGATACGCCATCAACGACCAGATGGTGGATTGCGATCAGCAAATGATGCCCCTCATCCGTTTTAAACAAGCCGATTCGAATGAGTTCGCCCGCGCGCAGATCCATACTGGCCTGCAGCCGCGTTGCTTCTTCCTCGATTTTTTTCCTGAACCCGGTATCCCCTTGCATATTGTAAACAGCCAAGTGGACCGCCCTCTCCGACGCTCCCCGGTTATGCTGACGTACACCGCTCTCGCCGAGCTCGTACGTCATCCGCAGCGCATCGTGGTGAAGCATAATCGCATCCAAGGAGCTGCTCAAGGCTTTCTCGTTAAACCCATGACGGCTGTACAGCATAACCGCCTGGTTGAAATGATGCGAATCGGCCCTTTTGTTCTCAAAAAACCACCGCTGGATCGGCGTCAGTCGCACGTCTCCTTTTACTACACCTTGGTCGATTGCCCTTGTTCGCTGTTTAACAAGCAGGCTCGCCTGTTGAATGGTAGGGTGCTGGAACAAGTCCTTCATTTCCAGTTTCAATCCGTATTGATTAAGACGGGCGATGACTTGGATAGCCTTGATGGAATCGCCGCCAATATCGAAGAAGCTGTGGGTGATTCCGATCCCTTCCCGGCCGAGCACGCTTTCCCAAATGCGAATCAACGTCTCTTCCGTAGGATTAGTCGGCGGCTCGTACCGCATCTCTAAATCCTGACGAATGTTCGATGCAGTTGACCTCTTTGAACCCGCATTGCTGCGGGCACCCGGTTCGATGTGGGACTGTGCAAGAAGCACGGTTTGCTCCGCTTTCGTCGTCATCGCCAAGTCGCCAATCCGAATGTCCGGATGCTCCGCAATCGCCTGCAAGATTCGTAAGTAATGCCCCGACATTCTTGCGATGGTTTCCCTGCGGAACAGTTTAGCGCAATACTCGAACCGGAAAGCCAGCTCTTCCTTGTTCGATTCCGCAGTTAAAGTCAGATCGACTTTCGCTATACCGGCATCAACCGAATAGGGACGAATGCTTAAATCGTCGGTCTTCAAGCCTGTCGAATCGATCTTTTCCAGTGAAAACATCGTGTCGAACATCGGATTCCGGCTTAGATCCCGGCGCAGCTCCAGCTTTTCGATCAGTTCTTCAATGGGATAATCTTGATGCCTGAATGCCTCTAGGGCGTTTTCCTGCACTTCCAGAAGAAACTGTGTAAACGATTTGCCGGTTGAAGGGCGATTGCGCAGCGCGAGCGTATTGACGAACATCCCCATGAGGCGCTCCAGATCAGCATGGCTTCGGCCGGCTACGGGAGATCCTACGACAATATCGTCCTGGCCTGAGTATTTGTGCAGCAATACATTATAAGCCGACAACAGCACCATAAATAGAGTCGTGTTACTCTGAGCCGCGAATTTCGTCAATTTTTCGGCCAGCTTATTGTCGACTTGGAAGGAGTAGCGCTCGCCTTCAAAGCTTTGGATCGGCGGTCTTTGGAAGTCGGTTGGCATGTTCAGCAAGGGCACCTCGTCAGAGAATACGTTCAACCAGTATTCTTCCTTTTCCCGCATGTCCCCACGTTTGATCCAATCATTGCGCCATGCCGCATAATCTTTATATTGAATGCGCAAAGGGGGCAATTCCGCTCCTTGATACAAATGGGTGAAATCGGAGGCTAAAATCTCCATGGAAGTGCCGTCAGCAATAATATGGTGCATATCCACCATCAAAATATGTCTGCTGCCCGAAATGCGAACCAGTTCCGCTCGGAACAGCGGGGCTTGTCCCAAATCGAACGGGCGTACGAACGCTCTGAACATCATTTGAATTCGGGAGGCTTCCGATTCGCCAACCCGGCTGTCGAGTTCCGTGCAGGTCAGACGAAAAGGCGCCGTGCCGTGAATTTTTTGCACCGGTTCCAGACCGATCCATTCGAATGAAGTTCTCAGCGCCTCGTGTCTGTTTATCAACTCTCGGCAAACCTGCTCCAATCGTCCGACGTCCAGTTTTCCTTCCAAATGCAAGGCGAACGGCATGTTGTAAGCCGTTGCCGCCCCTTCGAACTGATGTAGAACCATCTGTCGCATTTGGGTGGACGTCACAGGGTAATAGTTCCTTTCCTCCGCGGGAGGTATCTCGCTAAACGTCCCTGTTGCAGCCTCCTGCCTGGAAATCAAGGCGCTCAGCTCTTCGATCGTCGGATTTTCAAAGATATCGCGCAACGGAAGCTCGATTTTGAATTGCTTATTGATACGAGCCATGAGCCGGGTTGCCGTCAACGAGTGACCGCCAAGTTCGAAGAAGTTGTCCCTGATGCTTACGGAGTCTACGCCGAGCGTCTTATTCCAAATATCCGCAAGCTTTCTTTCCGTTTCCGCCCTTGGCGCGGCATACTCGCCGGCTCGTAGACGGTCGTTCGGCTCGGGCAACGCCTTCCGGTCAATCTTGCCGCTGGACAAATGCGGCATTTCGTCCAGCCGCACGATATGCGCCGGCACCATGTAATCCGGCAAGGCGGTTTTCAAATGCGCCTTCAGCGCTTGCTCGCTCAGATCCTTCCCGCATTCGACATACGCGCATAAATACTTGTCGCCGGACCGGTTCTCGCGGGCGAGTACAACCGCCGACCGGACCTCCTCGTGCGCCAGCAGCGCCGACTCGATCTCTCCCAGCTCGATCCGGTAGCCCCGGATTTTCACCTGATGGTCGATCCGTCCCAAATATTCGATGCTTCCGTCCGGCAGCCATCTCGCCAAATCTCCCGTCCGGTACATTCTCCCTCCCGGCGCATACGGGTCCGCTACAAACTTCTCCGCCGTAAGCTCCTCGCGGTTCACGTATCCCCGGGCTACGCAGTCCCCCCCGATATGCAGCTCCCCCGGCACCCCTGCCGGCATCAGGCGGTCCGCCTTGTCCAAAATATACAGGCGCACGTTATCGATCGGCTTCCCGATCGGGATATTTTCCGGCACGTCCTCCCCGGGGCAGTCGTAGCAAGCGACCTCCACCGTCGCTTCCGTCGGGCCGTACAAGTTGTGCAGCGTCGCCCCCTGGGTTACGCGCAGCAGCCGGTTAAAGCGTCTGACATGCTCCGCCATCAACGCTTCCCCGCTCGCGTACACCCGCTTGACGCTGCCCAGCTTTCCAGCGGCTCCGCTTAGTTCCGCATACTCCAGAAACGCACCCAGCATCGAGGGGACGAAATGCACCGCTGTGATCCGATTTGCCTCGATCGTCTCCGCGATCGTTGCCGGGTCCTTCTCCCCGCCAGGAGGCAGGAAACAAACCGTTGCCCCCTGCAGAGCCCAGGAAAAGAGCTCCCACAGCGACACGTCAAAGGTGTACGGCGTCTTTTGCAGGATCACGTCCTCCGCCCCGAACGGCAGCCGATTTTGCATCCAGTGCAAGCGGTTGATCAACGACGCATGCTCGACCATGACCCCTTTGGGCCGGCCGGTGGAGCCCGAGGTATAGATGACATACATCAGATCGGCGGAGCGGTTAATCGGCTCCAGGTTCCCGGCGTTCGCCTCGGCATCCCCGCCGCTTTCACTCGCCGCAAGCTGATCCTCGATAACCAGCAGCTCGCGCTCCGTTCCCAGCGGCCGCAGATTCTCCGCCAGCTTCCGCTGGGTCAGGACGATGGACGCCCCGCTGTCCTCCAGCATGAACGCGAGCCGCTCCGCGGGGTCCTCGGGGCGAAGCGGCAAGTACGCGCCCCCTGCTTTCAAGATCGCCAGCAGGCCGACGATCATCTCCAGCGACCGGTGAACCGCGATGCCTGCGATCCGGTCCGGTCCCACACCCTTGTTCCGCAGCACGCGGGCCAGACGGTTCGCTTTCGCGTTCAGCTCCCGGTAGGTCAGACGCTGCCCTTCAAAGATCGCCGCCGGATGATCCGGCGTCCGTTCCACCTGCTCCTCGAACAATTGATGGACCGTCTTTTCTTTCGGATACGGCGCTTTCGTTCCGTTAAACCCGCTCAGGATCGCCTCCTTCTCTTCTGCGGTCACCATGTCGACGTCATGCAGAGCCACGTCCGGACGCGAAGCTACGGTATGGGCAATTTGCCTCAAGTGTCCCCCCAATCGCTGAATATGCTCCGCGCCGTAAAGCAAGCCGTTGTAGCTGAATTTCACCCGCAGCGATTCGCCGGGGACCACGCTGACATTGAACGGATAACTGGTTTGTTCGAACCCTTCCATGTCCGAAATCGCGATACGCCGGAGTTCGTCATCCTCGGAAACGTCCTGCGTACCCGGAAAATTTTCGAAAGCCAGGATATGATGAATCAAACCGTTCTTCAACGGACTGACGGACTGGATATCGGCGAGGGGAACATAATGATACTGAATCGCCTTCATCACAGACTGCTGAACCTGCTGCACGAGCCCGGAGAACGTCTGGGCGGCCTCTTTACAAATCCGCACGGGAACCGTATTGATAAACAGGCCCACCATATGTTCCGCACCGGGGATATCCTCGGGGCGGCCAGATACGACGGAGCCGAACACCACGTCGTCCGTATCGTTGTATTTCATCAGCAGCAAGCCCCATATGGCGTGAAACAAAGTGCTTAGCGTGACCTTGCTCGCTTTGGCGAGCGATACCAATTGTCCGGTCAACACCGGATCGAAGGTGATGATCCGCTGCTGCGGATCATAGCCTTGGATAACGCCCGACTTACCGTCAACCGGCAGGAGACTTTGCTGCTCGCAGCTGTCCAAATATTGCTTCCAGAACGCAAGCGCCCCGGCTTTATCCTGATTATCCAGCCATTTCAGATACGTTTCGTAGGCTGGCACCTGTTCAAGCCGAACCTCCTCCTTCCTTTGCAGCGACGTGTAAACCTGAAACCATTCCTTCAGAACGATTTCCAGACACCAGCCATCCATGATGATGTGGTGGAAGCTTACGATCAGCTTGTAAGCATCCCGGGCGCATTGCAGAATGGATACGCGCAGCAGTTCGTCCCGGGTCAGATTGAACCCGGCTTCCTTGTCTTTCCGGATCCATTGTTCGACGAAGGTTGTTTTATCCGGTTCATCCATTCGGGAAATGTCCTCGAAACGAATATCCGGCGTCTTTTGCCGAAACACAATCAATTTAGGCTCTTCGATATTTGCATGGAAAATATTGCTTCGCAAAATTTCGTGGCGATCAAATAGCGTACGAAGACTTCGCTCCAGAAGTGCGACATCCAGAAACCCTTTCAGGGTAAAACTCACTTGTTCGAAATAGGCATGCGAATTCCGGTCCAGCAAACTGTGGAACAGAATGCCTTGCTGCATCGGAGTTAATTTGAAGATACTTTGGATTTGCAACTCGTTGCTCATAACTCACCGCCCGCCAAAACGATTATTTTTTATAGTACGCCAAAATTTCGTCGAACTCCTCAATGGAAAGCTCCTCGCCGCCCACATCGGCCGGCGTCCATTCCTGCTCCTCTTTTTTCGCGCAATGCTCAATCGTTTCGAGCAAACGCTCTTGCAGCAAAGAGCCCAACTCTTGGATGCTCGAGGCCTCGAACTCGCGCCTGCTGTATTCTATCGTCAAGGTCAGCGCGCCTTGTTCAATGCTGCCGTTAATATCCAGCGCAAAAGGGGCTTCCGCCTTCTCGCCGACCGTGCGTCCCGCCGACAACTCCGATTCGACGAATAACGAAGAAACCGAGCTCGAATCGATGTGCCCGTGGTAATTGAAACGGATTTCCGGTTCCAGCTTGAACAACAGGTCGCCTTTCAGTTCCGGCGAAGTGATGTAGTGCAAAATGCCGTAGTCGATGCCCTTGTTTGGAATGCGTCTCAGGCTTTCCTTCACCGATTTGATCTGAAACGGCAAATCGTCTCTGTGCCGCATATCCAGCAGGATCGGAAACATCGTAGTAAACCATCCTACGGTTCTCGTCATGTCCACGTCTTCGAAAATCGGCTCCCGCCCGTGTCCTTCAAGCATGATGAAAAATTGATCGTCTCCCGTCCAGTCCCGCAGCGCCATTCCGAACGCCGTTAGCAACAGGTCGTTCATGTCGGTGCCGTAAGCTTGATGGACATCCGTAAGCAGACTCCCGGTTTGCTGTCCGGTGAACCGGACGCTGACGGTGTCCAGGTCTTCACTCTTTCGGGCGGCGGCGCGGCGGTCTTTGCGAAGCGGCTTGTTTGTTTGGCCGACAAGCTCCCCCCAATAACGTTTGTGCCGGACAATCCCGCTGTTGTCCGCGGCGGCGTGAAGGCGGTGCGTCCATTCTTTCCACGAGTGGGTTTTGGGCTGGAATCGAATCTCCTGGTTTTGCAAAGCCTGCAAATAGCCTTGCTCCAGATCTTCGGCTATAATTCTCCATGAAATCCCGTCAACTACCAAATGATGAATCGCGATAAGTAAATGATCCCCCTGCAAGGTCTGGAACAAACCAACCTGTACGAGCGGGCCTTGCTCCAAATTCATACGCCGCTGGATTTTATCGGCGAGAGCGCGGATCGTTTCCTCCGGACGAGGTTCATTCCTTACATCCGCGACTGTGAACGAATAGGCCTCTTTATCCATGCCGTGAACGACGGGCACGATTTTCCCCTGCTCCACTTTATAGGTCATTCTTAGCGCATCGTGATGCTCCGTCAGCTTCCTCATCACCCGATCCAAAATGTCCTCCCGGAACCCATTCCGGTTGTAAAGCATGATCGCCTGATTCCAGTGGTGCATATCGGTGAATCGGCGTTCAAAAAACCATTGCTGGATTGGCGATAGCTTTGCTTCCCCTTCGACTATGCCTTGATCGGCCCGAGTGCCGGGAGCCTTCAGACGCGGAACAAGACTGCCAATCGTTTGGTGGCGGAAAAGATCTTTGATTTCCATATGCAATCCATACTTGCTTAATCTCGACGAAATCCGGATCGCTTTTATGGAATCCCCGCCGAGCTCAAAGAAGTTATGGTTCGTTCCGATCGGACGATATCCGAGCACCTCCTGCCAAATTTCGGCCATTAAGCTTTCCGTCTCGCTGCTTGGGGCAGCGTAATCTTCGTCGTTTAACAGGCTGTCATCGTTCGGCTCGGGCAACGCCTTCCGGTCAATCTTGCCGCTGGACAAGCGCGGCATTTCGTCCAGCCGCACGATATGCGCCGGCACCATGTAATCCGGCAAGGCGGTTTTCAAATGCGCCTTCAGCGCTTGCTCGCTCAGATCCTTCCCGCATTCGACATACGCGCATAAATACTTGTCGCCGGACCGGTTCTCGCGGGCGAGTACAACCGCCGACCGGACCTCCTCGTGCGCCAGCAGCGCCGACTCGATCTCTCCCAGCTCGATCCGGTAGCCCCGGATTTTCACCTGATGGTCGATCCGTCCCAAATATTCGATGCTTCCGTCCGGCAGCCATCTCGCCAAATCTCCCGTCCGGTACATTCTCCCTCCCGGCGCATACGGGTCCGCTACAAACTTCTCCGCCGTAAGCTCCTCGCGGTTCACGTATCCCCGGGCTACGCAGTCCCCCCCGATATGCAGCTCCCCCGGCACCCCTGCCGGCATCAGGCGGTCCGCCTTGTCCAAAATATACAGGCGCACGTTATCGATCGGCTTCCCGATCGGGATATTTTCCGGCACGTCCTCCCCGGGGCAGTCGTAGCAAGCGACCTCCACCGTCGCTTCCGTCGGGCCGTACAAGTTGTGCAGCGTCGCCCCCTGGGTTACGCGCAGCAGCCGGTTAAAGCGTCTGACATGCTCCGCCATCAACGCTTCCCCGCTCGCGTACACCCGCTTGACGCTGCCCAGCTTTCCAGCGGCTCCGCTTAGTTCCGCATACTCCAGAAACGCACCCAGCATCGAGGGGACGAAATGCACCGCTGTGATCCGATTTGCCTCGATCGTCTCCGCGATCGTTGCCGGGTCCTTCTCCCCGCCAGGAGGCAGGAAACAAACCGTTGCCCCCTGCAGAGCCCAGGAAAAGAGCTCCCACAGCGACACGTCAAAGGTGTACGGCGTCTTTTGCAGGATCACGTCCTCCGCCCCGAACGGCAGCCGATTTTGCATCCAGTGCAAGCGGTTGATCAACGACGCATGCTCGACCATGACCCCTTTGGGCCGGCCGGTGGAGCCCGAGGTATAGATGACATACATCAGATCGGCGGAGCGGTTAATCGGCTCCAGGTTCCCGGCGTTCGCCTCGGCATCCCCGCCGCTTTCACTCGCCGCAAGCTGATCCTCGATAACCAGCAGCTCGCGCTCCGTTCCCAGCGGCCGCAGATTCTCCGCCAGCTTCCGCTGGGTCAGGACGATGGACGCCCCGCTGTCCTCCAGCATGAACGCGAGCCGCTCCGCGGGGTCCTCGGGGCGAAGCGGCAAGTACGCGCCCCCTGCTTTCAAGATCGCCAGCAGGCCGACGATCATCTCCAGCGACCGGTGAACCGCGATGCCTGCGATCCGGTCCGGTCCCACACCCTTGTTCCGCAGCACGCGGGCCAGACGGTTCGCTTTCGCGTTCAGCTCCCGGTAGGTCAGACGCTGCCCTTCAAAGATCGCCGCCGGATGATCCGGCGTCCGTTCCACCTGCTCCTCGAACAATTGATGGACCGTCTTTTCTTTCGGATACGGCGCTTTCGTTCCGTTAAACCCGCTCAGGATCGCCTCCTTCTCTTCTGCGGTCACCATGTCGACGTCGCCTATTTTTTGTTCGCTATGGTCTGCGAACGATTTCAGCACTTGCACGAAATGGCCCATCATACGTACGACGGTGTCATGACTGAACAACCGACTGCTATACTCCATATGAAGCTGGAGGTAGCCGTCCGCCTCTGCCGCACTGAACGTCAAATCGAATCTGGAAACGCCCGGATTCAGCGAAAACGGCTTGAATTCGGCGCCATCGATCCGCGTTGGCTTTCCGTTTGCATTTTGCAGCACAAACATCGTATCAAACAGCGGGCTCCGGCTAACATCTCTGCGCAGCGCGAGCTTCTCAACCAACTGTTCGAAAGGATATTCCTGATGCTCGAAAGCCGCCAAAGTATTCTCCTTCACTTCCGCAAGAAATGCCTTGAAGGTCTTGTCTGAAGAAGGATAGTTGCGCAGCGCGAGCGTGTTCACAAACATTCCGACAATCTGCTGCGTATCGGGATGCCTCCGTCCGGCCACCGGCGAACCGACGATGATGTCTTCCTGCCGGGCGTACTTGGACAAAACGACGTTATAAACGGCAAGCAAAATCATAAACAGCGTGCTTTGGGTTTCGACGGCAAGCCGCTGAAGCTTGCCGGTTATTTCTTTACCCAGTATCCGCGATACCGTAGCCCCTTCAAAACTTTGAACCGGGGGCCTTGGGAAATCGGTCGGCAATTGAAGCACCGGCAGGTCACCGGCAAAGACATGAAGCCAATACGATTCCTGCTCCCGTATAAAACCTTTGTCAAGCTGTTCATTGTGCCAGTTGGCATAATCCTTATACTGAACCGTCAAGGGCACCAGCGGATGCCCGTCGTATAACTTTCCGAATTCATCCATGATAACGGATATGGAAACTCCGTCCGAAATAATGTGGTGCATATCGACCAGCAGTATATGTCTCGTCTCGGACAAGCGGACAAGCTTCGCCCGAAACAAAGGCGCTCTGCCCAGATCGAACGGACGCACGAAATCGCGCAGAGCCGCTTCGATTCGGGCTTCCTCAGAGCCGTCGCAGCTGGTAATCTCATCGTAATGCAATTGAAAATCGACTTTGCTGTGAATGTTCTGAACCGGCTCTCCATCCATCCAAGCAAATGAGGTTCTCAGCGCTTCATGTCTGCGGATCAATTCTCCGAACGCCCTCTCCAGCCGTTCGCGGTCTATCCTTCCTTGAACGAGCATGGCCGAAGGCATGTTGTAGACCAGCTCCGCCCCTTCAAGCTGATGCAGGATCATCTGCCGTTTCTGCGCGGAAGAGACCGGGTAATGGTCGCGGCCTTCCACGGGCGAAATCGCGGAGAACGTCGCTGCTTCCACTCCTAACGTCCGTTCGATGAGCCTGCTCATGCTTTCCACAGTAGGATGATCGAATATGTCGCGCATGGGCAGCTCAACCTGAAACTCCCGACTGATTTTCGCGATCAACAGCGTGGCTTTCAACGAGTGTCCGCCCACCTCGAAGAAATTGCTGTGCATACCGATCGGATGCAAGTTCAGAATATTTTCCCATAGCTGCACCAGCCTGCCTTCCGTTTCCGTGCGTGGCGGTACATATTCATTCCCTTGGATACGGCCGTCCGGTTCGGGCAGTGCTCTGCGATCCGCTTTTCCATTGGACGACAGCGGCAGCGAGTCAAGCTGCATCAGGTGGGAAGGCACCATGTAGTCCGGAAGGGACGCTTTCAAATGCGCTCTAATCTCCTGCGCCTCAAGCGCCTTGTCGGAAACGAAATACGCGCACAGGTATGGTTGACCGCTTCCGTCCTCTTTGGAGACAACAATCGCTTCCCTTACGCCTGCATGGGAAAGAAGCGCCGCTTCGATCTCCCCGGTTTCAATGCGGTATCCCCTGATTTTCACTTGATGATCGATCCGCCCCAAGTACTCGATGTTTCCATCGGGCATCCATCTTGCCAAGTCACCGGTCTTGTACATGCGCCCGTCCGGGATGAACGGATAGGTCACAAACTTTTCTTCCGTCAGGTCCGGCCGGTTGACGTAACCTTTCGCTACGCCATGTCCTGCAATATACAGCTCTCCCGGAACTCCTAGCGGCATGAGCCGCCCCAATCGGTCCAGAATATACAATCGGGTATTGTCGATCGGTTTGCCGATCGGGATGACCTCCTGTTCTTCCTCTCCGGGGCAATCGAAGCTGGTCACGTCCACTGTCGCCTCCGTCGGCCCGTACAGGTTATGCAGCGTCGTTCCGTTGGTTTGGCGAAGCAATCTGTTGAAACGGCGGACATGGGCAACCGTCAACGTTTCCCCGCTCGCGAATATCCGTTTCACGCTGCGTAATTTCCCCGCTGCCTCATACTGCTCCGCGTATTCCAGAAAAGCGGACAGCATCGACGGCACGAAGTGCAGCGTTGTAATCCCCTTCTCTTCAATCATTTTCACCATGAGGCCCGGGTCTTTTTCCCCGCCAGGCGGAAGAAAGCAAACGGAGGCTCCCGCCATGAACCACCAAAACATCTCCCACACCGATACGTCGAAGGTGTATGGCGTTTTTTGCAAAATGATATCTTTGGGGCTAAGCGGATACCGCTTCTGCATCCAATAAAGCCGGTTCATCACGGAAGCATGGCGAATCATGACTCCCTTCGGCTTCCCGGTGGAACCGGAGGTGTAGATCACATAAGCCAAATCGTCCGGACCGTTGACGGGAAGCAGGTCGGCACCGTTGTCTGGCAGCGGTTCCCCGATCACAAGAACCTTGATGTCAGGTTCAAGTCCTTCCAGCTTGTCCAGCGCCTTCCTTTGAGTCAACACGATGGACGCTCCGCTGTTGGCCGCCACGTATCGTATGCGCTCTTCCGGGTCCTCCGGATTAATCGGCAAATACGCCCCCCCTGCCTTAAGAATAGCCATGATACCGATTAACATCTCCGGCGAACGGTATGCTGCGATACCGACAATCCGATTCGGCCCGATTCCCGCATCACGAAGTACGTGCGCCTGCCGGTTGGCCAGTTCGTTCAGTTCCCTGTAAGTCAATTCCCGATCCGTAAACATGGCGGCCAGGTGATCCGGCGTCCGCTCCGCCTGCGCTTCGAACAACTGCTGGATCGATTTGTCTTGAGGATAGGGGGCAGCGGTATCGTTGAACCCACGTACAATCGTTTGCTTCTCTTCATTCTCAAGCATCTCAATGTGATCCACATTCCGATGCGGATCGAAAGAGATCTGTTCGGCGATTCGTTTCAGGTGCAATTCAAGCCTGCCAATATCCGAGGAACGATAGACCAAGGCATTGAAGCCGAATTTAACCAGCAGCTCTTCACCGGGTATGACCCCGATGTTGAAATCGTAATTCGTTTGCTCGAAACCTTCCGTCTCGATGATCGAGACAAGCTGTTGTCCTTCCCCACCGGAGAGCTCTGCGGCAAGCGGATAATTTTCAAACGCGACAATATGATGAATCAATCCCGTTTTCAGCGGAGTCTGTGCCTGAATATCGGCCAGCGAGACGTAATGATATTTACTCGCATTCATCATCGTCTGCTGAAACTGCTTGACCAAGGCGGAGAAGGCTTGTCCATCCTCGCTGCGCAGGCGCACGGGAACCGTATTGATAAACAGCCCGACCATATGTTCCGCGCCCTCGACCTCCGCAGGACGGCCGGAAACGACAGAACCGAACACCACGTCCCTTGTATTATTGTACCTCTGCAGCAATAAGCCCCAGATGACATGGAACACAGTGCTTAACGTCACCTGATTTTGTTGGGCTATTTTTTCCAGCCGACGGGTCAAGTCTTGATCGAATTTAAAAATCCGGTTCTCGAGAACATACCTGCCGTCACCGGCCGGCTTGACGCCGACCGGTAACGCGCTCTGCTGCTCCACATCCGTTAATTGTGTCCTCCAATAGGAGAGCGCCTCCTCCTTATCCTGTTTCTCTAACCAGCTAATATAGCGGCTGTAAGGGAAGACCGGATCGAGCTTCGGCGAAACGCTGCTAAGATAAGCCCTGTAGATTTGGAACAGGTCCTTGGTTACCGTGCCGATGCACCAACCGTCCATAATAATATGGTGAAAGCTTAAGATCAGCTTGCATTTCGATTCGCTTAACTGAAAGAGGGATAACCGGATAAGGAGATCCTTTTCCAGATTGAACTGCTTCTTCCGCTCCCTTGTCGTAAATTCCTCGACAACCAACCGCTGCTCGTCTTCCGATAAGCCCGAAAGATCTTCGTAGCCGACCGTTGCCCGCTTTTGGGTCAATACCACCTGAAGCGGCCGCTCCACTTCTTTATAGACGAACACAGTCCGCAGCACTTCATACCGGTCGATCAGCACCTGAAAGCTTTGTTCAAGCAAGGTCGGGTTCAGAAGCTCGTTTAAAGTTATGATCGTTTGATCGAAATACGCTTCGGAGCGTTCATCCAGAATCGAATGATATAGTAGCCCCTCCTGCATCGGCGTCAACGGGTAAATATTTTGAATCAGAACGTTTCCCATACGGTTCACCACTTTGTTACAAGTTTAGTTTGCTGCTTAAAAGCTGCGACAGATTTTGAAGCTCGTCAATCGAAAATTTGTCGTAAACGAAATCGGTCGGACTTTGCTCTGTCATTTGCTTACTGCAGCAATGATCGATAAGCTCGATTAAATATTTTTGGAATAGGCAGACCAGGTCTTTAACCGTCTTCTGGCGGTATTCCTGTTTATTGTAATTAAATTGGACAATCAGTTGCCCGTTCTCAATCATACCGTTAATATCCAGGGAAACCGATCTTTCTGTGAACGGGCTTGCCTCCGCCCCGGAAGAGATCGGGGAGAGTGTAAACAGGTCCGTGTTCAACTCGGTATCGAAACGGCCCATGTAATTAAAAGCGATTTCCGGGTCTGCCCGGGATAACAGCGTTTCGGCCGAAGTGCTTAAATATTTTAATACGCCGTATCCGAAGCCTTTATGGGGGATGCGTCTGAGACTATCTTTGGTGCTCTTGATCTGATACGAAAGGTCATGGGAAAAACTCATATCCAGCAGGAACGGATATACGATCGTAAACCATCCGACCGTTCTGGATATGTCCAGCTCCTTGAATAACTCTTCCCGGCCGTGCCCTTCCAGATGGATGAGCACGCGGTCGCGCTTCGCCCATTCCTTCACGCTCAGCCCGAGCGCCGTCAGCAAAATATCGGTAATTTCCGTATTGTACGCCTGATGCACTTGCTTCAACAGCTTCCCGGTATATTCCGCATCGAGAGTCATGCGCAAATCCTCGCTGTCGGCCAATGTATTGGTTACATACGGGCCATCCTTGGGAAGCGGGGCGGATTCGATTTGTTCCAGCCCGGCCCAGTACCCGATTTCATGGCGCAATTGGCCGCTTTCAGCATAACGGGCGACTTCCTGCGACCATGCCCGGTACGAGTCGGACTTGTCCGGCAGCGATAAGGTCTCACCCCGCATGCTTTTTTGGTAAAGAGCCGCAAAATCTTGCAGAATAATCCTCCACGAGACTCCGTCGATAACGAGATGATGAACAGCGATAAGAAGATGATCCCCTTCTCCGGTCCTGAACAAGCCCAGTTTGATCAACGGACCGGCCGCCAGATCGAAGCTGCCTTGAATGGCTGTCGCTTCTTGTTCAATCCATGAGCCGGATTCTTTTCCTGCGGGAAGGGATTTCACTGTCAGCTCTACGTGCCGGTCACGCAGCCCCTGATTATATTGCACGATATTCCCGTCTCCCAAACGGAATGTCATTCGCAAAGCATCGTGATGCCGGATGATTTGTTCAAAGGCGTCAAGCACCCCTTTCTCCTGAAACCCGTCCGCGCTAAACAACATGACGGACTGGTTGAAATGATACGGATGAACCCTTTGCAGTTCAAAAAATCGTTTCTGTATCGGCGTCAGGAATACCTCGCCATCCACGGCCTCCTGACTGACCTTGCGGATTGAAGCTTTGACGAATTTGCTTAAAAGCCTGATTTTCGGATACTGGAACAAATCTTTAATCCCCAACTTATATCCGTGGGCATTAAGCCGCGAGACGATTTGAAGCCCTTTGATGGAGTCCCCGCCAAGATCAAAGAAATTATCATTCGCGCCGACGCGCGGCACCGACAGCAATTCCTCCCATAATTGCGCAAGCAGCTTCTCGACCTCGTCCGCCGGCTCCACGTACTCTTGTTCCAACGCTTCTTTCCAGTCAGGTTCGGGCAGCGCTTTTCGATTGACCTTGCCGCCCGGGGTAACCGGCATATGATCAAGCCGAACAAATGCCGAAGGTATCATGTAATCGGGCAGTTCCTTTGCTAAACTTGCTGTGATTTCTTCCTTGTCGATCTGCCGATGCGTTACCAGATACGCGCACAAGCATTGGCTGCCGTTGTTCTCTTTCAACATAACGGCCGCTTCCCGAATCGCATCCATACGAAGCAGGCGATATTCGATCTCGCTGAGTTCAATCCGGTATCCTCTGATTTTCACCTGAAAATCGGACCTGCCCAGGAAGGCGATGTTGCCGTCCGGCAAGTATTTGGCCAGATCGCCTGTTTTGTAGAGTTTCTCGTACCCGCTCACGGCGTAGGGGTTATCGATAAAGCTGGACTGCGTTTTGGATGGATCGTTCAAATACCCGATCCCGAGGGGGGCGCCTGCGATATACATTTCCCCCGCGACCCCGACAGGAACCCGCTTCAATCCAGCGTCCAGAATATAGATCTTGGTATTGGCTATGGGCTTTCCGATCGGGATTTTATCTTCCTGTCCCGAGACCCGATAGGCTACGCAGCCGATGCTCGCCTCCGTCGGACCGTACAAATTCGTAAGGGCGACATGCGGGAAAAGCTTCAAAAACCTACGGGCCGCCTCCGGCGAGATTTCTTCCCCGCCAAGGATAACTTGCTTTAGCGAATCCAACTGCTTGTGCAAATTCGGGTTTCCTTCAAACTGGTTGACGATGGCATTAAATACGGAAGGAACGAAGTCTGTAATCGTAATGTGTTCCTGCTGTATGATGCTTGCCATATACCCGGCATCCACCGTCATACCCGTTTCGGGCAGCACGGTTTTCCCGCCGTTCGTTAGCGGCCAGAACAACTGCCAAACCGCACTATCGTATACATGATTAGTCGTCTGCAGCACGCTGCGGGCCGCTTCAATTCCGAAGAAATCATTCATCCACAAGAAGCGGTTAGTAATTCCTTTATGGGCAGCGATGACGCCCTTCGGCTTTCCGGTGGAACCGGAAGTGAAAATGACATAGATCGGTAATTCCAGATCCGTTTCGACAACCGGATTTCCAGCGGGCGCCGCCGGCTTCCCGCAGTCTACGGTCAGGCGCCTGCCGGCGGCAATTTCTTCAACGCTTGGCGTATCCGGATGGACAAGCACGACGGAGCTGTTCAAATCGTGAAGCGCGCCTTGTAACCGCTCTTCCGGCCAGTTCGTATCGAGCGGCGAGAAAGCCGCTCCCGTCTTCATCACAGCGAGAATCGACACGACCAGTTCCAGACTTCGATCCATAAGTATCGGCACGTAGCAGCCGCTTCCGATGCCCATATCCAGTAAATTGTTTGCCGTGGCATTAGCCCGCTCGTTCAACTCGCGGTAAGTCAAAAATCGGCCCTGATACACTACGGCGATAGCTTCCGGCGTTTTTTCGACCTGCTCCTCAATATAGCGGTGAATCGGTTTCGGCTGTCGGTAAGGGACGAATGTCCCGTTAAAATCGCTCTCTATCGCAATCTCTTCGTCCCGGCTGAGCAGGTTGATGTCCGCCAGTATTTCGTCCGGCTTTCGGGACACTTCATCCAATAGGTTCAAGTAGTGGCCGGCCAGCCGTTCAACCGTTTCTCTGCGGAACAGCTTTGTGCCATATTCAAACTCCAATCGAAGGCTCCCGTCCTTTTCCTCTACATTCAGTATAAGATCAAACTTGGAAACGCCGGTTTTAAACGAATAGGGCGTAACCCGAAGACCATCGGCCTTCCATTGCTGCGCATCCGTATTTATGAAAGAGAACATGGTGTCAAATAGCGGATTGCGGCTCAAATCCCGCTTGATCTGCAGCTTTTCCACGAGCTCAGCAAAAGGATAGGCCTGATTTTCCAACGAGCGCAGCGTATTTTCTTTCACCTCGGCCATAAAGGACCTGAAACTTTTTGTCGAAACCGGGCGATTCCTAAGCGCCAGCGTATTCACGAACATACCGACGACTGCCTGCGCGTCCGCGTGAGTTCGGCCTGCTGCCGGAATCCCCACCACAAGGTCGTCTTGCCCCGTATATTTGGCGAGCAATACGTTATAAGCGGCGAACAGCAGCATAAAGAACGTGCTTTCCGTTTCTCCGCAGAAGGCCTCCAGTTGACGAACGAGCTTTTCGGCAAGCTCCACTTTCACCACATCTCCGGCGAAGCTTTGCATCTGCGGTCTCTGGTAATCTGCAGGCATATTCAATACGGGAATATCGTCTTCGTACAGATCGATCCAATATTTCTCTTGGCTGGATATTTCATTCGAGTTCGATTTCATCCAGGCGGAGTAATCTTTATATTGAATGCGTAAAGCCGGCAGTTCCTCTCCGTTGTACAATTTGTTCCACTCGTCGATGATGATATCGACCGACATTCCATCCGCAATCAGATGGTGCATATCGATTTGGAGCAGATGTTTGCCATCCGCCAATCGGAGCAGTTCGGCCCGGAATAAAGGAGCCTTGCCGACATCAAACGGCCGGATGAACGAACGGATAAACGGCTCAAGATCATTGTCGCCGGCATCCGCTTCCGCATAGCCCAGTTGAAAATCAACCTGACGATGCACGAATTGCACCGCTTTCCCGTCTGTATGCCCGAAGGAAGTCCGAAACGCTTCATGTCTCTCAATCAATTGAACGAACGTCTGCTCCAGCCTTTTCCGGTCTACGTTTCCTTCGAGCATTAACGCTGCGGACATATTATAAGCGACTCCGGTCTCATCCAAGGGGAGAACGGCCAAAAGTCTGGACTGCGCAGGCGAGACATCGTAATATTCCCGTTCCTCCACCGCTTCGATACGGCGATGCCGCGTTTTTCGGGCGGATGACACCACGGACGCAAGCAGCTCAAGCGTAGGCGCCCCGAAGACGTCCTGAGTGGAAATGTCCGCATGGAAAGCCTTGTTGATTTGCGCCGTCATCAAGGTCGCTTTCAAAGAATGCCCGCCCAGCTCGAAGAAATGATCATGTACGCCGATCGGCGACACGCCCAGCAGCTCCTGCCAAATTTCAGCCAGCTTTTTTTCCGTTTCGTTTCTCGGCGGCAGGTACCGCAAGCCCGCCTCCGCGTTTCCGGCCGGTTCCGGCAGCGCGTTTCGATCGATTTTGCCGTTGGCAGTCAGCGGCATGCGGTCAATCGGCAGCACGCAAGCCGGGATCATATAAGGCGGCAAACGCAAAGCCAGCCAAGCTTTCAGTTCGGCTGCGGAAAGCGGATGCCGCAGCACGACATAAGCGCACAGATAAGGGTCTGCGTCCGTTCCTTTTACGATGACCGACGCCTCTTGCACCGCCTCGTGTGTGAGCAGCATACTTTCAATTTCGCCGGGTTCGATCCGGTATCCCCTGATTTTCACTTGATGATCGCCCCGGCCAAAGTATTCAAGCGTCCCGTCGGAAAGCCATCTGGCCAAATCTCCCGTCCTGTACAGCTTCGTATTTTCAAGATACGGATGAGGAATGAACTTTTCCGCGGTAAGATCGGGACGATTCAGATACCCTCGAGCAAGTCCCTTACCCCAAACGCACAATTCCCCGGGCACGCCGATGGGTTGCAATTGCAAATGTTCGTTAAGAATAAGTACCCCCGTATTGGCGATAGGCTTGCCGATGCAGCCGATCCCCTCGGGATGGACGTTCCTGTGAATCGTCGTGACGACGCTGTACTCCGTCGGTCCGTACTCGTTAAGCAGTTCGATTCCGGGGTTTACGGCTCGACTGGCTTCAATCAATCGTTTTGTTATTTTTTCGCCGCCCAGCGTTACAGCTTTAACTGTCTTTGCTTCTTGCGGCGTCAACGATGCCGCAATAGGCAAGTACATGGAAGGCGTGCATACCAAATGCGTAACGCCGGCTGAAACAATCAGCGTTTTCATCGCGGACAGCTCCAGGATTTCTTCATCCGCAGGCAGTACAACGGCGGCTCCGGACGACAGCGGAGTGAAAAAAGCGGCGATGAACGCGTCAAACGAACTCGATACTAGGGGCAAAACGCGATCCCCTGCCCCCATCTCATATTCTTCTCTTCTCCACAATAACGTATTGACGATGGATTGGTGTTCAATGCAAACCCCTTTAGGAGCGCCCGTTGAACCCGATGTATAAATTACATAGGCCAAATTATGCGGGCCGGATTTTAACTTTAAGGACGATCCGTTTTCCTGCCCGTACCATTCCTCGTTATCCACGCACAGAACAGGTCCGTCAAATTTCGCCTTACGTTTCACATGTTCTTGCACCAGCAGGACAGCGGCCCCGCTGTCCGCAAGCATGTGATTGATCCGCTCCGCCGGATAAGACGGATCCATGGGCATGTACGCTCCCCCGGCCTTTAAAACCGCCAAAATCGTGACAGCCATTTCGATCGAACGTTCCAACATGAGACCAACGACGATTTCCTGTCCTACCCCTCGTCTTAATAATGCCTTCGCCAGCTTGTTTGACTTCTCGTTCAACTCTCTGTAGGTGATTTCCCGGCCCAAATGTAGGACGGCGACATGATCCGGCGTTTTTTTCGCCTGTACTTCGAAGATCGAATGCAAAGTTCCGTTGTCCGGGATCGCGGCCGGTGACGGCTGCATGATCGGATTGAATCCGGATAACAGGAGCCGCTTCTCCTCGCCGGACAACCATTCGAGCCTGGCAATTTCGCTCCATGGATGTTCTATAGCGTTCTGCAATAGCCGTGTATAAAGTCGGGCCAAGCGGTCCACCGTCTCCGCCCGGAAAAGCTTGGTGCAATAGTTAAACCGAAGAGTCAGTTGATCCTGCCATTCATCGGCGCTCAAAACAAGATCGAACTGCGAAATACCCGGATTGACTTCAGCAGGCAAAAATTTTACTCCATCGGCTTCGAAGGCTCGAATTTCAAAATTTTGCATGACAAACATGGTGTCAAACAAAGGATTGCGCCCCGGATCACGGCGTACATCCAATTTCTCGATCATCTCTTCGAAAGGATACTCTTGATTCTCCATCGCGCGCAGCGTCGTTTCCTTAACTTCCTGCAGGAGCGCATAAAAGCTCTTCTCCATAGACGGTTTATTGCGCAGAGCCAACGTATTGACAAACATGCCGATCATCCGTTCGGTGTCGGGATGTTGTCTGCCGGCGACGGCCGTTCCGACGATAATGTCCGTTTGGCCTGTATATTTCGCGAGCAGCACATAATAGACCGCAAGCAAAATCATGTACGGCGTGGTGCCGGTCTCGCCCGCCATTTTTTTCAAACCGGCCGCTATTTTCGGATCAATCTCGTACGATAGCACGGCCCCTTCTTGACTTTGAACCGGGGGTCTCGGGTAGTCCGTCGGCAAGGCCAGAACCGGCAGTTCCCCGCTCAAAGCGGCTTGCCAGTACCGTTCCTGGCCAGCATAGCGTCCGCTGCTGTACCGCACTTTTTGCCAGGCGGCAAAATCTTTGTATTGAACATGGAGCGGGGGCAAATCCCGGCCTTCATACAGGTACGCCAACTCGTTCAAGAAAACGGACATCGACAGCCCGTCGGCTATAATATGATGCATGTCTATGATCAACCTATATTTGTCCGGCCCAAAACGCTGCAATTCAGCTCTAAACAACGGCGCTTGACGTAAATCGAAAGGACGGACGAACGCCGCGATCGTTTTTTCCGCTTCTTCCTCCCCGATATCCGTGACCATGATCGTAAAGTCTGTGTCGGCGTTGATAATCTGCACGATTTCTCCGTCCACAATGTCAAAGGAAGTGCGAAAAGCTTCATGCCGCTGCACCAATTCCCGGCAAGCGTCCAGAAAGCGAGAAATATCCAGCTCTCCTTCGATCAGCAGCTGACCGGTAATATGATAGGCTGTCCCCGCTCCCATGCTTTGCAGAAGAAACATTCTTTTCTGAGCGGCAGACACCTCGTAATGCGGCTTCATTTCGAGTGAAAGCATGGGCAGATGCTCTTCCCGCTCCGCGCTTTCGATCATTGCGGCCAACGCTGAAACCGTCTGTGAACGGAAAAGCTCGTTCAGCGGAATCAATTTCCCAAACTCTTGCTGAACTCTGGCGAGCAAGAGGGTCGCATTCAGCGAATTGCCTCCAAGATCGAAAAAATTATCGTCCGGCAAAACGCGCGAAGCTCCCAGCACCTCCTGCCAAATTCGCCCGATTCTTTCCTCCGTCTCGCTGCTCCTGACTTCGGGGCACATGTCATTCATCGCCTGCTCCGGGGAAGGCAATTGAAGCGGGTCCACCTTGCCTTCCGAGGATAACGGCAGTCTCCTCAATGGAATGATATGCCTGGGGACCCAATAGTCGGGCAGTTCATGCAGCAGTCGTTTGCGAAGCATCGCCGGCCATCCGCCATCGATATCTCCGGTAATATAAGCGGTTAGAATGCCGCCTGAGCCGTCTTGCGTGTCTTGTTCCGCAACAAAACACGATTCAATTTGCGGGATAGCTGCGATGTGTCGTTCGAGCATATCCAAATAAACCGCATGCCCTCTTATTCGTACCCGGCGTTGAACGGAACCGAACGGCTTCAACCGGCCATCGGCCGTTCGCATGGCCAATAGTCCCGTTCCGGAAAGGGCCCGCGTGTTCGAAAGCGGCAAACCGGCCTCCTGAAGGTGGAGTTCCCCGATGACGCCCACGGGAGCCGGCTGCCTGTATGAATCAAGCAAATAGATAGCCCCTTGCGGAAGCGCGTCGGCCTGACCGGTATAATCAATCTCGAAGTCCGCATAACCTCGCCAATCCTTTGCGTCAAGCACCCGCTCTTCTTTGCTCAAGAGCGAGATTTCGTTCAGGGCCGGATCGTCGTGCTCGGCCACTGTGTCCAATACATGAAGGAAGTAGCCGGCCCAAAGCCGGATCGTCTCCGGGGGCGCAAATCCGGCATTGACGTCGAAATCAAACCGTAGCTCTCCTTCAACCTCCATAACATTGAGAAACATATCGTATTTCACTTGCCGGATCGGCGTCGCCATGAGATGAACTTCAAGCCCTTGAAATTGCAAACGCTGCATAGGCCGGTCCAGATTGAAAATCACATTCATTTCGGGCACCGGTCTGCCTTCCAAGTGCTCCGTTAGATCGGCAAACGAATAATTTTGCAGCGGGTCGATTTCCTGCATGGCTCGCTTGATTTGCGCCAGATAATCGGCAAACGACTCCTTGTGGCCGATTCGGCTCAGGATAGGAAGCATGTTCACGCAATTCCCGATCAAGTGAGGCTTCTCCATTCTAGCCTGTCCGGACGTGGGTATGCCCACAACCAACGTCGAATTTCCCGTCAAGCGATGCAAGAATACCTTGTAGGCGGTCAGCAGCGTGACGAACAAACTGTTCCCCGCCTTGATGCTCAGCGCCTTCAGCTTCTTCGTCAGCGCTTTATCCGCCCGAATACCAACCCGTTCGCCACGAAACGACGGCTTGGCCATTCCACCGTGTTCGGATGGAAGATCCATAACTACAGGGGGCGCCTCCAAAGACCGCATCCAATAAGCAATGGCTTTTTTTATATGCCCGCCTTCCAGCTCAGCCCGCCGCCATATTTGGAATTCCCGGAATCGGGCGGGTGCCGGCAAGGAAGCTTCCCGCTCTCCCAGACAATAGGACGTATAAAGCTGTTCCAATTCGCGTACAAATACGGCGATGGACCATCCGTCGGCAATTATATGATGGAACGTCGCAACCAGAATATGTTCGTCGAGAGCCAGCTGCAGGATGTTTATCCTGAACAACAGTTCGCCCGAAGCCAGATCGAACGGCTTTTGCCCCTCCGCCTCAAACCATCGCTCTACTTGTTCCGCGTGCTTGGACTGCGGGTGTGACGAAAAATCGGTCATCCGTATCGTCATTTCAGCTTTAGGAAGAATGTGCTGTTCTTCCCCGCTCCGATCAATCACAGTGCGCAGCGATTCATGCCGGCTTACGATGGTTTGAACGGCATGGCGCATTGCATCTTCCTGCAATGCTCCCCTCATTCGCAATGCCACTGTCTCGTTGAATGCGGTGGAAGAATCGTTTCTTGCCCTGACGGCGAACCAGATTTGTTTCTGTTCCTTCGTCAATGGCAGCGATGCCGAATCATCGGAGCTCAAGACACCCTTACGGTTTTCGCCCCCATCCGGTGAAGGGGGTTTTTCCGGTAAAAAGCCGCCTTCCCTTAATTCCTCTACACTTTCCTTGACAGCTTGCATGATCCGTTCCAGATCGTCGTCCGTATGGGCCGTCGATAGAAAACAGTTACGGCCTTCCCAAATGTAGATTCCCTTGCTGATCAACAGATAAAAGAACAATTCGATATCTCCGAACGAAACGAATCTGAACAATGAACCGCAATTAACCATATGGATCGGCACGCCGTTTTGTTTGAAATATGCGTTCAAACGATTCACCAGTCGGTTGGTTCTCAAGTTCAGCTTCTCCTGAAGTTCGGGGCCTTCCGCCTTCAAATATTCCAATACCGACAGCGCCGAATGCATCGCGAGCGGATGTGTGCAGAAAGTGCCGCCTACAAACGTTTTTTTGCTTGCGTTTGCCGGGTAAGAAGCATCGCCGAAGGACCATACCCCACCGTCAACCGCGTCCATATACTCGGATTTTCCCGCGACGATGCCGATCGGCATGCCTCCTCCCGCCACTTTGCCGTAGGTGACCAGATCGGCCTCGATCCCGAACCATGCCTGAGCGCCGCCCAGATGGATGCGAAATCCTGTGATCACTTCGTCAAAAATAAGCGCCGTTCCCGATTGTTGGGTGATTTCCCGAATTTGGCGCAAAAACTCTGCGGGCTGCAGGTCAGGTCTACGGCTTTGGACCGGCTCCACCAGTACCGCCGCCAATTCGCCTGCATGTTGCCTGAGAAGTCTCAGGGAATCCGGATGATTGTAATTGAGAATCAGCACATCCCGGATCATATCAGGCGTAATTCCCGGAGCCATAGGCAGAGCCTCGCCCTCATCGGCATTCGGATCGGATACGGCAAGAACTCCGTCAAAGGTGCCATGATACGAACCCGCGAACAGTGCGATCTTCGAGCGGCCCGTAACCGCTCTGGCCAGACGCAGGGCCACCATCACCGCTTCCGTTCCGGAATTGTAAAAGGCAACCCGCTCCACGCCCGTAAGTTCGCAGATCAATTCCGCAACCCGGCCGGCCACGTTGGACATAGGGCCTAAAGGCGGGGTCTCCCCATGGATTTGATTTTGCAGTACGTTTGTGATTAACCCCGGATTATGGCCCAGCAAATTAACGCCGAAACCCATCGTCAAGTCGATATATTCGTTCCCGTCCACGTCCCACATTTTAGGGCCAGAGGCTCGTTCGGCAACGATCGGGTACACCATTTCTTTCCAGTATGGACGAAATCCAGATACGTTCCGGTTGTTTGCATGAACGAAGCGGGTATCCTGCGTATATTTTTTGGAGCCGGGGGTCCGTCGTGCGTAGCGTTCGATAAAATGGTTCAAGTATTCATTTTGCTTTGCGGTAAATCCGCTCTCCCCCCCGATTACTAACGGTTGATACGGAACAAAAGGCTTGGAGGGACCGCTGGACGCCTCCTTTTTCTCCCTTAAAGCCGGTGCCGCAGATTTGGAATCGGAAAGCAGGCTGTTGTCCGGTTCGGTTGCGATCGCTTGGACAAATGAAGTCCGTTTTTTTAATACTTCCAATTGCTGCGTCAATATTTGCGTAAAGTTTTGCTGCTGGGCGTTCATCAGCTCGATCTGCTGAGCGAGCAGTGCTTCCAAGGAACCGGATGAAGTCGTTTGAACCGCACCTTCGTCCTGCTGCCGAGACTCTACTTTTTCGGCAACGGCGCTTGCCGCCGCAACCGACCGCTCGGAATGAGTCATTTCCCCAATAAACTTCGCGAGGCTGTGCAAATTGGTGATGGATTCAAAGAAATGCGCCATCGGAACATACACTTGGAATCGGTCCGTGATTTCTTTTTGCACTTGAACCAGCATGATCGAATCCAAGCCCATTTCGAGAAAATGCATATGCTCGTCCAATTGTGCCGATTCAAATCCAGAAACTTTGCTTACAATTTCCTTCAAGGTTTTGGAAATGTCCGCACCAGCATCGTACTCCGGGCGATTACCGGCAGACTGCCCGCGATGATGTATGATTGGCACCTCTTCCGTTCCCCTTTCTGTCTTGCGTACCTGCTCCGGTTTCAGAGTAAACCAGCATCTTTTTCTCTCAAACGGATACAACGGCAGCGGAATTTTTCTCTTGGTATGGCTGTTGCGGTAAATCGATTCCCAGCGGATGCCCGCGCCCAGGATGTATAATTCCCCCAAACGGCGCAGCGCTTGCCTGCCCGCTTGTCCGCTTTTCGCAACTTCCGCGACAACACGCTCTGCCGCCTCGCTGTGAATTCTTCGTTCGCTTTCCGTCAATTCCCCCGGCAGTCCAGGCTGACCCTCATCGGCAACCAGCTTGTGCATTCCCAGATAAATTTCGGACCCTTCCGGAACATTTCCTTTTCCCGCCGACAGTCTTTCCAGTTTAAGCAGCAATTCCGCCGGGCTTGAAGCAATAACAGCAAGCCTGTGATCCAGATGGGCTCTTCCTGTATGGGCCGTATAGCACATATATTCCAAAGAAACGGCGGGATTTCCATGCAAATACTCGATATACCGGTCGATCAGCTTCCACAAGGCCCCCTCGCTTTTAGCGGAGAGCGTCAGCAGATGAGGTCCGTTCCGATCTGGATCAAGCTCCTTTTCCGAGCGCACCTCGACAAACTCCTCAAGTACGACGTGGGCGTTTGTCCCGCTAAAGCCGAAAGAACTGACTCCGCACCGGAGCGGCAAACCGTTCGAATTCAAATCGGCAGCCTCCGTCGTCACATAAAACGGCGATAGTTCGAAGCTGATATTGGGGTTCGGCTTTTTAAAATGAACGAGCGGAGGATTTGTTTTGCACCGGAGCATCAGCACCGCCTTAACGAGACTGGCAATCCCGGCCGCTTCAAACAAATGCCCGATGTTCGTCTTGACGGATCCGATCGCGCAAAATTGTTTTTTGTTCGTATATTTTTCAAACGCTTGAGTCAAGCCGGCAATTTCAATCGGGTCCCCCAGCTTCGTTCCCGTGCCGTGCGCTTCAATAAACGATAGCGTTTCCGGATGAATGCCGGCATCTTTCCAAGCCGCCTCGATCACTTCCGCCTGCGCAGCCGGATTCGGCGCGGTAATTCCGGCTGTCGTGCCATCCTGATTCACGGCGCTTCCTTTAATCACCGCATAAATATGATCACCATCCTCCACAGCTTTGTTCAGAGGCTTCAGCAATACGGCTGCGCCCCCTTCTCCGACGCCGGTCCCGTCCGCTTCGGCATCGAACGTTCTGGCCCTCCCTCCCGGAGACTCCATATCCAATCCAAGCTTAACAGGCAAGAGTGCGGTTCGAATACCTCCGGCCACCGCCAACTCGCAATCACCGTTGATTATGCCTTTGCACGCCATATGAACAGCGACCAGCGAGGAGGAGCACGCCGTATCGATCGTCACCGCCGGACCTTTTAAGTCGAGAAAGTAGGAGATTCGGCTTGCCAGCACAGACGGCAAATTGCCAACGATGTACCGATGCAGCTTCTCCGGCTCCCCTATGGAAATCAATCTCTCATAATCGTAGCCCACTTTTGAAAAACCGGCGTATACCCCCACCTTACGACCGCGAAGCTGCTCTCCCGCATATCCTCCGTCTTCGAGCGCATGCCACGCTGTTTGCAGGAACAGTCTCTGATTAGGGTCCATATAGCTTGCTTCGACAGGGCTCAATTTGAAAAATGAATAATCAAATTTATCGATTTCTTCCAAATAACCGCCTTCTGTGAAATTCTGTTCCCGCTCATCTCGGTTTAACGCCGACAAATAATCTCTGGCATCCTGCTTTCGTTCCTCGGCAAACTGTCCGATGACGTCTTTCCCTTGAACAATTTGTTCCAAAAATTGGGTTACTGTCGAGGCCCCGGGTACTTGAAGGGCAATCCCGACGATGGCAATGTCTTTGCCGGTGCTGCGTTCCGCTTCCCTCTTCGCCACCTTATTGGCCTTCGAAATATTAGGCTTAACGATAAATTCCGCTAAATCGGCTATTGAGGGATAAGCGAACAGATCGGTAACGGACAGCTGCTTGCCCAATCGCCGTTCAATTTTCTCCGTTATTTGAATCAGCTGCAAAGAACTAGCTCCCAGATCAAAGTAGCTGCCCTTCGTATCGATCCGCTTGAGCTGGAGCACCTCGCAGCAAATATCGTGCAGAATGCTTTCCGCCTCGCAGGAAGCCATCGGCGGTTCTTCGTGCGTGGTTTTCGACGCAAAGAGTTCGTTCAATGTTTGGGAGATTCGCCGATATTCTCCTTTCCGATACTCTTCGGACAGCTTGAACCGCTGCACTTTGCCGCTGGTTGTTTTGGGCATTTGCTTAATGGGAACAATATCATGGATCGTCCAACCGCCTTTCCGATACAAATGCTTCTTCAATTCGATCGCGATCGGCGCAAATTTTTCCAATGACTTTTTGGATACTACAAATACTACAATCGCTTCCGTATCCAAATCCGGAACCTGCACTCCACAGGCGGCCACCCGGCCGAGCTCGACTCCATCGATTTCTTCTGCTAAACGTTCGATATCATGCGGGTAAACGTTTTGACCGTTTACAAAAATGATATCTTTCGCTCTTCCCGTAATGACGATTTGTCCGTTTCGCATGAACCCGAGGTCCCCCGTATTCACCCATCCGTCGGACGTCAACAGCTTTGAGGAAGCCTCGGGGTTATTATAGTATCCTTGCGTTACATTACGCCCCTTAATTTGGACATAGCCCAGGATATCGTCGGCCAAAGGAGTGTCGGCCTCATCCGCAATGCGAACATGGCAGTAATCAAGCGGGTATCCGTTCGCGACAAAACTGACACAAGATGGGGAACTCCGGTTCACTTCAACGATTCGCTCCCCCGTATTGAGGTGATTCCGGTCCAAATACAAGGTAACAATCTTGCTGCCCGGCTTGGAAATACTTACGCCTACAGAGGCTTCTGCCAATCCGTACGCAGGCGACATCGTATGCTCCTTCAAGCCATAACGGGCCAATGCCTTTATAAAATCATCGCATAAATTTACCGCAATCGGTTCAGCGCCGTTCGCGATCAACTTAACGTTAGATAAATCCCACCCCTGTGCTTTTTCCGGTTTGAAAAAGGTAAGAAAATATTTATAGCCGAAGTTCGGGGAAGAAAGATGAGTGGCTTTATGTTCACTGGCTTTTTTAATCCATAATAAAGGCTGGCGGATAAACAGGCTCGTCGGAATAATGCATTGATCGATACCTGCTATATAAGGTGAAAGATGATTGCAGATCAATCCCATGTCATGGGTCAGAGGCATCCACTGCAGCAAAACGTCTCCTGACGTGATTTCTTGTCCTTTGATAATTCCACAACAATTGTAAATCAAATTTTCATGTGTAAGAATTACGCCTTTAGGATCTCCTGTAGAGCCTGAAGAAAACTGGATAAAGGCGATATCCTGAGGATTAGATTCGTAAATGGTCCCTTCGGGATTTCCGCTGTAATTCTCCTCTATCCGCAAAGTTTTGGCTTCCAAGGCCTCAAACCATTCGGCAGACGCCTGATCGCTCTTTAATTTACTCAAATTCTCGATGGACTTTTCGGTCCCAATCATATAAGGATCGGACAATATATTCCATATCTTGAGCACCTTCATTTTATGTTCTTCATTATTCCCTACGCTGATAGGCACGGGAATCATACCGCCTAAAATAGAAGCCCAAAAAGCGATCAGAAAGCTTCGGTTGTCTTCGATTTGAAAAATAACTTCCTGCCTCGGCTTCACGCCTTTGCCCTGTAAAGCGCCGAGAAATCTCAAAGCTTCACCATAAAACGCTTGATACGACAATCGTACTTCCTGGTCGTCTCCGTCTATAAAAGTAATGCCTTTTTTTGCTTCCTTGCTCCTTTCCTTCATTACGTCCGTCAATGTTTTAAACGTATCCGTAAACATAGAGGCCCTCCTTCTGTCAGTAGGAATAAAGTCCAATGCCCGATTCCACGCTAAGCCCTTACAGGAGTAGTTCAAAGACCCTGGTTACCGAGACTTTTCCAGCCGCTTTTCCTTGGCCAAAACGTATTAAGCGTTTATGGTTAATCGTTTGTAAGCGTTCATAGATTCTTTCCTCCCTAGGCATCGAATAAAATAGGCTTCTTCTCTTTCCGCACTATCCTTTGGCTGGGTTTTGTTACCACACTTATATTACCTCCGACTCCCTTTCTGCAATTCGCTATTTCTTCTTTTTTTTGACTTGATGGACCACCGGCTAAAGGAGACGTCGAATCTCCATCGTCCAGTCGATCTTTTTATATATAAACAAAAGTAAGTAATTTTGTATGTTAATACAATTATACAACTTTTTTCTAATTTTTGTAACAACTTTTATATATTCACTTTTAACTTCTTCATTGTTTTTAAAACTGCTCTATCTTGCCCTTCCTGGCGCTAGTCTCGATCAACAGGTCAGCGAGGTTTTGTAAGAAGTTCTTGAGCAAAACGGAGGTCTGCTGCTTTTCATGGACAGCGTACAGAAGAACTTGAAATGCGAGTCGTCCGAAGAACTCTAAAATCTTATTCGCTCCCCTTCGAATCGTCGCAGCCCTTGAGCCACTCCGTCCGTGAGGAAATGACTCGAATCCACGTATCGCTGCGAAGTATTGGAAATGACTGTTTGACAGACTAAGTTTCGTTTCTTTCGAGGAAATAGACATGCGCAAAAAGAAAAACCCGAAGCACAAGGCAGCTTAAACCGCTGCGTCTGCTTCGGGCAGAATGATTCTATTGTTATTTCCGGTTGACCAGCTGGTGAATCGGATGGCCGAGTGCGCCTTCGGCGGCGTCCATCGTAATTTCGCCAAGCGTCGGATGCGCGTGGATCGTCAGAGCGATGTCTTCCAACGTTGCACCCATCTCGATGCCGAGCGTCAGCTCCGCGATCAGATTGGAGGCTTCCGCGCCGACCACCTGCGCCCCGATCAAACGACCGGTGTCTTTGTCGCCGACAAGCTTCACAAAGCCGTCCGTGACGTTCATCGATTGCGCACGGCCGTTCGCCCCGTAAGGGAACTTGCCGGTGAACACGTTGATGTCTTTGGCTTTCGCCTCGGTCTCGCTGAAACCAACGCCGGCGATCTCCGGATCGGAGAAGACGACGGCCGGAATGACTTTGTAATCCACAACGCTCGGCAGTCCGGCAATGGATTCTGCCGCGACCTTCGCCTCATACGAAGCTTTGTGGGCCAGCGCCATGCCCGGTACAATGTCGCCGATCGCATAGATATGCGGAACATTCGTCTGGCATTTTTCGTTGACCTGGATCAAGCCGCGTTCGCCGACCTGTACGCCTGCAAGCTCCAGGGACAAGTCGCCGTCGGTATTCGGACGGCGGCCGACGGTAACCAGTACGTAGTCCGCGGTTACTTTATGCTCTTCGCCTTTGACGGTATAAGTCACCGTCACGTCCTTATCCGTCTGCTCGCAGCCTTGAGCCATCGCCTCGGTGACGACCTCGACGCCGAGCTTTTTCAGGTTGCGCGCCACCGGCTGCGACAGTTCTTTTTCGAAGCCCGGCAGGATGGAGTCGGAGCCTTCCAGCACCGTTACTTTCGTGCCGAACTTGGCATACGTTTGTCCCAGCTCGATACCGATATAACCGCCGCCGATAACGACGAGGCTCTTCGGCAGCTCGCTAAGCGACAGCGCTTCGGTCGAGGACAGAATGCGTCCGCCGAACGGGAACGCCTTCAGCTCGATCGGACGGGAGCCGGTCGCGATGATGCAATGGTTGAACCGGTAGCGTGCCGTTTCGTTATCGTTGAAGACGCGCGCTTCATGCTCGTTGATGAACAGCGCCTCGCCGTTGAACACTTGGACCTTGTTGCCTTTCAGCAGCATGCCGACGCCGCCGGTTTGCTTCTTGACGATGCCGTTCTTCCAATCCTGCACCTTGGACCAATCGACTTTTACGTTGTCCGCCGAAATCCCAATCTCGGCGGCATGGCTAACGACCTCGTATTGATGCGCTGCGGAAATCAGCGCCTTGGACGGAATGCAGCCGCGGTTCAAACAAACCCCGCCGAGCTCCGCTTTGTCTACGATGAGCACGCTTTTGCCAAGCTGGGCTGCGCGGATGGCGGCTACGTAGCCGCCGGGACCGGCGCCGATGACGAGAACGTCAATTTCAACCGATGCGTCTCCTACTACCATCGTGGATTACACCTCCATGACAAGCAGTTCCGGATCGGCCAGCAGCTGCTTGATATAGTTCATAAAGTTTTGAGCCGTAGCGCCGTCGATAATGCGATGGTCGAAGCTGAGCGACAGCGCCATGACCGGAGCGATGACGATTTCGCCGTTCTTTACGACCGGCTTCTCGCTGATGCGGCCCGTTCCGAGGATCGCCACTTCCGGGAAGTTGATGATCGGCGTGAAGAACATGCCGCCGGCGGAGCCGATATTCGTAATCGTAAGCGTGGAGCCTTTCAACTCGTTCGGACCGAGCTTGCCTTCGCGGCCGCGTGCCGCAAGATCCTTGATCGCGGCGGCAATGGTCCAAATATTTTTGCGGTCCGCATCCTGGATAACCGGTACGATCAAACCGTTGTCCGTATCCGTTGCGATGCCGATATGGTAGTACTTTTTGTAGACGATTTCCTGCTTCTCTTCGTCGATCATGGCGTTCATCGCCGGGAATTGACGGGCTGCCGCTACCAATGCCTTCACGATGAAAGGCAGGTACGTGAGCTTGACGCCCTTCTTCTCGGCGACCGGCTTCGCTTTTTCGCGCAGCGCGACGAGGCGGGTCACGTCGACTTCGTCCATCAGGGTCACATGCGGAGCGGTATAAGCGCTCTTGACCATCGCATTGGCGATCGCCTTGCGGATGCCTTTCAGCGGTACGCGCTCTTCCTCGCGGTCGCCGCTGACCGGCGCGGCTGCCGAAGGCGCCGCCGCACTTGCCGTCGGAGCCGCTGCCGCCGGCGCTTCAGCCGCTTTCGGCGCGCCGCCGCCGGAAACGAAGCCGAGCACGTCCTCGCGCGTCACGCGTCCGTTCTTGCCTGTCGCGGGAACCGCCGCGAGGTTAACGCCCTTCTCGCGCGCCAGCTTGCGCACGCTTGGCGTCGCGAGCACTTCGCGCGCGCTGCCTGCCGCTTGGGCTCCGCCCGCCATCGGCGTATCCAGCTTCGCGGCGTTCACGTTCGCCGCTACGGCGCCGCCAACCGCGCACTCGGCTTCTGCGCCGCCCTGCGCAGCCGAAGCTTCCGCTTGCGCTGCCGCCGGAGTCGCCGCTTGCGCAGCGCTCGGCGCTTCGCCGTGGCCATGGGCCTGCTGCGGCACCTCGCCGGTCACTTCGATGACGGCGATCACGTCGCCGACCGTACATACCGTACCTTCGGAGACTTTGAGCTCGATGATTTTCCCTTCTACCGGAGAAGGTACTTCCACCGTCGATTTATCGTTTTGAACGTCCATCAGGATCGTTTCGTCATTTACCGTATCGCCGGGTTTTACGTGCCATTTCACGATCTCGCCTTCGTGGATGCCTTCGCCCAGCTCGGGAAAGCGGTATTCAAAGTTTGCCATCGGTCGCTCACCGTCCTTGCGTCTTAGTAAAATATTAGAAATCCAATACTTGATTCAGGCCTTTGACGATACGGGCCGGATTCGGAAGCCATTGATCCTCGACTTGCGCAAAAGGATAAACCGTATCCGGAGGAGCTACGCGCAGCACCGGCGCTTCGAGATGCAGAATCGCCTTCTCATTGATTTGCGCGATCACTTCCGCGGCGATACCCGCGGTTTTTTGCGCTTCCTGCACAACGATCGCACGGTTCGTTTTCTTGATCGACTCGACGATCGTGTCAATGTCCAGCGGCATCAGCGTGCGCAGGTCGATGACTTCGACTTTCGCGCCGCGCGTTTTTTCGATCTCCTCGGCCGCTTTGAGCGAAGTATGCACCATCGCGCCATAAGTAATGATCGTAACGTCCGAGCCTTCGCGAACGACGTTCGCCTTGCCGATCGGCACCGTATATTCGCCTTCCGGCACTTCCGCGCGGAACGAGCGGTACAAGTTCAGATGCTCCATGAAGAACACGGGATCGTTGTCGCGAATCGCCGAAATGAGCAGCCCTTTCGCATCGTACGGGTTGGACGGCACGACGACTTTAATGCCCGGCGTCTGTACCATCAGCCCTTCCAGCGGGTCGGTGTGCAGCTCCGCCGCTTTGACGCCGCCGCCGAAAGGCGTACGGATCGTAATCGGCGCGTTGTAACGGCCGCCGGAACGGTAACGCATGCGCGCCGCCTGAACGGCGATTTGGTCAAACGCTTCGAAAATAAAGCCGACAAACTGGATTTCCATGATCGGACGGAAGCCTTGAATGGCCATCCCGACCGCCATCCCGCCGATTGCGGATTCCGCAAGCGGCGTATCGAATACGCGGTTTTCCCCGAATTCGGCCTGCAGGCCTTCCGTTGCGCGGAATACGCCGCCCACCTTACCTACGTCTTCCCCGAATATGACCACGTTCGGATCGCGCTGGAGCTCGACTCGCATCGCGTCCTTGATCGCTTGAATCATTGTCATTTGAGCCATGGCTGAAAGTTCCTCCCCTTTACGCTAAGTAATCCGCTTTTTGCTCTTCCAAATGCTGCGGCGTCGTTTCGAACATGCTGTCGATCAAGCCCGGCACCGTCATTTTTTCCGTTTCTTCGGCCTTCTTGATCTGCTCAGCGACGGTGTTTTTCGCATCCTCGACGACTTTGGCTTCTTCCTCTTCGGACCACAGGCCCTTGGAAACGAGGTACGCGCGGAAGCGGTTCAGCGGATCCTTGAGCTCCCATTCAGCCGTTTCTTCTTTCGTGCGGTATTTGGACGGGTCGTCCCCGGACATGGAGTGCGGCAGGAACCGGTAAGTAACCGCCTCGATCAGCGTTGCGCCTTCGCCCTTGCGGCCGCGCTCCGCTGCGTCTTGAACGGCTTTGACTACCGCGAGCACGTCCATCCCGTCGACTTGTACGCCTTCGATACCGGCAGCTACCGCTTTGTGCGCTACGGAAAGCGCGGCCGTCTGCTTGGAGAACGGCGTCGTAATGGCGTAGCCGTTATTTTGCACCATGAAAATCGCCGGCAGCTTGAACGCCCCCGCGAAGTTCAATGCTTCGTAGAAATCGCCCTCAGAGGAACCTCCGTCCCCGGTGTAGGTGATGGAAACGCGTTTCTCCCCGCGCTGCTTGAACGCCATCGCCACGCCCATCGCGTGCAAATATTGCGCGCCGATGATGATTTGCGGCATGAGCACGTGCACGTCTTGCGGAATTTGTCCGCCGTGCTGATGTCCGCGCGAATACAGGAACGCTTGGTACATCGGCAGACCGTGCCATACGAGCTGCGGCATGTCGCGATAACCCGGGCAGATAAAATCGTCTCTGTTCAGCGCGAATTCGCTGCCGACCATCGTCGCTTCCTGGCCGGAAACCGGCGCATAAAATCCGAGACGTCCTTGACGCGTTAAATTGACAGCGCGCTGGTCCCACGTACGCGTGAACACCATGCGGCGCATTAATTCTTTCAACTGGTCGTCCGACAGATTCGGCATAGCTTCGGGATTCGTTACGGTACCGTCGGTGCCCAGAACGGACAACGGCTGTACATCCTGTACGCCCACAACATAAGGCTTGCTCATTTCCATATTCACCTCAGCGATAGATTTTTGAAGGGATGTCGAAATTGGGGTGTTTCTGTTATAGTATTATTATAAACCTGTTTTAGTGAATAGCACAAGAACATACTTGTAAAATATGATTTCTTTTCGATCATGCGTATATAACAGTTCCCGAAAAATAATAATACAGATTAATAAAATCCATAAAACTATTATAATACACTGGAGGTTTTTCCCTTGGACGACAGCTTGTACTACAAGCGCACCATCGTAAAAGAAACCATAGCTTCCCGCGCGCTCGGGCAGGAAAGATCGCTGCGCGTCTACCTTCCGCCAGGCTACAACGAACTGTTGTCGTATCCTGTCATCTATTGCCAGGACGGCGAGGATTTTTTTAACTTCGGCCGCATTGCCACGACGATGAACCGGCTTATTTTCGATGACAATGTCGAGCCCGCCATCATCGTCGGCGTGGACGTCGACAAAACGGTCCGAACGTCCGAATACGCGCCCGAGGGAGAGTGTTTCGCCGCTTACTGCGCGTTTTTTGCCGAAGAGCTGCTCCCGTTTATACAAGATCATTACCCGGTCCGCGCCGATTTGAACGAACGGATCTTGGCCGGCGATTCGCTCGGAGGCACCGTATCGCTGCATCTTGCCTTAGATTATCGTAGCCTTTTTTGCCAAGTTATATCCTTGTCCGGCGCATTTTTACAATCGACGCAAGAGCGGATCGAAGCCGAAGACGACTTGTCGTGGCTGAAGCTTTCCATGGTCGTCGGGCTCGACGAAACGGAGGTGACGACGGAGCGCGGCACGTTCGATTTCGTCGAGGCGAACCGCAAAACAAAACAGCTCCTCGTCACGAGAAGCTGTTCGCTGCACTATGAAGAGAAGCCCGGAAAACACATTTGGGGCTTCTGGCAAAACGAGCTGCCGGGCATGCTGAAACGGTTCCTGGCTTAACAAGCCGTTTCAGGGCTGTTACTTGCCGGACTCCTTCCCGCGAAGGCCGTAACGCTCGCGGAGCATATCCGCTGTTTTCCGCACTTGAGACGCTTGCGGGATCCATAATCCCGCTGCCGCCCGTTCCAGCCCTTCGGGGGTTTGCCGCTCGCGCACGACCCGCTTCACCGCCTCGATGAACTTGAGCGCCGCGCCGCCGCCCAGATCCGTCAGCTCCTCCAAGCTGGCCATGCTGTCGACCGTCACCCGCGGATAATCGATGTTCTGCGCGCCGGCGGAAGCCCGCTCGTAAAACTCGCGCGCTTGCCGCGCCTTCTCCGCCCCGGTCCCTCCGGCAATAACGAACGCCTGCACGACGTACGCATGGGCCTGCCGCCGCTGAGCGATGCCGCAAAATTTGCGGCCGCCGATACTCAGATCGTAATCTCCGGGACAGTAAGCCCCCTTGATCTCTCCCTTGCGCACTTCGCATCCGGTCGCATCAAGCGCCAGCCGGATCAGCTCGAACATTCGTTCGAAGTCGTCGCGGAAGTCGATTTCCCCGGCCCGGCGCTTCGGCCAGATCAGCGACACATTAACGACGCCAAGATCAAGCGGCACCGCCGCGCCGCCCGAATTGCGGACGGCGACATTGTAGCCCTGCGCCTCCAGATACCGGGCCGCTTCCGCCGCGCCGGGCAGCCGGCTGTCGCGCAGCCCCATGACGAACGCGCGCGGGTGGCGCCACAGATGGCATAGCGGCGCCCCGCCTTCGCCCACGTGCTTGCACAGCAGCTCCTCGAGCGCAAACGGGTACAGCACATCCCGCTCCGCGAACTCATTGGAACGATCCAACAGCAGCAGATCGGAGAGCCCGTTTTTCTTCGGCTGTGTCATCTCTTGCTTGTCCATAGCGGCTAACCCGCTCCTTTCCCGATTCCGCCTTGCGGGCTAAGTCCTAACTCCCCCCATTCTAAAAGGGTCCGGCGGCCGTTGCAAGTATAGGCTTCATTGCTCCCCGGGCCCCCCGCAGGATAGGCCCGGATTTCTCCGCCGCCGGGGACCGTTCCGTGCTACAATTGAAAAAGACTTGTCACAAACCCGCACGCCACTTCGTCCTATTAACTTATGAGCGGACCGGGCCGAAGCCGAGCCGTTCGATTTTTACCGCAAAGGAGATTCGCCAATGACGCAGCTTCCTTTGGAAGACTGGTATACCGAGTATAAACCGCTGTTGTTTTCGATCGCCTATCGGATGCTGGGCTCGGTGTCCGAAGCGGAGGATATCATCCACGACCTGTTTCTGGCCGTATCCCGCATGGACCCCGGCACGATTCAGAACGCGAAGGCGTATTTGTGCAAATCCGTTACCCGCCGCTGCATCGATCAGCTCAAATCCGCCCGCGCCCGCAAGGAAGTCTATGTCGGGCAGTGGCTTCCCGAGCCGCTGCAAACCCCGGAGAAGGAAGATCCGCTGCAGCAGGCTGCCCGGAACGACGATATTTCCTTTGCCTTTCTGCTGCTGCTGGAGCAGTTGAACCCGGTCGAACGGGCGATTTTCTTATTGCGCGAAGCGTTCGATTACGATTATAAGGAAATCGCCGACATGCTGGACAAAAGCGAAGCCGCCTGCCGCAAAACATACAGCCGCTTAAAGCAAAAACTGAACGCCGCGGAGGCTCTGCCCCCGCAGCCGAGCCTATCGGAATCGCAATCGCTCGTCCGGAGCTTTTTGCGGGCGGTCAGCACGGGAGACGTGCTGCAGTTCATTCACCTGCTGACGGAGGAAGCGGTGCTGCACTCCGACGGCGGAGGCAAGGTGCGCGCGGCGCTGCGCCCGATTCTCGGTGCGGACCGGATCGCCGCCTTCCTGGTCGGCATCGCGTCCAAGGGCACCGTCCTGACGCGAAGCGTTCCCGTCTCGTTCAACGGCGGAGCCGGACTTCTGGTTGACGGCTCCCGCTCCCGCATCGCGTTATTGTTCGAATTCGAGGGCACGCGCATCCGGGCGATGTATTTTGTTAACAATCCGGATAAGCTGCGCCATCTGCCGAAACCCCCGAAGCACTAACGCTTCCCGGCCGTAAAAAGCGAAAAACTCGATTTTCCCTAACCGCGGGAAGCCGAGTTTTTTCATATGTTCATATCGCTGCAGCGCTACGACCGCTCTTCAAGCCCTTCGATTTTCGCCTGGCCCCACGGGGCCACTTTCATGTGCACGATTAACCGGTTGGCCTTTTCCTCAAGCGATTTGCCGGTGCCTTCGGGCACATAATATTTTTCGACTCCGTATTTCACGAAAACCTCTTTGCTCCAGCTATGGTCGATCCGGCCTTTCATCACGACCTCGCCTTCCTGCAGCGCAGGCTTCGAGCCATATGCGGCCACCGGCTCGGCAATGCCGTCCGCTCCCGGCTTCAGAACCACATAGACCGGCTGGCCTCGCTCCGGCTGGCGCGCCGTATCTTTCCACAGCGATGGGCTTAGACGGCTGATGTCATAGCCGAGGGTAACGTAATCGCCATAGAGCAAATCGCGCGGGTCCACCGGCACCGTTCGGATGCGGACGTCCTTTCCGAACCAGCCGATCGCATAGAAGGAAAGGGCGATCCCGAACAGCACAAGAGCCTGCAGCAGGACGATGATGGCCGTAAGCCGAGCACGCCGGCGGCCGCCGGCAACAGCTTTGTCAGACATGTCCGTTCCCCTCCTTCGTGTCGTGGAGAAACTTTTTCTTGCGTCGGTTCAGATACCAGCTTAAACCGATCAGGATGGCGCCTCCGAGGATGAAAAACAGCGATTTGTCCATAAAATCCCAGGTCAGCTTGCCATAAGCCACCATCGTGCTGCAGATGAACAGAAACGTCCCGAAGTTGATCTTGAACCGCCACTCCTCGGCATAACCGCTCCATAGCACGTACAGCGAGAAGAAAAACAGGGCGAGCAGGTACAGGATATCGACGCCGGAAGGCAAGTAAACGAACGGCGCGAGCAAAATCCATTCGAAAGCGCTGGACACCCGGCCGTTTCGCAGCTTGCCGGCCAGCGAGACGGCCAAGAGCAGGGCGAGCGCCGCGAAGTAATACAGCGGTTCAGCAAGCAGTCTGCCGTCACCGATGCCCCCTCTTTCGTGTCCGGACAGCACCATGACAATCGCGAAAATAAAGGCTGCGGCAAGCGGGGCCGTCTGCAGCGCATAGCCCCCGTGACGTTCGTCCATCAGCCAATCGCCGAGGACATAAAGCGCCATGGCCGGAATAAACATCCAGAGGAACGGCACGTCCGAGGCGACCGCCCACATCAGCCCCTGCACCGTGACGCTGAAGCTGAAGCACCAAATCAGCAGCGAATGGCGCGATTTCCAGCCGTAAAAGCCGAGACCGGCGACCAGCAGCACAAACGCGGTATAGCTGAAGTCATCGAACTCCGCTACGCTGTACCATTGGGCGATATTAAAGAGAAGCAGACTTAGCAGATACAAATAGCGGCTGCGGTAGAGAAAGGCCGCGGCCATTCCCGCGCACGCCCATAAAATAAACGTTCCCGCGTTGTAAGCGACCAAGTGAAACATTTGGCCGATCAGCACGATGCCCCCACCGAAGCTGACGACCCCGAGGCCGGCCAGCGCGACGCCCAGCTTATCGTGGCCGCGCCGCAGCGCCAGCTCGCCTCCGGCGTAAAAACCGATCATCAGCAGCACGATCATGGCAAGACGGACAAGCTGGGGAATATCCTGCCAATTCGCTGCTATAAAACTGAGAATGCCCAGTCCGACCAAAATGCTGCCGAGAATCGGCAGCAGGCCGACGGCATGCTGTTTCGTTTCGTACATGCCCAGAAGCTGATCTGCCTGCTCGCGGGTGACAATGCCCCGCTCCACCCAAACCGGGGCTTCTTTCTCCAACCATTTTCGGCTCATCGGAATGCACCCCTTGTTTGCACGAGTTAATTACCTCAAGTATATCGCGTCCGGGAGGAAAAAGAAGTACTAACTTCCGCTAGTACTCCGAACGATCGTTCCCCCCTTGGGAGATCCCGGTATTCAATTAAGCGGATTTGTACGTCCTCATCCTAAAGGCGATGCCCTCATTTATAAAAAAGAAGCCGCGCACATGCTGGAAGGTAATCCGAATTTGCATAAAATAAGGATTTTTCCGACGCCAAAACCATTCCTTACGCATATTTTATTTTTACAAGCGGTCCGATATAATGATAGAATAGCTATTTTGAACCACACACCGGAGGGAACTGTCCCATATGATGTCCAGACGACAATTTGTCAAGCGCCTGCTCGCTTTCCTTGCAGTCTTGTCCGGGGGCGGATACGCCGCATCCCGCATGCTGGAAAAAGAGGCGCCGAACGCGGCGACCTTGCCTACGGCCAACGCCGCCGAGAGCGTACAACCGAAAGACAAACAGAGCGGGCAAGGCGCAGACCCTGCCCTGCTGCTTTCCTTTTTCCTTCTTAGCGATTTGCATATCTCGGTAGCCGACGATGCGATGGAAAAAAAGCTGCATATGGCTCTAAAAGACGTCAGCTCGTTCGAATCCGCCGTGGATGCGATCGTGCTCGGCGGCGATCTGACCGATTTCGGCCGAACGATCGAATATAAACGGCTGAAAGCGGTCATGGACGCGTACGAGCTCCCTCCGGTTTACGCCAATATGGGGAATCACGATTATTACGATATTTGGCTGACGTCCGAAGGCGCCTTTTCCACGGAAACGATGCCGAACGGCAAGACCGACGCCATGTCCAGAGAGCGGTTCCTGAAGTTTTTCGGCTACGAGAAGCCTTATTTCGATGTGTGGGTCAACGGCGTTCATTTCATTTTGCTGTCGCAGGAAGTCTACGTGCAGGAAAAGCCGGAGGTCGGCGAAGGCGCCTGGTATTCCGACGAACAGCTCACTTGGCTTGCAGAGACGATGAAAGTCCATAAAGACGGACGACCGGCTTTCGTCTTCATTCATCAGCCTTTGCCCGAGCCTGGCACTGACGGCGGCTCGCACCGCTTGATACGCGCCAAGCGGTTCCGTGCCATTCTTAAGCCGTACCACAACGTTTTCGTGCTTTCCGGGCATTCCCACCGCAATTTCGAAGGCGAGGATCATTATAACCGGCAAAATACATTCCATTGGTTCAATAACGCCTCGGTCGGTAAAACGCGCCCGAAAGCCAACGGGAAAGCCAAATCCCCGTCGCAAGGCATGTACGTGCAGGTTTACCAAGACAAGGTCGTCGTCAAAGGACGGGAATTTTCCGACCGCTCGTGGATCGACTCTGCCGTCTGGACAGTGCCGCTGAAAGGCGCTGCCCCGGCCAAAGCCTAGCTTGCGGACGATTGCAGAATCGTTCTTTTAGGAAGAATCTGTCTTCCGCGCGATCGAACTAGCATAAATAAATGAACTAAATGAACTTGTTGGAGGTCTTTACATGAATATTTTAGTAACTGGCGGTGCAGGATTTATTGCATCCCACATTGTAGATGCATTGATCGAAGGAGGTCATCGTGTTTACGTGATCGATAACCTGTCTACCGGAAACCGGGAGCATATGAATGACCAAGCGTCTTATTACGAAGCAGATATTTTGGACGAACGGATCGCCGAAATTTTTGCCGAAGCAAAGCCGGAGATCGTCATTCATCACGCTGCGCAAATCGATGTACAAACCTCAATTCAAAACCCGATGTTTGACGCAAAAGTTAACATATTGGGGACGATTGCCCTACTGGAGCGGTGCCGTGATTACGGCGTGCGTAAGATGATTTATGCTTCTTCTGCCGCGGTTTACGGAACTCCGGAATATTTGGGCGTAGACGAACGACACCCGCTTCGGCCGCTATCCTTCTACGGCATTTCGAAGCATACGCCGGAGCACTACATTGAAGCGTTTTCTCACTTATATGGTTTGGATTATACCATTCTGCGATACGCAAATGTTTATGGCATCCGGCAGGACCCGAAAGGCGAAGGCGGCGTCGTATCCATTTTTGTGGACAAGCTGCTGCGGGGCCAGCAGCCGCTCATTTTCGGCGACGGCGAACAAACCCGCGACTTTATTTACGTTAAAGACATCGTCTCTGCAAATATGTCCGCTTTGGAAAAAGGCAGCCGCGGCTTGTTTAATATTAGCTGTAATGAACAAACCTCGGTCAAAGAGCTGTTACAGCTTATGTGCGAGTTATGCGGCACACCATTTGCGCCGGACTATAGGGCTCCGCGCCCGGGCGACATCGTGCATAGCCGATTGGACAACACGGCCGCTGCACAACTGCTTGAATGGCAGCCGCGTTATTCGCTTCGCGACGGACTGAAAGAGACTTGTGACTATTATCGCAGATTGTATTAAATCAGCAAATGTAAAGGGCCGGAGAGGCTTCTCAAAACACGCTGCCAAAAGGTGATGACATTGAATTTGCTCCACCAATTGCTGTTAAACATGCTTATCGTAATTACGCCGGTCATGCTGTATCATCTGTTTTGGATTGACCGTCTGCAGCATGTGGACGTGCGCACGAACCGGATTATCGTTACCGTCATCTGTACAGCCGCCTCTTTGGTCAGCATGATGCATCCGTTTGAGCTCTCCCCCGGATATTTATTCGATTTCCGCTTCATCCCTCTTGCCTTATGCTTTTTTTATGCCGGTCCATTACCGGCTCTCGGCGCAGCCGCCATTATTATGGCCTACCACTGGAAGACGGAACGGTACGGCATTTATACGCTGCCGATTTCCCTCGGCTTCAATCTCATCCTGCTGTGGTACTGCAAACGCCGGATCGCCGATGCCGCCCGGCTGCTTAACACTGCGACCGCAGCCGGACTCGGTTTCGTTTTGTCTTTGATTGCGGCTCTTGTCGCGTTGTTCTCCCTGTGGCTGGAGCATATTCCGGTTACCGGATATTTCTTCCTGTTTTTCGCTTTATTCAGCGTTATCCATTCGATTACCGCCGGGCTTGTCGTCTATATCTTCAGGCAGATCAAGCGAAATATCGAATTGCGCAAACAGCTGCAGCATAACGATAAAATGAATATGCTCAGCGAGCTGGCCGCCTCCTTCGCCCACGAAATCCGCAATCCGATGACGGTCGCCCGCGGCTTCGTGCAAATGATGCGTCAAAACGATTTGGCTGATGACAAGCGGCAAATTTACAGCCAGATGGTCTTGGAAGAAGTCGACAAAGCGCAGGCGATCATCAACGATTACCTATCGTTCGCCAAACCCCAGCTGGAGAAGATCGAGCTGCTGGATGCCAAGCCGCTTATTTTACAGACGGTTCAGACACTGCAGACGTACGCCGACCTGCGGGGCGTATCGGTGGAAACGCAGCTGCAGGACAAGCTGATGATCAGCGCCAACCCGGACAAGTTCGCGCAATGCATCATAAATTTGTGCAAAAACGGCATCGAAGCGATGCCCGGCGGAGGGAAGCTGCAAATCACCGGCGTCCTGCAAAATCAGACCGTGTGCATCGACATCATCGATCAAGGGATCGGCATGACGCAGGAGGAAGTCAGACGGCTCGGTACGCCGTTCTATTCCACCCGAGGCAAAGGGACCGGGCTTGGCATGATGGTCACCTACCGGGCCATTCAAAGCATTCACGGCCGGATCGACGTGACAAGTGAAGTGGGCAAAGGCACCTGCTTCTCGATTTTGATTCCATCGCTGCATTCCTCCACCTATCATTAGAGCCCCATTGAAAAAAGGCTGGGTCTTCGCCATTCATCCCGCGAAAACGCAGCCTTCCTCATCGCAATCTTACGACCGCGCTTCCCTTTGGGAGCCCCCGGCCAACATATCCATCACTTCCTTAAATAGCGGGATCGCCTTATGGCTGCCCCCTTCCGGGACATTCTGGACGAGCACCGCAACGGCATAGCGGGGCCGTTCCGTAGGACCGTAGCCGATAAACCAATGATTTTCGCCGGATCGTCCGTTTTTCAACCTAACCTGGGCTGTCCCCGATTTTCCGGCCAAGCTCCATTTCGCCGACTGCAGCGCCCTCCCGGTGCCGCGCTCCACCGTTTCGCTCATCCAGCCCAGCAGCCGCTTCGCCGTCGCCGGCTTTAGGGGCTCAGCAGCCTGCTCAAGCTCGTGAGGCGGGAACGACTGGTATAACCGGTCATTCTGAAACCGGATTTCCCGCACGATTCGCGGCGACGCTACCTTGCCTTGATTATACAGCGTCACGATCAAATTAGCCGCTTGCAGCGGCGTCATTAACACGTCCCGCTGGCCGATCGCCGTCTGCACCAGTGCGCCTTCGTCCGGCTTGTCCGAAGCGTCGGCATAAATTTGCCCTCCCTCCTCGGCATCCCACTGGCGAAAGCCTTTCCGGTGCGGCACGTCTCCGCTCCAGCCGACCGGTACTTCCAACCCGAGCTTGCGCGCATAGGCCTCCAGCTTGTCTCCTCCAAGCCTCTGCGCCGCCTTCGCAAACACGATGTTGCACGACTGGGCGAAGCCTTCTTCCAACGTAAGCTTACCGTGTCCATCTTTTTTCCAGCACGTGAAGCCGTATTTTCCAAGCGCGCCTTCGCAATCGAACGTTTCGTCCGCTTTTACCGCCTTCTCCTCTAAGGCAGCCGCAGCGGTCACGGTTTTAAAAATCGATCCGGGGGCGACCGCTTTCAAAGCCTTGTTGCTCCAGCTTCCTTGGGCCAGATCAACATGCTCCGGCTGGAACGCAGGCCTGCTGGCCATCGCGATCGTATCCCCATTCCGAATATCCAATACGACGACGGCGCCTTCCGTTACGCGCAAACGTTCCAAGGTCTGCTCGATCTGCCGCTGTATCCCGGAATCGAGTGTCGTGACCACTTTAAGCGGGTAATACGGATTGCCCGGAGCGATTTGGCGCGTATCGAGCCCGGGCAGCGGACGCTTCAAGCCGTCGGTAAAAACCGAGACGTAGGATGGTCCGATGCCCTGCAGCCAGGGTTCAAACGTTTTTTCCAGCCCGGAATTTCCGATTTTGCTCGTGAGCTGCAGCTCCCCTTTATGGAATTGGTCGGTGAACTGCCGTGTGATCCGCTCCGGATTTTGTCCGATAAAGCCGAGCACCTGGCTTGCCGGCTGCCGCTCGGCGTAGCGCTGCTTGAAGGGCATCGCCCGAATCGATTTCAACCCTAGCGCCTCAATCTTGGCCGCCTGGGTGTCCGTCAAAGGAACCGGTCGGCCGGATACGGACCAGACGGCCGGACCTTTCAATTGCCGGACAAAGGACTGCCAAGCGGAAAGCGGAGCGTTTACGATGCTTGCCACCCGATTCATTGCAGCAGCCGGATCTGCAGACTGTTCCTCGTGGATAGGGAAAACGATCAGCACCTTCTGTAAAGTCCCTGTCAGAGGGACGCCGTTCCGGTCTATGAAATCCCCTCGCCCGCTATCGAGCATAAGACCTTGAGCCCGCTGAATGACCGAATTTTCCACCAAGTCGATCTTTCGTTCCGTCCAGCTTCGGGAGGCCGCCACTTGAATCCAAAACAAACGTAAATTCCAAGCGGCCAACACCCCGACGATCAGCACCAAAACGATAAAAATCCGGTTCTTTTGCAGCTTGGTTCCCTTATCCATTCCGAGCACCTGCCAGCACCTTGTAAGATGATACCAGTATGCGCTCTCTGCAGACGATCTAAACAAAAAGCGCCTTCCCGAAAGGAGAAGACGCCATGCAGACCTGCATTATACTTGGAATTTCGATAGCTGCTCCTTCAACGAATTCGACAGCTCTTCGAGACTGTCGGACAGCTTCACAAGACCGGAGCTGATGCTCATTTGCTCTGAGCTCAAGGATGCCACCTCTTCCGAGGTCGCGGACGATTCTTCGGCTACTGCGCTGACGTTCGCCATCGCATCGCTCAGCACCATCTGCGACGCTTCCAGCTCGCTGATCGACTCCGTTACTTCGGACAAGCGAAGAATGAATTCGCCCATCTGCGAATCGACTTGCTTAAAGATCGAATCGGCTTCTTTCACGGATTCGATCTGCTCCTGGAAAATCGGATAAGCCTGCGAAAGCACGTTAACCGTCTCGTCAATTTCTTTCTGAATCGTTTCGGTAATTTGACCGACGATCGCGATCGATTGCCTGGATTGGTCCGCCAGCTTGCGGATCTCATCCGCTACGACCATGAAGCCTTTCCCCGCCGCACCGGCCCGGGCCGCTTCAATCGTGGCGTTCAACGACAAAATGTTCGTTTGCTTCGTCATGTTGCTAAGCACATCCAAAATTTTGCGGATCGAGCGGGTGCTTTCCTTCAGGTTGTCGACCTTCTCCACCATCGAACGGGTCATCGCTTCCGTTGCGTTCGTTTTGCCGATCAGCTCGGACATATATTCGATCCCCTGCTTACTCGACGCTTGAACTTCCGAAGCGGCGGAGCCCATAACGATGTTGGCGTCGACCACGCTTTTCATCTGTAGGCCGATATTGTGCGTCAGCTCGTTGCCGCGCTCGGATTCCATAGCCAGACTGGATGCGCCGCTTGCGATTTCTTCGGTAGCGACAGCGATTTCTTTAGCCGCCGTAGCCGTTTTCTTCGAAGCGTCCGACAAGCTTGCCGCCGTTTGCAGCACCTCTTGAGCGGAATGATTCGTCTGCTGTACAAGCGTCGTAATTTTTTCCATCATCTGGTTAAAGCTTTGGCCAAGCTGCCCGATCTCGTCTTGACTCGTGACGGTCATCCGCACCTTCAAATTGCCTTGCTCCCCTTCTTTCATCAGGTTGCGGAGCTGAACGACGGGGCGCCCGATCATTCGTACGATGAAGTATCCGATCACAACCGCGATAATCATGGCCACGAAGGCCATCAGCCAAGTCATGCCGAAGATGACTCCCGCATCCTTTACAAGCTCCGCCACCGGCATCGCGCCGACCAAAAGCCAACTTGTTTTGGCCGATTTGAAGTAAACGAGCTGCATATCCTTGGTGTTGTTCTGCAGCTTGCCTTTGTCTTCGGCAAAGGCTTCCTTCGTTACCCCAAAATCGCTCGGCTTGCCGATTTCCGCAGCGTCAGGGTTATAGATGTAGTTCATGTCGGGTGCGACGATGACCGTTTTTCCGCCTTCGCCCATTGAGATTTGGCTCAGCTCCCTGCCGACCGCCTCCAGGTTGATTTCCAACAGAAGGACGGACTGTACGGCATTGGTCGTCGTATTCTTGAGCACGCGGCCCAGACCGAACGAAGCGGTGCCCGCATTGCCGAGCGAATCCGAGTAGCCCTTCGCTCTGGATTCGAGCCAAGTCGCTTTGCCGTTGCCTTCGACGATCTTCTTGAACCAATCTTCCTGCGCCAGATTTTCTTTATTCATTGCCGAGCCCGCCGATGCCACGGGTTCCCCGCTCGCCTTGATCAAATAAATCGACTTCAGCGTTTTGTTCGAGTAGGAATAAACGTTCAGCTTATCGCCAAGCTTTTGCCGGAGCTGGAGAAAATCGTAGCTGTTTTTGTTCACGGTTTCCATGTCCGCAAGCAGCTTTTTCAAATCTTCGTCCAGCAAAATTTGCATCGACAAGTCTTCGTAGGTGGCGTAGAGCAGATCGAGCTTCTGACCGGCTTGCGTAATCGTGCCTTCCGACGCATCGGCCACCTTATTCTGAATAACGCCTTTGGAAATGTTATAAGAAGTCAGACCTACGGTCAACACGAAAAACAAGATGCTGATGAAAAAGATAAGGAACAGCTTGCCCCCTACCGACCTCAACAAGTTCTTAAGACCTACTTCCTTCAGCGAATCCACGATTTTGGAAGCACGCGATGCCTCGGGGCGATTCGGGTCGGACGAATTCGAGAGCCCATTCTTCAACGATTTGCCGGCTTTTTGCAGGCTGGCTTTAAGTGAAGACCATTGATCCTTCACAGGAAACACCACCTATATTATGTATTATTTTGATTGTTTTGCAAGCTGTGACCGGTTAATCTGGATATTCAACACAAAATGTCAAAATCCCTTTAGCTCATCGGGTTGCGTCGAAAAAAAGATTAGTTCCACCGCCTCAATTCATAATCGTCTTACGAAATATATAAATTTATATTTAATAAAAAAAGAGCATCTTTATCTATATCGGGACCAAGTAGGTAAAATGTTATAGATATTTTAACAAAAAATGCGAATGCATGACCAAAGGCGCATACCCGGTCCATTTAAACGACTTTATACCGGGATAACCGGCTATGAAACAGGCGGCAAACGCAAAAAAAGCCCCGTCCCTAAGGACGGAGCGTCGTTCAAGCGGCGGTTTATGCGGCGGTTTATGCGGCGGTTTATGCCGCGGTATATTACGAATTTCTCATTTTCTTGCGCATCATATCTAACGGACGGACCGGCTGCTCCACCTTCATCCGGATGAGCTGCAGCGGGTGCCGCGCGGCGTCGAGCGATTTGCCCTCTTCATCCTGGAGCTCGCCCACCGATTGCTTGAAGAACGTGCCGTTAGGACCGAAGAACTCCACTTCCTGCCCCGGCTTAAAATGGTTCCGCTGCTGAATGAGCGCGGTCTGCGTCGCTTCGTCGTACGCCGTCACAACACCGACAAAGTCGTACGGAGCCGCTTTTTCCTCGGGCTCGAAGATGTGGTCCTCATGCCCCGGCCGGTCGTAGAAAAAGCCGGTATTAAGCGGACGGTTAGCGGCCTTCTGAATTTCGTACAGCCACTCCGGCTTCATTTCGTAATGCTCGGGATCGGCGAAATACGCATCGATGGCCTGACGGTACGCATTGACGACCGTGGCGACATAATGAACGCTCTTCATGCGTCCTTCGATTTTGAAGCTGTCGACGCCGGCGCGAATCAGCTCCGGGACATGCTCGATCATGCACAGATCTTTCGAGCTCATCGAGAACGGGTTGTCGCCCGCTTGGAACAGCGGAATTTCCTTGATGCCGATCTGCGGTCCGTTCAGCTCTTCCTCGGTAGTAAACAGATCGTATTTCCAGCGGCAGGACTGCGAACAGCCGCCGCGGTTCGAGTCGCGGTCCGTGAAATGGTTCGACAGCACGCACCGCCCCGAATAAGAGCTGCACATCGCCCCGTGAACGAACACTTCGATCTCCATATCGACGTGCGTCTTAATCCCGACGATTTCTTCCATCGTCGCTTCGCGGGCAAGCACGACCCGGTCAACGCCTTCCTCTTTCCAGAACTGCACGGCCTGCCGGTTCATCGTGGACTGCTGGGTGCTCAGGTGAATTTCAAGCTTCGGAGCAGCCCGCTTGCATGTCTCGATAATAATCGGATCCGCCACGATAATGGCATGCACGCCCGCGTCCTGAATGCCCCGAAGATAATCCTCCAGGCCCGACAAATCCTCGTTGTGGGCATAGATATTCGTAGCGACGAATACTTTGGCTCCGTACTTTTCCGCAAACCCGACTCCTTCGCGCATTTCCTCGAAGGTGAAGTTGTCCGCGTTCGATCGAAGCCCGTATTGCTGCCCGCCGATATAGACCGCATCCGCCCCGTAATGCACGGCGAATTTCAGCTTTTCCAGGCTTCCGGCCGGCGCGAGCAGCTCGGGCTTTTCAAACCGCACTCGCTTGCCGAGCAGCTCTTGCTTCAACAATGTCATTTTATTCCACCTCGCTTGTATCTTCGAATGTTATTAATAAACCTGCTCTTTGAAGAAGAATCCGTACGTCAGCTCGCGCCGTTCATCCTGCAGCGCGCGGATGGGATCCAGCCACTCCTCTTGAAATTCGTATTCCTCCGGGTTCGCCGTATACGCATCGATCGCTTGCCGGTAACCGCGCACAACCGCTTCATTATACTCCGGTGATTTCAGCAGCGCCTCCAGCTTGAAGCTGTCGATGCCGCCTTCCATCAGCTCGTGCAGGCTGTCCAGCATACAGATGTCATCCGAGCTCATTATATGCGTGCCGTTGGCATCCTCGTAAATCGGATATCGTTCGTTCGGCCGCTCCTGCTCGATCAGGAACAAGCCTTCCTCTTTATCGAGCTCCAGCTTTTCAAGCTCTTGGGGACGCCCCTGATGCTCTTTATAGTTGGTCAGCAGACTACGTTTCGAATGATAAATATTTGTGATGCCGTGCACCTGCACTTCCACTTCCATCGAGCCCGCAAGCTGGCGCGCGATTTCCAGCGTCTCTTCCAGGTTCAGCTCGCGGGCCAGCACCATGCGTGCCGCCCCTTTGCTCGCCCAATATTTGGCCGTCGCATAGTTGGTGGAGGTCATCTCCGCGTTCCAATGCAAGCGCATGCCGGGCGCGACGCCGCGCACCGCCATCAGCACGGCCGGATCGCCGAAGACGATGCCGTCGACGCCCGCTTGCTGCAGCCGGCCGACATACTTCTCCAGCTCGGGCAGCAAGCCGTTGTCCATAATATTGTTAACAGCTGCATATACTTTCGCTCCGTGTTCATGCGCCCATGAAACGAGCGACGCCAGTTCGTCCGCCGTTACTTCCCCCGGCAGCCGCAAGCCGAACCGATGCTCGCCCACGAGAACGGCGTCCGTCCCCGCCGCGATATACCGCTTCGCTTCTTCGGATGATCCGGCCGAAATCAACAGTTCCGGTTTTTTCATCTGCCCGCTCACCTCTCCTCATATTAAAAAGCTTACGGCTTGGCGCTTTTCGCGCTCTCCGCAATATTCTTCTTATGCTGCTCGAACGTCTCCGCAAACAAGTGCGCTTTGCTGCCGTCTTTTTTCGTTACATAAAACAAATAGGTTGTCTCTGCCGGATAAATCGCCGCTTTGATAGAGGCGAGGCTTGGACTTGCAATCGGTCCGGGCGGCAGCCCCTTATTCAAATACGTATTATAAGGACTTTGGATCTGCAAATCTTTTTCGAACAACCGTTCCTTCGGTTTGTCGAACAAATACTGCACGGTCGCATCGATCTGCAGCGGCATGCCCTTTTTTAAGCGATTATGAATAACGCCGCTGACAAGCGCGCGCTCGTCTTCCACAACAACCTCGCGCTCGATGAGCGAGGCCAGCGTCAGCATTTGGTGCACGGTCAAGCCGCGCCGGGCCAATGCTTGCTTCCAATCCGGAGGCAGCTGCCCGAGCTTTTTGTCGAGCTCCTGCGTCATCGTCTCGATCATCTCTTGCGGACTCGTGCCCTTTTTCCATTCGTACGTTTCCGGAAACAAATAGCCTTCGAGACGGGACCGCAAGGACGTATCGGCCGGAATTTGCGCCGCTGCGGAGCCTTCCGGACCCTTGTAGCTCTGGACAAGGTGCATGAACTGCAACAGGTCAACGCCTTCCTGCTGCTGCAGCTTTTCCGCGATCTGACGTACCGTAAAGCCCTCGGGCACCGTCAGGCGGATGCCGGCTTCCTTAATCGTATCGCCCCGGTTAAGACGTTCGATGATCTCGTCCGCCGAAAGCCCGGGCGTCATGGCGTACTCTCCTGCTTGAAAGCGGCCGCCTTCCTGCTTGTATTTCAAGTACCACGTAAATACGCGGGCGCTGCGAATAATGCCCTTGTTCTCCAGTTCGGCAGCCAGCTGCCCCGTCCCGGAGCCTGGCGGCAGCGAGATGCGCTGCTCCGCCTCCGTTGGCGGCATCGGCTGAAGCGAGCGGGTCACGTACCAACCAAACCCCGTCCCGGCTCCGGCCACCATTGCAACCATTCCTATTGTTCCCCAAATCCATATCCGTTTCACGGCGCAGCTCCTTTTACATCTCCGCAAACAAACGAAAAAGAGCGGATCATCTCCGCTCAGGCTTCCTTAAGAAAAAAGTTGTAAGTTACAACTGTTCGTCAGCCGGAAAAGTCAACTCGTCGAAAAGCTCGGAGACGTTTTCCCATTCATCGTCGTCTTCGATCGTTTCAAGCTCAAGCTCCCCGTCATCTTTCCGTGTCACACGGTAAATTTCAGGTTCGTCTTCCTTGCCCGGCTTCGCTTTTTCAAGCATCGCATACCCTTGGTCGCCCAAGACTAATTCGGAGACGATACGATAGACGACGGATTCCTGCTCTTCGTCATACAAAATAATATCATCTCCGAACGTTTCCCGCAACTGACGGGTCGGCGTCGCTTCCATATTCGGGTTCAACGTGCCAGCCTCCTTATGCAACCGGCGAGCCTCCCGGAAGGGAGGCCGGGCGCCGTCTTACTTGGACGATTCCTCTTCCTCGTCGTCGAATTCGTCCATCAGCGTGTTGAACGTCTCCTCTACGATATTCCACTCTTCTTCGTCCTCGATCGTATACAGCTGCAGATCGTCGCCGTCCTCTTCATAGCGGAACGCGTATACTTCGTCGGACTCCTCGTCGGCATCGACAGGAACAACCATCATATACTTTTTATCCGAGCCGTCGACTTCAAATTTCATGATGACTTCGAACTCTTCTTCGTTGCCTTCCTCATCGGGAATGTAAATAATTTCAGGCTCTTCCTGAAGCTGCTCCTGATTGGTGCCTTGATCTTTATCCGTCACCGTTTTTCACCTCTTCAAGTTGGATTGGGCATCCATATATCCTTGCAAAATGAGCGCAGCCGCCATCTTGTCGATGACCTGCTTTCGCTTCTTGCGGCTGACATCGGCCTCCAGCAGCGTGCGCTGGGCGGAAGCCGTCGTCAGCCTTTCATCCCATAAATGCACCGGTAATCGTAGGATTTCATGCAATTGCTCTGAAAATGCGATACAAATTTCTCCACGCGGACCGATCGTATTGTTCATGTTTTTCGGCAGGCCGACGACAATTTCCGTGACGCCGTATTGCGCGATAATCTCCCGAAGGCGGGCCATATCGCGCTCCCCGGTCGTTCTCCGGATCACTTCAAGCCCCTGCGCGGTCCAACCGAGCTCGTCGCTGACGGCGACGCCAATCGTTTTGTCCCCGTAATCCAATCCCATCAAGCGCATTAGGTTCTCCAGTCTGGTAGCTAAGTCCGGTGAATCTTAGGTCGCTGCGTGGGCGGATCATTTTTCCAATCGCTGCTCTCCCCCACAAAGTGAAGTCCAATCCAAGAAGTAAAATCGACTACTTTGCGGGGACCCCAGCTCCGGATTCTTGGATCAGATAACCTTTTGAGAGGTTAGAATCCGGAGACAAAGGCGACCGCTAACGCTTCTCCAGAACGATTCCGCTCCGCTATATTCACCGGACTTTTAGGATTTATAGTGCTGCAAGTAGGAACGAACCAGTTCCTCGATCAATTCGTCCCGCTCCCGCTTGCGGATGATGCTGCGCGCATTGTTGTGACGCGGAATGTAAGCCGGGTCCCCCGAAAGCAAATAGCCTACGATTTGGTTGATCGGATTGTACCCCTTCTCCTGCAGCGCGTCGTACACCGCAAGCATGACTTCTTTGGGCGAGGTCTCGATCTCTTCCGCTTTGACGTTGAACTTCATCGTTTTATCCATCGAACTCATCTGGAGGCACCCCCCTGCATTGATCAATACTCACATATTCGCCACGATCCTAAAAATTCCTGTTGACGGCAAAATTATTATTTCGCTGCGACGAGCTGTTCCACGCTTTGCAGCGCTTCCTGCAGCTTGGAAGCGTCCTTGCCGCCGGCCTGCGCCATGTCCGGACGGCCGCCGCCGCTGCCGCCGCAGCGCGAAGCGACTTCCTTGATCAGCTTGCCGGCGTGGTAGCCCTTCGATACCAGATCCGGCGTAACGGCCGCAACGAGATTGACTTTGTCCTCCGCAGCCGCTCCGAGCACGATCACGGCCGAGCCAAGCTTCGTTTTCATCTGATCGACAATGTTGCGGAGCGTCTCCATATCGCCAGCGCTCACCTGCGCGGCAAGCACCGTTACGCCGTCCACCGTTTTCGCCTGATCGGTGAGCGAGCCCGCTTCAATGCCGCTCAGCTTCGCTTTGAGCGATTCGTTTTCGCGCGTTACCTCCTTAAGCTGCGCAAACAAGCCGTCGATCCGTTTCGGCACGTCGCCGATGTTCGATTTCAGCAGGCTTGCGGCATCGCGCAGCAGCTGCAGCTGTCCATCCAAATATTGGTAGGCGTTCCGTCCCGCCGTCGCTTCGATCCGGCGCACGCCGGAGCCGATTCCGGACTCGCTGACGATTTTGAACAAGCCGATCTGGCTCGTGTTCCGCACGTGGCAGCCGCCGCACAGCTCCAGGCTGTAGCCGCCGACTTGCACGACGCGGACGATGTCGCCGTATTTTTCGCCGAAGAGCGCCATAGCTCCCATGGCCTTGGCTTCGGCAATCGGTTTGAGCGAAATTTCGACTTCGATGCTCTTCCAAATCTGCTCGTTGACCCGCTGCTCGATCATCTGCAGCTCTTCCGCGGAAATGCTGCCGAAGTGCGAGAAGTCGAATCGCAGGCGCTCGGGCGCAACCAGCGACCCGGCCTGATTCACATGCTCGCCGAGCACTTCCTTGAGCGCTTTATGCAGCAGGTGGGTTGCCGTATGATTTTTAATAATATCTTCGCGCACATCCTGCGTGACCGTTGCCTGAACGGTATCGCCCTTGCGCAGCACGCCCGCTTCTACGACAACGGTATGCACGTGCTGGCCGTGCGGCGCCTTGCCCACGTCCTCCACCTTAAGCACCGTATCTCCGGCGGTCATATATCCGTGGTCGCTGACCTGACCGCCGCTTTCGGCATAGAACGGGGTTCGGTCCAGAATCACCTGGCACGTCTCGCCCGTTCCGACCAGATCCACAAACTGATTCTCGTGCATGATTGCGATCACTTTAGCAGCAGTTACCAAATCAGTATATCCAACAAACTCGCTTTTAACCGTAAAATCGGCCAGCGGACCGCCCTGTACCTTCATGCTGTCGGTCTCTTTGCGGGCCTCGCGGGCGCGGTCGCGCTGCTCCTGCATCGCTTGATCGAACCCTGCGCGGTCGACCGTCATCCCTTTCTCGGCGGCGAAATCCTCGGTCAGATCGAACGGAAAGCCATACGTATCGTACAGCTTGAACGCATCCGGGCCGCTGATGACCGTGCTGCCTTCATTGCGGGCCTTGTCGACCATTTCGGCCAAAATCGCAAGGCCGTCGGACAGCGTCTCGTGGAAGCGCTCCTCCTCGATCCGAATGATCTTCTCGATGAATTCGCGTTTCTCGACCACTTCCGGATAGTAGACGCCCATGACCTCGCCGACAATCGGAGTCAGCGTATACAGGAACGGCTTGTCCATCCCGAGCACCTTGCCGTACCGCACCGCGCGGCGGAGCAAACGGCGGATAACGTAGCCGCGGCCCTCGTTGGCCGGAAGCACGCCGTCGCCGACGGAGAAGGCAACGGTACGGATGTGGTCCGCGATCACTTTCAGCGCCACGTCGAACTCTTCGCTTTGCTTGTAAGTCACGCCGGCAAGCTCGGCCGTTTTTTGAATGATCGGCTGGAACAGATCGGTATCGAAGTTCGAGTCGACATCCTGCAGAATGGAAGCGAACCGCTCCAATCCGGCGCCGGTATCGATGTTTTTGTTCGGAAGCGGCGTATAGCTGCCGTCTTTGTTATGGTTAAACTGCGAGAAGACAAGGTTCCATACTTCCAGGAAGCGCTCGTTCTCTCCGCCCGGCCAGCACTCGGGATCGCTGAGATCGCCGTACTTGTCGCCGCGGTCGTAGAAAATTTCCGTACACGGGCCGCAAGGACCTTCGCCGATATCCCAGAAATTGTCCTGCAGCTTGTAGATGCGCTCTTCCGGCAACCCGATCTTTTTGTTCCACAGCTCGAACGCTTCGGTGTCCTCGGGATATACCGTGACGGACAGCCGGTTCGGATCGAAGCCGATCCACTCGGGGCTCGTCAGAAACTCCCAAGCCCACGTGATCGCTTCTTCCTTGAAATAATCGCCGATGGAGAAATTGCCGAGCATTTCGAAGAACGTATGGTGACGGCGCGTTTTGCCGACGTTCTCAATATCGTTCGTGCGAATGCACTTCTGCGAGTTTGCGATCCGCGGATTTTCCGGGACGACGCGGCCGTCGAAATACGGCTTCAACGGCGCCATGCCTGCGTTGATCCACAGCAGCGACGGATCGTTATGCGGCACGAGCGGAGCGCTGGGCTCGATCGCATGTCCCTTGCTTTCAAAAAACTTCAGCCATTTTGCGCGAATTTCACTTGCTTTCATTGGGTTCATTTTCCTCCCGACACTTCACTTTAATACAAAAAAACGCCCCTGAAACAGGGACGATTTGCTCGCGGTACCACCCTGGTTATTGTGCGGCCGCATGGATGCGCCTTCACAATCTCCTCTGTCCGGACGATAACGGGCCCGCCCGGCGGACTTTTTAAGTCCGCGCTCCGAAATGAGCGTTCGGTCATCCTTCATTAGAAAGGTTTTCCCAGCTGGAGCAGCGAGGCTGCAAGCAAGCTTGCACCTCGACACCTCCAAAACCTTCTCTCTGGCTAATGGACTATGACGTACTTAAATTTCATCGACGCTTTCATGTGCCTGAAAGTAAGCACTATTCAACAAAATTATAGCTTTCGGGCAGCGGACTGTCAACAGATGTCTACTGCTCCCAAGCCATACGCTGGACAAGCCGGTGCTTGAACAGACTGATCACGAAATCCTCATAGAAATCGTGCCGGACAATCCATTGATACTCGGCGTCTTCGTGAGCGTAGAATAAAACGTCCGTGATCACGTCGTTGCTGTCAAAGTAATCGCGAATCCGCTTGACCGCTTTCTCAACGGCGGCATCGGGGCGATGGAGCGTTATCCGGAATTCGACATCCTGTCCGTTCGATTGCTCTTCGATGGTCAGAAGCTCACGGTCGTATTCATAGTGCAGCATGGTGAAGCCTCCTTCGATTGGACGACTGCTGTTACATCAAATATCTCACATACAGGTATATATTTGCAATGGCTATTGAGAGCAGCATGAGCGGAAATGCGATGACCAAAAATTTCATAAACGAAATCTTATGGCCTTCCCTGGCCGCTATACCGGCTACGATCAGGTTGGCGCTGGCTCCGATCAGCGAACCGTTGCCCCCGAGGCAGGCGCCGAGCGCAAGGCTCCACCAAAGGGGCTCCAGGTTGCTGACCCCCATCGTACCCATTTCCTGAATCATCGGAATCATCGTCGCCACGAACGGGATGTTATCCAAAAACGCCGAGGCGATTCCGCTGAGCCACAGGATCAAAACCGCCGATTTCGTCACATCGCCCCCCGTTATTCCGACCGCGTAGTCCGCCAAGGCAGCGATCACTCCGGTTTCAATCAAGCCCGAAACGAGCACGAACAATCCTACGAAGAAGAAGATTGTCGTCCACTCGACCCGCTGGAGCGCTTCTTCCAAGTAATGTTCGCCGGTCAACAGCAGCAGAAGGAACGCGCCGGCCAACGCCACCGTTGCCGATTCCAAATGGACGATCTGGTGAACGAAGAAGCCGAACAGGGTCAGTCCAAGCACCGCAAGACATTTTTTCAGCAGCGCCGGATCGCGGATTTCCGTTTTTTCGTCCAAGGTCATCAGGCTCATCCGAAGCTCTTCCGTCGTTCGGATCTGCTTGCGGTAAATCAGCACTAAAATAGGCATCGTCACGGCAAGAATGATCGCCGCAATCGGCGCCAAATTATTAATAAAGGCCATAAACGTCAGTTCTTTCACTGCGCTGCCGATCATAATATTCGGAGGATCGCCGATCAAGGTCGCCGTACCGCCGATATTGCAGGCCAAAATTTCCGATATCAAAAACGGAATCGGATTGACCCGGAGCTGACGCGCAATGCTAAAGGTGACCGGCACCATCAGCAGCACCGTCGTCACGTTATCCAGAAACGCCGATCCAACCGCAGTCACTAGCGAAAGCACCACCAGAATCCGAACGGGATGCCCGCCTACCTTTTTGGCCGCCCAGATGGCAATGTACTTGAACAGTCCGGTTTCCGCCGTAATGCTGACGATGATCATCATACCGATCAACAGGCCGAGCGTGTTGAAGTCGATATGATGGATCGCCGTTTCCTGACTGACGATGCCCAAGGCGACCATCAAAATGCCGCCGATCATGGCGACGATCGTCCGGTGAATTTTTTCCGAGACGATGAAGCCGTACGCTACCACAAACAATCCGATAGCGATAAGTGCTTGCTGATCCATAACAAAACCCTCTCTCCGATGCAAAATATGGGTGCCGACCGCCTGTAACGCTCTTCCACATTGACCTAAAAAAAGCAAAAAGAAGCCCTTGGTGACAGGCTCCTCCGAAATCAACGTGTTTATCTACTTTTTCTTGAGCATTACAGCAGGCATCCGGTCAAAGGACGGAGTGGAAGACAAGCCCCCGCCATTGCCAACTTAAATATACGCACAAGAAGTCGATTGGTTTCGCCCGATGGACAAATTTTTTATAAAAAATATTTCACGTCATCTTCCGGTGAATGTAATACATAAACACATGCTGCAGAATCACCTTCATCACCGCAAAAAACGGGACCGCCAAGATGAGGCCTGCTGCCCCGGCAAGCTCCCCGCCCACAAGCAGCGCGAAAATGATGACCAACGGGTGCATCTTAAGCGAACGGCCGACCACCTGGGGCGAAATGACGTTCCCCTCCAAGATTTGGCATGCGGTATTAATGAGCGCGACAAACAATACCATTTTCCACGAAATCGTGGACGCGACGATCAGCGCCGGCGCCGCCCCGAGGAACGGACCGAGATACGGTATAATGTTAAACACCGCAACGACGCTGGCCAGCAGCAGCGCGTATGGCATGCCGATCAGCCAATACCCGATATAGGCGAGCAGCCCGACGATCATGCATACGATAAACTGGCCGCGGATATAATTGCCGAGCGCCATGTCGATATCCATCAGCATGGACACGATTTCTTTGCGGTGCGTTTTCGGTACGATCGCCAGTGTCGTTTTTTCGATCAGCTGAAAATCCTTCAGGATATAGAACGCGACAAACGGAATGATGAAGAGGAGAAAAACCGTATTGATCGTGTTGCCGATACCGTTAATATAGTCCGCAATCGCGAGCGAAATGCCGTTCTCCAGCTTGGACAGCGACTGCTGGATGCCCGTCCGTACGCTGTCCGGGAGAAAATTGAGTCCGTTTAAGCCGTTTACAACGCTTTGCGCTTTAAACGCCACGTCGGGCATCTTATCGTTCAATTCCGCGAGCTGCCGCACGAACATCGGGATGAGATTCATCAGCAGGACGGTCGCCGAAGTAATAAAAACGGCATAAATGAGCAGCACGGCCATCGTTCGCGGCACTTTGCGGGCCCCGAGCAGCGTCACCACCGGATTCAGTACATAGGAAATGATCAGCGCGATCACGAAGGGCGTCAAAATTTGCTTCAAAAAATCATACAAGCCTGCAATCATCGGACGGAGCTGCAGCAGCATGTACAAAATGATCAAAGCGAGCAGCGTATAGATCATGCCGACAAGCAGCCTTTGTTTCGGGAACCGGTCCATAGCGCCCCCCTTACCTTAACCTGACTTCTATCGAAAAGTTTGCCTTTTTACAGTATATGTACAAGTCCGCACTCTTAACCCTGCCAATCATGAAGGCATAAAAAAACCGCTTGTCCCGAGACGCCCAGCAGCGTTCGGAAAAGCGGTGCTTGACTTATGCGATTCGTGCTCGAACCAAACCCTGTGCCGGATCTCCGGAACATCCCGTCAGTTGGCATGAAGTTCGGGCATTTCCTCTTCAAAAAACAAATCGTCGAGCGAGCTGAGCGTGCCGTCTTCCTCCACTTGGAATACGGACATTTTTTCCCCGTTCACCGTCAGTTCGATAAAACAGCCCCAGCAGTAAAACTGATGGGAGCCGATCTTTCCAATATCCTTGGAATTGCAATTTGGACAACGTAACATCGGTATCACCCTATTCTTCTTTTGGTCCGAAGATTTCTTGAAGCGCTTCGCTGGCGTGAACGGGAACAATTAAGGCGTCGTCGCCGACCTTGACCGCATCCGGCATCGGCAGCCATCTGCGCCCTTCCGTTAGATCCGAGATGAAACCTTCGGTCAATTCGTAACCTATTACCTTTATGCCCCCATCCGCATCCAAATAAACGTCCTCGATCACCCCGAGCTGCTGCCCGTTGACGGTAATGACCGGGAGTCCTTTCAGCTTGCGGCCGCCAAACAGCAGCGCCGTGCAAGCGGAGCTTGGATTCAGCGGGCGGACGGCTTGTTCTGCGGCAATCGTAACAGCATCGTCGCCCATGGCTATGACGTCTTTTCTTTCAATGCACGTGGCTTCGGAAAACCAATGCCCCGCTTCGAGCAGCACGAACTCGACCTCCCAGCCGTCGTTCAGCAACAGGTCTTTGGCGCTGCCTACTTGTTTCCCTGTCTCTACGCAAATGACCGGCAATCCGATAACATCGCGCGCTTTTTTCAACAGAACTTCTCTCCCAGCCGGCAAATCGGAATTTGCCTATCCTTTAGTACGTAATCGGCTGACAATAGTTTCAATGGCCATGACGGCGGCAGCGATTTGTCCGGAGTCGTTGCCCGGTCCGAAGCTGAATCGAATCGCCGATTGCGTCACCTCATCCGGCAGCCTCATCGCCTTCAGCACATGAGAGATTTCCAAGGAGCCGGACGTACAAGCCGAGCCGCTTGAAGCCATCACTCCCGCAAGATCCAGATTCATCAGCATCGTCTCCGTAGAAATGCCGGGAAAGCTGACATTCAAAATGTGCGGAAGCGTCTCCGTAGGATGGCCGTTGACGACAAACTGCCCCGGGGGCAGACGCCGTTCGAATTCGGTGACCATTTCTTGACGTAGTTTTTCCATCTTTTGTTGCACTTCATACCTATTCCGGTCAAAAATTTCTACGGCTTTTGCAAAGCCTGCGATGCCTGCCGTATTTTCCGTCGCCGGACGGCGTTTCCGTTCTTGAGCGCCGCCGTAGAGCAGCGGTATGACGCGAATGTTTTTGGCTATATATAACGCGCCGACCCCTTTGGGACCGTTCAGTTTATGCGCGGAAAAACTCATCAAATCTACCGGCAGCTCACGAAGATTGATAGGCGCGTGAGCCAACGCTTGAACGGCGTCGACATGAAAGCAAATGCCGCGCTCCCTGGCAAGGCGTCCGATCGCTTCGACCGGCTGGAGCGTACCGACTTCGTTGTTGCCGTACATGACGCTGATCAGGATCGTATCCGGCCGAATGGCCGCTTCCACATCGTTCGGCGAAACTTGGCCGAATCGGTCCACAGGTACATAAGTCACTTCGTATCCAAGCTGTTCCAATCGCTCGCAAGCATGAAGAACGGCATGATGTTCGATCTGTGTCGTTATGATATGCCGGCCGCGTTCCCGGTACGCCTCAGCCGCACCGAACAGCGCCATATTGTCGCTTTCCGTACCGCTTCCTGTGAAAACGAGCTCGGACGGCGCGCAGCCGACAAAAGCGGAGATCCGGTCCCGGGCGGCGCTAAGCGCCATTCTGGCTTCCCGACCGGCTTGATGCGTGCTTGAGGGGTTCCCGTACGCCCCGGTCCAATAAGGAAGCATCGCTTCCACGACTTCGGGAAGTACGGGCGTTGTGGCGGCGTGATCTAAATAAATGAGCTTCAAAGCTTTCACCACGTCTGTCAAGAGGATTTCAAAGCGGTCTAAATGTAAAACATGTAGCTGTCATTCTGATTTCCTTCGTCTTTATAAGAAATCAGATCCTGCAGCGTCGTCGAATCAAGCACTTGCGCAATTCCGTCGCGGATCCGAATCCAGAGCTGGCGTTTGGCCGGATCGTCTTCCTCGGTGAAGTCGACCGGACTGATCGGACCTTCCAGCACCCGAATCACATCGCCGGAGGAAATATCTTCGGGAGATTTGGACAAAATATATCCGCCGTATGCGCCACGGATGCTTTTTACGAGACCTGCGTTACGCAGCGGAGCAACCAATTGCTCCAGATAGTGCTCGGAAAGCTGATGCTTTTCTGCGATGCTTTTCAGTGAGGTGGGGCCTTCTCCGAACTTCGTCGCGAGCTCCATCATGATCGTGAGTCCGTAGCGGCCTTTGGTGGAAATCTTCAACTTGTAGCACCTCGTTTACATTTCATACATTTTTGTATCGTTTCTATGGTAACATAAAACCTTGTAATTTGGGAGAAAAACCGTGTCATATTCATGAAAAATTTTATTCTTTCTTGATTTGAATGTATAATAATTTTAATGTACGAACGATGTACAGGTATAAAAGCGAGGTAATGACCATGACAACTAAACCGCGAGTCGTTCTCGGGATGTCGGGCGGCGTCGATTCTTCCGTATCCGCGCTTGTCCTGAAGGAGCAAGGATACGAGGTCATCGGCGTGTTCATGAAGAACTGGGACGATACCGACGAATTCGGGCATTGCACGGCCGAAGAGGACGCCGAGGACGTGCGCCGCGTCTGCGACCAAATCGGCATTCCCTATTATACGGTAAATTTTGAAAAACCATACATGGATAAGGTGTTCGCCTACTTCCTGGACGAGTACCGCAAAGGGCGGACGCCGAATCCCGACGTGATGTGCAACCGGGAAATCAAGTTCGGAGAGTTCCTGAACAAAGCGCTCGAGCTCGGCGCCGACTATATCGCCACCGGCCATTACGCCCGCGTCGGGGAGCGGGACGGCAAATACCGGCTGCTGCGCGGGGTCGACGGCAACAAGGACCAGACGTATTTCCTTCACGCGCTGAACCAATATCAGCTGTCCAAAGCGATGTTCCCGATCGGCCATCTTCCGAAGCCGGAAGTGCGTGCTATCGCAGAGAAAGCGGGACTTGCGACGGCGAAGAAAAAAGACAGCACCGGCGTCTGCTTCATCGGCGAACGGAACTTCAAGGAGTTCCTGAGCGGCTATCTGCCCGCGAAGCCGGGAGAAATGAGAACGCTGGAGGGCGAGGTCAAAGGACGGCATGACGGACTTATGTACTATACGCTCGGCCAGCGCCAAGGTCTGGGCATCGGCGGCTCCGGCAGCGGGGAGCCTTGGTTCGTCGCCGGCAAAGACTTGGAAAACAATATTTTGTATGTCGTCCAAGGAGAGAAGCATCCGTCGCTCTACTCGACCGGACTGCTTGCTACGGATTTGAACTGGATCGCGGGCGAACCGCCCGGCGAACCGCTGCATTGCACGGCGAAGTTCCGCTACCGTCAGCCCGATCAAGGCGTCACGGTTCATTTCCGCGAAGGCGGACGGTGCGAAGTCGTGTACGACCAGCCGCAAAAGGCGGTGACCCCCGGTCAATCCGTCGTCTTCTATGACGGGGATGTCTGTCTCGGCGGCGCGGTCATCGATAAGATTTTGCAGTAAGGCCGATCTGTACAAAAGGGAAGCTTTTCGGTAGGAACCGGGAGCTTCTCTTTTATTTTGCCGGCTGATTTTTCAAGGCTTGATCCAGCTTGAGTTGTCCGATTTTATCCAGCTCCATCAGCATATTGTCCAGTTCGAGCTCTCCGTTAAGCACTCCGGTCATGGATTGTTGAACTCGTTCCTCGAAAGCTGTCGAAAATTCCATGGGGAGAGAAGGAAAGTAAACATCTTGGGGAGACAGTTTATAAAACGCCTCGATATTCTTGTCGTTGCTTTGCCTGCTGTCCAAATAAGCTGGAAGACTGCCGCTTAAGCCTGTCCGACCGTTTAGTTTAGCAAGCTTCTCGCTATTTATATATTCCAGCAGCTGCCAAGCGCCTTCTCTATTTTTGGAACCCGTATAAATGCCGAACAATTGATTGGGATTAAGGGACGCGCTTTGGTTGGGAGCAGCAGGATTTACAGGCTCTGTAACGATTCCCCATTCGAAATGAACATCCGAAAGATAACCCAATTCGTAGGAGTACTCCGCTGTCATAGCCGCTCGCCCTTGTATAAACGGATTTTCAAGCAGCAGGTTTCCCTTTTCCGCGTCGCCCGGCTGATTGGTATAAATCGCGCCTTCCTTCGTTCCCGAAATAACCATATTGAACACACGCTTCCAGTTTGGGGTATTTATCATGACGTTCTTTCCCTCTGCATCCGTCAAACTTAAGCCTTCGGTTTCCGCTATATTTTTTACAAGCCAGAAAAGATGACTGTTGTTATGGTAGTAACCGTACGTTTTACCGCCATTGCGCTCCGATTTAGCAAAACGTGCGGCCAGTTGAAGCACTTCTTCCCAGCTCATATGATCCGTTGGATAAGGTATCCCGAATTGATCAAATAAAGACTTGTTGTAAAATAAGGCTTTGGATTGGAAGGTAGGTGATAGGCCATACAAATGTCCTCCGCCTTTATTCCTTAAGTAAGCGGTAATAGGATTGTTCATCCGTTCCAGATTCACGTCTTTTGATTTTTTTAGCAAAGGCTCAAGATCAACGAGCATTCCGTCCTCAACGAAGCTTTGAAGATTAAAGTTGAAGATGAGATCGGGCTGCTCTTTTTTGATAAGCTCCCGATACATTTCCTCGGAAAATCCTTTCTTGTAATAATCATTCAGCGCGATTACTTCGATCTCGACATGAGGATTTTGAAAAGTGAACAATTTCCCGTAAAGGTTATAGAAGCTTTTCTGATCATGATAAAATACCTTTAGCGTCATTGCTTTATCTTCGGGCTTCACGCCGGTACAACCGGTTAAGAGACAAATAAAACATAGAAGAAGCGTCAGCAACGGCATGCTCTTTTGATTCATTTTGCACGGCTCCTATTCTGCGAATCGGCTGCTTCAACCCATTCAGAGCATCGAATTTGGATATTTCTTCCCAATATTATTATATTGGATAAAAAAATAAAAGCCCGCTGAAATGGTCAGCAAGCTTTGTTTACCTGGCTATGATGTTACGAGGACGGGACAGTCTGACCGGCTGCGGCGCCCGTGCAACGTGCATTTTTTCCCGGGCTCCAAGGTGGCTTCCTTTAGATTCGTCTGTGCTCATAAATTTTTGCTCCTTTGAACGGGTTCAAGCTTTCTTTGTATTCGACCAGATCGATCTCACAGCCTGAACCGACCGTAATCCGGCTGCCGCGGACGACTTTGGCTTTCGTGTTCTCCAAGTAAATTTCGTCGGCTTCGATCGTTTCGGCCTCCAGCTTTGCGTCGAACATCGGCAAAAACGGCTTGAGAAAGGATTTGAAGCCTTTTTTGCGTACCGTGATCACCTCGCCGCCGATTTCCTGCGCAGAGCTGGCACCGTAAAGCAAAATATCGATAACGCCCGCATTCAATAATCCGTCGATCCGGAACGCTCCCTTGCCATTGAACGATTCCGCCTCGCAGTCTCCTGCGACGGTCAATTCCCCTTCGAGATCGATCCGGTCGCCGTTCATATTCCCCTGAATCCGGGCGCTGCCGCGGCATTTAAAATCCAGATACGATACGTTCCCCTCCAGCTTGGCGCCCCCGTAAACTTTAATTTCCTCGCTTTCGACAAGGCCTTTCATCGACGACTGGCCGTTCACTTGAACCAGCTTAGCCCTCACTTGCCCAGACACTTCGCTGACCCCGTTCGTTCTGAACTCCAAACAATCGAGGTCTCCGTAAAATTTGCCTTCGCCGTTAATTTTCACGTTTCGGTAGCTTCCGCCCGAGAACGAGCCGCTGCCGGAAATAACGAGATCGCGGCTGTTGCTTTTGTCCATAGGTATCCCTCCGGTACTTATTGCACTGTATATTTTCGTAAACGCGTTACGATAATTTAATTTTCAATTCCTCTGCGCACTCGGCTATCGAGATCCGGGCCACCACCCTCACGCGCGGCTCGAAATACACTTCGCCCGGACTTGTCGCAATCACGAAGCCGGACATGCCCATCTTGCGAAAAAAGATCAGCTCGCCCGTCTTGCCTTGAAGCTTCGGATAATGCTCCGTCATCGTCTGAATCAGGCCTTTCCCTTCCTCCAACGTCATCTTACCGGTTTTCAGCAGCTTGTCGAGCGCATACATGCATATCATGTTTTCAAAATTGTAGACCGCGCTCGTTCCCTGCTGTTCGATGTAAAAATCGAGCGTCTCTTTCGTAACAATGTTGCGTTTCTCCAGCTCCGAACGCCCGAAGGCAACTTCGCTCAAATTCGGAGAAAACACGTCCGCCAGCTCATCCAACGACAAATCGTCTTTCATATTCACGATTTTATCGATCCGCGCCAAAATGCTCTCCTTCGGAAAAAAGGTCTCCTGACCTGTAAACGTCGATTTTCGAATAAACCACTCTTCCGGAATGAGATTTTTCCGTTTCCAGCGGTATAATTGGCCATAAGAAATGCCCGTCAGCTCAAGCAATTCTTTTTTGGAGATCAGCTCCCGTTCCGTCACCTGCAGCGCCCCCTTACGAAGCAAGTGTAACATAACATTGTTACGTTGTAAATCGCAATAAACAAAAAAAGCTTCCCGATCGAAGCCTTTTATAGAGAAAATATGTGGTTTTCCGGGATGCGACATTTGCTTCTCCCTGCATACCGCCAAGGTGGTTTTGCCGCACTTTGTTCTTCCCATCGCCATAAGAACGCGCCCGTCCTTCGTTTAAGCATGCCCGCTTTCATCCATCGCTCCCCTTTCGCCGGATGATCCGCCTGTCTCCTCCTGCCGGATAACCAAAATCCGCGTAATCCGCAAATGTTCGGTCTCCTCGATCATAAACCGGAACCGGTTTTCGCAGACGATAGACTGCCGCTTCTTAGGCGGCATTTCCATCTGCGAGTACATCCATCCGCCGATCGTATCGTAATCCCCTGACGCGATACGCAGGCCGAAATAGCTGTTGACTTCCTCAATCAGCAGACGCCCGTCAATCGAGTGCACATGATCGGCCCGTTTCTCGATCTGCGGCCGTTCCTCGTCGAATTCATCCTGAATCTCGCCGACGATTTCCTCCATGATATCCTCAAAGGTAACCAGCCCGGAGGTTCCGCCGTATTCGTCGATGAGCAGCGCCATCTGCGTCTTCTTCATTTGCATAAGCTTGAGCAGTTCGCTTATACGCATCGATTCCGGAACTTTCATGATCGGACGGAGGATCGACCGGACGGTTTCCGGCTGCTCCTCCGCGATTAATAAGTCTTTGATGTGCACAAACCCGACAATGCTGTCCTTATCCGGGTCGCATACCGGATATCGCGTATGCATCTCGCTGATCGCTATCGCTTTATTGTCTTCGTAGGAGCGTCCTGCATACAAGCAGACCATCTCCGTGCGAGGAATCATAATCTCGCGGGCATACGTTTCGGCAAAATCGAAAATATTGTCGACGAGCGCCAGCTCGGTATTGTCGATGAGTCCGCTGCGGTTGCTTTCTTTCATCAAGCCCCGGATTTCCTCTTCCGTGTGGGCGGGCCGGTACTCCACAGAGGAAGCGGTGCCCGTCAAACGCAGCAGCCAGCCCGTGATGCCGTTCGAACACCGGAGCATCGGACGCATCGCTCTGCAAAAAAAGCCAAGCGGTACGGACGACATCCCTATCACCCGCTCCGATGTGCAAATGGCACAGACTTTGGGAACCTGCTCGCCAAGCGTCGCGTGAAGCCCTGCTACCAACGTAAACGCAATCAAAAAGGCAGCCGTCCCGATGGCCGGCTCCGGCAAACGCAAAGGGCTGAGCGCCGCTTCGACCATGGCTTGGACAATCGTTCCTCCGACCCAGCCAAGTCCAAGTGACGTGAACGCGATGCCGAGCCGGCAGGCCGATAAATGGGCATCGGCATTTTGCATCAAGAATCGGGCAGAGCCAGATTGTCGGGATTCCGGGCGCACGCGGGAGTCCAAACGGCTGTGCGCCACTTTCGCCATTGCACATTCGGCCGTGACAAAAAACGCGTTCAACGCCACCAAAAACAGCACAAGGATGATCCCCCAAATAAGCGATACCGGATCGTTTATCAACGTCCCGCCTACCCGCCCGTAAGGCGAACAGGCGCACCTCCCCCGGATGTATGCATGCTATCCGCTGCTTTAGGTCCGGATGCATTTGCGGATTCATTACTACACTATACGCAAAGTCCGGAGACTAGAACGAGAAAGCAAGAGGGCTTAACCGCGTCTTGGCACGGGAAGAGAATCTAATCATTGAAAAAATGAAGGGGTAAGCGAAGCACGAACGTCAAAGAGTTCAAATCGATATGAGGATGTGGAACATTGAATATGCAAAAACCGGGATTTATCGGAGCCTTTTACTATTTGCTGTATCTTCTGCCCGCAGGTATCATCGGATTCGCACTGACGATCATCGGTGTCGCCTTATCCATCGGGCTTATGCCGCTGTTCGTCGGCTTTCCGCTGATGATCTTGACAGCGCGGTTTGCCAAGCATATGACCGTCTTGGATGCAAGATTGGCCAACCGGCTGCTCCAATCCCCTTCGACCGTCACGGCTTCCGTCCGAGCGGATGATTTCGATCTCGGGCGGCATGGCAGAGGAGGGCTCTTCGCCCAGTTAAGCACGGAGCTTTCCGACCCGGCTACTTATGTAGCGCTATTGTTTCAAATCGTCAAGCTGCCTCTAGGCATCATCTCGTTTACGCTTGCCGTTACGGCCGTTGCCGTTAATTTGGGGCTCTTGGCGTCCCCGCTTGTCTATACGATTTTGCTGCAAGCGATCGGCATTGATATTTTCAAGAGAGAACTATTCGCCCATTTGCTTCCGACGGATTTCAGCTCGCTTCAAATCTCGCTTATTTATGCGGGAATCGGCCTGCTGCTTCTGCCCGTAACCAATAAATTAATTCGTCTGAGCGCCTTATTCTTCGGACGCCTCACCGTCGAAATATCCGAGCCGGCCACAGGGAGAGCCGGTGAAGCTTCGCTGCAGCGAGCGTAAGCGAACTTATTTCCCCGGAAATGTTCCGCCGCGGACTCTGCCGGTATACCCTGCGGCTTTACTCTGCCGCAGGCTTGTTATATTTTGCGAAAATCTTTGCTTCCACTCCGCTATTTTGCGGCTGATAAAATCGCTTACCCTTCACTTCCGGAGGAAGGTATTCGTTCCGTGCATTCGGATGATCGATAGGATTCGAATAAGTTCTCGTACCGTCGCGGACATCTGCGGGAACCTCGTAAGCTTTCGTCTGCTTGACGTATTCAAGCGCTCCATTGATCGCTTTATAGACGGCATTGCTTTTCGGGCTCTCGCAAATGAACACGACGGCTTCGGCGATCGCCATCCGCGCTTCCGGCATGCCGACAAATTCAACGGCATCTTTGGCCGCCAATGCGATTTGCAGAGCGGTCGGATTAGCCATCCCCACATCTTCCGTCGCATGAACGACGATTCTGCGGCAGATGTAAAGCGGATCCACCCCCGAATACAGCATACGCGCCAGCCAATAGATGGCCGCGTCCGTCTGTCCGCCGCGGAGCGACTTGCAGAAGGCGGAAGTCATGTCGTAAAAATCGGTATGGGTAATCGCATTGATCCGGGACTCGAACGATTCCTGAATCGTCTGCAGTTCGATCGTTTGTGAACCGTGAAGCGAATAAGCAGCCGTTTCCAAGGCGATCAACGCGTTTCGCACATCGCCGTTGCAGACGTCGCACAAATAGTCCATCGCTTCCTGCGTAATCTGGTACTCCCCGCCCAGCCCTCTTTCCGGGTCCGCCAATGCCTGCCGCAAAATTTGCTCCAGATCGTCTTTTTGCAGCGCTTCAAGACGATATACGCGGCAGCGGCTGACAAGAGGCGGTATGATATCATGGGCGATGCTTTCCGTCGTCGCGCCGATCAGGATAATGGTTCCGTCTTCGACAATTGGCAGCAGCGACTCCTGCACATTGCTTTTGAGTGCGTGGATTTCATCCAAGAACAATATTGTCCGCTGATTGTAGAGCTTTAGATTATCTTTCGCTTTTCGGGCGACTTCCCGCAGATCCGAAACCGAAAGCGAAACGCCGTTCAATTTCTCGAAATGCGAACTTGTCATTCCGCTGATAATCGTGGCGAGCGTCGTTTTACCGCTGGAAGGCGGGCCCTGCAAAATCATGGAGCCGATCTTGTCCGTTTCGATGAGCCGACGCAGCACCTTGCCTTCGCCAAGCAAATGCTTCTGCCCGAAAAATTGCTCCAGATTTTGCGGACGCATTCTTTCCGCCAGCGGCTTGTATTCGTTCGTTCGGTTAAAATCGAATAAGTCCATCGTTTCCTCTGACCGCCAATCCTGAATATTCGCAAAAAAAGCACAGGCTCCGGACGCTGCTTAGGTGCGTGAACGTAGGCCCATGCTTTTTATTATAAAAGCACTTTGCGCGATTTACAAAGGTTTGGGGCTCAACCCGAGCTAAGCCGGCCAATTCCCAAGGCAAACCAGCGCTCCATAATGTTCTGGACATCCGATGCTTGTTCGGGGCGGCATTCCACAATCACGACGACGTCCGCGCCAAGCTCTCTCCGCTTGCGTTTTTTTCGCTTGTTGAAGTTAATCAGCCAGTCCAATATAAAGCCAAGGGCGGCGCCTGACACAAGCCCGAGCAGTCCGCTGATAATCGGTCCCATCGCCCAGCCAAAGCCCAGCGACGCTCCCAATACGGAACCGATCGTCCCAACTACGGCAGGACCGTCCAGCATGCTGATCCCGTCTGAACGGCGAATCGTATCGAAGACCCTTAACGCTTGGGGGCCGTTTTCCCTCAGCGGAACCGCAGCAATCGCTTCGGCAAGGATGCCCTGCTGCTCCAATTCGCAGATTGCCAGCTCCAGCTCCGACGAATGATGAAAAGTCGCTACGATATACATCTTCTACCGTCCCGCCGCCCGGCAAAGGCCGGGGCGCAGCTTTCCATAATTACGCTCCAGCCACTGCCTCTGGGCTTTGTCGAACAATTTGTTGTATTCGACCGAATACACATAGGCCTCATAAGCCGAAAAGCAATAAAAAGAAGGCATATACAAGGCCCACTGCGGGTTTATCGAGTGCCATACCCCAATGTTATTTTCTTCCAGCATAAGCAGTACGATTTCCGCAACACCCGACAAATACATAAAGGAAATCCACCCGGCCAACAAAAAAAAACCTATAGGAATGCGGTGAAGATACAGCTGCCCAAGCCCCGGCATCAGCATAGACCAAGCCATAGCGAGCGAGGGCGAGCTTTTGTCCAAATGATTCATGGACATTCCGCGCATTTTAAAGGAGACAATCGGTGCACGTTCCCATTCGGCCAGCATCCATTCCTTATTCTGCTCAATCGACTTGCGGTAGCTGTCCCAGATGGCATAAATATAGACAGGAATATACAGCAGCACCCAACGCGGATTCAGCAGCTGCTTCGACAGGTCGACCCGGCCCGTAAAAGAGCTAACCATCGACTTATTGAGCCCCGACTGCATATTGATTCCAACTTCCCACAAAATGAGGATCAACCCTTTGATTTGGCTGCCGAGAAGCAAATGTCCGAACCCCGGAAACGCGGCCGACCACCAAGCGACCACCCAAGGCTTGCGCAAATGCAGCATATTGATGTTCAGGGTTCCGAAATAAGCCAAATAGCGCCTGTAGTTTCCCGTATCTGGATTTCGATCCATGGTCTGCACTCCGATTGGAATAGGATGAAATAACGTTGGTTTACTTTTACTATCTTGCCCCAAAAAAGACAAAAAAAGCATCCTTATCGCATTTTCGCTGCAAGGATGCTTTCTTTAATATTGTTCCGCTAACTATGCTGCTTCTGTCCGGCCTTGGCCAACAGGTCACGGACAGCGACGCTGACCATGATCAGTCCGGCGACAGGCGGAACGAACGCGTTGCTGGCCGGCGGCTGCTGCGCTTTACGAATCTCGGGCGCATTCTCCGGCACGATCCGCTGCGTGACGTCTACCCGCGGCTTAATCGGCTCTTCCGTCGAAAAAACGACTTTGACGCCCTTCTTGATGCCTTCCTTCCGCAGCTTGTGACGGATTACCCGTGCCATCGGATCGACGGTCGTCTTGGAAATATCGGCCACCTGAAACCGGGTAGGATCCATCTTATTCGCTGCGCCCATACTGGAAATAAGCGGGATTTTCCGCTGCAAGCATTGCTTGATCAGATGGATTTTGTAGCTGATCGTATCGGAAGCGTCCAAAACATAATCCAACGGATATTGGAACAACTGCTCATACGTTTCTTCGGTATAAAACATGCGCAGGGCGACGGCATCGCATTCCGGGTTGATTTGCAGGATACGGTCTCTCATCAGCTCGGCCTTCGGCTGGCCGACCGTCGTCACCAAAGCATGAATTTGCCGGTTCACATTCGTGATGTCGACGACATCCTTGTCAATCATGATGATCCGGCCGACGCCGGTGCGGGCCAACGCTTCGGCGGCGATCGATCCGACGCCGCCGATGCCGAGAACCGCCACCGTACTGTTTTTCATAACCTCAAGCCCTTCCGGGCCGATCGCCAGCTCCGTACGGGAAAATTGATGCAGCATGGCTTACTGTCCACACTCCTCTTTATTCGGGTCTTAAGCTTTGGCGGAAGGCTGCTTGAGCGCCAAACGAATGGACAAGTCCTCAAGCTGCTTGGCATCCACGGGACCCGGAGCTCCCGTTAACAGGTCCGTTGCGCTGGCCGTCTTCGGGAAGGCAATCGTTTCGCGCAGATTCGTGCGGCCGGTAATCAGCATCACGAGCCGGTCGAACCCGAACGCAATGCCCCCGTGAGGCGGCGTACCGTATTCGAAAGCTTCCAGCAGATAGCCGAATTTCTCCTGCGCTTCTTCCTTGGAAAGGCCAAGCGTGGCAAACATTTTCTCTTGTACTTCACGCTGATAAATCCGCATGGAGCCGCCGCCGACTTCGTAGCCGTTCAGCACAAGATCGTAGGCCTGCGCACGGATTTGTCCCGGATCGGTATCGAAGTAATGCATGTCTTCTTCCTTAGGACGGGTGAACGGATGATGCTCCGCTACATAGCGCTTCGCTTCCTCGTCATAGCTGAGCAGCGGGAAGTCTACCACCCATGCGAATTTGAATTTGCTGTCGTCGATCAGCCCCAATTGACGGCCGATTTTCAAACGAAGGTTTCCGAGCACGTCGGCAACGACCTTTTTCGTATCGGCGGAGAACAGCAGCAGGTCGCCTTCCTCGGCTTCCAGACGCTGCTTAAGCAGCTCCAGCTCCTGCTCGTTGAAGAACTTCACGATCGGCCCTTTCAGTTCGCCGTCTTTGTACGTCATCCACGCAAGCCCTTTGGCCCCGTAGCGTGCGGCGAATACGCCGAGATCGTCGATTTCCTTGCGGCTCCAAGCGGCGCAGCCTTTGGCATTGAGCGCCTTCACCTGACCGCCCTTTTTAATAACGCTCGCGAAGACTTGGACGCCCGATTCGGCGACAATGTCCGAAACGTCCTGAAGCTCCAGGCCGAAGCGGAGATCGGGCTTGTCGGAGCCGTATTTGCCCATCGCATCCGCATAGCTGATCCGCTGGAACGGCGTTTCGATATCGGCGCCGGCCGTTTCTTTAAACAAGCGTACGACGAGCTTCTCCATCATATCGAGCAGCTGATCCTGGGACAAGAACGACGTTTCAATGTCCACCTGCGTAAATTCCGGCTGACGGTCGGCCCGCAAATCTTCGTCGCGGAAGCAGCGGGCGATTTGGTAGTAGCGCTCCATGCCGCTAACCATCAGCAGCTGCTTAAAAATTTGCGGCGATTGCGGCAGCGCGAAAAATTCGCCCGGATGGACGCGGCTCGGCACCAAGTAATCGCGCGCGCCTTCCGGCGTGCTGTTGATCAAAATCGGCGTTTCCACCTCGACAAAGCCGTTCTCGTCCAAATAATCGCGGAATACTTTGGCCGCTTTGGCGCGCAGCATCAAAGTACGCTGCATTTCCGGACGGCGCAGGTCGAGATAGCGGTGCTTGAGACGCAGCGATTCGTCGATTTCGATCCCGTCTTCGATGAAGAACGGCGGATTTTTCGCGGCATTCAATATTTCGATCTCGGTGATCCGAACTTCGATCTCTCCGGTCGGAAGGTTCGGGTTAACGGTCTCCGCATCCCGTTCTACAACTTCCCCGCGTACCGCCAGCACGTATTCGTTGCGTGCCCGGTCGGCTACTGCAAGCGCTTCGCCGGAAAAAGCCGGGTTGAAGACGATTTGCACGATCCCGCTCCGGTCGCGCAGATCGATGAACAAGACCCCGCCCAAGTCGCGGCGGCGCTGGACCCAACCGTTCAGGGTCACCGTCTCTCCCACGTTAGCTTTGCTCAAAGTGCCGCAATGATGCGTTTTTAACATCGTTGTCATGGTGTTCGTTACCTCCAGAGTTTGATCAAAATAATTTATCGTTAAACTTGCCCGGCCCGCTCGCGCAGCGTCTGCACGAAATCGGAGAGAGGCAGCGTTTCCTGTTCGCCGGTAGCCATCGTTTTCAAGGTAATTTCGCCCTTCAGGAGCTCGTCGTCGCCAAGAATGGCGACATAAGCCGCATTGTACCGGTCGGCCGATTTCATTTTCGCTTTGATTTTGCGGCCCAGATAGTCTTTTTCCGCCGACAGGCCTGCCAAACGAAGATTTTGCAGCAGCTTCACACACTCGCGCTCTGCGGCTTCGCCCAGGCCGATCAAGTACACATCCAACGGTTTTGCCGCCGGAATATCGACGCCCTGCGCCTGCAGCACAAGCAGAATCCGCTCCATTCCGAGCCCGAAGCCGACGCCCGGCTGGTCGGTTCCGCCGATTTGTCCGACAAGGCCGTTATAACGCCCGCCGCCCCCGATCGTATCGATCGCGCCGATACCGGCCGCTTTGTACTCGAACGCGGTATGCGTGTAGTAATCCAGCCCCCGGACCAGCCACGGATTAATGCGGAACGGAATCTCCATCGCCGTCAAATAATCCTGCACCGCTTGGAAGTGCGTCCGGCATTCTTCATCCAGATATTCGAGGATGGTCGGCGCGCCTTCGCCGTATTTCTGATCGACCTTGCAATCGAGAAGCCTCATCGGATTGCGGTCGTACCGCGATTGACAGTCCTTGCACAGCTTATCCTTCACCGGAGCAAAAAACTGCTGTATTTTCTCGCGGTACGCGGCCCGCACGGCCGGGTTGCCGACGGAGTTGATTTCCACCGTGACGTCTTTTAGTCCAAGCTCTTTATAGAACGTATAGCCCAGCGCAATAACTTCCGCGTCGAGACTCGGGTCCACCGAACCGAACGCTTCGATGCCGAACTGGTGAAACTGGCGGTAACGGCCGGCCTGCGGCTGCTCGTAACGGAACATCGGACCGATATAATACAGCTTGCTGACATCGGGTTCGCCGTACAGCTTGTTTTCCACATAAGAGCGTACGACCCCCGCCGTCCCTTCGGGACGAAGCGAAATGCTGCGGTCCCCTTTGTCGAGAAAGGTGTACATTTCCTTCTCGACGATGTCCGTCGTCTCTCCTACGCCGCGCTGGAACAGCTCCGTGTGCTCGAACATCGGCGTACGGATCTCGCGAAAATTGAAACGCAGACACAGCTCCCGGGCCTTCGCCTCGATGTACTGCCATTTCTCGATTTCGCCGGGCAGCAGGTCCTGCGTGCCCTTCGGTTTTTGAATGCTCATGTAAGCCCAGACTCCTTTCTGTCGCATTTCAGCACAAATAAATAAAAAAACTCCCGCCCCTGAACAAATTCAGGGACGAGAGATTGTACTTACCCAAAGTCTCCCGCGGTACCACCCACGATTCGAACGAGCTTGCCGCTGCCGGGCCCGGCTTTATGCAAAATAACTCGATCACACTCTTCAAGCGGGTAACGTCCGCCAGCCGCAAACGACTACTATCCGGCACCGGCTATGAACGCCTTCGTCTGGCCGGGGTTCCCCGTTCGTCCTCCGGGAGGTCTGTTCGTCCGATTCGCATAAGGAAGCTTGCAGCCTTGGCTTCCCTCTCTGGATATGCAAGGTTCGAATTACTTTGTCCCATCAACGGATCTACAAGATATGACATGGAATTAGAATTTATTCTACCCGCGAAGGTATCCAAAGTCAAGAAAAAACATATGCTTGCTTGCAAAATTTCATGCGGATTATTTTGCCGCCTTCAGCGCGTTATATACGTCTTTCATCAGCATATACGTGTCGCCGTTGGTCAGCTCCTGTTTGTTTGCAATGCCGTCCAATGTCGCAGCATTAAGCAATCCTTTGCTCTGCAGCGTCTGCAGCGCTTGCTCGGGCGCCGTTTCCACTTTCAGCAAAAGGGCGATCATATGCGCCGCTTGATCCAGCGTTACCGCCAGCGTCTTCGGATCGGTGCCTTTGGCGAGCGCCTCTCCCGGGTTCCCGGCCATCTCCTCGGGCTTGAATTTGCGCATTCCCAAGAGAAGGTTGACCAGCCGCTGCTGATTGGACTTGCTGTCCAGCGCAAAGTTATTGTCGTATCCGCCCGTCGCAAGGCCGAGCGTGACCGCTACCTTCAATCCTTCGTACGCTTTATGCTCCATGAACGGCTGCGGCTTGATGCTGAACGGCTGCAGCACCATCCCCTGCTTATTCAACGTATCCTGAAGCTTCGTAATGGCCTCTTTGTTGGCGGACATCTGACGGAACGTAATTCCGGAGTCCGCCGCGATTTTCGCTGCCGCTCCGGCCGCTTCGGCAGCCGCCATGCCGACCGGAATGACGCGCGCGGTTCCGTGCGGCAGCGAATCGAAGCTTGCCGCGCGCCCGACGACCAGCAGCCCGTCCACTTTCAGCGGCACAATGCTGCGGAACGGCACCGCGTATTGCTGAGGCACGGTCACGACCGCGCCGGTGTCCGCAGGTGACATCCGCTGAATATCGACCGGATAGGAGCCGAAACCGATGCGGTCCCATTGATCGCGGTTTTCGAGCACGTCGATAATGCTGAGGCGGTATTCGCCTTGAATGTGGCGCGTTTCGCGCACATACAGTTCCGGCGCCGTATCGTCCAATGCGATACCGGCAAATTCAGGATATTTTTCTTTCATGTATTTTACAATATTAGGAAGCTCGTCTTTACCAAGCTTAAATGCTTCTTCCCGCGATTTCGGATCGGTTCCGTCGATTCCGAAAATTTGCAGCGCGTTGATCAGCATCGTATCGTTGTTCTGACGTCCGATGTTCAATCCCCGCATCCGCACGCGATCTTTATTGACCGCAGGATAATCCTTCATGTCTTTATAACCCCAAGCGCTCATTTCGTTCGCGCCCGTTCCGGCGTCGTTATCTCCATCCAGACGCTTGCGGACCTTCTCCCATACGGCCGGCGTAACATTCTTCAACCGGAAGACGAGCGTCACGGCCATACGCGCCTTCTTGTCGCCGAGATCTTCGCGCCCTGTCGTATAAGGAACTTCTGCGGCTGCCGCAATGTCCGCATCCTGCGTTGCGTCGATGAGCGCTTTGGTCTGGACGGTTTTGACGCTGCCGTCAGCCAAAGTGAGTTTCATGCCCGTAATTTTGGAAACCGTTCCCGATGGAGAAGTGATCGGCTCCATCGATTTGACTTTCAACAGCACGTCGATATTGTTCTCCGCAGCGACCATCTCGTTAAAGGCATTGGCCGCCGTCACGACATCGAACGAATCTCCTTCGATTTTGCCGTACCACTCCGCAAAGATGCCCTTGTTGAGCATTTCCCGCTTATGGAACACCCCTTTGTCCGGCTCATAGTTCATGTCCAGGCTGTTCAACCAACCGAGGGTCATCAGTCCGCCCAGGATTTCGCGGTCTCTTCCGTCTACCAGCAGCGTCTTCTGGCCGTTGCGCGCCGCGGAAACGGCCGCCGCCACTCCCTCGGGGTCGGTACCGGCTACAATTACGTCGTAGCTGTCTTTTGGAGTACTTACCGTTTTCACTTCCGCCAGCTTCTGGGCGGCCTTTCGATGACCGCTGTCCGTTCCGGCCTTCGTTCCCCCTGCTTTCCAATAATGCCACGCTCCGGCGCCAGCCGCGATTAGAACGATCAGTGCGATTACAAATACGTAGCCTTTTGCACTGCCTCCGGAATAGTTCGATTTCCCTGCCATAATACACCTCTGCCATGTTATAATGTAAGCCCGATCATTGGTAAAAAACGAAGCATGATTTGTTGCGCCGCCTTACGACGGCCGGCCTGCAGACACGCCGTAAGCATCGTTCAGCAGCCTGATTTTTTTGCCGACATATTCTTGATAAGCCTCGTTGTAGAAGGAGGGCTCCTTCGGATTCGGCAGCCGTTCGATGCGCTGCTCGTAGCCGTCTTCATGCTCGACTTTCGGATAAAGCACTTTGCTTACCGCGCCGCAGCCGAGTCCGATAATCGTCTGACGCTCTTCCATCATCAGAATGTTGTACAGACTTTCGAAGCCTTCGAGCGAATAACCGACATTCTCCTGATTGCCCAAAATATTTTTCTGCCGGTACATGTAATACGGCTTGTACCCGTGCCGCTCCGTCCACTCGGAGGCTGCGCGGATCATCTCGGCGATTTCGTCCCGCTCCGCCACTTCGTATTCGCTTTTGTTTTTTGTCATTTTGGAAGCTCGCTTGAAGGAAAGCGTATGGACCGTCAGTGATTCCGGCAGCAGCTCGGCCGTCTGATCGAGCGTCCTCTGCAGCTCGGCCATTCCCTCGTTCGGCAGCCCGATAATCAAATCCATGTTGATGTTGTTCAGACCAAGCTGTCGCGCGAGCTTGAACTTCTCGATCGTTTCCGTCACCGTATGGTGCCGTCCGATCGCATCCAGCGTCGCCTGCGTGAAGCTTTGCGGATTAATGCTGATCCGGTCGACCTTCCAGCGCTTCATCACTTCGATCTTGTCTTCGGTAATCGTATCCGGACGGCCCGCCTCGACGGTCAGCTCGCGGACACGGTCCATCGCCGGGAACGATTCGTGCATCGTGACGAACAGCGCATCCATCTGCTCGGCCGTAATGCTCGTGGGCGTTCCCCCTCCCCAGTAAATCGTCGTAATGCCGACCCCGGCTTCCCGCATCCAGCGGCCCATCTCGCGAATCTCATAATGCAGCCCATCCAGAAACGCTTCGACGGACCCGTTATTTCCCCGAATATCGTAGGCCGGAAATGTACAATAAGCGCATTTGGTCGGGCAAAACGGAATTCCGATATAAATGCTTACTTCCTTGTCCAGATGGAACAAATCGGGAATCACTTTCAATTGACGTTCGGCTATTCCGGCGAGCAGTTCCACTTTCGGTTCGGTTACGAGATACTCGTCGCGCAGCGTCTGCTTGCAGCTTTCAATCGGTTGTTTCATCATCATGTTATGCATCAGTTTGGTCGGACGCACGCCGGTCAGAATCCCCCATGCCTGCTCCAGCCCGGTATACTCGCGAAGCACTTGAAGCAGCCCGTAGCCGACCGACCGCTTGACGGTGCGCTTATGCCCGGCGTCCCGCGCATCCATCGCCCGCTCATGCTCGGCTTCGTATGAGGCTCCCGTTTCCCGGTCGGTCAGTCGGACCTTGGACCTGATCGCTCGCTTCGATTCATCCGCTTCCACGTCGACGCGAACATGCAGACGCGCATCGTCCGTTCTCTCGTAGACCGGTTCGACCTCTTCGAAAAAAAGCTTGCATATATGAAACAGCTCATTCGCCTGCTCGCCGAAACCGACACGCTCGAATTCGATTTTCAATGCCTTCCATCCTCCGTTATTCGTCTGTGCAAGCCCGTCCGCCGGATGCAGAAATAAATGCTTCGTCTCTTTTAAGACGGGACTGCTGCGCAAGAAGTTTCAAATTGGAACAAAACTAGCAATAGTTTAGCATATTTGACCGACATATGAAAACAAACGGGCCGCTTTCGCTCAATCCACGAAAACGGCCCGTCTTTTGGGTCAGCGGAACGATTTGCGCGCCGTCCGCTTCACTTGCTCGCTGGAAGAAGAGAAATCGGCACGGATTTCCGTATCGTCCATGCCGGACGATTGCAATGCCGCCGCCTCCGCCAGCCCCCCGGAACCGGGTTGCAGTTCCGGCATCAGTAAGCTTTGTTCTTTCGGCGATCGGTACATAGTAGGATAGGCTCCTTAGGATGTCGGGCGGCCGATACAAGATGTACATCGTGCGCGGCCGGCTTACTCCTTATTGTCCCCTGCCCGAGCCTTGCTTATTCGTATTCCGAAGCCTTTCGAACATGCGCCTGAGGTTCCTTTCCGGACTTTAGCCTTGCCTGCTTTCGACGATAAGCGTGACCGGTCCGTCGTTGACAAGCGACACGTCCATCATCGCCCCGAACCTTCCCGTCTCCACATGAAGCCCCGCTTCGCGCAGCATGCCGTTAAACCGTTCATAAAGCGGCTCCGCCAGCTCTGGGCGGGCGGCCGCCATGAAATTGGGCCGCCTCCCCTTCCGGCAGTCCCCGTATAAGGTGAATTGGGAGATGGACAGCACCTGTCCTCCGGTCTCCAGCACCGAACGGTTCATTTTTCCTTGTTCGTCTTCAAATATGCGCAAGCCCGCTATTTTATCGGCAAGGTAACGGGCGTCCTCTTCGGTATCGCCGTCCGCAATGCCGACAAGCAGCACCAAGCCATGGTCGATCCGGCCTACCGTTTCACCGCTCACCGTCACCTGTGCCGCTTTGCTTCTTTGCAATACCACTCTCATGAATGTCCTGACTCCGTTTCAAAAATAAGTAAGTTTTTTCAGGCGTTTTAAGCCTGCATAATGCGCTGGACCGAATAAACGTCCTTGATCCGCTTGATTTTTTCGACGACCGAATGCAGATGATCGATATTGCGGATCAGGATCGTCATATGGATGACCACCATCTTATTTTTGTCCGAGCGGCCGGAAACGGCGGAAATGACCGTTTTGCATTCCGATACGACCTGCAGCACTTCGTTCAGCAGCCCGCGCCGGTCGTGACCCGTAATTTCGATCTCGACGTTGTAATTGGCCTCGACGTTATCCGCCCACTCGACCTCGATCACGCGATTTCCTTCGTCGCTGCACTCCGGCGAAGGAATGTTCGTACAGTCCGAGCGGTGAACGGATACCCCCCGCCCGCGCGTAATGTACCCGATAATCGCATCGCCCGGCACCGGATTGCAGCAGCGGGCAAACCGCACAAGCAGATTGTCCACTCCCTTGACCCGGACTCCTCCGGTCGGACGGCCTTTGCGCTCCTTATCCGATACCGGCGTTTTCATCTCCTTGACCTCGGACGTCAGCTGCATCGCCTGCTGCTGGGCTTCCTCCGCTTCCCGCCGAACCTTCTCGGTCAGACGGGTTACGATCTGGGCCGCGGTGATGCCGCCGAAGCCGACGGCCGACAGCATGTCCTCAATTTCGTTAAAGTTGAATTTCCGGGCGACCTCCAGCATCTCGTCGTCTTTGGTCAGCGCGGGAACGTCGTAGCCGAGACGCTTCAGCTCGCGCTCGATCATTTCGCGGCCCTTGAGCACGTTTTCTTCGCGGCGCTCTTTCTTGAACCACTGGCGAATCTTGGTCCGGGCGTGCGAGGATTGAGCGATTTTCACCCAATCCTGACTCGGTCCATACGAATGCTTGGAAGTTAAAATCTCGATAATATCCCCCGTTTTCAGCTTGTGATCGAGCGGGACGATGCGTCCGTTGACTTTGGCGCCGATCGTACGGTTGCCGACCTCTGTATGAATCCGGTAAGCAAAATCGAGCGGGACCGAGCCCGCAGGCAGCTCGATGACTTCCCCTTTCGGCGTAAATACGAACACGAGATCGGAGAAAAAGTCCATTTTAAGCGACTCGACGAACTCCTGCGCATCCTGCGTATCGTTCTGGAGCTCAAGAATTTCGCGGATAAAATGCATCTTGTCTTCGTAGCTGCCTGACGGGACGGACGTGCCTTCTTTATATGCCCAATGCGCAGCCACCCCGTATTCCGAGGTACGGTGCATCTCAAACGTCCGGATTTGAACTTCCAGCGGCTCGCCTTTCGGACCGATGACCGTTGTATGCAGCGATTGATACATGTTCGGTTTCGGCATGGCGATATAATCCTTGAAACGGCCGGGCATCGGCTTCCACAGCGTGTGGATGATCCCCAACGTGGCGTAGCAGTCTTTAATATTGTCGACGATAATTCTTAGCGCCAACAAATCGTAGATTTCATTGAACTGCTTATTTTTTACCGTCATCTTCTTGTAAATGCTGTAAATATGCTTCGGTCTTCCCGAGATGTCGCCGTCGATTCCCATCTCCTGCAGCTTCTCGCCTACCGACGTTATGACGTCGCTTAAATACTGCTCCCGTTCGGCGCGCTTCTTCTGCATAAGGTTCACGATGCGGTAATACTGTTGCGGATTCAAATACCGCAGGGCGATGTCTTCCATCTCCCATTTGATTGCCGATATCCCCAGACGATGTGCGATCGGACAGAAGATCTCCAGCGTCTCGTCCGCGATGCGCCGCTGCGCTTCTTCCGACTGGTGCTTGAGCGTGCGCATATTGTGCAGACGGTCCGCCAATTTAATAAGAATCACGCGAATGTCCTGTGCCATGGCAACGAACATTTTGCGGTAGTTTTCGTTCTGGTGCTCTTCCTTGCTCTTGAATTTGATTTTCTCGAGTTTGGTGAGGCCGTCGACGATCATCGCACAGGTAGCGCCGAATTTCTCATGCACCGTTTCGAGCGATACGGTCGTATCCTCCACCACGTCATGGAGCAGCGCAGCAATGACGGAAGTCGTATCCATCTGCATATTAACCAGAATGTCTGCTACGGCAAGCGGATGCAATATATAGGGCTCGCCGGATTTGCGCACTTGGCCGTAATGCGCCTGATCCGCAAATTCATAAGCTTCCCGGATTCGTTTCAGGTCATTTTCTTTCAAATATGTGGATGCCTTCGCAAGAAGCTGCTCTATCCCCATCCGTTCATCCATTCCCTTAATTCGATTTTAATCCATTATGCCCTTGAACCGGGGGCTGCGTCAAGAATTTGCGGGACAAACCGACATATTACGCGCAAAACGGATAATTGTGCACGCTCCGCGTACGTTGACGGTTACAAATCGCGCAGCGCGTCGGCCACCAGCGTACGCCGTTCTTCAATATAATCGCGGATCATATAAATCTCGCCGTCAAAGTCGGCAATGGACCACTTGCGGGCCGTGTCCCGCATCAGGTGCGGGCGAATAGCCTGCTGCATGGCCGCCGCCACCGGAAGAATTCTTCTTTTTGTAAAGGTGTCGGTCAAAATTCGGGCAAGCAGCCTCTTATATTTTTCCCGCAGAAGCGGATTTTGCAGGATCAGCCGGGTCAATCGGTTGTAACCCGTAACCCGCACCAAATCGCTTCCGCACGGTTTCCCGTAGCAGTTCCTTCCCCAGGTTCCTTCATAATCCCATGGAATCATCCGGTATTTCTGCAATTTGCGGTGACGGTACAGAGCATAGTTCTGATCGAACCCGTCGTAATTGCCCGTCAATACGGCGCCGGCCAACCAACGAAGGTAATTGTCGATGTCCAAACGAAGCTGCAAATACGCAAACAGCGCCTTGCTCCTGCCGGAGCCCAGCGAATTGAGCTTTCGAATAAACATGACGAGCCTGCGCCGATCCTCGGCAGTCCCGATCATTTGCTTGTACCCCGAAAACAAAGAGGCCTTCTTTTTGCGCGATTCGCCTGCCAGCAAGCTGAAATTGGCGTCGTCGTCCTCGGCGTAAAACATCGATTGAACCGGTATCCCCCGCTTTCGGAAAAAAAACCGGTCGACCCCTTCGATTTCCAAATAAACGCCCAGATTTTGACCGTTAAGCTGCAGCAAGCAGTGCTTCGCTTTCGGACAAGGCACCCCGATCCATTCGAAAAACCGGAAGGACAAGGCATTGCGGATCAAGGAGGGATCGTCGTATTCCGCATTATAATGATATGTTTTACCTCCGCGCACCACCTCGTAGGACCGCTTCGGGTAATCGCGCGTATGTCTGCCTCGGTAGCGGATGCGGATTTCGGTTAATTTTCCCGCGTTCATATAATTTCCTTTGACGAAGCGGTTGCTCCAGACATCTTTTTTTAGTTGCTTCAGCTGTTGATTCCCAATAACCAGGTTTCTCACAGGCAGTTCTGCAGACATCAACCTTCCGCCTTTCTATGCCAATGCAAAAAGCCTATCCGTAAGGGTAGGCTTTTTGTGCTACTTTATCTTATGCGCGGCATCCGCCGCAGACACGGCGTATGCCATGCTCGGATAAAACGCGGAAGGAGGCGGTTGTTTTAACTGCGGAGCGCGTTGTTAATAGCCTTTTTTCTTGTCTCCGTAGCTTTTGTTATAGCTTTTATGCTTGTCGTAACTTTTATGCTTGTCGTAACTTTTGTGCTTGTCGTAGCTTTTGTGTTTGTCGTGACTTTTATGGCTTTTTTCTTTGTCATATTTTTTAAACGAGCTGGAACTTTTGTGATCGAATGCTTTTTTGCGCTGCTTTTCGCTTTCGCTGCTCTTGTGATCTCGCTTGCTGCTGTACACCCATTTGGCGAAGTATTCCCATTTGCTTTTGTGATCCTTTTTGCTGTTTTCGCTTTTGTGCTCGCTCTTCGTTTTTTCGCTGACCTTTTTCTTGTGGCCACCGCTTTTTTGGTAATCATGTTCGTAATCAAACATAGAAATCTACCTCCTCTCTTGGTTATGCTTTAATATATTGCGAAGACGTTTTCCTTGACATGGACAATCGCTTCGTTCTTATAAAACGCGCGATTGTCTTGTCCACGAAAATCTATCAACGTTTAGCTCATCCTGATAAAAAAGGATAGAAAAAAGACGTTTCCGAGGTTTTTTCCTCCAGAAACGCCTTTTTGCATCCATTTGAATATTAATACTGCAGGAGCGAAAATACTTCGACCCCGTCCAGCTTCTCCCGTCCGTTAAGCTCCAAAAGCTCGATCAGGAACGCCGCCCCGACCACTTCCCCGCCCAACTGCTTCACCAGGTTGATCGAGGTCGCAATCGTGCCCCCTGTGGCCAGCAAATCGTCGGCAATCAGCACTTTTTGTCCCGGCGCAATCGCATCGTTATGCATCGCAAGCTTGTCTTTGCCATACTCCAGAGCGTAATCCGCTTCAATCGTTGCTCCCGGCAGCTTTCCGCTTTTGCGGATCGGCACGAAGCCGACTCCCAATGCGATCGCGAGCGGAGCGCCGATTACGAAACCGCGCGCTTCCGGCCCGGCGATGCAATCGATCTCCTTATCCTTGAAGCGGCGGGCAAGCTCTTCGATAACGGCTTTGTAGGCTTGGCCGTCTCTCAGCAATGTCGTGATGTCCTTAAAGCTGATTCCCTGCTGCGGGAAGTCTTCGATAACGCGGATATAATCTTTGAAGTTCATACAATTTCCTCCATTATGGAATGGTTTGGTCCTGGCGCTTTCAGAAGCTTCGAACGAAGCTCCTTCGCAGAGCAGTACAGAAGCTCCTGTTCTATGTCCGGCCGTTTCAAACGGCTGCGGTAAAGCAGCGATGCGGATAAATCTTTTTTTTCGGAGGAAGGCACAATTCTGTATCCCTCTCCTTCAGGCTCGATCAAGCCAAGCTCGGTAAATACATCCAGTATAAAACGGACGAGATGCGGCGAAATCGCGCACCGTTTTGCGATCGCCTGAACCACCTGGCCGCCTGCAGACCGGTTTGCGGCTTCAGGCCGCAATGCCATGACGGCGCCATATACGGCTTTAAACATTTCACGGCCCGGCATTATACTGCCTTGCTTGTCCTCCTCGGTGCCTCCGAATGCGGCGTAATACCGCTGCGCAGAGGCCGCCTCAACCGACAGTGCGTGAAGCTGCTCCATTCTCTGAGGCAGGGTATAAATGAACACATCCGAAGCCGCCGATAATACCGTAAGTTTTGCCTGCGCGTTCGCCGGCCGAAACCGGCCGTGAACGTCGGCACACCACAGCGTATACTTGGAGGAAGAAGCTTGAAGCGGAACCGGAACCGCCTCTCCAAATACGATTACGGCAGGCAAAGCGTCAGTTTGCGCCATCGGGTGCCGCTCTAGCCGCTCGCACAGCTCTCCCAGTTTTTTCTCCGGCCTCTGCGTCCCCCGCCAGTCGAACAGCTGGATTTCCGGTACGCGTACGTCCTGGATCATAATTTGCGGACGGCGTACTCCGTTCCATTCGTTGATGGACAGCTCCCCGAGCACTTCAAGCTGTGCCGAAGGCGATATCCATTCCGCCAAAGAAGCTTTGCCGAATCCGACCCCGTCCATAGCGGCAGCCGTCTCATCCTCCGCAGAACGGAGAGAGAGCTTCAAATGCTGCTGCTCCTTGCCCATCGTACGCATGTCATTCAAAGCAAGGCCGCCGAACACGAAACGCGGGGACGGATTCCCCATCCCGAACGGTCCGAGCCGCTCCAGCTGCCCGATGCTTTCCAGAGTTACGTCACTGAAATCGCAGACCAAATCCGCATCCAGCTGCGGTATGTAATCGTCCGGCGTCAGCCATTCTTTCGCCAGCCGTTCCAACCGAAGGGCAAGTTCCGGCAAATGCTCCCTGGCCAGCGTCATGCCCGCCGCCATCGGATGACCGCCGTAATGATCCATTAAATCGGAGCAATGCGTTAAGGCACGGTACATATCGAAGCCGGCAATCGAACGCGCCGAGCCTTTGGCCATACCGGTTTCCGGATCAATGCCCAAAATAATGGTCGGCCGGTAAAAGCGGTCGACCATCTTGGAAGCCACGATACCGATCACACCGACGTTCCACTCTTCATGAGCCAGTACGATGGCATCCGGCAATCCGCCGTTCGCTTTGCGCTTTTCGACCATGTCGACGGCCTGTTTTGCCATTTCGTCGACAATGCGCTGCCGTTCCTTGTTCAACTGATCCAGCTCGAATGCCAGCTGCTCCGCTTCCTGCTCGCTCGTCGTCGTCAGCAGCCGAACCGCCGTATCCGCGCTGAGCAGACGTCCGCTTGCATTGATGCGGGGGGCCAGCGCAAATCCGATATGCGTGGAAGTCACTTCCCGAACCTTTGTTCCTGATATTTCCAGAAGCGCTCTAATCCCATAATTCGCTGTGGAACGCATCCGTTCTAATCCTTGCTTCACGATAATCCGGTTTTCGTCCGTCAACAGCATTAAATCGGCTACCGTGCCGATGGCGGCAAACTCCAGCAGCTCCTCGGGCCAGCGGCCGAGAAGCGCTTGTGCAAGCTTAAGCGCGACGCCTACCCCGGCAAGCTGCTTGTAAGGGTAAGGACAACCCGGCTTTTTCGGGTTGATCAATGCGTAAGCTTCCGGAAGCACCTCCGGCGGTTCGTGGTGATCCGTGACGATAACATCGATCCCCAACGCGTTCGCATGCGCGATTTCCTTCACGGCGCTAATGCCGGTATCGACCGTTACGATCAACCCGACGCCCTGCTCCTTCGCCGCATCAAGCGCAGCGTTGTTGAGACCGTAGCCTTCATGAACGCGATGCGGAATATAATAATCGAACGTGCAGCCGAGCTGCCGCAGCAGGTGAACCATCAGCGCCGTGCTGCTGACACCGTCCGCATCATAATCGCCGTAGATGCGAATATGCTCTCCGGTGTCGATCGCCTTCCGAATTCGTTCCACCGCTTGGTCCATACCATCTAAAAGGAACGGATCGTACGTCTGATCCGTTCCTCCGTATAAAAAATGGGCGGCTTGCGTGGAATCCGTTATTCCCCGGACAACGAGCAGTCTTGAAATGATCGGCGGCAGATCAAGCTCCTCCGCCAACCTTTCAGCCGCTTTGCCGTCTGCCGCGCCGATATTCCATCTTGCCTTCGCCTGAAGCATGACGGCCGTTCCCCCTATTCCTCTTAGTGAAGCACCGTGGGCATATCGTCAAGCTCCGAATCCGCACTCTTGTACGGATAGCCCGCATCGTACGGATTGACGTGAACGAACACGTCGGAAACATGCAGGAACCTTTTCATGAGCGTATGCTTGACGATTTTGGCAATATCATGCCCTTCTTGAATCGAGATACGCGGATTGACGCTGATTTTCACGTCGACAATGACATAATGTCCGTGTTCCCGCGCCCGCAACTGATCGACGGCGATGACGCCTTTAATGCGCTGCACCGTTTCCAGCAAATCCGCCGCATCCTCTTGATGCAGCACATGGTCCATCGTGCTGTGAACCGAATCCATCAATAAACGGTACCCCATTCGAAGCACCATGAGCGCGACGACCAAACCCGCGATCGGGTCCAAATAATACAGGTAAGCATTTCCGAAATAGGAACCGAGCATCGCGCCCCCGACCCCGATAAAAGCGGCAACCGAGGAATAAACGTCGGAGCGGTGCTCCCAAGCGTTGGCGATCAAGGCTTGACTGGCCAGCTTCTTCCCAAGCCGGAACTTGTATTGAAACATCGCTTCTTTAACAATGATGGACAAGATGAGCACCGTAAGCGCGAAGCCTTCCGGCGGTTCGTGCACGCCGCCATAGATCGATTTCGCCGCAGAAATGCCGATTTCCAAGCCGACCACAAGCAGCAGCACCGATAAAACAATGGCCGCGATCGGCTCCGCCTTGCCGTGTCCGTACGGATGATCTTCGTCAGGGGGCCGCTTGGCCGCGCGAAGCCCGACCAGCACCGCAACCGATCCTACGACATCCGACGCCGAATGGAACGCATCGGCCATTAACGCTTTACTGTTGGCCATATACCCGGTTACGCCTTTCAGAAGGGCAAGGGCAAGATTTCCTGCTATGCCGATCCATGCGCCCGCTGCCGCTTGCTTGTAACGTTCCTCCGTCATGGGCCACTCCTCCATGAGATTGATAGAAAGGCCGCGGAAACTTGCCGTTTCACGCGGCCGGCCGCAGATGAACCATGGCTTCGGTAAAAGCGGTTCTTACGCTTTCGCTGCAGAGCTCTTTTTTGAGCCGAGCGCTTTGCTTTTCAGATCGTGCCAGAGCGGACCCGCAATAAAAATGGAAGAATACGCGCCGCTGGTCAGACCGATGATCTTCGCAAGCGCGAAGAGCTGAATGGAAGGACTGCCGAGCACAAGCAAACAAACGGCGGCAATCAATACCGTAAGGACCGTATTGATATTTCTCGTCATGGTCTGCCAAATACTGTCGTTCAATAAGCCCGCCAAATCGTCCGGCGTCTTCAGCTTGGCAAAGCGCAGATTTTCGCGAACCCGGTCAAAGACGACGATTTTATCGTTAATCGAATAGCCGATCGTCGTAAGCACGGCGGCCATAAACGGCAGGTTCACTTCCAGCCGGAAGATCGCAAACACGCTGATAACCAAAAAGGCGTCGTGCAAAATCGCAATAATCGAAGCAATCGCGAAACGCCACTCGAAGCGAATCGTGACATAAAGACAAATGGCCAAGCTGGCTACCCCGATCGCGATGAGCGCTTTATTGCGAAGCTCCAGCGCCATATCCGGCGTAACGGTATTTACTTCCTGCGATACGCCGTCGCCATAGGTTGCCTTAAATTTTTCCTGGATCTGCTTCAAGGTTGCTTCGGGCAAGATGTCGGTAAAACGCATGGACAGACGATTGTTGTTGTCCCCGCCGAGGGTCATCACACCGGCTTCGACGCCGACGCTTTTGAGCAGTTCTTCGGCTTTGGCCTTATCCATCGCTTGTCCGGCCGAGATGTCCAACGACGTACCCGCCCGGAATTCAACCCCGTAGTTCAGACCGCTGACCGCCAACACGATGGCGCCGACGATACAGATAAGAAGCGAAATGATATAGAACGTTTTGCGGTGTTTGACAAAATCAAAAAGGATTTTAGTTTTAGAGTTCACGGATTTCCGACTCCTTTACGCCAAAATAGACCGGCTTCTTGAACAAATTGCTTCGGATGAGCAGCAAGGTCAAAAACCGCGCAAAGAAGACGTTCGTGATCACACTAAGCACGATGCTGAGCATCGTCGTGAGCGCAAATCCGCGGATGGCTCCGTTACCGATGTAGAATAGTACAGCGCCGGCAATAATATTGGTAATATTGGCATCCATAATCGTTCGGAACGAATGCTTCGAGCCCGCCTTCATGGAGGAAAGAATACTTTTGCCGCTGCGAATTTCCTCTTTGATCCGTTCGGCGGTAATGATGTTCGCGTCGACCGCCATCCCGATCCCGAGAATAAAAGCGGCAATCCCCGGCAGCGTCAGCGTTGCATTGATCAAGTCAAAGACGAGAAGAAGCAGCCAGGAGTAGGTGATGATCGCTATCGAGGCCACGAGGCCCGGTATCCGGTAAAAGATCAGCATGAAAAGCAGGATCAGCACGGAACCGACAAGGCCGGCTTTCACCGTTTCCTGCAAGGACAATTGGCCAAGCGTAGCGCCCACGCTCTGCGTATATTTCTCGGTAAGCTTCAGCGGAAGCGCGCCAAGGTTGATCGTGTCTTTCAGTTTATTGGCTTCGTCAAACGTATAATTGCCTGTGATCGTTGCTTTGCCGTCGGTCAGTACCGATCTTACCTCTGGTGCAGACAGCAGAGTCTCGTCCAAATAAATGGCGAGCGGTTGACCGAGCAGCTTCTCCGTAACCTTGCGGAATTTCTCTTTATCCTTGACTTCGATCGAAATGAGAGGACGGTTCGTTTCGTCGAAACCGACTTTGGCAGCGCCCTCTACGAAGTCGCTCCCAAGCAATTCCTTCGTGCCGTCCGGCCCGCGGAACGTGAGCTGCGCAGGCTCTTTGATGATCTTTCTGACTTCCTCTTCGTTCGACACCCCGGCCAGTTTCACGCGAATCCGGTCGCTTCCCTCGGTTGTTACTTCCGGCTCTGCAATTCCGAGACTATCGGCCCGTTTCTCCAGACTGATAGCGGTTTGCTTGAGCGATTCGGGGGTAACCGGCTTCCCGGGCTCAATCGGCTCCGCAACGTACAGAATCTCAAAGCCGCCTTTCAAATCAAGCCCCAGCTTCACTTGTTTGACAAGCTGCGGACTCGTCACTCCGATCGCGGCAAAGACGATCAGTACGATAGCGAAAAAAGCGACGATTCTTTTGATGTCCATAAAAGTCTCCTTCCATAATCAATATTCCTATTATACCTACGTGCGAAAAACGAGTCAATTTGCCTCTTTTTTCCTTCTTGTAAAGACGCACGCAAAAAAGAAGCCCGCTCGCTAGCGATGGGCATCCTTATATATGCTCATGGTCATCCAGTTCATGAACTGCGTCGCCTTCAAGGATAAAATATCGTTGACGATCCGGTGCAGCGGAGGAACGCCGGTCTTACGATATTTGTCGCTGACGCATTCCCATATTTCCTCTCCCGTCACCTGTTCGTAGCCGATCATGCGGAACTCCTCGGCTTTGCTTCGGCAAATATCTTCGATCACCCGGCTGAGCTGCTCGTCATCCATAGGCTCTTCTTCGGGTTCAGGGTCCGGTTCCGAAGCCATATGCTTCATCCAAAGCTCCGGAAGATCTCCCGCTTCGGGCTCGCACTGCTCGTCCTGTTCGTCAGCCGAGGCTGAAACCGCCTCTTCCGCCGCCGGGTCCGCCGGGCAATCGATCGTCTCCCCTTCCGAGTAAAAAAGCTCCATATAAGGAACCGGCTCCTCAAGCGGCTTCTCCGCCGCAGGTTCCTGCGCCCCGTCTTCCTGCGGATCCCGAGACTCGGAGTCGTCCGTTCTCTCCTCCCCGGCTCCCGGCCCCGTTTCCGGAGCGAAGGCGGCATCATGCTCTGATCCCGCTTCCGTGGAATCCGGACCTTTGCCGTCGCTGCGAACCTGTTTCCAACTGTCGTTTTCCATCTCGCAACCCTCCCGCGTGCGCAGCCTCGTTATTGTACCTATTCGCTGTACCCGACCGTTTTCCTGCCGCTTGCAGCTGCAGCGCACTCTAAAAATTGTTGCATGCTCTTGGACAGGTTGTGCATATCCATTAGTAACGCACGGGAATACAAGCCCATCCGGGAAGAAAGAAGGTCGGTCCCCTTGACAAAACAATCGTTTATCCAAGGAACGCTCATCCTCCTTGCAGCAGGCATTGTCAACCGCATTCTCGGCTTCATTCCCCGGATTACGCTTCCGCGGGTCATCGGTCCGGAGGGTATTGGCCTTTATCAAATGGGATGGCCGTTTCTCATCGTTATTCTTACGATCGTCACCGGAGGCATCCCGGTGGCGGTAGCCAAGTTGATCGCTGCAGCCGAAGCCGAAGGCGACGCGTCCCGGGTCCGTACGATCTTCCGGGTAGCGCTTGCCCTGGCGACCGCAGTCAGCTTGGTCTTCACGGCCGTCATCGTCCTCGGCGCCCGGTGGATTACCGACCACCTGTTTACGGATCCCCGCGTATATTACACGTTCCTGTGTATGACGCCGATCATCCCGCTCGTCGGCATATCGGCCGTGTTCCGCGGGTATTTTCAAGGCCGGCAGGACATGATTCCGACAGCGCTGTCCCAAGTGGTCGAGACGCTCGTCCGCATCATCACGGTTCTCGCTTTTGCATTTATGCTGCTGCCTTACGGGATCGAATTTGCCGCCGCGGGAGCGATGATCGGCGTCATGGTCGGCGAGTTGTGCGCGCTGCTCGTTCTGGTGCTGCTTTACCGGCATAGCCGGTTGCAGCGGCTCACGGCCTCCCGGGGGAAAATCGGTTCCCAACGGTCGCTGACCCGCTTCGCGAGCCTGAAAAGCCTTCTTCAGTTAGCCGTCCCCGTCACCGGAAGCAAGCTGGTCGGCTCCGGCTCGTACTTTCTGGAATCGATTCTCATTATTCAAAGCCTTGCATTGGCAGGCGTAGCAACCGGCGTGGCGACGGCGCAGTACGGAGCATTGCAAGGAATGATTATACCGGTGCTGATGCTTCCGAGCGCACTTACTTTTTCCCTCGCGGTTTCGCTTATCCCTTCCTTGTCCGAGGCGGCGGCCAAGAACGATATCAAAACCATCCATATGCGGCTGCACCAATCGCTAAAGCTTGCTTTGGTAACGGGCGCCCCCTTTGCCGTGCTGATGTATGTGCTGGCGGAGCCGATTTGTCAATATATGTACGGACAACCCGGGGTCGGGGCCATGCTTCGGATGATGGCGCCCGCGGCGCTTTTCATTTATTTTCAGGCACCGCTGCAATCGACCCTTCAGGCGCTCGAAAGACCCGGAAGCGCGCTGATCAATACGCTCATCGGGTCCATCGTGAAACTTACTCTGATTTATTTTTTGGCCAGCCGTCCGGAATTCGGCATCTTGGGTGCGGTTGTCGCCATCAGCGTGAATATTATGCTCGTCACCTTGCTCCATTGGAACAGCGTTGTGCGTCTGCTTCAGTTTCGCATGCAGACCGCGGATTTCCTGAAAGTCGGGATAAGTATGGCAGCCGCCGGCTTCGCCAGCCATGTCGTGATGTATACGCCGTGGATTGCCAGCGGCTTTACCCGTTTTGCCATCTCCTGCCTGACGGGGGTCATTATTTATCTGCTGATCGCGATCCTGCTTAAACTTATTGACCGCGACGATGTTTTCCGAATTTTATGGCTTGGCAAACGCTTTGTGAAATAATGGGCCCGGTCATCTTTTTTTATTGATGAACCACCGACCCCGATGATCGACCGAACAAAAAAATACGTCCTTGAAATCTTTGACTCCCTTGCTCTGAAGCTGGCTCTTGAGCCAAAAACGGGTTTGGCCAAGCTTGGTCAAATTTTCATCCTGAACTTTACCGTCCATGATCAGCGGCAATGGAAGTCCTTCGTACCGAAACGAAGCCGGCGTATCGGCGGACGGTTCTCCCTCTTGCTGTTTCTCCACCACGGTCAGCTTGCCTGACGATTCCAGAAGGGCAAATTCGACATCCGCAAGGTTTGTCACTTTATTTTCTCTTAATTGCAGCAGCAAATCATCCAAGTTGTAAAGCTGTCGTTTCATTTCCTCCCGATTCAGCTTGCCGTTCTGAATAATAGGGGAAGGCTTGCCTTCAAACAAGCGGCGCAGCTTTTCGTTTTTTAACGAAACAAAAGCAATAGTTAACTGAACCACGACGAGGGTGGCCATGGGAAGGATCCCCTCGATTAAAGGCTTCTTCATATCCTCCAGCACGAACACGGCAATTTCCGCGATCATGATGGAAATGACGAGGTCGAAGACCGACAGCTTGCCAATCTCCCTTTTTCCCATAATGCGCAGGGTAAAAAATACGATCACATAGATCAGGATGGTGCGAAAAAAAAGCGGCAATAGATCCATGGACTCGGCCTCCCCATTTGCAATTCAATGCCTATTGTAGCCTCGGGGAACGATTGTCATGCGGGTGAATTGCTGGTAAGAAATCGGATGATTCCGCCGCCGAAGAAGCGGTACTATTTCGATGTACATGCCCATACAATGAAAAATAGAATGGCTTGGAACAGGAGGTCAAAAGGGATGATGAAAAATTCGCCCTTGTTTGCCGGATTGGTGTATGCCGTAGCGTTCATGCTGGCCGGGACGTTTCTCGCTTCGCTTGTCATGCTGGGTACGAATATTCCGGAAAAATCGTGGTTGGGCGCAACGCTGTTTATTCACGGAATCGCCATGCTGGCAGGGGGCGTAGTATCAGGCAGGCGCAGCGGCAGCAAAGGCTGGTACCACGGGGGAATGCTGGGGGCAATTTATACCGTAGTCGTATGGATTATCGGATTTCTGGCTTATGACGCCGGCTTTTCCAAGGAGATGCTCGGACTTGCTGCGGTAGCTTTGCTGGCCGGGGCGCTGGGCGGGATGATCGGCATCAATTTGAAGAAATGAAGCGGAAACAAACAAGCGAGATCTCTTGCACCCCCCGAAATCCGGACGGTACGAGACCTCGCTTGTTTGCGTTTGCAGGGAAGCGTTAAGGATGAACTATTTCGCTTCGGAAGCCGCCCCCGAAGACGTTACCGTATTCACGGCCGAACGCTCGAAGGTTAGCTTCGTGACGTCGTTCACCCGCAGGACGACCGTATCGTCCGTAAGCTCCAGGATCGTGCCGTGCAGGCCCCCGATCGTAATGACCTTATCCCCTTTTTTCAAGTTGCTCAGCATCATGTTGCGAGTTTTTTGACGTTTTTGCTGAGGGCGGATAAGTAAGAAATAAAGAACGACGAACATCAGGACGAGCGGGCCGTAAGTCACGAGATATCCCTCGATCCCCGGAGCCGCCGCCGTTTCATTTGCCGCTAACCACATTTGTCTGATTCCCCCCTTTCTACAGACTTTCTCTATGTATACCCAATGGTAAGCCCGGTGAACCCGAAGCTGCTGCGCTCAAGATTCACCGGTCTTTTAGAACCCTTTGCTGTTCTCGTCGATGCCGTATTTCGCGAAAAATTCGTCGCGGAAATCGAGCAGCCGGTCTTCACGGATCGCTTGACGCACCCCGCGCATCAGCTCCAGCAGGAAATGAAGATTATGGTACGTTGTCAGCCGGATGCCAAACGTTTCATCGGCCTTGATCAAATGGCGGATGTAAGCCCGCGAATAGTGACGGCACGTATAGCAGGAGCACTCCGGATCGAGCGGACCGAAGTCTTCGGCAAACTTCGCATTGCGGACAACCAACCGGCCTTCGCTCGTCATTACGGTGCCGTTGCGGGCAATCCGCGTCGGCAGCACGCAATCGAACATATCAATGCCGCGGATCGATCCTTCCACCAAAGCGTCGGGCGATCCTACGCCCATGAGGTAGCGCGGCTTATGGGCAGGCAAATAAGGGACGGTATAGTCGAGCACCTCGTACATCAGATGCTTCGGCTCACCTACGCTGAGTCCTCCAATAGCATACCCCGGGAAATCCATGGAAGTCAACTCAAGGGCGCTCTGCTTGCGCAAATCCTCATACATGCCACCCTGGACGATCGCGAACAACGCCTGATCGTTCGGCCGGGCATGGGCTTTCAGGCACCGTTGCGCCCAGCGGGTCGTCCGTTCGAGCGAATGCTTGGCGTAGCTGTGCTCCGCCGGGTAAGGCGGGCACTCGTCGAAGGCCATCATGATATCCGAACCGAGCGCATTTTGAATCTCGATCGATTTCTCCGGCGAAATGAACAGCTTGTCCCCGTTCAAATGCGAGCGGAACTGTACGCCTTCCTCGCTGATTTTGCGCATCTCGCTCAAGCTGAACACTTGAAAGCCCCCGCTGTCCGTCAAAATCGGACGGTTCCAGTTCATGAAGCGGTGCAATCCTCCCGCCTTCTTCACAATCTCATGACCGGGGCGCAGGAATAGATGATACGTATTGCTCAAAATGATATGCGCATCCATCTGCTTCAGCTCTTCGGGGCTCATCGTCTTCACGGTAGCCTGGGTGCCGACAGGCATAAAAGCGGGGGTTTCGATTACGCCGTGAGGCGTATGCACCCGTCCCAGTCTCGCCCCGGATTGCTTGCAGGTTTTAATATGCTCATAGGTAACGGCCAATCCAATCACTTCTTTCTCTTCCGGTCAATTTTCCTTGTTAATAAATGAACATCGCGTCGCCGAAGCTGAAAAAGCGGTACTTCCGTTCGACGGCCTCGCGGTAAGCGGCAAGCACGTTTTCCCGCCCCGCGAGCGCGCTGATCAGCATAAGCAGCGTCGATTTGGGCAGATGAAAATTGGTCAGCAGCGCATCGACGATGCGGAACCGGTAGCCCGGATAAATAAAAATACCGGTCCAACCGCTTCCCGCTTGCAGCATGCCGTCTTCCCCCGCTGCCGTTTCCAGCGTCCGGGCCGAAGTCGTTCCTACCGCAACCACCCGTCCGCCCTTTCGTTTCGCGGCGTTTACCAGCTCTGCGGTTTCCGCGGATACTTCGTAGTACTCTTCGTGCATCTCATGCTGTTCGACGGTATCTACCCCGACGGGACGGAACGTCCCCAGTCCGACATGAAGCGTAACATACGCTAATTGTATCCCTTTTTGTTCCAATCGATTCAAATATTGTTGCGTGAAATGAAGCCCGGCCGTAGGTGCCGCCGCCGAACCCTCATGCTTCGCATACACCGTCTGGTACCGCTCCCGCTCCGGCAGCTGCTCCTTAATATACGGCGGAAGCGGCATATGTCCCAAGCGGTCAAGCAGCTCGTTAAAAATGCCTTCGTAGCTGAAGCGCAGTATCCGGCTGCCCATTTCCCCTTCGGATTCGACGGTAGCGGCCAGCAGCGGCGGCTCCGCCCCGGCGTCCGCTTCCGATCGAGCACCGCCCCCGAAATGCAGCACGGCTCCGGCCTTCAGACGCTTCGCCGGGCGGACGATCGCTTCCCAACGGTCTCCTTCGAGCTGTTTGAGCAGCAGCACTTCGGCTTTGGCCCCCGTATCCGCCTTCACTCCGAACAGTCTGGCCGGAATGACCCGCGTATCGTTAAGCACGAGCACATCTCCCGCCTCGAGATACCGTTCCAATTGTTCAAACTGATGGTGACCGATTTCCCCCGTCCGCTTATCCAGCGTGAGCAGGCGCGAGGCCGTCCGGTCCGGAAGCGGCGTCTGCGCAATGAGCGATTCGGGTAAATGGTAGTCGAACAAGTCCACTTGCATGATACGTTTCATCCTTCTGTAGGTTTCATATTTATATCAACGATTTATGCCCCGTGTAAACGAGCGGCTTGTTTCTCCCGCGTCTCAAGGAGCGGCTTTCTGAATCGAGACGCCCGTGTAATACGTCAGCAAAATCTTTTGGTAATCGTAGCCAAGCTCGGCATAGCCTTTAGCCCCCCACTGGGACATCCCCAGTCCGTGGCCGTAGCCGGTGCCTTTAAAAATAAACTGCGGGTCCCGCGTGGTCATCCGCACTTTGCCCTGCCCATTCATTATAAAAAGCTGCCCGTCGGTTTGTTTTCCCGTTCCGCCGCTGCCTGCGACAACGACGGCCTGGGAGGCCGGGGTCTGGCTTCGCGTCGCCCCCCCTGCTCCCACTATAGTATAGCGTCCCGTTTCTTCAATATCAAACCGGGTGCTGGGCAAGCCGCCGAGCAGCGTGCGGAGCGAATCCGGATAAGCCGCTTTGAGCGGCTGCCCGTTCGCCGTTACTTCGATCGCCCGGCCGGACGGCCCTCTTTTTGATACTTCGAGCCGGTCCAACGCCCCGCCGGTATAAGCTGCGCCAAGCTTTTCCTTTACCTTCGGCGCCTTGTAAGGCCCGCGAACCCAGGAGTAAGCGTTCGATTCGATCTCTTGATCGATGACGACGAAGCGGTCCCCGATGTCAACCTTGAAAGCCGACGGGTTGGTCGCATTGTCGACGTAAGGCGCAGGCCGGACGCTCACGCCCGTTGCCGTCGACTCGTAATAAGGCAGGCCGGCCGGATTTTTTTGCCCCGTCGCCCTTGCGTAGTCGGAGTGGATATAACCGGTATTGCCGTTCGGCAGAACGATACGGTACCATGCTTTCTTGCCTGCCTGGGCTCCTTCGTCCGGGGATTTCTGGCTATTCAAATAAGCCGCCTCGTTACCCCAGACTTCCGTTGGAGCCGCTGTCATCCCCCCGGCGTTGGAGTAATATAACGGGTTGATCAAACCGTTCTTATCGACGATCACTTCGCCTTGCGTCGCTTGCACGGCTTGCTGCGCGGCGGCGAACTCTGCCGCCAATCCTTTGTACGCTTGGTCCGTGGTCGTGTCGGTGACGTGCGCGATCTGGTATTTGACGCCCTGCTTCAGCGCAAAGGTGCGCGCGGCGACGGCTTGCGCCTTCAGCGCTTCCAAAGGCCATTCTTTACTCATCTCGGAGCCGAGGACCGAAACGAGATACTGCTCCAAAGGGAGCTCGTTGACGACGGCGAGCTTGCCGTTGAACCGGGACAGCTCGATCCCCCCGCGGTACGCTCGGTCGAACCGCTCGCGGACCGTGACGCCGCCCTGCGCATCCGCCGCCGCGGCCCACAGCTTCGCGCTGCCGCCGAAGGCAAAGGCGGCAAGAGGGCTGCCGGCATGTTCGCCGCCCATATCCAGCTCGCTGCGCTTCAGCACGTAGCTCTGCGCAGCGTCAACCGGCGCAAGCGCCACGGACGGCAGCGCGGCCGCAATCTGCGCCTTGAGCGCCTGCAGCGCCGCATTGTCCGCGGCTTCGCCGACAAACACGGCGTAGCCGGCGTCAGTCAGCGCGACGTCGGCGTCGAAGCCCGCCTGCGACAGCGCAACCGCCTGCGCATTCGCCTCCGCCTCGCCGGCGAAGCTGCCCGCACTCCAGCGCAGCGGACCGCTGACGGTGGCGCCGGGCTGGCCTGCGGCAGCCGACGCAGCCGCTTCCTTCGTGGCAAACGGGCCTACATAGGCCCGATACGCCGATTGGCCGCGCTTCACGCGCTGAACGATGCCTGCGGAGACTCCTCCCGCCGTCAGCTTCTTCGCCTGCGAACGCGCTGCCGTAACGTCGCCCGTTTCGGGCAGCTGCGCATAATAGCCATCCGCATACACGCGAACCGGCGCTTTGGCCGCAGCTTGATGGACGGGCTTCACCCCGGCGGCCCCGCGCAAGCCGAGCAGCAAGCCGGCGTCCGCGGACAGCGTAACCGCGGCTGAAGGGCTAACATATTTGCCCGTATCGATAAATAAAGCGACACGAATATTGTCGAGCTTCGGCACCGATACCGCAGCATTGGCGACCGGCAATAAGCCTCCTGCCGGTACGTTCAAGCCGATGGCTGCCGCGAGCAGCAGCGCTGCCGGCAGCCTCATGCCTTCTCTTAGGCGACGCACCGCCCGCCCTACGGGAGCTTGTCCCGGAAGGCCGAACAGTCGTTTCGTTTCCTGCATAAATCGCCGATTCCCCTCTCTTGACGGAACCGCCGATCCCCTTCCGCTTAAGAGCGGCTTGGCATCGGCAGCCCGAGATGTTTGCACGCGCTCGGCGTTACCATCCGTCCCCGCGGCGTCCGCTGCAAAAATCCGATCTGCAGCAAGTACGGCTCATAGACGTCCTCGATGGTCTGACTTTCCTCTCCGATCGATGCGGCAATCGTATCCAGCCCGACCGGACCGCCCTGAAAGCTTAAGATGATGGCCCGCAGCATTTTATGATCGATCTCGTCGAGTCCGAGCGGATCGACTTGAATGCTCGACAGCGCCGCCTGCGTAATGTCGAGCGTAATGATGCCGTCGCCCTTCACCTGGGCAAAATCCCGCACCCGCTTGAGCAAACGGTTCGCAATCCGCGGCGTCCCGCGCGAGCGCATCCCGATTTCCCGGGACGCTTCGCCTACGATCTGAACCTGCAGCAGATCCGCGGTGCGGCTGACGATATAAGACAGCTCGTCGACCGTGTAATATTCCAGCCGGCTGACGACGCCGAACCGGTCGCGAAGCGGCGCCGAAAGCAGCCCCACGCGCGTCGTCGCGCCCACAAGCGTAAACGGCGGCAGGTCGAGCCTCACCGAACGGGCGCTCGGCCCTTTGCCGATGATGATATCGAGAGCATAATCCTCCATCGCCGGATACAGCACCTCTTCTACCGTCCGGTGAAGCCGGTGGATTTCGTCGATGAAGAGCACGTCATTTTCCTGCAGGTTGGTCAAGATCGCCGCCAGATCGCCCGGGCGTTCGATCGCCGGCCCCGAGGTCGTCCGCAGATTGACGCCGAGCTCGTTGGCGATGATATTCGAAAGCGTCGTCTTGCCAAGGCCCGGCGGTCCGTACAGCAGCACGTGATCGAGCGCCTCCTTGCGCATTTTGGCCGCTTCGATATAGATTTTCAAATTTTCCTTCGCCTGGGCCTGACCGATATATTCAGCCAAATACCGCGGACGCAGGCTGAACTCCATCCCTTGGTCTTCCATCATCAGATGCGCCGAGATGATGCGGTCTTCCATGTTGTGCCTCTCCTTCCTGTCGGCTGTCCGCCGAGGCGGACGCCGCCTGCCGCGTCAAGCTTCCTCCGCGGCTTATTTCATCAGCGACTGCTGAAACAGCGCCTGCAGCGCCAGCTTCGTTACCGCATCGGCCGTCTCGTCGCCCTTCAGCTTCGGCTTGACGGTTTGTCCCGCCCGGTCCGCCTCCGCTTCGGTATAGCCGAGCGCCAGCAGCGCCGCCTTCGCCTCGGCCCAAGCGCCGCTTGCCGCCGGCCCTGCCGCGGCGATTTCCGGCAAGCCGAAGCCGGCGCCTTCGGCCTCAGCCGAAGTCCATGCGCCCAGCTTGTCCTTCAGGTCGAGCACCATGCGCTGCGCCGTCTTTTTCCCGATGCCCGGCAGCTTGGTCAAGAACGAAAGATTTTCCTGCCGGATGGCCGTTGCGATCACTTCGGGACGTCCTCCCGCCAGTACGCCGATCGCTACCTTCGGCCCGATGCCGTTCACATCGAGCAGCAGACGGAACAACGACTGCTCCTCTCTGGACGAAAATCCGAACAGCAGGTGGGCGTCCTCCCGTACGTGATAGTGAATGTACAGCGTCACCTCCACGCCGTCTTTTCCAGCCCCTACCGCATACGGATTGGCGCAAAATACGCGATAGCCGACGCCGTGTACGTCCAGCACCACATATTCCGTTTCACGGTGCGCCACCGTCCCTCTTAAAAAGTCGATCATCGTTTATAAGCTCCGTTCAATTGTTGTTGTAATCCCGAGGAATGGGCATGGCAAATGGCCACGGCCAGCGCATCCGCCACATCGTCGGGCTTCGGCACGGCCGATAGATGCAAAAACATTTTGACCATTTCCTGCACCTGCTTCTTTTCCGCTTTCCCGTAACCGACAATCGCCTGCTTAACCTGCAAAGGGGTATACTCGGCAATGGGCAGCCCTTGCTGTACCGCCGCCAGCATCAGCACGCCGCGGGCTTGCCCGACGGTCAGCGCCGTCGTCACGTTCCGGTTAAAGAACAGCTTTTCGATCGCGACCGCATCGGGCTTGTACTTCTCGATAAGCTGCACCGTCGCTTCGTAGACTTGCTTTAAGCGAAGGGCGTCCTCCGTACCGGCTTGCGTCTGGATCGATCCGTATTGAACGGGAACCAGCCTATGACCTTGTTTATCGATAAACCCGAAGCCGACGATGGCGATCCCCGGGTCAATGCCTAAAATCCGCAAAACGCGCACTCCCCCATTCGCTTTCGTGCTGCGGCTCTCGGACCGCAAGAAGCGAACATATGTATTCACCTGCCATTATAGCAGATTATCCCTCCCATGAACACGGCAAAAAGTCCGCCGGGCCGTAGGTGCCGCAGCGGACTTCGTCGCATGACTTTACAGGACAGGGCTTGTCCGAAACTGTCCCGCCGGATCGATCGCTTCTCTTTTAAGGGGAAGGCGTCGCCTGCATCGCCTTCTCCGTTTCTTCTATCGCGTAATCGCTAAGGGTCGAGAGCACGCTGTTATAGTCGGCCAAATCCCTTACCCGGACCCCCTGGTAAAGCTGCTTGACCGTCTCCCGGGGCAAGCTGCTTTCCAGATGCCGGATGTTCAACTGAAAAAACGTTCGCAGCACGTTTTGACCGTCGGCCCCCGGCACCCCTTCGAACAAGGACAAATTGCCATTGCCGTCCAGCCCGAAATAAGCGTTGTTTTTGCACTGCGGGGACAGGTCGTCCACCTTTTCGATGAAATAAACCCGGTTCGAATCCCCCAAACTTACGGTCAATGACGGATGAGCTTTGTGGTAGGCCAAAATATCGGCTGCGTTCATGATGCCGATCCGCTGAAGCTCTTCTCCGCAAACATACGATTTTTTTACAAACGCATCCCTTTGCCCGCTCAAGTCTTTTACCATCGCACGCACTTCTTCCTCCGGCTGCACATAGGCCTCGACGGCGCGGCTGAAGACGGACTGTTCCAGACCCTGCCGGCCGCTCTTGTCATCCAACGAGCCGCGCAGCATCCATGCACCTGCAGCGAACAAGCCGGCTGCAAGCAAAACGACAGCCAGATTCAGCCAACGGCGTTTCAGACGCAGCTTTTTTTTCAATTGCTTCTTTAACTGATTCCAAAAGCCGAGCAACATCATGGCGATCCCCTTCTGTCCGTGGTGTTTTGATATACCTGAAGCCTTTTTACTATTTTTCCCATAGGGATCGACGTTTATACTTTTTCCATGTATACTATGTTGCATACGAACAGCGAAAAGGAAGGGCGGTTGTTTATGCATCCTCTGATCAAGGAAATATGGGCATGGGTTCGTTCCATCGCCGCCGCTTTCGCATTGACGCTTGTGATCGGCATCTTCGTGTTTCAACCGACCAATGTGCTGGGGCATTCGATGGACCCCACGCTGCACAACGAACAGCGCATTTATGTCTCCAAGCTGTCGCATACGTTCCGCTATGCGCCCGAATACGGAGATATCGTTATTATTGACAGCAGGGTAGAACGTAAGCGCACGCTCAAGGACGATGTGCTGGAACATCCGCTGCTGAAGTTCATTCGCGGAAGCGATGATCCGAATATGTATGTCAAACGGACCATCGGCAAGCCCGGAGACGTGTTGGAGCTCAAAAACAATAAAGTGTACCGAAACGGAAATCCTCTGGAGGAGCCGTACTTGAACGAGCCGATGCATTTTGCAGGCGAGCATCGGTGGACGATTCCGGAAGGCCACATATTCGTTATGGGAGATAACCGAAATCATAGCAAAGACAGCCGGGAAATCGGCTTTATTCCGATGGACCACGTGTTGGGCATCAAGATGTGACGCGATCAACAAAAACCAGCCGGAGGCATGGGCTTCCGGCTGGTTTTTGTTTAGTTTCCGAGCCAAGGCACGGGTTTTCTCGGCTTCGCCGAGCGGGGAGCCTGCCGGCGATTGCGTTCAATCAAGCTGCTGATCGCGGCACGCGCCGAGCTCTGTTTCTTCTTCCGTTTCGGGGAACGCACGGGTTTGGATTCGGGCTGGGCATCAGTTTGTGAAATGACCGCCTTTTCGGAATGGGTTTTCTCTTCCGATCCCCCCCCTTTGCCTTCTCTTTCCTTACCTTCTGCCGGGGGCTGCCCCCAAGGGAAGGAGCTTCCGTACGGAGGCTCCGCACGGCTTATATAACCCGGATACGACGGATACCCGGGGTATCCGTGGAACGGACCGGCCGGTTCGCAAAATAATGGTCCCGGACCGGCAAACGGCATGAACGGATATTCGCCCCCCGGCTGGCCGTAGGGTTGGATTGGAGCCGGAATATTCGGCTGCGGCAGAGGCGGTTCAAGCGAAATCGGTGCGGCCTGCGACCATTGCGGCATATAGGAAGCCTGCGCAGGCAGCTGCGCGAATTGAGGCGATTCCGGCGGCAATGCGTACGGCAAATCCGCCAGCCCCCCTCCGCATCCGCAGCCGCTTTTAATAACCGGCGCTTGACCGCCGGAAAAGGACGGGTATGTCGGAGGCGCGGCCGGGGCCGTATAGTAAGGGATCGATCCTGTGCCGGGCATTTGCGGGATCGGCGGGAGTTCCGGTTCCTTCCAAACGTTTTCTTTGCCTTTTCCGTAAGGCTGCTGGGCGTGTACTTCGACAGCGGGAACATTGTATTGCTGGAACAAAGAATCGGAAGGCTGGGGCGGCTGGTGTCCCGGTTGAAACGGTTGATACCCGGGCTGCGGCTGGGCTGGTTGATACGGATTTAGGGCAGACTCTCCCGGTTTTTCCTTCTGCCCTGCGCCAAACGGCTGCAGTGCAGGCTCGCTCGGCTTGCCCTTTTGTGCCGCTTGGAACGGCTGCGGCTTCTGTGCTCCGCCGCCAAACGGCTGCAGTGCAGGCTCGCTCGGCTTGCCCTTTTGCGCCGCCTGGAACGGCTGCGGCTCGTATGGCTGCGACTTCTGCCCTGCGCCAAACGGCTGCAGTGCAGGCTCGCTCGGCTTGCCCTTTTGCGCCGCCTGGAACGGCTGCAGCGGCTCGTATGGCTGCGGCTTCTGCCCTGCGCCAAACGGCTGCAGTGCAGGCTCGCTCGGCTTGCCCTTTTGCGCCGCCTGGAACGGCTGCAGTGGCTCGTATGGCTGCGGCTTCTGCCCTGCGCCAAACGGCTGCAGTGCAGGCTCGCTCGGCTTGCCCTTTTGCGCCGCCTGGAACGGCTGCGGCTCGTATGGCTGCGACTTCTGCCCTGCGCCAAACGGCTGCAGTGCAGGCTCGCTCGGCTTGCCCTTTTGCGCCGCCTGGAACGGCTGCGGCTCGTATGGCTGCGGGATCGGCTCGTTTGGTACCGCTTGGAACGGTTGCGGTGCTTGGAACGATTGTGATTCCATTGCAGGCCAAGATGGGATAGGAGCTATTGTGGATGGCAATGCGGCTTCTTGCTTGCCCTGAGCCTCAAATTTACCCGGTGCGGGCGGAATATTCGGCTGGGCCGCGAACGGCGCTACGTTCGGCTGCGGGATATTCGGCTGGGCCGCGAACGGCGCCACGTTCGGCTGCGGTATATTCGGCTGGGCCGCGAACGGCGCCACGTTCGGCTGCGGGATATTCGGCTGGGCCGCGAACGGCGCCACGTTCGGCTGCGGGATATTCGGCTGGGCCGCGAACGGCGCCACGTTCGGCTGCGG
>JAPSLM010000004.1:0-211118 GCA_031180825.1 Paenibacillus sp. | reverse complement strand
ATATTCGGCTGGGCCGCGAACGGCGCCACGTTCGGCTGCGGGATATTCGGCTGGGCCGCGAACGGCGCCACGTTCGGCTGCGGGATATTCGGCTGGGCCGCGAACGGCGCCACGTTCGGCTGCGGTATATTCGGCTGGGCCGCGAACGGCGCTACGTTCGGCTGCGGGATATTCGGCTGGGCCGCGAACGGCGCCACGTTCAGCTGCGGGATATTCGGCTGGGCCGCAAACGGCTCTACGTTTGGCTGCGGTATATTCGGCTGGGCCGCAAATGGCTCCACCTTCGGCTGCGGTATATTCGGCTGAGCCGCGAACGGCGCGACGTTCGGCTGCGGTATATTCGGCTGGGCCGCAAATGGCTCCACCTTCGGCTGCGGTATATTCGGCTGGGCCGCAAACGGCTCTACGTTTGGCTGCGGTATATTCGGCTGGGCCGCAAATGGCTCCACCTTCGGCTGCGGTATATTCGGCTGAGCCGCAAACGGCTCTACGTTCGGCTGTGGTATATTCGGCTGGGCCGCAAATGGCTCCACCTTCGGCTGCGGTATATTCGGCTGAATCGAAAATGGCTCCAAGTTTGGCTGCGGAATATTCGGCTGAGTGGCAAAAGGCGTCACATTCGGCTGCGGGATATTTGAGAACGGCATGACATGCGGTATGCCCAAATTCGGGAGCGGTCCCGCATGCGGTGTTTCCGCGTCCGGCTGCAAACCTACGTTCGGCATGCCTACGTTCGGTGCGAGTGGAAGCTCCGAGATCGGAGACGCTTCAACAGGCAGCGGAGCTTGCGGAGCGGCCGGCGGATAAGGGTTCGGATTCGAGCCCGGTTTCGGAATGTAGACGACATCTCCGGTCATCAATACATTCGGATTTTTAAGCTGAGGGTTTGCCGCAATCATGTCCGCGAGCGGAACTCCCCACGCTTTGCCCAGCTTCCAAAGCGAGTCCCCCTGAACCACGACGTGCTTATACAAATAATCCGTCGGCGGGGGGGCTACCGGCTTCGGCGCATGGGGGATTTTCACCTTCTGCCCGACATCGATGACGTTTGGATCGGTGATTTGCGGGTTGGCTGCGATCAGCTTATCGAGCTCGACGCCGTACTTTTGGGACAGCCCATAGAGCGACTCGCCTTTCTTGACGATATGAATCTTCACTGCCTAAACCTCCTTCAAGTTGTGCGGAAGTCGTATTGACTTAAGAAAACCGCTTGATTTCCGGCCCGGAACCGGCTCCGCGAAGCCCGCTGGCGCTCCGGAACAAAATGACATTACAGTTTATGCAGCAAAGTAGGCATTTGACCATCCGAATCGAAAAAAATGGTACGGATTCACGGTATCTCTCATTATCCACAACGGAACGCGATCTCCCAAGTCTAGGCAAAACTCCAAAAAAAAGAAACCCGCCGGGGCGGATTTCCATGATTTTGCCGATTTATGTTGAACTTGTCGTTCGTCACAAGCCGACATCCAGCAGACGACTTATGCCATAGCGGCTAAACTTTTGCCGTTACGGTTCCGTAAGAAAACGTAGGGTAGCAGCCCATAAGCCGGACTTGGCAGCCGATAGCCTCGATTTCTTGCAGAGCCGCAGGAAGCAGCACGGAATCCATCGAAGCCTCGATGTCGATGTAAAAAAAATAGCTTCCCAGCTTCTTCTTCGTCGGCCGGGACTCGATTTTGGACAAGTTGATGCGCCTCCAGGCAAACGCCGAGAGCACCTGATGCAGTGCGCCGGGGAAATCCTCCGGCAGCGTGACAAGGATGGTCGTTTTCCGGTCGGCCGTCTCTTTAAGCTGCGGCTTTTCGTGGCCAAGCAGTACGAATCGCGTAAAATTGTTTTGATGATCCTGCACACCCGCCGCCAGCGTTTCCAGCCCGTACAATGCCCCGGCGCCGAGCGGCGCAAGCGCAGCGGCAGCAGGATCGCCGAGCTCCCTGACCATGCGCGCCGCCTCGCCGTTGCTGCCGACAGGCTCCAGCTCGACATTGGGCAAATGCGTACGCAGAAATTGCTGGCACTGCGCCAGCGTCACCCCATGTGAATAAATTTTGCGGATCGCACCGCAAGCCGCCTCCAGATCGTCCGAACCGCCCGGTCCGCCGGGCAAACGCAGCAGATTGATCGAAATCGGGTAAATCCATTCCGCCTGAATCGGCAGGTCGACATTGTGCACAAGCCAATCCATATGCAGGCTTACTGAGCCTTCGAACGTATTCTCGATCGGAATTACGCTGTAATCGGTCACACCGTTTACCGTCGATTCGAACACATCCGCAATCAATTTGTAGTTTACATAATCAAAAGCGTCCCGACCAAGATAATGATGTGCGGATTCTTCGGTGTACGTTCCAGGTCCGAGGAGCGATATTCGCTTCATGCCCGGTTCTCTCCCTTTATCATTTCAAATAATGTACGTCCGCTCTCCGCAGAGGTCAATCGGTGCGCCTGAACCCCCGCTCTGTCAGGACTCAGCCACATCGTCGTGGCCTCGATCCCCTCTTCCTTCAACGTTCCCCGCATGAACGCCTCAAGCTCCGCCTTCCGGGTGCTGCGGCGGTCGACTAGCGCCAGCATCGTCGGACCCGCGCCGCTAAGCGCGACGCCGAGCGCGCCATGGTCCGTCGCTTCGGCGAGGATCTTGCCGAGCCCGGGCACAAGCAGAGCCCGGTACGGCTGATGCAGCGCGTCCTTCATGGCGCGCGCGATCATATCGAGCCGCCCGGTGCACAAGGCGGCGACCAGCACCGACGAATGGCCGACGTTAAAGACGGCGTTTTCGAGGCTCTGCTCGCGCGGCAGCACGCCGCGAGCCTTGTCCGTCGACAGCTGGAAGTGCGGGATCGCCACCAGCACTTCCAGCTGTTCATGCGGTTCGACGCGAATATGCTCCGCCCGCTTGCCGTCCCAGAAAGCGACGACAATGCCGCCAAACAGCGAGGCCCCGACATTGTCGGGATGGTGCTCCAGCTCCGTCGCCATTTGAAACAAATCATCGTCGGTAAACGGACGATCGATCAGCGCGTTAGCCGCAGCCAGCGCGCCGACAATTGCCGAAGCGCTGCTGCCGAGGCCGCGCGTCAACGGAATATCGCTGTACATCGCAATGTAGAGCTCCGGATGACGAATGCCCGCCCGCTCGAACACCATTTGAGCAACTTTATAAATGAGATTGCTCTTATCCGCGGGCACGCCGGTCATCTGGTCGCCGTATAGCTCGATCCGCGTCGTCTCGGCAAGCCCCATCTCAATCCAGGCATACAAATTCAATGCCATTCCCAGCGTATCGAACCCAGGGCCGAGGTTGGCCGTGCTGGCCGGCACCTTGACGCGCACTCTCCTGCCGCTTTTCTCCATGGTTACCGTGACGCCCCTAACCTTCAAGCTTGCGGATCGCTTCCATGACCGCTTCTTCGGAGTCTTGTACAACCATCGGCTCCGCGCTGACGCTCTTGATCGCGATGTTAGGATCTTTGAGACCGTGTCCCGTCAGCACGCAAACGACGGATTGGCCCTTCTCGAAATAGCCTTCGCTCTTCAGCTTCATGACGCCGGCGATCGAAGCCGCCGAAGCCGGCTCGGCAAAGATCCCTTCGCGCGCGGCAATCGTATTGTAAGCCTGCAAAATCTGCTCGTCCGTCACGAAATTGATTTGACCGCTGGAATCTTTGGCTGCCGCTTCCGCACCCTTCCAAGTGGCCGGGTTGCCAATGCGGATCGCCGTCGCGATCGTTTCCGGGTTCGGGATCGGTTCGCCGCGCACGATAGCCGCAGCACCCTCCGCTTCGAAGCCGATCATTTTCGGCAGCGACTTCGATTTGCCATTCTCGTAGTACTCCTTGAAGCCTTTCCAATAAGCGGTAATGTTGCCGGCATTACCTACAGGAATCGCCAGATAGTCCGGCGCCTTGCCCAGCTGGTCGCACACCTCGAACGCCGCCGTCTTCTGGCCCTCAATCCGGAACGGATTGACGGAGTTCACCAGCGTGATCGGATGCTTGGCTGTAATTTCGCGAACGATCTCAAGCGCACGGTCGAAGTTTCCTTCGATCGCAATGACCTTGGCGCCGTAAATAATCGCCTGAGCCAGCTTGCCGAGCGCGATATTGTTGTTCGGGATAAGCACGATGCAGTTCAGCCCGCCGCGCGCCGCATAAGCGGCTGCCGCCGCCGACGTATTGCCTGTGGAGGCGCACATAATCGTGCGGCTGCCCTCTTCCATCGCCTTCGCCACGGCCATAACCATCCCGCGGTCTTTGAACGAGCCGGTCGGGTTCAAGCCCTCATATTTGAAATAAATGTCGAGGTCGAGCTCGTTCGACAAATTCTCCGCGCGGACGAGCGGCGTGTTGCCTTCCTGCAGGGTGAGCAGCGGCGTGTTGTCGTTTACCGGCAAGTATTGTTTATAGGTCTGCAGCAGTCCCATGTATCTCATTTCGATTAGCCCTCCACTCGGTATACGCTTTTGATCGCATGAACGACGTCCATGGCTTCGAATTGCTTGAGCACTTTGTTCATCGCCGCCTTGTTGGCGTCGTGGGTGATGATGATGATTTCGGCAAGCGGATTCGTCGCGTTCGGATGCTGTAGAACCGATTCCAGGCTAACCCCGTACTCTGCGAACACTTGCGTGATTTGGGCAAGCACGCCCGCTTTGTCTGCCACATGAAGCAGGATGAAGTTTTTCGAAGCGATCTGCTCGTCGGTTTTCAGCTTCTTCTCTTTGTACGGGATGAACCCGCGGCGGCCGTTCACGCCAAGATTCAGGTTGCGGACGACAGCGACAAGGTCGGCCACAACCGACGTTGCCGTCGGCATCTCACCCGCGCCGGGGCCGTAAAACATCGTCTCGCCCACCGCTTCTCCGTGCACATAGACGGCGTTGAACACCCCGTTGACGGAAGCGAGCGGATGCGATGTCTTTACCATCGTCGGTTGAACGCTGACGCTGATATGCTCGTCCTGACGCTCCGCGATGCCCAGCAGCTTGACCTCATACCCCAATCGTTTGCCGTACGCAATATCCTCTTTCGTTACGCCGGAGATGCCCTTCACTTCCACATCGGCCAGCGCAACGTTGGCGTGAAAGCCAAGCGTGCCGAGAATCGTCATCTTCCGCGCCGCATCGAAGCCTTCAACATCGGAGGTCGGATCGGCTTCGGCATAGCCGAGCTCCTGCGCTTCCTTCAGCACATCGGCGTAAGCCGCGCCTTCCTGGCTCATTTTCGTCAAAATATAATTGGTCGTACCGTTGACGATCCCCATGATCTTCGTAATCCGGTCGGACGAAAAGCCTTCGATCAACGTGCGGATGATCGGGATGCCGCCGGCTACGCTTGCTTCGTAGAAAACGTCGCAGCCTTTTTCGGCAGCCTTTGCCATAATTTCCGGGCCGTGCAGCGCCATCAGATCTTTGTTTGCCGTAACGATGTGCTTGCCCCGTTCCAGCGCGCCGAGCATCAGCTGCTTCGTCAGCTCGATGCCGCCCATCACTTCGACGATGACGTCGATCTCCGGGTCCTCGATGATCTCCCATGGATTTTCCGTCAGCATCTCCGGCGAAACGCTGATATTGCGGGCTTTGTTTTTGTCCTGTACCAAAATCTTAACGATCTCGATCGGCGAGCCCGATTGGCTCATCAAATCATGCTGATGTGCTTCCACGATGCGAACGACCCCGGTACCGACCGTACCGAGACCGAGTAATCCAACTTTGACCGGTTTCATAGGGTTCCTCCTGATTGTAGTAGTGCATAAAGTAGTTGTCCCAAACTTTAGTTCTAACCTTGCCCCACCAAAGCGGCCCGGCTTACCCCTTCTTGGCTGCGCAGCTTGTCGAGCAGCGAGGCGACGTTCTCGCCCATCATGGACGTTTCTACCGAAATGACAACGTTGGCTACGCCCTGCAGCGGGATCGTCTGGTGAATCGTCAGCACGTTGCCCTCCAGCCCCGCAATCATCGCGAGCACCCGGGACAAAATTGCCGGGCGATGCTCCAAATCCATCGAGATCGTCACGATCCGTTCCCGTTCAAGCTTGCTGAGCGGGAAAATCCCGTCCTTATACTTGTAAAAAGCGCTTCGGCTCAGCTCCACCTGCTCCACCGCTTCGTGAATCGTTTTCACCTCTCCGCGGGCCAGCAGCTCTTTGGCCTGTACCGTCTTAACCAGCGCCTCGGGCAGTATATCTTCACGCACCAAAAAGTAGCGTTCCGTCCCGATCCGGCTATCCTGAACGGCTTGTTTTTCCGGCACTGTAACAGTCCTCTCTAAAAAGACGATTGTTTTTACCTAGTGGACATTATAGCGCAAAGCGAAGACTTCCCGCAATAGGCTTTTTTCATCGTTTTGTGATAAAGTGGTATTCATTAAACCCGCGTAAAGCATAAAGGAGAGGACAAAGCTTGATACGAGCGCGTTTGATGGCTACGGCTATCTTATTTCACGGAAACGATATGCTCATGATGAAGCGTTCCCCTAACCGGACGCTGTCCCCCGGCTTGTGGGCGTCTGTGGGCGGACATCTGGAGCCGCATGAAATCGGAGATCCGGCGGCCGCGGTGCTTCGGGAAATCCACGAGGAAACCGGACTGCTGGCGGAGCATATCGCGAATCTGCGGCTGCAGTACATCTTGATACGCCTCAACCAGCAGGAGGTGCGCCAGCAGTTTATCTACACGGCCGAAGCCTTGAAAAGGGACGTCGTCCCGACCGACGAGGGGGAGCTGCATTGGATTCCGCGCCATCAGGTGCTCCACCGCGACATCCCGTTTATTTTCCGCAAGCTGCTGGAGCATTACTTTACCGAAGGGCCGAATCCCCATATGTGGGTAGGGACGGCGGGCTATGACGAAGCCGGAAACTCTGCCGTGCATTGGACGCAGCTCATCGACCCGCAGCAAGTTTGATTTTGATTTTGTTCCCTTGTTCCCGCAGCCGAATGATTGAGGGCGCCCATGATGAGCGCCCTTTTGGCAAAAATAAAAACACCAACCTCACATGTTTATCACACGTTCGATTGATGTTTTCCATTTCTATTCTTGTTCTACGAACTCAAATTCAAAATCCCCGATGCGAATCGTCTGGCCGTCCTTCGCCCCGCGTTCGCGCAGCGCTTGATCGACGCCCTTCTTCCGCAAAATGCGCGCAAAACGCATCACCGATTCATGGGTGCTGAAATTGGTCCGCTTAATCAGCTTTTCAATGCTCGGGCTGTCGACAACAAAGACGTCGTTTTCCCGACGAATCGTGAAGTCCTCGCCTTCCTCGGCTTCCAGGCGGTATACTTTGCGTTCCGACAGTTCGACCAGTTCGTCTACCAGCGGCATCTCCGGAATGGCTGCCAGCTTATCGGCGACTTTGTACAATAGCTCTTGAACGCCGGTCCGGGAAAGAGCGGAAATCGGGTAAATGTCCACTTCTTTGCCTATTTCGGCAAGCTTGCGCTTAAATTCGGCAAGCTGCTCGTCCGCACCGGGCATGTCCATCTTATTGGCGGCTACGATCTGCGGCCGTTCTTCCAGCTTTGCGTTATACAGCTTCAGCTCGTCATTGATTTTTACCCAGTCTTCAAACGGATCGCGCCCCTCGGTCGCCGCCATGTCCACCACGTGAACGATGATCCGCGTCCGCTCGACATGCCGCAAAAATTCGTGACCCAAGCCTACTCCTTCATGGGCCCCTTCGATCAAACCGGGCAAATCCGCCATGACGAAGCTGCGCCCGTCGCCTACTTCAACCACTCCCAAATTCGGAGTCAATGTCGTAAAGTGATACGCCCCGATCTTCGGCTTGGCGCCGGACACAACGGACAACAGCGTCGATTTCCCTACGGACGGAAAGCCGACCAGGCCGACATCCGCCATGACCTTCAGCTCAAGGATAACCCAGCGTTCGACGCCTTCCTCCCCGTTCTCGGCAATTTCCGGAGCCGGGTTGTTCGGTGTCGCAAACCGGGTATTGCCGCGGCCTCCCCGTCCGCCCTTGGCCACGACCACTTCCTGACCGTGACGGGTCAGATCGGCAATGATTTCCTGCGTATCGTCGTCGATCACGACGGTTCCCGGCGGGACCCGTACGATCATATCATCCGCATTCGCCCCGTGCTGGCTTTTATTGCGGCCCTTTTCGCCGCGCTGCGCCTTAAAGTGCTTCTGGTAACGAAAATCCACCAGCGTGCGCAATCCTTCGTCCACACGGAAAATGACGTCGCCGCCGTCGCCGCCGTCACCTCCGGCCGGTCCGCCCTCGGGAACGTACTTCTCTCGCCGGAAAGCAACCAGACCGTCGCCCCCGTCTCCGCCTTTAACATAAATTTTCGCCTTGTCTACAAACATCAGGTTCACCCTCTTTATGTATCAATGCCGGTAGGACCACCATAACGTCCACACGGCCGTATGTTCGCTGTAATATGTTTCCAAGCCCTCGTGGGTTTCCTGAAACGCTCTTTCTTTACGCTGCAGCCGCTGTACGGCATAGCTCCCTTCATATCGGGCCATGAGCTTCAAACGTTCTTTTATCCGGACCAGCCGCAATTCAAGAACGTTCTCTTCGTCTTTGGAGTCGCCGGCTTCTTCCCTGAACAAAGCGAGCATCGCGATAACGGCATCGGCCGCTTCCTGCGGCTCCACAAGCTCCTGCAGGTGGATTTCTTCTTCCAGCGCCATCTCAAGACGCAGCTCTTTAACTTCCGCCTGAAAGGTTAGCAGATGCACGATCAAGGAAGGAATTCCGAGCTTGGACACGTAGCTTTCCTGCCTGACCTTCTCTTTTATTTTTTCCATGAGCGGGAGCAATTTATCATACTTTTTCAACTGCACGTAGCCCATCAAAATTTGGATATCGTTCATCCAGTCATGCCGGTAATGATTGAATAATCGAAGCAAACGAACGTCCGAATCCGGCCCATCAAGCAAGGCCTCTAGCGCCGTCACCGGCTTCGCCCCATCGTATAATTGTACATCATTGGTACGACCTTGTGCGTTCGACGTCACGCTTACCCTCTCCGTTCCGGTTCGTCCTTATCCTATCAGTATAGCACGCCGTGCGGGAAAATTCACGGAGCCCTCCAACAACTTACAAAATATTCCGGTCGGAACTAAGAAAAAACCCCGGCGAGCATCGTTCGCCAGGGGTTTGGACGTTGATGATGGGAATTAAACTTCCACTGCTGCGGCTACAGGAGCAGCCGACACAGGGTAGACGCTCACTTTCTTACGATCGCGGCCTAAACGTTCGAATTTCACAACGCCTTCGATCTTAGCAAAAAGCGTATCGTCCGAGCCGATTCCCACGTTGTTGCCCGGGTGAATTTTCGTTCCGCGTTGACGAACGAGGATGCTTCCTGCCGTCACTTTTTGACCGTCGGCACGCTTAACGCCAAGGCGCTTCGCAATACTGTCACGGCCGTTCTTCGTGGAACCTACACCCTTTTTGGATGCGAACAACTGAAGATTCAATTGCAACATGTCTGTCTACCTCCTTACTCGAATGATGATGTATCTTGCATCGCTATATATGCACCATACGATTGTTCAATAGATTTCAGCATGACGACCATGCTTTCCAGCAGCAGCTGAACTTTTTCGTCGATCTCCGCTTCGAGCTCCCCCGGAATCTTGACTTGAAGCAGCCCGTGCTTCATGCGCGTTCCAAGCTGAATCCCCGTCAGCGTTTCGACGGCGTTTACCGTTCCCACGGTAACGGCAGAGACGCCGGCACAGACAATGTCCTTGCCCGGTTCGTCGTATTGCGCATGTCCGTCAACGGCAAAACGCTCAATCCGCCTGCCCGGTCCCCGTGTAATCACGACCCGAATCATGGCTCTTACGCTTGGATCTTTTCGATCACAACTTTAGTGTAAGGTTGACGATGGCCTTGCTTGCGGCGATAGTTTTTCTTCGCTTTGTACTTGTAAACGATGATTTTCTTGCCTTTGCCATGCTTTTCAACTTTACCCGATACAGAAGCGCCGGAAACGACCGGAGCGCCTACCACCAAACCGTTAGCGCCGGATACGGCCAATACGCGGTCAAACGTTACCGCTTCGCCTTCGCCTGCTTCGAGTTTTTCGATGTAAAGAACATCGCCCTCTTGGACTTTGTACTGTTTACCGCCAGTTTCAATAATTGCGTACATTGTTGCACCTCCTCATGTCTCAGACTCGCCTAAAGCCAGGTGGTTTGTCCGAGCTGGACAAACACTTGAGCAACCCGCTTCGCGCGGTTACAGCATGCTATAGCAACATACCAAATTATAATATCATGAAGCCTAGACAAAAATCAATACCTTAATTGCTGTTTCCCGCAAATCCACTGCCTCCGCAGGCCGGACACGATTTCAAAACCGCCGACTCCTTGCTGTCCCGCACTTTTTTGCGCGTCAGCTCCACCAGACCAAGCTTTGTCCAGCCGACGACGACCGTCTTCGTCCGGTCCTTCTTCGTTTCCCGTATCAGCTCCTCAAGCACCTGCTGTCGGGAGCTTTCGGTCTCCATATCGATGAAGTCGATAATGATCAGTCCGCCGATATCGCGCAGCCGCAGCAGTCTCGCAATCTCTCTGGCCGCTTCAAGGTTTGTGTCGAACACCGTCTGCTCCAGATCGATTGAACCCGTATACTTGCCCGTATTGACGTCGAAGACGGTTAACGCCTCCGTCCGGTCTACGATCAAATACCCGCCGTTGTCCAGCCAAACCTTGCGTCTAAGCCCTTGCTCGAGCTGCTTCTCCACTCCGTATTCCGCAATCGGATCGGTATAAGGACGAAGCTTGATCCGGCCGGCAAGTCCCTCCGACCGGGGGGAAGCGATAAGTCCGCGCACCTCCTGCAGCATCTGCTCGGAGCCTACGATCAGCTCGTGTACGTCGTCCCGGAACAAATCGCGGAGCAAACGCGGCAGCATTTCCAGATCGCTGTAAATTTTACGCGGCACATCACCGTTCGTTTGGGACATTTTCTCCAGCTGCAGCCAACGGATGCGAAGCTCTTCGAGATTGGCCGCCAGCGCCTCTTCGGGCTCCCCCAGGGCTGCCGTACGCACGATGAAGCCTTCTCCGGGCCGCAGATGGCGCTCCGCCATCCGTTTCAACCGGTCGCGGTCGGCGGCGTTGTCGATTTTTCGGGAAACGCCGATGTAATCGGCGAACGGCATATAGACGCCGAAGCGGCCCGGAAGCGAGAAATGCGTCGTAACGCGAGCTCCCTTGGTACCGACAGGCTCCTTAACGACCTGGACCATAATTTGCTGGCCCACTTTGACCAAATCGTGTATGGGCGGCTTCTCCTTTGGCTGCTTATCCATATGGGCCGGCAGCAAATCGTCAATATATAGAAACCCGTTGCGCTCCAGCCCGATATCGACAAAAGCCGACTGCATCCCCTGCAGCACCCGCACTACGCGCCCGATGTAAATATTTCCGGCCAATTGCCCCTGATTTCGCTCGCCCTTGTAATATTCCACGAGCTTGCCGTTCTCCTGAACGGCTACCTCGGTATGCTCTTCGTCGCATTTCACCAATATACGTTTCATGTGCAGCAACACCTCGGCCCTATTGTACCACATTCTTTAGGCGAAAAGCTCGGCAAGCGACTTTCCTCTTTTTGTTTCGTCAAAATAATGAGCGAGCAACGCGCGCTCGGGAACGACATAGCGGATGCGCCCTTTGTCGTCCAGCACGTATACCAAATGATACCGGTCCCGCATAAACAACCGCACCACCTCGGTCACTTTACGGGTTCCCGGTACCACGATCGGCCCGGCCAGCGCTCCTTTCCCTTCACGGATGTCCTTGAACCGCGCCTCGCGATGCACCAGAAAACGCACAAAGCGATAAGGCGCGCTGCGCCATTCGTACCAATTGGAATAAAGCAAAAACAGCCCGATCATCAGCCAATTGAGCTGTACGCCGCCTTTTTCCGAGAACAGGTGCACACCGGCGGCGCCGATCAACAGCGCGCTTAGCAGCAGGCTGGCCCCGGCTGTCACCTGTATCGTTCGCTGGTAAGGAAGCCACAGCCCGACCAACACCTGCATCACCTTGCCTCCGTCCAGCGGCAGCACCGGAAGAAGATTGAACAAGGCGATCAGCAGATTCGCCTGTACGAAATAGGAGCCCCACGGCTCGGAAAACAGGCCGGCCGCAGTCAAAAACGAGCCGACGCCCATCATCCACACGTTTTGCAGCGGTCCGGCCAGCGCGACGGCAAGCTCCTGAGCGGCAGGAACGCCGCCGGGCTCCTCCATCGCAGCAACCCCCCCGAAGGGCAGCAGCTGTACTTCCCTGATCCGCCAGCCGAAGCTCCGGGCAGCCGCGACGTGTCCGAGCTCGTGAATAAGAACGATGCCGAACAGCGTCGCCGTTTCGATAAAGTATCCCGTCCATACGGATAGCAGCAGCAGGATCGAAAACAGCGGGTGAAACCGGTAGCGAATGCCAAACCATTCATTCCACGGCCTGCTTCTTCCCGGTCTAATCAAATGAAATCACGTCCATCGGATTGACAGGCTTGCCGTTCTTCGAAACGGCAAAAAAGAGCGTTCCCGCTCCCTGCCCCCCTGCGGGTTCCGCTATCGTGCCAATCGACTCCCCTCCTTTAAACCAATCGCCCGGCTTCACTTTTCCCGGCTCCAAATGCCCGTACACGGACTCCATGCCGTCCGCATGGCGGAGCACCACGGCATACCCGATATCTTCTTTCGGACCGGCAAACGTGACCAGTCCCGTATCTATGGTCGCCACCGGCGAGCCTGCCGGGGCTTCCAAAAGAACTCCGCCCTGTACCGGCGTAAACGGAGCAATGAGCTTGCCGGCGACAGGCGGAAAGTAGTGCTTCGAGACAACAGCCGCTTTCTGCGCTTCCGTATGCTTCGCTGGGTTCATCGCAGGAAGAAACGACGGCGCGCTGCCGAACTTGCTCTCGTACCACGACGCAAGTGCGACCGTATCAAACGGCTCGGTTAAAGCGGCGGTAACCCACTGCTTGCCCTTGCTCGCCCAAGGACGGTCCAGAAGAAACATGCCCCATACGGCCGCAAACAACATCCCGCTAATTAGCAGCCGGACCGCAAGCCGACCGGTACGGGGGCCCGGACGAAAAAACGATCCCCCCTCGTCCTCCCGGCTTATGCGGGACAGCTCCTGCTGCCATTTGCGGTTCCACTCTTCCTCCGGATCGGCGGGACCGTATAATTCCGGCCTCGGCGGCAGCTCCTGCCGGGAATAAGGTCCGGGCAATCCGCGCGGCTCGTCGGAGCGGAACCGCCACTCGTTCTCTACGCCCAAGCCGCCCCGGTCCCATCCCCATTCGCGAATATCTTCTCCGGCCGGAAATTCGAAGTGCGTATATTCCGTGCCTCTGTCCGGCCGGCGGTCTCCGCCTTCCTGAAGCTTGCGTATTTTTTCGGACCGGCGTTCCCGGACGTTTTTTCTCGTTTCCATCCCCCTGCCCCTCCCGCATTCAAGCTCGTATACTCCATCCTATGAGCTTGTACCCGCAAATATACGGACAAGGATCAGGAACGAACCGATCGCTCTGCTGAAAACTGATCTCTGCATCATACAAAAAAAGCACCCTTCAGTAGGGCGCTTAAGCTTCGCATCTCTTTTAATCGTTTCACTCGTCTTCAAGAAGCTTGTCATCGTGCAGCCGTATGCTCATGACGAGCCCCATCGCTATCATATTGATCAGCAGGGAGGTTCCCCCATAACTGATGAACGGCAGCGTTATGCCGGTTACGGGCATAATGCCGATCCACATGCTGATGTTTTCGAAAATTTGAAAGACCAGCATGGATACGATGCCGATAATAATGTAAGTGCCGACGAGATGGTTGCAATAAATCGAGATCAAAATCATGCGGTAGATCAATACGAAGTATAGCAGCAGCAAAACAGATGCCCCGACAAAACCGAACTCTTCGCCGACGACCACGAATATCGCGTCCGAATAGACTACGGGAATCCGGTTGCTGTGAACGGACGATCCGTTCAAATACCCTTCCCCGATCAACGAGCCCGAGCCGATGGCGCGAATGGCGTTGTCTACCTGCCATTTGTCGTCCTTGCTGGCCGTTTCCGGATTAATAAACGTATTGATCCGGTCCATCCAGTGAGTCGACCACTCTTTTTGTATAAAAAACTGACGAATATCCGGTTGATAGTGCTGAAACAAGTACAAAAATAAATAGGCGGCCCCCAAAACGATGACCAGCCCGATAAGCAAATAGCTTAACCGCATATTGCCGATCCAGTACATTCCGCACAAAATGACGATCAGAATCATCGCATTTCCGTAATCCGGTTGAACTACAACCAAGGCTACCGGGATAAACGTAATCAACCCGACGGGAACGACGTCCCGCAGCAGTTCGAGCGGTTCCCCTTTGCGCTTGGAAAGGTAGAATGCCAACGTAATGATCAAAATAATCTTAAATAATTCTACGGGCTGAAAGTCCAGATCAACAAGCGGCAAGGTGAACCAACCTCTCGCCCCGCCGATTTTCTCACCGAACAGAAGAACGGCAATAAGAAGAAATACGCCGAATCCATACAGGTAAAAAGAAACTTTGGTCAATATCCGATAGTCGATCAGGGTAGTGACCAAAAAAGCAAGAAGGGAAACGATGTATATGACGAGCAATTTTTTGGGTTCAAACGAAAGTACTTTTGAGTTTAGCGTCGCGCTGTACACGAGCATCGTGCTGATGACCATGAAGGCGAGTAGTATGACTACGATGGGCACATCGATTTTTTTCAGCTTGTGCAGCACCTGACGTTCATCCTATTCCGAGAAACTTTTTCATTTTATCGAATACCCCGGTCTTCTCCTCCATGGGCATCAGCGGCACCGAATCGCCTAGCATCCGCCTAGCGATATTGCGGTAAGCGATCGCTGCGCGCGAATTTGGATTCATCACGGTAGGCTCTCCGATATTCGCCGCTTTGATGACATATTCGTCATCCGGAACGATACCAAGCAAATCGATGGCAAGGATGGAGCAAATCTCGTCGATATCGAGCATCTCGCCTTTTTTGACCATATTCGGACGAATGCGGTTGATCACGAGCTTCGGCGATTCGACGTTTGGCTCCTTTTCCAAAAGACCGATGATGCGGTCGGCATCCCGTACGGCGGCGTTTTCCGGCGTCGTCACGACGATCGCCTTGTCCGCGCCCGCTACCGCATTCTTGAAGCCCTGCTCGATTCCGGCCGGACAATCGATAATCACGAAGTCGAAATCGCGCTTCAGCTCCGCCACAATTTGCCGAACCGATTCCGGCGAAATCGCGTGCTTGTCTTTCGTCTGGGCGGCCGGCAGCATGTACAGCTCGTCGAAGCGCTTATCCTTCACAAGCGCCTGCGGCAATCGGCACCGTCCTTCGGCGACATCGATCAAGTCGTATATAATACGGTTTTCAAGGCCCATCACAACGTCCAAATTGCGGAGACCGATGTCCGTATCAACCATGACGACCTTTTTCCCCTGCAGCGCCAAAGCCGTTCCGATATTCGCGGACGTCGTCGTTTTGCCGACGCCCCCTTTGCCGGACGTGATAACGATTGCCTCTCCCATAGGTCCCACTCCTTTACCATCAAGCGTGTACATTCAAGCCGAATTTGTGCAAATGATGGATTTTGTCGATTTCCATTTTGCCGTCCTTGACGTAAGCGAATTCCATGTACGAATCAAATGCGTCGCCCAGCCCCCATTCGTCGGGAGGACGGCTGATAATTCCCGCGATGCGAAGCTGCGTCGGCCTCATGTGCGAAGCGGCGATTACGGACCTTTCGTCTCCGTCGACCCCCGCATGCGCCATGCCGCGCAGCGAGCCCATCACATATATGCTGCCCGAACTGATAATCGTTCCGCCCGGGTTAATGTCCCCTAAATATAAAATGTCGCCCTCGTGCGAAAACGTCTGCCCCGAGCGGACGATCCCCCGAACGATTTTCACGTCCGGAGTCCCTTGCGGCGCTCGCTCGTGCGAAGGATCTGCCGTCTCTACGGATTGAACAAGCAGGTTGCCCTTTTGACTGATGATGCTGCGCACCAGCTCCCGCTGCTCCTCGGTCACCGCCCGGTTGCCGAGCTTGACGTGAACATGAATGATCGGGCCGGTTAAAATTTGCTGGTGCGTTTTCTCCAGCTTGTGTCTCAGTTCGGCGACCACGTCGGAAAACTCGCACGCGTCGTCAAGCAAAAACACCAATCCGTCCTTCACACCTTTGATGGTCACATGATGTTTAGCTGCCGCCATAACCGCTCCTACCTCCTAAGCCTATACAATTCGGCTTGGCGCGGGCGTTCTCCTGCTGCCGTGCTTTAAAAATTATTCCATTTCTTCGGTCTGCTTCACCGGAAGATTTTCGAAAAGCTTGCGGATCGGCACGTAAACGGCAAGCGCGAACAACAGGTTGATCAGCATGCTCGGCAGCATCTGATGAAGGAATACCCACTCAAGGTTCGTATGTGTGACACGAAACAGTCTGAACAAGCCGTAGATCGCCGTATCGTAAAACAAATTGCCCAGTCCGATCACGACCATGCTGATGACGATGCTCGAATAAATGCGTCCCTGCAGCATCCCGGCCAAATATCCGGCAAGGCCCATTCCGAACGAGATCGGGCCGAGCATGGGCGAATGATAGATGAAGTCGTACAGCATCCCGAAAATAAGGCCGTACACAAGCGCCATATGCCGGTTAATATACAATCCGATAAATAAAACGATAACAAGAACGAAATGCGGGTCCACCTGAATCTTCGTTTGCCAGGCGACGGGAACGAGCCATGGGAGTAGCGTTCCTTCGAGCAGAAACAAAACGGAGAGAATCAACCATAATTTTTTGTGATTCATCGGCTCACCTCAACCTTCCGGCACTTCGATCACGAAAACCTCGCGAAGATGGTTGAAAGAGGCCAGCGGCTCGATTGCGGCAACATGAGTGACTGCTTCGCCCTCGTACCGCTCCACCACCTTGCCGATTTCTATGCCGCGCGGAAAAACAAGTCCCTTCCCCAGCGTAACAATCGTATCGCCTACTGCCAGTTTATCCTGCGGGTCAATTTTCGTCATGATCAGCTTCTGCTTATCGGGATCGTACCGCTCGATGATTCCAAACGATTCGCTCTCTTTCCCTTTGACCGTCACGGATATCGCCTTGGAATCCGGGGCGGCCTTATCGTCGATCCCCGTAAGAAGCTGGACATCGGAATAAAAATTGGAAACCGATATAACGCGGCCGAGCAAGCCTTCGACCGATTGAACCGCCATGTTCGGGCGGATGCCGTCTTTTTCTCCCAAATTGATCGTAATCGTCTTGTTCGATTGCTGGAACGTCACCACTTCGGCAATCCGGAAGTTATACTTGTTCATCGACTTTTGCCGCTCGGTGAAGCCGACCGCCGCCTGCAGCCGCTCGTTTCGCAGCTCCAAGTCGTTCAGCCGCGTCGTATCGCGGGCGTATCGGGACAACGTTTCCCGCAGTACCGTATTTTCTTCATGAAGCGTACGCAAACGGTTCACTTCTTCAAACACGCCGGCAATAAACCCGACCGGCTTATAAATCAGTCCTTGCGTCCATGAGATCGTATCCTTCACAAATTTCTCCGGCCAAGTTTTATAGCCCAGTTGACCGAAGGTCAGCCCCATCAGCGCAATAAAACAGATGAGGCCGAGCATCAGGATCAGCAGTCTTTTATTCCCCAGTAGTTTCAATGGCTACACCTTCCAACCCGATACTGCGCTTAGCGCCGGGACCTGCTTGTAGGGCCGGTTCTCGTTTTGAACAAATGAATGTTTTCCAGCGCGCGGCCGGTGCCGATCGCCACGCAATCCAAAGGATTCTCGGCGACCAGGACCGGCATGCCGGTTTCGCGGGACAGCAGCTTATCCAGATTGCGGAGCAAGCCCCCGCCGCCGGTTAGCACAATGCCGCGGTCCATAATGTCGGCCGCCAGCTCCGGCGGGCATTTCTCAAGCGTAACCTTGACGGCTTCCACGATGCTGTTCACCGTGTCGCCAAGCGCTTCGGTAATTTCGTCGGACGTTACGGCCATCGTTTTGGGCAGGCCGGACACGAGATCGCGGCCGCGGATTTCAAGACGGCTCGGCGGCTCCAACGGCAGCGCCGAACCGATCTCCATCTTGATCTGCTCCGCCGTCCGCTCGCCGATCATCAAATTGTATGTGCGTTTAATATATTGGATGATCGCTTCATCCATCTCGTCACCGGCCACGCGGATCGAACGGCTGGTGACGATGCCGCCGAGGGAAATGACGGCGACCTCGGTCGTTCCGCCGCCGATATCGACCACCATGCTGCCGGTCGGCTCCCATACCGGAAGATCGGCACCGATGGCCGCGGCGAACGGCTCTTCGATCGTGTACGCATCGCGGGCGCCGGCTTGGCGCGTCGCATCTTCCACCGCGCGCTTCTCCACCGCGGTAATTCCCGAGGGGACGCACACCATGACGCTCGGATGCCGTTGGAACAACACGCGCTGCTTCTGCGCTTGACGGAGGAAATATTTGATCATCGTCGACGTGGTCTCGAAATCGGCAATAACGCCGTCCTTCATCGGGCGGATCGCACGGATGTTGCCCGGCGTTCTGCCGATCATCTTCTTCGCGTCGTTTCCGACGGCTTCGATCGTTTTCGTATCTGTACGAATCGCGACGACGGACGGCTCGCGGACGACGATGCCTTTGCCCTTGACGTAAACTAAAGTATTTGCGGTTCCCAGGTCGATACCCAAGTCTTTTGTGAATCCTCCGAACATGGTTGGTGCTCCCTTCTCTATTTGAGGCGCTGATCACGCGGAATGGTTTGTTTGATGCGGCTTACGAGGGGCTGCCTCATTGCTCAGGCAGCGTACTTGCAGCCCGACGGCCAAGATCCGTCTATTCCCGTATCTTCTGCCGTCCGGCCCGTTTTTTTCATTATATTACATGAATCCAAGTTCCTTCAAACTTACGTAGCGCTTGTCGCCGATGACGATATGGTCCAGCACGTCAATCCCGACAATTTCGCCCGCTTGGACTAATCGCTTGGTAATTTCCACGTCCTCCGGACTCGGCGTAGGGTCGCCGCTCGGATGATTATGGGCGCATACGATCGAAGCGCTGCTGCGCTTGATGGCGGCCCGGAACACTTCGCGGGGATGCACGATGGAGGCGTTTAAGCTGCCCATCGACAAGGTTTCCTGCCCGATGACGTGATTTTTCGTGTTTAAGAACAGGCAGACAAAATGCTCTTTCTGCAAGTAGCGCAGATCCTCCATCAGCAGCGCGGCGACATCCTGCGGCGAGCGAATCGTAACCGTTTCGTTCATCGCGCTTCGCGCCAGCCTTCTCCCGAGCTCGATGCCCGCTTGAATTTGCAGCGCTTTGGCTTCGCCGATTCCTTTGATTTCGGTTAGCTGCTCCATGCTCATGTCCGTCAGCATGCGGAGACCGCCGCATTCGAGAAGCAGTCGTTGGGCAACGTGAACGGCCGATTCCTGGTATGTACCGGTGCGGAGCAAGATGGCCAGCAGTTCCGCATTGCTCAGTGCTTGTGCCCCATACAACATCATGCGCTCTCTCGGCCGGTCTTCGCTGGGGACATCGCGCAAGGTCATATTGGGCGATTCCATGCATTCCCTTCTTTCTTTGAGATGTCCGAGTTCTCATTATAGCATGATGTATTGTCAAATGACAGCGATCGGCAAAACGCGGCGAATACCAACATGGCGCATGTAGGACATGCGGTAAAACCTATATATTTCTTCGGGAGCGAAAGTCGATTTCAGTCCCCGGATCCGTTGGGAAATGATGGCCCGAACGGAAAAAGCAGAGATGCGAAAAGCGCCGGATGAAGGGTCCCTTACGTAGAAATTCCATCTAAAATAATAACGATTTTATCTGGGATTAGTTCCAAATCTCTACGCTCAATTTTTTCCTTATTTATATATCGGCAAAAACCTGTAACGCAGTCTAACGCTAAAGGAAGTGAACTATTCCATGTCGGAATTAAGTCAAGGCCCTTCAGGGAAGCTTGTTGTTAAAGTCGTTTCCCAATCCCATTCCCTTCTTCCCGGAGCGAAAGTAGTCGTCAAGGACTTAACGGGTAACGTTATACACGAGCTGAATACGGATCAATACGGCAATACCAAAACGATTGATTTGCCCGCCCCGTCAAAAGAACTTGCTTTAACAAACCCCGCAATAAAGCCTTACAGCCAATACATTGTAACAGCAGAGCACCCCCAATATGCGCCCGTCCAAATGTTGGGAGTCCAAATATTTGAAACGTTCCAAAGCTATCCCAACCATTAAACTCCCGCCTATACCGAGATATGAAGAAAGCCAAAGAATACATACGATTGTGATTAGTAAGAATCCTAAATATTACGGAATGGATTTACCTAAAATTTCTGAAAATCCTTATTTATTCCCGGAGCCGCCGCATGCTATGGAATATACACCGCAAGAACCGCTTGTGAGCAGCGTAGACGAATTATTCAATGAATTTATCGCTTACCCCGGACCAAAAATTCAACCTTTTCTCTCTCAGTACTGTGATGGCATTCGAATTAGTTGCGCCTTTAAAAAGTGGCTTGAGCAAATAAAATCGGTACAGATGGCAAGAGAAGGGATAAAATATAAAGCAATTTTAAAATTTTTCTACGGCGAAAATACGAAACAATTCAAGCTCGCGCCATGATTGAAAAAGGCAGGATCGTCCCTATTATTAAAATTTTAAAGCAAGGTGACGAAGGTTCTAATGTCCAATACATGCAGGAGCACCTAAAATTTTTAGGAGAGAAATGGGGAGTCGATGCTTTTAAAAATGCGGCGGAAGAACGAGGAAAATTTGGAGCTAAAACATTCAAAGCAGTAAATCTATTTCAAAAAGTAACGATGCATTTGCCGCCTGCGGAACAGAATGGAGTCATCGATCAGAAAACATGGTTAGAAATCATAAGACAATACAACGTCATGACGGGATCCGAGCGTTCATATCGACTGGGGGATGTTTTTTCACCCCCATTTCCATCGGCTATGAACTACCGGAAATATCCTTATCCATTTTATCCGGCATCCATTGTTACGGAAATTTTTGTCATTCTCCATTTACAATACATCCGTATTTACAAAAAACAAACAAAAACAATTACTTTGTTTAGAGCTTGTTGAGAAACCCGCTTCGCGTATAAAATTCTCAGCATACGCCGTGGGGTATATCCCTTCAGCCGCTCCCCTTCCCCAGAAAGTGAAGTAATGCTTGGAAGCTTATTCCGATCACTTTCCGGGGACCCCCATCTACCCGTGAACTTGATTGGAACCAGCGGTATTTTCACGGGTTTCAAAGGCGGAGTAAACACTTACGGGATATACCCTACCTCTATTTTTCAGAAATTTTCTACCTCAGTTTTTTTCAACACTATGGAGACTTTTAGAAGCCTCCATGAGCTTGTTGAGAAAGTGGTCCATTGGGTAACAGGAGGTTAACAAGGGGTGGGGTATCTACTTCCGGTCGGCTGTTGTCTGCAGAAAATTTTGATCTGAAGCCGCTTAATAGCGGTAATTTTCCGCAGACAAAGGCGAACGCTATCGCTCCTCCAGTAGATACCCCACCTCCGTTTGAATCTCTATTTTAGCCAAAAACCTCTTTCTCAACACTCTGATGGAGGCTTTAAAAGCCTCCATTGTTTTTGGGGTTGTATTTTATAGCACTTTGACATCCAATTCTTCAAGCATTTCAGACAGCAAACTCAAGGACATTCCAACAACATTAAAATGATCGCCATGGATTGACTCAACAATTGTAGAACCAATCCCCTGAACCGCATATGCGCCTGCTTTATCCATTGGTTCGCCAGTAGCAATATAGGCGCGTATCTGCGCATCTGACAATGCTTTCATGCGAACCTCCGTCACTCTTGATCTTGTAATTGTTCTGGACTCTCCAACATCCATACAAGTGATACCCGTATAGACTTGATGGGTCTTCCCTTCAATCCGTTTTAGCATTCTAAAAGCGTCTTCCTGATCCTTGGGTTTTCCCAAAACCTCTCCGGAAAAGACAACAATCGTGTCCGAACCAATAACTATCGACTGCCGATCTGTAACCCTTGCGGTAGAGGCCTTAGCTTTCCTGAGCGATAATTCTTCGACAATTTGTTTTGGAGATAAATCGGTTGAAATTGTCTCGTCAACGTCGTTGGTCAAAATTTCAAACGGGAGTCTTAACATTTGAATTAACTCTTGTCGCCTGGGTGAGGATGATGCAAGCACTAATTTTTTCATTTAGGGCCTCCAGTTTTATCCACGTGTTTGATCTCAGCGAGCCAATCGCGGCTTCGCCGTTTGGGGCGTTGCCGTCAGCTCAATACGCCGTCCTCCGGCACGGAGAGGATGAAGCGAGCATTAAGGTTTTGATATCGTCAGCGTCATAAACCGGTCCCTCGCTACGAAAGTTTGTACAATGGGGTTGTACCGTCCGAGCCGCATCGCCCTAAAGCTTGCGGTACAGCCAAAAGCCGACCGCCAGCCCGACGATGCTGATCAGATTCAGCCGAACAAGCAGATTCAGATCGTACCGGATGACCAACAAATCGGCCTTGGGCTGCCAGGTCAGCTCTACGGACTTGGTCAGAAAGGACAAGACCGCATACGGCGACAACAGCTGGCCGATGAGCGTTCCGGCGACGAGCCCGAGCAGCAGCATAAGGATGAACGTGAGCGTATTCTTTTTCAAAATATAGGATACCTCTTTCGTAAAAAATGCAATCGGCCGCTTCGAAATGCCACACGTCATTATACCATAACTCGTGAAGGAATAAGCGGACTTTTCCAACAAAGGACTTCCTCGCACGAAGGAATATTTTACCGCTTACCGGATGCAAGAAGTACCCGTACAATAGAAACCGGATCAAGGAAGGAGAGGACCGGAAGATGCGAAAACCATGGATGCAGGCCGCTTGGCTAGCGTTCGCCCTTCTGGTGCTGCCGGGACAAGCCTCGGCCGCGAAAATTGTCGTCGATGCGGGACATGGCGGCTCCGATCCCGGGGCGATCGGGGTCAATGGCCTGCAGGAGAAAACGGTGAATTTGGACATTGCCCGCCGCCTGCGGAACCTGCTTGTCCAACAAGGCTATGAGGTGGTCATGTCCCGGGATACCGACGATTATATTTCGCTCAAGGGACGCGTCGACTTCGCCAACGGCCAGCAGGCCGATCTGTTTGTTTCCGTTCACGCGAATTCGTATTTTAACACAAACACGCGCGGGGCCATGGTGCTCTATTATGACGACGCCTACCCCCAGAGCAGCTACCCCGCCAGCGAGGAAATGAAGGCGCTCACTCCGGAGAGCCGCCAGCTCGCGCAGCAGGTGCTGGACGCCTTCGTGCAAACGACGGGGCTGCAAAACAAAGGGCTGGTCCCCAGTGCGGTATATGTGGTACGGATGGGAACGATTCCGAGCATTCTCGTAGAGACGGCATTTCTTTCGAATGCCGCGGATGCGGAGCTGCTGGCCAGCGAGTCAATGCGCCAGACGATGGCGCTCGGCATTGCCCGCGGCATTGAAGCGTACATATCGCTGCAAGGCAGCGTGTTCCCCGATCTTCGGGGACACTGGGCCCGGGACGCCGTCCTGCGGCTGAAAGCGCAGGGCGTGGTTGAAGGCACCGGCGGGCGGTTCGAGCCCGGCCGGATGATGACGAGAGCGGAGTGGGCGACGCTGCTCGGGCGGGTGTTCGACCTGCCGGCGGCAAAGCCGGCAGGGAGCGCCTGCGCCGGTGACGGCACGGTCACCGGCGGGGTTTACGGCGAACGCAGCGGGAGCTGCGAAGCCGCCGGGGCCGGCGCGGGCGCGTACCGCGACGCGAGCGCGAGGCACTGGGCCTTCGCCGCCCTCGACCGGGCGGTGAAGGCCGGCGTGCTGGAGGGCTACCCCGACGGCACGCTGCGGCCCGACCGGCCCGTGACCCGGGCGGAGGCGGCGGCGATGTTTCAGCGGCTGGCGAAGGCGCCGCAAGCCACGGATGCGCAGCCGCCGTTCCCGGACGTGAAGGCGGGCTTCTGGGCCGCGGAGGCCATCGCCGGCCTTAAGCGGGCCGGCTGGATCGACGGCGTGACGGCAGAGCGATTCGAGCCGGAAAGGCGGATTACCCGTGCGGAAGCCGCCGCGCTGGTTGACCGCTACATGGCGGACGCCGCAACGCCGAAGAAAGCTGCTCTTGAAACGCCGGCTTCACCCGGCCGGACCTTAACCGGCAAGTAAGCAAGTTGCAGTACCCAACGAAAAAGCCGTCCGGATCGGACGGCTTTTTCGTGCGCACCCGCTGCGTATGCCCGTCAGAAGGTTAAGGCAGCGCAACCGCTTTGAGCAATTCCTTCTCCGCCACGACATACTGCAGCGCAGCCGTTTGCGCCTGCCACAAAAATGCCGGAGACGGATTCTTCTTGTATTCCTCAAGCGAAGCCACGGCCGTATTCAAGGAATTGTTCAGTTTAGGCAGCGCCTTCTTCCCGGCTTCGCCCAGACCGTCGCTGACGGCAGTAACCGTCTGGGACCAGCTTTGGTGCGTCGTCTTGATCGACTGCAGCGCTTTGTCGTCAAGCGGTTCCGGCTTGGCGTCTGCCGCATGCGCAGCGGTTTGCGCCGTAATGAGCCTCACAAGCTTGTCTCCTTGCGCGATATAATTGGCAAACACCTCTACCTGCTTCCCGTTCCATTGGACTTTCGTGACCGCAGGTACATCGAGTGTCTTGACGATCACCTCGATATTTTGGTGCTGATAGGCTTGCGATAGCCCCAAAGCCTCATCCCGGGTTCCCGCCATTCCCACATAAACCGGGTGCTTTTCCCCCGCTTCCACCGCTCCCGCGAGCCCTTTCTTGCGAAAATCCGCAGCCGCGGCTTCGGCTCCCTGCGCGCTGCTGAATACTCCGCCTTGCAATACGGCATACGATTTCGCCGGGATCTGCACCGTCACTCCGACCGCCGAGCTGCTCGCCGGAGCCGCCGAATCCGCACCGCCGGGCTTGGCTGCCGCGTCGCCCGTTTTACCGGACGTCTCTCCTGCGGAAGCCGTCCCTCCGGCCCCTGCTCCCTTGTTCCCTTGCTGGGCGGTCGCCGTGCCGCCAGGCGACGTTATTTTACCGGAGTCCGTGCCGCCCGAAAACATCGACAAGACCAAAAAACCGAACGCGACGCCCGTGACCACCGCTCCGGCGACGGAAGCGGCGATTCGGAGCCAAGAGCCGCCGCCCGGCGTTCGCCTGAAATAGGCCGATTCCTCCCGAGCGTAAGGCCGGTGCGTCCGCTCCATGCCGCCGGTCGGATTCTGCCGCTCGACGTAACCCGTTTCCGGATCGAACGGCCGGCCGCCGCCCGATTCGCGAATCAATTGCTCGACACGGTGCGTCTCCGACTCGAAGGAGCTCTGCCAATCGCCGAAATCGGTCGTGTATTCGTTAAGCGCAGGTCCGGTCCACGTCGATCCTTTTATTTTTCCGGTCTCCACCGGCGGCTTGTCCGGCTCCCCACGGCTCTCGTCAGCCCGGGGCTCCACTACGGTATATTCTTCCGGGCGAAGCGGGATAACCTGCGGCCTGCTGTCCGTCTCCTGCCGTAATTGCCGCTGCCCGTCCTTGTGGAAACGAAACGTCATCTTGGTCTTGTTCATTGCGTCAACTCTCCCTTGTCCCATATTCGTATTACTAGACTATGAGAGTCGGCCCGCAAATAGAACCGGTCAACGCAGACCAAGCCTCCTCTTCCGGTCCCTTCCACCCGTAGGATAAAACGCCGTTCCATACAAAAAACCCCCGGCTTCGCCGTCAACAAGAACGGCTTTCCGGAGGTTATCGTTTTATATCTGCTAAGCCAAGCGGTCCGTCAATGCTTCGGCCAGACCGGCCGCCGCCTTCCATATGTCTCCCGCGCCCATCGTAATCACCAAATCGCCGGGACGCACGGAATTCAGCAAATACGCCTGCACCTGCTCTTTCGTCGGGACATAGCGCACGTTAGCATTGCTGTTCTGACGAATCAGCTCTACGAGCTTCGCCGAATCGATGCCTTCGATCTGCTTCTCGCCCGCCGGCGAGTAGATATCGGTAATAATCACTTCATCCGCCTCGGGAAACGCGCGGCTGAACTGCTCGAACAAAAAGTACGTCCGCGTGTAACGCTGAGGCTGAAAGACGGCGACAATCCGTTTGCCGGTCGCTTTGGCCGCCTGAATCGTCGCTTCGATTTCAGTCGGATGGTGCGCGTAATCGTCGATCACCAGAATATCGTCCACTTCTCCGAGCACCTGAAAACGCCGCTTGGCTCCCCGAAACTCGGTAATCGCTTCCGCAATCCGGCCGAAGGACAGCCCCGCTTCCATGCAAGTAATCAGCGTAGCGAGCGCATTGTAGACGTTGTGCTTGCCCGGTACGGACAGATGAATCGTTCCGAGCGCCTCGGCGCCGCGTATGACATCGAAGGATACTTTACGGTCGCCAAGCACGATGTTCCGTGCCGTAAAGTCCGCTTGCGCCTCGATCGCATACGTAATGACCTCGCTATTCACGCTGGAGATCATCTCTCTCAAGTATTGGTCGTCCAAACAGACGACAGCCTTGCCGTCCTCTTTCACCTGGCTTAAAAACTGCGCATAGGCTTTTTTCAAATTCTCAAAATTGCCGTCGTAGTTTTCCAGATGATCCGCTTCAATATTATTGACCAAGGCGATGGCAGGCTGGTACTGCAAAAACGAACCGTCGCTCTCGTCCGCTTCCGCGACGACCCAATCGCCTTTCCCCGCCTTGGCATTGCTTCCCACGTTCATGATTTCCCCGCCGATGATGAAGGTCGGGTCCAAGCCGCAGCGCTCGAGGACGAGCGCAATCATCGACGACGTGGTCGTCTTTCCGTGCGCGCCCGCAACCGCGATGCCTTTTTTGGCGTTCATCAGTCTCGCCAGCATTTGCGAACGGTGCAGAATCGGAATGTTCAGTTCCTCCGCCGCCGCCATTTCGACATTATCCTTGGCCAAAGCCGTGGAATATACGACAACGTCCGCGCCTTTCACATTTTGCGCCTCGTGCCCGATGAACACTTGCGCCCCTTTGGCCGCAAGCTTCTCCGTCAGCTCCTGTTGCGCCAAATCGGATCCCGAAACTTGGTAGCCCATTTCCAGCATCACCTTGGCAATGGCACTCATGCCGTACCCGCCGATGCCGATAAAATGGATATGCTCCGATGTATTCACGCCTGCGTTCACCAGCCTTTTTCAGAATCGGATTGATGCTTGATCCAGGAACGGACGTCCCCTATCAAATATAACGTGCCGGAGACGACAGCCAGGTCGTCCTGTGCCGTCAAGCGTTTAAGCCGCTCCAGCCCCGTCTTCCAATCGGGTTCCACGATCACTTCCACGTCGTGCCTCCCGCACTCCGCCAGAAGCGATTTGGCCAGTCCGGCCAGATCTTCGGCAGCGGCCTTTTTCAGCCAATTCGGCTCGGTTAGGATAAGCGTATCCACTATTGGTAGTATATGCCTCAAATAGCCCGTATGATTCTTGTTCGTCAGCATTCCCATCATAAAATGGAGCCTATTGTACGAATACGTTTCCTTCAGCGCGGCGGCAAGAGACTCCGCTCCCTCGGGGTTGTGCGCGCCGTCGATCAAAATGCGCGGCTCCTGCGACACCATCTCCAAACGCCCCGGCCACTGCGCCGATTTCATGGCGCGAAGCAGATCCTCGTCTTCCACGATCAGCGCATAATATTGCCGCAGCACCTCAAGCGTCATTAGCGCCACCGCCGCGTTTTTCAACTGATGCGGGCCGTTCATGGAAATGGCTGCGTCCGGAATGTCCCGGAACGTGCCGGTAAACCGAAACGTCTGCTCGTTTTCCTTGGTCGAGATCGTTTCATAGCGGAATTCCCGGCCCAGCAAATACAGCGTGCTGTTCTTCGCTTTGGCCGCTTCTTCGACGACCCGCATGACCTCCGGCTGCTCCACGGCGCTTACGACCGGGACGCCGGCTTTGATAATGCCCGCTTTCTCGGCCGCGATTTTCTCCAGCGTATCGCCGAGAAAATCCATATGGTCGTGGCCGATATTCGTAATGACGGAGACGAGCGGCGTCACGATATTCGTCGAATCCAAACGGCCGCCGAGCCCCGTTTCCCAGACGACGAAATCGGGATAAGCGGTGCGGGCAAAATATTCGATCGCGACCACGGTCGAAATCTCGAACATCGACGGCTGCCCGAACTCCTCTGCCACCCGATCGACGAGCGGCTTGATTTTATTGACCACCTTCAGCAGGTCTTCGTCCGGGATATTGACCCCGTTGAGCCGAATGCGCTCGTTGTAGCTTTGAATGTAAGGAGAGGTGAACGTCCCGACATCGTAGCCGCATGCGCGGATCGCTTCGGTCAAATAGGCGCAAACCGATCCCTTGCCGTTCGTGCCGGCGACATGAATAAACTTGAGGCGCCGGTGAGGATGGTCGAGCAGCTCCATGAGCCGCTCCATCCGTTCCAGTCCCGGCTTGATTCCCGCCAGAGGAATAAACCGGACAACCCAGTCGATCGCTTCCCGCGCCGTCCGAAACGGCCTTTCGTTAACGCTTAGCTGTGTTTCGCTCATGATGCTCATCCTCTCAGTTCGGCCAGCCGGGCCGACACTTTGTCCCGTTTATCCGCATAATCGGCGAGCTTGGCTTTCTCCTCGTCGATGACTTTGGCCGGCGCTTTGGCAACGAAGCCTGGGTTAGCCAGCTTTTTCTCGATCCGGTCAACCTCGCCATGCAGCGTCGCAAGCTCTTTTTCCAAACGCGCTATTTCCTGGGCAATGTCGATCAGCCCCGCAAGCGGCAAGAACAGCTCCGCCCCGGTCACGATGCCTGTCATCGCTTTTTCCGGCGTAGCCAGCCCAAGCTCGATGGAAAGCGCGGACGTGTTGCAGAAACGCCGTACGTATTCCTCGTTGCGCTTCAGAATCGCCAGCGCCTCTTCGCCCGCAGGCTTCACGAGCAGTTCGACCTTTTTGCTCATCGGCACGTTCACTTCCGCACGAATATTGCGCACCGTCCGGATGATGTCCATCAGCAGCTCCATCTCGCGCACCGCTTCGGCCGCTTCAAAGCGCGACTCGACCGTCGGCCAAGCAGCAAGCGTGATCGTCTCGCCTTCATGCGGCAGATGCTGCCAAATTTCCTCGCTGATAAACGGCATGAACGGATGAATCAACCGCATCGTGCGGTCCAGAACATAAGCCAGCACGGATTTCGTCGTTTTCTTCGCCGCTTCGTCGCTGCCGTACAAGGACAGTTTGCTGAATTCGATATACCAGTCGCACAGATCGTCCCAGATGAAGTTATAAAGCAGACGTCCGGTTTCGCCGAATTCGTAGGAATCGATCAGCCGGGTCACTTCGCGGACGGTTTCGTTCAAACGGTGCAAAATCCAGCGGTCGGCCGTACCGAGCTCGCCGCTCAGGTCGATATCCGACGCTTTGAAATCGCCCAGGTTCATCAGAACGAAGCGCGAAGCGTTCCAAATTTTGTTGGCAAAGTTGCGCGCCTGCTCCACCTTCTCCCAGCGGAAGCGGAGATCTTGTCCCGGCGTGGAGCCGGTGGAAATCATAAAGCGCATGGCGTCGGCACCGTACTTCTCGATCACCTCAAGCGGATCGACGCCGTTGCCGAGCGACTTGGACATTTTGCGGCCTTCCGCGTCCCGGACGAGCCCGTGAATCAGCACGTCTTTGAACGGAATTTGGCCCGTGTATTCGAGCCCGCTGAAAATCATCCGCGCCACCCAGAAATAAATGATATCGTAGCCCGTCACAAGCAGATCGGTCGGGTAATAACGCTTCAGATCTTCCGTCTGCTCCGGCCAGCCAAGCGTGGAGAACGGCCACAGCGCGGAGCTGAACCAGGTATCCAGCACATCGTTGTCCTGGGTCAGATGCTTGCCGCCGCAATGCGAACATACGGCAGCGTCCTCGCGGGAGACGGTCATTTCGCCGCAATCGCCGCAGTACCATGCCGGAATGCGGTGTCCCCACCACAGCTGGCGGGAAATGCACCAGTCGCGAATGTTTTCGATCCAGTGCAAATATATTTTTTCGAACCGGTCCGGTACGAAGTTTGCGCCCTGGCCCGATTTCTGCGATTCGATGGCGCGCTCGGCGAGCGGCTTCATTTTAACGAACCACTGCGTGGACAAATACGGCTCCACGACGGCGCCGCTGCGCTCGCTGTGCCCGACCTGGTGCACGTGGTCCTCGATTTTGATCAGCACGCCAAGCTCTTTCATATCCGCTACGATCTGCTTGCGGCACTCGAAGCGGTCCATGCCCTGATACTTGCCGGCATTTTCGTTCATTTTGCCGGATTCGTCCATCACGAGCACCTGCGGAAGGTTGTGGCGTCTGCCTACCTCGAAATCGTTCGGGTCGTGCGCCGGCGTAATTTTCACCGCGCCGCTGCCGAATTCCTTCTCGACGTAGTCGTCGCCGACGATCGGAATTTCGCGGCCGATAATCGGAAGCACAAGCGTTTTGCCGATCAGGTGCTTGTATCGCTCATCCTCCGGATGTACCGCGACGGCCGTATCTCCGAGCATCGTTTCCGGACGGGTGGTCGCCACGATGATGAATTCATCGCTGTCCTTCACCGGATATTTCAAATGATACAGCGCGCCCTGAACCTCTTTGTATTCGACTTCGATGTCGGAAAGGGCCGTGCGGGCGGCCGGGTCCCAGTTGATGATATATTTGCCCCGGTAGATCAGCCCTTTTTCGTATAAGCGGACGAATACTTCGCGCACCGCCTTGGACAGCCCTTCGTCCAGCGTGAACCGTTCGCGGGAATAGTCGAGCGAAAAGCCCATTTTGGCCCATTGCTCGCGAATCGTTTCGGCGTAATGCTCCTTCCATTCCCAAACCTTTTCCAGAAACTTCTCGCGGCCAAGGTCGTACCGTGTGATTCCTTCCTCGCGAAGCTTCTGCTCCACCTTCGTTTGCGTCGCAATACCCGCATGGTCGGAGCCGGGCAGCCACAAGGTATCGTAGCCCTGCATCCGTTTGGTTCGGGCCATGATATCCTGCAGCGTAAAATCGAGCGCATGCCCGATATGCAGCATCCCGGTGACATTCGGAGGCGGAATTACCATCGTATACGGCTTCGCATCCTGACGCTGCCCCGCTTTAAAATATTGTCCTTTGAGCCAATAATCGTACCATTTTTTCTCGGCTTCCTTCGGATCGTAGGTTGTCGGCATGACCGTTTCCGGCGCCGCTTGTTTGGTTTCTTCCATCACTGCAACCTCCAAGTGTACATAATTGTGGTTTGTTTTGAGTTTTCAGCTTTGCCATACGATCGGAGAGAGTTCATCTGCAGGAGCGCAGCTGCCTTTTTCACTCCGGTCTCCCCCGCCCGTCGCCGCAACGAAAGCGATCCGCGCCGGAGAAATGGCGACAAACAAATAAAAGCCTTCCGCCGCAAAGGACGAAAGGCTCTCGCTTCCGTGGTACCACCTTTATTCCGCCCGTGCTTCGAGAAGCCGGAGGCTTCCCTTTCATCCGAGCGGCACTTGAACAGATAACGGCTGTGACCGGCCGAATCTAGAGCTTCCGCTTTCAATTCGACAACTCCGGGGCGACTTCGACAGGTACGTCCTGCGGAACCTTCCAGCTCTTGCCGGCTCCGCTCTCTGAAGGGTTCGCTGTCTACTATTCCCTTTCCGCGTTTTTGCTTGCATCTATGCGTACTATGATAAACAATAGTCAGGACAGAGTCAATACAAGTATAACCAAAAAAGCCCCCGGTCAAGCCTGTTTTGGCTCGGCTGAGGGAATTTTTGTAATAACGGCTTCATTTCGGGATATACACGATTTGCCCTTCGGAAACTTCATTATCTCCGAGACGGTTGTAGAGCGCGATTTCGCGAGGGTTCAGATCATAACGCTTCGCGATGGACTCCAGTGTCTCTTCCTTTTGCACGATGCACAGCCGGAGCCTTTTGAAGCCCTGCTCCTCGTCTTTGGAAGTGAGCAGCAGGTTTTTCCATTCCACCTTCTCCGTCACGGGCGCCGCTTCTTCTCCAAACGTTTCTTCCGGATCGCGCTTTTCCTTTTTGGAAGGGCCGATGTTAAACAAGTTGGACAGCCCGAACGATTTGTACAGCGGTGCGGGCGCCGTCGGCGGCTCGGGCGTTTTTTTGCTGCCGACGCCTACCTTCAGGTCTTTATCCGGCGCTGCGGTCGGGCTAAGATCGCCGAAGGGTTGGGCCGTCGGGGCTTCTTTCGTTTTTTGCGCTTCCTGCGGCTTTAAAGCCTCCGCCCCTTTCCCCGTCTCTTGGGCGGACAGCGGAGCCGGACTTACATTCGGCGCAGGCTGCGGCTCCTTCTGCTGGGCCGCTTGAAACACATTCGGCACAGGCTGCGGCTCGTTCTGCTGGGCCGCTTGAAACACATTCGGCGCAGGCTGCGGCTCGTTCTGCTGGGCCGCTTGAAACACATTCGGCGCAGGCTGCGGCTCGCTCTGCTGGGCAGCCTGAAACACATTCGGCGCAGGCTGCGGCTCGTTCTGCTGGGCTGCTTGATACGTGTTCGGCGCAGGCTGCGTACCGCTCTGCGCCTTCGGCCCTGCCGGCCACTTGCTCGTCGGCTCCACCCTCTCGCTTCGCAGCTCCCAAGCTTCCGTTTCAGCCGTGGCTTGGTCCGCCGGATCGAACAAGCCGGAAACGTCACCAAACGCCTCATCCGGCGCTTCCGCAAGAGTAACCGTTCCCGGATCGCGGGCTTCGTGAACGAATACAACTTCGTTTTCCATTTCCCGCCAAACATCCTGACCCGCATCCGACACAAGCTCCAGACCGGCAAGCGACAGCACTCCCGTAATGTTCAAGCTGCGGGACGACAGCAGATCGATGTCAAAATTTTCGATCTCGACTGCAATATCCTCCATCCGTTGAACCCGGTTTATCGGCAGCGTAATCTCGACCGGTATCAGATGCTCCAACGTCTGATCGCTGCGGCCCAGCTCGTCGATAAAGGTCCCGGTCAAAAACAGATTGCCGCGGAGCAGGGCTTGGTCCCCTTGCGGAATCACCTGAATGTGGGGAACAAGCTCCACTCCCTCCAAGTCTTGAATGCCGATCGCCCCTTCGGACAAATGCACGCGCTCGTAAATGTCGAAGCGTAATCCGTTATGCTGCGTCGTCAATGTAAAATCCTCCCTCCGTAATTCCTGCCTTTTCCACAGAATCCCGCATCATCGGCTCCGGCGAGCTCGAAATTCTGATTTTGCCATAAAAATAAAGATGGCCCTATGCCTTCGTCTCTACAATTTATATGGCTTCAGGGGAAGGAGCATGACTACTATTTTTTCAATCGCTCGTTCAGCGCAGCAAAGTCCGGGGGCCAGGGGGAAAGCACTTCGATGCTTTCGCCGCTCCACGGGTGGAGAAAAGCCAGCCGCTCGCCGTGCAGCGCCTGTCTCTTCATGCCCTCGCTCCGCCCGCCGTAGAGCGTGTCGCCGATCAACGGATGACCCAGATGGCTTAAGTGAACGCGGATTTGATGCGTCCGTCCGGTTTCGAGCCGAAGCCGTACAAGCGTTGCGGAACGATATGACTCCACTGCTTCGTAATGGGTAACGGCCCGCTCGCCCCCGGGGGAAACGCGCCGGCGTGTCGCATGATGCCGGTCCCGGCCGATCGGCGCATCCACACGGCCGCGGTTCGTTGATAGAGACCCGTGCACCAGGGCCACATAGGTTCGCTCCACCTTCTTTTCCCGCATCGCTTCGTCCAACCGGACCTGCGCCCATGGACATTTGGCCATCAGCACCGGACCGGTCGTGTCTTCATCCAGCCGGTGAATGTGACGGGGGCGGCACGACTGTCCCGTCGACTCCAGATGCCAGCCGACCGCATGAAGCAGCGTTCCGCTCTCCGACTCCCCGGTCGGATGCACCTTCATCCCGGCCGGCTTATCCGCCACAAGGCAGAAGTCGTCCTCGAACAATACTTCTATCCCCGCCCATTCCGGCATATATTGCAGCGATTCCTCGGGGAACAGGCGCAGCAAAATACGGCGTCCCTGAATCTCGATCCCCGAGACGCTCCGAAGCTTCTTCAGCGTTCGCTCGTCAATCGCATTCGGCAGAAACGCCTTCACTTCTTCCAGACTCGAAGGCTCGGCGCTCGCCGTCCATTCCAGCCATTGGCCTTTGCGGCGCCATGCGGTCATGACAGCCGCCTCTTGGGCCGGCCGGCTTCGGATGCCGACCGTTTTTTCCGGCGGCCCCATTGCAGCCATGCCGTCAGAACGATTCCCGCAAACAAAATGAAAAACACGCCCGCCACAACGATTAATTCGAGCGTGGTACCGAACAGGCTGTACCGGTTTAACATGAGCGCTTCCTCCAATGTATGGCTTCCAATGTATGGCTTATGGTCATTCTATCAATCCTTCGCGGCGAACGCAAAACGGTTACAATGCCAATTCCGCCGGATCTTGCAAACTAGCGGAAGTTGTTAAATCTTCTTTTCGTATGATAGAATAGCATAGGAAAAAAGCAAAAAAAATTCGACAAGAAATGCCTTAATTTATGCATGGGAGAGGTTAAAACATTGAGCAGTACTCTGCGAACGATACGACAATGGAGTAGTTGGAAAAAGGCGCTGTTTTACTTTACGGTGCTGACTTTTTTAACGTCCAGCTTTTTATTTCTGACCTCCCCTGGAGGCAAGATCAGGGAATGGCTCGCAGAAACGGTCATCACGACGCAGCACCGGAGCTGGGCATGGATTTTCGTCGGCGCGGAGCAGCGGGATTTGATGGTCAAACGATTGCAGGATTTCAACGAGGAAGCCGCACGGGAAAAGCAGGACAGCAGCTTGATCAAAATTCGCGATCGTCAGGCGAAGGCCCGTTCCATCGATGAGTTGATTAAGGTTGAAGATATTTCAGGGAAATTTTGGAAAGGCAAAAAGATGTACGTCTTTGACCCCAAGACGATCCGTGTCATGACCCCCCCTAAGCCTGGGGAAGGCGAAAGAATCACCTCGATGGTCAAGCGGACGGGGGCCGTGGCCGGCGTCAATGGCGGCGGTTTCGACGATCCGGAAGGTCTCGGAAACGGATTTGCGGCGTTCGGCGCCATCATCTCCGGCGGCGAGGTCATTTATACGGATCAGGACGGCAGCATCCCGCAGCACATCGTCGGCTTTACGAAGGAAGGGATACTCGTCGTCGGAAAATACAATATTTTCGAGCTTCGCGATATGGGGATCTCGGAGGCCGTCTCTTTCCATCCGCGTCTGATCGCCAACGGCAAGCCGCTGATCACAAGCGGCGACGGCGGCTGGGGCCGCGGGCCGCGTACGGCTGTCGGCCAAAAAGCGGACGGCACCGTCATCTTCATCGTCATCGACGGACGGCAGGCTCACAGCGTAGGCGCTACGCTCAGGGAAGTGCAGGATCTTCTGCTGGAAGAGGGCTGCGTTAACGCCGGCAACTTGGACGGAGGCGCTTCGTCCGAGCTCGTTGTCGACGGGGAGCTGCTTACCAAGCCATCGAGCCGTTATGGCGAACGCAGACTGCCTAACGCATTTCTGGTTTACGACGACCCGACATCGGTTAAAGCGGATCGCGTCTGGGACGGCATCGAAAAAATCGATGCGGGCGGCTCCTACGACCACCCCGACTTCCTGCGCGAACAAGCCGAAAAACGGGCGAAGCAGCAGCAAAATCCGACGCCGCCTCCAAAGGCGGAAACGGATAAGACAAAGACGAAGACCGAAACCAAGCCGGAAACAACCAAGCCGGCGGCAACTAAGCCGGAAACGAAAGAAACGGGCAAGACGGGTACCGGGAAGGGCGAAAGCGTGAAGCCCGGCGGCAGCGGAACCAAAGAGCCGATGACCGAGAAGCCTCCGGCTTCCGGCACAGGAAGCACCGGTTCAGGTACAGGAACGGCAGAACCCGGGAAGCCGACCGGCGGACAGGACAATAAGCCGCCGACGGGCACGAGCCCGGGCAGCGGGGCGCTAACGCCGAATGGCGGCGCCTCCGGCCAAGGCGGAACCGAAACCGGAACCGGGCACGGAAACGGAACAACCGGCTCCGATTCTTCGGAAGGCAGCGGTACGGCAGGAGGAAGCGGGAAAGGTTCAACGGGAACCGTCCCGAACTCCCCTGCCGAAACTTCGGCCCCGGGAACCGGAAGCGGCACACCGCCCAAGACGGCCGACAAATCGGCGGAAACGAACGCACCGGCTGCAACGCCGACACCCCAGCCAAATCAAACGGAAGCTCCCGGACAATCGTCTTCCGGTACGACTGTACCGCCGGCCAAAACACCATGAACGTTTTTACATAAATCCGCAGCGTCATAGCCTAAACAAACGACGGCACGTCTCTCCTCTTTCGGGAGCAGACGTGCCGTCGTGTTTGCATTATAGCTGCTTGAGCGCTTTGTCATGCGCTTCGATCGTCGCTTCGATATCGTCGTCAGAGTGCGCCGCCGAAACGAACATGCCTTCGAATTGGGAAGGAGGAATGCTGACGCCGTAGTCGAGCAGCAATCCAAAATAGCGGTTGAACTTGTTCAAGTCCGATTGTTTTGCCATTTCGTAATTGCTCACCTGTTGGTCGGTAAAGAACGGGCAAACCATCGAGGCAATCCGGTTGATCGTCATTGGAACGCCCAGCTTGCGGGCATTTTGGAGGAATCCTTCCTCCAGACGGGCAGACTTGCGTTCCAGCTCTTCATAAACGCCGGGTGCTCCCAGCAGCTTAAGCGTCGCATATCCCGCAGCCATCGCCAATGGGTTCCCGGATAATGTTCCGGCCTGATAAATCGGGCCTGACGGGGCAATTCGCTCCATAATCTCCCGTTTGCCTCCGTATGCCCCTACCGGCAGCCCTCCGCCGATAACTTTACCCAAGCAGGTAAGATCCGGCGTAATGCCAAACCGTCCTTGCGCGCTGTTCAAGCCTACGCGGAAGCCGGTCATGACCTCGTCAAAAATCAGCAGACTGCCGTAGGAAGCCGTGATCTCCCGCAAGCCTTCCAAGAAGCCGGGAAGCGGCAGCACGACGCCCATATTTCCGGCCACCGGCTCGACAATCACGGCGGCGATGTCTTCGCCGAAATGCGCGAAAGCCGTACGTACAGAATCCAGATCGTTGTACGGCACCGTAATCGTGTTGACCGCTACGCTTTCGGGTACGCCGGGGCTATCGGGCAAGCCGAGGGTGGCAACTCCGGAACCCGCTTTGATCAGCAGCGAGTCCGCATGTCCGTGGTAGCATCCTTCGAACTTCAGAATTTTACTTCTTCCCGTATAGCCGCGGGCAAGTCTGAGAGCGCTCATCGTCGCTTCCGTTCCGGAGCTGACCATCCGTACGAGCTCGATGGAAGGCATTCTCTCGATAACCAGCTTCGCCATCTCGGTCTCCAGCTCTGTCGGCGCGCCGAAGCTCGTACCGAGCTCGGCCGTCCGTTTTATCGCCTCTACGACCTCCGGGTGGGCATGTCCCATAATGAGCGGGCCCCATGAGCCGATATAATCGATGAATTCATTGCCGTCGATATCGAAGACGTGCGAGCCGCTCCCTTTATGCATATACAAAGGAGTCAGTCCAACCGATTTAAACGCCCGAACGGGACTGTTGACTCCGCCCGGAATGACTTGCTTCGCTTCCTCAAACGCCCGCGCCGAACGCGCATCGGAACGTTTTTGCTGATCGTTCATCCATGTCACTCCTTACCTATTTTGAGGATAACTGCAGCCGCTCCACCATTTCTATGGCCGCTTCCTTGCCTTGGCGGATACAATCCGGCAGTCCGACACCGTGAAACGCGCCTCCGGTAACCAGCACTCCCGGCATTTTGTCCGCCAGGCTCTGCCGAACCCCGCGAACCAGGTCCAGATGACCTACCGGATATTGAGGCATGGAACGGATCAGCTTCGTCATTTCCGTAAATAAGGGCTCTGCCGTAATCCCCATAACTTCCTTCAAATCGCGCCGTACCGAACGGATGATCTCGTCCTCCGACATGTGCTGCCAGCGTTCGTCGCCGGAACGTCCGATATAGCAGCGCAGCAGCACTTTGCCGCTCGGCGCGGTGTGCAGCCACTTTTGAGACGTCCACGTACACGCTGTAATGAAACGCCCTTCGCGTCGCGGCACAAGGAAGCCCGAGCCATCGAGCTCGCGGCCAAGCTCCTTCTCGTCAAAGGCGAGAATCACGTTGGCGACCGACACGTATTCGATCCGGTCCAGCTCCTTGACCTCCGGGACGGACGAACCGAGCAGCTTGGAAATGCCGTAAGCCGGCAGCGCCACGATAACCCCGTCCGCTTCCTCAACCACACCGTCTTCGCGAATGACGCGGTATCCGCCGCCGGCCTGCTCGACCCGGGCCACTCCGCGCTGTTTGACGAACCGTACGTCGTCAAGCGCATCGATTAAGCCATGGACGATCGTTTCCAGCCCTTCCTTATAGGAAAGAAACATCGTATTGCGCGCCACCTCGGGAAGCGTACGGCTTTCTTCACCGCCGGTCTTGCGGTTCTTCATCATCCCGAGGATCAAGCTGCGATGCTTCTGCTCAATCGCATGAAATTGCGGAAAGGTCGCCCGCAGGCTCAAATTGTACGTATTGCCGGCATAAATGCCCGCAAGCAGCGGTTCGGCGATCTGACCGAGCACTTCCGCTCCCAGCCGGCGCTCCAGGAAATGCCCGAGCGATTCGTCTTCGGGCGACGTCCGCTTCGGCAGCACCAAATCCATGGCCGCCCTGAGCTTGCCGGCGAACGAAAGCAGCCCCGTACGCATGAACGGCCCCATTTGGGTCGGTATGCCGAGCATCAGACCGGGAGGCATCCGGTGCAGCTTGCCACCGGACAAAATATACGTTTTTCGGGAGTCCGGGTTCATGCCGGTCAATTGGTCCTCAAGTCCTAATTCACGGGTCAGCTCGACCATCGGAAGCTTGCGGGCCAGAAACGAATCCGGCCCCTTCTCAATGACGAACCCATCGCGCTTCAGCGTTTGAATTTTGCCGCCGAACGAATCGCTCTTTTCCATGATGGTCATCTTCACGGGTGCGGCGGACGGACCGATGCTTTGCTTTAAATAAAAAGCGGCGCTCAAGCCCGTAATCCCGCCGCCAATAATCACCACGTGCTTCGGACTTCGGTTCTCCTCCATCGTATCAATCCCTCTCGGTCTGCGCGTAAACGACATCGCTTAGCGTTTCCATATACAGCGGATCGGTGTTGAGCGAGCGGGTGCGTTCCAGCCGCAGTCCGAGCTCCCGTGCCGTCTTCTGCGCTTCAATATCGAGATCGTACAGCACTTCCAGATGATCGGATACAAAGCCGATCGGACAAATGAGCACATGCTCCGCCTGCTTCTCTTTCTTCACCGTATGCAGGACGTCGAGAATATCGGGCCCAAGCCAAGGCACGCCGGTCTGTCCGGCGCTCTGCCACCCGAACTGCCAATGGGTGATGCCGCATCTCTCGGCAATCGCTTTGGACGTTTCCAGCAGCTGATCGGGATAGGGGTCTTTCATTTCAATAATTTTCTCGGGCAAGCTGTGCGCCGTAAAAATCACTTTCACTGCATCCTTCGCCACGCCCTCGAACCGGCTCAAGCCTTCCTCCACCCGCTGCACAAGCGCTTCGATCAGAGCCGGATGAAGATGGTAGCTTTTCACAAAACGCATCGAAAGCCCCAGCGAATCCGCCTTCTCTTGCGCTCGCTTGATGTATCCGCCCACGCTCATGACCGAATAATGCGGCGCCAGCACGACGCCGACGGCTTCCGTTATCCCGTCGCGCACCATCTGCTCCACGCCGTCCTCAATGAACGGGTACGCATGCTTTAGTCCCTGATAGCATACGAACGTCGTATCCGGGTATTTCTCGTTCAGCCGGGCTTCCAGCGCCTGCACCTGCTTATCCGTATTTTCCCGAAGCGGGAAAAATCCTCCGACAATCGCTTCGTAGCGATCGGTCAAATCCTTGAGCTGCTCCGGGGTCGGGGGATTCCCGCGACGAATATGCGTATAATAAGCTTCCACTTGATCGAGGCTTTCCGGCGTTCCGTAAGACATCACCAGAACACCGATCCGTTTTTGCTGTGCGACGCTCATGCTATACACCGCTTTCCTGTTTCGTCGAGCCTTGCGCTTTCAGAGCTTGACGAGAATAGTCGTGAATGAAATCCGTCAGTTCTTTCAGCTTCTCCAGCGACGCTTCCGGGAACAGTCCGTGACCCAGGTTGAAAATATAGCCGGGCTCCTGAATGCCTTCGTCGATAATCGCTTTGGTTTGCGCCTGAATGACGGACATCGGAGCGGTCAATACGTACGGGTCGAGATTGCCCTGCACCGCATAGAACGAGCCTACTCTCCTGCGCCCTTCCGAAATCGGCACACGCCAATCCAGACCGATGACATCGGCATCGATGCCCTGCAGATAAGGCAGCAATTCGCCGGAGCTGACGCCCGGGAAATAAATTTTCGGCTGCTCCAAATGCTTCAGCTCCGCGAAAATACGGCGGATCGTCGGCAGAACGTACGTTTTGAAATCAACGGGGGACAGTGCGCCGACCCAGCTGTCGAAAAGCTGCACCGCTTTCGCTCCCGAGGCGATTTGCGCTTTCAGATAAGCGATCACCATATCGCCAAGCTTCTCCATCAGCTTAAACCATACCTCCGGTTCCCCGTACATCAAGCCTTTCGTTCGGATATAGCTTTTGGACGGCCTGCCTTCGATCAGGTAGCTTGCGATCGTAAACGGCGCGCCGGCGAACGTAATCAGCGGCACCTTCAGCTCGGCAGCCAAAATCTCGATCGTCCGCAAAATATGCGGCAAATCCTGCTCCACCTGGATCGGCCTCAGCTTGTTTACGTCCGCCGCCGAGCGAATCGGATTGTCGATGACCGGACCGACATTTTTGACGATATCAAAATCGATGCCGATGGAAGCGACCGGATTCATAATGTCCGAATATAAAATCGCCGCATCCACGCCCAGCTTTTTGACCGGCATTAAGGTGACCTCGGCCGCCAGCTCCGGCTGCTGGCAAATTTCCAGCAAGCTGTATTTCTCTTTGATTTTCCGGTATTCGGGGTCGTAACGGCCGGCTTGACGCATATACCATACGGGCAGCGTATCGACAGGCTCTTTGCGACAGGCTCGAATAAACGTATCGTTATAACTCATGGTGCATCCTCTTTTCCGTAAACTCCCATAGTCTACTTCCCATTATGCCCTATTTGAAACGAGGTAACAACGTGTGTCAGGCTGCAGTTTCCGACAAAAGTTTGACAGTGCCGCTATGCAAAAGACCGCTCCGCTCCGGGAGAAATGCCGGATAAGGGAACGGTCTTCATCATCATCGCGTATCGTGGTTTGGCTGTTAGTTCCGGAGCCAGCGAGCGATATCTTTGGCAAAATAAGTAATGATCATGTCGGCGCCGGCCCGCTTAAATCCGGTCATCGTCTCCAGAACGATCGACTTCTCGTCGACCCAGCCCTGCTGGGCGGCAGCCTTCACCAAGGAATATTCCCCGCTCACATTATACGCCACGAGCGGCAGGTTGAAATTGTCGCGCAGCGCGCGAATGACGTCCATATACGCAAGAGCCGGTTTGACCATCAGCATGTCCGCGCCCTCGGCTGCGTCGGATTGCGCTTCGCGCAGCGCTTCCCGCACGTTGGCCGGGTCCATTTGGTACGTTTTGCGGTCGCCGAACTGCGGCGTGGAATGCGCCGCTTCGCGGAACGGACCGTAGAACGACGAAGCGTATTTCACGGAGTACGACATGATCGGCACCTGCTCATAGCCGGCTTCGTCAAGCCCTTGACGGATCGCGTAGACGAAGCCGTCCATCATGTTCGACGGCGCGATAATGTCCGCGCCGGCTTCGGCCTGCGAGACCGCCGTTTTGACCAGCAGCTCAAGCGACTCGTCGTTCAGCACCTCGGCACAGCCTTTCGCCTCATCGTAATGGACGACGCCGCAGTGGCCGTGATCCGTAAACTGGCATAGGCAGGTGTCGGCGACAATGAGCAGCTCCGGCGCCCATGTTTTGATTAAGCGCGACGCTTGTTGAACGATGCCGTTCGGATCATAGGCCGAGCTGGCATGCGCGTCTTTCTCGTGCGGTACGCCGAAGACCACAATGGCCGGTATGCCCAACTCGACAATTTCGCGGATTTCCTCTTCAAGCCGGTCAAGCGAGAAATGGCAGACGCCCGGCATCGAGCTGATTTCTTCCTTAACGTTCGTACCGTGCGTGACAAAAATCGGATAGATCAAGTCGTGCAGCGTAACGGTATGCTCCCGAACCAAATTCCGAAGCGCAGCCGAGCTGCGCAAACGCCGGTTTCGTACAAGCGGAAAACTCATGGTTTACTCCTCCTTCTCGTATAAGCACCGAACCAGGGAAGCCACGGTCGCTTCGTTGGCCAAATAATCGACCTGAAGTCCCGCTTCCTGCGCGGTAGCCGCCGTTCTCGGCCCGATACAAGCGATCCTGCATCCTTGCAGCAGCTTGAGCGGTTCCGTCTCGCCAAGCTCCCGCAGCGCCCGCAGCAGATTCGTAACGGTCGAGGAACTGGTAAACGTAACGATGTGCAGCATGTTTTGCTTCAGCAGCCCGACGATCTCGGAGCCGCCCTCGGTGTCCAACACCGTTTCGTAGATATCGATTTTGGTTACGTTCAAGCCGCGCTCCCGCAATTGTTCGGGCACGTACGCTCTGGCGATATCCGCTGTCGCCAGCAGCACATTTTGTCCTGGACGCAGCTCGGGGGCGATGGCGTCCAGTAAAGCGTCCCCGTCGAACTCCGAAGGAACGACCTCTGCCAGAAGTCCGTACTTCGCCAAGGCCGCCTCCGTTTTCGGACCGACCGCCGCCAGACGGGCATTCCCTAATGCCCGAATGTCGAGCCGCAGCTCCCGCAGCCGCTCCATAAAATATTCGACGCCGTTCGCGCTCGTGAACAGGACCCAATCAAAGGCGGAAAGGCGTTGGAGCGCTTCATCCCGCGCCGCCTGCGCTTCCGGACGGGAAGGCGGCCGGGTGCGGATCACCGGGAACTCCACCGCTTCCCCGCCAAGCTCGTCGATTTGCGAAGACAACTCGCTCGCCTGACTTCGTGCGCGGGTCACGAGAATACGACGGCCGAACAACGGCTTCGTTTCGAACCAGGCCAGCTTGTCGCGCAGCTTGACCACTTCGCCGACGATGGTGACGGCCGGGGACTGGAAGCCTGCCGCTCTTACTTTCTCGGCAACATCGGTTAACGTGCCCGTTAGCGTCTCCTGCTCCATCCAAGTCCCCCACCGGATCAGGGCGACCGGCGTTTGCGGCGATTTTCCCCCGCGGATCAGCTCCGTGCAGATCTGCTCCAGATTGGCGACGCCCATCAAAAAGATCAGCGTGCCGGAAGCTTGTGCCAAATTATCCCAATTTACTTTGGAGTAGGTTTTATTCTTATATTCATGACCGGTTACGATCGAAAAGGACGAAGTAAAATCGCGGTGCGTCACCGGAATCCCTGCATAAGCGGGAACAGCGATCGCCGACGTAATGCCAGGCACGATCTCGAAGCGGATTCCATGCTCTGCGAGCAGTTCCGCTTCTTCGCCTACGCGCCCGAATACGCTCGGATCACCGCCCTTAAGCCGGGTCACCGTTTTTCCTTGCAGCGCCAGCTCGACGAGCAGCCGGCTGATCTCTTCCTGCTTCATCATATGTTTGTCCGGCAGTTTGCCGACAAAAATTTTTTCTGCCCCGGCCTTCATGTGTTTGAGCAGACGGGGGCTGGCCAGCCGGTCATAGACAACCACATCGGCCCGCTGGATCGCTTCCAGACCTCTCAGCGTAATCAGCTTCGGATCTCCCGGTCCCGCACCGACAAGATAAACGACACCCTTGTTCACAACCGCTTCTCCCCTATTCTTCAGCTAATGCAAGCAGTTCGGCAGCACCTTTCGCAATCAACGCTTCCGCCAGCCGCAGACCCAATTGCTGCGGATCGTCCCCGGTCATCGTCTCTTTCAGCACCCGTTTGCCGTCCGGCGATCCGACCATCCCGGTCAGCACAATCGACGTGCCGCTTCCTTCCGTCAAATGCGCGTGAGCGCCGATCGGCACTTGGCACCCGCCGTTCAGACGCCCCAGAAAGCTGCGCTCTGCGGCAACGGCGACGGCTGTCGGCTCGTGTTTGTATTTGGACAGCAGATCAAGCACGAACTCGTTATCGCCGCGGCATTCGATGCACAATGCGCCTTGTCCGACGGCCGGTAAGCACAGCTCCGGCGGCAGATAGGCGCTGATGCGGTCCTGCCAGCCGATCCGGTGCAGTCCCGCGGCGGCCAGCAGGATGGCGTCGAAGCCTTCCGTTTCCAGCTTGCGCAGCCGCGAGTCGATGTTGCCGCGGATCGATTCGATCTGCAAGTCGGGGCGGTAATGCTGCAGCTGGGAAGCACGGCGCAGACTGCTTGTGCCGACCTTGGCGCCCTGAGGCAAGTCGTCCAGCCCGCGGCCGTCCCGCGTGATCAAGCAGTCGCGCGGATCTTCCCGCAGAGGAACGGCGCCGACCACAAGGCCCTCGGGCAGCTCAAAGGGCATATCCTTCATGCTGTGTACCGCTAGATCCACTTCGCCGTCGAGCAGCGCCTGTTCGATTTCTTTTACGAACAACCCCTTGCCGCCGACTTTCGAAAGGGTGACGTCCAGAATCCGGTCGCCTTTGGTGACGATTTTTTTCAGCTCGAATTCGGCTTCGATGCCGTGCCGTTTGCAAAGCTCGCGCAGGTGATCGATCACCTGTCCGGTTTGCGTCAAAGCAAGCGCGCTTTGTCTGGTGCCTACTACGATGGTACGCATGCGTGAAGTCAACCCCTTATCTTCTCCCTGTAAAATCGGAAGTGCTTTATTTCTATGTAACGCTGTACTATTCATATCCCAATTGCCGCGCATATACACGCAGCCAGTCGCCAATCGCCTCCACGCCTCCCGGCGTCGGATCTTCCAGCACCCGGCGCGCCAGCTCGGCGCACAGCCCTGCCGGGTCCGTCCGGCCGCTTCGCAGCAGCGGCAGCAATTGCCACTCCAGCATGCCGCGGAACAGCTCCTGCCGTTCACCCGTTTCCGGGACGGCTTGCTGGATGATGCCGCGCAGCTCGTGGAGCAGCTCCACGTACGGCGCGTACTCTTCGCCGAACGCTTCCTCCAGCCTGCGGCGCAGCGCCGCGGCCAGGCCGGGGCTTGCGCCCGCGGTGGACACCGCGAGCGTCAACCGTCCCCGCCGCACCGCGGCCGGGACGAGAAAACCGCCGCCGGCCCCGTCGTCGGCGGCGTTCGCGAACTTGCCGAGCGCCTCGGCCTCGGCGCAGACCTGCGCGTTCACCGACGCATCGTCGGTGGCCGCGAACACCAGCCGCGCCTCGGCCAGCGCGGGCAGCCCGGGCGCGTACCGCTCGCGCAGCGCGCGCACGGCGCCCGAGGCCGCCCACGCTTCCAGCTGCGGCGTAAACACCGGGCTCACGACGGTGACGCGAGCCCCCGCCTCCAGGAGCGCGCGTGCCTTGCGCTCCGACACCCGGCCTCCGCCGACAATGGCGCAAGGCCGCCCTTCAAGATCGAGCATAGCGGGATAGTAGGATTTGACGCCGGGGGATGGCCCCGGGAGCCTTCCTTCGCCAGCTTTCGTCATTTCCTGCGCCCCCTCAATACCATTGATGGAAGTTCGAATATTGGTTGGCCAACAAAAAGTTGAGCAGCGTGATGACAAACGCGGCCAAGTTCCACAACGCCAGCCGGTTGCCCGCCGCTTTCATCACCAACCGTTGAAACAAATAAAAAATATAAGCCAGCAGCACGAACCACGAATTCAGCACCTTCGGATCGAAGAAGAGCATGAAATCGCCCTCCAGCGCGATCCAGACGATCCCCAGCGACAGCGTAAGCAGCAGAAGCGGAGCTCCGATCACTACGGAAATAAACGCGTAACGGTCCGTATTCTCCAAACTCGGCAGCCGCAGCATTTGCTGCGACCACCGCTTTTCCTTCAGCTTGCGGTGCAGGAACAAGTACATGCCCGAAAAGATGGCGGATACGACAAAGGCCGCATAGCCGGAAATCGCCAGCGTGATATGAATGAACAGCAGCTCGTCGTTAATATTCCAATGCGACAAGGTCGGCGCCAGTCCCGGCCGGCTGAAGACATTAAGCGCGAACGTCGCGAATCCGAACACGTTGACCAAGAACACGAACAGCTCGATTCTGAAAAAGCGGTTCACGATCAGCGAGACGGTCACAAGCAGCCAGGATAAAATAAAAAGCGTTTCGAACATGGAAAACGCCGACAGCTTGCCGTGCGTGACCAGGCTATAGATTAAATAGGCGGTTTGCAGCACCCATACAAAAGAAAGCAACCCTGTCCCCATCCGCTTTGCACTTCGGTTCGGACCGACAAAGTCCGAGAAGTAAAACAGGAGGCTCAGGGCATAAATATATAAAATGACATCGTACAACCAGGTTTGAGTGACCATGCTGTTCCTTTCCGGTCAAGCTTTGGCCAGAACATCAAGCGCTTCGGCAGGCGCCGCGGCCCGCACTTTGGACAGCAGTTCTTCCTTGATCCGATCCTGCGCCGCCTCCGCTTCCTGCTTCCGTACCGCCTGCTCCACCCGTTTTTGCTCAGCCAAAGGCTCTTCCAAAGCAAAAATTTTCGTGAACATGTCCAGCGCGTCATCCCCATGACGCTCGGCAGCCATTTCTTTAATGCGGACAATAGGGTCGCGCAGCATCTGATTGACGATGCTTTTCGTTAATTTGCGAATAACCTTCAATTCGTGTTCATCCAAATCCGGCAGCTTCTTCATCAAGCTGTCCATCGTTTCCTCGTGAATCGTGGCCGCTTTGGTCTGCAGCGCTTGAATGACCGGGCTGACGCCCAGCGTTTTCGTCCACTGCTCGAAGGCCGCCATTTCCTCGCGGATCATTTTCTCAATCTGCACCGCGGCTTTACGCCTTTCTTCCAAATGGGAATTCACGAGCGATTGAAGATTGTCAATATCGTACAAAAAGACGTTCGGCATCTCGCCGAGCCGCGGATCGAGGTCTCTCGGAACCGCGATGTCGATCATGAACAGCGGTCGCGAGCGGCGCCGCTGCAAAATACAGGACACTTGCTCGGCCGTCAGCACGTAACCTGCGGCTCCGGTGGAACTGATCACAATGTCGGCTTCTTCCAGGTGCGTCAGCAGCCGGTCCATCGTGCTCGCCACGCCCCGGAACTTGTCCGCCAGCTCTTGCGCCCGGCTAAGCGTCCGGTTCACGACCGTCACCTTGTCGGCGCCGTTGGCGTACAGATGCTTCACGGTCAGCTCGCTCATTTTCCCCGCGCCGATAATCAAAACCTTCTTATTCGCGTAGCTGCCGAAAATACGCTTGCCCAGCTCGACCGCCGCATAGCTGACGGACACCGGATTTTCCCCGATGCCGGTCTCGAAATGAGCCCGTTTTGCCATCGTTACGGCTTGTTTGAACAGCGTATTGAACAAGACGCCGGTCGTTTTCTCGCGCTGAGCCAGCAGGAACGCGTCCCGAACTTGTCCCAGAATTTGCGTCTCGCCGATGACCATGGAGTCGAGACCGCTTGTGACGCGGAATAAATGCTCGATCGCCTTCTCGTTCTCGTAAACGTACAAATGCTGCTGATATTCGTCCCTCGGCACGCCGAACCACTTCTCGATAAAACCCCGCAAATAATGGGCACAGGGCTGGCGGTCGACCGCTACGTACAATTCCGTCCGGTTGCAGGTGCCCACGATGACGCACTCCATGACGCTCTTCGTTTCCTTGAGCTCCTTCAGCGCCAGCGGCAAATCCCCTTCGGCGAATGCAAATTTTTCTCTGATGGACACCGGTGCTGTGCGATAATTTAAACCCGCCACGACGATATGCATCTGGTTCACCTGCCTCCTCCTCGTAAAGTCAATTCATTATATCACACCATGCGGAACAAGTCCGAGTTTTTGCGACAATAATTTTGAAAGTTTTATTACAGGGAGAGGGGGGATCCAAGCCCCTGAACCCCCCGAGCTTCGATGCACTGTTGGTGGAGTGAGCGCTTTTCCTCCTTGCGTTAACCGCCCCTCTCTCCCTATGGAGAGGAGGCCGGTTAACGCAAGGATACGCTTAACGGCGTGCGGGAACGGGTAAAGAACGCAGGAGGCGCAGAGACGCGCATGAGAGCTGCTGTAGTATAGGGAACGGGTCTGTTCAGGGGAGGCCGGCTTCCCTAGGGAAGCGGCCATCTCCTGAACACGCTTCACTGCGACGGGCTTAGCTCCCACACTCATCGGCGGGAACAAGCCAAGTACAATGAAACTCGATCATTCCATCAAAAAGCCAGCACCGCTATAGTCCCACTAGATAATTCCCCTTCTTCCCCCAACATCCTACCACGCCTCGCTGAAGCAGGCTGTGACTGAAATCACGTTCGCTTTCCCATATGCGTGCCAACACGGCACCCTTCTCCTATCAGCAAAGTCCTTCCCCAACCTAGCCAATATACCGTCCAACTTGCTACTTTACCGCCCTTTCACTGCCTAAGGCTGCCATTTTTAGTTTCCGCCGAAACGGGCGGACCTATACGAACGGACGATTATTGCAGCAGCTTTTTGCGCAGGAGGTCGGCAATCGCTTTGTCGGATTTCATCAAACGGTCGTTCTGCGAATCGACAATGTCGGCGCCGCTCGACATCAGTTTGCCGTAGGCCTCGTAAAGGTCGGCGTACAGCTTCGAAACGTCTCCGAGAGTCTGGGCCTCCTCCGCGCGCAAAGGGCGGGAGCCGCCGACCTGAAGGCGCAGCAAATACTGCATGAGCTGGGCGAGCGAATCGAGCTTCGCCAAGCTGCCTTCGCCGTAGGCGAGCGCCAGATGATCATGCGCGAACGAAGCCGAGTAAACGGCTTGACGGAGCGCGCTGAGCGAATCGGTATCTTTAAGCTTGCCGGTGTCCTGTAAGTAGCTGCCGAGCAGCTCCATTTGAAAGAGGGATACTTGATACAGCAGTTTTTCCGCTTTTTCGGGCGGTGCCTTATGACCGGTCAGCTCTGCAATTTGCATTACGGGCCAGACGATCAGCACGGCTACGATCAGGTACATAAACAGCTTCTTTCTGAATCTTTTCAACCGGGTCCCCCTCCTCTGCCTGCGGCGGACGCCGCAGGAACCAAGCTCTCTTTGAGAGTGTATGGGCCCGGAGCAAAAGAAATAACCACGGAATCATCCGTGGTTATCGTATATGCGTTTGTAATTATTTTACCAATTCAGCTTGCTTCAATACCGGCGTTTCCACTTGCAGTTCACCCATACCGCGAACCAGTTTCTTCGCATGAGACACTTCCGGCTTCAGCACGGACAGCATGTGCTCGATCGCGAGCTGAGGGTCTACCGTCTCGCCGCAAGTATAGCAGTCAAGGGCAGCAAATCCTCTCTCAGGATACGTATGAATGGAGAGATGACTTTCCGACAACATGACCAGAACGGTTGCCCCTTGGGGTTCAAATTGTTTGGATTGTACCGACAAAACGGTTGCTCCGCATACCTCAGCAGCTTCTACCATTTGCGCTTGTAACCATTCAGCATTGTTGAGAAGATCAAAATTTACTCCCCAAGTGTCTACAGCTACGTGTCTTCCGAAAGTTGAATATTCCATCTTCCGGTTCCCCCTTCCTAGGAATAAAATGTTTTGAAAATTTCATCCGCTAGGACCTACGTCATTCACTTCCCGAGGGAATAATCTCTCGCAACATTACATGTCCTGAGTGAATCCTGGTTCCTATTTTGTTTTCAACGAAGATAAAAATAACATCTATTGAACAGAAATGCAACCCTTTTTTTTGCACAGGCCATATTTACCTGCCACAGGGCGGCACACAACATTAAATTATGCCCGATGCCCGCCCGGGGTGTAAGCTTTGCAGGGCCGAACAAGCCCAACTTTGCCGTTTTTCCCCTCTGAGGCCAAGGTGAAAATACCCTCCGGTGCATAAAAATACAAAAAAACTCTTCCCTGCCCTTTGTATGGGCGAGCGGGAAGAGCTTTTTCAGCTATGATCGAGAAGTCTAAAAGAATATATGTTAAGCTTCGAGTACAAACAATCGATGGGTAAGCTTCTGCAGACGCCCGTCGATATGCTCGCGGATGGCGGCTTCTTGCATCTCGTTTCTCATATCGAGCAGATGATTCACTTGGGCTTTGAGCATTTGGATCTCCTGCTCCACCTCATTCTTGTGGAACAGCTGCTCCAGTTGTCCGAGGGTGTCCCGGTATTCGTAAATCACTTTTTCCGCGGCGCCCTTTTTCTCGGTAATTCGGACAACCGCACCTTGCTTGTACGTATAGACCATCGTGTATGCTGCATAAATGCGATGCACGACAGCGTCGCCTTTAAATTCGGCTACGGCTTTGCGCATCAGATTGACCAAATTTTTGTTGCGAATGCGGCATGTTCCCCGGCATACATACAAGTTCATTTCACGTTCGAACGACAGCACGATTTCTTCGCCGGCGTCGTCCGGCAATACCACCTCTTGATTTCCGTTTTCGAGTACTTTGACTTGCAGAGAGGCTCCGTGATCGACAAACATCCGAATGAACTTGGCCATCTCGGCTTCCGTAAGCTGCAGGCAGGTTTTGACGTATTCGGTCGCTAACCTAATTGCCATAAAAATCCCTCGATTCATTTTTTTCAAACCATGTGTCTGTGAGCCTGATTCTATTGTCTATATACATTATACTACATAATTATTTAATATTCCTGCCAGGCAGTCATTGATTTTCGCCGGAAATCAGAAAATTCCGCGTTTTCCTCGCAGGAGGACGGCATAAAAGCTTAAAAACTCGTTTTACCTCCTTTTGTTCCGCAGTTCCCTGCGGCGCTGACGATGAAAAAACAATTCGTACATGACCGGCACGATGACCAGCGTCAGCAGCGTCGACGTAACCAAGCCTCCGATCACGACGACGGCCAGACCTTTGGAGATCAAGCTGCCCTCCGATTCGGTCAGCGCCAAAGGAATCAATGCGCAAACGGTTGCGAATGCGGTCATCAGAATAGGGCGTAGCCGCGTTTTGCCCGCTTCGATAAGCGCCTCACGTATGGTTAACCCGCTGTCGCGGTTTTGACGCACCCGGTCGATCAGCACTATCGCATTCGTCACGACGATGCCTACCAGCATCAGCAGCCCGATCATGGCGCTGACGGACAGCGGCTCTCCGGTCCAGTATAGGCCGAAGGCCGCGCCGACCGGCACGAACAGCAGCGAAGATAAGATGATGAACGGAATGCGGGCTTGCCCGAAGGTGACGAGCATGACCAAGTAGACCAGCCCGACGGCCGCGGCAATCGCCACGCCCAGATCCTTGAACGTCTTCTCCGTCTCGCCGCTGCCGCCGCCGAAGCCGATCGTCACGCCTTCCGGCAGCGGAACGGCGGAAGCCGCGTCCCAAACCTTCTGCGTCGCTTGACTGATGTTGTTTCCGGTAATTTCCGCGCTGACTGCGGCGTAAGGCTTGCCGTCCAGCTTCTGAATCGCGGATACGATATCGGACGCTTCGACGGCCGCTATATCGCGAAGCAGCACCGGGCCTTGTTTGCCGAACAGCGGCAGTTGCTCCAGTTCGGCGGCATTGGCCGGGCCCGCCGTATACGCTGCCTCCAGCTTTTGCGGCTTGCCGTCCAGCTTATACGTGCCGATCTCGACCGGCCTGGTCCGGTCCGCAACGAGCCCGAGCACCAGTTGGGGATCGACTCCTGCCGCGGCGGCTTTCCCCGGATCGATCCGGACCGTCCACTGGCGCTGCTTTTCGCGAAAATTGTTTTTGACCGAGCGCAAAGCAGGCATCTGCTTCAGCCGGTCCTCCATCCGCTTGGCGGCTTCTCCCAGCCGGTCCGGCTGGCCGCCGAACAGCCGGACTTCGACGGTTGTCCCGGTCATCGGTCCGCCGAAGCCCATTTCCTGTACCGTTACGGTTCCTTCCGGCGAGCTTTTTTTCACGGTCGCATCCATCTTGGCCGCGAGCGTCTTCACGACGGCTTCCATATCGGCCGAACGGCTCACGCTCATCATGTACTGCGCCTGATTCTCCTGCTTGAGACCGGAACGGTAATCAAGCCCGCCGATGGTTGTAAATACGTATTCTAAGACGTCCGGCTGTTCGCGGAGCATCTGTTCGATCTGTTTGGAAAGCTCGTCCGTTCTCTGCAGCCGGGAAGCCGGGGGCAGTTGTACGGCGGCTGCGACGATCCGCTGCTTTTCGTTCGGCAAAAAAATAAACCCGAGCTTCGGCGCCAGCAAAATCGACCCGGCAAGCACCGCCAGGGAAACGGCGATCACGGACCATTTATGCCGCAGCGCCGAGACGAGCACTGCCGCATACCCTCGCTGCAGCGCGCTTTCCCGCTCCTCCGTTTCTCGAATACGGCCAAACGAAGCTTTTGCCAAAATAGGGACAAGCGTAACGGAGACAAGCAGCGAAGCGACGATCGCAAAGACGACGGTCAGCGCAAACGGCTTAAACACGGTCCCGGTAATGCCCCCCACGAAGCCGAGCGGCAAAAAGACGACGATGGTCGTCAGGGTGGACGATGTAATCGCGCCCATAATCTCTTTGGTCGCTTCAAGCGTCATTTGCGTCCGGTCTTCGCCGGGCTTTCTTTGCCTCATGCGCCGGTAAATATTTTCGATCACCACGATGCTGTCGTCGACAACCCGCCCTACGGCCACGGCCATGCCGCCCAGCGTCATGATGTTCAGGGTGATGTTCATGCGGTGCAGCGCGATCGAAGCGATCAATAAAGACAAAGGAATGGACAATACGGCGATAAGCGTCGCTCTTAGATTTCTCAGAAAAAGAAGCACCGCCAAAGAAGCAAACAGCGCTCCGTATAGCCCTTCTCTTTGCAGGCTTTGGACCGACTGCTTGATCCCTTCCGACTGATCGAAAGCGAGCGCGTAATCGATTCGGTCCCGGTGATTGTTCAGCACGGCCAATGCCTGATCGGCGATTTGGACCGTATTGGCGCCCTGTCTTTTGGAAATGGATAAAGCCAGTGCGCTTTTGCCGTTGTACCGGACAAGCTCGGACGCTTCCTCTACCGGCTGCACAACGGCGATATCTTCCAGAGCGATCTCCGCAGGGACAGGCGGGAACCCCGTTTGGACATCCATCGCAAGCCGCTTCAATTCCTGGAGGCCCGCGGCTCGCTGCTCGACCCGGACCGGAACGATCAGATCGTTCTCCACAACGGAGCCGGCCGGGAAGGACAAAAAAAGCCCCTGCACTTTTTGTTGAATTTGGGTTAAGGTTAGATTATACGCTTTGGCTTTGGCGGGATCGACGGAAATTCGGATATAGCTTTCCTTTAAGCCGCCCGCCGCCACCCTGCTGACGCCCGGGATTTTTTCCAATTCGGGTTGAATATCTTGCACGATAAGCTCTTCAATGGAATCGCTCTGCTTCGAGAACACGGCCAGATTCAGAATTGGCAGCGCGCCGAAATTCAATCGCGTCACTTTAGGCGTCACGCCTTCGGGGAGCTTTAGTCCCTTAAAAGCGTCCTCCGCCTGACGAGAAGCCAGTTGCATATCCGTCCCGACCGGGTACTTCATTTGCACCACGGCGAAGCTTTCCATCGATTGGCTCGTCAACGATTCGAGGCCGCTGAGCGCTTTCAAGCTTCGTTCCAGCTCGCGCGTCACCCGTTCCTCCACATCGGCCGGAGTGGCTCCGGGATACACGGCCTGCACCGTTAGAGCAGGCAGCTCCACATCCGGCAGCAAGTCCACCTTCAGGGAGGTGAAAGCGTATATCCCCCCGATTATAAGCAGGATGGAGCCCAGCAGGATGGCAGCCGCATTTTTTAAGCTGAAACGGGTTAATGGAATCAATTCGCTCTGACGCTCCTCGTTCAGAATGGAAAACAAGTCTACTGCTCCAAGTTTGGGGTAAAAGACGGCAGATTATACGAAGGAGGAATTCGCTGGATGAAAAATCATCGCATTCGCTTACGACATACGGCCGGCGGACTGGTTGCCGGAATCTTGCTCGGTCTTGCCGCCGCCGCTCCCGCACACGCCGAAGAACCGGCTGTCCCGCTTCAGCTCCCTTCGTTTCCGGTTCAAGTGAACGGCCTAAAGATCGATAATGAGCGAAGCCCTTATCCCGCATTGACGTATAACAATATGGTATATCTTCCGGTGAAGCACTTTGCGGAAACCCTCGGATTGGAAGTGGCTTGGGACGCTGCCCGCGGGCTTAAGATAAACCTCCGTGAGCGCCCTTCGGGAAAAAGGCCGGCGGCCGAGTGGAAGGACAAATCATCCGTAAACAGGCGTTATGAAGCCGTACTGCCCGGGTTCCCCATTCAAGTGAACGGAAAATCGGTCAACAATGCCGGCGAGCCGTATCCGCTGCTGCTGGTGGACAACGTTTCCTATTTGCCGATGACCTGGCGTTTTACCCATAACGAGTTCAGTTGGCGGACAGATTGGGATGCGCAGGAAGGATTTCGGCTAATAACGGAGCAGCAAAAGGTGCTGCACCGCATTATCGCCGAGGATGCGGAAGCGCTCTATGTGGAAGCCGAGCCGGATCGGATGCTGAAGGTGAACAAAGATTTGAAAGGCGATCCTTCCCCGGCAGACGACAAACTGAAGGCCCGCGCGAATCAATTAGCGGAACAGCGTAAGCCCGGCGTGCCTTTTGCCGGGGATCCGAAGCAAGCCTCCGTTCGCCTGGCGGATTCGGTTTATTACGGCAACACCGAATTGATGTCGCTCAAGCCCGTTTTGGAAAAAGCGTCGGCCTTCTACGAATCGCAAACGGAATATGAGAATAAAGGACTGGACGTGCAATCCAAAATTATGAAGCTCGACGACCGGACGGTGCTTGCCGTCATATCGGTCTCAAGCTTTTTGCATATTCCGGCTCCTTACACACCTTATACGCACGAGACCTTCATCATACGGGACGGGAAAGCTTCGTCCGTACCGGATTTGACGCAGGTGCCTACCCGGGTCGTCCGCAACCCGGACGGTTCGTTCTGGATTGCCAGCGAAGCGGCGGACCGGATGACAAGCCGGACACCGAACGTATACGGTCAGCTCGCGCTGCTGGACTCCTCGGGACAGCTCCACGGCATGAATACGAAACTTGGGGAAAAAGACATCGATCTGCTGGCCACCACCGCCGAAGGCTTGACGATCAAAGCCTACAGCGATCGTTTTAAGGCTTATCATGACAGCTTCATTCCGCTTAATGCGAAGGAACGGGAGACGTATTATTACTTGGACCTGCGGGGGAAAGAAACGCGCTTGTATTTATACGAAGGATCGGGCAGAGGCTACGTGGACGGCAAGGGGCATATTTACGTCGTGGACCGTCAGGTGAACCGAATTTCCGACCTGACCTCCGGCCAAAGCCGGATGTGGTGGGATTATGAGCTTAAACCGTAATCTCAACCTTAAAAAGGCTATTTCCCGTTTTACCGGCACCAGACCGGATCGGGAAATAGCCTTTATCGGTTTCCGCCTTGAAAAAGGGGAGTATTATTGTTCTTGACGGGCGGATTCCGGCTGCGTCCGGGGCTCCTCCTCCGCTTCCGTATCGGCGCCATAGCCGATCTTCTGTTCGATGATCTGCCACAGCTCGTCTTTTCCGAGTCCCAATTCGGACGAAAAGAGCACGACCGGATCCGACTTGTCCGCTTCCAGCGTTTCCTTGACAATCTTGAGATGCTGCTGCCACTTGCTGCGCGGAATTTTATCCGCTTTCGTCGCTACGATACAGAGCGGCGTACCGTGATGCTTCAGCCACGAATACATAGCCTGATCGTCCTTGGAAGGCGGGTGGCGAAGATCGATCACGAGCAGCACCAGCTTCAAAAATTCCCGGTGAAGCAAATAATTTTCGATAAATTTGCCCCATTTTTCACGTTCGCTTTTGGACACCTGCGCATACCCATACCCCGGCAAATCGACGAAGAACAAATCGGAATTAATTTTGTAATAATTCAATTGCTGTGTTTTGCCGGGCTTGGAGCTGGTACGGGCCAAGTTCTTGCGGTTGATCATTCGGTTGATCAACGAAGACTTCCCTACATTGGAACGCCCTGCCAGAGCAATCTCCGGCAAGGCATCGGCAGGGTACTGGCTCGGCCCAACCGCGCTGATGATAAATTCAGCTTGATTGACCTTCATGCGTTTCACTCATTTCTCGATGGAGCGTTGGGATGATGGAGCTCGTAAAAATCATTCTTATCTGCCCGGCCGGAAAAATATTTCCGCTCCACCGCTGTTGAAATTCAAGTTGTCTATTATGATCCTTAGCGGATACAACTTGATTTCAAAGGCGGCCGTAAACTTTCCGCGAAAATACTTTTCCTAACGTCGCCTGAAATAATGATAATGACGAAACCCCCTCCACCCCAACGCCTGTTATTATACGCCTACAGGCTTGACCAGAGCGTGTTCGAGCACCTCATCCATATGCGAAACCGGGATGAGCGTCAGCTCGGAGCGCACGCTCTCGGGTATTTCTTCGATGTCTTTGGCATTATCCTTCGGTAGCAGAACCTTGCGGATGCCGGCGCGGTGAGCGGCCAGAGCTTTTTCCTTCAGGCCGCCGATCGGGAGCACGCGGCCGCGAAGCGTGATCTCGCCCGTCATCGCGACGTGGCGCGAGACCGGGATATTGGTCAAGGCCGAGATGAGCGCCGTACCCATCGTAATGCCCGCGGACGGGCCGTCCTTCGGAATGGCGCCTTCCGGAATGTGCACGTGGATATCATATTTTTCATGAAAATCCGGCTGAATTCCGAATTGTTCGACCCGGGAACGGGTGTAGCTGAAAGCCGCTTGAGCGGATTCCTTCATGACGTCCCCGAGCTTCCCGGTAAGCGTCAGCTTGCCGCTCCCCGGCATGACCGTCACTTCGATCACAAGCGTATCGCCGCCGACCTCCGTCCAGGCCAGCCCGGTCACCGCGCCGACCTGATCGCGCTCCTCCGCCATGCCATAGCGATATTTCGGCTGGCCAAGGTATTCTTTCAGGTTTTCGGCCTTCAGATGCACGGCTGGCGCTCCGCCGACGATCTCCTTGGCGGCCTTCCGGCAGATGGACGAAATTTGCTGCTCCAGGTTGCGGACGCCGGCCTCGCGCGTATATTCGCGCACCGTGCTCATAAGCGCGTCCTCGTCTACGATAAGCTGGCCGTCCTGCAGCCCGTGGTTTTCCTGCTGCTTCGGCAGCAAGTAGTTGCGCGCGATATGCAGCTTCTCGATTTCCGTATATCCCGGAATGTACAGCACTTCCATCCGGTCCAGCAGCGGCCGCGGGATGTTGTGTATGGCGTTGGCCGTCGTCACGAACATGACGTTGGACAGATCGAACGGCACTTCGACGAAGTGGTCGCTGAACGTGCTGTTTTGTTCCGGGTCCAATACTTCCAGAAGAGCGGAAGCCGGGTCGCCGCGAAAGTCCATCGCCATTTTATCGATTTCGTCCAGCAGGAAGACCGGGTTGTTCGTTCCCGCGCTTTTCATCCCTTGAATGATCCGTCCCGGCATGGCGCCCACGTACGTGCGGCGGTGTCCGCGAATTTCCGCTTCGTCGCGCACGCCGCCCAGGGAGATGCGCACGAATTGCCGGCCGAGCGACCTGGCAATCGAACGGGCGATTGACGTCTTCCCGACCCCTGGAGGCCCGACAAGACAAAGAATCGGTCCTTTGAGCTTCTTGACCAGCTTCTGCACGGCCAAATATTCAAGGACGCGCTCCTTCGGCTTCTCCAAGCCATAATGATCCTGATTCAGGATTTCCTCGGCTTTGCGGATATCGAGATCGTCTTCGGTCGCCTGGGCCCAAGGCAAGCCGAGCAGCCAGTCGATATAGTTGCGGATGACCGAGCCTTCGGCGGAAGTCGCCGGCATCTTTTCCAGCCGGTCGATTTCCTTCTCGATCTTTTCCTTCACCTTCTCGGGCACGTCGCTTTGCGCGAGCTGGTTGCGCAGATCCTCGACCTCTCCGGCCCGTCCTTCTTTATCCCCGAGCTCCTTCTGAATCGCCTTCATTTGCTCGCGCAAGTAATATTCCTTCTGCGTCTTTTCCATCTGCTTCTTGACGCGCTGGCTGATCTTGCGCTCAAGCTCGAGCACTTCGCGCTCGTTGTTCAGGATGCCGAGCAGCTTCTCAAGCCGCAGCCGGACATCGACCGTCTCCAAAATTTCCTGCTTATCTTTAATCTTTAATGATAAATGACTGCAAATCACGTCCGCGAGCCGCCCCGGTTCGTCAATATCGGATACGGCGGCCAACGTTTCCGGGGTCACTTTTTTCGAGAGGTTGATATAATGCTCGAATTGGTTTAGCACCGTGCGCATCAGCGCGTCGATTTCGGGATCGGACGTTTCCTGCTCAGGAAGCTCCCTGACATGAACTTCATAATACTCGTCGTTCACCAGAAACTCCGAAATTTCGGCGCGAACGACGCCTTCCACAAGCACGCGGATCGTTCCGTTCGGCAGCTTGAGCATTTGCCTCACTTTCGATATCGTGCCGATCCGGTAAATATCCTCGGTTTTCGGCTCCTCGATGTTCACCTCGGATTGCGAGCACAGCAGGATCATGCTGTCTTCGACCATAGCCTTCTCCAGGGCCCGTACCGACTTTTCCCTGCCCACATCCAAATGCAGAACCATGCTCGGATACACCAGCAGCCCCCGGAGCGGAAGCAGCGGCAAGCGGCGCAATTTCTGTTTGCTCGTTCCCATCCGCGAGCACCTCCAGACTATACTTACATGCTGTGATTTACATTTTAACAAAATTGATTTTAAAACACCAATCGGGGGCCGCCGGCTTCCGCTCTTGCGAACAAAGAGACGCCAACCGCTCTATTCGAGCGCATCGGCGTGCAGAATCGTAACGGAAGCGCCGCTGACCGTCTCCTGAGGCATGGAATGAGGCTCGGCAGCCAGATGGGCGCTTTCAATACCCAGGGCGTGATAAAGCAGCTCCTCCACCGAGTCGACCGGAATGACCTCCAATCCGTTAAGCCCTGCAAACACTTCCTGCCAGTTTTCCTTCGGAATAATGACTCTGGTCGCTCCGGCCTGAAAAGCCGCTTCGACCTTGGCAATAACGCCTCCTACCGGCTTGACTTTGCCATGGATGCTGATTTCGCCCGTCATCGCCAGATGGTTGTCGACCGGAATCCGTTTGATGGCGGAAGCGATTGCTACGGCCATCGATACCCCGGCCGAAGGTCCGTCAATCGGAATGCCGCCCGGAAAATTGATATGCATGTCGTAGTCATAGGGCTGCAAGCCGAGCCGCCGCAGAACGGTAAGCACGTTCTCGACGGAGCCGCGCGCCATGCTTTTGCGCCGCAGCGTCCGCGAGCCGCCGCCCATCTCTTCCTCGTCCACGACACCGGTAATCGTAAATTGGCCCGTTCCCGGCTGCGCCGCCTGAATCGCCGTTACTTCGATGTCAAGCAGCATTCCCAGATTCGGTCCGTATACCGCCAAACCGTTAACCAGCCCGATTTCCGGACGCGGGTGAACTTTTTTCTCCGGCCTCGGCGGAATATGCGAGCTGTTGACGACCCATTCGATATCGGCTGCCGACAGCTCTCTGCGCTGATCGGTCAACGCCATCCCTGCCGCAAGCTGAATAATGTTCACCGCTTCGCGGCCGTTGGTCGCATATTTCTTCACAACCTCAATGGCGGAAGGACAGTCGGGAAACCCGATTTTTTTCAGCGCTTTGGAGGCAATCGAGCCGATCTCTTCCGGCAGCAGCGGACGGAAATAAATTTCCATGCAGCGCGAGCGGATGGCCGGGGGAAGCTCCTGCGGGTTGCGCGTCGTTGCCCCTACAAGCCGGAAATCCGCAGGCAAACCGTTCTGGAATACATCGTGAATATAGCTCGGCACATTCGTATCTTCGGAATTGTAATACGCGCTTTCCAAAAATACTTTGCGGTCTTCAAGCACCTTTAATAATTTATTCATCTGATGCGGATGCAATTCGCCGATCTCATCAATAAACAAAATCCCGCCGTGCGCCTTCGTCACCGCCCCTGGTTTCGGCTGCGGAATGCCGGCCACTCCCATCGCACCCGCCCCTTGATAAATCGGATCGTGTACCGAGCCGATTAACGGGTCGGCAATGCCCCGCTCGTCAAAACGCGCCGTCGTCGCATCGATCTCGGTAAATTTGGCGTCCGGGCGGAACGGCGATTCCGGATTTTTCTTCGCTTCCTCCAATACGACGCGGGCGGCGGCCGTTTTGCCCACGCCGGGCGGACCGTAAATGATCACATGCTGCGGATTGGCGCCGCACAGCGCCGCTTTCAGGGCACGCAGCCCTTCCTTTTGCCCGACGATGTCCTCCATGGAAGCCGGTCTTGTTTTTTCGGCCAACGGTTTATTTAATGAGACGGATCGCAACCTGCGCAGCTTCTCCAGCTCTTTCCTCGATTCCTTGTCGACGGCGGAACGGTTCGTCTGCTGGTTGCGCAGCAAATTCCAAAAATACATACCGATAACGATGGCAAAAAACAACTGGATAACCATCAAAACCACGCTGATATTCAATCTAATCCCTCCTGTTGCTGACGGCCGCCTGAAGGCCGCTCCGGCATTCATATAATTGGTAGTATTGCCCTGTCATGGTTGCATTAATCGCTGCGCTTTAAGAAACTTTTTGGGGATGCTAAAACCATGGGACCCGTTTCGGGCGATTTTTGGACGAAAGGAGGAGAACGGATGTTATGGCCGAATCCATGGGGCCGTGCGATTAAATTTTCCGTATCCGCAATACTGGCGCTGACCGTCCTGACTTTCCCGGCCGGGCATGCGGGGGCGGCGATGGGCAAGCTGTGGCTTTTGACGGAGCCGGGCTCGGCTAATCCCGCAATATCGAACGTCGACGTCTTGATCGACGTCGGTCACGGCGGAATTGACGGAGGCACTTCGCACGGCAATTTGCTGGAAAAAGATATTAACCTGGCGATCGCCAAAAAGACGTACGCGGTATTGCGCCAAAAAGGGTACAGCGTCTTAATGAACCGGATGAACGATTACGCGTTAAGCGGAGAAAACTTGTGGTTGAAAAGCCGTTCGAGACATATCAAGGACTTAGCCCAGCGCAGCCATCTGTGCAACGAGATCAAGCCCAAACTCATGATCAGTCTGCACGTGAACTCTGCCCGGCGAGCGTCAAAACGGGGCGCCGTGGTCATCCATCAAAAAATACCGGAAAGCCAACAGCTCGCAACAGCTGTACAACAAGCGCTGAACGAGCTGTACGGCACGAGAGACAAGCCTGTGCCTGGCCGCACCTTTTATTTGCTGAAGCATGCCAAAGCGCCGTCGGTTATCGTTGAAATGGGCTTCATCACAAATGCCGAAGACCGGCGAATGCTTACCGAAGACCGGTCCCGGCAGCTCATCGCGGAAGCAATCGCAGCAGGCGTCGAGCAGTACTTGCAGCAGTCAAAAAAGTAAGACCGCATGGATAAGCCGACTTCAAAACTTGGTGTGCGGTCTTTTTTGCAGTGGAATCGTTATTTCATTAATTGCGATGCCGGTACGAAATGTCCTCCAAGCTGCTGCAGGGTCGGAATCGTTTGCTTTAATATTTCGGAGGTATGCTTTCCCGGCGGTCCGACGTGACCGATGACGATCGTGCTATCATGCTCGCGGACATGCTTTTGCAGCTTTAACGCCTGCTTGAGAATATGGCTTCGCGTATAAATATCGTCCATGAACAAATGGTTTTCCGCCGTGGGCACGCCGATTTCTTTTGCCAGTTTGCCGACAATGCTCCTGTAGGCCGTCCGGCTGTCCAAAAAATACAAGCTGCGTTCTTTGCATACGTTCAGCACGACGCGCATCACCCGTTCATCGGTCGTCGCCTTCGATCCCATATGGTTGTTGATTCCAACGGCATGAGGAACATCCTCAACGGCGGCAATGACCCTTCGCCGGATTTCATCGTCTGGCAGCCTCGTCGAAATCGCTCCCGGACCAAGCCAGCTCGTCTTCCCGTTTTTGGGCTCCATCGGCAGGTGCACGATGACTTCTTTGCCGAGCCGGTGGGCCCATTCCGCATCGCGTTTCGTTGTCGGCAAAAAAGGCATGACCGCCGCGACAAATGGAATCGGCAGCTCCATCATTAGCTCGGTGCCCGCTTGACCGTTGCCGAAATCGTCGACCACGACGGCGATTTTCTTCGTTCCTGCCGCCGGATCGCCGGCAATGTGCTGCCCGGATGCGGTAGCCGGAATGATGACGAATAGACAAAGCCATCCTGCGAAGAATGCCCGCCACTTCCCTCTCATAAACACACCTCTTTATCCGTGATTTCCTAACCTCATTGTTTGCAGCTCGTTGAAAACCTATACAAATGTTTTCCTTTTTTGGCTTCGGAGTCCAGAAACCTCATCCGATTTGCAGGGAAAATGCAATCGTGAACGCCAATAGCAGTGGAATATTTACATATGGAACAACGGTTAGAAGAGCACGGGTTGCTATCCAGGCTGCTGGCAGGCTCGCTGTGTTTAAATTATGTCCATTCCTAAAATAAATATAGCAAATTATTCTATTTTGATTATTTATGAACTACAATAGTAATATCAACCAAAAATGTTGATAGAGTCTAGGATGGGAAGGAATGACACGGATGGAGTCTGCCAAAGAGTTGCCTAAAGCCATAGCGCCGATGAAAGAATTGTCTGCAAAAGAAATGAAAATCGATCCGTTTCCGTTTTTTCGCCAGTGCCGCGAGTCCACTCCCGTACGTTATGATCCCTTAAGAGAATGCTGGGATATTTTTCGTTACGAAGATGTATACAACGTGCTTAAAGATCACACTGCCTTCTCTTCGGTAAGACCGGTTAAAGGCCCTGTTCTGCTCGGGAGCATCATAGGTATGGATCCGCCCAAGCATATGCAGATGCGCAACATCGTCAGCAAAGCGTTTACTCCGAAATCGATCGAGGAGTTAGGTCCGCGCATTGCATCCATTACCGAACAATTATTGAATACGGTTGCGAATGACCGCACGATGGATTTGGTTCACGATCTGGCCGTTCCCCTGCCGGTCATCGTCATCGCCGAGCTGCTGGGAATTCCGGCGGAAGACCGCCGGCTTTTTAAAGAATGGTCGGATTCAATCGTCAAAGGGCCGGAATCCGGCGACAAAGAACATATGCACCAGCTGTATCTGGAAAGGGAGAAGACCCGCCGCGAATTGGACGACTATTTTCTAAAAGTCATTGCTGAGCGCCGAAATCGTCCGGAGAATGATCTGGTCACGAAATTAGTGCAAGCTGAAGTGAACGGCGAGCGGTTAAACGACATGGAAATAGTGGAATTTTGCATCTTGCTGCTTGCCGCCGGAAACGAAACGACGACCAATCTTATCACGAATGCCGTACGGAGACTGGCCGAGGATCCGGTAATGCAGAGAAGACTTCAAGATGATCCCGCTTTGATCGAGAGCTTCGTTGAAGAAGTTCTGCGGTATTATCCGCCGGTCCTTTCCTTAAGCCGTTATGCGACCAAAGACATCCGAATCGGACACGCCGATATCCGGAAGGGAGAACTCATCATTCCATGGATCGGATCGGCCAATCGGGACGAAGACAAATTTGACCGTGCGGATCAATTTATCGAGGACCGGACGCCCAATCCGCACATGACTTTCGGTTTCGGCAATCATTTTTGCTTGGGAGCTCCTTTGGCCCGATTGGAAGCCAAAATAGCGCTTCGTATCATCATGAATCGGATAACGAACATCCGCTTTGCGGATCGTTTCGAATTTAAACCGATCCGAAGCCCTTTTGTCTACGGCGTGGAGGAACTCCCGATCCTTTTCGACGCCAAGCTTTGAGCTTGCAATATAGATTCCACCGCTGATAGTAACAAAAAATACACCCGCCGATGCAGGGCGGAAAGCCTAATCTCGCTTCCGTCTGTTCGCACCGTCGGGTGTATTTCTTATATGCATTATTAAATCGCCGTATGATGCTTTCGGCCGGGTATTTCGCCCGTCCGCTCGAAGTGCTCGACGATATGATCGATTTCCTTCTTCAGCTCGGACAGCAGCTCGGCTTCCGGTACTTTGCGGATCATCTCGCCATAACGGAACAACAAGCCTTCGCCGCGGGCGCCGGCAATGCCGATATCGGCTTCCCTCGCTTCACCCGGGCCGTTCACCGCACAGCCCAGAACGGATACTTTAATCGGCACCTTCAGCTTGGAGATATACTCTTCCACCTCATTCGCGATAGAAAACAGATCGATATCCAATCGGCCGCAGGTCGGGCAAGAAACCAAGGTGGCGGCATTTGTGATCAACCCGAACGATTTCAGCAGCTCGCGGCATACCTTGACTTCCTCAACCGGATCCGCACTGAGTGAAATCCGGATCGTCGATCCGAGCCCCATGCTGAGCAGCGCGCCCAAGCCGGCTGCGCTCTTCACGGTACCGGAGAACAGCGTCCCGGCCTCCGTAATGCCAAGATGCAGCGGGTAGCGGAAGGCTGCGGCCGCTTTGGTATAAGCGGCAATCGCCATCGGGACATCGGACGCTTTCAGCGAAACGATGATGTCGCGAAAATCGAGCTCTTCAAGAATGCGGATATGATACAGAGCGCTTTCGACCATCGCTTCCGGCGTCGGGTAACCGTACTTCTCGAGCAAGTGGTTCTCAAGCGAACCGGCGTTCACGCCGATCCTGATCGGAATCCCCCGCTCCTTGCAGGCCTTGACGACGGCTTCCACCTTCTCGCGGCGGCCGATGTTTCCCGGATTGATTCTTACTTTGTCAATCCCGTTCTCGATGGCCTGCAGAGCGAGCCGGTAGTCAAAGTGAATATCGGCGACAAGCGGGATAGAGATCTGCTTCTTGATCTCTTTGACCGCTTCCGCCGCTTCCTTATTATTGACCGTCACACGGACGATCTGGCATCCCGCTTCTTCCAGCCGATGAATCTCGGCCACCGTTGCCTTTACATCCGCCGTTTTGGTCGTACACATGCTCTGGATGATCACGTCATTGCTGCCGCCGATGGTTAGATTGCCGACTTTAACCGGAACCGTTTCCGTTCTATGGAACATGTGTTTTCTTCTCTCCCATGATGCCAAACATCCTCCGCTCCGGGGGACGAGTCTTCGGTCCCTGCGGATTGGAGGTGTTCAGTTTTTTTGTATATCCGGCGCTTACGCGCTTTCTTCTTTTTTCTTAATGGATTGGCCGTCCGCTGCGGTGATCTGAGGTGCGATCTTCGCTTGTACGGCTTCCTTGTTCACGACGCACTTGGAGCTTTCCGTGCGGGATGGCGCCTCGTACATCACTTCCAGCATGATGCCTTCGATAATGGCGCGCAGCCCCCTCGCTCCGGTATTGCGCTTAATCGCTTCTTTTGCAATTTCCTCCAGCGCCTCCGGTTCGAATTCGAGGGTTACGTTATCCATCTCCAGCATTTTCTGATACTGCTTGACAAGAGCATTTTTAGGCTCGGTCAAAATGCGGACGAGTGCTGCTTCGTCCAGCGGCTCCAGCGTCGAGATAACCGGCAGACGGCCTACGAATTCCGGAATCAAACCGAATTTCAGCAGGTCTTCCGGAAGCACGAGAGACAAATACTCGCCCGGCTTCAGATCGGCTTTATGACCGTCCGTGCCGAAGCCGATCACTTTTTTGCCGATCCGGCGCTTAATGATCTGCTCAAGCCCGTCGAACGCACCGCCGCAAATAAACAGGATGTTGGTGGTATCGATTTGGATGAATTCCTGATGAGGATGCTTGCGTCCGCCTTGAGGCGGTACGGATGCAACCGTGCCTTCCAAAATTTTCAGAAGCGCTTGCTGCACGCCTTCGCCCGAAACGTCGCGAGTGATTGAAGGATTTTCCGATTTGCGGGCCACTTTATCGATTTCATCGATATAAATAATGCCGCGCTCGGCTTTTTCCACATCGTAATCGGCCGCTTGAATGAGCTTCAGCAAAATGTTTTCGACGTCTTCCCCTACGTAGCCGGCTTCCGTCAAAGACGTTGCATCGGCGATCGCAAACGGGACGTTCAAAATTTTGGCCAGCGTTTGGGCCAGCAGCGTTTTACCGCTGCCTGTCGGACCGACAAGGACGATGTTCGACTTTTGCAGTTCGACATCTTCGAGCTTGCTTTGCTGCGAATTGATCCGCTTGTAATGGTTGTATACGGCAACCGACAGCGATTTTTTGGCCTGTTCCTGCCCGATGACGTAGGAATCCAGAATCGCACGAATTTCCTTCGGCTTGGGTATGTCTTTCAGGTCGAGCTCTTCCTCGTGACCCAATTCTTCCTCAACGATTTCCGTGCAAAGCTCGATGCACTCGTCGCATATATAAACGCCGGGCCCGGCAACCAGCTTGCGCACCTGCTCTTGGGATTTGCCGCAGAACGAGCATTTGAGCTGGCCTTTTTCATCGTTAAATTTAAACATGGGATCACTCCTTTTCTAAGTCAAGTCACTGCGAGTGATAACCGCATCAATGAGGCCGTACGCTTTGGCTTCCTCGGCGCTCATGAAATTGTCACGGTCCGTGTCGCGTTCGATTCTTTCGTAAGGCTGCCCCGTACGCTCCACATAGATTTGGTTTAGCTTTTGCTTCGTTTTGATAATCCAGTCGGCATGAATTTTAATATCCGATGCCTGCCCGCGGACGCCGCCCAGCGGCTGATGGATCATCACTTCGCTGTTCGGAAGCGCATAACGTTTGCCCTTGGCGCCCGCCGTGAGCAGCAGGGAGCCCATACTGGCAGCCATGCCGACGCAAATCGTCGAAACGTCCGGTTTGATGAATTGCATTGTATCATATATACCCATGCCGGCCGTCACCGAACCGCCGGGGGAGTTAATGTACAAATGAATATCTTTCTCGGGATCTACCGCCGACAAGAAAAGCAACTGGGCAATAACCAGGTTGGCGACGTCGTCGTCGATCGCGCTGCCCAAAAAAATGATACGATCCTTGAGCAAACGCGAGTAAATATCGTAAGAGCGTTCGCCGCGGCCTTCCTGTTCCACAACCATAGGTACCAGAGTCATCGTCCCAACCCCTTTACTTCATAAATGCAAAACAATTTCAGCCTTACTCAAAACATTGTAGCACGTTTAAAGGCTAAAGTCATTTCCTGCCCGATACGAACATACGCTGCGGACCGCGAACGCAACTCATGCCGGACAGGAGTACTTTGCCGCCGCCTATGTATTTCATTATGTACCGCATATGTTATGGTTCGTTTGCTTCATATGTAACGCTTATTATGTTATGCTTATGTACTTCTTATGTGCCTGTTCCGGGGAAAGCTTCAAACGCGGTTTGGGGTAAAACAAAGGCACGCATGGAAGTACACGTGCCTTTGCATGTATGTTCGCTTTTATACAAACTCCGAATTAAGCCGTTTTGCTGTTGTCAACCAGGAATTTGACGGTTTTGCGGTTGACGATATCTTGCAGCAGCGACGGCAAGTTGCCGTTGGAAGCAAAAATGCTGCGGATTTCGTCAGCGGAACGGCCGTACATTTGGGCCAGGTTTTCCAGCTCGGCGTTGATCTCTTCTTCCGTCGGCTCAAGGTTTTCCGCTTTCGCGATCGCTTCAAGCACGAGGTTGTTGCGTACGCGCTTCTCGGCGTCGGCGCGCATTTGACCTTTGAGATCTTCGGCATTTTGACCGGTGAACTGGTAGTACATGTCGATGTTCATGCCTTGCGTGCGCAGACGGTTTTCGAATTCTTTGACCATTTGCTCCGCTTCGTCGTTAATCATGACTTCCGGAATTTCCACTTGCGCAGCTTCGGAAGCTTTTTCCACCAGATCGTTTTCTTTCTTGCGGTCGGCTTCGTTTTGCTTGCGCTCTTTCAGCTTCTTCTCCAGATCCGCTTTATACTCGTCGAGCGTCTCGAACTCGCTCACGTCTTTGGCGAACTCGTCGTCAAGCGCAGGCAAGTTTTTGCGTTTGATGTCATGCAGCTTGATTTTGAAAACGGCTTCCTTGCCTTTCAGCTCTTCCGCATGGTAGTTTTCCGGGAAGGTTACGGTAATGTCCTTCTCGCCGTCTTTCTCCAGGCCGACGACTTGCTCCTCGAAGCCCGGGATAAAGCTGCCGGAGCCAAGCTCGAGCGAATAGCGCTCCGCTTTGCCGCCCTCGAAAGGAACGCTGTCTACGAAGCCTTCGAAGTCGATGACGACGATGTCGCCGTTCTGAGCTGCGCCTTCTTCCACCGGCACGAGCTCCGCGTGGCGCTTTTGCAGCTTTTCCAGCTCTTCGTTCACTTCTTCGGCCGTTACTTCGACGGAAGGAGCTTCGATCGTGATGCCTTTGTACTCGCCAAGCTCCACTTCAGGCTTCACGGTAACCTTCGCTTTGAATTTCAAAACTTGGCCTTTGCCGAATTGCTCGACGTCCACTTCCGGACGGTCCACCGGCTGAATGCCCGTTTCTTGAACGGCTGCAATGTAAGCGTCAGGCACAATGATATCGAGAGCGTCTTGATACAAGCTTTCCACGCCGAATTTCGCTTCGAAAATAGCGCGAGGCACTTTGCCCTTGCGGAAGCCCGGAACGTTCACCTTGTTCACAACTTTTTTGAATGCCTTGTCCAGAGCGGCGGCTACTTGGTCCGCGTCCACTTCAATATCAAGAACGGCTACGTTCTTCTCTATCTTTTCCCAGCTTGCTTTCATTTTATGCTTTCCCCTCCAAAAATTATCCATCGCAATTTTGTCACGTCCTGGCGGAGCCGCGGTACAACACGGACAAGCCCGCCAATATAACCACTATATTATAACCGTAATAAATGCGGTTTTCAAGGCTTCTAACGCGGAAACGTCGGGAAATCGTCCCGCGGCGCCATTTTATAATTTCCGGGTGAATACGTTTGCGGCGAACTGCTGCATCATCCGGTAAGCCTGCTCCCACTGAAATGCCAGCTCCGACGTAATCCCGTACAATTCGAACAACTCCGCTTTGTCCCCGCCTTCAAACACTTGTTCGAGCAAAGTCAAATGCAGCGCAGCCGCCCATACGTCCACACAGGCCGGGTCCTGGCGCAGCATTTGCCGGTAAGCGGAAGTTCCGTAAATAAACGCCAAAAATTCGTTCCACGTCTCCGATGCAAAATACGAGAGCGCCGGATGCTGCGTCTCGCTGATCTCCTGCACGCGATTGATAATCTCCTGAACCTGCGAAGGAAACTGATCGAAGGCTGCCGGCGTATCCTCGATCTCGACGACCGCCGCTTCACCGTTCTTGTGCAGCGTGACGCTGCCGGTCGCGCCCCGCTTTTTGAGCGTCTGCAGCGCCTTAAACTGAATCAGCGGATGCCGCCCGGTGTCCTCCTTCAACCAGCCGATCAGCTCTTCGTCGATTCCCTCGTCTTCCAAAAACGCGAGCTGATCCAAAGCCAGCAACTGCTTGTCCACGGCCCGCTGCTCCCGCAGGCCGGCCAGCAGCCGCTTCGCATAGTCGCCTTTATACTCGCCCTTGGCGTGCATATGCTGCCGGAGCAGGTCCGCTTCGCTGAGCTCTTCGCTTTCGTCCTCCCGCCCCATCGCCAGATCCGGGAACATGACCTGCAGCCAGTCGAGCAAGGACCGCCATTCTTCCCGCGCCCGGTCGTCGTCCGATTGGCAGGCAAGCAAAAAGCGGAGGAGCTTCATCGCTTCTCCGTAGCGTTCCGCTTCAAGGAGCCGGGTCAGTTCGAATTGATAAAATTCGACGGTTTTCGGGAAAAGAATCACATTGTCATTGGTCTGCCCGCTCATGAAACACCGCCTTTCTTGCTGAGCTTCTTTATGAATGCCAGTGTACCCCAAAAAAGAAGCGAAAGCAAAATCTCGCGCCGCCATCCGCTTGCCTGTCCGTTCCTTCGATCCCTTAATTTAGAATGCCGTATCCGGACGCGCGTTATGCAGACATAAAAAAGCAGCCGCGGATGCGTGATCGTCACGTCATCCGGGCTGCCGTTATGCAGACGCTGTGCAAGCGTTCCATTTCCCGAAAATCTATTCCATTTTCATCGCGGCTTGGATGAGCTGCGCTTTAATATGCGGATTTTGATCGATGAAACTGTACATGCGGTCGACCTGCTCTTTGTTTTGCAAATAATCGCGTTCGTTCTGAATCATTTCGTGCGACCATTTCAAAAGCGCGGCTTCCGCCGCACCGAGCCGGTTCAATGCCGTATGAAGTCCCGTATCGCCGACGAGCTGCTCCATCACTTCCGGAGTCACGTTGCCGAGCTTTTTTGTCGTAGCGAGCTTTTGCTCGAACTCTTTATTCGCCTTCTCGAAGTTTTCTTTGGCTTCCTTGTATTCTCTCTGCTGTTCTGAGAACGTTCTTTTCATTAACGATGAACCACCTTTACCTGTTGATCAATTGTCTTGCCTAACGTTCCTCCAGCTATAGCGTGGGACTAAACCGGCGCTTTCTATACACTCGGTTTCCTAAACGCAGGCCGTTATAAAAAATACACCTATACGCTAAGTGTAACTTTTCTTCGGCCATTTGTCCATTTTTTCATCAAGTTTTCCGCGGCGCGGCTTGCCCGGACAGACATCATCCGCTCCCGCCAAGCATAACCTTTAACATCTTGCTGTCATCTTTGGACCCTCGTGGGAACGACAGATTCTGGAGACCGGAGAGGATGAAAGCTATGTGTGGAATCACGGGATGGATTGATTGGAACAAAGATTTGACCCAGTATCCGTATCCGTCCGTTCTCGAAACGATGACGGATACGCTCGCCTCGCGCGGCCCGGATGCCTCCGGCAGCCGGATCACGCCCCGGTGCGCGCTCGGCCACCGCCGTCTGAGCGTAATGGATCCGGCCGGCGGAGCCCAGCCCATGACCCGAAAAGTCGGGGATAATACAATGACCATCGTCTATAACGGCGAGCTATACAATGCGCCCGAACTAAAAAAAGAGCTGGAGCAGCGCGGCCACCGGTTCGCCACCACCTGCGACACCGAGGTGCTGCTCGTTTCGTTCGTCGAATGGGGCCGAGCCTGCGTAGACCGGCTCAACGGCATTTTTGCCTTTGCCATCTGGGACGACGAAGAACAGTCGCTGTTCCTCGTACGCGACCGGTTGGGCGTCAAGCCTCTTTTCTACTCCTACTCGGAAGGCCGGCTGCTGTTCGGTTCGGAGCCGAAGGCGATTCTCGCGCATCCGGATTTTACGGTTCAGATCAGCGGCGAAGGGCTGGCGGAAATTTTCGCCGTCGGGCCGGCGCGTACGCCCGGCCACGGCGTATACAAAAATATGCAGGAGCTGAAGCCCGGCCACTGCATGGTTATGGATGCGCGCGGCCTGAGCGTCCGCGCCTACTGGAAGCTGGAAAGCAAGCCGCACGAGGACGACGCGGAGACGACGGCCGCCAAAGTGCGCGAGCTGCTGCAGGATACGGTAATCCGGCAGCTCGCTTCGGATGTGCCGATCTGCACGCTGCTGTCCGGAGGGCTCGATTCCAGCGCCCTAACCACGTTTGCCGCACAATACTATGCGCAGCAAGGGCTTGGAGCCCTGCACACCTATTCGGTCGATTACGTCGATAACGACAAGCATTTCCAAGCCAGCGCCTTTCAGCCGAATGCGGACGCGCCTTGGATCAAGCGGATGACGGAATACCTCGGAACCGTGCATCATGCGATCGAATTCGATACGCCGGAGCTCGTCGAGGCGCTCCGAACCGTCGTGCTGGCCAGGGACTTGCCCGGCATGGCCGATGTGGACGGTTCGCTTTATTTATTTTGCCGGGAAATTAAAAAAGGCGCCACGGTGGCGTTATCCGGCGAAGCGGCCGACGAAATTTTCGGCGGATACCCTTGGTTTCACCGGGAGGAGGCACTGAATGCCGGAACGTTCCCCTGGTCGCTGGCGACCCCCGAACGCATCGCCCTGCTCTCGCCGGAATTCGTCGATTGGGTAAAGCCCGCCCAATACGTGCAGGACCGTTACCGCCAAGCTCTCTCCGAAGTACCCCGTCTGGCCGGCGAGAACGGACAGCAGAACCGGATGCGGGAAATGTCCTATTTGAACATCACCCGCTTTATGCCGACGCTGCTCGACCGCAAAGACCGGATGAGCATGGCGGTCGGTCTCGAAGTGCGCGTGCCGTTCTGCGATCACCGGCTGGTCGAATACGTATGGAACATCCCGTGGGAGGTCAAAGCCTCAGGCGACCGGGAAAAAGGCATTTTGCGCAAAGCGCTCCGCGGCATCCTTCCCGACGATGTGCTGGCCCGCAAAAAAAGCCCGTATCCGAAAACGCACAACCCGAACTATTTGTCCGCCGTCCGCACCCGGGTCCTGGAAATATTAAGCGATCCCGCGTCGCCTCTCCTTCCGTTCATCGATACGGCCAAAATCCGCGCCCTTGCCGAGGACGACCAAGGCCGCTTCCAGCTGCCTTGGTTCGGCCAGCTGATGACCGGGCCTCAGCTGTTCGCCTATTTGGCTCAAGTCGACATGTGGCTGCGCCATTACAAAGTATCGATCCGGTAATAGCGGCACTTCTTTATTCCAAAAAGCCCCACAATTTCCCGATGGCCTGGCCGCGATGGCTGAGCGCATTTTTCTCTTCGAGCGTCAGCTCCGCCAACGTCCGGCCGAGCTGCGGGACGTAAAACAACGGATCATATCCGAAACCCCCGCCGCCCCGCGGCTCGCGAATAATGACGCCCTCGCACGTCCCTTCGACTTCGGCAAGCGGCGTTCCTTCCGCATCCACGAGCGCAATGGCGCTCACAAAACGGGCGGAGCTGAGCGCTTCGGGATGAGCCGCATGGTCCTGCCGGGGGAGCGGCCCCAGCTTGTCCAGCTCGCTGAGGAGCTTGCGGTTATTGGCCGCGTCGTCCTTCGGCTCGCCCGCGTATCGGGCGGAGTACACCCCCGGCGCGCCGTTCAATCGGTCCACGCACAACCCGGAATCGTCCGCCACCGCAGCAACGCCGAGCCGCCTGGCCACCGCCCTGGCTTTGATCAAGGCGTTCGCCGCAAAGGTGTCCCCGTCCTCGACGATATCCGGGATTTCCGGGTAATCGAGCAGGCTTTTGACCGCGATGCCTTTCTCCCGGAACATCTTCTCGAACTCCTTGAGCTTACCTGCGTTTGTCGTCGCGATAACAACCTCACGTCCGAGCCGCATGGGATGTCCCCCTAATGCGTTCGGCAATCGGTCCGAGCGCCAGCGCTTGTTCCCGAATCATCTCCTGAATGCCCGATTCGGCCAGCGCCAGCAGCGCGTCAAGCTCTTGCCGGGAGAACGGGGCTTCTTCTCCGGTGCCTTGCACCTCGACGAATTTGCCTTGGCCGGTCATCACCACGTTCATATCGACCTTCGCTTTGGAATCCTCCTCGTAGTTCAGGTCCAGGCACGGCTGCTCCTGAATGATGCCCACGCTTACGGAACCGAGAAAATCGGTGATCGGGAACCGGTTCAAATTCCGCTCCCGCGCAATTTTATCCATTGCAATCGCCATGGCGACGAACGCGCCGGTGATCGACGTCGTCCGGGTGCCTCCGTCCGCCTGAATCACGTCGCAGTCCAGCGTAATGGAACGTTCGCCCAGCGCCTCCAGATCGACGACGGAGCGAAGCGCCCGTCCGATCAGCCGCTGAATTTCCATGGTGCGTCCGCCCACCTTCCCTTTGGCCGCTTCGCGCTGATTGCGGACCGAAGTCGCCCGGGGCAGCATCGAGTATTCGGCCGTCACCCATCCTTTGCCCTGTCCTTTCATAAACGGAGGAACCCGCTCCTCCACCGTCGCCGTGCAGATGACCCGCGTATCTCCCACTTCGATCAGCACCGAGCCTTCGGCATGTTTATTGTAATTGGTCGTAATTTTTACAGGACGCGCCTGATCGACCCTTCTCCCGTCGCTTCTCATCTAAGTCTCATTTCCTCCTTTTGGCTTTCACGTTCCCATTGTACCAGAGCGCCTTGGGAAAACCAAACGGCCCTGCGGGAAACGAAAAATCGCTCCTTCCGGAAGCGGACTGCACAGGAAGGAGCGTTCGTTTATAAGGCGTGTTCTACAGCTTAAGCTGATTCACGGTCTGGGGCCGGGATACGGGCTTCGCGTAGCTCTGATTGTCGGTCGCGCTTACTTTGGCGTCGCCGTTTACGAGAATTTGCACCTTGGCGGCCGCGTTCGTATTTTCCGTGAGCGATAAAACGACCGCTTTCAGCGCTTCGGCAGGCGCTTTTTTATCCGGGCCGAGCATTTTGTCCGAGAAATTGACCGTAATCAACTCGTCTGTTTTTTCCACTTTCAGGAGCTCGGCTCCCGGTGCCATAACGGCAACCAGCCCCTTCTTCTGATCCGGTCCCGCAATGAGCTGCCGGACCACCGCTTCCGCGACGTTGTCCGTCCTTGGGACAAGCCGGGTGACAGGCACATAATAGCTGTAATTTTCCTGATTCTGGTTTAAAAAGTACAGTGTGACCGGCGTCGATTGTCCGTATTCCACGCTTTCCGGCTTCTCCACATTGATGCCGACCGCACGGGTCAGCGGTTCGTCAAGCGGCGTGCCGCCGACCGGCATCTCTTTCAAAGGCTTGCCCTCGACCCGAAGCTGCACTTTCTCCACCGAAGGAAAGCCCGTCAAGGTCCAGGTGACGGCTTCCATAATTTTTCTTTCGTCCTGCAGGTTATAATCCGCAAACATTTTGGAAAAATCAACGATAGCCAGCTTTTGATCCTCCACGATATTAATGCCTTTGATTTCGGTACCTTTGGGAAGCAGGCTTGTGAATCCGGCCGGCAGACGTCCTTGTACCGGACCGCCGTCCACCATGTATTCAAGCGCCTTGCGGGCGGCGCCCTGCGTCTTTTCGACTTGAACGGCAATCGGAGCGACGAACCCTTTCTCGTCCTTGGCGTAAATCGTCACCTGCATCGGGTTTGCAACCGTCTGGGACACTTTGCCGCTTGTGGCCATGGCGTCCGCTCCGGCCGGCGGAGGATCGATTTGCTGAGACTGTTCCTTCTTTCCCGGTAGCGAGCAGCCGGAGGCAAGCAGAACGACCATTCCGGCAGCGGCGGCCCATCGTATCCATTTGTATTGTTTCATGCATGTTTCCTCCTTGATATTGGGGTGTTGTCCGTTTTTACTTTTATGTATACGGGCGGCAGACAAGTTTATGACACCCATTTGTCCGATTCGGAGGAAGATTAAAATAATGGTACTTTGGACCGATATCTCCTTGATTTATACAGTACTAAAAGCCTATAATAGAGGTGTGTTTTTCCAAAAAGAGGTGATTTTCCATGGAAAACCGTCTTCAAGATTTCGCGCCTGACGACCTATACCGGGCCGTTGTGCTTCAATCGCCGGATTGGCTTTGGGTATTCGACGAAACCGGTTCGCCGGTCGGCTTATCCCCAAAGTCCAACTACGGTTCGGCATTGTACCGCTGGATATACGAAACCGATCTCCTTCCGCTGCAGCAGGCCTGCCTCCGACTGGTTCAAGAACGCGAACCGTTCGCCATGACGTTCCGGGCCGTGCTGCCGGACGGAGCTCTCGTATGGCTGGAAGGTCGGGGATATCCGTTAGCTTGCAAGTCCTCGGGATGGCAGGCCGCCCTGGCCGCCAAAGACATCACGGCGTTCAAGCGGCAGGAAGAGCGGCTGACCCGTCTCGCTTACTATGATCCGTTGACCCAGCTCCCGAACCGCAGGCTGTTTCAAGACCGCTTTACGCAATCGCTGCAGATAGCGAAGCGTTACCGCCATAAGCTGGCCGTCATTTACTTGGACCTCGATGATTTTAAACGGATTAACGATACATACGGCCATGCCACCGGCGACGAGCTCTTGACCATGGCCGCTTCCCGCCTCTCGTATTCCATCCGGGAACCGGATACGGTCTGCCGGATGGGCGGCGACGAGTTCGTCGTGCTGCTGCAGCAGTTCGAGCATCGGGAAGATATTGCCAAGGTCGTCGGCAGAATCGCGCAGACGCTGAACCAGCCTTTCGAGCTGAACGGCCAGACCATGAGCATTACGGGCAGCATCGGCGTCTCGTGCTATCCCGAGGACGGGCACGATATCGAAACGCTGCTGCAGCGCGCCGATACGGCGATGTACGCATCGAAGCAGCAAGGCAAAAACCATTTCCGGTTTTTCTCGGATTTTTAAGGAGGCCTCTATGAGCTATAGCTTGAACAGCAAGCAGGTTGCCGAAGCTTCGGCCTTTTGGCTGACAAAGCGCGGCGTGACGATGGAAGATATAGCGGAGCTTACGTATTTTCTGCAAAAAGACTACTACTCCAGCTTGACAATGGACGAATGCCGGGAAAGCGTGGAGCAGGTCCTCGGCAAGCGGGAAGTGCAGAATGCCATTCTGACGGGGATTCAGCTCGACGTGCTGGCCGAGGAAGGCAAGCTGCTGTCGCCGCTTCAGGAGATGATTGTAAACGACGAGGGGCTGTACGGCTGCGACGAAATTTTGGCTCTGTCCATCGTCAATGTGTACGGCAGCATCGGGCTCACCAACTTTGGATATATCGACAAACTCAAGCCTGGGCTGGTCGGGCGGCTGAACGACAAAAGCGGCGAGCACAAGCACACGTTCCTCGACGATATCGTCGGCGCCATTGCGGCGTCCGCCAGCAGCCGCATCGCCCACCGCAAGCAAAAAGAAAAGGAAGAAACACGGGCGTAATGGAAAACGGCGCTTCTCCGTTCAGGAGAGAGCGCCGCTTTTTATTGGGAGTCTGTTCGAGCCTTAAGGCTTTGCCGTTTATTTCGAGCAATATAGGTGTTCTCCGGCTTCAAGTGTTCAAGCACCTCCGTCGAATGTAACCCTGACCTGCAGATCGATTCGGGCGCGGGTGAGAGCGTCGCGCCAGCGGTCCTGGTTCCACACGCCAGGATATTGCTGCCGTACGGACTCCCCCAAGCGCAGCGGATCGGAGCGCAGGCCTTGAAACAACCGGATCAATTCCGTTCCCTGCCGCCGCAGGTTCGATGCCCAGCTATCGGCGGAAACGGGTGGTCCGCCGGGCGAAGCCGCCACCCGCATCACAAGGTTCAGCCGGGGCTGCTTCAAATCGCCGTTGCTCGCAATTTCGGCCCGGCAAGTAATATTGCGCAGCAGCGGCGAATCGGTAGCAAACGTCGTCTCCGACGAAGACCATTCGAGCTTCGGCAGACCGTACCCGCCCATCATGCAGGCAAGAAGATTGCTTTGGGCCGCGGTCAGCTCGGCGGCAAGCTCCTGCTTCTTAAACACAAGCGCCCGGATTGAAACACCTGATCCGTTGGTAAGATTATCCGCCTCGGCCGAGCTTGCCGGCAAATAGGGCAGGACTACATCGTCCTCGTACGCGCTTCCCGCGAAGCGCAGCGGGTCCGCAGTCCAGCCCCCTTCCCGGAGCCGCGCAATGCCGCCGGTCATTGCGTCCGGGCTGCCGACGAACCGCTCGGCCGTCCCTTCCACCACCGCCACAAGCGGTCTGCGGCCCTGCTTCACGCCGAGCATCCGGATCTGCCTCGTCCACGAGGCGGGAAAACCGTGCGAACGCGCCCAAGCTTCGCCAATCGCCACAAGCTCCGGCGGCCGCTGCCGCTCCCAACGATAAGCCGCTGCCTGGAACGAAACGAACGATTGCGTCCGCGGACCGTCGTTCGAGTAAGGCCGCAGCGGGCGGCCGGACCCAGGCGGGCCGTAGCCTGTCGTTACGCGAAGGCCGCCGCGGCCTTCGTCAATGCCCGCGGCAACGAGCCGCGCTTCCTCCGTTTGCAATGCACGGGGCTCCGCATCCGTCAAGCGGACGCACCCCGCCACGGGCAGCAGGCAAGCCGCAGCAAGCGACAGCGATACGGCCCGGTTCGCCAAGCTTCGTTTTATGTTCAAAGGAAGCCGCCTCCAGTTGAAAAAATAGTCCGATAACCGTGAACAAAAAAACGTTGCAGATCATCTACTATTTCCCAATGACTCCCTTTTTATTCCAAAACTTACCCCCTGATATCTGCCATGTCCAAAACGCAACAGGCTCCGTTCGAAAACGGAGCCATGACGCACGGCGGCGGCTGGCCGAAACCGGCAATTGCATCTCTACTGCGCTTGCCGGTACAATACGAGCCCCTCGCGCACGCTTTCGGTCAGCTTGCCGGCTTCGCGCAGCCAGATCAGGTGCGCGAGCGTTTCCGAGAGCGCAAAGCGCAGCTGATGCAGGCTAAGCCGCTCCCCGAAGGTCGCCCGGCATACGTGATACGCCGTTGCCGGCTCCGCAAGCTTCGACCGCATCGCCTCCAGACGCTCCGCATGATGGGCGAGCAGCTCGTCGGCCCGCTGCTGAAGGCCGCCGAAGGGCTCCCGGTGACCGGGAAATGCGAGCCGCACCTCGTAGCGTCGAATCGCTTTCAAGCTGGCCAAATAGCTGGCAAGCGGGTTCTCGTCGATCCCTCCGGGCAAGTAGCTGACGTTCGGGGATATTTGCGGAAGCACGTGATCCCCGCAGAACATGACGCCCGTCTCCTCGCGGTAGAAGCACAAATGCCCTGCGGCATGTCCCGGCGTCTCAATCGCTTCGTATTCCTCGCGGCCGAGTCTTACGCGCTCCCCGGCTTCCACGACGGTGACCTCCGGCTGCGGCGAAACGGACGCGACAAAGCTTTCCATATGCTCTTCCAGCGGCTTCGCCAGCTCCTCCGGCAGCCCTTCCCGCCGGAAAAGTCCGATCATCCGCTGGGTCATCGGCTGGCCGTCTCCCCAGAGCAAGCGCGTCTGCTCAAGCCCGCTCCGCGACATCAGCACGGGCGCGCCGGTACGCTCTTGAAACCACCCGGCCAGCCCGTAATGGTCCGGATGATGATGCGTCAGCACGATTCGGTCGATGTCCGAATAGCCGAGCCCAAGCTCCGCTAGCGCCAACGACCAGACGGCTTCGGCCGCCTCCGTCCGCAGGCCCGGATCGATCAGCGTCCAGCCGTGCTCCCCCGGCAGCAAATAGCTGTTCACCCAGCGCAGCGGAAACGGCAGAGGCACCTTGATCTGCAGCACGTCGCCGTGTTTCGTCACGTTCCCGTGGCGGCTTGATGGCGCTCCGTCCATATTACGCGTCCCTCCTGCCGACAAAGATCATTCGCTTCGATGCCTCAGGCTCGTAGGCGGAAGCGTCGTAATCGCCGTAAACGGCATCGATTTTCAGCCCTGCCAGCTCGAGCATTTCCAGGAAACGCTCCCGTCCGATCAGCTTCACCTGCTCCTCGTAGATCCGTTCGTCCGATCCCACCCCGTCCTGCAGTACGATCGTTTTGCGCACGAATCCATCCTCGATCCGGCGTTTCTCGTCGATATGGATTCCTTCGACGGTTCTCACCGAATGCGGCACCAGGTGCGCCGCCACATACGCGGGATTCAAATAATCGATAATGAACCGACCGCCCGGCGCGAGCAGACGGTACATTTCCCGCAGCACCTGCTCGTTGTCCCGATCACCGGAAAAATAGCCGAACGACGTGAACAAATTGACGATCGCATCGAACTGACCGGTTAACGGCACGCTGCGCATATCCCCGTGAATCCAGCGCACTTCGCCCGCGGTATCCAGCCTTCTCGCTTCCGCAAGCAGCACCTCCGACAAGTCGACTCCGGTGACCCGGAAACCGAATCCATTCAGCGCCATAGAATGCCGCCCCATACCGCAGCACAAGTCGAGCACCTCGGCTCCCTCGGGCAGCTCCAGCCATTCCATCATCCGGCGTACTTCCTCATAAGCGCCCTGCATATCGCGATGCTTATAGACCAGGAGGTAATCCCGTCCGAAGCTTTTTTCGAACCATTCGGTCATTTCGCTTTCGTCCCTTCTATCCCAGCTTGCTGGACAAACTAAGCCCTATTTTACCAGAAGGTCACGCCGGAACGCACGCATTTGTTCGAAGACGCCGTCGGCGCTAAGGCCGGACTTCGTTTTCCCCAAGGAAGGATAGCGGGGCGCCCGGGACTGTAGTATAATTAACGGTTGAAAAACCAAAGAAACCCTTCTGGCAACGGAGGAAAAATATGAAAAACTCCATTGAGCACCGCATCGCCGGGCGCAAGCATAAAGAAATTTTCGAGCAGATCCGCAAGCAGGGGACGGTCTCCAAGATCGATCTGCTGGAGAAAAGCGGGCTGACGGGCAGCACCTTGACCCGGACGCTGGAGGAATTAACGGCCCAAGGGGTTATTGCGGAGGCCGGCTTCGGCGAATCGACCGGAGGGCGCAGGCCGATTTTGTATACGGTCAATCCCGATTATGCCTATGTGTTCGGGCTGGATATATCGCGGATGTATTCCAAGCTCATTTTGTTCGACCTGCAGCTGAACAAGCTGGACAGCAAGCGCTGGGTCATGACGGAGAACGTCACCCCCGGGGTGCTGCTGGAAGAGATCGTGACCGAAGCCCGCGCCATGCTGGATCGCCGCTCTCTTCCCGCCGACAAGGTGCTCGGGATGGGCATCGGGGCTGTCGGACCGCTGGACCGGGCGTCCGGCATACTGCTGGAGCCGCTTCATTTCGCCGCTTCCGGCTGGAAAAATGTCAGCGTCACCGGCTTCCTCGAGAGCCGCCTCGGCTTCCCGGTTCTGCTCGATAACGGAGCAAATACGGCGCTCATCGGCGAATCGTGGTCGGACCGCGAGCGCGACTACCGTCATTTGCTGTATGTTCACGTCGGCGTCGGCTTGCGTTCGGCCATGATGACGAACGGGCAGGTCGTCTACGGGGCGGTCGATATGGAAGGATCGATCGGCCAAATGATTATCCAAACGGACGGCCCCCGCCTATGGAATCAAGGCAATTTCGGCGCGCTCGAATCGTACGCTTCCATTCATGCGCTGGAGCAGCAAGCGCAAGCCCGGCTCAAGCAAGGCCGCGACAGCCTGCTTCTCCGGCTGGAACCCGACCCGGAGAAAATCGGTTTCGCCCATCTCCAGCAGGCGCTGCAGGCCGGGGATCCGCTGACGGTCGAGCTGTTTGCGCAGGCAGCCACTTATTTCGGCATCGGGTTGTCCAACCTGCTTAACATACTGCACCCGGAGAAGGTCATTTTGGGCGGCGCCTTGATCGGCGGCCACCCCGGCTTCTTCCATACCGCGACGCGCGTCGCGATTCAAAGAACGTACTATTATCCCAAATACCAGGTCGTGTTCAGCCAAGGCGCGCTCGGCGAAGAGGCGCTCGCCACCGGGGCGGCGCTGCTGATCGTGAACAAGCTGGGCGCGGTTTAATCGGGGCGGAGCCGGGGCGTCCAAGCTATATCGAAAACGGATGGCGAAGTGTCGGGAGGAGCCGGGAACAGGAAATTGGCGATCAGGGTTCGTGGAGAATGGCCGAAGGGCGGGGGGCGGGTGCGACGGAGCGGCGAAGCTCCAGGCTCCGGATCGCAAGAGCGATGGCGCGGGGTTGGTGCGGATTGCGTGCGGCCATCCGGCATCCGGCATCCGGCATCCGGCGAGGCAAGATGAAGCTTACAAAAAATTAGCGGAACTCACGTACTCTATATCATCAAAATCGGCCCGGCATTACAGCATAGAGAATCTGTGGTGCGTTAATCGTCTCATTTTAGGGGATATGAACTTTTTTCGACACGATTAAGGTATCTCCGGTTCCGCTATTCCGATACAACGCTGCAAATCCCCGTTTAACACACCTTATCCGTTCATTTGACACGAGCACGCTCCCAATATTTTCCTTGAACCGCCGCCTTGCATCAACCATATTAAGACCTTCGGGAATCGTTATGTGTTCCTCTATCCTGTCCCTCCTTACACATCAAAAAAGCGCCCCCGCATGCTATGCAGGAACGCCTACTTTATATATTGCCTCCGGCCACAGCTTCTTTAAGCCTTAAGCCGACGCTTCGCCTTCTTCGACCGGATCGCCATGCAGCTCCTGGAAGAGCTGAACGAGCTTGGCGTGCTTGCGCAGCGATTTTTCGTGAATCAGGTTCAGCTTGCCGTTGTCCAGCACTCCGAAGCGCTCGATCAACTGCTCGTTCTCGTGCGTCCAATCGAAACCTTCGAAAATGTTCAGACAGTTGGTCCAGTTTTTCGTATACTTGCCGTCCGTGAACAAATGACGGTGCGCATACAGCGCGACGCTCTCCTGCATGGCGCGGGACGACGAGGTGTACTGCGGCAGCCCCGGCTGCTCCGGCATGAGAGGAATCAGCGTGCTGTAGAACTGGTGCAAAATTTCGATGTACGTGGACGGGTCCTGCTTGATCCGTCGCGCCAGCTCGTAGGACGGCTGCATTTTGCCGGTAAACAGCATCGTCGCGGTCGAGTACATCCAGCTGAACGACGTGAAGTTTTTATTGTAAGCGGTCAGGTTGGCCCGGCGCTCCACGCCCGCCGATTTCAAGAAGACGTTATGGTCTACCACCTGCTGAATGACGACGTTGAGCGGATCGATCGAGTCGAACGAATGGCCGAGCTCTTTGCTGACGAGCTGAACCTTGGAGTTAATATCCCCGAACAGCTGCTTCTCTTCTTCCTCGCTGAGCCCGATGTAGATTTGCACCGCCAGCTCGCTTTCCATCAGCTCCAGACGGCGGCGTTCCAGCTGTTCGACCTGGCCTTCCAGCTGCTCCAGCTCGCTTGCGATCTCCGCGTTGTCCGGCGCTTTCCGGTGCTTGATTTTCATGGCGGCCACTTTCTTGTCCAGGCTGCGCGCTTCTTTGAGCATTTGCTCGTTCACGTAACCGAGAGCGAGAATGCGGTGCTGCCCGTCCAGAATGCTCAGCTTCGAGCCGGGACGCAGGTACAGGCCGTTCTGCACCTTGGCCAGGCTGCTTACGTCGCGCAAGCTTAAGGTGACCGGGCCGAAAAAGACGCGGTCGAGCTCGCGCTCCTGCAAGTAATTAGAAATTTTGCGGCGTTGTCCCGCACTCAGCTTCCGCTGCACCATCGGATCGATCGTGGTGTAGTTAAGCAGATCCTGCACTTGTATCGCTACCGTTGCGAGTCCAAAGCGATCGCAAAACGGATGTATGGTCATTTGCAAATTTAAACCGTCCATTAACCGACGTCCTCCTTAGAGCTTTCTTCCGAAAAAGCTTGCTGCCCCGGCGAATCGTCGCGGATCAGGAACATATGGTGCTCCACGTAAAAATCTTTGATGAACTGATACGCTTTCACGATGCGCGAGCGTCTTGGCAAGCGGTCTTTTTCATCCCCGGTGTAAATGGCGCTCCAGTCGATATGGGGCAAAATTTTGAGCGCATAATCGAGCGCGTATTTGTTGAACGTGCCGGTTTTCGTCACTTCGTCATGGAAGAACATCGCCAGCGCGATCTGCAGGTTTTCCGTCCAGCACAGCTCGCCCTTTTCCGGCTCCGGCAAGTACTTGAGCAGGCTTTGGAAATAGAGCGACGCCAGCTTCAAGTGGTCTTCGATCTCTTTTTCCTCGAAATAGTACCCGTTGTTGCGCGCCGCCGACTTGAGCCGTCCTTCGAACAAGCCGATCAAAATTTCGATCAGCAAATGGTAGGAGAACAAATATTCCGGCCCTTTGCCCCGCTCCGTAAACATGTCGACAGGCAGATGCTTCATCACGGGCGCTTCTTCCACCAGCCTGGAGGCGAGCACGTGATAGAACCGGCGCTGCTCGCGGAGAACCGCCAGATTTCCGCCGATTTTGCGCGGGAGCTTGTTGATGTCGGAGAACAGCTGCCGCTCTTGACGCGCATTGATGTCCAGATAGATCATCGTAGACATAGGGAAGGCGTACAGCTTGCTCAGCTTCGCGCTGATTTCCTCCATGCGTTCGTACTCCCGGCGGTCCTTCGCCCGGGCCATCGCGCCTTGCAGCGTTTCCATCAGGCGGCGGAAAGCGGCAAGCCGGTGCTGGCCGTCCACGACGTACAGCTTCTCGATCGCCTGCAAACGGTAAACCTGCGCCTGCGCATCGTAATCTCCCGCTCCACGGGCCGAGAGGATAATGCCCGGAAAATAAATGCCCTGTCCGTGATCCAGGTAGAGCATGATATAGTCCATCATCCTGGACAAGTTTTGCGGAACGATGGAGCGCTGAACCTCCAGGTCCACTTCGTAGATGGCGAACAGCTTGCTCATCGGAAGCGTGGTGGAAAGCGTAGTCTGTCCGAACGTCCGGGACATGGCCCCGGGGATTTCGATATACGATGACGCTTTCTGCTCCGCCAGCAGCTCCGACAGAGATGAAATTTGATCCATTACCGTTTTCCTCCTTGGCTTACCTCGCGTAAAGCTATATGCATATAGTTTACTATAATAGGTTCATATAATTCCATTATACACCGAAAAGACACGAAACATTCAGGATATTGGCAAAATATGCGTCTTTTTTTTCATTTTCCGGGCTTGCTTTTTTGAAAAAGGCAAAAAACAGAAAGAAAAAGCGGCGTTTCGGGAAAGTATCCGGGCGCTCGAAAGGCTAGGAGGATTCGTGTCGAACGGATGCCGGCCGGGACTCGCGGCCGGCGGCCTTAAGCAGCGGCCATATGCGCACTTCCAAAGCTTCCGCATAATGAAGCAGCGGGGGAACGTCGGGCTCGAACGGAAGGCCGTTGCCCGTCAGCATCTTATTCTCGTAAAGCTCGGCTTCCGCCTTCTGCAGCGGCCAGGGCCGATGATGGATGTCGCAGCGCATGACGTCCCGGTGGCCGTTCAAGGTATATAAGCAGTAGCGTTCGGTCAACCAATGCTCCAACGATCCGGGCTTGGCCGTATATGGCGCCGAGACGGGCCGGTACCGAGCAGTGAAGACGGGGCCGGCCTGCCGGCGTGCGCTCCGGTAAAAAACGGTCTCGTTCTGCACGGTCACGCCCATATCGGCCCGGTAGTACGGAAGATGGTACAGCCGTTTGGCCAGCATGACGGCGAGCGTATGAGCCGCATCAAGGCTGAAAAAGTAGACGCCGGGCTTGTCCTGAAGCGTAACGTAAGTTCTGACGTTAAGCTCCGGAAAACGGCTTGTCCCCGGAATCGGCGGCAAGCCGCGCAGCCGGATCCCCGTCATCCGGAAGGGAACGACAGCCAGCCACGCGCTGCCTTCGTAGGTATCCAGGGGCAGCTCCTTCGGCACGTAAGCGCGAAGCTCATCCGCCGAAACGGGCCAATGGGCAAACAACAGATTGCGCCAAGTCTGCTTCATGATCCACGGCAGCCCGGGCAGCGGCCACAGGCGGTGTGCGGTATCGAAACGTTCAGGCTCCATGTTCGGTCCTCCCAGACTCATTGTTATGAACGGGCGCAGCTCCGCCAATGGCCGGGGCCGGCCAGAGACTTACCCCCGCGCTGGCTGCGGGTCCGGCAGCGCGGCCCGGACGCCGTCACATGCCGCCCGCCGGGATTATGCCCCGCTTCCCGCTGCCCCCCGGCTTCGAATCCGCAGCTCGCGTTCCTTGGTCCAATCCCAAAAATGGTCCAACGCTAAAACAGCCTGTCTTCGCCATATTGATTCCTCTCCAAGGATATTTCTCCAAATTTAGGAAAATGGTTGCAAAGGCACTCTAACATAAGCCTGATTTCGCTGTCAAGGTTGATCCAAAGCCGGTGTCGTGCTATGATAAAGTTAACAAGTTAATCTCAGGTCAGAGATCAAGAGAAGACCGTGAGCAAGCTCTTCAGGAGCGCGTATGCGATAAGCGACGTGCCGACGTAGAGTTGTTTCACGTCTTCTCTTTTTTGCTTTTACCCGGAACCGGGCGGCCGCATATTTCGAAAGGGGATCGATACACATGACAAAACAGGCGCAATTTTCAGGGGAACACCGACAAGAACGGCTGCGGGAAATGGCCGGAGCCCCGCTCGATCTGCTGGTCATCGGCGGAGGCATCACCGGGGCGGGCATCGCGCTTGACGCGCAAACCCGCGGTCTGAAAACCGGATTGGTCGAAATGCAGGACTTCGGCGCGGGTACATCGAGCCGTTCCACGAAGCTGATTCACGGCGGCTTGCGTTACTTGAAGCAGCTCGAATTCAAACTGGTGGCCGAGGTCGGCAAAGAGCGGGCGATCGTCTATGAGAACGCGCCGCACGTGACGACGCCGGAGTGGATGCTGCTGCCGATTATCGAAGGCGGCACCTACGGCAAGCTGGCAACCTCCGTCGGACTGATGATGTACGACTCGCTGGCGGGCGTCAAGCGGAGCGAGCGCCGGGTCATGCTGTCCAAAGCCGAGACGCTGCGCCGCGAGCCTCTGCTCCGCGAAGACAAGCTGAAGGGCGGCGGGTACTACGTCGAATACCGGACGGACGACGCCCGGCTGACGATCGAAACGATGAAAGCCGCTGCGGATCGCGGCGCTCTGGCGGTCAACTATGCGAAGGTGGAAGAGCTGCTTTACGAGGGCGGGAAGCTGAAGGGCGTCCGCGTCGTCGATATGCTGGACGGCGAAACGTATGACATCTTCGCCCGCAAAATCGTCAATGCCGCCGGACCTTGGGTCGACACGATCCGGGAAAAAGACGGCTCGAAGCAGGGCAAGCGGCTGCACTTGACCAAAGGCGTGCACCTTGTCATCGACGGCGGGCGGTTCCCGCTCAAGCAGGCGATCTACTTCGATACGCCGGACGGCCGCATGGTCTTCGCGATTCCGCGCGACGGCAAAACGTATATCGGCACCACCGATACGAATTACAGCGGCGATCTCGTTCATCCGCGGATGACGACGGCCGACCGTGATTATATTTTGACGGCGGCCAACTTCATGTTCCCGAGCCTCAAGCTGACGGCGGCCGATGTCGAGTCCAGCTGGTCCGGGCTGCGTCCGCTCATCCACGAAGACGGCAAGTCGCCGTCCGAGCTGTCGCGGAAGGATGAAATATTCATCGCCCCTTCGGGTCTCATTACCATCGCCGGCGGCAAGCTGACCGGCTACCGCAAAATGGCGGAACGCATCGTCAATCTGGTTACAGGCCAGCTCCAAGAGCAAAACGGCGCCTCGTATCCGGGATGCACGACCGACCGGATCAAGCTGTCCGGCGGCGACGTCGGCGGCTCCGCGCAATTCAAGGCGTTCGCGGATGCTAAGGTGCGCGACGGCCAGGCGCTCGGTCTGACGAAGCGGCAAGCGGAGTCGATCGTGCAGCGGTACGGCTCCAACGCGGACCGTGTCTTCCAACGCTGCACGCAGATGCGTGAAGAAGCGGAGCAAACCGGCCTGCCGGTGGACGTGCTGGCTTCGCTCGCTTACGGCATCGACGAGGAGATGGTCGCGACGCCGCAGGACTTTTTCGTCCGCCGTACCGGCGCGGTGTACTTCGATATCGCCTGGGCGCAACGCTGGAAGCAGCCGGCGACGGCTTACATGGCGAAGCGCTTCGGCTGGGCGCCGGAGGTCGCGGAGGAGCATCTGCGCCGATTGGACGTGTTGCTGCACGATGCGGCGACGCCTGCCGCGTCCGAGTAAAGCCCGGCCCGGTCGGACGGTTATTCCGGCGCATAGGCGTCCCACAGCTCCCTGCGGGACGTGGTGACGGCTACCGCGCCGGAGCCGAGTGCCAGCTCGACATCCCGGTCCGTCCGGATCAATCCCCCGGCCAGAATCGGGATGTCGAGCTTGCTGCGCATCTCCGCGATAATGTGCGGCATCACGCCCGGCATGACTTCGATGTAGTCGGGTGCCACCTTTTCCGACAGCCGGTAGGTCGTGTCCAGCGCAATCGAGTCGAGCAGGAAATGCCGCTGAATGCCGAGCACTTTATGCTTCTTCGCCGTCGCGACGGCGCTGCTCCGGGTGGAAATGATGCCCGCAGGCCGCACGGATTGGCATAAAAACTCGATCGCGTAATCGTCGTTTTTCAAACCGTTTATCAAATCCACGTGCACCAGCAGCTGCTTCTTGTGCTGCCGGACAAGCTGCGCCACGCTCATCAGCTGGGACACATGGCTGTCCAGCAGGACGATCCAAACATAGGAGGATGCGAGCAAATGCTCCAAATCCTTCAGCTTGCGAACGGCGGGAAGAATCCGCTGTCCGTAAAAATCCGACGGAGCCGGGACCGATGTCCCGGCTTTTCGTTCTGCGTTCAATCCTGCCTGCCCCTTTCGTCGGCAACGCCCGTCCGGCCGTCCAGGAAACGTACGGTCGCTTCGAGCGCCTCCTTCAGCTGCGGGGTCGTTCCGGCGAACGGATGGACCGCGCCAAACGTATGCGTCCCCCCTGCAATCGTCACGAACGATTGGTTCGGGGCTGCCTCGCGCAGCCTGCGAAAGCCCTCCTTCAGCCGGTCGGAGTCCGCGTCGCCCTGTACGGACAGCACAGGGGTCTTCAGCCCGGCGAGCTGCGAGGCGATATCGAAGCGCTCCGCATTTTGCTTGAGGTCATCGTAGAACGTTTGCCGAATCGGCATGCTCTGTCCCGTCCGCGCATTCGCCACATAGGCGATGCCATGGCGGGCGACTTCTTCCTTGAACGCGTCGTCAAACAGGTCGGCCGAAGCGATGCCGTTCCATGTGACGACAGCCTGCACATCCGGGTGCTCTGCGGCAAACACGATGCTGTTTCCGCCCCCGCGGCTGTGGCCGAGCAAGGCAATTTTACCGGTGTCCGCCCGCTCTGCAAAGGGCAGCCGCTTCTCCTGCAGCAGCTCCCAAACGACCGCCAGATCCGCCTGCTCGCGAGAGTAGGTGTTCACGGCGAATTTGTCCAGCTCGTCGAAATCCCGCTCGTTTACCCCGTTGCAGGAAAAATTAAACCGGACGACATAATACCCGCGGCGGGCCAGCTCGGCTGCGGCATACGGCTGAAAGCCCCAATCCATGAAGCTTTTGAAGCCGTGCACCATGATCACGACGGGCGCCGGCTTCCCATCGGCCGCTTCCCGTACCGTCACCTCGCCCCGAAGGGTCAATTCGGCGTCAATCGGCTGCTCGAAACGCCTCTGAAGCAAACCGGATGCCTGCTCGCTCATAACAAACTCCTCCTTTTGGTTGAATAATTATTGAATAACCGGGGATAAAGGCCTTTCCGTTTTCGTCTTGTGCCGTTATGGCTGTATTTCCTTTCCATTGTATCAAATGCGCCGGCATTTGCCATGCTCACTTTGTCCCGCAGCACGAATCTTCGCCGGGCAGCTCCCGGAGCATAAGCACGGCCGTTTTACGGGCTGTTTGCCTTCTCCGGCAACGTATTCTCCACGGCTCGACCAACATTTACTTTTTTTCCGAAAGTTGTGTTATAATAAAAGCAAGTGACTGGTTCGGATCTTTTGAGTTTGATTTGTATGTTCGTCGTCAATTCCATCGAGGAGGTCTAACTTGGCTGGTTCAGAAAAAAAGTTGTCCATTTTTGCCTTGGGCGGCGTAGGCGAAATTGGCAAAAACATGTATGTGGTACAATATGCAGACGACATTGTTGTTATTGATTGCGGCTCGAAATTCCCGGATGTGGAGCTGCCCGGCATCGATATTATCGTACCGGATATCTCCTATCTGATCGAGAACCGGAATAAAGTCAGGGCGCTGGTCATTACGCACGGTCATGAGGATCACATTGGCGGGTTGCCCTATATCCTCAAGCAGTTGAACATGCCCGTCTATACGAGCAAACTGACGATGGGACTTATTGAAGGAAAATTAAAAGAAGCCGGGCTGCTGGGTTCGACGGAACGGGTGTTAATTCATGCGGATTCCGTATTAAAGTTCGGGTCCATTGTCGCTTCGTTCTTCAAAACGAATCACAGCATTCCGGACAGCCTTGGGGTCGTGCTTGATACCCCCGAAGGCGCAGTCGTTCATACCGGCGATTTTAAATTCGACCAAACACCCGTAAACGGCCAATATGCCGACCTTCACCGCATGTCGGATATCGGTAAAAAAGGCGTCCTTGCCCTGCTGTCCGAGAGCACGAATGCCGAGCGTCCGGGGTTCACCCCTTCGGAGAAAAGCGTCGGCGTCAATCTCGAGGACGTATTCCGGACCGCGCGCCAGCGCGTGATCGTGTCCACCTTTGCCTCCAACGTGCACAGGCTTCAGCAGGTTATCGAAGCGGGCATCGCTTCGAACCGCAAGCTGGTCGTCATCGGACGCAGCATGGTCAATATGATTACCATCGCCTCCGAGCTCGGTTATCTGAACATTCCGGACGGCATGCTGATCGAGCCGAACGAAGTGAATAAATACGCGGCTGACCGCATCGTTATTCTATGTACGGGCAGCCAGGGCGAACCGATGTCGGCGTTGACCCGGATGGCCCGCTCGAACCATAAGCAGGTGGAAATTCTCCCCGGGGACACGGTCATCATCTCGGCCACGCCGATTCCGGGGAACGAAAGAAATATCGGACGGACGGTGGACGAGCTGTTCCGCCTCGGCGCCCACGTTATTTACGGCTCCGGATCGCTGACGGGCATGCACGTTTCCGGGCATGCCAGCCAGGAAGAATTGAAGCTGATGATCAATCTGATGCGTCCGAAATTTTTCATTCCGATTCACGGGGAATACCGGATGCTCCGTCAGCACAGCACGCTGGCCCAAGCGGTCGGCGTCGACCCGGCCAACATCTTCATCGTCGACAACGGCGAAGTCGTTGAGATTCAGAACGGCGCTGCCCGCAAACGCGGAAAAGTTCCGGCAGGCAATACCCTCATCGACGGCCTGGGCGTCGGAGACGTCGGAAACATCGTTCTTCGGGACCGCAAGCACTTGTCTCAAGACGGCATCCTTATTGTTGTCGTTTCGATCAGCAAGCAGGAAGGCACGATCCTCTCCGGACCCGACATCATCTCCCGCGGATTCGTATATGTCCGCGAATCGGAAGGCTTGCTCGACGATGCAAGCCGCATTGTGTCCAACACGATCAACAAATTAACTCACGAGAATGAGAACCAATGGTCTACGATAAAATCAAATGTAAAAGATGCGCTAGGACGATTTTTATATGAGCGAACCAGAAGAAAGCCGATGATTCTTCCGATTATCATGGAAGTTTGATCGAAACAAACCAACCAGTCCACTTACAACGAGCAAATACCCTCTATCCTTTACGGGATGAGGGTATTTTTGTCGGGGACAGTTCGCTGTTGGAATCGTCGCCAGTCTCGGTTACCAAGACGAATTGCCTGCCGGGAGACGGTCAGATTATGGTTGCGATTGATCTCTCCTTCTATATTAACTTTTGCAATACGTTAGAGATGTGGTTTAAAGTACCGCAGAATAAGATGAATAAAGTTCAAGTTTATTCATATCTATAATAAAACCATATGTCCCCAAAACGTCCAATCCAAAGCAAGCCTTTATGCGACTTGGGAAGCATTCCGACATCAACTTCTACCTGCTCGATTTTGAGTGTATCTATCTGAATATATTCCATCATCTTGGTACAAAAAGGCATCGTTCCTCCAATGCCGTACGCTTCGTAAACAGGATCCCCATTTTCATAGGTAACCCCAATCTCCTCCAATACATCAGGACTAAGCACAGTATGAGATGAACCTGTATCGATAATGATATCGGCTATCCGCAACGTTTTCCTTGCGATAACATACAGTAAGCGTAGTTGTCAGAAGTTGTCCATCGTCATGAATTTTCATAATCTCCGTCCCACTCTCAGCAGAGGGTCTTTGCGCAGATGAATGACACAATCCTTATTAGAAGTGCGATAAACAATGGTACCTGATCCGGCATTAAAAAACGCTCTGTTGACATCCTTCTCGGGTATTGCCCGAATAGGCGCTACTTCCGTTATAATTTTTTTATCTTCTTCCTCACGGTAATCAAGTATGGAGAGCAGTACAAATTGGTCGGGAAACAATTCTCTGACTTGCTGCCATTTCATCGTAACTCCCTCCTGACTAAGCGGAATCTTGATTTTATTTTATCCTATTTGAAATTCGCAGAAAAAAATCCATCAAAAACCAAATAGCCCCCTTCCCGCGCTTCCCCGTGGGGAAAGCGGAAAAAGAAGGCTGGTGTGGTTGCTTCGCGAATGCTTCAAATCTGCAGTTCCCCAAGCTTGATCAGTTCCACAACCGCTTGCGAACGGCCTTTGACATTTAACTTTTGCATGACGTTAGAAATATGGTTCCGGACTGTTTTTTCGCTAATAAACAGCTGCTGTGCAATATCTTTTGTCGTTTTGTCCTGCACGAGAAGTTCAAAAACCTCACGTTCGCGATTGGTGAGCAAAAATTTACTTTTATGATCGCTGCCTTTCAAAGTGTCACCCCTCCTTGCCCGGGTTTTGGTTGCATTACAAGGTCTAGGGATACAGTCAAATTCAGTTTATGAAAGGCAGCACTTGCAGGTGCGTTGGTACTTAAAAATGGGCTTCCCGCTATGCTTTCAGGGCGACCCGCAGCGTCTTGATCTCGTACGGCTTCATGAACAGCTTGACCTCATGCGGACCGTGCTCCACCGCTTGCGGCTGCTCCTCCATCAGGTTCGTCTCTTCGACGGAGACAAGCTCCCCGATCTGCGCATCGGCGCAGAGCCGGACATCTCCGCGAATGCCTCCGTACTCGTACAAACGGACGATGAACGATTCGTCGTCTTCGGCTTTTTTGACCGTGTCGATCATGACATGGGAGCCATCGACACGGAACAGCCCCAACTGCTCGGGAAGGCCGTCCGTATAGGCCGCTCCGGCCAATCGCACCGGAAGCAGCGGCATGTTGAGCTCGCACGCCTGACGGTGCGTGTCCGCCTCCAACCAACCGTTTTTATGCGGATACAGCGAATAAGTAAATTCATGCAGCCCCTGATCGGCTTCAGGATCCGGCGATACCGCCGACTTAATGAGACTGAGACGCAGCACATGATTGCGGATATCGTGGCCGTACTTGCAATCGTTTAACAGGCTGACGCCATATCCTCCTTCGGACAGATCGACCCAGCGCTGCGCTACCGATTCGAACCGCGCCCAATCCCAGCTCGTGTTCCAGTGTGTCGGTCGCTCCACGTTGCCGAATTGAATCTCGTACGTCGCCTTCGTCGACCGCACGTCGACCGGAAACGCCGTCTTGAGCAGCAGCTGCTTCTCGTGCCAAACGACCCGGGTGCAAAAATCGATTCGCGGATGGTCGCGGTACAGCGTCATTTTCTGCTCGATGATAGAGCGGTGGAAACGCCATACGAGCTTAAGCACCGCGCGCAGCGGCCCCTGCTCCTCCACAACCGCTTCGGTCAGCTCATCGACCGTCCAGCTCTTCTCTTGATAGTAGATGTCGATATCCCAAGCGTCGTGCGCCATCGGCTTATCCTCGAACACCTGCAGCACATTGGCCGCTTCGCCCGGCTTGAGCACTTCCCGCGCATTCCGCTTATCGTACAAAGATGCGATCTGGCCGCTGCCGTTCAGCTCAATCCGGTAAAAAGGCGTCTCCAGGAGCCGTTCGCCGATACTCCAATCGCCGATGCTTGCCGCCGGAGCGTCGTCCGCGCTTTTGCCGACAATGGTCGTATAGCCTAATGCCGGAACGTCCGGCGTATGAACAAGCATCGAGACAGGCCGGCCGTCGGCGCCGCGAACAAGCTGGCTGTCCAGCGCTTCGCCGCTTGGCGAGAACCAAGCAAGCCGCTCGGCAGGGAGATCGTCCGAAGAAATTTCGACAAGCGCCGACCGTTCCCAGCCTAACGGGTTGATGACGCGGTAACCGACATTTTCCGCCGCCGCAGCTCCGTCTTGCCCGCGACCGCCTGCGATCGCCTGGGTACCTTGCTCCAGCGCCGCGAATGCCAATTGCTCCGCTTCCGCGTACTCTTCCCGGCTGTCCTCATACACTTCCCCGATCGAGGAGCCTGGGATAATATCGTGGAACTGGTTGCGGAGCGTAATGGTCCAGCTCTTCCGCAGCGTGTCAACCGGATACGCATGCCCGCCGTTAAGCAGCATCGCAAGGCTGTTGACGAATTCCGCTTGATGCAGCAGCGTCTCCATCCGACGGTTCATCCGCTTGTTGTAGGCTTGCGACGTATACGTGCCGCGGTGATATTCCAGGTACAGCTCCCCGTCCCATAACGGCAGCCGCGGGTGATCGGATACCCGGTCATCAAGCGCTTCGAAAAACGCCTCCACCCGGCCTTGACGCACCTGAGGCATCGCCGGCATGTCCTCGAAGCGCCGCACCGCCTCCAGCATGTCGCGCGTCGGTCCGCCGCCTCCGTCACCCCATCCGTAGGCGAGCAGCAGTTGATCGTTCAGTTCCTTTTGCCGGTAGTTGTCCCACAGCCCCTGTACGCTGGATGCGGTCACGTTGCCGTTGTAGGTATAGTACCAGCTGCCGTCGTTGTTGGGCGTCGTAATAAAATGGGTCAGCAGCTCCGTACCGTCGATGCCCCGCCAATGGAACGTATCGTGCGGGAAGCGGTTATACTGGCTCCAGCTGATTTTGGTCGTCATAAAATAATCGATGCCGGCCTTCTTCAAAATTTGCGGCAGCGCCCAGCTGTAGCCGAACACGTCGGGCAGCCACAAGATCCGGTTGTCTACGCCGAATTCCTCGCGGAAAAACCGCTTCCCGTAAAGCAGCTGACGAACCAGCGATTCGCCGGATGGAATATTGCAGTCCGACTCCAGCCACATCGCTCCGGACGCCTCCCAGCGTTTCTCCGCGACGCGCCGCTTGATTTTGTCGTAAATCGCCGGGTAGTCTTCCTTTAAATAAGCGTAAAGCTGCGGCTGGGATTGGAAAAAGATATATTCCGGATAGCGGTCCATCAGCTGCAGCACCGTTGACCAAGAGCGGGCGGATTTCTCACGCGTATGCTTCAATCTCCACAGCCAGGCGACGTCGATATGGCAGTGACCGACCGCCGTCACCTGAGGCCGCGCCCCCCGCGGCAGCTCTTCCAGCCGCTGCTTGAGCAGCGCCAATGCCTGTTCCGCCGCTGCGTAAAAAGCTTCCGAGCCCGGCGCGCGCCAATCCAGCAGTTGGAACGCATCGTCGAGCGCCGACAGCATGCCGTGCTTCTCGCTGCTGCGTTCCTCCAGACAGCGCACGCCCTGCAGTACGTGCAGCGCCGTATAGTACAAGTCGTCCGTAGCCGGGTCGAGCCAAGCGAGGTCCAGCTCGTCGATCCGGTGATCGAACGGCTGGTGCCCCGCATCCGGCGGCGTCAAGCCGCTCCAGGCTTGAATGATCAGCTCCGCGCTGCCCTTGTTGACGGCGTCAGCCGGGATAAACAGCTCCCCATGGTTCCGGTCCAGCGCCTGCGCCGGTTCCCCGTCCAAATAAGCGAGCGCCTCGTAGCCGCTGCAATTGCCTCCGCCCGTGTTGCCAAGCTGGATCAAGCCTACGACGTCCTGATCTTTCCATGCCTCCGGGAACGTCAGCGCACCCACGAACCAAGCGGTCTGGTCGCATCCTCCCCAGCGAATGCCGACGGTTGCCGGTGTTCCGGCTTGCTCCCGAGCCTCCTGCGGGGAAGCGGCTTGCTCCACCATGCGAATATCGGTCAACGGGAAGCGATCCCGGTATCTGGCGTTCGCCAATTCGTTGATACGGCGCTCCAGCTTTTCTTGTACGAATCTCATGTCCGTTCTCCTTTTCTATCGCTAAGATATACCTCCAATGTACGATATATCAAATATATTATCAATATGCATAACTGCTATAAAATTTTCATCGCAAGGACGGCAAAAAAGCCTCCGCCAAGCATGAATCTTGGCGGAGGCTGGCTGATGCACATGATGGGGGAGGAGAGCAACCGTTCATAAGCTCCCACAGCGCAAGTTGTCACCGGTTCGCTGGAAGCTAGGACGGCTTGACGGGACCGGTCGATCCTCTTACGACCAGCTCCGGTCTTAGGATGATTTTCGTATACTGCCCGTTGTCCTTGTCCTGCGGGCGATCCAGCAGCCGAATCAAAATTTCGGCGGCCTTGCTTCCGATCTCCCCTTCCGATTGGGCAACGTGCGTATACCGACCGGGCTCCTCCAGTCCCGGAGAAGGGTCGTCGAACGTCAGGATGGACAGCTCGTCGGGCACGCAAAGCCCGAGCCGCCGGGCCAGAATCGCGATATGAACGCCGAGCTTGGCGTTCAGTGCGATATAGGCCGTGGCCGATCTGCTTTGCACATGCCGGTACAGCGGGTGCTGCTCGTCCGGCAGGACGTCGTCGATCCGAAAGTCCGTCAAGATCAGCGAAGGATCGATCATCGCTCCCTGCTCCTTCAGCGCCTCCATGTACCCGGCGATGCGCTCGTCTACGGAAACGGTCGGCAGCGGCGAGTCCGAGCAGATGGCGATATTCCGGTGCCCGAGCTCCCACAGATGCGACACGGCCAACTTGGCGCCAAGCGCGCTGTCCGAACAAACGAAATTCGTCTCTACCCCGGGCAGGTAGCGGTCGATTAACACGAACGGAAACTTGTTGATTTTAAGCGCCAATATTTCTTCATTATACGTCTCCGCATCGACCGGAAAAATAATCAGTCCGGCCGCCCCCATCCGGGTCAGCTCGACGATCGCTTCCCGCTCCCTCTCCTTGGAATTGCGCGTTAGGACAGTAGCCAGATAATAGCCGGTATCGTTCAGCGCATTCACGATCCCCTGCACCAGCCGCAGCGCAAAATAATCCGCCATGGACGGGATGAGAAGGCCGATCATTTGGCGTACTCCGGCGTGCCGATCGGCATAGGAACGAACGGCGGGGCCCTGCACCCCTGTCTCGGTCGGCCTACCGACCGTTGAAGGGCTGATCGAAATCGAAGCGCCCTCCCCGCTGCCGACAAAGCTGCCGCGTCCGGGAATGCGGTAAATCCACCCGTCCTTGGCGAGCTGGGCAAGCGCATTGGCCACCGTAATCCGGCTTACGTTGAACCTCGCAATCAGCTCCTTCTCGGATGGAATCCGATCCCCCTCCACTAGTTTGCCGGAGGAGATGAGCTGCTTGAAGTGCTCCTGAATTTGCACGTACAAGGGCTGTCTTTCGCTTTGCATGCGTCACGACCTCTGTTATCGATAATATCATTATGTCAATTATATCAATTCCTCGAATGCGTGACAAATCAGGGGATTCGCATCTCAGAGACAAATCATCACGGCGTTTCCTTCCGGGTCCTCGACGATAAAATAGTGGTCGAACTGCACATCGCGGACGATTGTAACGCCGCTGCTTCGAACGAACGAGTAGGCTTCATGGATGTTGGAAGCTTTGAGCATAAACGTCGGCAGCGCCGCAAGATCCTGATTGGTTCGATTATCGGAGCAGAATTCCCGTGCCGTTCTGCATATCGAACCAATAGATCGGTCCGCCATCCTGACGATCCGGCTTGATCTGCTGGCCGAGCAGCTTGGCTGTACCACTCGGTCGCTCTTTTCAGATGGGCCACGGGGATCACGACACTGTTGATGCGGTTTTGGATCGGGTGATCCGGTGCAGTCGGCCGTACTGGATTCGGATTGACCCAATCCGATTGTACGATCATATCTCATTGCCTTCCGAATCGACAATTTGGAAATACGCGAGCCCGGGATGGGGAAGCTGCACATCTTGGGAAATCGAAATCCCGTTCTCTTGGACGTATGGGCTGCTTCAATATCCGCAGTTCTCATCATGCAAATCGGATATTTTTCCTGAGCCTGCTTATTGCGGTGATCGTCCAGCATCAGATTGACCTGATTATTCATGTCAAACTCGTAAAACGGTTTTTCGTCGTCCAGAGTTTGAGCGGCATGCCCAGAAGCTTGGCGTACCAAGCCGCCATGCGAGGCAGATCCCGGACATGCAGCACAGCGGCTTTAACCTCATGCAAGAGCTTTGTTTCCTTCGTTGACGTATTCATCGGTTCGATTTTCCCCTTTCATAATGAACTTCACAACTGCGACGTTCCGACCGTTCTTTTCTATCGGATGGCAAGAGAATATTTCTAACATGCGTTCCAATTGCCGTATCCCTTATTCTTCGCTCGCTTTAATGCGCTGCAGGAGGTCGACCGTTCATTCCCGAATATCCATATTGACTCCGGGGAGCCCATAAGGAAACGCAGGATAGAGCTTATGGTATATATCGTTCACGCTACGAAAATAACGCATGGCAGCCTGCATCCCCTCCCCCCAGCTTCGGATATGGAACGGATACGGCATGCGAAGATCAAGTCTCCAGGAAAGGACGGCATGCTCCCTGCTCCCTGGCCTCGGTAAGCAGCGCAACGTGCCCGATCGGGTCCGCTTGACCGCTCCGAAATGCCTCTAGCCATATATCGTACGAAGCCAGACCGCTAGCGTAGCCCGGAACGTTCGGCTCCCTGCCCCGGGCGTGTGTCACAATGATCTCCAGAGCCAGAAGTATTTCCCGTTCGGACACGCCCGTCCAGTGCGCCGGCTACCCGAACGCCGCGACAAAAAGCTCCGGCTTGTCGGTCGAACGGCCCAGCCGATCATAAGGAATGATCAGCGAAGGATGATTTGCATCCCGGTGCGTAAAGCATTTGCTCTCGTCATCATAACTATAGATCATGCCGAATTCGCAGCTCGACAAATTCCAGACCAACGCGGGCACACTTCGTTCAATCGTGTCATGAATCGTTTGAAGCGCGCGTAGAAGCAGATCCGGCGGGGAATCTTGTTTGGTTTTCCGATATGCCAGGCCTGGCAGCCAAGCACGCGAGCCGCTTGATCGGCGACGAACCCCTAGTCGTAGACCAAGCTGCTGCTGAGTCCGGCATCGGACGTCATCTGGATCCGGAACGCTTGTCCGGTCAGCCCCATCACCTCGCTTAAGGTAAGGCCGTTCAGCTTCGTATACTGCAACAATTCAAAGACGATATGGCCGAAAGAAGAATAGACTCAGCGGGAGGCGGGGACGCGAAGGCTTGTCCGGGCCGGCTTGTTGCGGGCCTTTCGTTCTTGCACATACCGGACGGTCTCATGGCGAAAGCGTTGTTCCTGCAGCTTGACTTTTGCCCGCGATAATATGTTGAAACGTTGCTTACCTTCAGAGCGAACTGACTTGCAATCTCTTCCGGTGGCCTCTGCCGAAAAAAATGCATTTCGAAAATTTGCCTGTCGCGTTGGGAAAGCGTTTCCGTCAGTTGGGAAATGGGCTCGATCCAATCATTACGCAGCGCGCTCATTTCCGGATCGGCTGAATCGTTCGATTGATCATTCCACTCGTCTTCGGGTAACAGGAATCGGTGATTGTTCGATTTTCGAATAGCATCTACAGCTTTGTTCCGTACGATGCTTCGAAGCCAAGGCAAAAAACGGTCCGCATGCTCCAGCGTCTCCAACCGCAAAAAAGACCGGAGAATCGCATCCTGCACTTCTTCGGTAAGATAAGGATCTTTGGTACATCATGGCCCAATGAACCGTTTTGCTCTGTGCTTCTGAATGAGCAAATGAAATGCCTCCTGGTCGCCATTTTTGGCGCGTTCGACCGGAGCCCATGCTTAAGTGTTCCGTCATCAAGGCGCATCATTTCTTATCCATTCGTATGCAGAATACGACGTAATGCGGATAAATTCAAGTTGGCGGACAGGCATTCATACAGGAAAAATTCCCGATGCCCGCCCATGCTGCCCGTTCACGAAGCCAACAACTATTCCCCTGTTCCGGGAAGCTCGTACTCGTAGGACAGAAAAAACGAAGCACTAAGGAAGTTATTTGAAATATATGTTTTTTTTATAATATAATTACCTTTATAGTTTAAATATTACATTCCATATACAGGAGGTGGCTTGCTCTCTTTGCTTCTTTTATTAAAATATTTAGAGTTTCTTAATTCTATTGGGAGATGAAAAAAATGAATAAAAGTATAATATGTAAACTCATGCTATTATCTTTTTCTTTTTCTTTGTCATTATCCTCTCCAGTATCAGCTACAACATTTTCAACGATATATAACGGTGAAGAACCTGATCATGATGCCAATCATTTTCGCAGCTTAATGAATCAACTCGGGTATACAGAATTAATGTTTAAAACAACGTACGGAAAAAATCCAGCAGATTCTATTTATCCTACTGGTCATGACATTGTAAATGCGGATATCGCCAATTTTTTATATATTTCAGGTCACGGTTTAAACGATGGTGAACTATTAATTGGTTCAAACGAGCAACCAACAGATTCGGTTGCAGCATCCCATGAAGCTAATTTGGTATATACTTATCCAACGACCGGTTTGACAACACATTATAATCCAGATAGATCTCCAGCGGTAATTGGAGTAGGCTGGGCTGACACTTCAGGATCATTTACTACCTCATGGTGGGATCAAAATTTAAAATGGGCATTTATTGCCGGATGTGGTCAATTAAATTATGGTAGTCAAGGAGAAGGCAATTTCTTTGAAGGTGGAAATAGTGCACACTTATGGGCCCGAACAATGCTTGGATATCAAAACGACTCTACTGGTGCTATGATCCCTCATCGAGTACACGGAATTAATGGTTACTATGGTATCGGTCCTGCAGGAAGCAATGATGATTTAAATATTCAAGGCTTTTTTGCTTATGCTGTAGATGGAGGCCCGGCTGACCCCGACGCTTTACCGATTCTTGATTCTTGGGCAACAGCAAATAGTGACTTTATTGATTCTACCTGGGCAGTTTTAGTTAATCAAGTAAATAGACACGACTACTTACCAGGACAAAAATCGGGTTTGACCAACGACTCTACCGGTATCCCCACAATTGATGTTTATCAGTATCAACAAACAAGTTTCTACAAAAACAATTTTCAAAGCAGATCTCTCGTGCCTAAGGTTCAAAACTCCAAAATTAATCTTCCTCATTTTATAACAGATGGTAAGAGGAAATTTAAAATCCACACTTCATCTGTCACTAACAATGTCTATCAGTCAACCCCATTACAAATTATCACTGCCAGCTCTAATGATTTAATAGCAATTGGAAAAAAAATTTTAGGCGATGGTATAGTTGAAGGGCAATTTGAAGGAAAGCACGTCATGAAAAATGGAAGTAAATCTTTTCTAACTGATAAAAATGGGAAAGTAAAATTTGCTGATGCAAATTTGCTTTTAGGATCTTTGAGTGAGGTATCCTTCAATGAAGATCAAGCAGTAACAAAAGCCGAATCATTCTTACGAAATTATGGTCTTTTACCTCAGGATGCTAAAGTCAAGAGAATATTCAAAACGGTGAGAGTCAACGATATTCTAGGAACTACGCCCAAAGAAGAGGTGTTAGAATACAGTGTAGTATTTGGACATGAGTATCAAGGAAAAGAAATTGGTGGAGATCTAATTCAAGTAGACGTTAATGAAATAGGAATTCGGCAAATGCGTTATCAATGGAGTAAAGTAGATGATAATATTTCTATCACTAAGAATAATGTATTGACACCTGACCAAGCTCTAGAATATTTTAAGAAAAATGTAAATAAAGTTTGGAAATTCGATAAAGATCAATATGAAATAACAAACATTGAACTGATCTACCACAGACAAAAAAATTCTAATATACTTCTACCAGTATGGAAATTTGAAATTGATTACGGGTTTCCAGTGTATGTAGATGCTTTTACCGGTGATTTGGTAGATAGTAAGTTTTAATATATGATCTTAATTATTACTAACCCGCTAATTTTAATCAACGGCGGGTCTTGTTATTGAGGGGGTTTGTACATGAAATGAAACGTGGCATTTTTATATTTGTAATGATTATAGCTATTTTTATGGTCGTTTCCTGCGTTCCAAAAGGGCCGGCTATTGACCAAAAACAAGCTGAGCGTATCGCATTGCTCGAAGCCTACCATTTTTTGTACGGGTACGAACATATCAAAGTTGCTTCCGATGTATTTTTTGAAAAACAGATGTACTATAAGCCAACCGGGAAAAAACTCGATATCTGGGTTGTAGATGTCCGACTAACCGAATATAAGGACGATTACGGAATCCGTTTTCGCATCGATGCACAGTCAGGCAAAGTCATTGAACGAAATGACGGACCCTCCAAAGCGGTACCGAACATTCGCGAAGCTTTATTTAACTCCAAGTTTAACCCTGTCGTGTCCAAAGAAGACGCTCTGGGGAAAGCATTATCTTACGCACACGAACGTTACGGGGGCACATGGGCATTGAAGCAATCTATTATGCCCGTCGATCAAAATTATTGGTTGGTTCGCATCCATAAAAATGTCACCTTAGACGATCCGCACGATCTGGAGTTAGCAGTAGACATTCATACAGGAAAAATTGCCGATGCCCGCCCCTGCTGCCCGTTCACGAAGCCGCCGATCTATACCCCTGTTCCAGGAAGCTCGTACTCGTAAGACACGAAAAAGCGGGACCCTAAGGCCCCGCTCAGCTTCTCGCTATCGCTTATTTAAACGCAGGTACGACTGCGCCTTTATACTTCTCGTCGATAAACTTCTTCACGTCTTCGGAAGTGAGTGCTTTCGCCAGCTTCTGCATCGCCTCGGAATCTTTATTGTCCGGGCGGGATACGAGAATGTTCACGTACGGGGAATCGTTCGCTTCGATGAACAGTGCATCCTTCGTCGGTACAAGCTTCGCTTCGAGCGCATAGTTCGTATTGATGAGCGCCAGATCGACTTCACCCAAAGTACGCGGCAGCATGGCGGCTTCCAGCTCTTTGAACTTCAGGTTTTTCTTGTTTTCGACAACGTCTCGGACCGTTCCTTTGACGCCAACGCCTTCCTTGAGCTTGATCAGGTTGTTTTTCTCCAGCAGCGCCAGCGCGCGGCCGCCGTTGGACGGGTCGCTCGGAATCGCAACGGTTGCGCCGTCTTTCAGCTCGTCGACCTTTTTAATTTTTTGCGAGTAGCCGCCGAACGGTTCGATATGCACGCCGGTCACGGCAACGAGATTCATGTTTTTGTCTTTGTTGAATTGCTCCAGGTATGGCGTGTGCTGGAAGAAGTTCGCATCCAACTGCTTCTCGAACACCTGCACGTTCGGCTGTACGTAATCGGTGAATTCTTTTACTTCCAGATTGACGCCTTGTTCTTTCAGCTTCGCTTTGACGGAATTCAAAATTTCCGCATGCGGCGCGGCGGTTGCGCCGACCTTCAGCGTCACTTCTTTTTTCTCGGGAGCCGGTGTCGAGCCTCCGCTTTGCGAAGCTGCCGGTTCCGGAGCGGGTTTGGTGCCGCAAGCAGCCAGCGAGAAGGCCATTACGACGGACAATGCGGTAATCATCATTTTTTTCATAGTAAGATTCCTCCACCTTTTTGTATCGTATAATATCGATTCCTTTGTATATAAAAATCCTTATTTCCGCTGAAATTTCCGGACAAGCCGGTCGCCCAGCGTCTGCAGGATTTGAACCAGCACGAGCAAAAGCAGTACGGTCACGATCATCACGATCGTTTGGAAGCGCTGGTAGCCGAATCGGATCGCCAGGTCGCCGAGACCGCCGCCTCCAATGACCCCCGACATCGCCGTATACGATACGAGCGTGACCGCCGTAATCGTCGCCCCGGCAATCAGACCCGGACGCGCTTCGGGCAGCATGACCCGAGACACGATCTGCCAGTACGTCGCGCCCATCGATTGCGCGGCTTCCACGACGCCGCGGTCCACCTCGCGCAGCGACGTCTCTACCAGGCGGGCGAAGAACGGAGCCGCGGCAATGACCAGCGGCGGGATCGAGCCCGATACTCCGAGGGACGTCCCGACGACCAGCCTGGTGAAGGGGATCAGCATAATCATTAAAATCACGAACGGCACGGAGCGCAGCACGTTGACCACCAGCGACAGCAGCGCGTACACCACAGGCTGTCCGAGAAGCTGCCCTCGCGAAGTTACGAAAAGAATGATACCGAGCGGCAGGCCGATCAGCACGGTAAACACCATGGACAGGCCAAGCATCGTCAACGTGTCGTAGGTTGCCTCTCCGATCGCCGCCCAATCCAGATTAAGCAGTTCATCCATGCTGAATCACCTCCACATCCAACCCGCGTCCTCGCAGCAGGGCGATGGCCTGCTCCGCGGCGTCTTCCTGTCCCTGCAGCTCTACGACAAGCTGCCCGTAAGGAGTATCCTTGAGCTTCGACACCGTCCCTTGCAGGATAACGAACGGCACGTTCGTCTCGCGCATCGTTTCGTACAGCACCGGCTGGTACGTCTGTTCGCCGATGTACGTCACCCGGACAAGCGTCCGATTGCCCGCCGCTGCGTCCCCGGAAGTCTCAAGTCCGATTGCAGCCACGTCGGAGACTTGGGCGACGAACTCCTTGGTCGTCCGATGCTGCGGCTTCAGGAACACATCCGTGACCAATCCCTCTTCCACGATCTGCCCGCCGTCAATGACCGCCACCCGGTCGCAAATCGTCCGAATCACGTTCATCTCGTGCGTAATCAGGACGATCGTAATCCCGAGCTGCTTGTTAATATCCAGCAGCAGCGACAAAATCGCACCGGTCGTCTGCGGATCGAGCGCCGACGTCGCCTCGTCGCACAGCAGCACCTTCGGATTCGTCGCCAGCGCGCGGGCGATACCGACCCGCTGCTTCTGACCCCCCGACAGCTGCGCCGGATATTTGGCTCCATGTCCGGTTAATCCGACGAGTCCGATCAGCTCCTCCACCCTGCGGGCGATTTGTTCCTTCGGAAGCTTGGCGAGCCGCAGCGGGAACGCAATATTGTCGGCGACCGTCGCAGACGACAGCAGATTAAAATGCTGAAAAATCATCCCGATCGAGCGCCGCTCCTTCTGAAGCTTCGCGGTACCCAGCTTCGTCATCTCGATGCCGTCCACGACGACTTCCCCGGCTGTCGGGCGTTCCAGCATGTTGATCGTCCGGATCAGCGTGCTCTTGCCTGCCCCCGAATGGCCGATGATGCCGAAGATCTCGCCTTTGCGGATCGTCAAATCGATATTCCGCAGCGCAGTAACCTGTTTTCCCCCGACATCGTAATTTTTCATAACGCCTTTCAACTGAATCAAATCTTCTTCCTCCCCGGAATAAACAGCCCTTGTTCGGTCCAACGGGCCCATTCGCTTGGCGCAAAAAACCCTGCACGACGAGGTACAGGGTTAGCGGTTTAATCCATGTCCCTCTCATCTGCCAGAACCTTGGTCGGGTCCTGGAGGAATTGGCACCAGACTTCCTACAGTCCGCAATATACGAACTGTGATGGAACGGTTGCCGGGCTTCATCGGGCCTTGTCCCTCCGCCTCTCTTGATAAGAAGTGCTTCTATGAAATTAAATGAACTTATCGATCTAATGATTGAAACGTTGTTAGTGTACAAAATTATTCATCTAAAGTCAATAAGAACGTACGGAATTTCCGTTTGTTAAATTATTGCAACCGGCGAAGCTCCCGGCTTTACTCGTTCAGAGGCAGCTCCAGGCGAAAAACAAACCGCCCCTGCTCGTGCCGGAAGGCGAGCCGTCCTCCGTGCAGTTCGGCAATGTTGCGCGCGATCGACAGCCCGAGTCCGGCGCCGTCAGGCAGCTGATCTCCCGTCCGGGATTCGTCCGCCTTATAGAACCGCTCAAACAGCATTTCCTCCTGCGCCTTCGTGATCGGCCGGCCTTCGTTCTCGAATTCAATGGCCGCGCGCTTCGGGCAGGCCGATAACGTCACGCTCACTCGGCCGGGGGCGACGGAATATTTAACGGCGTTCATCAGCAGGTTGTCCAGCGCGCGAACGAGCTTTTCCGCATCTGCAACAACGTACAGCAGGGCCTGCGGGAGCCGGCATTCGATGGCAATCTGACGCTGCTCCGCAATCGCTCGAATTCGCTGACCAATTGCTCCAGCACATGGCGAATGTCGATCTCTCGCCATTCCAGCTTCACCTCTCCTCCGGTGAGCCGGGTATATTCGAATAAGTCGCTGATTCGCTTTATTATAGGCGCCCGTCAGATACCGTTCCCGCTCGGCGGCATTCGTTTGCACAGGATTCATCAGCAGATTCAAATACCCGATGACGCTTGTAAACGGAGTCCGCAGATCCTGGGAGACATTCGTGATCAAGTCCATCTTCGATTTTTCCAGTCGCCGCTCCTTCTCCTGCTGCCGGGCCAGCTGCTCCGCCATGGATTAAATATTGGCCGCGTCAAGCCAAGCTCATCCCGGCTGCGGAACCAGCTTGCTGGAAACGATCAAATAGACGGCCTGGTCCCGATAATGCGCCAGCAGCACCGCCGTGTACTATGCACCATGACGGTATTGTCGGAATGGAAAGCGCCTTCTTTCCATACCTGCTCATAGATCGCACCGACGGAAAACACTTGGCCCTGGTTTTTCGCCAGCAGAGCCAGTATTGCGAATTCGATCGGCGTAAGATTGACCTTTTTGCCGCGAACCGTCACCAAGTGACGGGCCGGGTCAACGACGAGGTCGCCGACCTCCACCCGGCCGCGTTCCGCCTTCTTGCCGATCATGTGCTGCCGTCTCAGGCAGGCCTTGACCCGGGCGACCAGTTCTAACGGCTTAAACGGTTTCACGACGTAGTCGTCCGCGCCTGTGGACAAGCCGGTGATTTTGTCCAAATCCTCGCCCTTGGCCGACAGCATAATGATGGGAACGTCGCTCTTTTCCCGGATTTTCACGCATGCGCGAATGCCGTCCATCCGGGGCATCATAATATCCAAAATGATGAGGTCGAGCTTCCAATCGAACCGCCCTCCTGCACTTTTTTGCGCTGCGCGAGCTTGACAAGGACCCATATGGCGGCAAGCCCCAGCGGAATCCACAGCAGCTTAAACCCGTAGCTATAGATCAGCATGCCGATTTCTTGAGCGTGGCCGGCCGTCAGCCGGCCGATGAAGAAAAAGGCGAGCGTCCATACGAACCCCGTCGTGTAGGAAAGGAGAGCGTAGCGGCGGAAGGACATTTTGTTCATTCCTACGAGGTATGGCAAGACGTGGCGGACAACGGGGAAAAAATAGCTGATGATCAAGGCCAGGCTGCCGTATTTTTGATTGAGCTTTTCCGACATCTCTATCGCTTTATCCATTTTCTTCTTTTTGCGGAGCCGTTCCAATACCGGGGTACCCGCGTACCGGCCGAGCACGTATCCGAGCGAGAGTCCCGACACGACGCCGAGATAGGTGACAAGAAAAGCGGGGACAGGATGCAGCAGACCGCTGGCCGTCACTGCACCGCCGGTCATGACGACGACTTCGTCGGGGATCGGCATCCCGACAATACCGAGCCACAGCGCGAAAAACAATGCCAAATACCCGAACTGTCCGATCCACAGCATCAGCGTATCGTAAGTCATTGCGGCGTTCTTCCCGGCTTCCGGCACACATAGACGAAGGCAGGAGGAAAGTTAAACGGGACGAAGCGGATCGTCTCAATGTCAAAGTACTGTTCGAGCTGGGACTTCATTTGCAGCGAATATTGAAAGGCGATGAACCGGCCGCCCGGCTTGAGGGACGACGTGATTTGCTCAATCAAACGGTCGCGTAATGCTTGCGGGAAATTATAGAACGGCAGACCGCTGATGACGGCATCCAAGCCGTCGATCCCCTGCTGATTCAGCACCTTCCCCATACTGCAGGCGTCGGCATGGCAGGAGAACTCCGGAAACCGGACTTCCAGCTGCTCCCTCAGCATCTGTTCCTTTTCAAACAGCAGCACCTTCGTCTTCGGCCCCTTGGCTCGCCTTATGTACCGGGTTAAAGCGCCGGTCCCGGCTCCGAGCTCCGCAACAACCTGCGCCTGCTCCCAAGGCACGGGCCTGGTCATCGCCCGGGCCAAAAATCTGGAGCTGGGCGTCACGCTCCCCATTTCTTTCGGAGATTGAAAAAATTTATTTAAAAAAAGCACCTTTTCTTGAACGCTTGCATGAAAACTCATAAATGCATTGCCTCCCTGTTGCTCTAAATTTAACCAATTAGACACGGTTCGAACCTGTACCCCATGTATAGTAAAACGAATGTAAGAGTCGGTTGTTTCGGCCAATGGGATTCGATGTACTTAGGATATCCAAAAAATCTTTAGAACAAATGGAGGTTTTTCTGAATAATTTCTTAAAAAAAAAAGCCAGGCTCCGTAAGTTTTGAGCTGGAGCACAGGCTGTCTAAGCTGTAAGGGGCTACGCGCGTTCCGCGGCCGGGGCGTCAAGCACGGCGGTGCAGTATTTGCAGCGGGATGCTTTTTTGGGGATTTCGGACAAGCATTCCGGACATTCCTTAATGTTTTCTTTCGGGTCGGGCTTGGCCTCTTCTTTGCGTCGGAACCGGTTGATCTGTTTGACGGCGATAAAAATGACGAAGGAGACGATCAGAAAATCGAGCAGCGTGCTGATAAACAGCCCGTAGTTAAACGTTGCCGCACTCGCTTCCTTGGCAGCTTTAAGCGTCTCGTAGGACTTCCCGTCCAAACTAATAAATAAATCCGTGAAATTCACCTTGCCGAGCAGCAGCCCGATTGGAGGCATGACCAGATCGTTCACGACGGACGTAACGACTTTGCCGAAAGCGCCCCCAATGATCACCCCGATCGCCAGGTCGATCATATTCCCTTTAATCGCAAACTCTTTAAACTCTTTCAAAATTTTTGACGGCATCCTAGGGCGCTCTCCTTTTCTGAGTTGATAGATTAGAATGGCGTTTTCACTAGTTTAACTGTTTTGCGAGGGAAAAGACAAGCCAAAAAGCCCATTTCCTATCGGGATGATAGAAACGGGCTTTGCTTGCGGCGTCTGATTCGGTGGCGTTTTAGGCTTTTCTGCGCATCAGCGAAACGATCAGCGATGCGGCGCCGAGCACGATAGCCGCGATGGACAAATAAAGCGGCGCTTGGGAGGCGGATGCGGGTTCGGACGCCCCTTTATCCGCTGCCGGCGCGGCAGGCGACGTCGTGTGGCCGTGGCTGTCCGTTCCGGCTCCGGCCGGTTTGGCGTTCACCTTCGTCACCGAAGCCGGTTTGTCCGAGCCGTCGGCGCCGACCCATTCGACGACACTGCCGTCTTTGTAGGTTTGGTACGCCTTCCATGTAATGGCGGTAGCGGTATCGGCTACTTTCCCCTGCATGTAAAATTCGCCAAATTCCGTGGCGCCCAGGCCTTCGCCGGTAGCTGTCCATACCACGCCGGTAATTTTACTGTTCGCATCCTTCGTCAGCTCGTATTTCCAGCCCGGCTTCGGCTCGAAGCGGGAGATCGATACGGCGTCGAGCGGAAACTTCACTTCGACTTTGACCGTCGGTATGTCCTTCTCCGTCGGCACCCGAACGGCAAATTTCTCATAGCTTCCCTGCGTCGTCTCTTTCGGCAGCACCGTCACATGCGCGCTGGCGAAGCCTCCTCCAAGCATGGAAGCGAGCAGTCCGAGCGCGAGCGCATAATGCAGCTTTTTCATCAATAAAAGCCCCTTTCACTTTAAGCAGTCAGTTTATCCTACTGTACTGTATCGTAAACCGCTTCATGAAAGAATGGCTCGACCGGGCTATTTTCCTCCTTGTTTTTGTCCGATCTGTGTCAACCCGTGACGTACCGCATAAGCGGTCAGCTGCACCCGGTTGTCGAGCGCCAGCTTGGACAAAATATTTTTGATATGATTCTTGACCGTGTTCTCCGTAATAATGAGCGTTTCCGCAATCTGGCGGTTGCTCTGCCCGCTGGCGACGCAGCTCAGGATCTCGCATTCGCGCTGGGACAGCACACCCGGACCGATGTCGTTTGCCGCGGATTCGCCGGCCGAACGGAACGAATGAAAGAGCCGGTCCGCCATGCCGCGGGAAATTTCGCTGTTCTCGTCGAGCAAGCCGCGCAAATAAGCGATCCAATCGTCGGGGTCCATGTTTTTGAGCAGATAGCCCTGCGCCCCGTGCCTTACGGCCGTGAACAGATCGGTCACGTCGTCGGACACCGTAAGCATGACGATGCGGACGTGCGGATACAGCTGTTTGATCCGCTTCGTCGCTTCCAGGCCGCTCATGCCCGGCATTTGAATGTCCATCAGCACCAGATCCGGCAGCAGCCGGCCGCACAGCTCGACGGCCTCGTCGCCGCTGCAAGCTTCCCCGATCCATTCGAAGCCGTCCTCCCCGTCGATCAGCGTGCGGACGGCGCGGCGCGCCAACGGATGATCGTCGGCAATCAGCACCCGGTAATTCATCATCACAGCTTCACCTCCCGCAGCGGTCCGGTAACGATCAGCTCCAGCCCCTGGTTTTCGTTCGCCCGGATTTCCAGCTCCGCTCCCAGCTCCTGCGCCCGCTTGCGCATAATCGATACCCCGTACCGGTTCGGCCGCTGTTCGGCATCGCCCTCCATCCCCTTGCCGTTATCGGCAATGCGCAGCCTCCAGCTCCGCCCGTCCGGTGCCGGGCCAAGCTCCACCTCCGCGTGATTGGCGTAGGAGTGCTTGCGAATGTTAGTGAACGCCTCCCGGATTATGGAAAACAAAGGCACCTCCGCCGACGGCGAGATCCCTTCCTCCGGCACGGTAATCCGGTGGCTGACGGCGATGCCGCTCATGCCGCTCCACTCCTCCAGCCACGTCCGCAGGCGCGAACCGAAGTCGGCTCCTTCCTCCGGCGCCGTTCGCAGGTTGAAGATCGCTTGCCGCAAATGGTGGTCGATTTCGGATACGGCCGAGCGCGCCTCCTCGATCTGCCCTTTTTTCAGCTGCACGTTCAGAAAAAACAAAATTTGCGCGATATTGTCGTGCAGCTCCTGGGCGAGCCGCTCGCGCTCCTCGTATACCGCCCTCTTCGATTGCTCGACGGCCAGCTTCGCGTTCATGGCCTGAATCCGGTTGAACATCCAGTTGCCGAACAAGAACGACAGCAGCAGCGTCAGCAGCGTCATGTAGAAATTGCCCGTCTCCATGGACAGCACGTCCAACAGGAAGTCGTGGCGTATATATTCGAACCCCCCGATGACCAGAGGCGGGAGCAGAATCGTCAATATTTTTAGCTTGCGCATCGACATAAAATCATTCCATCGCCTTTCTTCCTATATTAACCTGTCGCCGTATCGTATCCATTATATACCGATTAGCCGCAAGCTTTCGAGTTAAATTCGGCGGAAATAAATAAAGAGCCCACGGACCCGATGCCCAGGACTCTCCTTATTATATGGTATCCCCAACCCTACGGTCGTTAAGGACGACCAACTGTTTACTTTAATATTCAGTTTATTGTTTAGAAATGTATTCAGTTTAATGCACAGAAATATATTCAAAGGTATTGTCAATACCATAAAACAGGAGTAAAATAAAATGTAGTACTTTCTTTGGCACTAATAATTGAAATTAAAGCACATACTAAAAAGGGAATGCAGATGCCGTTAACATCTAACATTCCCCTCACGTATCACAATAGCCGCTTTTAGGGGCGGATGGCTTCAAAGGGTATGCCGAAGAATGGACCGTTTACCTTTGCGAGAGGGGCGGTCTATTTCTTTTTCTGCGAAAGTTCGATGATCTTTATTATCAGCGTCAGCAGAGCAATTAAAAGTCCGCTTGAGCTAATAAGTATAATCATAACGTCTTTCACGTCCATTGGCATCACCTCCCTTCCGAGAGGTTAGCCGACCGCCCATAAAGCCATTCCATTGTGATTGGATTATTATACCATAAAATAAAATGGATGAATACATTCAGAGTCGTATGCAGCTTTTCAACGAAAAGAGTTAGGCTTATCAACTTTTTACTCTTAAAAAGAAAAATAAAGAGGACGACCCGCGGCTTGTTGTTCCGCTCCGGGGATCGTCCTCTTTCCGTATAAAGGCGTTTCTCTTAGCTAAACGCTATGACTTACTTTTTCGTAATCAGCTCCAGATCGACAGGGATCGAAGCTTCAACTTTCTCGCCTTTCGATACTTTCACGGCCGTTTTTACGGCCATATCGCCGATAGCGGCCGGCTTTTGCGCTACCGTTGCAGCCATTTTGCCTTCGTTAACGGCTTTTACCGCATCGTCGGTTGCATCGAAGCCGACGACGACAATGTTTCTGCCGGAGGCTTGGATCGCCTGCAGCGCGCCCAGCGCCATCTCGTCGTTGTGGGCGAATACGGCTGCAATGTCCTTGTTCCCTTGCAGGATGTTTTCCATGACGGAGAGCCCTTTCGCCCGGTCGAAGTCGGCAGGCTGGGAAGCGGCCACTTTCACGCCGTCTTTGCCGTCTACGGCATTATGGAAGCCTTTGCCGCGGTCGCGGGCCGCCGAAGTACCGGCGATGCCTTGCAGCTCGACGAGGTTCCCTTTGCTGCCGATCGCTTTGAGGATGAAGTCACCGGCCATTTGTCCGCCCTTGACGTTGTCGGATGCGATATGCGAGACGACTTGACCGCCGTTCGCCGCGCGGTCGATGGTGATGACCGGAATGTTCGCTTTGTTGGCCGCCTCCACCGCCGTAATGACCGCCACGCTGTCGGTCGGGTTGATCAGAATGACGTTTACTTTTTTCTGGATCAGATCCTCAATGCCGCTGATTTGCTTCGAAGTGTCATTCTGCGCGTCGACAACGACCAGCTCGGCTCCGGCTTCCTTCGCTGCTTTCTCGGCGCCTTCTTTCAACGTCACGAAGAACGGATTGTTAAGCGTGGAGATGGAGAGACCGATAGTCGCCTTGCCGGAGGCGGCGCCTCCCTCTTTCTTCGGCTCGGCCGTCTTGGCTCCGCCCTCCAGATTGGACTTGGTGGAGCAGCCGGCGGCTGCCATGACGAATACCAGCAGGAGCGACAAAACCATGTACATTTTTTTCATGTGACTTTTCCCCTTTGCTTTTTTTATTTTGCGGCTTTGGAACGGTCCAGCAGCACCGCGACCAGGATGACGGCGCCCTTCACGACAAGCTGATAAAACGATGATACGTTCAGCAGGTTCAGACCGTTGTCCAATACGCCTATGATCATGGCGCCGATCAGCGTCCCCACCAGCCAGCCCCGTCCGCCGGATAAGCTCGTTCCTCCGAGGACAACCGCGGCAATCGCATCCAGCTCGTAAGAGGTGCCTGCCGTCGGCTGTGCGGAGTTAAGTCTGGAGGTGAGAATGATTCCGCTTAAAGCCGCCAATAATCCGCTTACCGAATAAACCATGATTTTGATTCTGGAAGTGTTGATCCCGGAAAGCCAGGTCGCTTCCTCGTTGCTGCCCAGCGCATAGACGCGCCGCCCGAATGTCGTATATTTCAATATAATGAACAGGATGACAAAGGTCAGAAGCATCCAGACGATCGGCATCGGAATTTCGAGAAAATACCCTTTCCCGATGATGGCGAAATCCTCATGCAGTCCCGTAATCGGCCGGCCCTGCGTATAGACGAGCGTCAGGCCGCGGTAGACGGTCATGGTCGCCAAGGTGGCGATGAAAGGGGCGACCTTCCCTTTGGTGACCAGCAGGCCGTTGACGGCGCCGAACACCGCCCCGCAGCCAAGGCCGATCAGCACGGCGAGCCACGGATTCATGCCGGAAGCCATCATGCCCGCCGTAAACGCGCTGGACAACGCCAGCACCGCTCCGACGGAAAGGTCGATCCCCCCGGTCAAAATAACGAACGTCATCCCGAACGCGATCAAGGCGTTGATGGAAATTTGCCGAAGCACGTTGAAAATGTTAGTGACGGTCAAAAAGTCGCTGTTGATCACCGATAAAACGACGACGATTAAGGCGAGTCCGAGCAGCGGACCCAGGCTGAACGCTTTGCCTGCCCGCTTACCGCCCGCTTTCGCTTCCGTTTGCATGATGCTCTCCTCCTCCTGTCGCGCAGTGCATAATGTTTTCCTGCGTGGCTTCCCCTCTCGCGAACTCTCCGGCAATCCGGCCTTCGTGCATTACCAGGATGCGGTCGCTCATGCCGAGAACCTCCGGGAGCTCCGACGAAATCATCAGGATGGCCACGCCCCGGGAGACCAATTGGTTCATCAGATCGTAGATCTCCTTCTTCGCCCCGATGTCCACCCCGCGGGTCGGCTCGTCCAAAATAAACACCTGCGGATTCGTTTCGAGCCATTTGCCGATCACGACCTTCTGCTGATTGCCTCCGCTCAGGGAGCCGACCTTCTGCTCGCCGTTCGGGGTCTTGATCAGCAATTGCGAGATGAGCCGTTCCGAGATGCCGGTTTCTTTGCTGCGGCTGACAAACCCGAATGAGGAAACGTCCTTCAAATTCGGCAGCGAAATGTTGTCCTTCACAGACAAGTTCAACAACAGCCCTTCATCCTTGCGGTCCTCCGTGACCAGCGCGATGCCCGCGCGGATCGCATCGGCCGGCTTGCGGACGGCGACGGGCCGGCCATCGACGCGGATCTCTCCTTGGCGGACCGGCGTCACCCCGAACAACGCTTTGGCCAGCTCGGTCCGCCCGGCTCCCATCAGACCGGCGATACCGACGATTTCCCCGCTGCGCACGGCAAAGGAAATGTCGTGCAGCTTGCCGGGCAGCGACAAGCCCTGGACCTCCAGCTTGGGCTCGCCGACGGAAACGTCGATTTTCGGAAAGCGGTCCTTAATTTCCCGCCCTACCATCATTTTGACCAGCTTGTCGATATTCGTATCCGCTACGCGGTCCGTGCCTACCGTATGCCCGTCTCTCATGACGGTGACGCGGTCGCAGATGCGGAATATTTCCTCCATCCGGTGGGAGATGTAGATCATCCCGACGCCCTTGGCTTTCAGCGATTCGATCACCGTAAAGAGCGCTTCGATCTCGCGGTCGGTCAGCGCCGCCGTCGGCTCGTCGAGCACGAGAATTTCCGCGTTCATGGAAAGCGCTTTAGCAATCTCGATCATTTGCTGCTGTCCGACGGACAGCTCGCCCGCCACGATGCCGGGATCGATGGATAGCCCGAGCTGGGACAAGAAGCGAACCGATTCCTGCCTCATTTTGCCCCAGTTGATCATCCCGCTCCGGCCGTAAGTAAATTCCCGTCCGAGAAAAATATTTTCCATCACCGTCAAATGCGGGATTAAGTTCAATTCCTGATGAATCATGGCAATGCCCAAGCTTTGCGCCATGGAAGGGGAAGCGATCTCGCAAGGCGTCCCCTTCAGGATCACGGTGCCGCCGTCTCTGCGGTGAATGCCGCCGAGAATTTTCATAAGCGTGGATTTCCCCGCGCCGTTCTCTCCCATCAGCGCGTGCACTTCCCCGCCGGTCAGGTTGAACGTCACCTGATCCAGCACTCGGACGCCGGGGAAGCTTTTGCTGATGTCGTTCATTTCCAGCAGGTATGTCGTCATGACGGCCACTCCTTTCTTAAAAGATCACGCCGGCCTGCAGAACGATGTTCGCATAAGGTGTAAACTCGCCTGTCCGAATAACCGCTTTCGCTTCGTGCGTAAGCCTTTTCAATTGCTCGTGGCTGACCGTTCGAACCGGGATGCCCTTCATGACGGCTTCCAGCTCCCGCTTGAATTCCGGGCTGGCCCGCTCCATTTCGTCCGCGATGAACGAGGCCTCCACTTCCATTTCCTCAAGCACAACGGACAGCGTCTCCAGCAGGGAAGGCACGCCCTGCTTCAAGGCCAGATCGATCCGCCGCACATGGGAGGGAATCGGCAGCCCGCTGTCGCAGATGACGATCGTATCGGTATGGCCTAATTTGCTGATGACTTCGGAAATTTCGCTGTTGATGACTCCGATTTTTTTCATGATGTGTCCCCTTCGCTCACCCGTTGAAATCGAGCACTTCCCGAAGCGTCGGCATCCCCGGCTGGGCGCCGAATTTCGTCACGGCGAGAGCCGAAACCTTGGCCGCAAACGAAACGGCTTCCTCCAAGCTTTTGCCCTGTGCAATAGAATAGGCCAGCCCCGCGTTAAACGAATCGCCGGCCCCGGTCGTATCGACGACTTCCACTTTATAGCCGGGAACCCGGGTCAGCGCGTCCTCCTGCGCCATAAAGGCGGAGCCTTCCGAGCCGAGCGTCGTAATGACGTGCCGCGCGCCCATGCGGGCCAGTTCCCGCATCGCGGCTTCCAATTCGCCGCCCTCCGTGGCGTGTCCGGTCAGCAAAGCCAGTTCCGTCCGGTTCGGGGTAATGTAATCGACGCTGCGCAGCAGTTCCTCCGGCAGCTTCTGCGCCGGGGCGGGGTTCAACACGACCGTCCGTCCGCAGGCCTTCGCCAGCCGGGCCGCATGCGCGACGGTATCCACGGGAATTTCCATCTGCAACAGCACGATGTCCGCCGCGGCGATCGCTTCCCGGCAAGCGTCGATATCCGCAGGCAGCAGCGTATGATTCGCGCCCGGCAGGACGACGATACTGTTGTCCCCCTGACAAACGTAAATGCTGGCGACCCCCGTAGCCGCTTGATCCGCGACCCGCACCGTATCCGTGCACACGTTCTCGGCTTGCAGCGCCTGCAGGAGCTCTTGTCCGAAGCCGTCGGCTCCGACCGCGCCGATCATCGTCACGTCGGCACCGAGCCGGGCCGCCGCTACAGCCTGATTCGCGCCCTTTCCTCCGGGGAGGAAACGGATGCCGTGTCCGAGCATCGTCTCCCCCTGCTGCGGATAGCGGTCCGCTTCGATGACTATATCCATATTCAAGCTTCCGATAACAACGATTTTAGGAGCTTTCATGTCCGTTCCTCCTTAAGGTCGACTCCCTGGGCACGAGGGCGACATCCAGCTCGTACGTCTGGTCCGCCTCTAGCGTGCCTTCGATTTTCTTGATCAAGATCCGCGAGACGAGCGCGCCCATCTCATAGATCGGCTGGGCGACGGTCGTCAGCTCCGGCTGTGTAATCTCCGTCATGCCGATGCCGTCAAAGCCGCACACCGCCACTTGTCCGGGCACTTGAACGCCCATCCGGTGAAGCGCCTTGAGCGCGCCTACCGCCATCAGGTCGTTCCCGGCAAAAATGGCGTCCACATCGGGATGGCGCTCCATCAACAGCTCCGTCGCCCGGATTCCGCCCTCGATCCGGAAGTCGCCCTGAATCATGAATGTCGGCGAATACCAGTCCAAATGCTTCACCGCTTCCTCATACCCGACCAGCCGCTCTTTGGCCGTAATGAACTCCTGCGGGCCGTAGATGTGGGCGATTTTCCGGCAGCCCATGCCTAGAAGATGCTCGACGGCCAGCTTCGCGCCTTCCCGGTTTTTAGAGCGGACCACACTGCAGGACTGCTTCGGCGGCACCCGGTCGAGGCAAACGACGGGGATGCCTTTCTTGGCCATCTGCTCGACATCGGCGGAATCCAGCGTATTGGAGGCAAAAATAATGCCGTCGATATATTTTTTCTTCAAAACCTCGATATAAGACTTCTCTTTGACCCCTTCGTCATCGGAGTTGCACAAAATCACCGTATACCCGTACATCGAGGCAACATCCTCGACGGCCCGGGCCAGCTCCGGAAAAAAGGGGTTGGAAATGTCGGGCAGGATCAAGGCGATCGTGTTCGTCTTCTTGCCGGCCAATCCCCGGGCCACCGTATTCGGCTCGTAGTTCAGCGCTTCGATGGCCTTTTTGATTTTTTGCTCCGTTTCCACGTTCACATAGCCGCTCTTGTTCAAGTACCGGGAAATCGTCGCGACGGACACGCCCGCCAGCTTGGCTACATCCCGAATGGTTGCCATTCTCCTTCACCCCTGCTATGTGGTACCGGTTACATATCAATTAAAAAAAATTACCGAATGCTGCCATTGTTTTTATAAAATAATGAGAGTTCTCACTTGATTAAGTATGTGGTACCGGTTACACATAAAATATAGCACTCCGCGTTAAAGGAATCAACCTCTTTTTTGTGACAGATTGCCGAACGGCACGAACCAAGCTCCACGATGCTGCATGGCAGCAAAAGGCGGCGTCCCGCTCTGCGCGGAAACGCCGCCGCTTCTCTACCTTGCGGGTGTCGGTAGGGTCTGACAGCGAGCCTCAAACAAACCGTCAGGTCAGCTTCTCGATATAAAGCGACGCGCTTACCACCGGCGTGCCGCCTCCGATGGTGCTTTGCAGGATAAGAGCGCCCATATTGTCAATCCGGTTCAACGTTAATACGCCGCCGGCCGTCAAGTTGGCGACGACCTGCCCCGTGTAAGGCTGATTTCCTGCATTGGTGCCGTAGTTGCTGCACAGGACCAGGGTGGCCGGAGACGGACCGGCGCCGTCCGGATCGAAGAACAATCCGAATGCGCTATTGCCCGGTGTCGGGAACACTTCCCAGTTGATATGATAAATGCCCGTTTCCAGAATGTTGATGGTTGAGGTCGGGGTGAAAGTAATCGCCGTACCATTGATGAGAGAATTGTTGAAGGTAACGGCCCCGCCTTGCGCACCCGGAGCTGCCGCTGCGGCTACGGTTTGGTCTACTGTGCTGCACAGAAAAGCAAATGCGGTGATCCTGGCCGGACCTTGCGGACCTTGCGGACCTTGTAGGCCTTGTAATCCTTGTGGTCCCTGTGGTCCTTGTGCTCCTTGTGCTCCCTGCGGTCCTTGTGCTCCCTGTGGACCCTGTGGTCCCGGAGGGCCTGGAGGGCCCGGTATTCTACCCATACGTGTTCACTCTCCTTTTTGATTTCAAGAACAATGTACTCGATGCATCCGCCTTTAGACAGGGTGATTACCCATATATTCCCAAATTTTATTTTAAAGCCGTCCTCATGCGCATGCCTGTTTTTCGATCAGATTGTATTGTTGTCCATGCATTTCCCCTGCGGCTACATACCTTGTTTACAACTCACTTTATAACCATAAAGGAGAAAGCGTATGAAAAAGAAACGCCGTACCGTCAAAACCGTCGGCATCATGGTCGCGAACCCCAAGCAGAGGAAGTATGTTCTGAGAAAATATCTTGCCTGCAAAACGCCCCATATGAGACTCGTCTGTTTCACGCCGTCCGAGATTGATTGGAAGCGGAAAAGCATCCTTGTTCTTCAGCGTTCGAACGGGAAGTGGGTACAGCGCCGGTTTCCTTTTCCCCAAGTCGTGTACAACCGCTGCTACCATACGAAAAAGACGACCCTCCAAAGGCTGGAGGCCATCATCGGGAGCAACAAATGCTTCAATCAACGAAACCAATTCAACAAATTCGAGATCTATAAGCAGTTAAGCCAACCGCTCGCTTCTTATCTGCCCGAAACCGTACTTTATGACCGGGAGTCTGCGGCACAGCTGCTGGAAACTTATAAAGTCATGTACGTGAAGCCTTGCTGCGGACATCTAGGGAAAGGGGTGTACCGTGTCGAGGTGAAGGAGTCGGGGGAGGTTCATCTTAGCCAGCATCATTTTTTACCGGAATTTATCGCTGCAGACGTCCCGCAATGCCAAACGAAGCTAGACGAGCTTCTCGGGTCCACCCGTTACCTCATCCAGCAAGGGATCGATTTGCAGCAATGGAACGATCAGGTCTTCGATATCCGGGCGCTTGTTCAAAAAGACGAGTCGGGCGTATGGTCGGTAACGAACGTCGTCAGCCGGATCGCTCACAAGGGCTGCTTTAATACGAGCATCTGCGACAAGGTTTGTTTGTCCGAAGACGTGCTCCGCCATTTGTACCCGCAGGAGAAGGCGGACGCCATCCTTCAATCGATACGCGACATCAGTCTGCGCGCCGCGGAAACCGTAGAGTCGGGTACCGGCCGTCATCTGGGCGAGCTCAGCGTCGATTTTGCGTTGGACAACGGCGAGCGGCTGTGGATCATCGAAGTAAACGGCAAGCCGCAAAAAGATATTTATGACGAGCTCGGCGGTCAAGACGCGGTTTATCGGCGTCCGCTGCAATATGCGGCCTATTTGCATACCCATTGACCCTTTGTGTTGGTCCAGTATATGGGTAGAAGCTTGGCAAGGTTACACGCCTTTTCTTGGGCGGTGAAATATTTTTACGGCAACCTCCGGCGAACCTGTCATCCAGCGATGGCAGGTTTTCGTTTGTGCGAAATTAGGGTTTCGTCAAAATTATTCCGACTGGGACATACGTCGTGCCGATGAAGAGGCCTATCCCATATGTTAGTACATACGAAACCATGAACCTAACGAACTATGCCCTCAAGGAGAAATCACGGAATGAAAATTTGGATATGGAGCTGCATGTTCTCCATCGGAGGCGGAGGCAGGCTGCTGACGAATTTGGCGACGGCGCTTGCCCGTCAGCCGGGCGTGCATTACGTCCGGGTCGTCCTGTCGGCTCAGACCGGCTAAAAAGACAGAGTCAATACGGCGCAGCATCCCAAAATCGACATTGTATACAGCGAAGAGGACATTCGGAACAATCCGAATCATCCCTATATTGCCGATCGCGACGTCGTATGTCTTTTGGCCGCATGGTCCGGCATTCGTCGACTTTCACAAGCCGACCGTCACCACGTTTCACGATGCCACCATTTTCGATTTTCGTGCCGCCGTTCACGCCGGGATCGGCTATTCGCGAGCAATGGGATAAAGCCAAGGTCTGGCTGGAGAGAAGCACGCACATCGTCCTTTCTTCCGAGTCTGTGAAGTCGAGACTCGTCGCGCATTTCGGCCCGGTCTGCTAATCCGCCTGATTCCGCACACCATTTCACCGTCCAAATATTTCGAGAATCCGGCGCTGGATTCTGCACTGGCCCAGAGCTTCCCCTTTCCTTATTTCATTTATCCGGCCAATACCTCTCCGCACAAAAACCACTACAATCTGCTGCTCGCCCACTCGCGCTTCTCCCGACGAAGCCGGCACCCGTTCCTTCTGATCGGCTACAAAAACGCAGATGCTAAGAAGCGTTCCTCCCTTCTGGCCGGAGCTGGCTTCGATTCCGACCTTGGTCTCGCTGATCAAAAGAACGGGGCTCCAGCTCGACAAAGACGTCTACCCGCTGGGGCTGGTGCAGGACCAGTTGGTCGCTCCGTTAATCAAGAAGGCCTATGCCCCGATTATGCGAGTCTTGCCGAGGGAGGAGGCAGCTATCCGGTGGAGGAAGCGCTCAGCATGGGAACGCCAGTTCTATGCTCGGACATCCCGGTCATGCGGGAGCATCTGGCGCGACGGAGCGCCGAAGTGGCCTGATTTAACCCCGAATCGCCCGACGATATAACCCGCGCGATGGAGAGCTTTGCCGACAATTACGAGCATTACAAGCAATCCGCGATCCGGGGCATGAAAGATCCGACGATCTCCTGGAACGATATTGCAAGTCATTACATCGCCGTATTTCATTCCGCCCATTATCATTATCGGGGTTTTACTTGTAATTTGTACGAATGTACAGGGGACAGTCGACGTTTCGGTGAACCGGCCCGCCCCAATATATTAATCGGAGGCGGAATGATCATCTGCATAAGGAGGATGAGACCGATGAAAATCATGATCATGGCCGGCGGACAAGGAACGAGATTTTGGCCGCGCAGCGTCAAATCGAAGCCGAAGCAATTCCTCTCCCTGACCTCCGAAGAAACCATGCTGCAGCAAACGTACCGCAGATTTCTCCAGTATGCGCCGGGCACGTCCATCTATGTCGTGACGACCAAGCTGTACAGCGGCATGGTTCGCGAGCAGCTTCCCGAGCTGAAGCATGAACACATCATTATAGAGCCCGAACCGAAGGATACGGCTCCTTGCATCGCTTTGTCGGCGCTGCATTTTTTGCAAAAAGGCGAAGACGACGTTCTGGTGACGACCCCGTCGGACCAATATATTCCAGAAGGAAACAGCTTATGGGAGGCGCTGAAGCAAGCGGAGATCGTCGCCCAATCGGGCCGTTCGATCGTAACCTTGGGGATCGCGCCGACCCGGCCGGAAACCGGATACGGCTATATCGTGACGGAGGAGCCGACGGTAGAGGGACGGGCGCTTGCGGCGAAAACCTTTATCGAGAAGCCCCCCTTGGAGCGGGCCAAGCAATTGATCCGGCAAAGGAACGTGTACTGGAACAGCGGCATTTTCGTTTGGAAACCCTCGACCATCGCCCACTATATGAGCCGCAGCCAAAAGGACATATGGACGCTGCTCGAAGGATGCGGCGGGAAGTGGGAGGACGTTTATTCGCGCTTGCCCAAAATATCCGTCGATTACGCCATTCTGGAGAAGGCTTCGTCGATCTATACGATCCCCGTTCATTTCGAATGGGACGATATCGGCTCCTGGACCTCGCTGGAACGCGTACATCAGCCGAATGACCAAGGCAACATCGTGATGGGAGACGCTTCCTCCCTTTATACGAGCAACAGCATCGTCTATACGGAAAACCTTAAAACCGTCGTCATCGGGGTTAAGGACTTAATCATCGTCTCCACCCCCGACGGCCTGCTCGTATGCGATAAAGCCCACGAGCAGCATATCCGGGACGCGCAAAAATTTATGGAACGTTAAAGGAGGATACCGAACTTATGAAGGTGCTGATTACCGGGATATCCGGCTTTGTCGGAAGCCATATGGCAGAGTATCTGCTGCAGCATCATGAAGTGGTAGGGACGATCCGCCAGCGAAGCCGACTGGATCATATCAAGCATATAAAAGATATTCAACTGGTCGAATGCGAGCTCCGCGATCCTTTTTCCGTCGAAGCCCTGATCGAAAACGTGAAGCCCGACCTGATCTTTCATCTGGCCGCCCAAAGCTTCGTGCCGACCTCGTGGAATTCCCCGGTCGATACGATCTACAACAATGCCGCCAGCCAAATCAATATTCTGGAAGCCGTCCGGCGAATCAAGCCCGACTGTAAAATCCAAATCGCCTGCTCCAGCGAGGAGTACGGCCACGTCGAAGCTCACGAGGTCCCCATCAAGGAAACGAATCCGCTTCGCCCGCTCAGTCCGTATGCCGTCAGCAAAGTGACGCAGGAGTTTTTAGGCTATCAATACTACAAAAGCTACGGCCTCCACATCGTTATCACCCGGACCTTCAATCATACGGGACCGCGCCGGGGAGAAAACTTCGTCTCCTCGAACTTCTCCAAGCAAATCGCCGACATCGAAAAAGGCAAGCAGCCCCCGGTGCTCTATGTCGGCAATCTGCAGGCCAAGCGGGACTTTACGGACGTCCGGGACGTCGTCCGGGCATACTGGCTGGCGCTTGAGAAAGGCGTGCCCGGAGAAACGTACAACATCGCTTCCGGCTCCTGCATCACGATCGAAGAGCTGCTTCAGAAGCTGCTTGCGCTTAGCTCCGCGAAAATCGAGGTCAAGGTCGATCCCGCCCGTCTGCGTCCGTCGGATGTGGAAGTCTTGCTGGGCGACTACCGAAAATTCCATGAGACGACCGGCTGGAAGCCCGAAATTCCATTGGACCGGACGCTCGAAGATCTCCTGAACTATTGGCGCTCCTTCCCGTAAGGCGGCGGCCTGCAGATCCATTCCAGTCTGGAGGCGAAAGTCATGCGAAAGAAGAAAACCCGGCGCGCTTCGGGCTCTCGGAACCACAAACGGACCTTATCCAAAGCCTCCAAGCGCAAAAAAGCGCCGCAGGCCGCTGGCAAACGGGGCCGCCGTGCAGGCAGAAGCCGTTCGGGTCTTCGCCCGCGTCGAAAGGCCGCGAGCCGCAGGCGAAAATAGCGGTTCCCGCGCCCGTCGTCCTTGCGAGCCCGCCCGCCTAAAGAAGCCGCGGCCATTCCCTCTTCCCCTCCGGCTGCAGCCCGCCCCGCGGCCGGGGTGAATTTGGTCGGGTTGATCCGCGCCGAGACCGGCATCGGCGAATTCGGCCGTTTGGCCGCCCGGGCGCTGCAGACGACGGGAATTCCGTTCGGGATATTGAACTGCCCCGTATACGGAGATTACCGCAACGAAGATATGACGTGGGCGCACAAAGAAATGCAAGGTCCGTCCTACAATGTAAAAATTTTCCATACCAATGGAAACACAATGAAGCATGTCGTCGACCACTTCGGCGCCTCCCTTCTGCAAGGACGCTACAATATCGGCTTCTGGCATTGGCAGCTCCCGGAGCTTCCCGATTTTTACGCCGAAGGCTTTCAATTCCTCCAGGAGGTATGGGCGCCCTCGGCCTATGTGGCAGCCAATATAGCCAAAAAGTTGCCGATCCCCGTCATCCATATCCCGCACGGCATCGAAGTCGCTTACGATGCGGCGATGGCCGCCGGGTACCCCAACATTGTGATTATGGATCGCACGCTTTCGCGTCACGAAGTGAGCGCTCTAATCGCCTGCACCGACAGCTTCGTCTCGCTGCACCGCGCCGAAGGCTTCGGGCTCGGCTTGGCGGAAGCCATGTATCTCGGCAAGCCGTTTATCGGCACGCACTGGTCGGGATTTCATGACCCCGGAAAATTCGTGTACGGTCGGGTACAAGCTCATACAAGTCGGAACCGACGTCGGACCTTACGGCGCCCATCAAGTATGGGCCGATCCCGACATCAGCCAGGCGGCCGGACATATGCGCAATCTGGTCCGGTATGCCGATTGGCGGAGCCGAATCGCCGCCGCCGGACAGCTGACGATCCGCAGCCGGTATTCGCCCTCAGCCGTCGGCCGCTTGATCGAGCATCGTCTGACCCATCTTGGCTTGCTGTAACGGCCAGACAATTCAAGATGAGGGAGGTTTGTCGTATGGACATTATCTAACTAAGATTGAGCAGCGCCCGCTTTACGTGAAAAGCTGAAGCAGGCGCCGACACTCCGCCTCATCGATATTTTGCGCAATTTGCTGCTGCTGGAGCGAAACGAATTTATCTGGGAGCTGTACCGGCAGTTGTTTTTCCGGGATGCGGATCCGGAAGGCTTTCAATCGCATATAAACGGTTTGAACGCCGGCGTGCCGAAAACCCATTTCCTGCTCAGCTTCCTGCAAAGCAGCGAAGCCGACGCATGTACAGCCGGGCCCAGCCACCGGCGAAATTTCCCCATACAACGTTCATCGGTATATTTCACCGGATCAATCATGTGACCGATGTCGAGTTTGTGTTCTACTTATATCAAGATTTACTGATGCGCCAGCCCGATCTGCCCGGACTTGAGAGCCATATCCATCATCTCTCGCTGGGCTTGCCCCGGCTCCGGCTGCTTTGCAGCTTCATCGAATCCGGGGAGTTTCAGGAGAAGATCCACGCCGTGCCGCCGTTAGCTGCGCCTCTGCTGCTTCCCTCGCATTCCTTATCGGAATGTTCCTCGGGTATCAGCCGAAGATTCATCTGGACGGGGAGGGCATCGGACGCTTTGTCGTCCCATTGACGGAAGGCTTGCTGATGAACGCTCCGGACGTAATGACCCACGTCGCGACGACGGAGCATAATTTTACGGAAGTGGAAAGATTGTTCCAAGCCTTCGCCCCGCTTTATCCGGACCGGCTGTTTATACACCATTTTCCAGACGTGCCTTGGTTAAACCGGCATCTCCCGGTCGACGTCTGGTGCGTGCCTTATGTAGGTATGGAGATGGCCTTGCAGCTTGAGCGTCCGGTTGCCTGCGCTGTTCGAAGGAAGCTGTCCCTTCCCGATTCTCGAATCTCTGACCGTCGATACGCTGGTAGCGATCAGCCGGATTGAGGTCGCCCGGGAAGTGATCAGCGATATGAACGCATTCGTTACGTTCGTTCCTTACTCGGTGCCCGAGATGACCGCCGCTATCGCCCACCTTAACCAGAACCGCCAGTTGCTGGTCGCCCAAGAGAAAGCCGCCATCTGGGGAAAGCTGCAGAGTACAGGTCCGACGTGGCGCAAGAATATTACCGGCTGTTTCAAAGCCTCATTCACCGGTGATCGGAATCGTCTGAATCGCGAGGAGGTAAATTCCGCAAACTCGACAGTACGCCAAGTAGTCGTTATCGGCGCCGGAGGGCACGCCAATGTCGCCATCGATATTTTAAAATCCGACTAAACTGTACGCCTGGCAGGCTGCACAACCAATGCGCAGGGAACCGAAGTGTCGGGCATTCCGATCCTGGGTGATGATTCCGTGCTGCCCTGCCCGTACGAGGAGGGCGTCCGGCACGCCTTTGTCGCCATCGGAGACAACCGGCTGCGCGATAAGCTGTGCCGGCAGATGGCCGAGAGCGGCTTCGAGCTCGTCAAAGCCATCAGCCCGCGCGCGTTTATTGCCCAATCGGCGAAGCTCGAAAGCGGGATTGCCGTTATGGCCGGCGCCGTGATTCACGCCGAAACGCAAATCGGGGATTACGCCGTCATCAATACGAATGCGTCGGTCGATCACGAATGCGTGATCGGCACCGCATGCCATATCGCGCCGGGTTCGACCTTGTCCGGCAGCGTGACGGTCGCAAGGGGCACCTTGCCCGGAACGGGAACGAAGGTAATCGACGGCATCCGGATCGGACAGTGGTCCGTCGTCGGAGCCGGAGCGGCCGTTGTCCGCGACATTCCGGACTATTGCACGGCCGTCGGCGTTCCGGCACGGGTCATAAAACAAAGAAGCTGAGACATGGACGCTTCCTCCCTCATTCGGGATGAGGTGTTTTTTTGCACAAGGAATTTTTCTTAGATTATTTTTCAATCCGTATGGTTACTTTATACGTTGTGACTATATCGAAAGATGGTGAATTCCATTACGTCTTCATTCGCACCCCGTCTGTATCATTGGTTTGTCCGCCCGAAATGGGTGACCGAAAAATATATTCATGATCGCGTCCAATCGCATTTTGCCTTCGACGGTAAAGCCGTGCTGGATTTCGGCTCGGGTACCGGGGCCAATTGTTCCATGTTCCATCCGCAATATTACGTGGGAATGGACCCGGATGCCGGGAGAATTGATTATGCCCGGCGCTTGTATCCCCGCCATCAATTTCAAGTATTGGAAAATGGGATACTCCCCTTTCCGCACGAATCGGTCGATTACATACTGATTATCGCCGTTCTGCATCATATTTCTTCGGACGAAATCTCAAAATACTTGAAGGAGTTTCAGCGGGTGTTGAAACCGGATGGAACGATTATCGTGATGGAGCCTTGTTTGTGCGAGAGTAAACCTTTATGCAACAGGTTTATGCAATGGTATGACAAGGGAGAGTTTATACGCAATGAGGAGCAATATAAGCAATTGTTTCAAGGGCACAATTATGAATGTACGGTTCTTGAACGATTCCGCAAATGTTTTCTGTACCATGAGCTGTTTTTTTCGGCCAAGCCCGGGCGGCAACATAAAACCTCGCCTGAATAGGCGAGGTGAGCTTGTGGAGAAAGTGTCATTGAGGGGAATAGAGTTACGAAGGGGTGGGGTATCCACTTCCGGCCGCTGCTACACCCCGCAAAGTGAGGTTGATCGGTGAAGCTCCCTTCAAATGCTTTGCGGGGACCCGGGGCCTCGGGATAATTTAATCGGAAGCCGCTTATGTGCGGAAATTTCCTGAAGACAAAGGCGGCCGCGATCGCTTCTTCAGTGGATACCCTCGCCTCTTTTTACGTCTACTTTTTATTAGAAGCCCGCTTTCTCAACACTGGAGCTTGCCTGAACGGGCGAGCTCATCGAAATAACTGAAAGTTCCGTATGCCTTTCGGCAGCAAGCCTCTGCGGCTCCCGTTGCGTCTTGCTACGCCGTAGGCGATAGCCCCCCCTGCCGCCAAAGCCAGAAGCGACATCGTTGTCCATCTTCCAAACATTCCTGTATTCATGATTGTTATTATCGCTCCTTAAGATATGACTTTTGTTAAGGCCCTTTAAGCATGAATAGTTTACGATGCGCGGGACAAAATCATTCGGCTCAAAATTTGGGTTCGTGAGGGCAGTCCCCCACGTCCGCGGCGTCTTCGTTTACGAACAACTCGATCCGGCTCTTTATGGAATCGCGAACATGACGGAACTGGGCCATGATTTCTTCTTCCGTACCGGTTGCCTTGGCCGGGTCGTCAAAGCCCCAGTGCCACTTAATCACGTTCTTGCCCGGGATGACAGGACAATGTTCGTCCGCATGCCCGCATAACGTAATCACGTAGTCGGCCTGGTTTAAAATTTCCGGGTCGATCACATCCGACGTATTCCCGCTAATATCCACACCGGCTTCCCTCATCACCTGGACTGCCCGCGGATTTAGCCCGTGCGCTTCCAACCCGGCGCTTTTCACTTCATATTTGCCGCTGCCCAGCGCTTTCAAGAAACCATCCGCCATTTGGCTTCTGCATGAATTTCCGGTACATAATGAACCCGCTCGCCATAATAAACGGCAGAACCGTCCTATTGTCAAACTTACGCGCCCGAACCATGGCCAGCACAATCGGCGTCAGGATCAAGGCCGCGCCATATGCAGGGCCGCCCACTCAAAAAAGCCGATTTCGTCAAGCACCAGCGAGATTAAAATAATGGCTACGAACGTCAAGGTTGCATTCCATACGATGCCGGTTACGGTACCGACATCCGCGAAGCTCACCACGCCGAAAATTATGGCAAGGACGGCTCCCGCACTTGCCGACCAGCCGATATTTAATCCCTTCGGCTGCCAGATGACGAACGTCAGAGTGACTAAAAATAGAAGAAATGCAGTAACAGCCATGGAACCCCCACACTAATCGCAATTATTTTTGAGCAGATCGACGTTTTCTTTATACAAAGGAAGGTACTCCAAGACCGCTTGAATACAAGGCTTGTCTTCAACATTTAAGGAATAGTATATCCATTGGCCCTTGCGCGTTTCGTTCACCAGTCCGGACGCTTTTAATTAGCGCAAATGCTGGCTTGCGTTAGGCTGCGATGTGTCCAGCAGCTCTACGAGGTCACAAACACATAAGGCCCGCTCCTTCAATAAGGCAAGTATCGTTAGACGCGTCTTGTCGCCGAGCAGTTTTAGACTGTCGGCCATTTCATGGATTCGTTCCATCTCTTCCCTCTCCCGTATACCAAACTTTTTAGTTTTAGCGGCTTAACAAGCTGTTATTTGCCTCTGTCCCATACCGCCAAAACCATCTTGTTTCTCAATAAATATATAATAATATGCTTATATAATCAATCGATTATATAAATTGAAAATAGGTAAACTCTTCTGCTCAAAGTAACGATTGTCCGGCGTCTGGAACAAGTTGAATTAAAGATCGCCCTCTTGCTTGGCCGAGATGGCTAACAGAGGGCGATCTTTTTAGTCAGGCATGCATAGGAAAGTAAAAAGGCTCTTCTAAGGTGAATGATCCAAGCTTAACCGCCTGTCCCGTTATGAACATAAGTAGATAGCGGACCAGGCTCCGGCTGTTGCTGCGCTATACCCGATGTAACGCTCACTAAAAACAACCCCAAAATCAAGGACAGCCAAGCCTTTTTCATAGATCCGACACTCCCTCCAATATATTTCGGTAATGCCTTTTTTGTTGCTCGGTCGCGTAATCGACATACTTCGCAAAAAAGGAAACACACCTTTCGAAGCCCGAGCAATGCTTCAACTTTTGAGAAAGGTATAGTGCGTACAGTAATTCATTCAATCCGGTGATGTTTTGTTGATTTCTAAAACTGTATACCGCTTTCTCATACCAGAAGTGAAATAATTGCGTACCGTTTATGTATGTAACAGAAGTGTTGATAGGGGGAAGCTTCTCGCAGAATTTGTTTAAAAATTCATCGACCTTAAAGTTGTACAGGTTTGCTGATTCAATAACCGTTAACAAACTGGGAAGCAACTCCATGGGGTTTTCGTCCAAAAATTCCGACAATTCAGCAAGGACCTTGTCATTCCCGCATTTTAACTCGAGATTGTACATATTTGCCTTGCCCCATATGCTAAACTTCTCGACCTCCTTGTGCCCGATTTCATCAAGGAATTCAAACCATCCAAGTTCGGAATATTCCGAAACGTAGCGTTTCGCTTCTTCACACCGCTCTTGCATGGTTAGGGAGATTCCTTTTAGAAGGAACCCTTGTCCATAGTATACTACTAAATGACGCTCGGATTGCAAAATTTCAGGAAGTTTGTTATTTTGTTTGTTTTCAAGCTGTCGATCGTAGATAGTTCTAGCCAAGGTTCTTAATTCATCTGCATATCTTTCAACTTTTTTCCAGTCCCATAGCGTGTAATAGACGTTTGCCATTTGTAGTAAGGCATCCAGTTTCACGTCTTCCGGCAAATAAAAATAATGAGACTCAAATCTTGTCAGCGCTTCCTTGTTTTCTTCCGATCCGAAGCCAATGAGAGACTGAAATAACCGGAACTGGCTCATGATGTATTGCGGATGGTCGGTATCCTTCACGTTATTAATGACATGACGGAACAAGGGAACCGCCTCCTGCTTCCTTCCGGCCTTGTAAAGATGCTCGGCCATAGAAAAATAATGTTCTGGATCGACCTCCGATCCTGAACAGCTAACGTCAGGCTGTCGCTTCATTTCTTTTACCTCCCTTAATAGTTAAATATTAACAAACTAAAATATAAAAAACAATGTTTTTCATCAAATTTAGATTCAAAACTGAGTGTCGTCGTCCAAAAAAAGGTTAAGCAGCGATACCCTCCGCTTAACCTTTTTCATTATTCCAGCGATCCCTCAGATTTTCGCGAACCGTACGTCAAATTTCTGCTACAATCTCTGCCAGCACCGAACTAATATACCTCACATCGGCTTCGGTTAACGTACCGTAGCTTGGAAGATTGATACCCCGAGCGGCGATCCGGCCCGCGACCGGAAACTCCGACGCGGCTTAGAGCTTCTCGTAGGGCGGCAGCACGTGCTTCGGATAAAAGAACGGCCGGCTCTCGATCCGCGGAGCTCCAGCCAACGGATGACTTCATCGCGCTTCGCCTCCGAGCCTTCGCGCAGCACGACGCTGAACAGCCAATAAACGTTCTTTGCCCACTCCTGCTGGACAGGAAGTGTAAGAGCGCTGCAATCCCGCAAATACCCGGTATAATGGCTTGCGATCCGCAGTCGCTGCGCGATATGCCATTCCGCGTTCTGCAATTGCGCACAGCCGATGGCGGCTTGAATGTTGGTCATCCGGTAGTTGTAACCGACGACGGTATGAAAATAACGGCGCTCCGGGTCCATCCCTTGTCCCCGGAGCAGCCGGGCCCGTTCCGCAAGCGCATCGTCATTCGTCGTCAATACCCCGCCTTCGCCCGTCGTAATGATTTTATGCCCGTAGAGATAGACCGCGACGAGGCCTTTCGTTCTCAGCGTGAGTCCTCTCATATGATTTAGTATCTTGACAGAAAAGGAGTGATTCACATGGGTGAAACAGGGCTGACCGGCCTTACCGGATTAACGGGCCTGACCGGCCCGGCTGGACCTACCGGACCAACGGGACCCACAGGGCCGACAGGACCAACGGGACCTGCCGGATCGTCGGCGGATGTCGAAGGGGTTCAAAGCACAACCGCATCCGGCACTTCCTGCGGGAGCAGAGACCCTCGTTCTTACGCTGCCTGGCGTTATATTTACCGCGATTAACGATACGGCACAAATCAGCGGGGTGGTCACGCTTGCTACAGCAGCTCTTGTTGCAGTAGACGTGAACTATACCATCAACTTGTACCGTGACTTCGGTACGGGTGCTCAAACTCTGCTGGCAACCGTAACGGCCACCTCATTATTGGATGCTGTAACGGCCCTTCTGGGACCGTCCAACTTTACGGTAAGCGTCGTCTTCACCGATGTCCCTCCGGCAGGAACGCACTCTTATACACTGACGGTTACTCCTGCCGTACTTCTCGGCGTCGGGGTTACGAGTACGGCAAACTACAGAGCGCTGAGCGCCGTTGTCGCCACGTAACCGAAAATTGTTTATCTGCTTCGCAAAGCAAACTCCCGCGTCCGAGTGGATGCGGGAGTTTGCTTTGCGTTCCAGCGGCCCTCGGCTTTAGACGGGATTGAAGCCGATATATGCCGTCCGGCATGGGCGAAACACCGTTATGTTCTCATTGGTTGGGGACTGGCATTCGTTCCATATCCCTTAAAGTTTTGGGGGTCTGGCATGCTGCATCATTTCATACCCGATATGCCTTAGTCGAACCTCCAATTAATTGATTGACGGCCACTCTCCTTATTCGAAGCGCAAATTTTTCCCCATCACCATCTTCTACACACGAATGCTCCGTTATCCCCGATCTGTATGGGGACCGGATACATAAAGCAATCAGGCAATTGACAGAAGCTAGAAAGCGAAGTATTATTTTTATCATCAGGTACTAATACTAACTCATGATATCAGGTAATTGATTTAACATTATATTTTACGAGGTGAACCCGTATGGAATCATCTGTTCAACCTGTTTCCTCTTCGACAATTTACCGCTCCCGGCTTACCGCCATCGGCAGCTACGTTCCCGAACGTCGTCTGACGAACGCCGATCTGGAGCGTATGGTGGAAACCAACGACGAATGGATCGTGCAGCGGACCGGCATCCGCGAGCGTCGCATCAGCGCGCCGGGGGAATATACGAGCCACTTGTGCATCCAGGCGGTGCAGCAGCTTGTTGACCGGTACGGCGCCGTGCTGGAGGATGTCGATCTGCTGATCGTCGGCACCAGCACGCCGGATTTCGCTTTCCCTGCCACCGCCTGCCGGATTCAGGCGCATTTCGGCATGAAGCGGACGACCTCCTTCGATTTAAGCGCCGCCTGCGCCGGATTCGTATACGGCCTGCATCTGGCTAACGGAATGATCGCTTCCGGCCTGCACCGCAAAGCGCTGGTCATCGGTGCCGACGCCCTGTCCAAAATCGTCGATTATACGGACCGCACGAGTTGCGTTCTGTTCGGGGACGGCGCCGGAGCGGTCCTGCTCGAACGGGACGATGCGGACGCCAGCCCCCAATTTATTGCCTATACGGGCGGTACCGACGGCACCGGCGGGGCTCACATTTACCGCTCCCTGCTTGCCGATCATATGGAAGGCAGCCCGGTGAACACGAACGGCAAGCTTGTCCAGAACGGCCGCGAGGTTTACAAATTCGCCGTTCAAACGATTCCGAAAGGCGTTAACGACCTGCTGAGCCAAACCGGCTTGTCCACGGATAACATCGACTGGTTCGTCCCGCATAGCGCCAACCTCCGCATCATCGATTCCGTATGCGAGAAGATGGGGATTCCTTTGGAGCGGACGCTGCATACGATCGAGAAGTACGGCAATACGTCTGCGGCGACGATTCCGCTTGCGCTCGAAGAAGCAGCCCGGGAGCAGAAGCTGAAGGACGGCGATACCGTTCTGTTGTTCGGCTTCGGCGGAGGGCTCGTATACGGCGGACTGCTGCTCCGGTGGAAGGCGCTGGCTCCGAAAGTTTAAATACGTGAAAAAAGAGTCCGTTCTTCCCTCCTTGAGGTTAAGCACGGGCTCTCTTTCTTAATACGCTCTTCTTCACTTCTTCGCCAAGCCAAGCCTTGCCCGGGCTTCCGTGCCGCAAGCGGCGTATGCGGATCCCGGCTGCTTTCACCGAGATTTGCCGCTGATACCGGCCGACCGCCTCCATGTGCCTCGAAAGGTTGCGGGCCGCAGCCTCGGAGCCCTCCACAACGTCGGCCATGCTCTCGATTATGCGGGCCAACGCGCGCTGGCTGCGGGCAAGCGAATGAAGAATATCGATCTTGACTTTATTTTCCTCTTCATGCCAATTCATGGGGGGTCGCCGCTTTCTTACGAATAATAATTTTCTCCGTCTCCAGCCGTCTGTTCCGTTTCACTCGCCTCATTGCCTCCAAGCAGGATTTGCAAATGTTTGGCAAGCGCCATCTCCATCTTGGTCATGCCCTCGATCACTTCGATCATCTGATCGTGCACTTCCAACGATTTTTTCACTTGATCGCCGTGGTCCTCGAAGTGGGCGGCGTTCAAATGCCCGCAAATCCATTGGCACGAACGCGAAGCCTCCAGCGCCTTGGCTTCGAGTATCAAGGCGATGTTGTATTGGAATTGGGATGCGGCTTGCATCATTTTATGGTAGCTTTCGATTCTGCTCACGTAGCACCCCCTTTTCCTCCGGGCAACGGGAAACCGGATTCACTCCTCGTCGTCCGGAATATCGACGATTTTGACAATGAGCGCCAAATGCTCCGCCAGCGCCTCCTCCAGATCGGCGAGCCCGCTTAAATAAATCGCGACGCTTTTCGAAACGTTCAAGGAATGCTCCGTCAGCGACTCGATATCCTGAAAGGAAGGGTTGTCGGGCGGAATGTCGTGAACCAATTGGGCCATGCGCACGGCCACATGCCGATTTGCTTCGAGAATATTGGCCATTTCCTGCTGGGACTCCGCCATATGCCGGATCATACTGGTCACTTGCCGATGCATCGTTCACTCCACCTCCTCGCCGGCCGAAGCGCTCCGCTTTTCTAATATCCTATGCGGCCAAGGCGCCCCGAAGCACGGCATCCGCCCAAATGATCATATAAAAGAATGCGGATCGATCCCCCATTTGTCGATGAACTTTTGGCGATTCGTTTCCAGCAGGGCTTTGACTGTTTGCTCATCTTCCAGCCGGAAGCTTGCGCTGCCTTCGTGGTAGATGAAGGCGTCCCCCGCGATCAGCAGGCGGTATCCCGCTTGCCGGGCGCGGTAGCAGTAGTCGTCGTCTTCAAAATGTCCCGGCGAAAACCGCTCGTCAAGTTCTCCTATGCGCCTCATCAGCTCCCGCTTGAACAGGAGGCACAAACCGACGATCCGCTCCGTCTGCCGCCATTTCCCGCTATCCGGCCGGTTTATGCGCTCCGCCATATCGGTGATCGAGGTAAAAGGCTCCTCGATCTGCTGCTTGCCGCTGGCATAGTTCGTCATGGGGCCGACGATGCCGATATCGCCGCCGCTGTACAGGCAGCGCATCAGATTGTCCAGCGCGCCAGCCGTCAGCCGCGTGTCGTTGTTAAGCAGCAGCAGCGCATCGCCCGTGGAGAGCCGCAGCCCGAAGTTGCACGCCGCGGGAAAACCGCGGTTTTCGGGCAGCGAAACGAGCTTGACTTTCTGCTTCAGGCACAGCTGCAGCGACGAATCGGTGGAGCCGTTATCCACCACGATCACTTCGTGAGGCAGAGTGACGTGCTGGCGGATCGATTCCAGACATAAAGCCAGCCACTCGGCTCCGTTATAGTTCGGAATAATGATACTGACGGTTTGCATCAGGCATCGCCTCCGATATAGCGTCGTTTGCGCAGCACGTCCGGAAATACGAACCGTGCGCCCTGCCGGTCACCGACCAGCTTCAGCGCCTCCAGATGGTCTCCCACGATCATCGAGGCCACCGGATTGCGGCGGCCGCTGTTCAGCTTGCGCCGCTTGTTGCCCCGGATGACGTTAACCCGGCCCGCATTGCCGACCCGAAGCTTCAGAAGCAAGGCCAGCGCCTGCGCTTTGGGCGGGACCGAGAGCAGCTCAAGGCCCAGCGTCTCTACCGCGCGCCGCGACAAAGCGTGCGGCACGGCCGTAAGCGAGCTGGCCTTCAGATCCGGCCGGCCCAGCGCCATGTTCAAAAATTGCTTCATGACCGTGACGGAATCCTGCCGGCCGAACGAGCCGAGATACGGATGTATGTTGTTGAGCGCGACGTCGAGTCCTTGTTCGATGCCGTGGACGAAAGGCACGAGCTGCTCCGCCGGAATCGGCATATCCCCGTCCGTAAAAAGCAGAATGTCGGCCCGGGCCATCTTGGCGCCGACCGCTCTTCCTACATCGTGACCGAGCGCCTGCGGGTAAGACAGTACGATAGCCCGGGAACCCGCTCTGGCTTGCCGGAACGTATCGTCGCCCGATCCGTTGACGACGACATACATCTCGTCCGTCAGCCGGCCCGCCTCCTTCAGCACGGCGGCGATCGTGCGCTCCTCGTTCTTGGCCGTTACGATAACGGCCACCGAGCGCTCCGTCGGCAGCGGCACCCAGTCCGGCGCCGGCCGGCCCATGCCTGCGAAGAAGCCGCGGACATAGCCGGCCGCCGCCGCATGATAACGGGCCCAAGGGTAACCGGCCAAGCCCCGTTCCTTCACCCGCGCCGTCCAGGAGCGGTTCAGCAGCCGGCGCAGCCCGCTCTCGCCGTCGGGCGGTTCGGGCGGAGAGTCTTGGCGGCCTAGCTGCAGGCCCAACTGATAGGCGGCTCCGCCGTAAGCCCGGGACGACGCCGGCTTCCCGGGCCGAAACAGCCGGGAGCCGGGAGCGCCCCGCTTCCGTCCCCGTTTCCGGGCGCGCTTGACCGCCGGCGCAGCCGTGACGACCGCCTTGCCGGCCGCTTCCGGCGGCGGCTTGCGGATCAGGCGGCCCCGAACCGCCGGTTTCTCAAACAACATTGCCTGTTGCTGCCTCATCGATCAATTCACCTCACAACGTTGCGGTTTCGCATCAAATCGGTGTGACGTCCTCGCTCGCCCGTCGTGTTGAGCAGCCAGCGGATCGCCTCCAAATGGTCACCCATAATCAATTGGCCGACCGTATCGGTGCCAAGTATCGTCCAGCGCCGTTTACGCCGCGGATTCAAGCGTCCGACCGGCACCAGATGGACCGGCCGCACGATAAGCCCCTTCTGTACGGCCATCGCATGCGCTTTGGGAGGAACCGCGAGCGCCGCCGTCCCGATCGCTGCAAGCGCTCTGCGGCTGATGGCATGGGGAATGGTCGTCATCGAGGTTCCCTGCAGGTCGGTCCGGCCGAGCGCCGCGTTCAGCGCGTGCTTCGCCAGCACGACCGGATGGACGTTACGTGTCCGGATCGGTCCCAGATAGCGGTTCAAGGCCACATCCACCCCACGGTGAACCGTATGCACGAACCGCCTCAGATCGCGCGCGGGAATGACCATATCGCCGTCGAGAAACAGCAGAATTTCACCGTTTGCGAGCCCGGCTCCGATGCTGCGTCCGACGTCGTGACCGAGCGGCTCCGCGAAGCTGACGACCCTGGCACCCATCGATTCGGCGATTTGCTTCGAGCCGTCCGTCGAGCCGTTGGCCACAACGATGATTTCCAGCTTCCCCGCGCCGATCTTCCTTACTTCCCGGAGCACGGATGGCAGCTTTCTCCGCTCGTTGATGACCGGAATAATGACCGAGAGGTGCGCCGTTCGCACCGCAGCTGCGCCTAAGGCGCCGGCTCTCCGATAACGAGATTTGCGAATATGCCGCATAGGGCCCCCTCCTCTCTATGAAACTGCTCCGCCACGCTCCCGCTCCCGCCCCAAACCGCCGCACTCCGCTACGGCACCTGTTCCATCCACTCGCCCAGCTCTCCGAGCATGCGGTCGTAGCCGGGTACGGCAAAATCAACCTCGGGGCGGGTCGAGCACAGCGTGCGGTCCAGCGCGACGGTGTCGTCAGGCCGGATACGGACATCGCGCTTATCGAAAATCCGCTTCAATCGCTCCAGCAGCTCGTATTTGCTGACGGTCTCCGCCGCGGTTAAATGAACGATCCCGCTTAACAGCCCTCCCCGCTCCGCCGCATAATGGATAAATCTCGCCAGCTCCAGCGTCGTTACCCCGTTCCACGGCACGCGGACGAATCCCCGAATCTCTCCCTGCTGCCTCAGAAACCAGGAAAGCAATCCGCCGCCTTCCTCCTGCAGCTCCGGTCCGATCAACGAGGTGCGAATCGTCAGATGAGGAGCGCGCACGACCTCGCCAAGCGCTTTCGTTCGGGCATACGCCGTCGTCCCGTCGGGCAAGTGACGTTCTTCGTAGCGGCCGCGCTCACCCAGAAACACACTGTCCGTGCTGATCTGGATGAGCCGGGCTTGGAGCCGGTCGGCCAGTTCCGCAAGCTGGTGCGGCAGCAGGCCGTTAATCCGGAAGGCCTCGAGCTCCCTTTGCCGGGCCGCATCGTACATGATTCCGAGGGTGTTGACGATCAGATCGGGACGCACGGCCGCCACCAGCTTTTCGACCATCACGCTATCCGAGGCGTCGAGGCAAAGACCCGCCCCCGGGAGCGGCCAAGGTCGCCAGCCGTCCGTTTTTCCTGGCTCCGTCGTATAGAACACTTCATACGCAGTGCGCGCCGCCAAATACCTCAGCAGCATATGTCCCGCCATCCCGTCGCCGCCAATCACCAGCACTTTCATCGGTCCGTCGCTTCCGTACGGCCGTTTTTCCTCATCGCGGTGCCTTGCCACCTCTTGCCGCCTCCCCGATTCAGTCCCCGCTTCGCCAAGCCTTCCGCCAACCGCAGCCAGCCGTCATGGGCGGGCCCGCGCGCGTTTCCGGCGGTTAAGCCTTCTGCGGCCCGCCGGGTTAGGGTGAGTGCCCCGAACGCTCCGGCCCGCTTGCCGCGCCCCAACATACCGGCGCCGCTTGCGCTTGGTGCGCCGCTTGCGATCCGCAGGGCCTTGCAGCGCCTCGCCGAGCGGCAGGGCGCGCAATTCGGCGCTCGGCAGCCGCACGGCGCGCGAGGGATCGAGCCCCCGATGCCGCAGCGCCGCTTGCGATACGGCCGGCAGCTTCCGGCCGCCGATCAGCAGGTACACGATCCGCCCCCTGCCCTTGGCCAGCATGACCGAAGGCCGGTTCGGCGGCGACGGGGGATCGTGCCGCAGAGCGCGCCCCGTGGGGAAACGGTGCAGGACGGCATCCGGCACCACCCGGATATCTTCCCCGCGATAGCGGTAAAAGCGGAACGCCTCTGCGGAGGCAAACGGCCGCTTCATGCCCTGCTCCAACAAAAACACGGCCGGGCTCCACTTTCCTTTGTAAACGGCATTTGAGCGGAGCACGGGCAGCGAACCCGGCTTCCGGCCGCGCCGAAGCTCCAGAATACGCTTGCGGACACTCGTCATCAGTATCGCAAGCCGCTCCCGGTATGCCTCCTCGCCATACACCGCTTCGGCGGCACGCCGTCTGGCTTCCGCCCTTGCGCCCGGATGCACTCCGTCCTCGAGGCACTTCAGCACGCAGTCCGTCAGAGCCGCAACGTCTCCCTGCGGAGCCAGCAGCCCGGAACTGCCGGTCGCCGTCAGCATCTCTTCCAGACCGCCGCTCCGGTAAGCGATGACGTTTTTGCCGAGCAGCCATCCATCGAGCGCCGTCATGCTGAAGCTTTCCGCAGACAAGCTCGGCACGACGATCAGATCCATCGCGGCCAGCACTTGTTCGCGATGCGGTTCGAGTTCCACGTGGTGAAACCGGCTCCCATACCCCGATTCGTCGATCAAGCGGCGGCAGCTGCGGTAATGCGATTCGTCGCAGACGCTGCCGGCGATCAGGAAAAGAACGTCCGGGTGCGCGGCCGCCACCTGTACCGCCATAGCGGTGAATGACGCGAGTCCCACTTCAGGCTTTAATCGAGGGGAGGCAAAGCCGACGATCCTTTGCTTCTCGTCGGCCGGCAAAGCGGATCGGAGCTCGTGGCGATGAACGGGGGGAAGATCCGGGTTTAGGTCCTCGCGCCTTCGGGTGGGGGGAAGAAGAAAAACTTTGCTTTCGGCTGCTCTTGTGCGCAGCGGCGCAAGCGAAGCCTCCGACACGCCGGCGATCCAGTCGGCGGAGCGTTCGATCCGATGCCCGGTCTGCGGCGTCCAAGCCGGATCGGTCACCGTTTCGGTCAACAGCCAGAGCACCGGAATGCCGAGCGTCTTGGCTGCTGTCGCAGGAAGAACGGGATGGGGACCGCAGACAAGCACGAGATCCGGCTGGTGCATATGCAGCAGATTGACGAGGAGACCGAACGCCGGTTCCCGCCGGATATCGGCGTCCGGCGCTTCTCCCTGCTCTGCGGGCGGAAGGCAGGACGGCACCGGGTGCACGATGACCGGCAAGCCGGCTTCGGCCGCCAGGGCGCCGGGTTCGCCAGTCACCAGCAGGCACTCGGCCTGTTCTTTCAGCTCCCGGATCAGCGTCAGCATATATTTTTCCGCGCCCGTCAACCCCCGCCCGCCGCCGTTCGGAGCGAAAAGCATGATACGGAGCGGAGCCGGAGAACGTTTCGCCCGCAGTCCGCCGCTTTTCTGTTCCACCTGCATCCCCTCCGCTTCGGTTTAGTTTTATCAAGTCTTTATAATATATTAGGGAAATAACCAGTCCGGCACGACATTTACCTATTCTGCCGCCTAAAGAGCCGGCTCCGGGCCTGTCTCCGCCCCGGGAAGGCTTGTCCGCTTCGCGGGGCCGGAACGCCGGGACATTCCTCTCCTTGAGGAATCCCCGGCATGCCAGCTCCTGCGGCCGCTCCGCTCAGCCTTGCGGCGCCCCGCCGTCTTGGAGCCCTTTGGCAAAGCCCAACGCAAAGCCTTCGTTGTACGCTTTATCGAATGTTTCGTTATAAATTTGCTGGTAGCTGCGCCTTGGCCTTACGACCCGCCGCTTCCCCGTCTTTGGCGTGCGGCGGCCGGCCTGCCGTCGGTTGCGGAGCGGCCGAAGGCTGCGCTTCCTCTTTCGGACCCGGCGCAGCCTGATTGTGCCCGCACGCTTGCGTGCAGTGCGTGTGGCCATCCTCCGTCCCTCCTTCCATCCGCATACGTCCCTACACCATATGCGAATGAGGGCGGAAACGGACGAAGCGCAAGCGCCTATTTCTCGGAAGACGGCAAGTCGACGCATCAGCCGGGGACGCCCTCGAACAGGATGCGCATCATCTGCGCCATCCGGTGAGGATACGTATGCTCCATCATGGTGCGCCGCAGCGCATTAAGCGCAATAAACCGCCGCTCCTCTTCGTGGTGCAGGTAATAATCGATTTTTTGCATCAGCTCGCTTGGCGAAGCATAGGTGACGATCTCCTGTCCCGGCGTATAGAAGCGGGTAATATCACTGCGGACATCGGTGAGCAGCAGCGTCCCGCAGCCAGCGATCTCGAACGTCCGCGGATTCGGCGATACGGCCCCGACCCCTTGGCTGTTAAAGTTATAGCTCGGATCGTCCGTGGCCCGGTGCAGATTGATCACGATTTTCGACCCGTTATAATGCGCTGCCGTGTCCTCCGCCCCCATCCAATGATTCAGGGCGATCTTCGGGCTGAGCATCTGAAACTGCCGCAGCCGCTCCCACCAAATGCCCGCGATGTACGTATTTCTCGCTGCCAGAAAAGGCGTCAGCTGGTCGAAAAAAGCAACCCGGTTCCAATAACCGGAGCCGATAAAGCTGATGTCGTGCCGGAATTGAATCGGCACCCGCTTCGGCCGGAAGATCGCCGGGTTCGAGCCAAAAGGCAGGTAGTAGACCTGCCCGCAGCCAAGCCTGCGGTAAAACTCGACACAGGCAAGCTCCAGCGTAAACACGACGTCGTAATGCGGGACAAGGGGCGCCGTCAGATCGGTATAGTACGGATCGTCCGTAAGCCAGATGGCCGTGCGTATTCCTTCGGCCCGCAGCTCGTCAATCCATTCGACGGGAACATTCAGCCCTTCCAGCACCAGCACGATGTCGGGCCGCGTCTTTATGGCCGCGGTTTTCAAATCCTGGTCCGGCTGCAGGACAATCAGTTCGCGCACCAGTCTCTGCAGCGCCCCGATCACCGCTTCGTCGAGCGGGAAATACGGGACGCCTTTGCCCGAGGTTACATACATGATCCGGACATCCCACCAGCCGATCGGATCGTTCGGCAGCAGCCGCATGACGGCATCGCACCGGCCGTAATGATAGCCGCCGCTCATCCCGGCTCGAAACCCATCCTCCCAGCCGTTGTGCCAAGCGGTGCGGCGGCCGGCCCGCGGCACTGGCTTTACCGCTCGCTTTACGTTGAAACGCGCTGTTTTTCTGGACATGCTTCTGCCTCCTTTCATGTGGTTGGCCGCTTGACGCTTGCCGCCGTCAGCAGCCTAGCAAGCCTAGCAGCTGACCGATCCGCATGACGAATGAATGCTCCTGCATCGTCCGCCGCAAGCCGTTCAATGCGATCGTTTGCCGCTCGGCGTCATTCTTCAAATAATAGTCCAGCTTATCGATCAGCTCTCCTGCCGACCGGTAGACTTCCAACTCCACGCCAGGCGTATAATAACGGGTCAGGTCGTCGCGAACGTCGGTAAGCTGCATCGTTCCGCAGGCGGCGATTTCGTAGGTGCGCGGGTTGATCGACTGGCCGGGGAGGCCCCGGAGGTTGCGGTTATCGGTGCCGTAATGGCGGCAGCCGCGGTGCAGATTGATGACGATCTTGGCCCCGTTGTAATAGCGGACCGTATCCTCGATCGAAATCCACCCGGCACGGATGCTTGGCTTGAGCAGCCGGTACAGCCGCATTCGTTCCCACAGCCCGCCGCCGACGATCACCTTTTTGCCCGACAAGTAACCGGCAATTTGATCGAACAGATCGACGCGGTTCCAGAACGCCATGCCGATAAAGCAAATGTCGGCTTGATAGCCGGAGCCGACAGGAATGGGCCGGAAGGTTTCGGTATCTACGGCCATCGGCACATACAGCACCTGGGAGCAGCCGAGCGATAAGTAGAACGGCACGCAGCTTTGCTCATGCGTCGCCACGACATCGTAATGCGGGGCGATCGCTGCGGTATCGTCCGTAAAATACGGATCGTCGGCAAACCAGATCGCCGTTCGAATGCCGAGCTCGCGAATCCGGTCAACCTGCTGCAAATGATCCGCTGGAAACACGTGAAGCCCGTTCAGCACGAGCAGCAGATCGGGCCGGTGCTGCTCCGCCAGCGCGAGCATCGCTTCCGGCGTTCCGACGACGGCTTCCCGAACCGTCCGCTGCAAGGCGGCGGCGACGCCGGTATCGATGGCCGGAAAGCCTTGCGGGATAAAGAGCACTTTCAGGTCATGCCAAGCCGGCGCGACCGGCGGGGCTAACATCCGGACGGCCTCGCACCGTCCGTACCGATATCCTTGTTCATAGCCGAGAAGACCTCCCGCACGGCTTCCCTGCTGCCGCACGGCCGCTTTCCGGCGTGCGAGTTGTTGAGTCCGGCTCATTGCGGTTACCCTCCCTCTCGATTACCGGAACCGGGTCGTCCAGTCGAAGCCGATCGCCGGATCTTCGTAGGCGATGCGGTATTCGTCAGGCTGCTTCGGATCGTAAGCCAGATTGGTAAAATAAACAATCGTCGCCGGCTTGACACCGAGCACCCGGTATCCGTGAGCGACGCCCCGCGGGATGAACAGCAGATACGGATGATCCTCGCCCATGTAATGCACGGACGTTTGCCCATACGTCGGGGAGTCGGCCCTCATATCATGGAGCACGACCTGCGCGTGCCCGCTCGGAAAAAACCAAATGTCGTCCTGCCGTTTATGGTAATGAAACGCCTTGATGACGCCCGGAAAAGACAGGGATAGCGACGCTTGGCCGAACCGGCCGAACAAAAGCGTCGTCCTCGCGCAAAATTTCCATAAAAAAGCCGCGGTCGTCGCTGTGCCTAACGAGCGGCTTCGTTTGAACCCCTTCGATCGTCGTTTGGATCGGTCATCCCCCAATCGTGGCTCAAAAATGCCTCCAGCGCCGTTTTCCAATCCCTCATTCTCGGCAGCCCGGCGAGCCGCAGCCCCCGGTCCGAGAAAGCCGAATGCGCTGGCCGGGGCGCAGGCAGCACATAATCGTCCGAGCGGGCGGGCCGGACCGCAATCCCGGTATGCCCGGCCAGCTCCAAGATCGTCTTGGCCAACGTCCATCGGGAACAAAACCCCCGGTTGCCTACATGGTAGAGGCCATAACGGTCCGTTTCCAGCAGCCGGCCGATGCATTCGGCCAAATCGAACGTATAGGTCGGCGAACCGAACTGATCGTCGACGACGGTCAGCTCCTGCTGCCGTTCCGCAAGCGCCAGCACCTTCGTGACAAAGTTGCTGCCGTTCCTTCCGTACAGCCACGACGTCCGGACGATAAAATGGTGCGGGCATACGGCCTGCACAAACTGCTCCCCGAGCAGCTTCGATTTGCCGTATACGCTGAGCGGATTCGTGCGGTCCCGTTCGTCGTACGGCTCCCCCTTGGCGCCGTCGAACACGTAATCGGTGCTGACATACACCATTCTGGCGCCAACCGCTTCCGCGGAGATGGCGACGTGGCTGGCGCCGATCGCATTGATTCGGTACGTCTCTTCCGGCTCCGCCTCGGCTTGATCCACCTTCGTATAGGCTGCCGCGTGCACAACGGCCTCGGGCTTCACCTCCGCAATGAGCCGGCGCACCGCCTTTTCTTCGGCGATGTCCAGCTGCTGCCGGGTGAAGGCCGCGCAGTCGTGCCGCCGCCCGAGCACCCGGACGAGATCCCGGCCTAGCTGACCCCCGGCGCCGGTAATGAGCACCTTCATACGCCACCGCCTCTTTCGGCCGCTTCGCGCCACCAAGCCTCGTTCGCCGCATACCAAGCGACCGTGCGCTTTAGCCCTTCCTCAAGCAGCACCTGAGGCTGCCAGCCGAGACGGCTTGCGATCTTGGCCGGATCGATCGCATAGCGCCGGTCATGGCCAAGACGGTCCGGGACGAACCGGATCAGCGATTCCGGCTTCCCAAGCTCGGCAAGAATCGCTCTGACGATGTCCAGATTCGTCCGTTCGTTGCGGCCCCCGATGTTGTATACTTCCCCGGGGATGCCCTGATGCACGACCCGGTCGATGGCCGCGCAGTGGTCTTCGACATACAGCCAATCGCGAACGTGAAGACCGTCGCCGTACACCGGAACGGGTTCGTCGCGCATCGCCCGCGTAATAATCGTCGGGATAAGCTTCTCCGGGAATTGGTAAGGCCCGTAATTGTTGGAGCAGCGGGTAATGATGACGGGAAAGCCGTACGTTTCGAAATAAGCGCGGGCCAGCAGATCGGAACCCGCCTTGCTCGCGGCGTAGGGACTATTGGGGGCAAGCGGCGTCGTTTCGGTAAAAACCCCCTGTTCGCCAAGCGCTCCGTACACCTCGTCGGTGGAAATATGCACAAACCGGGATACCCCTGCGCGCCGCGCTTCTTCGAGCAGACACCCCGTTCCCAGAACATTCGTGCGCACGAACGCCTGCGGATCGGCAATGCTGCGGTCGACATGCGATTCGGCCGCGAAGTGGACGACCGTATGGACGGTCTCCTCGCCCAGCACGCGTCTAACGGCGTCCGCATCCGCGACGTCTCCCTGGACAAACCGGTAATTCGGCAAACCGGCGGCTTCGGCCATATTGGCCGGTTGGCCCGCATAGGTCAACAAGTCGTAATTGACGATGCGGTCCGCCGGATGGCGCTGCAGCCAGTAGCGGACAAAATTGCTGCCGATGAAGCCCATGCCGCCCGTGACCAGCAGCGTCCTCATGGCAGCTCACGTCCCAGCAGGCGGACGCCCGCTTCCATCAGGGAGCGATGGGTCCCCGCATCGGTCCACCAGCCGCTCAGCATGCTGAAGCTGAGCTTGCCGGCCGCAGCGTAAGCGTTATTCACATCCGTGATTTCCAGCTCGCCCCGCGTCGAAGGCTTAAGCGAACGAATAACGCCGAAGACGCTCGAATCATATAAATAAATACCGGTAATGGCGTAATGGGAAGGCGGGCTCTCGGGCTTTTCCACGATTCGGACAATGCGCCCGTCAGCCAGCTCCGGCACTCCGTAGCGCTCCGGATCGGACACTTTTTTTAAAAACACGTGGGCTCCTCCCTTCCTGCGCAGAAATTCGTCCGCCGCCCGCTTTAACGAATCCTCGAACAGGTTGTCGCCAAGCAGAACCATCAGCTTCTCCCCGGGGCGGACGAACGATTCGGCGATTCCGAGTGCATGCGCGATGCCACCCGCCTCGTCTTGAATTCCGTAGCTTACCTGTACCCCCCAAGTTTTTCCGCTGCCGATATACTCGGTATATAATCCGGCGGATTGTTTGCCGGTCACCAGCATCACTTGCGTAATGCCCGCTTCCGCCATTTTGAGGATGGCGTAGTGGATCATCGGATATCTACCCACCGGGAGCAAATGCTTGTTGATGATATTCGTCATCGGACGCAGCCGGGTACCGGTGCCGCCTGCGAGTATGATGCCTTTCATCGCGCTTCTCCTTTCTCTCGTATGATGAGTGTGCACGGTTGGTACGGATGAATGCCATGCTCATATGTTATGCATCCCAAAGGCTGGTCTGGTGGACGAATACCATACGGGCCGAAAAATTGGCTCTTGTACCAACGGCAAAAAGCCTGCCTCCGTTAATAGAGACAGGCTTGCCGTTAACCCGGTTTATTCGTCGTACCAATCCTTGCGGTATCCGTCCTTGAACTCGCCTTCGTACTCCAGGTTGCCGTCCGGATCGAACAGCTTGCCCCGGCCGTGCGCCTTTCCTTCCGCCAGCTCGCCTTCGTACGTCGTGCCGTTGGCGTAGTACAGCTTGCCGGTACCGGCAAGCGCCGTGTTGATCCCGGGCAGCGGTTGTCCTTCGGCGTCCGCAAAGCCGCCGGCCTCGCCGAATTCGGAGTAGTCGAAGCTCCCCGTGTAGACGGTGCCGTCGGCATAGTACAGCTTGCCTTGGCCTTGGAATTCATCATCCTCGAATTCCCCTTCGTAGAGCAGGCGGCCTTCTTTCGTATAAGCCTTCCCGCGGCCCGACCACATGCCGTAATCGAATTCTCCTTCGTACTGCAGCTTGCCGTTGTCGTAGAACGTTTTGCCCTGCCCTTTGGCATAATCGTCTGCGTACGCGCCTTCGTGCCATACATGCCCGTCCAGGCCGAAGCTTTGGCCGAAGCCGCTTCTTTTGCCGGCGCGGTACTCGCCCCGATGGTTCAGCGTGCCGTCCTTATTGTACGTTTCGCCCCGGCCCTGCCGGACACCGCCTTGAAATTCGCCTTTATATACCGTTCCGTCGGCGAGGCGGTATACGCCCGTGCCCTGGTCCGCTCCGTTCGCGACCGGCTTCCCGGACGAATCGGCGAAAGCTCCGCGCTCGCCGTATTCACCTTCTATGAACTCTCCGGTGTACGTATCCCCGTTATAGAACATTAGCTTGCCCTGGCCATGATAGAGCCGGTCGCGAAACCCGCCCTCGTAGACCGCCTTGTCCTTCCGGTACTCCGTGCCTTGACCGTTTCGCGTTCCGTCCCGGAACTCGCCGGAGTAGACGAGGCGGCCCTCCCAATCGTATTCCTTGCCCTGCCCGCTGCGCTCCCCGGCCTTGTAGCCGCCCTCGTAGCGCAGCTTGCCTTCCGTATTGTATTCCTTGCCGGTGCCGCTGCGCTCTCCGTCCGTATAGCGTCCTTCGAATTGCAGCTTGCCTTCCTCGCTGTATACCTTCATTTCGCCGTTCATCACACCGCCGAGGAACGAGCCTTCGACCCGCCCGTCGGTCAAAATATGGTAAACCCCTCGTCCGTTCGGCTCTCCGGCAGACGTCTCTCCCTCGTACCAATCGCCGTTGGCGTAAAACAGAACCCCCTTGCCGTCCTTCTCCGGGTCAAGCGTCCTTCCCTGCGCATCGTAGTAAGTCCCTTTGTCGAATTCCCCGTCCGCAAACGTCCCTTTGTACACCGCTCCGCTCGTAAAATACATCGTCCCTTCCTGAAAACGATTGTCCGTAAACGTTCCTTCGAACAGCAGCTTGTCCGAGACGAAGTACTTGCCTTCGACCAACGTCTGGTCGTCGACTTTGCCCTCGAACCGTTCGCCGTTTGTATAATAGACGATGCCGCGGCCCTTTTTGACATTGTGCTCTATTTCCCCGACATATTTTTCCCCTGTCGGGAAATAGACGGTTCCTTTGCCGTGGTGTTCGTTGTCCTTGAAGTCGCCTTCGTAGAACAGCCGGCCCTCCAAGAACAGCTTGCCGCGGCCGTTCAGCTTGCCTTGAACGAACTCGCCCTCCAGCCGGCTTCCTTCCGAATCGTACTTCTTGCCCTGACCATTCGGCAGATCGTCACGGAACTCCCCTTCCAGCACTAAACGGCCGGCCGGATCGTACATCTTGCCCTGGCCGTGCTTGCGGCCGTCCTTCCATTCGCCTTCATAGGCGACTTCGCCGCTGCTTGCATATTCAATTCCTTTTCCGTTATACTTCCCGTCCTTCAGTTCGCCGCTGTAAACCAGGCGCCCCTTGTCGTCGTACCGCTTGCCGGTGCCGTCCGCGACATGGCTGACGATATAAACCGCTTGCCTGTCCTGGTTCCAGACGACAAGCTTGTCCGCGGCTTCCCCTGCCAACCGCAGCGGCACCAGCGTCGTCCCGTTGCGAAGCTCGGGCGCGGCCGGCAGCTTGACGGGCTGCCCGTTTACGCGGGCTTCTTCCTGCCCGATCGTTAGCACAAGCTCCAGACCGGGCTTCGTCCCGGTCACCTGGCGCAGCTCTTCGTTCCACGCCGTCTGCAAGCCGAGCTTCCCGAATACGCCGCGAAACGGCACAAGCACCGAGCCGTTCAGGTTGAGAGGCGGTTCTTCGAAGGCGATCCGCTCATCGTCGACATACACGTTGATGCTGCGCTCATAATCCGGGAAGGCTGAGGAGTCAAATTCGACATGAACCCCGCGGTCCTGCAGCGCGCGCACCGTATCCACGGCGTTCCCCTCCAGCGGATTGCCGCCGAGCCGCACCTCCCTCAGCTTGCTCAAGTCCGCCAGCGCGCGAATGTCCGCGATCTTGTTGTCCCGCAGGTCGATCGTCCTCAGCTCCTTCAGAGCGGCAATTTCCGCAAGATCCGCAAGCTGCGTATTCCGAAGCTTCAAATGCTGCACTCCCGCAAGCTTCGCAATTTCTCCCAGCTTGCCAAGCGGATTGCCGGACAAATCCAGATAAAGCAGCCCCGCCAGCGAGCCGATGCCGTCTACGGCTTCGATGCCCGCGCCGCCGGCCGCCAGGCTTTCCAACCGTGTCAGCTTCCAAAGCGGCGTCGGGTCCTGCAGCGGATTGCCGCTAAGGAACAAATGCTTCAGCCTCGGCAAATCAAGCGGACGCACGTCGGCGATCCGGTTATCCGACAGGTCCAAATAAGTAAGCTGCTTCAGCCCGCTGATCGGGTAGACATCGCTGATTTGATTGCCGCTCGCATCGAGCCGCGTCATCCGGCCGGCGTACTGCAGCCCGACCAGTTGTACGATCGGCCGTATTTTCTTGCCGTCCGAAGCCATGAGGCGGGAGAGGCTTTGCAGGTCCTCCGGCGTGAGGTCGCCTTCCGGTTTCTTCAGCTGGCCGCGGATCACCTTTTCCAGATTGGCGTCGGGCACCAAAGCGGCCGCCGCGCTCCATACGCGCTCCGTCGGCAGCGGGATGACGAGCGGTGACGCCATGACCCATGCGGATAGAAGCGTTATGGCATATATACGATTTTTACGGAACATGCGAGCGATTCTCCTATTCGTTAAGGGATATACAAATCGTTGAACGAGTGGTGCTTTCGACATAATTCTACAGAACCAAGGGAATTCCTGCCTGTCCAAAACGTGATATAATTTCTACGAGTTCCTACCCTACCGTTTGCGAAAGAAAGGATACCCGATATGAAACTTCTATACATTGAAGACGACGCGGAAATCGGACACTGGGTCAGCGGCGATCTGACCGAAAGAGGATATGAGGTCTTATGGCTAACCTCCGGCGACCGGGCGGGAGAGCGGATGAAGGAAGTCGATCTCGTTCTGCTGGACGTGATGCTTCCGGGGCTCGACGGCTTCACGGTCGGGCAGCGGCTGAAGAAGGAGTACCCGGCTACCCCCATCTTGATGATCTCGGCTCGGTCGTCGATCGAGGATAAGCTTCACGGACTGCAATTTGCCGACGACTATGTGACGAAGCCCTTTCATCCCGAAGAGCTGGCGGCGCGGATCGAAGTGCTGCTGCGGCGCTTCGACAAGCGGGTTTCCCCGCAGCTCCAGCTCAGCCATCTGCGCGTCCATCCGGAGGAGAATCGGCTGGTCGACAGCGATACCGGCGAAGAAATCATTTTGACGGGCAAGCAATTCCAAATCTTCATGTATTTGCTGCGGCATCCAAACCAAATTTTGACGAAGGACCAAATCTACGAAGCGGTATGGGGAGAACCCTACCTGGAAGGCGACAAAACGCTGATGGTGCATATCCGTTACCTCCGCGAAAAGATCGAGCGCGATCCCGGAAACCCGCAAATCATCGAAACGATTCGCGGCATCGGCTACAGGGTAAGATCATGAGGCCGGCAGCCAAAACGAAATTCCCGAATTCGCTGCTGGCCAGATACCTGTTTATTATTTTACTCGCGCTGTGCATGTGGCCGCTCGTATTTCCGGCCGGAAGCCTGATTTTTTACATGCAGAGCCAGCTGTTCTTCCCCAAAGAGCTCAACATCTACGAGAGCCGCAATCTGGAACATGTATGGCACCAAGAAGCGAAGAAGCTTGACCAAGCGGCGGAAACCGCGGTGGACGCCAAGCTTCGGGCTTTGAAAGAACAATATCCGCGAGCTTCGATGTTCTGGGTGGACGCCTCCGGCCGGCTGCGGCTGAAGCTCGGCGAAACCGTTACGATTCCGCAGCAATGGACGATGGCGGACAGCATGCAATTTATGAAGAGCAGCTACGGAGGGGACCCGTTCACCGTCGTCGCTTTTATCGGCCAAGACCCGAAGCAGGGCTTCATGGTTCTGCAAATTCCGCGGAAGATGATGAGGAACGAAACGATCTATCTGTCCAACGAACGGTTTCTAACGGGATTCATTTTCTCCGTATTTTCGTTCTTCCTGTTCACTTCCTGGCTGTTCTTCGCCCGCATCCGCAAACGGCTTCTCCGGTTTCAAATCGCCATGACGGAGACCGACGAATCCGGCATTCCTCAGCCGGTCGCCGTAAAGAGAGTCGACGAAATCGGGCAGCTCGGGCTGGCGTTCAACCATATGATCGACCAATTGAACAGCGCACGCCGGCGGGAGCAGGAAGAGGAGGCGCTGCGCAAGCAGCTTATCGCCAACCTGTCGCACGACCTGCGGACGCCGCTTACGACGATTCGGGGCCACGCCTATTCCCTGCGCAAGGAAGCGCTCACGCCCAAAGGAAAGCAATCGCTCGATCTGATCGAAACGAAGGTGGACAATGTGGCGCAGCTGATCGAGAACCTGATGTCCTATACCTTGCTGTCCGCGGGCAAATACCCGCTGCGGATCGCCCGGACGGACGTGCTCAGGCTGTGCCGGACCTCCGTCGCTTCCTGGTATCCGGTCTTTGAAAAAGAAGGCTTCGACGTGGATATCCGGCTTCCGGAAGACGTCCTGTATTGGGACGTCGATCCGCAATGGGTTACCCGCATGCTGGACAACCTGTTCCAGAACATTGTCCGCCATGCCGATTCGGGAAAATACGTCTGCGTCCGTACGGAGAAGCGGCACGGAACCGAAGCCCTTGTCATCGCGGACAAAGGGCCGGGCATCTCTGCGGAGTCGGACAACAAAGGGGCCGGCATCGGCTTGTCCATCGTCGCCTTAATGGCCAAGGAAATGAACCTGAAGCAGGATATCGTCAGCTCCCGTGGCGGAACGGCAATCTACGTATACCCGAAAATTTAAACGAAATTTAAACGCAAGCTCCCTTTCGTTTTAACCTTCGGCGTCTATCATGAAGGCCGAGGTGATCAAACGTGGGCCACGAATCCATTATTGCCACACACAACTTATCCAAGCATTACCGCTCGCGCAAGGCGGTCGACAAGGTCGATCTGGATATCCGCAAAGGCGATATCTACGGCTTCCTCGGTCCGAACGGCGCGGGAAAAACGACGACGATCCGCATGCTCCTCGGACTCATCAGGCCGACGGAAGGCACGATCCGCATCTTCGGCAAGGACCTGCGAAAAGAGCAGCGTGCCATCCTTCGAAGGGTCGGCTCGCTGGTCGAATACCCTTCCTATTACGGCCATTTGACCGCTTATGAGAATCTGGAGGCGATTCGCCGCATTTTGGACGTGCCGAAATCCCGCATCGACGAAGTGCTTGCCATCGTGCGGCTGACCAAAGAAGCAAAGCGTCCGGTCAAGGGCTTCTCCCTCGGCATGAAGCAGCGGCTCGGCATCGCCTCCGCCTTGCTCGGCAGTCCGGAGCTGCTGATTTTGGACGAACCGACCAATGGCCTCGACCCGACGGGGATCCTGGAAATCCGCGAGCTGATCAAAGCGATGCCGAAGGAGCACGGCATTACCGTGCTCGTGTCCAGCCACCTGCTCAGCGAAATCGAGCTGATGGCCACCCGTGTCGGCATCATTCAGCAGGGCGCGATGATGTTCGAGGATACGATCGACAGGCTTCGCGAGAGGGCCCAGAGCAGCATCCTCATCGCGCTGTCGAACCCCGAAAGAGCGCAGCGCACCGTCGCGCTGACCGGGTGCCATGCCGAGCTGCGCGAATCCTCTCTGCTGCTCGAGCGCCTCTCTGACGATACGCTTGCGGAAATCGTCGCCCTGCTCGTCCAAGCGGGTCACTCCATTTACCGGGTGGAGGAAGTAAAAAAATCGCTGGAAGATATTTTCCTTGAGATGGTCGGGGAGGGAACCAGCTTATGATGTTCCGGATGCTGGCTGCCGACTTTCTGAAAATTCGCCGGAAAGCGATCTGGTTTCTGATCTTCCTCGGTCCGGTCGGCGTGATTGCGCTGCAGGCGGCCAATTACGGACTGCGGTACGATTACTTGATGGAAAAATACGCCGCCAACCCTTGGGGCGCATTCCTCGGAAACATTCAATTCCTTCTCCCGGTGACGATCCTGCTCGGCATCGCCATCATTGCGTCGATGGTCGCGAACATCGAGCATCGGATGAATTCGTGGAAGCAGCTGCTGGCGCTGCCCCTATCCAGGACGGCCGTGTTCAGCGCCAAATTCGTCTTATGCGTGCTGATGCTGCTCGTCTCGTGCATCCTGCTGGGCATCGGGATCGTTGGGCTCGGGCTTGTGCTGAAGCTCGGCACGGACGTGCCGCTGGATAACATTGCCAAGCTGAGTTTCTATCCGGTGATTGCGGCCTTTCCGGCACTGGCGCTGCAACTTTGGCTGTCGGTGACGTTAAGAAACCAGGCCCTTCCTTTGACGGTCGGCATTTTCGGAGGAGTCCTGTCGATGTATGCCGCCAGGATGCCCGACTGGTTTTTGTGGAAGCTTCCTTTGCTGACGAACGAAGCGGGCAAACCCGAATATTCGGTCTTTGCCGGCCTTGCGGTCGGAACGGTTATTTTCGCGGTCGGATTGATTCATTTTACAAGACGGGATGTGAATTGAATGAGATCGTTTCTTAATGTGCTGCGCTCCGAGTGGCTCAAAATGCGCAAGACCAACATTTGGCTGCTCGTCTTTGTCAGTCCGGCCTTGGCGGGCCTCGCCGGCTTTATGCAGCCCAAAATCACCGATATGCCCGAATGGGAGTTGTTGTTTGTCATTGCGGCGGCCATGCATGCTCTTCTGTTCCTGCCTCTCTTGACCGGGGTGTTCGCCGCCTTCGTCTGCCGTTACGAGCATGCGGGCGGAGGCTGGAAGCAGGTGCTGGCCCTGCCGGTTTCCCGCACGCAGCTGTACCTGGCCAAATTTGCGATCGTCATCGCGCTGCTCGCCGTCACCCAACTGCTGCTGCTCGCCGTCATCTTGACCATCGGGACGATTCGGGGGTTTACTTCGGCCGTTCCTTGGGACATTTTTTTGCGAAGCGTCCTGGGAGGCTGGGTAGCGACTTTGCCCCTGGCTTCCCTTCAAATGTTCGTATCGGTCGCTTGGGCCAGCTTTGCCGCCCCGCTTGCGATCAATGTCATCTTTACGATTCCGAATATGCTTATCGTCAATTCAAGCCAATACGGTCCTTATTACCCTTGGGCGCAGCCCGTCCTGTCCATGCTGCCGCAGAGTCAAGCGGACTACGGCGCGTTTAACGTCCCGCTCGAGACGCTGCTGTTCGTCATTCTCGGAAGCTTCCTTGTTTTTTTCGCCGGCGGGCTTACTTATTTCAAAATGAAAGAAATTTAAGCGAAAGTGAAATCATAAAGAGACCGACATTCCTTATAAGAGGATTCGGTCTTTTCGCCGTTGGCGCGGCAGGTATTTTTTCGTTTTAAAAGAAAAATCGCAATCGATAAGAAACAACGGCCTGTGGTCCATGTTACAATAGAATGGCTGCTGAACACTTTTTTGCCCCTACATACCGCAATGCCATTCAAACGCCGCATGGGAGGAATTAGAGACAATTCGGGTAACGGAAACCTGCTGCTTTTACGTTTTATAAAGAGAGGAGTAACAAAGTGGAGAACCATACGAAACCAAACGATAGCGGAGGGACATTCGGGAGCAGAGCCAACTTTCTTGTCGTGCTGGTTATGATTTTTGGCGTGTTCGTAGCCATCTTGAACGAGACGCTCCTTAACGTCGCCTTGTCCAAAATTATGGCGGATATCGGGATTTTGCCGGGCACCGCACAATGGTTGACAACCGGATACTTGCTGGTTATCGGGGTGCTTATTCCCGTTACCGCTTTTTTAATTCAGAGATTCACGACAAGGACATTGTTCCTTTCAGCCATGGGCCTGTTTACGCTGGGTACGCTGGCGGCGGCCGTCGCGCCGGGGTTCGGCATACTTTTGCTCGGCCGGGTGCTGCAAGCGTCGGGAACGGGCCTGCTGTTTCCGCTGCTGACCAATGTGGTGCTGGCTACGGTCCCTCTGGAAAAAAGAGGATCGGCCATGGGCACGATCGGTATCGTGATTACCTTTGCCCCGGCGATCGGTCCTACGCTGTCGGGGATCATAGTCGAGCATTTCAGCTGGCGGGTGCTCTTTTACGGCGTCATTCCGATCGCGCTGTTCGTCATCGCCATCGCGTATGTGAAGCTTAGGAATGTCACCGAGACGACAAATCCGAAAATCGACGTCTTGTCGCTGCTTCTCTCCACCTGTGGATTCGGAGGAATCGTGTACGGGTTCAGCAGCGCCGGCGAAGGTCACGGAGGCTGGTCGAGCGGCGCGGTTCTTATTCCGGTTATTATCGGCGCCATTGCTTTAGGCTTGTTCGTTTGGAGACAATTGACGCTGGCGGAACCGCTGCTGGATCTGAGAACATTTAAATTTAACGTATTCAGATTATCGACGATCATCATGATGATCGTCATGATGGCGATGTTTTCCGCGATGATGCTGCTGCCGATTTTCCTCCAGGGCGCGCTCGGCTACAGCCCGCTGCAGGCCGGTCTGGTCATGCTGCCGGGCGGAATTCTGATGGGCATCATGTCGCCGATTACGGGACGGCTGTTCGATAAATTCGGCGCCAAATGGCTGGCGGTTGTCGGGCTGGCGCTGATCGCCAATACGCTGTGGCAGTTTTCCTCGATTTCCCTGTCGACGCCGTACGCGATGATCATGATTTTGAATACGCTGCTGATGCTTGGCATTTCGATGCTGATGATGCCGGTCATGACCAATGCGCTGAACGAGCTTCCGCCGCGGTTATATCCGCACGGCACGGCCATTATCAGCACGCTTCAGCAGGTGTCGGGCGCGGTCGGAACGGCGCTGCTGGTCACGGTGATGACCAACGGCTCCAAGCATTTCCTGGAAAGCGCCGCGGGAACGAAAACGGATGCCCCGCTGCCGATTCTGGCGATGATGGCCGGGATGAAGAGCGCGTTTCTGCTGGCCTTCGGCCTGGTTGTCGCCGCATGGATCGTTTCGTTCTTCCTGAAGAGGGCGCAGCCTTCGAGAGGCGGAAGTGAGCGGGTTTCCGCACATTAACAAGGCTTAACCTCCGTAATCGCCTCACGCGATTGCGGACGCAAGAAGACGGCCCCTGCCTTGAGCGGGCGCCGTCTTCTTTGCTTTGCATCCATATGCCGTCTATTGTTTGTCCACGATTACAATCGTCATCGATGTGTCGCTGTGCATGCGGACAAAAAGAGCGCAGTTCAGAGCTTCCGACGCGTCGCGGAGCGGAATGAAGCTGGAGCCGTCCACGATTTGCGCGGGAACGCCGAATTGGATCGCTTTTCCGTTGATCGTCGAGGACTTCTGACCGATCTTAAAGGTCATGACATCGCTGCCTTTCGTCGCCTTCACCGTCTGGGTTTCGGGGTTCCATTCCACTTTCGCTCCGAGCGCTTCCAGCGTGGAACGAAGCGGCACAAGCATGCTTCCATCCTTGATAAAAGGAGCCACCTCCGGGTTCAGCTTCCGGTTGTCGATGAAAATATGTACTCCCTCGCCGCGTCCGTCCCATTTCTCCGTCGCGCAAGTCATTTGATACGTAACGTCGAGCGATTTCAAGTCCGCCCCTTGGACCGCACCGGGAAGCGTAACATCCCACTTTTGGCTTTGGCCCGGCTCCAGGCTCAAACCTGTCAGAAACGCATCGTTAACCCATTCCCCCGTCGCCAATTCGTTTCTTGCGGCGTCCTTTACGGTAAGTTTGAACTTTTCTACCTTGCTGATTTTTACGTCGCTCATGTTGACGAATACCCCTTTGACGAGCAGCGCGTCCTTTTCGTATTTGGCCGACAACGCCGCGAAAGTAAGTTCTCCGGTTGGCTGTACGGAAGCCGACGCCGGGGCGCTGAAGGCGAGCATCCATGTCATCAACATAACGGACAGCATGCTTAAAGCCAGAATCGATTGGAATCGTTGCTTCATCGTTTTCATAGAATGCATCCTTCTCTTCGTTGTCTTTCACTCGAATCCTGCGATAGATCCGAAGCTTAATCGTTCATCGTCCCGTCCTCAGGATCAACCCAGTAGTTCCAGAACTCTCCCGTTCTATCAACAGTGGCGTGGACTGTTGGCTGTCCGGCCTTCGTAAAGATATGAACGTAAGGATTTTCCGTGGCGAATTCAACCGAATAACCCGCCAGATCGATGCCGAACAGCTTGTTCACCATCGGTTTGGCCGCGGCGATAGCTTCTTCTTTCGTATAGATCGGCTTTCTATCCTTATCCAGGAGGTGGGGCAAATTCGCTTCATTGTCGTCTACTTTGCCGTAGGCCGAGATCGACTTGATTGTGCCTGTGTTGGAGCCAATCACTACGACATAGTTGCCGCCATCGTCAAAGAACTTCCACAGATCGTGTTGCCCCTCGGAATAGTTATGGACCGCCTGTTTAAAGGTTACCGGCTTTCCGACATTTATCGTTTGGATTGCTTTCAACGCAGCGTTTTTCGCTTTCTCGTTCCCCTGTGCAAAAGGATAGCTGATCGCTATGCCTCTTTCGCTCAGCGTGTCCGCATCCAGGGTTACGATCATGTCCTTGCTCTGAAGCCTCCATTCATGCGTCGATTTACCGTCCTCAAACCGTTTTTCTCTCTCTACGGTCTCGGCGGCAAACGTTTTGTTTGCATCCACTTGACGAAAAGCTTCCGCAGCAGTATTTTTCACGGCCGCATCCGTTTCGTCCCATGTATATCGGACAAGAGCGTTCACAATTTGCTTCGTATTCCGGTCAATAGCGACTTGTCCTTTTCCGTTTTTATTGAGTAAGATCCATTCCGCAGTAATATCAGGGTCCGCCACTTCGTAAAGCTCCGCTTGCGAATCTCCCAGAAAGCGGCGCAGCTCTTCCTGGGCCGCTTCAAGGACGTTCTTGTCCAACGGGATATCGTGAATCGTCAGCTTCTTCTTCGCTTCCGAACTGCCGGACGATTCCGTCGCGATCACAGGGGGCGCCGACAGATTGCCGGATGCGGACTCTGGCGAAGCTTTGGCATTGACCAGCGTCACGGAAGAAAGGGCAATGACGGAAGCCAGCCCAAGCGCCGACCAGCGGTAAGATTTTTTATGATAATTTTTGATCATGATGATTCTCCTTTTTATTTGTTGTTTGCCTCCCGATAAATTGGCCATGCCCGGGGTCGGATATAAGGTTGAATAATGTTCCAACAGGCGAATGATCGCATGGCCATAGCCTTCTTTTTGCTCCGCTCCGATGTAGGACAGCGCAAGCGCATCGGCCGCCATTTCCTGATCTTCTCGCATCCGGTAATAGGCATACCACAGAACCGGATTGAACCAGTGCAGGATCAGCAAGCCGTTCATCAGCCAGTTCACGGCGACGTCCTTGCGTTTCACATGGGCCAGCTCGTGATAAAAAATAAACCGCAGCTGCCGGTCGTCCAGCATGTTTATGAGCGAATCCGACAGCACGATGCGCGGACGTATGAACCCGAGCACAGCCGGACTGGAAATCGGTCCCGCCGTGATTAACGGGATCGATTGCCGGATCGCCATCGTCTTCCGGCATTGTTCGAACAGATCGACAATTCGGGGGTCCGCAATGACGGGCTGCTTTGCGAGCCGGTTATAAACGCGCCGGTTCGCGGCGACGGTCAAGATCCCGAGACAAACCGCGCCCAGCAGCCATACGACAAACGCGAGCTTGTAGAGCGAAAATCTTGCCGAAGGCTGCTTTTCCGCCGGTTCGGCCGTCTGAACGGGCGGTTCCTGCTCGGGTTCCACGGATGCGGTCTTCGTTGGCGCGTTGTTCGGTATTTCTTGGTGAACAGGTGATGCTTCCGACGGACGCGGCGAAGGCGCATCGGAAGTCCACAGAGCTTCTTGACCGTAGGGAAGCAGGTTGTACACGCTGAATGAGCTTTCGGGCGCCCACGGCAGAAGCAATCTGGCCATAATGACAAGCCACAGCATATAGTGCCATCGGGGGGACAGCTTGTTCCTGGCGATGACTTTAACTAGCAAGACGAGTCCCGCCAGTACGCCGGCCATCAGCGAGGTCTCCAATACCCAGTCAAAAAAGCTCAGTAGGGAAAGGCTTCGACCGCCCAATGTCATCTGTCCTTTCTTCCGTCGCGATCCGGGCCCTCTTCCGTCTTCTCGTCGAGAATCCGTTTCAGTTCGCTAATTTCATCCGAAGACAGCTTTTGCTCCCGCAAGAAATGGACCAGCAGCGGTTTGACCGCCCCGCCGTACAGCCGCTTGACAAAGGACTGCGTCTCGGTCTGCACGTAATCGTCCTGCGAGACCAGAGGATAATACAAGTAGGTTCTGCCCGTCTCTTGAAAGGCGATCGCATTTTTTTGCAGCAGCCGGCTGATCAGCGTCCGGACCGTTTTCGGCTTCCAGTCCATTTGCCCTTCGAGGGCCTCGATCACTTCATTGGCCGTTTGCGGAGACCGGGACCAGAGGATTTTCATCACTTCCCACTCGGCCTCGGATATTTTAGGCAGCTCTTTCATGAATCTTGTGTTCTCCTTTCCTTTCATTTGGATTACTGATGTAATCTTTTATTAGACTACATGTGTAATCCTGAATTGTCAACTTTAAAAAAGCAATGCAGCCGAAAAAGGCATGCCCGCTCTCCCATTCAGAAGAAGCGGCGCATGCCTTTTGTTATAATTATAAGCTCCGTCCGGGCTGTCCTTTTGCGCCCCAAGCGCAAAGTTTACGCGCGTTCATTCATGCGTGCCTGCATGGTCTATTCCATGCTGCGGCCGGCATGCAGGGGGGCGTTTCCCGACTGAGGGCGTCTTCTCGAAATCGTAAGCGCGACCAGCATGGCGAGCATCACGGCCGAGTAGAGCCACATAGCCGATTGAATCGGAAATGCATCCATTACCCGTCCGACGCCCAGCGGCAGCAGCGAACCGCCGAGCCCGTTAGCCGCGAGCAAAATACTGGTCGTCCTCTCGGTCATGCCCGGCAGCGACTGATTGGCGTAAATGAGCGCCACCGCAAACATCCCGGACATGCCCAACCCGAGCAGGAAGCTGAGCACGAAGCCTCCCCATGCATAATGGCTGAACGGCAGGACGAGCAGCGACGCTAAACTCAGCAAAGTTGCCGCCCACAAAAAACGGAAATACATCCACCGGTCGCCGAGAATGCCGGTCAAGATTCGTCCGATGACCATCGCTGTCCAGTAGACGGTGACGGTTAGCGTTGCAAGCGAGCTATCGATCCCCCATCGCTCCATAAAAATCGAAGGGAAGAAATGGACGACCGACACTTCGCTGCCGCCGTACAGAAAAAAGAAAACGGCGCAGAGCACCAGAAACGGAATGCCCGATTTCGCATACGCCGGTCGCTGCGGCTGCCCCTCTCGGGACTCCGCTTCTTTGCGGGTCAGCATGCCGTCCATTTCCCCGAAGGACAGCCGGTTCCAGATGAGCGCCGTCACGAGCGCGCCGATGCCCAGCAGAAAAAACGAATACGTCCACAGCCCTTTGGCGATCAAAAAGCTGGCGATTGAAGGCATGGCAAGCGCGCCGACACCGAACGTCACCTCAAGCTTGCTCATGGCCGCCGCCTGCTTCTGCTTCACGGCCAGCAAAATGATCGTGCCGATGCACGATTCGACCAGGCCGGTGCCGAATCCGGCCAGCCCCGCCAGCAATACGACCGCCGGCCAGGGAGGAAGCAAGCCGGCGAACAGCTCCATCCCGACCAGCCCCAAGCCGAGCATGACCGCAGATTTGCGTCCGAGCTTGCGGGAAATCGCCGGCATCGAGAGCACCCCGCTGAGCAAACCGACAAACTGTACGAAAATAAGCAGCCCGCCGCTGCCGTAGCTTTGGGAATAGTGCGCAAGCAGCTCGGGCAGCACCGCACCGACGATGACCGTGCTTACGCCGGTAATGACATAGCACAAACATCCTATCCAAATCAACCGGTTAATCATGATGCTCTCCTTCACCGGCGATCAACAGCTCCACTTGATGCTTATGAAGCTCTTCCTTTATTTCTTCGCTCGGCTCCCGGTCCGTGACGATCATATCGATCCCCTCCAGCCCGGCAACGCGGTGAAACAGCTTCTTGCCGAATTTCGTATGATCGGCCAGCACGATCACTTGATCCGACTTGCGCATGACTTGGCGGATCAAATAGCTTTCCTCCTCGAACAGGGTCGTCAGACCGTGCGGCGCTATGCCGCACGTGCCCAGCAGCGCTTTGTCCACCTGATATTCGGACAGCATTTCCAGCGTTCGCGCCCCGTAAACCAGCCGCTGCTCGTTATCGAGCAGGCCGCCGAGAAGATGGATGCGGATATCTTCCTTCTGCGTCAGCATGCCCGCCAGATCGATCGAGTTGGTGACGACCACATTGCGCCGGGTGCGCATCGCCTCCACGGCACACCGCACCGTAGTGGAGGAATCGGTATACAAATAATCGCCGTCGTGAATCAGCGTCGCCGCCAGCCTGCCGATCGCCTGCTTCGACGGGGTATCCAACTGCAGGCGCTGATCGTAGTTCGGCACCTCCTTGGAGATCGACGGCAGCATAGCGCCTCCCCGGGTACGGAGGATGCTCCCCTGCTCCTCCAGCTTGATCAGATCGCGCCGGGCCGTATCCCACGAGATTTGCAGCCACTCGCAAATTTCCGTAACGGTGATGCGTTGTTTTTCGTTGAGCTTCTGCAATATCGCAATCAATCTTTCTTCTTGAAACATGCGTATACTCCTTCCGAATACCGAGCTTAAAACGAAGTAAATATAAGTTATATTAAGGCAATTTAAGCGATATTCTTGATTATAAACCAAATTCCGCAGATTACAACTGTTTGTGCGGATACCTGGCCTATGGTCGAACCCAATAGAAAACGACGGGGAAGGATCGCGATTCCTTCGTCCGCCGCTTAGCGTTGATTTTTCCCGAGAGCTTTTACTTAGGGAGCTTTTCGTATATTTTTGTCCTTATCGTCGCCCTGCTCGTCTTTTTCTTCCTTCTCCTGCTTTTCTTCGTGAAATTCGATCGGCGTATTTCCCGTAATCTGATCGAATGGAGTGTAATCGCTGTTCGGGATCGCCTTGCCGGCAATCATCTTGTAGATAATGACCGTAAATAACACGATGATCGGCACGATCAAGGAAAGCATCGTATATAAAGCGAAATCGTCCATGTTCCGGCCCGCCTTTCTTCTTTATCAGCCATAGTTGTCCGTGCATTTCACTTTTATACGCAAGGGCCGCAAAGCAGTTTCGCCGGCGGGGTATCGGAACATGAAAATTTCCCCGTAAAGCTTCGGCTTCAAAGCCGCTGCTCCACGGGGCCGTACAGACTTCCTGGCGGAAAGCTCCCTGTCTCAAAGTAATGGAAGCAGCGAACGAGTTACTCGTTCGCCACGCCGATCGCAATCCAGTTGACTACCCCTTGCAGCTCCGTCGAAAATTTGGAACGGACAATCTCCAAAATAGCGCCACCGGGCTCTTTCTGTTGAATGACGGCGTACGTGTTCGTCTGATCTGTCGAAGCTACCAATACATAGTTGTTGTCCGCAAAAGGCCGGTCAAATATAAGCACCACTTCCGCCACTTCTTCTTCAAGGTTTAGCAGGAACGGACTAATCCCGAACTGCTGCACCGTCGTCCGGACTCCAACCGTCTGCACCGGCTGGAAGGACAAATGCTGCGGAGTGACCGATCCGGCCGCCAGATGCCCCGATCCGACGCTTTCCGGCAGCAGTTCGCCGCCATACGCATTGTCGGCAACCGCTTCTTGTGCAGGCGCGGCTTCCGTTGCGAGGCCCAGCGCACTAATACGGACCTCCGCCAGCTCCAGCTCGCGCTCGGTCACCAAGCCCTCCTCCGAATTCGGAACAAATGCTGCCATCTCCGCGTTCGGGATCTTGAAATCGCTTGGGAAGCCGTCGTCTTCCGTTGCATCGTTCGGATCGAATCGATCCGGATCTTCGGCCAAGCAAGCATCGTCATCCTGCGCTTCCACAACAGGCTTCCGGTTTAACAACGCTTGAAGCGACGGGTCCAAATGGATGAAGGAAACCGTACCCGGCACCAGGTGATAGCCCGAGATCGTCTCCTGCTTGATATGCAGCCCATCGACCGACTCGACGCATAAATGATCCCCCGTCACCGAGCGCTGCGCCAATTTCTCCGACGTCACCGCCCGCTCCTGCAGCTGCGCTTCACCCACGGCTTTCGCCGCCAGTTGCTCCGCGCCGACTGCGCCTTCCGCCAGATGCCGGCTGCGTACGGCCCCTTCCGCAAGGTGCAGGGCCAGCACCGCGCCCCCAGTCAGATGTCGGCTGCGCACCGACTCTTCCGCAAGATGCCGGGTCGTCACCGCGCCTTCCGCCAGCTTCTCCGCCGTCACCGCTTCCGCCTGCAGCTGCGCTTCACCTACGGCTTCCGCCGCTAGCTGTTCCGCTCCTACGGCGCCTTCGGACAGATGCCGTCCGTGAATCGCTCCATCGGCCAGGTGCGGGGCCTGCACTGCGCCTTCCGCCAGCTTCTCCGCCGTTACGGCCTGCGCCTGCAGCTGCGCTTCACCCACCGCCTCCGCGGCAAGCTGCCCGCTGCCCACTGCGCCTTCGGCCAGATGCCGGCCATAAACCGAACCCTCGGCCAGGTGCTGCGCTGTGACCGCGCCTTCCGCCAGCTTCTCCGCCGTCACCGCCTCTGCCTGCAAATGCGCTTCGCCTACGGTTTCCGCGGCAAGCTGCCCGCTGCCCACCGCGCCTTCGGCCAGATGTCTGCCATAAACCGAACCCTCGGCCAGGTGCTGCGCTGTGACCGCGCCTTCCGCCAGCTTCTCCGCCGTCACCGTCTCTGCCTGCAGATGCGCTTTGCATACGGCTTCCGCCGCTAGCTGCTCGGCGCTTACCGTACCTTCCGCCAGATGTCGGCCGTGAATCGAGCCTTCGGCCAGGTGTTGTGCCGTCACCGCGCCTTTCGCCAGTTTCTCCGACGTTACGGCCTCCGCCTGCAACTGCGCTTCGCCCACGGATTCCGCCGCAAGCTGCTCCTCGCCGACCGCGCCTTCCGCCAAATGCCGGCTGTGAACCGAACCTTCGGCTAAGTGCCGCGCCGCCACCGCGCCGTCCGCCAGCTTCTCCGACGTTACGGCCTCCGCCTGCAACTGCGCTTCGCCCACGGATTCCGCCGCGAGCTGCTCCTCGCCGACCGCGCCGACCGCCAAATGCCGGCTGTGAACCGAACCTTCGGCTAAGTGCCGCGCCGTCACCGCGCCGTCCGCCAGCTTCTCCGACGTTACCGCCTGCGTCTGCAGTTGCGCCTCGCCTACGGCCTCCGCCGCAAGCTGCTCTGCGCCGACCGCGCCTTCGGCCAGATGCCGGCTGCGCACGGACTCTTCCGCAAGGTGCCGGGTCTGCACCGCGCCTTCGGCCAGCTTCTCCGGCGTCACCGCCTGAGCCTGCAGCTGCGCTTCGCCCACCGCCTCCGCGGCAAGCTGCTCCGGGCCGACCGCGCCTTCCGCCAAATGCCGGCCGTAAACCGAAACTTCTGCCAGATGCCGCGCCGTCACCGCGCCTTCCGCCAGCTTCTCCGATGTCACCGCCTGTGCCCGCAGCTGCGCTTCGCCTACCGCTTCCGCGGCAAGCTGCTCCGGGCCGACCGCACCTTCCGCCAGATGCTGGCCGCGTACGGCCTTTTCCGCAAGATGCAACGCCAGCACCGAACCTCCCGCAAGATGCCGGCTGCGCACCGATTCCTCCGCGAGGTGCAGCGTCGTGATCGCGCCTTCCGCCACCTTCTCCGACGTAACCGCCTGCGCCTGCAGCTGCACTCTGCCTACCGCCTCCGCTGCGAGCTGCTCCTCGCCTACCGCGCCCGGCTTAATGTGCGACGCCGTCACCGCGCCTTCTGCCAAGCGGCCGCCGTCGACGGCTCCTTCCGCGAGATTCCTCGTCGTCACCGTACGATCCGCCAGATGCCGGCCGTGCACCGCCCCTTCCGCGAGGTGCAGTGCCATGACCGTCCCTTCCGCCAGCTTCTCCGACGTCACCGCCTGCGCCTGCAGCTGTGCTGTCCCTACGGCCTCCGCCGCAAGCTTATCCGCGGAGACCGCTCCCGGCGTGAGATGCGCCGTCGTCACCGCGCCTTCCGCCAAGCGGCTGCCGTCCACCGCGCCCTCTGCAAGGTGCTGTGTCGTGACCGCGCCCTCCGCCAAGCTTTTTGCTTCGACCGCTCCTTCGGAGAGATGCCTCGCCGCGACCGCGCCCTCCGCCAGCTTCTCCGCCGTCACCGCCTCCGCCTGCAGCTGCGCTTCGCCTACGGCCTCTGCCGCCAAATGCGCTTCGACCACTGCGCCCGGGGCCAAATGCCTTGCCGTCACGGCGTCTTCCGCCAGACGGCTTCCGTCGACCGCTTCCTCGGCGAGGTGCCTCGTCGTGACCGCGCCCTCTGCCAGCTTTCCCGACGTCACCGCTTCCGCCTGCAGCTGCGCTTCGCCTACGGCCTCTGCCGCCAGCTGCTCCGCGCCGACCGCGCACGGCGTGAGATGCACCATGGTCACGGAGCGCTCCGCCAGCCGGCTGCCGTCGACCGCTTCCTCGGCGAGGTGTCTCGTCGTGACCGCGCCTTCCGCCAGCTTCTCCGCCGTCACCGACTCCGGCTGCAGCTGTGTTTCGCCTACGGCCTCCGCGGCCAATTGCTCCGCCCCGACTGCGCCCGGCCTCAGATGCAGCCCTGTCACCGAGCGCAGCGCCAGCTTTCCCGACGTCACCGCCTGCGACCGCAGGTGACCTTCCCCCACGGCTTCCGCCGCAAGCTGCTCCCCGCCGACTGCGCCGGCCCTCAGATGAAGCGCCGTCACCGACTCCTCCGCCAAGCGGCTGCCGTCAACCGCGCCTTCCGCCAGATGACGGCCGCGGACGGCCCTATCCGCAAGGTGCAGCGCCGTCACCGCACCTTCGGCCAGCTTCTCCGATGTGACTACGGCTGCCGCTAAATGATTGCCGCTCACCGCGCCGTCCGCCAAATGCGGGCCGCGGACCGATCCTTCCGCCAAGTGCCGTTTCAAGACGGTTCCTTCCGCCAGCTTCTCCGACGTCACCGCTCCCGCTTGCAGCTGCGCTTCGCCTACCGCTTCCGCCATCAGGTGATTCACACCGACCGCGTTCGGCATCAGATGCGCTGCCGTTACGGACCCCGGCGCCAAACGGCTGCCGTCAACCGCGCCTTCCGCCAAATGCGGGCCGCGCACCGTTCCCTCCGCCAGATGCTGCGCCGTCACCGAGCGTGACGCCAGCTTGTCGGCCGTCACGGCCTGCGCTTGCAGTTGGGCTTCGCCCACGGCTCCGCTCCTCAAATTTTCCGCACCGACCGCACCGGGAGTTAAATGCGCCGCCGTCACGGACCCTTCTGCCAGATGGCTGCCGTTTACCGACCCTTCCGCCAGATGCTGGCCTCGCACGGCGCCGTCTGTAAGGTGCTGCGCCGTTACCACACCGGGGATCAGATGCTTCCCCGTCACCGCGCCGGCCGCCAAGCGGCTTCCGTCGACCGCCCCTTCTACCAAATGAGGGCCGCGGACCGATCCTTCCGTAAGGTGCAGCGCCGTCACTGCGCTTTCCGCCAGCTTCTCCGACGTCACCGCGCCGTCTTCCAGTTTGTTGCGGGTGACGGCGCCGGTCGCCAGCTGATGCGTCTTCACGGACGCTTTGCCGAGATGGGCATTTTGAATCGCGCCGAAGGCCACATGCTCCGCCTGCACCGACTCCTTGCCCAGCTTCTCCGCCGTTACGCTGGCGGAAGCCAGCTTCGCCGTCGTCACCGCCAAATTGGTCAGCTTGTCGGTCGACACCGATTCGCCGGACAGCTTGGAAGTGGTGACGCTGTGCTTCGCCAGATGCGTCGTTTGTACCGCCCCTTCCTGGAGATGCTGCGCCTGCACCGCCGCCCCGGCCAGCTTATCGGAGGTGACGGCACGGTCCTGCAGCTTCTCTGTCGCGATGGCTCCCTCCTGCAGATGATCCGTACCGACGGCCAACGAAGCAATGTGCGCAGCCTGTACGGCCTTGTCGGCCAGATGCGGCGAACTGACGGCATCTTCCGCCAAATGCTCGCCGAAGACCGATTTTTTCGCCAGCTTCCGCGAGGTAACGGCTTGCTCGCCCAGCTTCTCCGAGGTGACGGAGGAATCCGCCAGCTGCGGCGTACCGACACTGTAAAACGCCAGTTTATCCGTGGTCACCGCGTGGGCGGACAAGTGACGGCCTTCCACCGCCCCGTTCTGCACATGCCGGCTTTCAATCGCTCTTTCCAGCACATGATGCCCCTGTACCGCTTCCTTGGACAATTTGCCGGAAGTCACGGCTCCGTCCTTCAGATGGACGGTCTGCACCGCATCCTCCGTCAGATGGCTGGCGTCGATCTGCTTCGGCGTAATATTAACGCCCCGGATCAATCCCGCCGTCAAATGGTCATGCAGCACCGAATTCAGCTTCAGATGCTCGGAAGCCACGCTCCAAGGCGCCAGCTTCTCCTCCGTGACCGCTTGGGGAGCCAGCTTCTCGGCGCCGATTTCCCCATCGGCCAGCTTGGCGGAGGTTACTGAAAAATCGCGCAGCTTTTCCGTCGTCACCGCGCCTTCCATCAGCTTTGACGCATTGATCGCGCCGTTGGCCAAATGAATCGACTGTATAGCGCCGCTCCGGATTTTATCCGACGTGATCGACTGCTGCTGAATCAGTTCCCCGGTAATCGCCTCGTCGGCAAAATGCTTCGTATAAATCGATTTTTCGGCAATTTTCATCCCGTCGATCGTCTTATCCGCCAGCTTCTCCGAAGTAATGCTGTTGTCCTGAAGCTTCTCCCCGCTGATCGCGCGGTCTTGAATTTTTTCCGTTGAGACCGAGGCCTTGGCAAGATGCTCCGCCGTCACAGACTGGTAGGCGAGCTTTTGAGCCGTGACGCTCCGATCCGCCAGCTTGGTGCTGTCGACCGCATAGTCGGTCAGATTGTCCCGGCCGACGCTATTCCGTTTAATCCGGGTGCCGTCGACGGCATAACGCGCGATTTTCTCCGTCGTGACCGCTTCTTCGGCCAAATCGTCCGTATACACGGCCGTTCCCTGCGTAAACTGCGGTCTGACCGGCTCTTCAACGGCCCGGGGAGCCGCCGGAGCCGGATGCGATTCGAAAACCTCTTGCTCTTCTTCCGCTTCCTTAAGGACGAGTTGATCGACGCTGATATCATCGTCAAAGTCGGCTTGCGGCCTCAAGATTCGCGGCTTGTCGTCGAGCCACTTCAGCTCGTTAATGTACGAGTCCATGCGTTTGCTGCGCGTCGGACGTCGCGTGCCGGAACCCCGGCGGTTATCTCGTTTCATGCTAGGTCCTCCCATATGGTGCAATGCCTAGTAGGCCATGCTGGAAATGACTTCAAATAGACACTTGTAACATATGCATGCACCCAGCAGGAGGTCATTCGCCCGATAAAAAATGGGCATTCGCGCAAGAAACCGGGCTTGTCGTCCAACTGCAAAACGCAAAAAACAGGCGGCCTCGTTCACCGCCCGTCATAAAGCTTCAGCCACCTCTCCGCCATCCGGTCCCATGTAAAGAGCCGCTGTACCCGCTCTACGCTCTGCTCCCCCATACGCCGGGCCTCATTCCCGTTTTGCAGCAAGGAGACGACAGCCTGCGCAAGTCTGCTCCCCAGGGCGTCCGGCTCCACGGTCAGCCCGGTGACGCCCTCCTCGACGATCTCCGGCATTCCTCCGGCGCGGGTCGCGATGACCGGGACGCCCGCCGCCATCGCTTCCACGTTGACGAGTCCGAACGCCTCGCGGCGGGCGGACGGAACGACGAGAACGTCGGCCAGACGAAACCATTCGTCCACTTCGCCGTGCGGAACGTACGGAACGAAGCGCACATGCTTTCTCAGCGGCGCGCTTTTCCTCCGGAGCCGCCTCACATAGCGGGTAAGCCGCTTCGAGCCGTAAAAGGCTCCCCCCACCACGAGCAGCAGCGCTTCCGGCACCTTGCCCACAATTTCTGGCATCGCCGCCAGCAAATGATGCACGCCCTTTATCCGGATCAGGCGGCCGACGAACAGAATGATTTTGCGGTCCTGCAGGCCGAGCCTGCGGAGCATCGCCTCCCGCCTGGCTGCCCCTTCGGGGGACCATCGGGAAACAAACCGGTTCGGATCGACCCCGAGATGATTGACGACAATTTTCGCTTTGACACGCGGGTCTCGGCGTATCATTTCGTTCTTCAGGTAGTGGCTGTTCACCACGATCCGGTCTGCCGCGGCCAGACAGCGTCTCAGCTCGGACCTCCGGATGTGGGGCCTGGAAACGAATGTAACGGAATGCAGCGACAGCCACACCTGCGCGCGCGGATGCTTTCGCTTGAGAAACCCTGCGAAGCGCGGGCGGTTCTCCACCTGAATCACCTTCGGCCGCAGCTTTTTCAGCTTGCGGCTGACGCCCTCCACATAGCGGCGGGGTGAAACGGCAGGGACCCGCTCGTAGCGGACGCCTTGACGAATTTCCATCGGGGGGAGCCGCCGGCTCCGCCGCCCGATCACGGCCACCCGGACGTGCTTCCGCAGGCGCAGGGCGACCTGTTCGACGACCAATTCGACGGAGCTGCTTTTGCCTGAAGGAATGACGAACGAACCCGGCGTCACGAAGACGACATCATGCTCTTTCATGAAGCAGCCCTCCCCGCGATCTTTTTGCCAGTATATTCTGGACGCAGCGGATGTGGGTAGGCTCTAGTTGTCGGGCCAAAGTTTGGGCCGTTTGAATTTTGCCATGCGGGGCCTCATAATGAAAGCACGAGCCTTCAAAAATCCCGAGAGGAAGTGCAAACCGTGAGCCGATTGGATACATATATCGAGCATTATGCGGAGCTCGCCGTAAAGGTGGGGGCCAACGTGCAGCCGGGGCAGACGCTTGTTGTAACCTCGCCTGTAACGGCTGCGGATTTCGTCCGCATCGTCGCGCGAAAAGCTTACGAGGCCGGAGCGAAGCATGTCCATGTCGAATGGGACGACGACGAGCTGAAACGGTTGAAGTACGAGCTGGCTCCCGACGAAGCGTTTCGTGAATATCCGCAGTGGAAAGCGGACGGCTTCCGCCAGTTGGCGGAAAAGGGGGCGGCGTTCCTGCAGATCTACTCCCCTTCGCCCGATCTGCTCCAACATGCAAAGCCCGAGCGGGTCGCTGCGGCGAGCAAAGCGTACGGCGCCGCCATGCTGGAGTACCGCCGCATGATGCAGGCGGGCCGGTTCAGCTGGATGGTCGTATCCGTTCCCTCGGCGGCTTGGGCGGCCAAAGTGTTCCCGGAGTTGAACGAAGAACAGTCGGTTCGCGCGTTGTGGGAACGAATCGTGCAGGCGGCGAGAGCCGACCGGGAGCGGCCTGTGGAAGCTTGGAAGGAGCATCTGGCGGCGCTCCGCTCGAAGGTCGAGCGGATGAATGCGAAGAGATACGCCCGATTGATCTACCGCGCGCCGGGGACGGAATTGAACGTAGAGCTGCCCCCGGAGCACCAATGGGTCGCAGGCGGCATACATAACGCGCAGGGCGTATTTTTCGTGCCGAATATTCCGACGGAGGAAATATTTACGCTGCCTCGCGCCGACGGTGTCAACGGAACCGTACGCAGCACGATGCCGCTGAACTGGAACGGGAAGCTGATCGACGGCTTCAGCTTGACGTTTGAGAACGGGAAGGTTACGAAATGCACGGCGGAGCAAGGACAGGAGGCGCTGCAGCGGCTCATCGCTACCGACGAGGGCGCAGCGCGGCTCGGCGAAGTGGCGCTTGTGCCGCAGAACTCGCCGATTGCCGAGATGAACGTGCTGTTTTACAATACGGGGCTTGACGAGAACGCATCCTGTCACCTGGCGTTAGGCAACGCGTATCCGCTATGTCTGGAGGGCGGCACCGCCATGACCCCGGAGCAGCTGGCGCAGTACGGGGCCAACCGCAGTCTGGTGCATGTCGACTTCATGATCGGGTCGGACGAACTCGATATCGACGGAGAGCTGCCGGACGGCACGGTGGAGCCGGTGTTCCGGCGGGGCTGCTGGGCGGATTAATCCGCCCTCGCTCCGGAAAGCTCCGCAAACCGGAAGCAATCGACCGTATGGTCCATCACCATGCCGGTCGCCTGCATAAACGCATAGCAAATCGTCGAGCCGACAAACGTGAAGCCCCGCTTCTTCAGCGACTTGCTCATCGTATCCGATTCCGGCGTGCTGGCCGGCACGTCCTTCAGGCTCTGCCAGCGGTTGCGGATCGTATCCCCGCCGACGAACTGCCAAATGTAGCGGTCGAAGCTGCCGAATTCCTCCTGCACCGCGAGAAAAGCCTTCGCGTTCGTCACGGCGGCGCGCATTTTGAGCCGGTTGCGGATCAGGCCCGGGTCGCCGAGCAGCTCGTCCAATTTGGCATCGTCGTAAGCGGCTACCGCCTTGGGATCGAAGCGGTCGAACGCCTCCCGGTACCGGTCTCTTTTTTTGAGTACCGTGTACCAGCTCAGTCCCGCCTGCGCCCCTTCGAGGATCAGCATCTCAAACAGCTTCCGGTCGTCATGAACGGGAACCCCCCATTCCTTATCGTGATAGTCGATATACAAAGGATCTTCGTTACACCAGCCGCAACGGCATTCCATAGGACGCATCCTCTCCTTTTTTCCTAACTATACCACATTATCTCACTATCGTTTTGCTGCTATTTTTGTGATTCGGCGAATTGAAATCTTTTCGAGCCCGATACGTATCAAGTATAATAGCGGATATTGCGCGACGCACCAGCGCTTCGCACATGGCTATCCGAAACCCGGCTCAGTTTAAGCCGAACTATTCCAAACATCAGGCGGGGATCCTATGAATCATTCATTTACGGTATACGAGCAGCAGATCCGGAAGCGGTTGACCGGGTGGGAGAAGGAACTGCTCAAGCCGCCCGGCATGTTCGAAAAAACGTCCAAAGCGCTGCAAACGCGAATCAATCAAGCCATACCCGAAAAGGTGCATACGGCCATTACCGCAGCGGTCAAAGGCATTGTTCAGACAGCGCTGTTCAGCCTGGACTACATTCCGAAAAGCGAACCGCTTCAAGGCACGACCTTGGCGGCGCGCGACCAAAAGGCGGAGGAGCTGATCGGCTTCTACAAAAAGCTGGCGGCGGCGGAAGGCGCGGGTACGGGAGCCGGGGGAATTTTGCTCGGGATCGCCGATTTTCCGATCCTGATCGGCATCAAGATGAAGTTTTTATTCGAGCTCGCGCACATCTATGGGCATTCGACGCTCGATTATCGCGAACGTTTGTACATTTTGCATGTGTTTCAAGTCGCTTTCTCCAGCCAAAACAAAAAGCATCAGCTGTACCGGGCCGTCGTGAATTGGCCGCAGACGGCCGAAACGCTGCCTCCCGCAGACTCGTACGCCCAGCATATCGATTGGAGGCAGCTGCAGCAGGAATACCGCGATACGATCGATTTCCGCAAAATGCTGCAGCTCGTCCCCGGCATCGGAGCCGTCGTCGGGGCATGGGCCAATTACGGTCTGCTCGAGGAGCTGGGCCAGGCCGGCATGAACTGCTACCGCCGGCGCTGGCTGGATGAGGCGGAGCGGAACGCAAAACCGATTCAAGCAAAGGACGGAGGCCGCAGCTATGAAAATAAGTAAAGCGAATGCGCCGCATTATATTTGGGGCGACCGGTGCGACGGCTGGCATCTCGTCCGGCAGCCCGAGCTGAGCGTCATACACGAGCGGATGCCTCCGCATACGGCCGAGGTCCGGCATTACCATAACCAGGCGCGCCAATTGTTTTTCGTGCTGACAGGGACGGCCGAGCTGGAGGTGGACGGCGAGCCCCACACCCTCGGTCCGCAGGAAGGCTGCGAGGTGCCGCCGGGTGCGCCGCATCAGATGAAGAACGTTTCCTCCGAAGACGTCGAGTTTCTTGTTGTCTCGCACCCGCAGACCCGGGGAGACCGCGTGGAAGTGCCGCCCTTGACAGCGCCGCAGAAGGACTAGCCTGCCGCTCTCCTTCTGTTCCCCCATTTTTCTGCCGGAGGCCCGGAATACGCTATACGTCCAATCCAATGCTAGGAGCATCTCATGATGACCATCGGTTCCTGTCGGGCCATCTTACCGGCCGCCGTCGTGATCGGGACCTTCGGCAGTACAACCTTTTACGGCTCGTTAGAGCTGTACCAAGGGTATTTTTTCCTTGACAATCATCTTAAAAAGTGTTATCTTAAATTTAAGATAATAACATCTATCGACGGAGGCCCTCCCCATGAACGATTTTGCAGCCCTGTCAAAATCGCGAAGATCGGCAACCAACTTCATCCCGAACACGGACATCCCGGACAAAGAGCTCGAAGAGATGTTCGGGCTGGTGAAATTCCCCTTCCGCCTTCAACTTGCAGCATGCGCATTACGTCGTCGTCAAAGACCCGGAGTTAAAAACGAACGTGCACGAAGCGGCGAACAAGCAGTACAAAGTGCTTACGGCTTCCGCAGCCATTCTGGTGCTGGGCGATACGGAGGCGTACAACAACGCGGCGAAAGTCAACGAAGGCTTTCTCCATCTCGGCGTGATGAGCAAGCAGGAATATGACCAAACGGTCGATTATGTCACCGCGTTCTACGAGAACCGGGGCGAAGCGTTCAAGCGGGAAGAAGCGTTCCGCAACGCCAGCTTGTCGGCTATGCTGTTCATGCTGATTGCCAAGGAGCGCGGATGGGATACGTGTCCGATGATCGGCTTCGCCCCGGATGCGATGCGCCGTTCCGAACATCCCGGACCGTTACGTTCCGGCGATGCTGATTACGATCGGCAAAGAGGATGTGTCGGGACAACGGCCGCGCGGCTATCGCAAACCGACCGGGGAGTTTAATCACCTATAACCAATTCTAAAATGAATTGCCGCCAAGAAATGAGGAATACTGATTTCAGGCTCATCGTGCGGCGGCGAAAGGAGTTGCGAACGTTGAACGCAGAGAACAACCGGGACGAATCGCTGCATTTGTTCATTGTGCTTTCCCGGGCGTGCGAATGGGTCACGGCTCACGCCCATCGGGACATCCGGCGGCATGGCATGAATCCGACCGAATATGCGGTGCTGGAGCTGCTGTACCACAAAGGCTCCCAGCCATTGCAGCAGATCGGCGGCAAAATTTTGATGACCAGCGGCAACATCACCTATGTCGTGGACAAGCTGGAGCAAAAAGGGTTTGTCGTACGAAAGCCGTGCCCGGAAGACCGCCGGGTCAGCTTCGCGGAAATTACGGAGAAAGGCAGAGCATTTCTGGACGAGGTGTTCCCGCAGCACCGCGAAGCGATCGAAGCCGCAGTCGCCGGCTTGAACGCCGAAGAGAAGCGCGAGGCGATCGTTCTGCTTAAGAAGCTCGGAATCGCAGCGCAGGAAAGCTTCAAATAGCGGGTCGCCTCCGGTGAACCCGCAGCTCATATCTTAATATTGAGATTTTCCTAAGTCAAACTATTCCTAATTAGGAGGTCTTTTCGATGCAAATTATGATCTATCCCCCATCCATGCAAGGAACCGGAGCCTTCGACGGAGGCCGGATTACGGAGCAGAAGCCGATCGGATTTCCCGGCGAACGGTCGGTGGTCAAGCGGGTCGGGCCGCTGTTCTATTGGGCGTGGGCTTTCGCCGCGGAGGAAGGCTATATCGGGTCTCATCCCCATCAGGCGTTCGAGATCATGACGTATGTTCTTGCCGGCAAAGCGGAGCATGGCGATTCGCTCGGCACGCGAAGCGTCGTCGGACCCGGCGGCGCGCAGGTGATGCAGACCGGATCGGGCGTCTCCCATGAAGAGCGGTTTATCGGCCCGGATATGGAAGGGTTCCAAATCTGGTTCGAGCCGGAGTTGAATGAAGCGCTGAAACGGACGCCGACTTATCGCCAATTCGAGCACGAGGAGTTTCCGGAAGAAGCCGGAGAAGGCTTCGTACGCAAAACGGTGATCGGCGACGGATCGCCGGTCGAGCTCGTCGCGGACGCCAAAGTGTGGGATTTGACGCTGGAACCGGGCGCCGTCTACCGGCATGTTATTCCCGCAGGCCGTACCTTGACGGCCCTCGCCGTCCGCGGGCACGGAGCCTGGACGGACGATGCGGCCGGAGGCGCCGTCACCCCGTTCCGGCATAAAGATTTCATGCTGCTCGGAGCCGCGGACGACTCGGGCGTGTCGCTCCAAGCCGCGGACGACGAAACGCTGCGGATTATGCTGATCGAGGTTCCTACAACCGTCGATTACCCGCTTTACCCGAAACGATAACCGTACGTTAAGCCCGGCGGACAGCCGCCGGGCTTTTTTTGCGCGCCAAAAAAAGGGCCTCCGCCGGCCCATGGCCCGTCGGAGGCAAAAGAGAGAAAATGGAGGAATAGAGTATCGAATATTACCAGGTCTTGAATCCTTTCGAGCCAACGCTGGCGTTCGAAATCATATCCATGACCGGTACGGAGTAAGCTACAAGAATAAGAACCACCAGCACGCCGACCCATACGCCCCAGCGCTCGAAGATGGCCGGCGCTTTTTCCGCCGCTTCGCTCGCTTCCGCGATCGGGAACTCGGTTTGCCCTTTCGGGGCGCTGAGCAGCATGACGATATTAATGATCATCATGACGACGCCGATGAACAAGATCGTGCCGCCGACGGCCATCGCCACATGATACGGCATCCACATGATCGCATCCGGATGGTCCTGATAGGTGGTAAACGCGGTCCGGCGCGGCGACCCGAACAGGCCGACCGTATGCATCGAGCCCGACATGAAAAACATGCCGGCCATCCATACGATCGTCTGAATGATACCCATCCGGTGCATAAGCGGAGTCATTTCCCGCCCCAGCATAGCCGGGATCAGCCAGTACGTGATGCCGAAGAAGGTCAGCGCCACGCTCGTTGCCACCGTCAGATGGAAGTGACCGGTTACCCACAGCGTATTGTGAACGATGGCGTTCAGCTCGTGGCTGGCGTTAATCAGCCCCCCGGCGCCGGCCGGGATGAAGATCAGCATACCCATGAACGGAGCGAAGAAGCGGACGTCTTTCCAAGGCAGCTTCTTCAGCCAGCCGAACAGGCCTTTCGCGCCGACGGATCGGCCGTGCATCTCGAAGGTAGCGAACAGCGAGAACGCCGTCATCAGCGACGGTATGACAACCATGAACGTCAGAACGACTTGCACGAACTTCCAGACGTTCGAGATTCCCGGCTCCATGAGCTGATGGTGAAAGCCGACGGGAATCGAGAAGAGCAGAAACATGATGAACGACAGGCGAGCGAGCGCGTCGCTGAACATTTTGCCGCCGATCACCTTCGGAATGACGACATACCAGCACATATAGGCAGGCAGCAGCCAGAAATAAACAAGCGGATGGCCGAAATACCAGAATAGCGTGCGGCTCAATACAACGTTGACCGTATCGACCCGGCCGAGCGACCACGGAATGAGCTGGAACAGCACCTCGATCGCGACGCCCAGCGTGGCGATAATCCACATCAGCATCGTCACGACGGCCATAAACGTAAAGATCGGGGTCGTTTCTCCGCGGTGCGTTCTTTTCCAATAACGGTAATTGATGAAAATGCCGAAGCCGCTCATCCAGCTCCCAACGACCACGAACACCAACGCGATGTAAAACGCGGGCGAAGCCTTAAGCGGAGCATAGAACGTGTACAGTACCGTCGCCCGGTTCAGCAAAATCTCGACCGTGGCGATCGCCGTTCCGAGCGTCATCAGGCCGAACCCGAGCCAACCGAGATTGCGGGCGATCGGCAGCAAATGGCCTCCGAGCGTACGGGCAATTCCCGCATATAAAAACCCGATGATGAAATAGGTGGTGAAGATAAGCGCCATCAGGACGCCGTGCGCCGTCAGCAGCTGGTAATAGCCGATGCCCATCGGCAGCGCAAGCATTCCCCCGCGGACAAGCCCTTGCATGACGCCGGCAATGCCGCCGAGAAACAGCGCGAAGAAAGCGAACAGAATATGGGCGAGCACCAGGGCTGAATCGCGCCGATCGAAGCTTTTCAGATTTTGAATCATAGGGAATACGCTCCTTTAATTGCGGGCCGGGCAGCATATTCCGACGAAGGATTCGCCCCGTTCCCGACTTCACAAATTGTGATATTTTTCACAATATAAGTTGTTGCGGTTCTTCAACGGCGGTTGCGCCTAGGTTACGACGATTTTCATCATCATGACTTCGTGTGCCGCGCCGCAGTATTCGTTACACAGCACCAGGTACTCCCCCGGCTTATCGAACGTATACGAGAAATGGTTTACCTCGCCCGGCACGGCCATCATGTTGATCGTGGTGCCGTTCACTTGAAATCCGTGCACGACGTCGGAGCTGGTCACTTGAAAGCGAACCTTCGACCCCGCCGGTATTTCCAATTTATCGGGATTGTACCCGAAAGCGAAGGCGATCAAAATCGCTTCGTACTCTTTGTCGCCAATCTGGCGAAGCCCCGGATTATCGAACGGCGGCGTCGTACTCAGCGTCTCGGGATTGACCGTATGCCGGTGATCGCCGGGCGGCTCCATTCCTAATGCAAACGCTCCCACACCGACGACGGTCAAAAACAAGACTAGCATGGAAATCCCGAAAATGAGCCAAATTTTTTCCAAACGATGAATATGCATGCCCCTTCAACTCCTTCAATCTCTGTTTCGTTCCCGTTTTGCGGTTTTACCCCCTGACTATAAACAATACGAAGACCCCGAACCAACTCAACAGCAGAAACAATCCGAGCAGCATGACGGAAGCGAATGTGCCTTTCAATCCTTCCTCTTCGCGCTTTGGTTTGACAACCGGCGTTTCCCCTTGATGTGGTTGCGGTGCGGCGTTATGCGGTTTAGCCATCTTATCCCCTCCCCTTGTGCGGGACATCTTATGTCCTTATTGTAGAGGTCCGGGGCCGAAAGGCTCTATGATTTAAGTCACAGCGAAAGTCAAGGATTCTTGAACGTTTTATGGACGAAAAAGACGAAAAATGTCGAATCCGCTTCCGGCTGTGACGAAATTCGGTGACGGTATATTTTTGTTTATTTCTGCGCAACTTGTAAGGATAAGGGAGGATTCGCGTCTGGAAGCACAGGAGGTAAGCCATGACCCCTATTTCAAATTCGATCGCCGAAAATTTGGATACCCTTTACCGCACCTTCAGCCATACGCCCGATCTGATCACCCGTCATTTCCAGATGAAGCCCGGAGCGCATGCGCTGCTTGTTTATTTCGACGGCTTGACGGACAAGCCGGCCGTCAGCAATCATATTCTGCGCCCGCTGATTCACGAGCTGGATTCGGTCGAGGACCTCTCCAACGCCCCGGCGGTTACCGGACAGACCGAGACGATCACCCGGTGGGGCGATGTCGAAATGTCGCTTTTCCGCGGGAACAGCGTTCTCTTCATCGACGGCCGGCCTTATGCTTACGTCTTCCCGACGCAAGGAGGGCCGGAAAGAACGATCAAGGAGCCCGATGCCGAGAAATCGTTAAAAGGGGCGCATCTTGGCTTTGTGGAAGCGGACGGTCAGAACATCGCGCTCATCCGCCGTTATTTGCCGAACCGCGAATTAAAGATCAAGCAGCACGTTATCGGCACAAGAGGGAAAACCAAGGTTTCGGTTTTGTATTTGGATGATATTACCAAGCCCGACTTGCTGGAGGAAATCGAGACCCGTCTTCGGCAAATCGATACGGATCACGTCTTTAATGCGGGGGAATTGGAAGAGTTCATCGAAGATCATCCGGCCAGCCTGCTGCCGCAATTCATCATTACGGAGCGGCCCGATTCGACCGTCTCTCACCTTCTGCAAGGCCGAATTGCCGTTATTGTCGACAATTCGCCGGGGGTGCTCGTCGGTCCCGTTACTTTCCTGACGTTCTTTCAATCGATCGAGGACTACAGCAGTCGCTGGATCGTGGCGTCTTTTATCCGGCTGCTGCGCTTTGTCGCCTTCTTTATTACGATCTGCTTGCCGGCGGTTTATATAGCCTTGATTTCATTTCATTACGAAGTGCTTCCGTTGCGGCTGCTGATCTCTATCGGGGAGTCGAGAGCCAAAGTTCCCTTTCCGCCGATCATCGAAGCGCTCGTTATGGAAATTTCGATTGAAATGCTGCGGGAAGCGGGGCTTCGTCTGCCGGGCCCTCTCGGGCAAACGATCGGCGTCGTCGGCGGTATCATTATCGGACAAGCCGCCGTTCAAGCGGGCATCGTCAGCAATATTATGGTCATTATCGTAGCCATCACGGCCGTTTCATCGTTCATTATTCCCGATTACGACATGGCTTCGGCTTTGCGGCTGATCCGGTTTCCGATGATGGTGCTGGCCATGATGTTCGGGATGGTCGGCATTGTGATCGGACTTGCGATCTTTGTGCTGCATCTGATTGCCATGGAATCGGTCGGCGTTCCTTACGGAAGCCCGGTCGCCCCCATCCGGATCGCCGATTGGAAAGACAATTGGGTACGTATGCCCTTGTGGAAAATGAGCAAGCGTCCGTTCTCGGCAAATCCGGCCCAAATGAAACGGCAAGGGCCCAGCCGGGAAGGGGACGATCAGAAAAGGTGACGGCCTGTCATGAAAAAATATACCATCAATGAAATTAACCTGAAGCAGTTCATCTTTACGATCTACAAAACCCAGATCGGGATCGGCGTGCTTTCCCTCCCGCGCGATTTGACCGAGACGGCCGGGACGGACGGCTGGCTGGCGATTGTGCTTGGCTGGCTGCTCGCCATACTGTTCAGCGTCATCATCATTAAAGTGATGGAAAAGCATCCTGACGATTCGCTGTTCGACTTGTTCCCCAAATATTTCGGGCGATGGCTTGGCGGCGCGGTTACCCTGCTGTGGATTCTGTACAGCGCCTTTTCCGCTACCATCGCTATAATTTCGACGATCCACATTATTCAGGTATGGATTTTGCCGAATGCCAAAGAATACGTTCTGATGCCGCTGTTCGCGATTCCCGTCTATATGGCGGCCAAGCAGGGACTCCGGGTCATCGGCCGCTTTGCGGAGTTTGTGTTTCTATTTACTTTATGGATGCCGATGATCCTGTTCTTAACCTTGCAAGAGAGCAGCTGGCTGAATCTTTTCCCAATCGGCCAGAATGGGTGGCCCCCCATTCTTATGACCGTCAAAGCAACCGTTCTCTCTTTCCTTGGATTCGAAGTCGCGTTTATGCTGTACCCTTTCCTGCAGGACAAAAAATCGGCGGTCAAAGGCGTCGTTATCGCCAATACGATGTCCATGTTTATTTTTATGCTGATCACGATCTTCAGCTATGTTCGGTTCAGCCAGGATGTGATCATGGAATACGTCTATCCCACGTTGAACCTGCTGAAGCTCATTCGCCTTCCGATCCTGGAGCGGTTTGAAATTATTTTTCTTCCGTTCTATTTGTTTATCTTGTTTATGACGGTTATCCCTTATCTGTACATGACCGTATTCGGCATCAGCCGGCTGCTGGGCAAACCGGATCACCGTCCCTATTTGCGGCTGTTCATGCTGGGATGGGTGGCACTGCCTTTCTTTTTCTCTCCTTCCTTTTCGGATATTACCGGGCTCGGAAAACTATGGGGCAATCTCGGGCTCTGTGCGGCCGTTGTCTTTCCCGTGTTTCTATGGGCATACCAAAAAGTATTCCTTAAGCTTAGAAAGGGAGCTTTATGATGAAAAGATGTTTGATCGTCATCTGGGCACTTTCCCTGCTGCTCCTCGCCTCCGGATGCGGACGAAGAATGTATTTGGAGAACCGGCAAATCATTTTGATGTCGGGAGTCGATCTCCGCAGCGACCAGCAGCTGACCGTTTTCACGTCTACCCCGGTGTTCAGTGTGGAGGCCAAGCAAAAATACAATATCTCGGAAACGACCGCAGATACGCTGAGACAGGCCAGGTCGAAGCTCGATGCGATGAGCACCGGCCCGCTTGCTTCCGGAAAAATTCAAACGCTATTGGTTGGCAAAAAGCTGCTGCAGCGCGCGGATATCCTGCATTATCTGGATGTGTTCATGCGCGATCCGAAAAGCGAGATCAATGCGAACATCGTGGCAGTCGACGGTCCTGTCAAAGAAATTATGCACGCGAATATGAAGGACAAAGGACGACCGGGCGTCGTCCTGAAGGAACAGACGGAGGCGGCGTATGCCAGCAGAACGGCTGTTAAGACGATCATGCAGGAATTTCACCAGCAGCTGCTCGATCCGCGAAGGACGCCATCCTTGACGGAAATTAAGCTGGATGGCAACGAAATCGTCGTCACGGGAACGGCTCTTTTGTCCAAAAAGGGAACGTACGTTACCTCGCTGAACAACGAGGAGAGCGCGCTATTAATGCTTTTGCAGCAAAGAAAGGGACAGCCGTTCCCTTTCACGCTGCACGTTCCGCCCCAAAAAATAAAGGCGGAGCAGCAAATGGCCTACATCAGCCTGGAAATCGGACATACGAAGTACGACATCAAGACCAGGCATGAGAATAACCGGTTTGCCTTCGATATTCGAATGGACATTGATATGAATATGACGGAACGGCTGTTCGAGTACGACCTTGAGAAAGATAAGAAGCGGTTGGAGCAAGCTCTCGAACAGGAGCTGCAAAAAAAGTGCGACGCGTTGATCGCGAAAATTCAGAAGCACCGCATCGATCCGATCGGATTGGGCGTATATGCCAAAGCCTTTCACTATGGGTTTTGGAAAAAGGTGGAGAACGATTGGGGTCAGGCGTTAGCCGAAGCCAAGGTTCGCGTAATGCCGAAGGTTACCATCAAAAGCTCCGGTGTCGCGATGTAGACTACCGGATGGTCTGCTTCGTCAACGGGCAATCCGGGATCTCGAAGATGGCGACATTAAAGTTCGCCAGCTTGCGCAAAAAGTAACATGTCTCCGGAAGATGATGCTCCAAGAACCGCTGCGTCACCCGGTTTAAAAGCTGAGAATTCCGGTACAGGTCGAGAATATGCTCGACCAGATGATAGAAAACGACGACGGACTCGGATACTTGCCTGGCAAACAACCGCTGCAGCGGAAAAAGCGGCGGAGTAAACCGCAAATAGCCTTTGATGGCGTGGTTTTTGACGATATGCGCTTGAAATTCCCGCTCGACTTGCTGTACCCTCAAGGATAGGGGAATTTCGGCCGGATCCAAGGCGTTGCGGGCCAGCACGGCATGCCCGAGCTGATCCTCCAGCCACAGGTCCATCAAGGCGACCAGCGATAGCTCCGGAGGCCGCTCCGCCCGGACGGCATACAAGAGAAGCCGCAGGTATTCCTGGTTCTCGTTCAGCGTCCCGTTCAGAAACGTAGGCGACAGGTTTAAATTGACACGGTTTTGAACCCGCAAATGCTGCATATGCCCCTCGAATTGAAAATAGCCGACGGCTACCGAATAGCTGGCCTTGGCGAACTCCGCCATTTCGGCAGATTCGTAAGGCAAGTCCCGGCCGACGGCGTACAAGCGCTCGCGCAATCCGCGGAACGCTTCAATATATTGCTGCGCCGTGTCTACCCACTGCCCTTCGGCCGGGGATAAATAATCGCGCATGAAATAGGCGTGATCCTCCAATATCTCAAGCCAGAACCGGTGTTCGTCCCAAGCGGTCATCGGGGAATATTTCATGGCCATCCCTCCAAGACGTTGTCAACCTATCCTATGACTTGACCGGGAGCAATTAGTACCGAAAAAGCGAACCGGCTACCCGCAAGGCAAAATGGCGCCGAGGGGCGAACGATTATGTAAAGGAGGGGTTGCATGCCCGTTTCGTCGGTATTGGAGAGCATCGCAAGCCTGTTTAAAGAAGAGCTGAACGATAACCTGGCGGGTATTTATTTGCACGGCTCTTTGGCCATGGGATGCTTTAATCCGGAGACAAGCGATATCGACCTGCTGGTCGTTGTCAGACGCAAGCTGACGTTGCAAACGGCCAGCCGGATCGCCAAACGGCTTCTTGTCATCGACGACGAGCTGCCGAACGAAGGCGGAATCGAACTGAGCGTCGTCCTGGAAAGCAGTCTTAACGAGTTCGTCTATCCTACGCCTTTTGAATTTCATTATTCCCCCCTGCACAGGGACAAGTATCGGACGGACGAAAACTATATTTGCGGAGGACGGGAAGATCCGGACTTGGCGGCACACCTTGTCGTCGCTTATCATCGGGGTGCCGCTCTCTACGGAAAGCCGCTGCGCGAGATGATGCGGCCCATCGACAAGCGGTTCTACGTGAAATCCATTCTTTACGATGTGGAGGACGCGCTCCAAGGCATCCTGGAGACGCCCGAGTATTACGTCCTGAATTTGTGCAGAGTCCTATATTATCTCAAGGAAGGCGTCGTTTCTTCGAAACGCGAGGGCGGAGAATGGGGCTTGAAAATGCTGCCCCCCGGATACGAGGAGACTGTTCGCCGGAGCTTGGAGCGGTACGGCGGCAGAGCGGAGGGCACGGAGCCGGACAAGCGGCTGTTATCGGATTTCGCCAGCTATATGCTTCATGAAATCCGGAAGTCGGTTGAATGAGGCCGGCACGACAAAAGGCGCACAGCCGTATTCCCGGCGTGCGCCTCTTTTGCGATAAAGCCTTATAAAACCGGCCATGTCTCCTTGCGGTAAGCCATGTCCCAGAACATATACTCGTACCGGCTGCTGAGAATGAAATGATTCTGCATCCGCTCCCGGTCCTGAGCCGTCGCCTGCTCCGCCAGCTCGTCCAGCCGGGCGATCTGCTCCTCGACGAGCACCCGGAACCAATCGCCGCCGTAGGCCGCGATCCATTCGCGGTAGATCGGCTCTTCCGGCGTACAGCCCGCGAGCCGTTCGCCGATCTCGTAATACAGCCAATAGCACGGCAGGATAGCCGCGATAATGTCGCCAAGCTGGCCCGTATACGCCGCACGGATCATATGCGAAGTATAGGCATACGAAGTGGGCGCGGGCTCGAACGCCGCTTTTTCTTCCTCGGTAACGCCGAGCAGCTTGCTGAATTTCTCATGCAAGGACAGCTCCGCCTCATAGGTGCCCTGCGCGTGATGCGCCATGCGGTTAACGGTAGCCAAATCGTTCGCTTTGGCTGCGCCGAGCGCCTGTACCCGGGCGAACTGGGACAAATAATACGCGTCGTTCAGCACGTAATGCCGGAAGCAATCGAGCGGCAGCGTTCCATCGCCGATTCCTTTGACGAACGGGTGCTCGAAGCTGGCCTGCCAGCTTGCATCCGCCGCTTGACGCACTTGTTCGGAAAATTTCATAATCAATCTGCCTCCTTGATATTGGATGAGCTATCCCATCGGCGTACGTTTACCGTACGTCGCCGACCGGAAAATACGGAAACTGCCAGCCGAGCAGCAAAGCGGCGGCCCAGGCCGCGAGCGTGACGGCCAGCAGCAGGCCGTCGCTGCCCGACCATCCGATGCGGTAATAATACGTGCGCTTCGCGGCGGACGAGAACCGCTTCGCTTCCATCGCCACCGCGATCCGCTGCGCGCGGCGGATGCTCTGCGCCAGCAGCGGAATCGAATGCCGCTTCAGCGTATCGATCCAGCCGCGGGCGCCCTTTCTCGTCTTGACTCCGCGCACCTTGAGCGCCATCTGCAGCGTGCGGTATTCGGCCGCCACCATCGGCATGAGCCGCAAAGCGGCCATGAAGCTGTAGGCGTATTTCGCCGGAAGCCGGCACTGCTGCATCAGCGAGTAAAACAAGCCGACCGGACTGGTGGTCAAGCCGAACAGCAGCCCGATCAGCGCCGCATTTACGGTTTTCAGCCCGATTTGCATCCCGCGGAAGAAGCTTTCCTCCGTGATATGCACGAGTCCCCAGCGCACCCACGTCGTCTCTCCCTTGCCGAAAAACACCATCGAGGTGGAGGAGGAAACGAACATGAGCGCAAACGGCAGGGACAGCAGCAGAAGTCTGCGCCACGGGTGTCCGGCGGCGGCAAAAAGCAGCGCCAGATACATCCACGTGATATTGGTAAGCACGTTGATATCGTGGGTGAACAGAACAAGCAGGAACAGGCTTACCGATACGAGCAGCTTAAAGCTCGGATTGACGCGGTGCAGCCATGTTTCCCGATAGGACCAGGCCAACGGCACGTCTCGTCAACTCCCTACCTCTTCGAATGTCGCCCGCCGCACCGCGTACGCTTCCGGGCTCAAATCTGCGGCGAGGACGCCTTGCCGCACCTCCCATACCCGGGTGGCGAAGCGGCTTACAATGTCCGGGTCGTGCGTCACCATGACAAGGGCCGTTCCTTCCCGCCGCCACGCTTCCAGCTTCTCCAGCAGCGCGAACGTATTGGCCGCGTCCTGGCCGAAGGTCGGCTCGTCCAGCAGCAGAAGCCGCTGCGCTTTGACGGTGGCGGCCGCTACGCTCAGCCGGCGCTTTTGTCCCAGCGAGAGCTGGTACGGATGCAGGCTGCGGTGGCCCCCAAGGCCGAACCACGCCAGCAGCTCCTCCGTCTTCGCGCGGACCGCCGGTTCCGGGTCGCCGTCCCGGCGGAAATTGAACGCCACTTCGTCATAAACGGTGTGGGCGACAAACTGCATTTCCGGATTTTGAAAGACGTAAGCCGCCATGTCGGCGACATCGTCGAAATCCCGGACCGTACGGCCGCCTAGCTCGTAGCTTCCTTCCGTCCGCAGCAGCTGCATCAGCGATTGGAGCAGCGTGCTTTTGCCCGCGCCGTTCTCGCCGACGACGGCGATCCAGTCGCCGGCGTTCAATTCGGCCGCCGGCGCCTCGATTTTTTTCACCGGCCCGTAATAGCCGGCGAAGCGCTCCAGCCGGAGCAGCGGCCCCTTCGACGCCGCGGGCTGTATCCGCTCCCGGCGCGCGGCGGCATTGCGGCGGTCGTAGTCCTCCCATACGCCGGGGTACCAGATGCCGTACTCGTGAAGCTCGCGACGATGCGAGCTGAATACCGCGCCAGGCTCTCCATCGGCCATAATGCGCGCCTGCGCGTCAAAGAGCACGACCCGGTCGACGAAATCGACGATCTCGTCGATCTTATGCTCCACGATAAGCACCGTCTTGTCCCGGGTAACCCGTCTGACGGTCTCCCATACTTCGGTCGTGCCCTCCGGGTCGAGCAGCGATGTCGGTTCGTCGAGAAACCAGACGGCCGGCTCCAGCGCGAGGAGCGAAGCGATGGCCAGCCGCTGCTTCATGCCCCCCGACAGCGCGGCGATCGGGGTATGCAGCTCCTCAAGCCGCAGGCCCACCTGCTCCAGACAGTCCCGAATGCGCTGCTGCATTTGCTCGCGCGGCACCTGAAGATTTTCGAGCACGAACGCGATCTCTTCGTCCACATACGGCATGCAGAACTGCGCGTCGGGGTCTTGGAACAAATAGCCCCAGGACGGCGGAATGCCGATGCCGTCATATTTGACCGGCACGTCGACCGCTTGCGGAATCAGGCCGCTAAGCACCTGCAGCAGCGTCGATTTGCCGCAGCCGCTCGGCCCGAGCAGCAGCACCTTCTGCCCGGCGTCGGCGCCGAAGCTCAAGCCGTCGAAAAGCAGCGACGGGCTGCCGGGAAATTTCAAGCGCAGCCCCGATACGTGGGCGATCTGGTCCGCGCCGCTCATTTCCGGTCCAGCGCCTTATAATCGTCAAGGCTTGCCGGGCGGACAAGCTGCGTGACGCCGGTCTTCTCCAGCGCTTTGACCAGAGCGTAAGCCAGCGGACCGGTAATCAGGAACGAGCCGACAAATCGCAGTACGATATACAAAGAGAGGTTCCACGGCTGCAGCTCGGTCAAGTAGCTCTTGAAATAGTCGAACACGAGCGCTCCCGCGCCGGACGCCATGCCGGCCAGACCGGCAACGACCGCGGTAAAGCGCTTGTAGCCGAACGCCGCGAAGACAAGCTCCGCGCACAGCCCCTGCGCGATGCCGTAGGTCAGCGAACCGACGGAGAACTGGGAGCCGAGCAGCATTTCCGCCAGCGCTGCGGCCACTTCCGCCAGAAAGGCGACGCCCGGCTTGCGGATGATCAAGAAAGCGACGGTCGACGCCATGAACCACATGCCGTATACGAATTGCTCCAATTGAATGCCCGGCACCGACGCCAGATTGTACACGTCTCCCCATATCCGGTAAATAATGCCGAAGACGACGGCGATAACGACGGTGACCAGAATGTCGGCCAGCTTCAAGCCTTTTTTCATCTGTTTCCTCTCCTTCGAAGATTAAAAGTGTTGTCCGGGACACAGCAACGTCGGTCTGCCCGAGCGGGTCACGCCAAGATAAACGGCCGCGCCTCCTCTTGTCTTCCAAGGACAAGGCGCGTTTATCCAGGTCGACGCGAAGCCGCCCGTTGCGGGAAGCTCCGCATGAACTAAAAAAGCCGCCCCCGTATAAAACGGAAGCGGCTCTTGTAAGCACATGTTAGATGCAAGCGTGCTGACGCTCTCCACTTCCCTACGCTGGTATCAACCAGATCAGGTTCAGAGGGTCTAGGATCTATCGATCCAATCTCAGCCCAAGCGGCTCCCCTAGTGACACACCTATATTACCACGGTTCACCAAATTGTCAATAACAAAAACTTTTGCTCATTTCCGAAGCAAGGCTGACGGCAGCCCGGGAAGCGGTCCCGAATTTAGCCCTTTCGCACCATCTTCATGTCGAAATTTGAAGGGAATCTAGGAAACGGCTCCGAACTATGGCCTTCCTTGTCGGATTCTGCTAAAATAAAGGATACTTGGTACTACCCGGAACCTGTGCGCGCCTGCGGACGCTATGCAGTGCGCAAGCGATGGAAGCGCTGTCTTTAACGGAGGAAAGGAGCCTTATATATGGACGAACTGCTTCGATCGCAGCTAGGGACGGAGTCGATCACGACCGATATGGTGAAGCATTGTTCTTATTGCGTCATGATCTCGCCCGATCCGCTGCACCGAACTCCCGTCTACTGCATTAAATATTCCGGGTCAAACACCCCGATTTTGGTTAATTTGGCGACGTGTCTGACCTGCGGCGATTTCAAGAAGTGCGGCCTGCGCTTCGAGCAATCGTAACCGCGCCGCAACGAAAGTTTTTTCGATCGAAGCTTAATCGGTCCGGACCGTCTGAACGGAAGGCTCCTTCGGGAGCTTTTCTTGCTTTTTCGGAGCCGTTTGGCGGTTGCTTTGTCTTTTGTTCTATGTCAAGATAAGCGTTGTACCGCATTTCCATAATAAAAGGAACAGGTGAACCATATCCCTATGAAGATTTCGTTTTTTCGGCTGCTGACCGAGCTCTCCTCCCGTAAATCGGTGTCGAGGCTGACAGGAGCTTTCGCCAAATCCCGTGCCAGCCGAGGGCTGATTCCCCGCTTCGCGAAAACGTACGGCATCCGTGTGGAGGACGCGGAAAAAGCGGTTCACGAATACGGGTCGCTGAACGAGTTTTTTTCCCGCCGGCTTAAAAGCGGACTTCGTCCGATCGACGCGACGCCGGATACGCTGGTCAGCCCGGTGGATGCGATGATTACCGGCATCGGGCCGATTCGGGAAGGACTGATCGTCAGTGTCAAGGGACAGGACTATACCATCCAGGAGCTGCTCAATGAAAGCCCCCGGATGATCAATTATACGAACGGCTACTATTGCGTGCTCTACTTGAGCCCGACCGACTACCACCGGATTCATTCGCCCGTCACGGGCGACATTCTTGAGAAGGAGCATGTCCCCGGCAAGGTGTATCCGGTCAACGAATTCGGTCTCCGGCACATGCGCCGCGTGCTCAGCCGCAACGAACGGCTTATCACCTACATGCAGCACGAAGCGGGGGAAATCGCCGTGGTCAAGGTCGGCGCGCTGAACGTCAGCAGCATTCAATATGTCGTCCCGCTGCCGGACCGGCTGGAGCGCGGCGACGAGCTGGCATACTTCGAATTCGGCTCGACCGTCGTCCTGCTGATGGAGAACGGCACGTTCGAACCCCGGACCGCTCTGGAAGTCGGAAGCAGGGTAAAGATGGGAGAAGCGCTCGGAACGTTTAAGCGCCGGGATTAGCTGCTACAGACAGACGGAAGGAGTCGTTTCTCATGAAAGTCCAAACCGGTCCGGCTTCCGCGGTTCCACAGGCTGTACGGACGGATGTCAAGCCGACTGTGTTTCGCATTCTGCTCGCCATCAGTCTGGTGCATCTGTTTAACGATACGATCCAAGCGGTGATCCCGGCGATCCTGCCGATTCTCAAGGACAAGATGAGTCTTAGCTACATGCAATCCGGCGTCATCGTATTCGCCTTGAATATGACCGCTTCGGTCATGCAGCCGGTTGTCGGCTTGTATTCCGACCGCAGGCCGATGCCGTATATGCTGCCGATCGGCATGGGCTTTACCTTTCTCGGCGTCTTGGGGCTGTCGCTTGCGCCGAATTACGGGCTCATTCTGCTGTCCGTTCTGCTGATGGGCATCGGCTCCGCCATCTTTCACCCGGAAGGCTCGCGCGTCGCTTACATGGCCGGAGGTTCCCGCCGCGGCCTGGCCCAATCGATCTTTCAAGTGGGCGGCAACTCCGGGCAATCGCTCGCATCGGTCATGACGGCGCTCGTGTTCGCACCGCTGGGGCAGCTGGGCGCCTTATGGTTTACGGCCGTGGCCGGGGCGGGCGTTCTCGTTCAGCTGTACATCTCCCGCTGGTATCGGGGGTATATCGCGGCTAACCCGCCGCAGGCCCGGAAAAACGGCTCCCGCGCCATGAGCCCGGCCCGCAAGAGGCAGATCGCGTTTGCCGTCGGCATGCTGATCTTTCTCGTATTTGCCCGGTCCTGGTACCATGCGGGCATTACGATTTATTATCCGTTCTTCCTAATGGACAAATTCGGCATCAGTCTGGAGCGCGCGCAGATGTACATTTTCCTGTTCGCCGCCGCGGGAGCGCTCGGCACGTTCATGGGCGGCCCGCTGTCCGACAAGATCGGACGCCGGAACGTCATTTTTTTGGCGATGCTCGGCGCGGCCCCGCTGGCTCTGGCGCTGCCTTACGCCAACGCGTTCTGGACTTACGTCATCATGCTGGTGAACGGCTTTATTATCCTGTCAAGCTTCTCCGTCACCGTCGTTTACGCGCAGGAGCTGATGCCGGGCAAGGTCGGCACCGTATCCGGCCTGATCACGGGCCTTGCCTTCGGACTCGGAGCGCTCGGCGCCGTAGGACTCGGCAGCCTGATCGATACCTTCCATCTGCCGCTCGTCATGCAACTGGTCAGCTTCCTGCCGCTCATCGGCCTGCTGACATTCTTCCTGCCGAGCGACCGCACGCTGAAGCAATGGGCGCAAGAAGCGGAGTAACGCGTTGCCAATAGAAAAAGCTGTTCTCGGATTTCGATTCTCCGAAACAGCTTTTTTGTCGTTTACTGCTTATGGCGATATTTTGGTTTTGGTGTGGTGTATAGTTGGGCGCTACAAACTGCCGGAGACAAAAGACCTGCCTACAGCCCCAGAACCCGCTCGCGAACGTCGACGGGTTTTAAGAAAGGCGCCGAGACTTAGGCGGCGGCTTTTCCCGAGTCAACCAGCCCCCTCGCTTAGGCCTCCTTCATCCGTTCCACGCCCTGCCTGAGCTGGTCCTCGGACAAATGCGGAAAATTGAAGGACGCTCCATACCTTACTCCCGCTTCCGTCTCTACCCGCGCTTCCGACCAACGGACGCCGCGGGCCTCGCAGGCGGCGCGGTAGGCCAAATACTCGTCTTCCCTCCCCAGCCACCAGCCGAAAATATGAAGTCCCGCATCGCTCTCGACAAACTGGAACCGATCCGATAATTCGCCCGTAAGCAGCTGCATGAACATCGCAAACTTGCGGCTGTAGATCCGCTTCATCCGCCGCAAATGCCGCTCGTACTCCCCGGAAGCCATAAAAGCGGCCAGCGCCTTTTGCTCCAGCAGGTTGGCCGGGTGCGGCTCATAAAGCGCCTGGGCACGGACGAACGGCTGCGCGAGCGAAGGCGGCAGCACCGCATAGCCGATGCGGACATCGGGAAGCAGCGTCTTGGTAAAGCTGCCGACGTAGACGACCCGCTCCTCGCGGTCAAGCGTCTTGAGCGGCTCCAGGCTTTTGCCCCGGTGGCGGAACTCGCTGTCGTAATCGTCCTCGACGATGACGGCCTCGCGCTCGTACGCCCACCGCAGCAGCGCCTGCCGCCGCGCCAGGCTCAGCACCGCCCCCGTCGGAAACTGCCGCGTCGGCGTCACGAACAGCGCCCGCGCCTCCCAGTCCGCGGGCACGATGCCCTGGGCATCGACCTCCGCGTCGATGCACCGTCCCCCGGCGGCCCGGATGGCCCGGCGGATGCCCGCATAGCCCGGCGTCTCGGCGACAGCCGGCTCGCCCGGTTCGACCAGCAGCTGCGCGAGCAGCGCAAGCGCCTGCATCGAGCCGCACGTGACGGCGATATGCCCGGCCTCTACGGCGATGCCGCGGGCACGGCGCAAATAGCGGGCGATGCCTTCGCGCAGCGGCCCGTAGCCTTGCGGCGGGCAGTCCCCCCGGCCCGCGCCGGAGGCGGTCAGCTCGCGCACCGCGGCGTACAGGCAGCGGTTCCACGCCTCGCGGGGAAAAGCGTCAAGGTCCGGCGCGAAGCAGTCGAAATCGACGGACAGCCGCGGAACCATGCGGCCGCGGGGCGAAGCCGATTCGAGCCGCCTTCCCCAAGCCGTCAAGCGGTACGACGCCTCCGGACGGGCCGTGCCCGTGCCGCCCTGCTCCTCCTTGCGGAAAACGACGTAGGTACCGCTTCCGATGCGGCATTGCAGATAGCCTTCGGAGGCCAGCATCTCGTATACCTGATTGACCGTACCGCGGGAGAGCCCGTACAGCCCGGCCAGCTCCCGGGTGGACGGAAGCCGCAGCCCGTAGGCAAGAACGCCTCCGGTTATCCCGTCGTGCAGCGCATGATAGAGCGCCAGAAGCTTGGTCGGGTAACGTTCGAGGCAAGCGTGGTAAGCGACGTGGAAATGCATTTCGGATGGCCTCCTTTTCTGGCCGGAAAGATCCGTTTCCAAAAATGGTCTAATAAACTAACTCTAAATTGTATATTTTCAATTGTCAATCATACACAGACCGAATCGAAAGCTTCGATGACAATGAGCCAAAAAGAAACGGCCGGGCTCCTTGTGCCCGCGGTTCCCCCGACGATTTGCAGGAAAGCCTCGCAAGCTCGCAAAACCGTCGGTTCCGATACCATTCCGCAGCCGCTTCACAGCCCGCCCGGGTTTCCTCTTTCGCGCATTTCTGCGGAAATGGCTCAATAAAAAATCACTTGATTGGCCCTTTTCTATTGCCACTAATCGAGGTACGATGTCGAATATTTAGGAACCGCCTGCAGCTGCGGCGGTACCCGGAAGGAGAGTACGATACGATGAACCCGTCCCATTCCTTGAACGTTCGTCAAGCCGAGACCGGAGATATTGAGGCGCTCGTGCCGTTGTTTGACGCGTACCGTCAGTTTTACAGACAGCCCTCCGACTTGGAAAGGGCCCGGCGCTTTCTGCGTGACAATCTGGAGCGGCAGCAGTCCGTCATCTTCTTCGCCTATACCGAGGACCGAAGCCGGCCGATCGGGTTTACCCAGCTGTACCCGACGCTTTCCTCCATTGCGGCCAAGCGCGTATGGACGCTGAACGATTTGTTCGTCCATCCGGACGCCCGCAAGCAGGGCGTCGGTCAAGCGCTGATGAAGGCTGCCGAGGCCTACGCCCGCGCCACACAGGCCAAAGGCCTGCAACTGTCCACGGCCATCGACAATGTTACGGCGCAGCGTCTGTACGAAGCGATGGGCTATGTGCGGGACGACACGTTCCTGCACTATTATTTGAGACTGGAGGACTGATTTCCAACAATATCAAGGTTTTCGAACGTTTATAAATGAATGCATCTTCTTCCATTTCTTTACATGCAAGTCTGTGACTTCCGAATCAATTAAGAGGCATGCCGCAGATGCAGCATGCCTCTCTTACTCCTAACTGCATGAGTTGCTTCGGCGGCCCGGAGTGATGTATTTTTTTAACAAGTTTTTGGGAAAATACTTTTATTCAACTTATTTCGATAAGGCAGGCTAAAAATTTGCTGTGGATCATGGTAGGATTACTGCTAGTATTCATCATTCAGATTGCACTGATTGTCATCATCGAACATTATCGTCCTCATAAAGTGATTGCATGGACAATCATTCAGTTTATATTCCCGCTCATCGGGTTCCTGTTATATTTTTTTATCGCAAAAAAATATTCCTCCCGGCCGCAATACACCAATATAAGCTTGGAGCAAATCAAGACGGACTCGTTGGCTTATTTCAGGAAGCGGGCATCGGAAAAGTCTCTAAAAAATTGTATTTTTCATCAAAAACGTCTGCTTGCGTTACTCCAAAACCTGCCGTCCGCCCCAATTACCGTTCATAACGAGACAATCGTTTTCCCTGATGGCGCTCACGCCTTTGAAGCCATGCTGGAAGCGATGAGCGCGGCCAAGGACCATATCCATATTGAGTTTTACATCGTCCGCGCTGACCATATCGGCACTCGCTTTCAGCAAGTAATGATTCAAAAAGCGAAACAAGGGGTCAAGGTACGCCTTCTTTATGACGGGTTCGGCAGCCATCAACTGAATGAGGATTATTTGACGGAGCTGCATGACTCCGGCGTCGAAACGGGATGCTTTTCTCCCCCATGGAGCGCATTCATCGACAGGCGCCTTAACTACCGCAATCATAGAAAAATAGTAGTCGTCGACGGAAAAACCTGCTTCTTCGGCGGCTTGAATATCGGGGACGAATATTTAGGGAGAGACTCAAACCTTGGATTTTGGCGCGACACTCATCTAAAGGTGCAAGGCGATGCGGTGCTGTGGCTTCAGTATACCTTTGTTACCGATTGGTTCTTTGTCAAAGGAGCAGCATTAACCGGATCCAACTATTTTCCAATGTCTGGTTCACCGGGGAACGAGACGGTGCAAATTATTAAAAGCGGCCCGGATGGGCATAGAGCTACGATGCTGGAGGTGTTTTTCTCTTGCATCGTTTCGGCAAGGGAACGGATCTATATTGAGACGCCTTATTTTATTCCCGACCCGAGCATCTTGATGGCGTTAAAGACTGCGGCGGCGAGCGGCGTCGACGTTCGCATCATTATTCCGGCGGTTTCCGACTCGAAAATTGTGCAATGGGCGACTTTATCCTTTGTCCAGGAACTGCTTGAGGCGGGAGTTCATTTTTTTCAGTATGGCAAAGGGTTCATTCATGCAAAAGTGATGATTGTCGATGACTTGGCTTGCTGTGGCACGGCCAATATGGATATGCGAAGCTTTTATGACCAATTCGAAGTCCATGCCGTTTTTTTTGACCGAAAGGTCGTGGATCGCTTCGAGGAAGATTTCTTGCGGGATTTGCAGGCAAGTTCGGAGATCTTGCTCGGGGAATTCCGTAAACGGCACTATCTCCAAAAAATAAAAGAGTCTCTTGCCCGGGCGATCTCGCCGTTATTTTGAAGCACGAGGAGGACGGCTCTTGCCTTCCTCCTTCACGCCCCCTAAAACAAGGGAGAGAGCAAGCGGGCGAACGCTTCTTTGCATCTCTGGAATTTCGACCGGCTTTCAAACTGCGGCAGCAGGATTTCCCTGCTCGCACTCAGATCCCTGACAAAATCGCAAACCAAACGGTCCACGACTTTCCCGTCAAAGAAGACAGCTCCCAGTTCAAATTGACTGCAAAAGCTGCGGATGTCCATGTTTGCCGAGCCGGAGCACGCCAAATCATCGGCTATAACGACCTTCGCATGGATGAATCCTTTCTCATAGAAATAAAAGCGGACCCCCGAATGCAGCAACTCTTTGACGTAGGACAACGAGGCCCAATACACGATTCGGTGATCGGGGACGGCCGGCAAGATGATACGAACGTCAACTGTGCCGGCAGCGGCTGTTTTCAGCGCAAATAATATGCCGGGGTCCGGTACAAAGTACGGCGTTGCGATATAAATTCTTTTCTTGGCCGAAACGATGCAGGAAAAAATAAGTTCCAGCATACTTGTTTCGTCCGGTCCGCTTTTGACGATTTGCATCCGATCGTTCCCCTTCTTGTCCTGAACCGGGTAGTAATCCGGATCGGTCAGCAGCTCTCCTTTGACAAGAAACCAATCGGCCAAAAACGTATACTGGATCCATAATACGGCCTCGCCCTCGATACGAAAATGCGTATCCCGCCAATACCCTATTTTTGAATCTTTCCCAACATATTCATCCCCTATGTTTAAACCGCCGAAATATCCGATTTTCCCGTCTACGACGATGATTTTCCTGTGATTGCGGAAGTTGATATGCCTATTGGCTAAAGAGAGCAGCAGAGGAAAGAAACATCGGATCTCCACGCCGGCATTCTGAAGCCGGTTGATATAGGACTTTCGCAAACGGTGGCAGCCGATCCCGTCGTATAACAGCCGCACTTTCACCCCTTCCTGCGCCTTGCGGATCAACAACTGCTGAAAACGAGTCCCGAGCTGGTCATCACGAATGATGTAAGATTCGATATGAATATGCCGCCGGGCCATCGCAATATCCTGCAACATGTCTTCAAAGGCCTGCGTGCCTTCCGCGTACACGGTCGTTTCGTTGCCGGCGGTAGCGGGGATAGCCGCCGCGTTTTGCAGCAACGCCTGGACCCTGTCTTTAGGCTTGACGTCGAGCCCCCTTCCCTGCTTCGTGTCGCACCCGCAGCGGGCGGATAGCCGTTCTTTGATTTGCTCCAGCAGCATCCGGTCTTCCCGGTTCATGAAACTCTCGCAGGCGTATTCTTTTCCGACAAAAAAATAGAGCAGGAACCCCAGCGGCGGGCACAGAAACAGAATAACCATCCAGGTGACCGCTTTATACGGACGTGAAAATTCAAAGATGACGACCGCTGCGATTTGAAGAATGAATACGATGAGGGCCGCAAGGATCCAGACCAAGGATTGGTTCACCTCCCTTTGTAAAGGGTGTCGCAAGTCTATCCAGGTTATTCGTTGCATAACGAACAACCGGAAAAGGCCCCTGACCCAAGGCAGGAGCCTGCAAGAACCGGCGGATTATACTTTTTGAATTTCCTGCTTGTAGCGGCGGAAAGAAAATCCGCTCTTCCCGGCGCGTATCCCGTAAAGGAAATTGGCCGCCGTACAAGCGACGACGTGAGGGCTGGTCCGCAGAGGGCGGTTCCATTTCCGGCACTGTTTAATGTACTGAAGACGTTCGTCGGCGATCCTTTTTTTCGATAATGCTTCGTCAAACTCGTTCTGCGCCGCTTGCTTGGCTTTGAACAGCATCATCTGGATGCGGCTGTACACGTTGATCGCGCCGTCGCCCGTCGTTTCGATGGGCAGGAAGATCGCATCGGGGTACTTCTCGGTAATCAGCGACTGGACCCCGTCGGACACGCCGGAGGACGGCATGCATCCGAACGGCTTGACGGAAATCGTCATGTTGACTTTCCGCTTCGCGACGTTCAGAATCAGCTTGCCTACTTCCATATGGCCCTCTCCGCCCCGCAGATGGTTGTTATAGTGCTCGTGGGCGACGCGGGCAATCTCTTCCATGTCGGGCAGGTGATAATCATACAAGCCGAGCGCCTTTGCATAGGATTGGAACATCATGCGGAGGACGCGATCCGCGAGCCCAAGCATGCGCAAGCGCAAGAACGGATTTTTTCCCTGCAAGCCGTATTTGCCGGAATCGGCCCCTCGCAGATGCATGCGCCTGACGGTATCGTAGCGCCCCTCCCAAATCAGGTACAGAATCCAGGCCGTCATCGACTGCACTTCCACCTCGGCGCCCTCGCCTTCCAAAAAGCGCTGCAGCTGGTAATTGCCATCCCCCTCGGTAGTCATCGCCCAAAATTCGCCGATGATGCTCACTTTCGGTTTGACCCGGGTGCGGTCCACGAGGATGGCTTCCAGCTCCCGGCGGCTTCGGACGAGCGCCGGCCGCAACCGTTTGCGCCCGCTCAGAGCTTCGTAAATAAGCCGCTTGCACCGTTCCAGGGCGGCATCGGTCGAACCGGATTCCAACTCATAGGGACGGATGCGGTAAGCGAGCGCGTTTAAGATGTCTCCCAGCAGCACGGCTTTCAAAAAGCTCAGAAAAAACGACGTATCCAGCTTCAGCGCCGATTCCCCGCCTGTCGCCTGCTTCAGCCCGTCCGTCTGCTGGAACAGGAGAACCCGAAAGCCGTCAAACCCGGCATCGCGCAGAGCTTTCCGGTACTCCGTCACGTAGGTGCCGAACCGGCACGGGCCGCAAGAGCCGCTTGTAATGAACAGGTAATTGCGGACGATTTCCTCCTTCGACTTTCCTTCCACGTCGCGCAGGTGGTGCAAATATTTAATCAGATTGCCGACCGTAAAATACGTCGGATTGCACTGGCCGCGGTTGCCGAATTCTTTGCCGAAGCGCAGCGACTCGTTATCCGGACAATCCAGATGCTTGACGTCATACCCAAGCCCCTTAAGGGCCCCTTCCACCAAATAATCGTGCGCCATCGTCAGCCCGCCGAACAGCAGCGTCGTCGACGCTTTGTCCTTGGCCAAAAATTGGCGCGGTACGGGATCGAACCATTGATGCCGGTCTGCCTGATCCAACCCCAACGCTTTCTCCTGTTCCTTTTGAAATTGCAGCAGCCTCTCCTCAAGGGATAACTGATCTCCGGTCTTTTCCTTTTTGCCCGCGTTCGCCATGATCGGATTCACTCCTTTAATTCAGTAGTTGGTGTTAAATAACCTCTGCCTGCCCGTCTTGCTTCATGCCCATCAATTCGGCGCGTTTTTGCTCCAGTCGCGCCACCAGCTCCGCTTTTTTCTGGGCCAAGTCCTGCAGCCGCTCCTCATGAAGTCCGAGACTGTGGGCGTAAGTCTTGACGCGGATTTTAATCGAACCGCTAGGCTTGTTGGCGTCGATGTCGTGCAAGGCGGAGAACGGCGTGCCCGCCGTCGAAATAATCGAGTCGATCAGCCCGTAGGTCGGCGCATCGTGCCCGCATTTGAAGCTGGACAGATCAAGCACAGCCACGTTCGGGTGACGCGCGGCGAATTTGGCGGCCCATACCTTTTGGACACTGTTGGAACTGAAGTTTTCCGGCCAGACGTCCGTTACCTCCAGCGCATAGTTCACCCGTCCGCTTTGCAGATCGTCCTTGAAGAACCGCTTCAGCCAAGCCTCGTCTTTCGGAATCGACCGCATGGACAAGATCGGATATCCGAGCACCTGAAATTCCTCCAGCACGCCATGGTTCAGACCGGGATCGGAATGGTACGGCCGGCCGATCATCAGAATGGCGAGACGGTTCTCCCGCTCGACCTGCTCCAGAATCGATTTGCCCTTCTCCTGCATTTCCTCGTCAAACAGCTCCATCGCTCTCCAGCCCTGCTCGACGGCAAAGTCGCTTTCATCCTCGGTCACCTGCAAATGCTCCGCAAACGCCTCGTACAGCTGCTTCTTCATCATGTTCGGTTCGGTGAAGGTCACAGCCGGGTCCAGATAGACGACTCCTCTCGTTTCAAAAAAGTCCACCTCTTTGGTAAACGCAGCCTTGATGACGTTCGGGGCTCCGGCAACGATCGGGCAGCTGGCGGAATCCATGACATTTTGCATGTGAGTCGGAATATGGGTGATGCACGGGAACACAATGTAGTCGAGCGGCGCTTTCGCATGGTGCTTGAACAACAGGTTGTGCACATGAGCCTGGGCTACCTTGGAAGGGTAGCATGGATCGATCGATCCGTATTTGCCGCCTTCCTGCCACATTTCCTCGCTTGTATTGTCGCTGAATACGATGTTCCGCTGTTGGATGCCTAGCGTTTCGAAATAGGTCCGCCAAAACGGTGCGGTCGACCAAATGTTCAGCACCTTCGGAATGCCGATGCGGATTTGGCCTCGCCTTTCCGCAGCTTCGGCGGAAGAACGGTGAAACGACCTCCGGTAAGACGTTCTGCGCATGCCGCCAAGCCCGAGCAAGCTTCGTTTCAGCCGGACGTCTTCCACCTGTAGCCCGGCTTCGGGCAGCGGCTCCGCATCGTAGAAATGCTGGAACATGCGGCGCGCCTCATAGTCCACCAGATTGGGGTAATGCTTCTTGAGCTCCTGACGCTCCCGGGTCAGCTTGACGACAGCCTCTTTGTCCTCCACCGTTCCTTTTTCGCAGCTGAAACCGGAAATATAGCGGGCGGTTTTTCCGTCCGGCGTCTCGGAGTCGATAAACGTGCGGCTGCATTGGTTGGGGCAAAAATGGCAGCGCGTAGACTCGTCGTTACGCGACACATAGCGCAGGTTAATGGCTGCGTCGAGGCCGAGGAAAGTGGAGTACCCCCGCCGTTTCACGACGCGCAGCGTCTCCATGGCCGCCCCGATCGCGCCCGCTTCTCCGGGATGGGGATGCACGTACACCTCGGCATCGGGAACCCGCTGCTTAATATAGTCGACCTGCGCCTTGACGGCGGCCAGGTTGTACTGCGTTCCTCCCTGCAGCACGAATTTCCGCCCCAATTCGGACATACGCGGAACCTGCACGACGTACTGCCATACGTTTTTCGGCAAAACCATGGCCAAGCCGGCCAGCAACTCTTCCTTGGAATAGCCCTCTTTCTGAAAGTTGACCCGGTCCGCATCCAAAAATACCGCGCACCCATACGAAAATTTCGGACTCAGCTCCGCACCGAAAGCCGTGTCGGCATATTCCTGGACCGGAATGCCGAACTGATCCGCCATCGCTTGCAGCAGCATGCCGTTTCCGGCGGAGCATTGATTGGACAGCTTGAAGTTGCGGATATCCCCGTTTTTGAGGAACAGCACTTTGATGTCTTGGCCGCCGATATCGCAAATCACGTCGATGTCGCCAAACTGATGAACGGCGCTCATCATATGGGCTACCGTTTCCACGATGTTGACATCGGCTTGCAGCGTTTTTTCCAGCACGTCCGCGGCGTAGCCGGTCGCGCCGAACCCGATAATCTCAAGCTCGGCCCCCTGGGCCCGCACTTTGTCGCGGATGCGCATCAGCATTTCTTTGGTATCTTCCAGCGGGTTGCCTTTGGAGAGCTGGTATTCCTTTAGCAAAATCGTACCCTCTTCATCGACAAGAACCGCTTTGGACGAGGTGGACCCGCCGTCAAGACCGACGGCGGCGCGCACCTTCTGCTTCGGAAGAAATGCGGCCGGGGTAAATTTGGGAATCCGGTATCGCTCGCGGAATTGCTCCAATTCGCTCCGGCCCGCTGCGAGAGGAGGCCCGGCTTTTTCGCCGAGCTTCGCCTTCCGGCCGTGGGCGATAAATTCCTTCAGCCCTTCCAGCCCTGTATACAAGCCCGCTTCGGCCGGCTCATGCATGCCATACAGCACAGCGCCGTAAGCCGCATAATACTGCGAATTGTCGGGAACGAATATCAATTCCTCGACAGGCATATCCTTCGGATAATCGTATCCACGCTCCCGCCAGGTTTGCGGAATGCGGAGCCTCCAGCATTCCTGCAGGAAAGGCAAATACGTGTTCGGGCCCCCCAACAGCAGCACACGGTGCCGAAGCGTATTCCCGCGGGTCAGCACGGAAAGATTTTGCATGACGATAGCATCCGCCAAGGAGCACATGATTTCCGGCGAAGGAATCCCGCTTTTGACGAGATTGACGATATCCGTTTCGGCGAATACGCCGCATTTGGCCGCGACATGATGCAGCTTGCTGTCGTCGAAGTGCAGCTTGCCCACTTCGTCCATCGGCATGCCGACCTTGATCATGCACTTGTCGATGGTAGCGCCGGTGCCCGACGCGCACTTGTCATTCATCGACGTCAGTGCCTGTTTGTTCCCGGTCTCCGTATTCTCCTTAAAAATGATGATCTTGGCGTCTTGTCCCCCGAGTTCGATCACGCTTCCCACATCGGGGTGAAGATGCTCCACCGCCATCGTAACCGCGTTGACTTCCTGCACGAATTTGGCCCCGATATGCGGAGCGATCGGACCGCTCCCGGAGCCCGTTGCGAAAACGCGGATATGTTCCGGCTTAACATCCGGAAACTCGTTTCCGATCGCCACCAGAAAGTCCAGCGCTGTTTCCGCCTGCTTCGTGTGATGCCGCTGGTAGTCGGCCCATAAGATCTCTTTGCTATGCGGATTCACCACGGTCGCTTTGACCGTCGTCGAGCCCACATCGAGCCCGATGATCAGAGAATCCGGCGTTAGGTTAATGCGATTCATGAATACAACTCCTTCGTTCCAATTCAACCCATCCTTAGCATGTACTTAAATGTGATATTTATCACACCAACTAATTTTTCATGGTCTGCAGCAGCATTCTCATACAAAAAGCACGCGCAGGTTGCCCTGTGCGCGCTTGGTCATGATTGTTCCTTCTAACGGTCATGCTTCTCTTCCATGGTTCGGGTACGGATGCGACGGAGCATTCGTTTGGAAGGCTACTGCACCGCGCTTTGATTTTTTCCGTAAAAAATTTCGTCCATTTCCGATTTTAATCTGCGGGTTATTTCCGCCGCTTCCTCTTGGGAGAACTTGTCTTTCGTATAGCCGAACAAGTAGTTGTTCAAATCGAACTCTTTAAGCTTGCACTTCGTGTGAAATATATTTTCTTGATATACATTCACATCGATCATGTCAAACCATTGGATAATATCCTCTTGAATGTAGTTTTGGATGGAAGTAATATCGTGGTCGATAAACCATTTGTGCCCGTTTACATCTCTGGTGAAGCCGCGTACCCGGTAATCAATGATCATCAGGTCCGTATCAAACGACTGGATTAAGTAATTTAACGCTTTAAGAGGCGAAATTTCTCCGCAGGTAGACACCTCAATATCCGCTCTGAACGTGCTGATTTCCTCGTTCGGATGGTACTCGGGATAAGTATGGACCGTGATATGACTTTTGTCCAATTGCATCACGACGGATTCGGGAAGCGCGCCGGACGAGGCGCGGACCGTTTCTTCCGGGACCTCCACCGGCGGCCCCTCCGACACTAACAGCGTGACGCTCGCTCCCTGGGGAACGTAATCCTGTTTGGCAATATTCAACACATGCGCCCCGATCATCCCGGATACGGTGCTTAAAATTTTCGTCAGCCGGTCGGCATTGTACTGCTCATCGATATATTCAATATAAGCTTCTCGTTCTTTTTTTGTTTTGGTATAACAAATGTCGTACATGTTAAAGCATAACGATTTTGTAAGGTTGTTAAAGCCGTGCAATTGAACGCGATGCTGCGGGCTGATGTTCATCGGAAAACACGCTCCTTCATTGCCAAGTTACGTTCGTTCCAACCGTTTCTGCCGAACAGGCGGATTGCGGCCGGAAGCTTTGTGAAATATAGCTTTATTTTGACCCCGTTTGAAAAAATAGCCGTGTCTTATTGTTTTCCATATACGCCGACAAGCATTCAGCGCAGCTTTTTACAGCTTAATGGATATACTAGACGGAGCAAAATTTCCAAGCGAGAAAGGTCGTGGACGAATGCCTGTCGCAAATATTTCCGGATGTCTGCTCCATTATATCGACCGCGGAGAAGGCACGGCCCTTGTGTTTATTCATCCGCCGGTATTGACGAGCTTAAATTTCATCTACCAAATTCAAGGGCTGTCCCCGATTTTTCGCACGATCGCCTTTGACATCCGAGGACACGGCCACAGCCGGCCTTCGCAAGAACCGGTTACTTATCCGTTGATCGTTGAGGATATCAGGATGCTGCTGGACCGGCTAAACATTCAAAAATGCTTCTTGTGCGGCTATTCTACGGGGGGATCGGTCGTTCTTGAATTTCTTCTTACGCATCCCGATCGGGCATGGGGCGGTATTGTCGTCGGCGGAATGTCGGAAGTGAACGAATGGCGGTTAAGAAACAAGATCGGTTTGGGCGTGACGTTTTCTAAAATGGGCGCCATCGGCATGATCGCATTTTCGAATGCATGGGGGCAAGCCAAAAAGTTTTCTTTGTTCCGCAAGTTATTCGCGGAGGCCAGAAAAGGAAGCGCCGAGAATGCGGAACAATATTATCGGTACAGCTTGGCCTATAATTGTACGTCGCGGCTGCATAAGATCCGTCTTCCCGTCCTGCTTGTCTATGGGGAAAAGGACAAGCTCTTTCATCCCTATGCCGACCTCCTGCATCGGGAATTGCCCGATAGTAAGCTGGTGTATATAAAAAATACCGACCATCGTATCCCTACGAAAGCCCCGGGACCGCTAAACGAGTTGATCAAAACCTTCGTACGCCGCAATGTTCCGTATAAGGAGCCGCCCTAAGGCAAGAACCGCGCAACGCTTGGACATCCAAGCGTTTTTTACTTCCTCCGCTTGCTCCTTCCGGCCGCAAGGCTGCGCCACAACCTTTTTCGCAAATCTCAACGAATGGCCTAATAAAAATGATAGTAATTGGATCTTTTAAATTGTCACTCCTCTCGTTTATGATATAGAAAAATTTTGGAAGGGGCTTGTAAATGAGAAGAGCCGAATTTTCTATTCAAGAGCAACAGGAAATTGAAAATTTTTTAAATGAGATGTCGTTTGGTTATCTGGGAACCTTGGACAAGAACGGATGGCCGCGTATTACTCCTTTAAACTACACGTATCAGAATGGGCACATTTACTTCCATGGTTCAAAGAGAGGCGCCAAAATGGATGAGATCGTGGCTTCACAAAAAGTGACTTTCGCGGTTGCTAAAGAGTTTGCCATTATCCCTTCTTATTTCACCGACGCTCGGCAAGCTTGCCCCGCAACAGCTTTTTATAAATCTGTTCATATTAGAGGACTCGCTGAGCCTGTCGAGGACCTACATGAAAAATCAATTGTACTAAGCGGCCTAATGGAAAAACTTCAACCTGAAGGGGGCTATGCTCCAATTACTCCGGAAGACCCGAAATATCAAGGAGAGTTAAAGGCGGTTTCAATCGTAAGAATCTCGGTTGAAGAAATAACTGCCAAATTTAAGTTTGGACAAAACCTAAAGGGGCAGCGCCGCGATAAAGTTATTGGGGGGCTTGATGAAAGAGGAAGAGCCGAAGATGAAGTAACGATTGAATTAATGAACAAGTACTGTCCCTTGCATAAAAAAGAGTAGTAAAAGGGCACCAGATTACCTTCAATCAGGAATCTGATGCTCTTCTGCAAGCGAAATCCTTCAATCCATCCTTGGTACCGTGATTACAACTGTTCATTCTTAAGAACGCACGTTATGTAAGACTCTAAAAAAGAAATATCATTATTGTTGATGAAGATGACCCGTTTCGCCCCAAGCGCTCTATATGTTTTCTTGGTAAATTCCCGCTTCGTCACGACATAAATCCGTTCCGCCTTCCAAGCGCTGCACATCATAATATAGCGGCATGTCAGCGTGAAGCTGTCTTCGAACAATAAAACTTTTCGAACTGGAAATTCCGGAGCAAGCCATGTCCGTTCATCCGATGTGTTCACCGATATGATTTTGCTGATCCCCATCGCTTCCAGTCTTTTTTTTCCGTAATGATTGTTCACAACGGCATAATACGGAATGCCTCTTTCTCTCATTTGCCTGATAAATTGAATCCCCAATTGATTCGGAGCAGATACCAGGATGTACTCATCCGAAGCGCGCACGCTTCCTTGCACTGCATTCATATTTTCCCTCCCTCCGGAGACAACAAAAAGAAGCTCCATGAAAAGGCACCCTTCTCTCAGCTTCCCTACACAGCGTAATTCACTGGTCCCATTATACGGTTTGTTGCCTCTCGATTTGACGCTTACGAGGTTAGCTGTCGGATTCGGACGTGAGAGTCGCCCTACTCGGTCAGACCGAGATTCACCCCTGTTCGTTGCCGGTTGCACCGTCCTTTGTGGTTCCCCCGCTCCCGCATCGCTGCAGGATTCAGCGTATGTTTCTATACCATTTTCCTCCGCGCATGACAGGGTGCAGGACGTTCTATTCCTGCGCCCGGCATGCGGCTTCACAAACTTTACATCATCCTCTCCCCACGGCTTGCAAGGCCGGTTTCGTCCGGAGCTATCCTCGTGCTGCAATAAATTCCGGGCGGGGCTTCTTCCCGGAGAACGGGTCGACGAGCCGGTTCTCGACACTATTGTAAACAAGAAACACGTTGCTGCGGGGCATCGGTGAAATATTGGAGCTGGAACCGTGCATCAGATTGCAATCGAACAACAGCACGGAACCCGCTTTGCCCACAGGAACGGAAATGCCTCCCTGATCCGTCAACCAACGCATGCTGTCATGATCCGGTACGCCGTACTGCTGCTTGCGCAAGGATTGCTTGTAGTGATTGTCCGGAGTCTGGCCGACACATGAGACGAAATGCCGATGCGAGCCCGGGATGAGCATTAGCGGGCCATTGAAGAAATAGTTATCTTCCAGCGCGATTGAGCAGCTTAGCGCCCGCATTCGCGGCATTCCGTCCTCCACATGCCACGTCTCGAAATCCGAATGCCAATAAAAGTCTTTCCCCGTAAATCCCGGCTTAAAGTTGATGCGCGATTGGTGGATATAGACTTCGCTGCCGAGGATTTGCTTTACGACAGCAAGCAACCGGTCATGCATGGCAAAGCGGCGAAACACTTCGCTATCCCGATGGACGGCGAATACGGAGCGAACCTCTTCGCTATCCGGCTCGCGAATAACCTCCGGTCTGCCGTCGCTGCCCGCTTCCTGCCAAATCCGCTTTAATTCCGCACGCATCGTACCCACTTCGTCTGCAGAGAAAAATTGGTCAAGGAACAGAAAACCGTCTTGTTCATAAGTATGCAGTTGATCCGCATGGATTACCGACTGGTTGATCGAATTATTATACACCACAGGATCGACCCGTTCGAGAATTTGCGGCTCGGCCTTAATCCGGGAAGGATAAGCATCCGGCTCGCCAAGCGGATAAGCTCCGCTTTCGTCGTGAACTTCCTTCCCGGTGCAGGCGGGATTAAAGACACATACCACCCGCAGTTCCGTTTTGCCGCGCAGCTTGTGCTTCTCGTGTCCGTCCAGCACGTACAAAGTACCCGGTGTCACAGGATACGTCTTATTTTCGTCCAATACTTCGATTTCACCTTCGCCCGATATGCAGTATACGGCCTCCACATGATTGCGGTACCACATTTCCGTTTCTGTCCCGGCCTTGATCGTCGTGTCGTGAAGCGAGAAGCCGACGCCGTCCTTGCGCAGCAGCAGCCGTCTGCTGACCCAAGTCGCCGTATCCACGTCCTGTTCCGTGCCGATAACATCGTTCAAATGCCTAACGATCATATTCTTTGTCCTCCTTGTACTACGGGTTGCGCCAATTCGATCGGGGTGCAGCCTTCCGCCACTTCCTTGATGCTGTCGCCCAGAAGGCCAAGCCCCCGTTGGAGAGCATCGTGATCGATGACGAGCGGAGGCATGATTTTCGCGACCTCGCTGTCCGTACCGGACGTCTCCATAATGAGCCCTCGTCGGAATGCCGCCGCGCATACCTCCCCGGCCATGCCTTCCACCGGAAATGCAATGCCCTGCATGAGTCCTCGCCCGCGTCTCTCGCCCTTCAAGTCCGGAAAGCGCTCGATCAAGGCATTCAACCCGGCTTCAAGCAATTTGCCTTTTTCCAGAACGGATTTCTCGAACTCGTCGTTCTCCCAATAGCGAAGCGCTTCGGCCGCGCAAACGAAAGCCAGATTATTGCCGCGGAACGTTCCGTTATGCTCGCCCGGCGACCAAAGGTCAAGGTCGGGCTTCAGCAGCGTCAAGGCCATCGGCAGCCCGAAGCCCCCGATCGATTTGGACATGCAGACAATGTCCGGACGAATGCCAAAAGGCTCGAAGCTGAAAAACGGTCCCGTTCTCCCGCAACCCATTTGAATATCGTCGACAATCAGAATAATGCCGTACTCCCGGCACAACGTTTCCAGCCTTTGCAGCCATTCCCGGCTTGCCGCGTTCAATCCGCCCTCTCCTTGAAGGGTTTCGACAATGATCGCCGCAGGAAGCGAAACGCCCGATCCGCTATCCTTCAAATAATTTTCGAAATAGTCTATCGTGTCGGTATCTGCGCCCAAGTAGCCGTCAAACGGCATAATCGTCGCATGATGCAGTGGAACTCCTGCCCCCTGGCGCTTAAATTTATTCCCCGTAACGGCCAGAGAGCCAAGCGTCATGCCATGAAAGGCATTCGTGAAGCCGATGACGTTCGTGCGTCCCGTTGCTTTGCGGGCGATTTTCAGCGCCGCTTCCACCGCATTCGTTCCCGTCGGCCCGGGGAACATCAGTTTATAGTCGAGTTCCCTTGGCTGCAAAATGATCTTGTCAAAGCGCTCCAGAAAGTATTGCTTCGCTTCGGTAGCCATATCCAAGCTATGGCTAATCCCGTCGTCCATCATATAACGAACCAGTTTCTCCTTGAACCGCTTGTTATTATGGCCGTAATTTAACGCCCCCGCCCCTGCAAAAAAATCCAGATATGGTTTGCCCTCCGTATCCCACAAGCTGCAGCCCGCAGCTTTGCGAAAGACGACCGGGAACGACCGGCAATAGCTTCTTACCTCGGATTCCAGCCGATCAAATACCGACAGCTTGTTATGTATTTCACCCCGCTCTTTATCGCCCATAGATTAATCCCCCTTCGAATGGTTTCTGTTGTTTCCGGCTTTTAGCGCTACTCGGACAAGCAGTTCGTCTTCGTGGCCTGCTTCGGGAAATTGCGATGCGGAAAACCCGCCTTCGACAACCTCGCATGTCGTATCCCTTGCCCGCGCGACAGCCTCGAACAACCGGCGCGACGAATGATTGCTTGGGGACACCGTCGCTTCCATTAGCGAGACCGTTCGCCCCGCGGGCAGCTCAGGCAAACGTTGCAGCAGCTTGGTGGCAATTCCTTGCCCCCGGGCCGCCGGAGCGACGGCGATCTGCCATACGAACAACGACGAATGGTTGGCGGGCGGTACGAACGAGGTGACGAAACCAAGCAATTTCCCGCCCCGCTCGGCGATCAGACAAGTATCGGCAAAATAACGAAAAAGGAGCAGATAAAGGTAGGATGAGTTCAGGTCCAAGCGGCCGCTGTTCTTCACCAGATGCCAAACGGCGCCTGCATCTTCGGTAGTGGGGTGTCGGTAAACAAGCTTTTCTTGCTTCAGAGCCTGATTCATCGTGCAGAACCCTCCTTTCTTAGCGGCTGCGAAAGCGCGACAAAAATGATTGCAGCCGCTCGCTTTGAGGACGTTCAAAGATGTCGGCCGGGGGCCCTTCCTCGACAATAAGCCCGCCATCGGTAAAAATAACGCGGTCCGCCACCTCGCGCGCAAAATCCATCTCGTGTGTGATCAGCAGCATCGTCATCGAACCGTCCTCGGCAATCTCCTTAATAACCTTCAGCACTTCGCCTACGAGCTCCGGGTCCAGCGCGGACGTCACCTCGTCGAACAGCATCACCTTCGGCTTCATAATTAACGCTCTGGCAATGGCGGCGCGCTGTTTTTGGCCTCCCGACAACCGGGCCGGATAGGCGTCCGCTTTATCCTTAAGTCCGACCTTATCCAGAAGCCCCAGCGCTTCGGCAACGGCTTGTTCCTTCGGCATTTTCAGCACATGTACGGGCGCTTCCGTTACATTCCGAAGAATCGTCATGTGGGGAAATAGATGAAAATGCTGAAACACCATTCCTATCGAGCTGCGAACCCGATGCAGGTGCTTCTCATCCGCGCGGATGAGCCGGCCTCTAACCTGACGATGCCATAAATGCTCGCCGTCTACCTCAATGGTTCCTTCCGTCGGATGCTCCAGTGTCATGAGAATTCGGGCCAGCGTCGTTTTCCCCGAACCGCTGGGTCCGATGACAGCGACCTTCTCTCCCGGATACAAGTCCAGATCGATCCCCTTGAGCACTTCCAAATTTCCGTACGACTTTCGAATGCCACGGTACTTCACGATCGGATCGGATGCGGCCTCCGCCCCCCTGAAGGGTAGATTTCTTTCTTGTACGCTCATCGTCTACCTCCTTCGCGATTCGTCATGCAATGTTTATTTACGCGCCAAACGCAGTTCCAACCGACGAAGAGCCCATGTGGAAACGCAGCTCATAAGCAGAAACAATACGCCGACCAAGGTAAATGATTCGATATAGCGAAAGGAAGCGGAGCCTAACGATTTGGCTGTCTGCAGCAGCTCTACTAGCGTAATGGCAGACAGAATCGGCGTTTCTTTGAACATCACCGTCAGATAATTGCCCATAACGGGCAGCACAGGCGGCAGCGCCTGCGGCAGGATAAGCCGAAACCAGGTTTGCCGCGGGTTGAAATTCAAGGCTCTCGCCGCTTCCCACTGACCCTTCGGTACGGCTTCGATCCCGGCGCGGTACACTTCGGCGAGGTAAGCGGCATAATGAATGCCAAGTCCCAGAACGCCTGCGGTAAAGGGCGACAAGGAAACTCCATACAGCGGCAGAGCATAGAAGATAAACAACAGTTGGATCAAAAGCGGCGTAGAGCGGACGAACTCCGCGAGGAAGGCAACCGTCTGGGCAATCGCTTTGGACTTGGCCCGTTTTCCCAACGTGATCGGCAAGGCGAAAAGCACGGCCAACAGAAACCCGGAAAGGGCCGCCCCAACCGTTATCGGCACGACCTCCAGCAGTTTCGGCAGCACGCTCAAGGCATAATCCCAACTCCATTTCATTGTCACGACCTCCCAACTGCAAGCCGCCGTTCCAACCGCCTGATGATGCTAGTCAGAAGCTGTGCCAAAACAAAGTAAATGAGCAGAATCATACCCAGAATAAGGGTTGTGCGCGACATGTCATACGAGCGCAGCATCATGCCTTGATACGTCAGTTCGGCGAGCGTAATAAGCGATACCAGCGAAGTCCCTTTCAGAAGCTCGATCTGGAGGTTGCCGAACGACGGCAGCGCAATGGCAAGCGCCTGCGGGCCAATAATGCGACGCATCCGCAGCCAAGGGGTCATATTAAGAGCTATGGACGCCTCGGTCTGACCCCGAGGCACGGCAAGAATGGAGCTGCGCACAATCTCCGAGCCGTACGCACCGTAATTCAGGCCAAGGGCAAGCACCGCTGCGGTCATGGCGGACATACGAATATCCAGCAGCATCGGAAATGCGAAATATAGCCAGAACAGTTGGACAAGCAGGGAGGTCCCCCGAAACGTTTCTACGTAGACTGCGGCAATCCACCGGACTGTCCGGCACGAAGACAATCTGGCTAAGCCTGCTGCGATCGATAACAGAAGAGCCGCAGCGGTCGCAAGAACGGTAATCTCCATAGTAACGACCGTTCCCCGCCACAAGGCCGGAAACAGCTCAATCAAAAATCTTCACCGCCTTCTTGGTCGTTCATTTCGTCAGTTCAGCCGAGGTCATTTTGCCGGGGAGCTCCGCCTCCGTGAAACCGAACGGCTTCAAGATGTTAAGGAGCTCGCCTGAAGCTTTCAGCTTTTCAAGCTCCTCATTGTAGGCCTTCACGAATTCGTCATCGCCTTTCCGGAAGGCGGCCGCCCCGTAGCCCCGGACGCTTTTGCCGTCGATGACAGGCTGCTCGAAGTCTTTCACCCGCTCGATCTTGTCGTCTTTCGCGGAATCCAGGGTAGCCTGCAGGGAAGGACCGGTCATCGTGACGACATCCACGCGATCGGATTGCAGCGCCGACAAGGCCGAGGGCTGGTCGGGGACCGTTACGATCTGATTTTTGGCGACGCCCGATTTAATCAAATATTGTTCTTCCATCGCGCCGACCATGACAGCCACCTTCACGTCCTTCTTGGCGGCAATATCCTTATAGCTATGAAGCCCCTTCGGGTTTCCTTTTTTAACGGCAATCGCCTCGCCGATACTGTATTCCGGATTCGCGAACAATACCTCTTTACCGCGCTCCGGAGTTACGAACATTCCTGCAGTAATCACATCGAAACGCTTAGCTTTCAAGCCAGGGATCAGCGATCCGAATTCCGTTAATACGCCGTTCATCTCTTTAATCCCCAGCTTAGCCAGTATGGTTCTGGCCACTTCTACCGCCTCGCCGGTCAGCTTTCCGTCCGGAGTCGCATAAGCATACGGTTTTTCATTGGCAAAGCCGACGGTGATGTACCCCTGCTTTTTTGCCTTTTCCAGCGTAGACTCTGATACGCTTTGATTCCCTCCCGCCAGAGCTTCCCCGCCTGCCGGTTGTGAGCCGTCGCTGCCGCATCCCGCGACCGTTACTGTACCCAACAGGAGCGAAAGGATGATTCCTAACCCTTTTTTCAAACCAATCCCCCTCTTCTTTTCCAAATTTTCAGGCTCTTTATAAGGGTATCATGGTAACAATGAGGACTCATCCTTGGTCTGACCCCCTCAGCTCCCATTAGCCCCTCCTTCACGCCGATATCCACAATTAGAATCGGTATATGCAAAAATACTCCCATATCCTTGAAAATCCTATGAAATTCAAAGTTCATTTTTGCTCATTTATAGTCAAATTCAATCAATTATTGTTAGTTTTCTCTAGTAATCGTTTGTTATATTGACTTCCTTTGCAAAATCGCGAGTTCTTTTGAATTTTCTGGTTTATATTTTTGACGATCAATAAAATAAGCAGCTCCGGAACTCGTAAGTTCTTGAACTGCTTCTGTTCCAAACAACATTTTAACAGTAATCTACGCAAAGAGATTGTTGCTAAAGAAAAGCAGGACTTCATTCACGTTCTTACCACTCATGAAGATTTGAATCCAAAAGAATACGCAAGCGACCTGAAACATTTTGCCGGCTGGTTTGAAAAACAGCAGACCATCAAGAGGAACGGAGTAATATTTCGAATTGAAATGGCAATAACAAATAATCCTGAATTTCGAAAGCCCATAATATAAGCTTTCGTTCTAGGAGAAATTAGATTTGCCCTGTAAATATCAGGGTATTGTTCCAGAGGAATTGATTACGATTTTCAAAATGCGGATACTACT
>JAPSLM010000013.1 GCA_031180825.1 Paenibacillus sp. | reverse complement strand
CAAGTACGGAAGGGATAAGCGCTGAAAGCATCTAAGCGTGAAGCCCCCCTCAAGATGAGATTTCCCAGTATGTAAGACCCCTTGTAGACGACGAGGTTGATAGGTTCGGGGTGGAAGCGCGGCAACGTGTGCAGCTGACGAATACTAATCGGTCGAGGGCTTATCCTACAAGTCTTCCGAAGAATCCTTCGGAAGCGACTAAGGTTTGATTACCAGTGAAGATATATCTTTTAGAGCGACTTTTGACGCATTCAACGGAGCGATAAAAGATATATCGGAACGCATTGTTTCGATCCAGTTTTCAGGGCGCAAGTCGCCTTGAATAATAGAGATGTTTCGTGGCAGAAACATCGAGATTCGTTTGGTGATGATGGCGGAAGGGAACCACGCGTACCCATCCCGAACACGAACGTTAAGCCTTCCAGCGCCGATGGTACTTGGACCGCAGGGTCCCGGGAGAGTAGGACGTCGCCAAGCACAGAAGAAGAACCTCAATCGGGGTTCTTTTTTTGTGCATTTTTTGCTGTAGATTGCCGAAAGAAAATTTTATAATGGAATAATATTACATGCTAATAAATTTAGGGATGTCTGTAACGAGTTGTTGTTGACGTGGAAACACGTTTTGGCAACGTGACACGTACAGGAGGAGTGGCGGAGATGGATCCGGAATGAAACCCGGTAACGGCTAGCATTTTCGTTTCATATCAGGATGCTGAAAGGATTGGATGAAAAGCCAAAACTTAATTATGAAAAAATGGAATCGATTTTATTTTGTTTTGCTGCACGTTCATATGATGTTCCTACGATTTTTGGCAACACTAATGTTAGCGAATAACGTTCCGGGACCTTTCGTATGATTTTCCCGGGATACTCTGGACCTCTTGCGACCTATCTTAAAGATTGCCTATGGCTCTGGCGGTCGTACGCCGGAAGGTTCCCCTCAAAAGCACGGGATGTGGGATACGGCGACGGAGACAATCACTGGCTGAAGCCTTAGCCTCAGGGCGCTGCCGTTAAACCGGGAAGCGCGGATTTAAGCTGGACCGACTGGAAATATGCCACGGTAATCGTTCCCCCCGGGGATGCAGCTGCCTATGAAGCCAACCCAAAGCTGCATCGTCGCCTGAGGCCCAAACAATTGATGCGACCGGGAAGCTTAAGGTGATACAGGAATGTGAAGTCATTACTGCAAGCTTCGGCGGTCAGGATCAAGGAAACGCAAGGAAGAACATTCTCCTGCACATCGGGCAGGCCTCCTATCTGATCGGGCGGGGTACCTAGCATGGCAGCACCCCGACGAATTGCCTACCCAGCTTGTCTTGCCCGCAACTTGGAAACGATCCGCGGCAGCATGTTTTTGGCGAGAGACTTCCTTGCCGACCCGCTGGGTTAGGAGGCCCGCCTGAAGCAGACTTCTACCCGCTTCGGACGTGCTCATTCCTGCTATCCCCTTAGCTGGATGCGCAAGCGCCTGCTATGCAAGCTGTAGTGCGCCAAAAGAAGGGTGGTCCCAGCCTCGGGAGGGAGCAGGACTCGGAAAAGTCGTATTTTGTCGTATGCTACGTCAGGAATATCAGGACTGGAGAATCCCGAAGCGATTGCCGCTTTGGGACGCAAATTGGAGATGCTGCCGTGCAGAAGCTCAATCGATCCGATACGGCTGACGAGCAAATGTACACTTGCGTAGCCGGCCAGTAATCCATAGGTCCGTCACCCTTCGGAACGTAGACGATACAGGTTGCCTCCGGGATCCCTGTGAACGTGATACGCCAATTGGTGACAGGATTGTCTGGCTATGACATCGTGAATTCATTGCTGAAAAAAGCCGGAGCATAAGCAAATTTACGCCTATATCCATGAAGTTTCAGACTTAAAAGAAAAAAATCCCGGCAGAGCTGGGGAGCGGCTTATTCTTCTGGCGCAAGCTTTAAACCGAAAATCAGGGCATCTGGCCATTCAAGAGCTGGGTGCACTTCCTGATTCTGGGTCCGAGGGGTAGCGAAAAATGTGTTCATTGACCCAGACATAGTTCTTTTATACAGGAGGAACGCTTGGCTTCATTTTTTTCCAATTTATCTAAGCTATTGGGTGTTTTTACCTGCCGTCAATCCAAAGTCCTAAAATCGACCAAATTTTGTATTCCAGTTATCCCCAAATGGGACGGTTCACATTTTTTTAAAAATCCGTGCGACGCCTTTTAATGAAAGAGCTTTCCTCCATTTTCATGAAAATTAAAAACGCTTTCATTCATTAAAAAACTATGAATGTAAATTAATGTATAATTTTAATAAACTTTATGAAATACGTTACATTTATTGGTTAAAATCACTTCGGAATTGTATGTTTTATTACATGAACAACCTTCTAAATCCTAAATCGATGCGTGAAAAATAATCATTTTTAACTAATCAAATACCCAACTCTGCTCCCTCTTCGTTTGCTTTGAAAATGTGCCATAATTTACATAGCCGGAATAAGCAGGAGGATGCAGACATTGATCGACATACATAGTCACGTTCTTCATGGTTTAGATGATGGTCCTGCCAGCTTGGAGCAATCGCTTGAGCTCGCTCGCTTGGCCGTTCGGGAAGGGATATCGACGATCGTCGCCACGCCTCATCATCGAAAGGGCAGCTATTGGAATCCTGCACTAACTGTCGAAACGGCGGTGTCATCCTTTCAGGAGCAGCTCGTACGGCACCAGATCCCTTTAACGATTTGCAGCGGTCAAGAGATTCATACTCATCCGCAGTGGCTTGACGATTTATATGCCAATCGGTTGTTGACTCTGAACGGGTCATCCTACACCTTGATCGAATTTCCGTCGTCCAAGCTGCCTGAACGGGTCGAGGAGATTCTTCACGAGCTTTCGGTTCGAAACCTGACGGCGGTCATCGCCCATCCGGAACGCAATAAAGAAATTGCGGAGCAGCCGGACAAGCTGGCGAAGCTGATCGAGTACGGTGCTCTGGCCCAAGTCACATCCCATTCCATCACGGGTTATTTCGGCCCTCGGGTCCGCTCGGTTGCCTTAGAGCTCTGCCGAAGAAATTTGGTGCATTTTATCGCGTCGGATGCGCACGATGCCGTTCGCCGCCCCTTTCATTTACGGCGGGCCTACGGCATCGTGAGTGAAATGCTCGGAGGTGATTATGTGAAGTATTACCAGCATAATGCGGAATCCTTGCTCAGGGACCGGAGCTTTGAGGTTTGGAAGCCGGTTCCGAAGGCTCGCAAGAGCTTATTCTTCACCCAACTACCGCGCTTTTTTAGGAGGAATCGTTCGTTATAAAGAACAATCGGGAACATTAAACCAAACGAAAGCGAGGATATCTAATAACGTGACCATGGATTTCGATTTAAAAGCGGTGATGAGCGTATTGCGCAAGCGTGTATGGCTGATTGTCCTCATCGTCGCGATCAGCTGTACGGCTGCCGGTATCGTGAGCTATTTTTTCATGAAGCCCGTGTATGAAGCTTCGACAAAAATGATTATTAACTCATCGCCCGATCAAGGCGGAGTGGTGAAATTGGACTTGAATTCCGTCAATACGAATATTTCGCTCGTCACGACCTACAAGGAGATTATTAAGACCCCGGCCATCATGGACATTGTAGCGAAGGAGCATCCCGAGTTCGGCATGACCTCCGAGCAATTGATCAACAAGATCAAGCTGAGCTCGGTCAACGAGACCCAGGTGCTCACCATCTCGATTCAGGATTCGTCCTACGAGAAGGCGGCCAACATTGTCAATGCCGTGTTCCAGGTGTTTCAAAGCCAGATTCCAAAAATCATGAAGGTCGATAACGTGATTTTGCTGAATCCGGCCGATCCGGCCAAGCAGCCCCGTCCGATTAAGCCGAACCCGCTGTTGAATATCGCGCTCGGTTTTCTTGTTTCGCTTATGCTTTCCGTCGGACTCGCCTTTTTGCTGGAATATATGGACGATACGGTCAAAACGGAAGAGGATGTCCGACGCTACTTAGGCTTGCCGACGCTTGCTTTGATTACTCAAATCGAAGAACAGGACCTGGAAACGAGTAAAGGGTCTTTGTCTTCCGAGCGAAAGGTCGGTGAACTATCCAATGTCCAAGTCCGATAAGCGGCGTCCCGTCATCGCGCACAGCCATCCCAAATCGCCCGTCTCCGAATCTTACCGGACGCTGCGTACGAATATTCAATTCTCCTCCATCGACCGGCAGTGCCGAACCTTGATGGTGACGTCCTCCAGCCCGATGGAGGGGAAATCGACGACAATCAATAACCTGGCTGTCGTCTACGCCCAATCGAATAAGAAGGTGCTGCTGATCGATGCCGACCTGCGTAGGCCGACGGCGCATCATACGTTCCATCTTTCCAACCGGTCCGGCTTGACGGATGTGCTTACCTCTCAATGCACGCTGGAGACTGCCGTCAAAGCAACGGATATTCCGAATCTGGAGGTGATGACCTCGGGCTCCATTCCTCCGAATCCGTCGGAAATTCTCGCTTCGCAGAAAATGACCGGGCTGCTCGAAGAGCTGAAGCGGCATTATGATATCGTGCTGCTTGATACGCCTCCGGTGCTGGCGGTCAGCGACGCGCAAATTATCGCAGCGAAATGCGACGGCGTCATTCTCGTGGTCGATTCCGGGAAGGTCAAACGGGATTTGGTGCAGAAAGCCAAGCATTCGCTGGAGTTTGTGCAGGCTAACCTCCTGGGCGTCGTACTAAACCGGATAGCCCGGCCATCCGGCAGCGCCTATTATTACTACGGCAACGAATAAAACCTGTGGGAGGAAGAACGATGAATTATTCCAAAAGAACGGGAATGTTGGTTGCGATCGATCTCGGTATGGTATGGCTTAGCGTCTACTTTGCATTTTACTTCTCGTATAAAAGCGCCATTCCGGCCGATCAGGTGCAGCTGTGGCTGTTATATGGAACGATTACCTCCATCGCCAGTACGGCGTTTATGTTTCTGTTCAAGCTGTACAACCGGATCTGGCAGTACGCGAGTGTCGGCGAGCTGCTTTCGATGACGAAAACGGTGGCGGTCAGCGGTTTGGTATCTTACTTGGCGACGAACGCGATTTCGGCCCAGCCGGTTTCGTTCACGATAGCTCTGCATACCGCCGAAACGATGCTGCTGCTGCTCGGCGGAAGCAGGTTCGTGTGGAGGGTGTTCTGCGACAAGTTCAGCTGCAAGCGGCAAGCGCTAGGGGGCAATGAACCGAGAAAAGCGCTGATCGTCGGAGCGGGAAGCTGCGGGACGCTGTTTGCCAAGGAGCTGAAGAGCAACGAGAATTATGACGCGATGCCGTTTGCTTTTGTCGATGACGATCCTTATAAGCAAAAGCTGCAAGTGTACGGTCTCCCTGTATTGGGCGGCCGTGAACAGATTCCGGCGATTGTCGAAAAGCACGGCATCGACGAAGTCATCATTGCGATGCCTTCGGTGTCCAAGACGCAAATCACGGATATTATTAACATTTGCAAGCAAACGAAAGCCCGCCTGAAAATTATTCCTCATCTGCAGGAGATTATCGCAGGCAAAACGACCTTGAATCAGGTGCGCGACGTTCAGGTGGAGGACTTGCTCGGACGGGATCCGATCAAAACGGATTTGGAGGGCATCGCCAATTATGTGGAGGATAAGATCGTCCTCGTGACGGGCGCCGGCGGTTCAATCGGTTCGGAGCTGTGCCGCCAGATCGCTCCTTTCCGCCCCCGGAAGCTGCTGCTGCTTGGACATGGCGAAAACAGCATTTATACGATTGAGATGGAAATGCGGCGGCTTGCGCCGGAGCTCGAATTGGAGACGGTCATTGCCGATGTGCAGGACCGGACGAGGCTGGAGGAGCTGTTCAGCCATCATCGCCCGCAGGTGGTTTTCCATGCGGCGGCCCACAAGCATGTGCCGTTGATGGAGAGGAATCCATCCGAAGCGGTCAAGAACAACGTATTCGGCACGAAAAATGTCGCCGAATGCGCCGATCAGTTCCAGGCGGAGCGGTTCGTCTTAATCTCCACGGACAAGGCGGTCAATCCGACAAGCGTGATGGGGACGACGAAGCGGATCGCCGAAATGTTCATTCAAAGCTTGGACAAGCAGAGCCAAACGAAGTTCGTCGCCGTCCGCTTCGGCAATGTGCTGGGCTCCCGGGGGAGCGTCATTCCCCGCTTTAAGGAGCAGATTCAGCGGGGCGGTCCGGTGACGGTCACCCATCCGGAGATGGTGCGCTACTTCATGACGATCCCGGAGGCGGTTCAGCTTGTCATTCAGGCGGGCGCCTTTGCCAAGGGCGGCGAGGTATTCATTCTGGACATGGGCGCGCCCGTGAAGATTTACGATCTGGCGGCCGATTTGATCCGCTTGTCCGGCTTCGAGCCGAACGTCGACATCAATATCGAATTTACGGGCATGCGGGAAGGCGAGAAGTTGTACGAGGAGCTGTTAACCAGCGAAGAAGGCATCACCTCGACGATGCATGACCGGATCTTCATTGGCAAGCCGATGAATATTAACCGGACGGAGCTGGAATTCGAGATTCGCAAGCTGGAACGGGTGCTCGGCAAAGGACAGCAGGAAATCCGCGAGGTGCTCAAGCATCTGGTGCCTACGTACAGCAACGTTTCCTGACCGGTCCGGCAGCCGGACCGGGGACGTTCCGGATTCATACTAACGAAAAGAAGGTATGTATGAAACAGACGACGTTACATCGGACGGAAACGAACGTTTCCCGAATTCTCGCAAAAAGCGGCTCCCTATCGTTCATGATGAATGTGGCCGGCGTCGGGCTTGCCGTATTGATGCAGGTCGTGCTGGCCAGGCTGCTCGGGGTCGTCAGCTACGGCTATTACGCTTTTGTCATGACGGTCATCACCTTCGTGGCTTTTCCCGCCAACCTCGGCTTCGATACGGCAATTGTCCGGTTCGTGTCCTCTTACAAGGCGGATCAGCGATGGGGCGAAGTCAAAGGCCTGCTGCGCCGGGCGAACCAGCTGACCTTGCTCGTGTCGCTCATGCTGATGGGAATAAGCGGAATGGTCATCTACGTGATATACAGGAACAGCGGAGGCGAATTTTATTACACGTTTTTGACCGGGCTGCTGATCGTTCCTTTGATGGCGACGGCGACGTTAAGGCAAAGCTCCCTGCTCGCGCTCAAGCAAGTGCTGGTTGCCCAGCTGCCGGAGAAGGTGCTGCGTCCCGTATTTTGCATCGTCATTTTGTATGCTTATACGGTCATATTTCATGTCAGAGCCGGCGCTTTCGAAGCGATGATCATTTTTGTCGGGTCGATGCTGCTGTCGTATTTGTTCGGGGCCTGGGTGCTTAACCGGAAGCTGACGCCGCATACGAAAGGGCATCCGCACCAATTTCAAACGAAGCATTGGCTGTCGGAATCTCTGACGTTGATGGTTAATTCGGGCATGTATCTGATTCTGGGACAGCTTAGCGTCGTGATGATCGGCATGATGCACGGCACGAGCGAGTCCGGCATTTTCTCGGCGGCCGTGCGGATCGCGACGATGGTTTCGTTTGCGATCACGTCGATCAATATGATTGCGGCGCCGATGATTTCGGAGTCGTATGCCAAGGGCGACTTGAAGCAAATGCAAAAGGTATGCACGCTGTCCGGCCGATCGGGGTTCGCCTTCGCCGGGCTGGTGTTCCTGACCATTCTGCTGCTGGGCCAGTGGATTCTGGGCTTGTTCGGAGAGGAGTTCAAAGCGGGCTCGACCGCGCTTATTCTGCTGTCGCTGAGCCATCTCGTGCACTCCTATTGCGGGCAATCCGGAACGGTCATGACAATGACCGGGCAGCAGCGCGCGTCCAGCCGGATCTTGATGATATCTACCGTTCTGAATGTGGCGTTTAATCTGCTGCTGATTCCGGGTCTCGGCATGATCGGAGCGGCCTTGGCGAACTTGCTGTCGACGGCGTTCTGCTATTTCAGCATGATGTTCAAGGTCAAGCAATCGATGCAGATCGTAACCGGCGTATGGATGCCGGGGCGCATCGGAAGCAAATCCTAGCCAAAGATACAGTCATCCGGGAGGGTAAGATGAGCGCGATGAAAATATTGCACGTTGTCGGAAAAATGGATCCCGGCGGCGTCGAGACACTGTTAATGAACATATACAGGAACATCGACCGGGAGCGGTTCGAATTTCATTTTGCGGTCCAGCTGGAAGGCGAAGGGTTCTACGACCGCGAGATTCGCGAGCTCGGCGGGAAAATTTTGCTGCAGCCGCACCCCCGGAAAGGGCTTGGGCCGTTCAGGGAGCGATTCCTGCATAACGTGAGAGAAAATGGTCCTTACGCCGCCATTCACAGCCATATTTTCCAATTCAGCGGCTATGTGCTGAAGCTGGCCAAGGAGATCGGCGTCCCGGTTCGCGTGTGCCACAGTCATACGGTGAATGCCGAACCGCGGACGACGCTGTTCCGCGCCTTGTACCGCCAGTACATGAAATCGCTGATTTTGAAGCACAGCACGCATCTGATCGGCTGCTCCAGACCGGCATGCGAATCGCTCTTCGGAGCCCGCTGCTGGGAGGATACCCGCACGGAGCTGCTGCCCAATGCGATCAATCTGCTGCCGTACGAGCAGCTGCCTGCGGATCGGAGCGGGCTCAGGCAGCGGATCGGAGTGAACGACCCGTCGGTTCCGGTGGTGGGACATATCGGCCGGTTCAGCGAAGAGAAGAATCACCGTTTCCTTCTGGAGACGTTCGCCTTACTGGCTCAAGAGGTCCCCGAGGCGCAGCTCGTGCTTGTCGGAGACGGGCGATTACGCGAGGAGATGGAGCGGCTTGCCGGGACGCTGGGTATCCGGGGGCAGGTCCGTTTCCTGGGCGCCCGCAAAGATATTCCGGAAATTATCGGCGCTTTGGATGTGTTCCTGCTGCCGTCGCTATTCGAAGGCTTGGGCATTGTCGTCATCGAAGCGCAGGCCGGCGGCGTGCCCAGCCTCGTGTCGGAGCATGTGCCGGCCGAAGCCGATCTCCAGTTCGGCATGGTGGAGCATCTGAAGCTTAAGCCCGAGGTATGGGTCGACAAGATCAGGGGAATACTGGACCGTTCGGCCGCACCGGATTGGCCGACGAGGCATCGTTTCTTGAAAAAGCACGGCTACGATATCCGCGAAAGCATCCGGCGGCTGGAGAGCATTTACCATGCTTGAGCGGAAGGTTGAACTCCTGCCTGCAAGGGAGAATTCGATCGTTCAAGCGATGCTGCCTTGGATATATGCCGTCCTGTTGATGCTGACGACCAAATGGGTAACCCAGTGGGACCTCGATGTCGGACTTGTCTTTTTCTTTGTTTTGCTGCTTCCCTTTTTCGTCATGCTGAAGTGGCCCAACCAGCCGGCCGTTCTCTACATCGGGCTTGTGGTGATGCTGATCGGCAAAGGGATGTACGCCCTGACGACAGACCCTTTATTCGGTCCGGATGCCAGAGGCTATTTCCGGCAGGTGACGTTTTATCCGCAGTTAAACGACTTTATCCGTTATGCGACGGAGCACATTACGGACAATTGGCTGAACTCTTCGGCGTATCCGGTGTTCGGGCTGCTGTATATGCCGTTTTATAAATTTCTGGATTTGGCCGAACCGCTGGTTATCATCACGTTTAATTCCTTTTTGCTCGTGCTGTGTTGCAATATGACGTACCGGCTGAACGACAGGTTTTTTACGTACGAGCTTTCGGAACCGGGCAAACGAACGTATAACGCGGTGCTGATTATCGGGCTGCTTGCAAGTCCGGCGCTGATGTATATGTCCTCCGTGTTCGGCAAGGACATCGCGTGCGCCTTCCTGGGGCTGCTGTGCACCCGGCTTTTATTAAACCGAAGATACATTTTGTTTATCATCGTCTTGTTCTACACGACCATGCTCAGAGATTATTCGATCGTCTATATTTTGTCCTTTTACTTTCTGTTCCGCCGAAGCTTCAAGGCCGCCTTGCTCATGCTCGTCGCTGCGCTGGGCATAGTGTTCTGGAAGGTGGGGCTGACCGGGCTTCTGAATTCGTTCATGCTCACGGTCTTTCTGTTCATCTCGCCGAATCCGTTCAAAACGTTCAATTGGGACTCGGAGTTCGTGATGCGGACGGCGGAGGCGGTCTATATGATGATTTCGTTCGGGCTGTCCGTGACGGTGTTCTTGCGCCATAAGGAGACGCGTTCGTTTTTTGCGATGTGCCTGGTTCTGCTGTTCACCTTCGGCTGCACGCTGGTATTGGTCGGCTTCGTTACCGTAACCGAGCGGAATCTGGAGTACGGGGTAGGGACGATCGGGGATAACATGGTCCGGAAAAAAGTGCCTGTCGTGCCCATTCTCTACATGATGAACGCATATACGCTCGCGTGGTTATTCCGGCCAAAAGCGGCGCATTCCATGAAAGGAGAGGCTTGCCATCCGAGGAAGGGACAAATTTCATCGCTACAAAGGATTTCTGAACCTGCTTACGGCGCTGTTCTCGATTGTGCCGAAGCCTCTGCTCAAGAGCGGGTGGCACGCGACCGACCTGCTGCCGGAGCCCTTGGGGCTCGCAACGCGCTACTGCCTTCTCAAACGGTTGATCCCGAAGTGCGGCGATAACGTCTTCGTCGGCCGGTCTGTGGAGATTAAGCATTGGGAGAAGCTCTCCATCGGCAGCAATGTAAGCATACATAAGCAGTGCTATCTGGATGCGGGAGGCGGCATCACGATCGATAACGACGTGTCGATTGCGCATCAAACCTCGATGATTTCATTCGAGCACGCTTGGGATGACGACGCTCTGCGGATTCGCGACAACCCGGTCAACTATGCGCCGATCACGATTCAATCGGACGTCTGGATCGGCTGCGGCTGCCGCATTCTGGCGGGCGTGGACATCGGAAGCAGGGCGGTAGTGGCCGCCGGCGCGGTCGTGACCAAGCCGGTGCCCCCGCATACCGTTGTCGGCGGAGTCCCGGCAAAACCTATTAAATCTATCTGAGAGGGTCGAGGACCATGAAGGTATTATGGGCGCATGACCATACGTTTTACTTTAACGATTCGGGGAAATTTTTTTCCAGCGGAAAGCTGCCCTACTCGGTGTGGGAACGGTATTTGACCGTATTTGACGAAATTACGGTGGCGTCCCGGGCGAAAAAAATATCTTCGGAAACGGAAATTGCGAATAAAAGCTTATCCAGCGGCAAAAATGTGCAATTTGTCGTACTGCCTTCCCTCAGCAACCCGGTAAACAAGCTGACGAAAAAAGGCTATATCGAGCGCGTGCTGACCGAATCGATCGCGCAGTCGGATGCGGTAATCGCCCGGCTCCCCAGCGAAATCGGCTCGGAAGCGGTGGCGATTGCCAAGAAGCTCAAGAAGCCTTTTGCCGTGGAGATGGTCGCCTGCGCCTGGGATGCGCTGTGGAATTACGGCAATCTGCAAGGGAAGGCGTATGCGCCCATTGCGACGCTGAAGACGAAAGCGCAGGTGAAGGAAGCGCCGTTTGCCATTTACGTGACGAAGCAATTCTTGCAGCACCGGTATCCGAATACGAGCGGATATACCGAAGGCTGCTCCGATGTGGAAATTCCGGAGCTGTGCCCCGAGGTCATGGAGCGGCGTCTCCGCAAAATCGAGACCGGAGCCAAGCCCTTGATCCTGGGGCTGATCGGCAATCTGAACGGCAAAACGAAAGGCATTGCGACGGCGCTGGAGGCGTTGGCCCGGGTGAAGCCGAAGCTGCCGGCCTTCGAATTCCGGGTGCTCGGCGGAGGCGACAAGGAGCCGTGGGAGGCGCTGGCGGCCAAATTCGGCTTGCGGGAGCATGTCCGGTTCGACGGCGTTCTGCAGAGCGGCGAGGCCGTATTCGAGTGGCTGGATCAAGTGGATCTTTACTTGCAGCCGAGCTTCCAGGAAGGCTTGCCGAGAGCGACGGTCGAGGCGATGAGCCGGGGATGTCCGGTCATCGGATCGACAGCCGGAGGCATTCCGGAGCTTATCGATCCGCGGTATCTGCATAAGCCCGGCAATGATAAGCAGCTGGCCCGGCTGATCGAACGGTATATCTCCGACACACGCTGGATGAACGAGCAGGCGCAAGCCAACTATCGGAAAGCGGGGAACTATACGAAAGACCAGCTGGATCAGGAACGGCAGGAGTTTTGGGAAAAGTTTTCTCAATTCGTGAAGGAAGGGAAGGCGCAGCGATGAACATTTTAGTCACCGGATCGGCAGGCTTTATCGGCTTTCATCTCTCGGTGAAGCTGCTTCAGGAAGGCTTCTCCGTGATCGGAGTAGACTGCTTAAACGACTACTACGACGTCAGGCTGAAGGAGGACCGGTTAAAGGGATTGCTCGAGTATGACGCCTATACTCATTACAACTTTGACCTGCGCGATCAAAAGTCGCTGGATGCGTTGTTCGCTTCCCATGACTTTGCGGCGGTCGTTCATCTTGCGGCCCAAGCCGGCGTGCGGTATTCCATGGTCAATCCGGGGGCGTACATCGACTCCAATATTACCGGCTTCCTGCATATGCTGGAAAGCTCCCGCAAGCATCGCATTCCGCATCTCATCTATGCTTCCTCCAGCTCGGTATACGGGGCGAATGTGAAAATGCCGTTCTCCGCGAACGATGCGGTTAATCATCCCGTCAGCCTGTATGCGGCCACGAAAAAAGCGAACGAGCTGATGGCCCATACGTACAGCCATTTGTACGGATTGCCGACGACGGGCTTGCGGTTCTTCACGGTGTACGGGCCTTGGGGAAGACCGGACATGGCGTATTTCTCGTTCACGAAGGCGATTATGGAGGGCAAGCCGATTCAAGTGTTTAACGAGGGCCAGATGATGCGCGATTTCACTTATATCGACGATATCGTGCAAGGCATCGTACGTCTGCTGTTCCGCCCTCCGGTGCGCAACGACAGCTGGAACCGGATGGAGCCGGACCCGTCCTCCTCGTACGCGCCGTATAAAATTTATAATATCGGCAACAACCGGCCCATTCCGTTGATGAAGTTCATCCGCACGATTGAGGAATGCCTCGGCAAAGAAGCGGTGGTCGAATTCAAGCCGATGCAGCCCGGCGACGTGCAGGCGACGTATGCCGACATCGACGAGCTGGCGCGCGAGGTCGGCTTCAAGCCGAAGATTGGCATCGAAACCGGAATTAAGGCGTTTACCAATTGGTACTGCCAATATTATCGAGGGGTAACCGTATGAAGAAGGTAGCTCATATTTGCACAAGCGCCATTTCCCATAAAATTTTGGCGGACAAGCTGGCGGTGCTGCAGAAGGCGGAATATGAGGTTCATCTGATTTCGTCTCGCGACGGCTATGACGAGGAGTTTATGAAACGATACCGCCTGAAGCTCCATTTCGTGCCGATGAACCGGAAAATTCATCTTTGGGACGATCTTCGTTCGATCCGTCAGATGCGGTCATTGCTACGGCGCGAGCGGTTCGATATTGTCCATACGCATACGGCGAAGGCCGGACTGATCGGCCGGGTGGCGGGCTGGCTGGCCCGAACGCCAATCATCCTGCATACGAGCCACGGACTGCCGTTTTTTGAAGGACAGAAGCGGATCACCAGCTTCATTTACCGCAGTCTGGAGAAGCTGGGCGCGCTGTTCTGCGACGCGCTTTCCTCGCAAAACCGCGAGGATATGGAGAAGCTGCGGGAGCTGGCGCCGGGCAAGCCGGTCTACTACGAAGGAAACGGCGTCGATTTGAACCGGCTGGATGAGTTCCGCTACCGCATCGATCAGGCCGAGCTGAACCGGCTTCGGCAGGACGCGCTCATCCCCGAAGGAAAGAAAATCATCCTGATGGCGGCCCGATTGGAGCCGGTAAAAGATCATGCTTTTCTGCTGGAGTCGCTGCGTCTGCTAAAAGAGAAGCATGGGGATGAATTCTGCTGCGTCTTGGCCGGGAAGGGTCCGCTTGAAGCAGAAATCCGAAGGAAGATCATGGAGCTGGGCCTCGAAGAGGAAGTGAGGCTGATCGGGCATCAGAGCTATATTTACCCTTGGATTAAGCTGGCGGATATCGTCGTGCTCTCTTCCGAGAAGGAAGGAATTCCCCGCTTTTTGATGGAAGCGATGGCTTTCTCCAAGCCGGCGGCAGCCAGCGACGTGCTCGGAACAAGGGAGCTGGTGAAGCATAACGAGACCGGATTTTTGGTCCCTTATAAGCAGCCGGAGACGTTTGCCGACGCTTTGCACGAGCTTCTCGCAAACGACGAGCTGCTGAAGCGATTCGGCAGCGAAGCGCGCAGCGTGATCGAGCGTGAATTTACGGAGCAGGCGGTCGTTGGGCGGCTGCACCGCATGTACGGGGAAATCGAACAGAAAAAAACGGCCGATAAACGGAGAACCGTGCAGCGCATCAAGCGCGTGTTCGATTTCACCGCTGCTTTGGCGGCGGTCATCGCGTTCGTCCCTTTGTTCGTGCTTGTCGCGCTGCTGGTCCGCCTGAATCTGGGCTCGCCGGTGCTGTTCCGACAGCAGCGTCCCGGGCTTCACGGCAAGCCGTTCCACGTGTACAAGTTCCGCACGATGAATGACCGCAAGGACAGCAAGGGCGAGCTGCTGCCGGACGCCGAACGGCTGACCGCCTTCGGCAAGCTGCTGCGCAAAACAAGCATGGACGAGCTGCCTCAGCTGTTCAACGTGCTGCGCGGGGATATGAGCCTGATCGGGCCGAGGCCGCTCCTGATGGAATATTTGCCGTTGTATACGGAGGAGCAGCAGAAGCGGCATTGGGTCCGTCCCGGCATTACCGGCTGGGCTCAGGTGAACGGAAGAAACGCGATCTCGTGGGAAGAAAAGTTCGCGCTGGACGTTTGGTACACCGACCACCCGTCGCTGTTGCTGGACGCGAAAATCTTATGGATGACGGTGAAAAAAGTATTCCGTGCCGATGGCGTTCAGCAGGCGGGGCATGCCACGACGAGTAAATTTACGGGCAACCGGAAGGTGGAGGGATTCTAGCATGAAGAAGCTCGTCCTGATCGGCGGAGGCGGTCATGGAAAGGTCGTCCTCGATGTGATGCGGGCTCAGGGGGAATATGGACTGGCCGGGATCGGCGACGACAAGTATACGCACAGCTTTAGCCAGGACGGCATCCTTCACGGGCCGGTCGCGGACCTGGCGGAGCTGCTGCGGGACGACGACTGCCGGTTATTTATTGCCATCGGCAGCAACCGCACCCGCCGGGCCGTCATGGAGCGGCTCGGGTACCCCGAATCCCGCTATGCAGTCTTGATACACCCGAGGGCGACGCTCGGAAGCGGGGTAACGATTGGCGGCGGTTCCGTCGTCATGCCGGGTGCGGTCATCAACCATGGCGCCCGGATCGGCGCTCAGTGCATCATCAATACGGGCGCCATCGTCGAGCACGAGAATGCGCTCGGAAGCTTCGTGCATGTTTCTCCCTCCGCAGCCTTAGCCGGCGATGTCACCGTAGGGGAAGGCACGCATATCGGGCTTGGCGCGAAAGTGATCGAAGGATTAACGATCGGCGGCTGGAGCACGCTCGGAGCGGGGGCGGTTGCCGTTCACGACATTCCGGCTCAATGTACGGCCGTAGGCGTACCCGCCAAACCAATCAAATACGCTGATCAGCCGGATCAGCTCGCACAGAGGAGGGCGTAGCGCAATGTCGCTGAATCAAAGGATTTACCTGTCTCCCCCGCATATGGGGCAAGAAGAGCAGCAATGGGTGCAGCAAGCTTTCGCTACCAACTGGATCGCGCCGTTAGGGCCCAACGTCGATGCCTTTGAGAAGGAAATGGCCGGGTATGTCGGAGCCGGCGGAGCGTTGGCTCTCAGCTCCGGTACGGCCGCCATCCACCTCGCTTTGCGGCTGCTCGGAGTCGGCGCCGGGGATACGGTGTTCTGCTCAAGCTTAACGTTCGTCGCCAGCGCGAATCCGGTGGTGTATCAAGGGGCAGAACCGGTCTTCATCGACTCTGAGCCGGAAAGCTGGAATATGTCCCCGCAAGCGCTGGAGCGCGCGCTATCCGCAGCAAAGCGGGCCGGGAAGCTTCCGAAAGCGGTCATCGTCGTCAATCTGTACGGGCAAAGCGCAGACATGGACCCGCTGCTTGAACTATGCGACGGCTATGGCGTTCCCGTCGTCGAAGATGCCGCCGAATCGTTGGGCGCGACGTACAAAGGACGAGCCAGCGGAACGTTGGGCAGGTTCGGAGCTTACTCGTTCAACGGCAACAAAATCATCACCACCTCCGGCGGAGGCATGCTAGTGTCGGACGACCTTGAAGCGTTGGAAAAGGCCAGATATTGGGCGACCCAAGCCCGGGACCCGGCCCCGCATTATGAGCATAGCGAGGTCGGATTCAATTACCGGATAAGCAACGTGCTGGCCGGGATCGGCATCGGGCAGCTTCGGAAGCTTCCCGAGCGAATCGAAACGAGGCGCGCCATCTTTGCAGCCTATGCCGAAGCGCTTGGTTCCATGGAAGGCGTCGAATTTATGCCCGAGGCGTCCTTCGGCCAAGCGACCCGGTGGCTGACGGCGTTGACCGTCGATCCGCAGCTTACGGGGACGACATCGGGGGACATCATCCGGGCGTTGGCGGAGGCGAACATCGAGTCCAGACCGGTGTGGAAGCCGATGCATCTTCAACCGCTGTTCCAAGGCTGCGCCTATTATCCGCATCGTGAGGGACACAGCGTATCCGACGCGCTGTTCGAGCAGGGCATTTGCCTGCCTTCCGGCTCCAGCTTGACCGAAGCCGAGCAAGCGAAAGTGACTGAGATCGTCAAAACACTCGTATGCGGAGGTATGACTCATGAAATTGCGTAAAGCGATCATTCCGGCAGCGGGACTGGGAACGCGCTTCCTGCCCGCAACCAAGGCCCAGCCGAAGGAAATGCTGCCGATTGTGGACAAGCCGACGATTCAATACATTATCGAAGAGGCGATTGCCTCCGGGATCGAAGATATCCTCATTATTAGCGGACGCGGAAAGCGGGCCATCGAGGATCACTTCGACAAGTCGTTCGAGCTGGAGGACACGCTGTCGAAAAAGGGCAAGAACAAGGAGCTTGAGCAAATTCAAGCGATATCCGAGATGGCCAATATCCACTATATCCGGCAAAAAGAGCCGAAGGGTCTCGGTCATGCCATCTGGTGCGCGCGCAGCTTTGTCGGCGACGAGCCGTTTGCCGTCCTGCTCGGCGACGACATCGTGCAGTCGAGCGAGCCGTGCCTGAGCCAGCTCATTCGCGTGCATTCCCGCTATTCCGCTTCGGTCGTCGGCGTGCAAAAAGTGAGCGACGAGGACGTGTCGAAGTACGGGATCATCGCTCCCCGGGGCTCGTCGATCGAGCCCGAGGTGTTCTTCCTGGAGACGCTGGTCGAGAAGCCTTCGAAAAAAGCGGCTCCTTCCAACTATGCCATCATGGGCCGGTACATTTTGACGCCGGACATTTTCGATATTTTGGAGAGTCTCCCGGCCGGTGCGGGCGGCGAAATCCAGCTGACGGACGCGCTTAAGCGGCTGAACGAGAAGAAGCCGGTTATCGCCTACAATTTCCAAGGGGCCCGGCACGACGTGGGAGATAAATTCGGCTTTATCAAAGCGACCCTGGACTTCGCGCTGCAGCGCGACGATTTGCGCAATGACGTGATGAACTATATCCGGACGCTGTACGAAAGCGAGCCTTCATTTTACAGTAAGGTGGCGAAATAAGCTTATGCACAATATAACGGTGATTGGTACGGGATACGTCGGTCTGGTGTCGGGAACGTGCTTTGCCGAAATGGGCAACCGCATCATCTGCTGCGATGTGAACAAGGACAAAATCGCCATGCTGCAAAACGGAGAGATTCCCATCTACGAGCCGGGCTTAAAGGAGCTTGTTGCGAAGAATGTGGCGGAAAAGCGCCTCTTCTTCACCTCCGAAATCGGCGAAGCCATCGAAGATTCCGACATCATTTATATTGCCGTCGGCACGCCGATGGCGGAGAACGGCGAAGCGGATATGCGCTACGTGAAGGAAGTGGCCAAAACGATCGGCAAGCATTTGAACACGTACAAAATTATTGTCAACAAAAGTACCGTGCCGGTCGGTACGGGCGAGCTGGTGCGGACGATTATCGCCAACAATCGGATCAACGAACGGATTCATTTTGACGTCGTGTCCAATCCCGAATTTTTGCGCGAGGGCTCGGCGATTGCGGATTGCATGAACATGGAGCGGGCGGTGATCGGGGCGACGAGCGACAAGGCGGCCAAGGTCATAGCGAAGCTGCACGAACCGCTCCAAACGAAAATTTTCATCACGGACCTGCAAAGCGCGGAGATGATCAAATATGCGGCGAACGCCTTTCTGGCCACGAAAATTTCGTTTATCAACGCTATCGCCAACCTATGCGAGCGGGTCGGGGCCGACGTGACCCAGGTGTCGGAAGGCATGGGGATGGACAGCCGGATCGGCGGGAAATTTTTGCAGGCCGGTATCGGCTATGGAGGCTCCTGCTTTCCGAAGGATACGTTTGCGCTCGCTCATATGGCCGACCAGGCGGGGTACGATTTTACGCTGCTGAAATCCGTCATCTCGACCAACGAGGCGCAGCCGTACGTGATGTTGAAGAAGCTGCAGCATTTGTTCGGCGATTATGCCGGAAGGCGCATTGCGGTACTCGGACTTGCCTTTAAGCCGAACACGGACGATATGCGGTGCGCTCCGTCGCTTGTCATTATCGACGAGCTGGTAAAAAAAGGCGCGATCGTGCAAGCGTACGATCCGATCGCCATTCCGAACGCCCGGGCGCTGCTGCCGGCCGAGGTGACTTATTTTCACAGCGTCGAGGCGGCGGTGACGGACTGCGACGCCTGCCTGATTTTGACCGAGTGGGATGAGATTGCGGGCATGAACCTGGCTTCCGTTCGCAAGCTGCTGAAATATCCGTTTCTCCTAGACGGACGCAACTGCTTCTCGCTGCAGGAAATGTACGATCACGGCTTTGTTTACCATTCGGTTGGCAGACCGGCCGTAATGACGGCTAGGAGTGAATCCCATCCGGTCAATTACTAAGCTCCTTTCCTTTGTTCCTGTGTTGCTGTGGACGCTGCTTATTTTTCACTTCTCTTCCCAGTCTTACCCCGAGCAGAGTATACAGCCAATTTTACATAAATGGTTCACGAAGGAGGGGATGCTTAGCGTCGTACCTGAGATGACCATTCATTATCATCATTCTACGATTGAAGCCAGGAAGCAGCCGTTTGAATTTGTCGAGTTTTTGTTTCGAAAAGGTTCGCATGTGGTTATGTACGCGATGCTGGCGGTTTGTGCTTTTTTCGCGATGGTTCAAACCCGATGGAAGCTTGGCTTCAAGATGCTGCTTGTAATCGTTTATGTGATAGGCATCGCTTCGGCGGATGAGTGGAATCAAGCGAGAAGTGTGGAGCGTACCAGCGCAATGCAGGATATTGTATTGGATTCAATCGGCGGATTCCTTGGCTTGATGGTTCTTATCGTAGGCATGGCGATGTTCTGCAAAATCAGACGGAGTCGTGCGCTGCGGAGAGGGGAGGTTCCATGAAACCGAGAATGAAAAAGGCCTTGGCGGCCGGGACGACAGTTGTTTTGCTGCTGCTTGCCGGCGGCTATTGGGCGCTTCATGCGGTGCAGGAACGGATGACGGCGGCTCTTGCAAGTCTGGCGGAAGAAGCGCAGACGGCTGGGCCGGGGACCGATTCGGCGCGCCAAGCGCCTGCCTCCGGGCAGGACGATTCCCGGCCGACTTCTGGGAACGCCGGGCAGTCTCAGACGTCGGCGCAAGCATCGGCCCCGATTCCGCAGGCAGTCGGCAAGCCGTCTGACCCGAAGTCGGGCAGCGCGGGCTATAAGGCTGAAATTTCCGAGGGCAAGGCGAAGGAAGTGCAGGATCAAATTTCGCTGGCCGAACAAGTCAAAATCACTACCGTTCTGCTAAAAAAGTTGGATGGCAATGATTTGAAACAATTACAAAATATGTTCAACAAAGGCGTTTCCTTGGAGGAGAAAAGGAAGGCCAAGGAACTCATCATGGAAAAGCTTTCACAAGAGGAGTATGACGAGCTGATTGCGATTGCTTCCAAATACGGTTTGAGCAAGGGCAAAAGCTACGAGGAATCTCTTCGGGAGAAAAAATAAGCTTCGCCTAACTTTACAATCTTAAGGGAGAGAAAGCTATGAAAAAAAGAAAAACCGCCTTGTCAAAGTTTATTGCGGTCGTGATTGCGGCAGCTTTGACTACACCGGTGCTGTCTGCACCGAAAGCCGAAGCGGCTTCGCTTACGTTTGAGAACCAATCGCCGCTGGTTAACTTCAACGGACCTACCGTGGTCAATCTGAATGTGTTCCTGGGAGAACAGTTCAATCTGGAAAAATGGTTCGAGACGAATTTTGGCAGCTGGGCCACTCCGAAACCGCCGAAGAGCGATAAGGAGAAGGAAAAGCAGGAAAAGGAACGTTTGGAGAAAGAAAGACAGGAGAGAGAAAGGCTCGAAAAGGAACGATTAGAGAAGGAAAAGCAAGAGAAAGAACGCATAGAGAAAGAACGGTTAGAGAAGGAAAAACAGGAAAAAGAGAAGCAGGAGAAGGAAAAGCAAGAAAAAGATAAACAAGAAAAAGAGAAGCAAGAAAAAGAGAAGCAAGAAAAAGAAAAGCAGGATAAGGAAAACGGCAAAGGCAATGGAAACGGTAACGGCAACGGCAACGGCAACGGCGATAAGGAGAAGGATAAAGAGTATAAGGAAATTACGAAAAATGCCACTCAGCAGCTTATCCAGCTCCGCAATGAAAGCAAGCAGGAATTGATGGGAATCGCCATTCAAGCCAAGATGGCGAAGGACTCGAAGGAAAGGGCAAGGCTTTACCAACTGGGCGAAAGCACGTTTAACGAAAAAACAGCTCAATTCAACGCCATTCTGGACAGCGTAAGAAGCGAGCTGGAATCTAAAGGCTTCAGCACGGAAATCGTCAACGAATATCAAGAAGAATTTAACAAGGAAGTGCAATTGGGACAAAGCCTGCTGCAAGCTCTTGTACAATAATCATCAGGACCGGCGATCGCCTTGGGGCGCCGCCGGTTTTTCCTTATCCGCGGGCTAACAGAGGCGGTCAGGTATGAAATGTCAACCGAAACCGCAAAATACAGGTAGTCCACGAATAAGGAGGGAATTCTGAATGAGCCGAGTGCATGATAACGCAGGCAATGCCGAATTGGAGGATCTGGGCACTCATGCGGCCGGGGCTACCGACCTGCATCAGACGCGGACGACCGACCAGGCCGTGCAGATCGATCCGCCGGTTGCCGGAAGCTCGGGGCCGATTGACCGCCGGGAGGAACGCTTCGACGTGAAGAAGAACGAAGATTCCGTTTAGTAAAAAGGAAGAACAGCGTACCGGAACGGGCCGGGCCTGTTCTTTTTTATTCCTCGTCGGCAAAAAGCTCTTTGAGCATGCGTTCCCGGTTATGCAAAAATTGCTTCATAATGATATAATGATCGGTTTCTTCCACATTTATGTGCTCGATCCCATCAGGTGTCAAATAATAAGCGAGTGCATCCGGATAGCCCATCAGAATGGGGGAATGCGTCGAAATGATGAACTGCGAGTTCCTCTTGACCAGCGCGTGGATGCGGGCGAGCATGGACATTTGCTTCAAGGGAGAGAGCGCCGCTTCCGGCTCGTCCAGAATATACAGCCCGTTCCCTCCGAAACGGTGAAGAAAAGCCGCAAAAAACGATTCGCCGTGCGACTGCTGGTGCAGCGATTTGCCGCCGTACGAATCGATGATTTGCTTTCCGCCCTCCGGCTCGCTATCCAACTGATCGATATTGGTCGCGAGGTTGTAGTAAGTCTCCGCCCGGAAGAAAAAGCCGTCCCTCGGCCTGCCGATTCCGCGCGCCAGACGGATATGCCGGTGCAGCTCCGAATGGGAGTCGTGCGTGGCGAAATTGAAGTTCAAGCTGCCGCCTTCGGGATTAAAGCCCCAGGCAACGGCTATGGCTTCAAGCAGCGTAGACTTGCCCATGCCATTCTCGCCGATGATGTAGGTGACCTTGGGATGGAAGCGCAGGGTCGTCAACCGGCGCAAAGCCGGGAGGTGAAACGGATACTTGGCGAAAGACGGCACGTTCTCCCGCAGCAGCTCCATACTTCTTACGAACGGATCTTTGTCATATATCCCCATAAGCTAGTGCCTCCTTCCAGCTTGGTCGTTGACTCTATTATACAGAAAAGCGGCCTGCCGCGTACTCCCGCCAGCTCAAAGAAGACATGATTCAACGAACCGCCTCGTTTGACGGCATGTTTCGTTGAACGTTTACGTTTTGTAAAAATACAGGTTTTCCGGAACAAATCGCGGGTTCGGCGCGTCCAATAAGACGTGAGCAGTTTGAATCGAAACGGAGTGTGAGCTTGGGAATGGCGAGTCGGACAAAAACCGGGTTACGGATGGCGATAGGATTGGGCCTGCTGCTTGTTCTCCTCATCGGGGGCTGGCTATGGTGGTATAGCAGCGACAAAAAGCCGGGAGATATCAAGCAGCTGCAGCAAGTAAGCTCCGTCTCCCAGGTGAAAGAGGCCTACGACGTCATCGTGACCGGCACCGATCCGGAAGGCGTGTCGGCCGCCGTCTCGGCAGCGCGCAACGGCCTGTCCGTGCTGTTGGTGGACGGAAGGAATCGCGAGATTCTAGGCGGCTTAATGACGCTGGGCTGGCTGAACAGCCTGGACAACAATTATTCTCCCGAAGCCTCGCTTATTCCGGGCAAGCATAACTTTTTGAATAAAGGGATTTTTCAGGAATGGTATGACCGTATTGAAGGAACGTCGTTCGATGTTGTCACGGCTGCCAATGCCTTCTATGAGCTGGTCCGAAAGGAGCCGAACATCGATCTTCTTATGAAGGTGAAGACGATGGAGCCGATTGTGACCGTCGGTCAGGACGGCATGCGCAAGGTTACCGGTGTGCAAGTGGTCCGGCAGGACGGCAGCAGGCATAACGTGAAGGCCAAAGCCGTGATCGACGCGACGCAGGATGCCGACATTGCCGCGGCGGCAGGCGTATCGTTCACGATAGGGAGAGAGGACATCGGCGATCCGAATTCCCAGATGGCGGTCACGCTTGTCTTCAAGCTGCGCGGCGTAACGCAGGAGGTATGGGATCGTTCGGCAGGCACAAGGATACCGGAATCGACCGGATGAGCGGATGGGGCTTCCCCGAGATGTGGGAGTATCCTTCGAGCGACAAAGACAGGGTTCGCATGCGGGGACTTAACATCGGAAGACAAAACGACGAGACGATTCTCATCAACGCATTGCAAATTTTCGGCATCAATCCGCTGGATCCTCAATCGGTTGAGGAGGCTTTTGAAATCGGAAAGAAAGAAATTCCGCTTGTGGTCGATTATATGAAGAGAAATTTCAAGGAATTCGCCGATCTCGAGCTGGCCGGAACGGCGCCGGAGCTGTACGTGCGGGAGACCCGGCACATGAAGGGCCAATACCGTCTGACCATGACCGATGTGCTCGATAACCGCGATCAATGGGACCGCATCGCTTTCGGCTCATATAAAGTCGATATCCAAAGCACGAGCTACCAAGACCGCGGCGCCATCATGATGAATCCGGTGCAGTATGCGATCCCGTTCCGCAGCATCTTGCCCCGCGAGGTGAACGGGCTGCTGGTTGTGGGCCGTTCGGCCGGCTTCGACACGCTGCCGCACGGCAGCGCTCGCGTGATCCCGGTCGGCATGGCAACGGGGCAGGCGGCTGGAGCCGCGGCCAAGCTGGCGATCGACAAGGGGCTGTCGTTCCGCGAGCTTTCCGAGTCCAAGCCGGATATCGCGGCGCTGCAGGAGATGTTGAACAAGCAAGGAATGGAGCTGAAGCCATTCCGAGTCGATCCTCCCGCTTATGCGAAGCATAAAGCCTATGCCGGGTTGAAAGCGGCGGTGAGCATGAATTTGACCGTGGGCGGGGATAAAAACGAAGGCTTTGATTTGGACGGCGCCTCGAACGCCCAGCGGTTCGTCAACCAGCTGAACGGCGTAGGGCGGATGCATGCGGCCTATTTTAAAGGAAAGGCTGCCGATTCGCTCCAGGGTATGGACAATCCGGCCGATACACCGCTCACGCTGGAGCATGCGGCGGCGGCTCTCGGGTCGGCGATGGGCTTGCCGCAGAAGCCGACGACGACCATGCAGGAACTGCTTGCCCGGGGCGTGGTGAAGCAGGAAACGGTCTCGGCGATTCAAGACCCGAAGCGGCTCACCAACGGGGAAGCCTACATGCTGATCCGCGACGTGGTCGCGAACTATGCCGGCAAAATGTACGAGTAAAAGGCATGAACCGAAAAAAGCAGCCGTCCCGCCTGAAGGGGACGACTGCTTTTTTGCTATGGATGAGAATCAAGCTTGATTAAGGAGTAAGTACGTATACCTGCACATTCTGCATACCGAACAGCCTGGCTTGAGCGCGGTTTACGGGGAGGAATATATCGATTTTGTTGCCTTTAATCGCGCCGCCCGTGTCCGTCGCTGTCGCATACAAGCCGTGAGCGGGCAGCCCCATATACGAGTAGCCCTTGATCAATACTTTAGAGCCGAGCGGAATCACCGACGGGTCGACGGCGATCGTTCCAAGCTTCAGAGGATTACCCATATAATCGACTGCGCCATATCCGCCGTTCTCCGCAGGAGACGCCGTGTAGGCTGTCGCTTTGACTTCGATCATTTTGCTGTAAGCCGGTGCGGATGCTGCCGCGAAGGCTTGAGAAGCGGTCAGGGCGGCTTTGCTTGGGCGATACCAAGCGGGAGCGTGATAATTGCCGTCGGCACCAAGAATCGCGATGCGGTTCTGGTTGTCCCATTGCGTTTGGATGTCGAACGAATCCGAGATGAGCCGGACCGGCACATAGACGCGGCCGTCGACGAATTGCGCGGCGCTTTCGACCTGCTCGGGTTCTCCGTTGACCGTGACCGACTTATTGCCGGTTTGCAGCGAAAGGCTATTTTTATCGTCTTTGATTGTAATTTTGATTTCGGAACCAACAGGCTCCCAATGCAGCTGGTAGCCGAGTTTGTCCGCAACGACGCGCGCCGGAACTTGAAGCTTGTGATTCTCATCCACATAAGGCTGGGCATCCGGAAATTGCACCAGCTTGTCGTTCACCTGAACCTTGATATCCTCCGCCAGACGCACCGGTTCATCGGCATAGACAGCTGGAGCGCAGACGGGCAGTATCGCGGGCAGAGCGAACAGGCATGCAAGAAGCACGCTTTTTAAACCGAATTTCATATTCTGTTTCCCTCCTGTTAGCCTCCGAGGTTAGTTGTCGGGTTCGGGAAGAGGTAGGCTCCCTAGCCTGCAAACCTTGCGGTCCTGCGGCATTCACCCCATGTATTGCGTCCCCCGTACGTACACAAAATTTGCTGTGCGATTCGGCTTTAAAGAATTTACCACAGGCTTCTTGCCGTGATCAATACATAAAATCATCCAGCAGCAGCCGGAAAAAGGCAGAAATTTTTTCCTCCCGGGCAGGAATGCGGTACAATAAAAGAGTGTTCGGGGGCATCAGCTTATTTGGGACGGTCTCGGTCCCGGGAAAGGAGCAGCGCCATGTATAAGCGGGATTACATCTTACGGATGATTCAACAGGCGGCGGAAATGCTGCATAAGGTGATGTTTCATCGGCAAAATCAACAGCTGCGGGAAGCGATGGAGCTGCTGAACCAAGCGATGCGGCAGCTGCTCGGCGTCGGCTCGAAGCTGATCCATGCGCTGTCGGTCAAAGATTTGCTTGCTCTGCTGTCCAAAGACGGCGAGGTCGATCAGGGGAAGGTGCTTGTATGCGGGGACATGCTCAACGCACAGGCCGCCTTGTACGCGGAGTCCGGGGAAGAGGCGGCTGCCAGAGCGGCGGGAGCCAAATCGCTGGAGCTTCTGTTAACGGCCAGAGAGCTGGATGCGCGCGATGAACTGCGCGAGGAATTTGCAGAACGGATCGAGTCGGCGCTTGCCTTGGTTGGACGGGCTCCGATGTCTGCGAGTTTGCTCAAGGTGCTTATTCCTTATTATGAAGCAACCGGACGATACGGGCGGGCGGAGGATGCGGTTTTCCACTTGCTGGAGGAGCTGGAACGGACGAACGAAACGGAGGAGCGGCTTGAGCAGCTCAGACTCGGCATTCGAATGTACGAACGATGGCTGGGCTTGGATTCGGAAGCGCTGGAGCAGGGCAATTTGTCGAAAGAAGAAGTGGAAGACGGGCTGGACGAGCTGAATCGCATAAAAAAGAATATGTTGGAGCAAGGATAAAGCATACGTTTTTTTTGTGCGAAAATGCGAACTATTTCTGTTTGGATTAAAATAATGTTCGTCTTTTTTAGTTGACATGCGGTGTTAAAGACTGTTAAACTAAAGAGGATGAAAGCCTTTTTAAAGTCGAATAGTCTCGTATAATGTCGGGGATATGGCCCGAAAGTTTCTACCCGAAAACCTTAAATTTTTGGACTACGAGTGAGCGAAGTATGAGGGGTCGGCATAAGCATGCCAGACCTTAGCTTGCGCTTGTGGAGATTCTTGTCGTCCTGCCGATAGACTGCGGTTGTCAGTACTATCCAATGGGCGTTTTGTTTTTTTTGCTTCTATAATATAGGGTCAAACATCGATGCGACCGACACGGAGGTTACCAATGTCTGTTCTTGTTGGAGTCATTATGGGCAGCCAGTCCGACTGGGAAACGATGAAGCATGCTTGCGACGTGCTGGATGAGCTCGAAGTGCCTTATGAAAAGAAAGTCGTCTCCGCTCACCGGACGCCCGACCTGATGTTCGAGTATGCGGCATCGGCGGCGGAGCGCGGATTGAAGGTCATCATTGCGGGAGCCGGCGGCGCGGCGCATTTGCCGGGCATGGTGGCGGCGAAGACGGTGCTGCCGGTGATCGGCGTGCCGGTGAAGTCGTCCACGCTGAACGGTCTCGATTCGCTGCTGTCCATCGTGCAGATGCCGGGCGGTATTCCGGTCGGCACCGTGGCGATCGGGAATGCCGGAGCGACGAATGCGGGGCTGCTGGCCGCTCAAATGCTCGGCGCCTTCGATCCGGCGCTGCAGCGCAAAGTCGCGGAACGCCGCGAAAAAATGGCGCAAACCGTTATCGAAAAGAGCGTGCTGGAATGACGCGGCAGACCGATCAAAACCGAACGTACGACCCATCGAAAGTATTGCTCCCCGGCGCTGCGATTGGCGTGCTTGGAGGAGGGCAGCTCGGGCGAATGATGGCTCTGGCCGGAAGCGCCATGGGCTACCGGTTCGTGACGCTGGATCCGACGCCGGATTCGCCCTGCGGCCAAGTGGCCGACCGGCAAATCGTCGCGCCGTATCATGATGTCGATGCCGCCCGGCAGCTTGCGGAGCTGGCCGATGTCATCACGTACGAGTTCGAGAACGTGGACGCCGATGTCACCAAGCTGCTGATGGCCGAGTCGTACGTGCCGCAGGGCAGCAAGCTGCTGTACACGACGCAGCATCGGCTGCGCGAGAAGCGGGCGATTGAAGCGGCAGGCGTCAAGGTCGCGCCGTATGCCGAAATCGGCAGCGCGGAAGAGCTGCGCGAGGCGGTCCGCCGCTTCGGCACGCCGTGCGTGCTGAAGACGGCGACCGGCGGCTACGACGGCAAAGGGCAGTGGGTGATCCGCTCGCAGGACGAGGTGCAGGAGGCGTACGACACGTTAAGCCGGGCCCGGACGGAGCTGGTGCTGGAGCAGTTCGTGCATTTCACGAAGGAGCTGTCGGTCATCGCGGCCCGCAGTCCGCGAGGGGAGACGAAAGCTTTTCCCGCTGCGGAGAATGTGCATGTGAACAACATCCTGCACTTGTCCATCGTACCGGCGAGAGTGCCGGAAGAGGTGCAGCGGGAAGCGGAGCGGATGGCGCTGCGGATTGCCGAGGAGCTGGATGTGATCGGCCTCATCGCCGTCGAGCTGTTCCTTACCGCGGATGGCGAGCTGTATGTCAACGAGCTGGCGCCGCGGCCGCATAACTCCGGTCACTATACGATGGAGGCCTGCCGGACGTCGCAGTTCGAGCAGCATGTGCGGGCGATCGCGAACCTGCCGCTCGGGGATCCTGCGCTGATGATGCCCGTCGTCATGGTCAATGTGCTGGGAGAGCACGTGCGGCCGCTGCTGGACTGGATCGTCAAGCCGGAAGCGGAGCAGGTGCCGGGCGTAACGGCGAAGGTGCATTTATACGGGAAGCAGGAAGCCAAAGCCGGCCGCAAAATGGGTCATGTGAATTTGCTCGCGGCCTCGCATGAGGCGGCATTTGATTGGATAGAGGCTTCAAAAATATGGGACGCTAATAAATAAGAACGGGTTCGATTGATTGTTTTTATCACTCGGTGAAAAAAGCGGCTGGAGCGGATCGTTCTGGAGAAGCGTAGCGTTCGCCTTTGTCCCTGGATTCTAACAACTTAATTGGTTATATAATCAGAGAATCCGGGGACAACAGCGATCGGAAGAACGATCCGCTCGCGCAGCGACCTATGTTCATAAGTCATTTTAAGGAAACGGATAAAAGCGGAGGATGGAAAAACGATGATCGAACGTTACACGAGACCCGAGATGGGCGGTATTTGGACGGAGGAAAACAAATTCAAAGCATGGCTCGAAGTCGAGATTCTTTCCTGTGAAGCGTGGGCGGAGCTGGGCGTGATCCCGAAGGAAGACGTCGTCGAGCTGCGCAAAAACGCAGGCTTCAACATCGACCGCATCTACGAAATCGAGCAGGAGACGCGCCATGACGTGATCGCCTTCACCCGTGCGGTATCCGAGACGCTCGGACCGGAACGGAAATGGGTGCACTACGGTTTAACTTCTACGGATGTGGTCGACACCGCGCTCGGTTACTTGCTCAAGCAGGCCAACGAGATTCTGGAGAAGGACCTGTTGAACTTCATCGAGATTTTGAAGGACAAAGCGGTTGCTTACAAAGATACGCCGATGATGGGACGGACGCACGGCGTGCATGCCGAGCCGACGACGTTCGGGCTGAAAATGGCGCTGTGGTACGAGGAAATGAAGCGCAACCTGGAGCGTTTCCGCTTTGCCGCGGACGGCGTGCAGTACGGTAAAATTTCCGGCGCGGTCGGCACGTACGCGAACATCGATCCGTTCGTCGAGGAATATGTGTGCGGCAAGCTCGGCACGAAGCCGGCGCCGATTTCCACGCAGACGCTGCAACGGGACCGTCATGCGGAGTACATGGCGACATTAGCGCTGATCGCGACCTCGCTCGACAAGTTCGCGACGGAAATCCGCGCGCTGCAGAAGAGCGAATTCCGCGAGGTGGAAGAGCCGTTCGCCAAGGGGCAAAAGGGCTCGTCCGCGATGCCGCACAAGCGCAATCCGATCGGCTGCGAAAGCATCTCCGGGCTGGCGCGGGTCATCCGCGGTCATATGGTTTCCGCTTACGAGAACGTGACGCTGTGGCATGAACGCGACATTTCGCACTCCTCGGTCGAGCGGATCATTTTGCCGGATGCGACGATCCTGCTCAACTATATGCTGAATCGTCTCGGCAACATCGTGAAGAACCTGACAGTGTTCCCGCAAAACATGAAGCGCAACATGCAAAGCACGTACGGGGTGCCGTTCTCCGGCCGCGTCATGACGAAGCTGATCGACAAAGGCTTCAGCCGCGAGCAAGCGTACGATACGGTGCAGCCGCGCGCGATGCAGGCATGGGAGGAGCAGCGCTCGTTCCGCGAGATCGTCGAGAACACGCCGGCGATCCGGGAGCGTCTGAGCCTGGAAGAAATCGAGGACGCGTTCAACCCGAGCTGGCATTTGAAGCATGTGGATACGATTTTCAAGCGACTCGGCTTGATCTGATCTAACGGGGAGGCCTGACGAAGCGATGAGTGGAACGACGACAACGGCCATTTTGAGCGCCGAGCCTTACGTAAAGGCGCCGCTGCTCTACAAAGGCAAGGTCCGGGAGCTGTACGATCTCGGCGAGCACTACCTGATCGCGGTCACCGACCGCATCTCCGCGTTCGACTGGGTGCTGAGCCCGGCGGTGCCGGACAAAGGCAACGTGCTGAATTCGCTCAGCCGCTTCTGGTTCGAGCAGACGGCAGGCATCCAGCCGAATCATCTGGTGCATGCCGACGTGGACCGGCTCGGGGGGCTGATCACGGATCGTGAAATCATGAAGGACCGGTTTATGGTCACCAAAAAAGCGCAGCGGATCGACATCGAATGCGTCGTGCGCGGCTATATTACCGGCGGCGGCTGGCGGCAGTGTCAAAACACCGGCGAAGTGAACGGGCACAAGCTGCCGGCGGGCATGCGGAAGAACGAGCGGTTTCCGCAGCCGATTTTCACGCCTGCCGCGAAGAACGATGTCGGCCACGACGAGGACATCTCGATCGAGCGCATGACCGAGCTGGTCGGCGCGGAGCTGACGCAGCAGCTGCAGGAGAAAAGCATCCGGCTGTACGAGTTTGCACGGGAGTTTTGCGAGGCGCGCGGCATCATTTTGGCGGATACGAAGTTTGAATTCGGTTTGATCGACGGCGAAATTATATTGATTGACGAAATTTTTACGCCGGATTCCTCCCGCTTCTGGGACAAAAGCAAGTACGAGCTCGACATCGAGATCGACGGCATGGACAAAGAGCCGGTCCGGACGTATTTGTCCGGCACCGGTTGGGACAAAAACAGCGAGCCGGACCCGCTGCCGCCGCATGTGGTGGAGGAGACTTCCCGGCGTTACCGCGATATCTATAACCGTTTGGTGCAAGGGTAGGCTGGCTTGCCGGGGGCGGTAAACGGCCGCTCCGCGGATAACGCGCTTCAGGACAGGCCCAAAATGATTAACTTAATGTGGGAGGTACTTTTCCTAATGTTCAAAGCAACGGTATACGTAACGATCAAGCAAAGCGTTCTGGATGTGCAAGGAACCGCCGTACAGGGCGCGCTCCACTCGATGGGCTTCGACGAAGTGGAGAAGGTGAGAATCGGCAAATATTTGGAAGTGGAACTGAACACAAACGACCGGGCTGCGGCGGAAGAGCGGTTGAAAGCGATGTGCGAAAAGCTGCTCGCGAACACCGTAATCGAGGATTACCGTTTCGAGCTGGTACAGGGTTAATCAAAAGGAGGCGCGCGTGATGAATTTCGCGGTGTTGGTATTCCCCGGTTCCAACTGTGACATCGACTGCTACAAAGCGGTGGAGGATACGATCGGACAGCCCGTGGATTACGTATGGCATACGGAAACGGACTTATCGAAATATGATTGCATTCTTATTCCCGGCGGCTTCTCGTACGGCGACTACCTGCGCTGCGGCGCGATCGCCCGCTTTGCCCCGGTCATGAACGCCCTGGTGAAAGCCGCGGAGGAAGGGAAATATATTCTGGGCATTTGCAACGGCTTCCAGATTTTGCTGGAATCGGGTTTGCTGCCAGGGGCCATGCTGCGCAACCGGTCGCTCAAATTCCGCTGCCACGCGGCGATGCTGCAGGTGGAAAATACGAATACGCCGTTTACCTCGGACTATACGCAGGGCGAGCTGATCAATATTCCGATTGCCCACGGCGAAGGCAACTATTACTGTGACGAGGCGACGCTGGCGGAGCTGAAAGCGAACAATCAGATCGTGTTCCGGTACGAAGCGGGCAACAATCCGAACGGTTCGGTCGACGATATTGCCGGAATTTGCAACCGGGCGGGCAACGTGCTGGGCATGATGCCGCATCCGGAGCGGGCGGTTCACGAGCTGCTCGGCTCGGCGGACGGACGGAAGATGTTTACATCGATTTTGAGCACCTGGAGGGAGAAGCATGGCGCAGCAGCTATCGGCTAAGGAACCAACGGCAGAGCAAATTGCCGAGCAGCAGATTTACAAGCAGTTCGGCGTATCGGATGCGGAATATGAGAAAATTTGCGGGTTTTTGGGCCGGAAGCCGAACTACGTCGAAATCGGCGTATTCAGCGTCATGTGGTCCGAGCACTGCTCCTATAAAAATTCGAAGGCGGTTCTCCGCAAATTCCCGACAAGCGGTCCCCGCGTCCTGATGGGACCGGGCGAAGGCGCGGGCATCGTCGATATCGGCGACAATCAGGCGGTTGTATTCAAAATCGAGAGCCACAACCACCCTTCGGCGGTCGAGCCTTATCAAGGCGCGGCGACGGGAGTCGGCGGGATTATCCGCGACATTTTCTCGATGGGTGCAAGACCGGTAGCGGTATTGAACAGCTTGCGTTTCGGCCGTCTTACCAATGATCGCGTCAAATATTTGTTCGAGCACGTCGTTGCGGGGATTGCCGGGTACGGCAACTGTATCGGCATTCCGACGGTCGGTGGCGAAGTGATGTTCGACGAGAGCTACGAAGGCAACCCGCTCGTCAATGCGATGTGCGTCGGTCTGATCGATCACGACAAAATCCAAAAGGGCGTCGCCAAAGGCGTCGGCAACCCGGTCTTCTACGTCGGACCGGCAACGGGACGGGACGGCATCCACGGCGCGACGTTCGCATCCGAAGATTTGACAGAGGAGTCCGAAGCGAAGCGTTCGGCGGTGCAGGTCGGCGATCCGTTCATGGAGAAGCTCGTGCTGGAAGCGTGCCTGGAGCTGATCAATTCCGGCATCGTCGTCGGCATTCAGGATATGGGCGCCGCAGGCTTGACCTGCTCCAGCTCGGAGATGGCGAGCAAGGCCGGCAACGGCATGGAGCTGTATCTGGACGAGGTGCCGCAGCGCGAGGAAGGCATGACGCCTTACGAGATGATGCTGTCCGAGTCGCAGGAGCGGATGCTGTTCGTCGTGAAGCCGGAGCATGAGGCTCAGGCAAAAGCGATTTTCGAGCGTTGGGGTCTGCACTGCGCGAAGGTGGGCAAAGTGACCGACGACGGCAACCTGAAGCTGTATCATAAGGGCGAGCTGGTCGGCGACATGCCGGTCAAAGCGCTAGTAGACGATTGCCCGATGTATCACAAGCCTTCCGCGGTTCCGGCTTATTACGAAGAGAACGGCAAGATCGATACGCTTCGTTATCCGGAAGTGACGGATTTGACTGGCGCGCTCAAGCAGGTGCTGGCCTCCCCTACGGTAGCGAATAAAGAATGGATATATAACCAATACGATTATATGGTGCGTACCAGCACGGCGGTTCAGCCGGGCTCCGACGCGGCGGTCGTCACGATTCGCGGCTCCCGCAAGGCGCTGTCCATGTCCACGGACTGCAACGGACGCTATGTCTATCTCGATCCGGAAGTCGGCGGACGTATCGCCGTGGCGGAAGCGGCACGCAACAACGTCTGCTCCGGCGCGGAACCGCTGGCGATTACGGACAACCTCAACTTCGGCAGCCCGGAGAAGCCGGAAATTTTCTGGCAGCTGGAGAAATCGGTCGACGGCATGGCCGAAGCTTGCCGCAAGCTGAATACGCCGGTGATCGGCGGCAATGTCAGCTTGTACAACGAGAACGCCAAAGGCGCGATTTATCCGACGCCGGTCGTCGGGATGGTCGGCTTGGTGCATGACACCGACCATATTACGACGCAGGGCTTTAAGCGCGAGGGCGACGTGATCCTGCTGCTCGGCGAGACGAAAGCGGAGCTGGGCGGCAGCGAGTTCCAATATGTCGTTCACGGCGTTACGGAAGGCCGTCCGCCGCAAATCGATCTGGACGTGGAAAAAACGCTGCTGGATGCGGTGCTGGCGGCAATTCAGCAAGGTCTGGTCGCTTCCGCGCACGACTTGTCCGAAGGCGGACTGGCGGTCGCGCTGGCCGAGAGCAGCATGAGCGGCCGTCTCGGCGCGAAGGCGAACTTCGCAACGGAGCTGCGCCCGGATATCGCGTTGTTCAGCGAGAGCCAATCCCGCATCCTGTTAAGCGCAGCCCCGGACAAAGCCGAAGCGCTGCAGCAGCTTTTGACGGAGCGCGGCGTGCCGGTGCAGGCGCTCGGTACGGTCGGCGGCGGCTCGCTCCAGCTTCAAGTCAATGGAAAACCGGTTATTGATGCATCTGTGACGGAACTAGAAAAGGTTTGGAAGGATGCGATTCCATGTCTGATGAACAGCTGATCGGCGGACAGGGACAAGAGGCAGCGAAAATCGTTCGTTCGGCTTCCAGAGTGGAACTGCCGCTCTGGACCGGACGCTACTATAACGAAGGCCATACCGGCCAGGACAGCTTTATGGACAAGCTGGGGGAAGAGTGCGGGGTTTTCGGCGTATTCGGACATCCGGAAGCCGCTTCGCTCTCGTACTACGGCCTTCATGCGCTGCAGCACCGCGGGCAGGAAAGCGCGGGCATCTGCGTAGCCAATGGCGAGACGTTTCATTACCACCGCGGCATGGGGCTTGTCAAGGAAGTGTTCAACAACGACAACCTTGCTCCCATGACCGGGAGCGCGTCGATCGGACATGTGCGTTATTCGACGTCGGGCGAAAGCAAGCTGGCCAATGCGCAGCCGCTCGTGTTCAAATACCGCGGCGGCGATCTGGCGATTGCTACGAACGGCAACTTGACCAATGCGCCGGAAATCAAGGAACAGCTGGAAAAAGAAGGGTCTATTTTCCAGACGACCAGCGATACAGAAGTCGTGGCGCACTTGATCGCCCGGTCGAAGCAGAACGATATCGTCTCCGCTGTGAAGGAGACGCTGCTCCGGGTGGAGGGCGCGTATGCGTTTATGTTTTTGACGAAGGACAAACTGATCGTCGCGCGGGACCCGCACGGATTACGGCCTTATGTGATGGGCCGTCTTGGCAACGCGTGGCTGTTTGCTTCCGAATCCTGTGCGTTCGACACGGTCGGCGGCAAGTATTACCGCGACGTCGAACCGGGCGAGCTGCTGATATTGGACTTCAAAACCGGCGCGATGACGGAAGACCGGTTCTCGCCGATCAAGCAGCGCGCGATCTGCGCGATGGAATACATTTATTTTGCCCGGCCGGACAGCGACATCGACGAAACGAACATCCACTCCGCCCGTAAGCGGATGGGACGCCAGCTGGCGATCGAAGCGTTCGTCGACGCCGACATTGTCACCGGGGTGCCGGATTCCAGCATCTCTGCCGCGATCGGCTACGCGGAGCAGACGGGCATTCCGTACGAGCTCGGCCTGATCAAAAACCGCTACACCGGTCGGACGTTCATCCAGCCGAGCCAGGAGCTGCGCGAGCAGGGCGTCAAGATGAAGCTGTCGGCCGTGCGCAGCATCGTCGAAGGCAAGCGCGTCGTCATGATCGACGACTCGATCGTGCGCGGCACGACCTCGCTGCGCATCGTCAACCTGCTGCGGGAGGCCGGCGCGAAGGAAGTGCACGTGCGCATCAGCTCGCCGCCGTTTGCAAACCCATGCTTCTACGGCATCGATACGCCGAGCCGCAAGGAGCTGATCGCCGCGGTCAAATCCGTGGAGGAGATCCGCGAAGCAATCAACGCCGATTCGCTGCATTTTCTCAGCCATGAGGGGCTGCTCACGGCCATCGGACGTCCGAATGTGGAAGTCAACCGCGGGCTATGCACCGCTTGCTTCGACAACCGCTATCCGACGCCGGTGCCCGAAGAAGCCGCTCTTGGCTGCGGCTGCGATTGATTGCGGCCAGGCCACCTGCATGCTTTTGACCTAACCCGGCGGTCCCGGGCTGCCCGGACCGCCTTTTTACGATACAAAACGCGGGGGAGTGAAGCGTTTTTGAATTGATTTTGGCTAAAGCCGGTAGGTGGAGAGTCGTGTGCCTGTCGGAGAGTCTACGTGTCTCCTTTGAAAATGAGTTCTTACCGAAAGGTAAGATGAAATGGAACTCATTTTCAAGAGAGACCGTAGACAGGCAGCACGAACTCGGAGCCGCGAAGCAAAGCCTGGTCATTTCAACGAAAGCTTCACTCCCACCAAGGAGGAACAATCCAAGTGTCCGATGCATATAAACAAGCCGGTGTCGATATCGCGGCCGGCAACGAAGCGGTAGAGCGCATGAAGAAGCACGTCAAGACGACCTTCCGTCCGGAAGTGCTGACAGACCTCGGCGGCTTCGGCGCGCTGTTCGGCCTGAACAAGGACAAGTACGAAGAGCCGGTGCTCGTCTCCGGCACGGACGGTGTCGGCACGAAGCTGAAAATCGCTTTTGCGATGGACAAGCACGATACCATCGGCATCGATGCCGTGGCGATGTGCGTGAACGATATTGTCGTGCAGGGCGCGGAGCCGCTCTTTTTCCTCGACTATCTTGCATGCGACAAGGTCATTCCGGAAAAAATCGAAGCGATCATCAAAGGCATCAGCGACGGCTGCGTGCAGTCGGGCTGTGCGCTGATCGGCGGCGAAACGGCGGAAATGCCGGGCATGTACGGCGAAGGCGAATACGATATCGCAGGCTTTACGGTCGGCATCGTCGACAAGAAGAAGATCATCGACGGCTCCGCGATCCGTCCCGGCGACGTTGTCCTGGGCTTAGCTTCGAGCGGGGTTCACAGCAACGGCTTCTCGCTCGTTCGCAAGCTTCTGCTGGAAGACAAGGGCTACACCCTGCACGATACGATCGACGAGCTGGGCGGACGTCTGGGCGACACGCTGCTTGTGCCGACGAAGCTTTACGTCAAACCGGTGCTTGCGGTGCTCGAAGAGGTTCCGATTAAAGGCATGGCGCACATTACGGGAGGCGGCTTCCTGGAGAACATTCCGCGCGTGCTGCCGGAGGGCGTCAACGTCGAGATCGATTACGGTTCTTGGCCGATTTTGCCGATTTTCGAGTTGATGCAGCGGGAAGGCGGCATCAGCAACAACGATATGTTCCGGACGTTCAACATGGGGATCGGCATGGTCGTCATCGTGGCGGAAGACCAGGCCGCACGGGCTGCCGAGCTGTTCGCGCAGCATGGCGAGAAGGCTTATACGCTCGGCCGCGTGACGGCAGGGGAGCGTAGAGTTACATTTACCGGGGCGGTCGTATGAGAACCGAACCGTTGCGTATTGCCGTATTCGCCTCAGGCAGCGGAAGCAACTTCCAGGCGATTGCGGATGCGGCAATGGCAGGCCGGCTCGATGCGCGCATCGAGCTTTTGGTCTGTGACCGGCCGAATGCAGGAGTAGTCGAACGGGCCAAGCAGGCCGGCGTGCCTGTTCATACGTTTCGTCCGAAGGACTACGATTCGCGCGAAACGTATGAGCGGGAAATTTTGACGATTTTACGGCAAAAGCAAATCGAGCTTGTCGTTCTTGCAGGATACATGCGCATTGTGACCCAGGTGCTGGTGGACGCGTATTGGGGACGCATGCTGAATATTCACCCTTCGCTGCTGCCGTCGTTCCCGGGTCTTGATGCCATAGGGCAGGCTCTGCGGCACGGAGTCAAGGTGACCGGCGTGACCGTTCATCTCGTTGACGGGGGGTTGGACAGCGGTCCGATTTTGGCCCAGCGCGCATTGGACATTGAACCCGGCGATACGGAGGCTTCCGTGGCCGAGCGGATCCACCGTATCGAGCACCGCCTGTACCCCGAAGTGATACAGGCGATTGCAACGGGACGCATCCGCTTGGAGGATATCGCAAACAAACCTAAGGAGGACGGGACCGCATTATGAGCCAATCAACGAATCAACAGCAAGTATTGGAGCTTCGCTACGGAATGAACCCGCATCAAAAGCAAGCGAAGCTGATCGGGGAAGGGACGCTGCCGATCAAAGTAGTGAACGGCGACCCCGGCTTTATCAATTTGCTGGACGCTTTTAACGGCTTCCAGCTCGCCCGGGAGCTGCGTCGAGCAACGGGACTGCCTGCCGCCGCCTCGTTCAAGCATGTGAGCCCGGCAGGCGCGGCCGTAGCTGCACCGCTGACACCCGAGCTGAAAAAAGCCTACTTCGTGGAAGGCTTGGAGCTGTCGCCTCTGGCGACCGCTTATGCACGGGCCCGCGGCGCCGACCGCATGTCTTCGTTCGGCGATGCCGCCGCGCTCAGCGATATCGTGGACGCCTCGACGGCACAGCTGTTGAAGCGGGAGGTGTCTGACTTGGTCGTGGCCCCGGGATACACCGACGAAGCGCTGGAAATTCTCCGCGCGAAGAAAAACGGCGGCTACCTGATTCTCCAGATCGATCCGGATTACGTGCCGAATCCGGTCGAAACCCGCACGCTGTTCGGTATGACGCTGCAGCAGGAGCGCAACGACGCCGTCATCGACGAAACGGCGCTGGAACGCGTCGTTACGGAAAACAAAGAGCTTCCGGAAAACGCGAAGCGCGATCTTCTCATTGCGCTCGTTACGCTGAAATATACGCAATCCAACTCGATCTGCTACACGCTGGACGGTCAAACGATCGGGATCGGCGCCGGCCAGCAATCGCGCATCCACTGTACCCGTCTGGCCGGGGACAAAGCGGACCGCTGGTTCCTTCGTCAGCATCCGACGGCGCTGAACATGGCTTTCCGCCAAGGGCTCTCCCGCGCGGAGCAAAACAACGCCATCGATCTGTGGCTGGAAGAAGAGCTGACACCGGTGGAGCAGGCGGCTTGGGAAGCTTGCTTCGAGCAGGTGCCGGCACGTCTGACGCGCGATGAGAAACGCGCATGGCTGAGCAAGCTGCAAGGCGTTTCCTACGGCTCCGACGCTTTCCTGCCGTTCCGCGACAATCTGGACCGCGCCAGCCGCAGCGGCGTCAAATACGTCGTGCAGGCAGGCAGCTCGATGCGCGACGAGGAAGTCGTGAAAGCGGCCAATGATTACGGCATGGTGATGGCTTATTCGGGAGTCCGTTTGTTCCACCATTAAGAAGCGAATAGCATTACTCCGCAATACCCTGAGCTTATGCTTACGATGCGGGCATTACTCCGTAATGCCCTGAGGAGGAATATTCCAAGTGTCGACGAACAGAGCCGCGCAAGCGGAGCAGTATTATCAAAGTTTGCGCCAAAATGCATACCCGGGCCGCGGCATCGTGATCGGGCAGACGCCGGACGGCACCCGACTCGTGCAGGTGTACTGGATCATGGGGCGCAGCGAGAACAGCCGCAACCGCGTATTTATCCAGGAGGACAACGGGTTTGTCCGCACCGAAGCGAAAGACCCGGCGAAGCTCACCGATCCGTCGCTGATCATCTATTACCCGGTGAAGCACGCGAACGGCGCGCATATCGTGACGAACGGCGACCAGACGGATACGATTCATGAGGCGCTGCTTTCCCGCGGCACGTTTGAGGCCGCTCTGGCGACCCGGACGTACGAGCCGGACGCGCCGAATTTTACCCCGCGAATCAGCGGTTTGATCGATGTGAACGACGGGCAATTTGCGTATAAGCTGTCGATTTTGAAATCGAGCGGAAATACGGAAGATCAGACCCTTCGTCATACGTATACGTACGAGAAGGCGCTGCCGGGCTACGGTCACTGCATCCATACGTATGCCGGCGACGGGAATCCGCTGCCTTCCTTCCAAGGCGAACCGGCGCTTGTGCCGATTGCCGGCAACGACGTCCGGCAGATCGCGGATGCCTACTGGCAGGCGCTCAACGACGAGAACCGCATCTCGCTGCTCGTCAAAACGGTTCGGATCGGCACCGGAGAGACCGAGCTGCTGATCGTCAACAAAGAATAGGAGGAGCCTGAACGTGCGGATACTGGTTGTAGGCGGCGGCGGCCGCGAGCATGCGATATGCTGGGCCCTGAAGAAAAGCCCCAAAGTCACGGAGCTGTACTGTGCGCCGGGGAACGGCGGGATCGCATCGGTAGCCGAGTGCGTCCCGATTCAAGTGAACCAATTTGAGGAAATTGCGCAGTTTGCCATCGATCAAACGATTGATCTGGTTGTCATCGGTCCGGATGATCCGCTGTCCGAAGGCATCGTCGATCACTTGGAAGCGAAAGGTCTGAGCGTATTCGGCCCCCGCCAAAATGCGGCGATTATCGAAGGCAGCAAAGTGTTCACCAAGCAGCTGCTGAAAAAATACAACATCCCGACAGCCGCTTACGAATCGTTCGAGCGTTACGAGGACGCGGTCGCTTATTTGCGCCGGCAGCAAGCGCCTATCGTGATTAAAGCGGACGGCCTCGCGGCAGGCAAGGGTGTTATCGTGGCCCAGACGCTGGACGAAGCGGAAAAAGCGCTGCACGACATCATGGTCGCCAAGGTGTTCGGGGAATCCGGCAACCAAGTGGTGATCGAGGAGTTCCTCACCGGTCAGGAAATGTCGATTCTCTCGTTCGTCGACGGCGAAACGGTCTGCCCGATGGTCCCGGCCCAAGATCATAAGGCCGTCTACGATAACGACAAGGGGCCAAACACCGGCGGCATGGGCACCTACAGCCCGCTGCCTCATATCCCGCAAGCCGTGATCGACGAGTCGATCGAGACGATCATTAAGCCGACGGCCAAAGCGATGGTCACCGAAGGCCGGCCGTTCCGCGGCGTGCTGTTCGCAGGCCTGATGCTGACGCCGAACGGACCGAAGACGATCGAGTTCAACGCCCGCTTCGGCGACCCCGAGACACAGGTCGTACTGCCGCGGTTAAAAACCGATTTGTTGGACATTTTCCTCGCTGCGGTCAACGGAAGGCTGGATCAGATGGAGATCGAGTGGAGCGAGGAAGCCGCGGTCTGTGTCATTTTGGCGTCCGAAGGCTATCCAGGCTCGTATCCGAAGGGGCTTCCGATCGAAGGCTTGGACGACGTGCAGGATTCGATCGTATTCCACGCCGGAACGGCCATAAAGAACGGCGAAGTGGTGACCAACGGAGGCCGCGTGCTTGGCGTGACGGCGCTTGGCCGCGATATTGCCGAGGCCCGGGCCAAAGCTTATGCGGATGCCGATCGCATCCGTTTCCAAGGCAAGCACAATCGTACCGACATTGCGAAGAAAGCGCTCGTGTAAAACGAACCGGGGTAAAGGAAGCGATTCCTTTGCCCCGGTTTTTTGCGTTGCGGAGAAGCCTTTGCCTACTTGCGACCGCTGCCTTTAATCATGATTTTGTCCCAATTTCGATAAACGTAAAAAACCGCCCATATGGCTCCGATAACTAAAATGCCCGACAGCCAATAATCGTGCACGTAATAGGAAAAAGCGCGCAAGGCCATTCCTCCCTGTCCATTTTCGAATTTATTGTTCCCTGAACGCGGAAAAATACAAAATTTTTAAAAGGGGTCACGTTCTCCCGTTCCCGGTTGTATAGTTAATAGGCTGGCAAGAAAGGGAGGTTATCGTGGAAATCAACGACCTTATTGAGAAGGTTCGACATGGCGATTCCGAATCGTTCGAACCGGTCATCCGGGCATATGAACAGAAAATATACCGGTTTTGCTTCTTTTTGCTTGGAGACCGTCAAGAAGCGGAGGATGCGGTGCAGGACATTTTTTTCAAAACGTATCAGCAATTGGCCGTCTATGACAACCGCCGTTCGTTCTCGGCGTGGCTGCATAAGATTGCAGAGAATCATTGCCGCAACCTGCTGAAAAGAAGGAGGCGATGGCTGGGCCTGCTGCCGTTGTTTCGAACGGACGGGTTGAGCAAAAGCGCGGAGCAGGTATATTCGGAGCAAATGGGAGCGGAGATGGCGTATTGGTTCCAAGGACTTTCCGTGCAGGATAAGAAGCTGCTGATCCTCCGGGTCGTCGAGGACTATTCGTTCGAAGAGATCGCGCAGATTACGGACGAGAGCGCTTCAACCATTCGCAAACGGTTCGAACGGCTGAAGCGGAAGCTTCAGAAAAAAAGGCTGATGAATGAGGAGGCTTTGTGCCATGAACAACGATTTGAACTACGATAAGCTGGTCCGGGCGATGAAGAGAGTTGATCCGGGCGAGATTGAGGCCGCCCCGGCGGTCATGGGAAAAATCAGGGCGCATCGGCAGCGTAACGGCAAGCCCTGCCGGAGATCATGGAAGGCTCATACCTGGGTTGCGGCGGTTGTTATGTTTTTCGCAGCTGCGGTTTCGGTTAACGGCTCCGTCACCTCCTTCCTGTTCGAATGGAATGGAATCGAAGTTACGACCTATAAACCTGAGCCCGAACAAAGTACGGCATGGCATGCCAAGATGACCCAGCTCGAAATTATCGATCATGAGCTGAAAAATCGCCCCGCGGAATGGAAGACCCTGACGCTTGAAGAAGCGCAGAAGGAGTGGCCTGTTCCCTTGCTGCGGCCTGCGAATAGCGACAGGAAGCCCTCACGGACGTTCGGCGTGGCGGCTACTTCCTTTAAAAAACCTGCGGCAGCCGATGATGTATATATTGGGGGCTTTTACGATATTTTCGAGCAGGGAAAAGAGTGGATTGTGATCTCGCAAAACTTTGAGCATAAGCATGAAGGCGAAAGGCGAGCCGTATCCTATTATCCCGAAGATTGGGAGCTCGTAAAAGTAGATGACCGGATCATGAGCATCTTTAGAAGCGGCGGGCCGGAAGCGAGCCTGGAGCTGCAAATGCGCATGGATAACGTGGGGACGATGTATTTAACCTTGAGCGGAAACGTCCCGAAGAAAGAATTGGTCAAGCTGGCCGAAGCGTATATCGGTACAAAACTAAACTTGTAACAGGGTTGAACCATTCGATGAGTTTCAGCCGGTCAAAATTGTTTATACCACGAAAAAGCGCTCTGCTCCTTTTACAGGAGAGGCGCTTTTATTCGGCATCCTATTATTGTCCGGCCACCGCGAGTTTGGGAGCCGCCGCTTGAGCCGCCAGAGGCTGCTTGCCTCTGCCGAAAGGAACGACCATCGGCGTGCCGAACAGCGGGTCTTCGACGATTCGCGATTCCAGCTCGAACACGCTGCGGATCAGCTCCTCGTTGACAATGTCCTTCGGCCGTCCTTCGGCCCATACTTTGCGGTCTTTGATGGCCACGATGTTATGCGCGTAGCGGCAGGCAAGGTTAATGTCATGAAGGACCATGACAATCGTGCGCTGCTCGCTTTCATTCAGCTCGTACAGCAGATCGAGCACTTCGATTTGGTGTGCCAGGTCAAGGTACGTCGTCGGTTCGTCCAGCAGAATCGTCGGCGTGCCTTGCGCTAGCGTCATGGCGATCCAGGCCCGCTGCCGCTGGCCGCCGGACAAGGAATCGACCGTGCGCTCGGCGAGCGGCTTCATATGCGTCAGCTCAAGGGCGCGCTGCACCATGGCTTCGTCTTCCTTGGACCACTGCTGCAGCCAGCTTTGATAAGGGTAGCGTCCCTGCTTGACTAGCTGCAGCACCGTCAAGCCTTCCGGAGCTGCCGGGCCTTGCGGAAGAATCGCCATACGTCTGGCCACTTCCTTGGTGGACATCGTCGCGATGTTGCTGCCGTCGAGCACCACTTGTCCGCTTTGCGGCTTGAGCAGCCGGGCGAGAGAGCGGAGCAGGGTCGATTTGCCGCAGCCGTTGCCGCCGATAAACACCGTTATTTTTCCTTTCGGAATTTTGATGTTCAGCTCTCGAAAAATGCACGTATCCCCGTAACAAAGGCACAGGTCGTTCGATTGGATGGCAGTCATAGGAATCTTCTCCTTCGTTCTCGAAGCCCGGAGATAAGCAGAAATTGCGCATACGGAACGTTTTCGGCCATATAGGTCGATTTCGTAGCTCCGCTTGGTCTAGGCCGGGCTTCTCTGTTTTACAATGGTGTCCGTGTCAAGGCTTTGTCAAGGCTTCACATCGATATCGACAGGCTGATTAACGGTTGCGGCTGCGGTACAGCAAATAGACGAAGAACGGCGCGCCGATGCTGGCGGTAAATACGCCGGCGGGAATATCGAGCGGCGCAAACAGCGTCCGGCCGGCCAGGTCGGACAGCAGCAGCACGATCGCTCCGATGAGCGCGGACACCGGCACCAGCGCGCCGAAGGCCGGGCCGACCAGCTTGCGGGCCATATGCGGCGCCATCAAGCCGATGAAGCCGATCGCTCCGCCGAACGCTACGGCGGCTCCGCCCAAGGCGACGCTGAGCAGCAGAAGCAGGAACCGCTGGCGCTGGACGGCGCTGCCTACGCTGCGGGCGACTTCTTCGCCGAGCTCCTGAATATTGACGTGCCGCGAATAGATGATAATCAGCGGCAGCAGCACAATAAACCAAGGCAGCAGCGGCGTGACGGACTTCTCCCAAGAGACGCCGTAAATGCTTCCGGTCATGAACGTAAGCGACTGGTTCGCCAGAACGACGGGACCGGAGATCAGCATCATATACGAGATCGAGCTCATCGCCGCCGCGAAGCCGATGCCGATCAGCACGAGCCGAAGCGGCGTAACGCCGTCTCCTTTCCACGACAGGGCATAGACGACGAAGGTGGCGATGAAGGCGCCGGCGATAGCGAAGACCGGCAGCAGATGAATCGTAATTTTGTCCGAGAAAAAGAAAAAGAACGAGACGGCTCCAAGCGTTCCGCCGCCGGTCATGCCGACCGTATCGGGCGAAGCCAGCGAATTGCGCACGACGCCTTGCAGAATCGCCCCGGCCACCGCGAGCGACGCACCGACGAGCACGGCCATCAAAATCCGCGGCAGCCGAAGCGAGCGCACGATCATCTCGCTGGAATCGGCGCCGAAGCCGAAGACCGAACGGACGACCTCGCCCGGCGGGATATAGACGCTGCCGATGCCGGTGCTGAGAATCATGACGGCAACAGTGATTAAGAGCAGCAGCAGGGTGACGGCCAGCGCTCTTTTGCTGACGAGATACGAGAAAGCTTTTCCGCGGACGGTGAAGTACCGGCTGGATTGTCGGCTCATGACAGCTGTCCTCCTTTGCGCGCGATATACACGAAGAAGGGGACGCCGATGAGAGCGGTCGTGACGCCGACGGGAACTTCCTTCGGCATGGCGATGAAGCGGGCCCCGACGTCGGCGCTAACCAGCAGCAGCGCGCCAAGCACGGCGCAGTAAGGAAGCAGCCAGCGGTGGTCGATGCCCACCAGATAGCGTACGATATGCGGCACGATGATGCCGACGAATACGACCGGTCCCGCTACCGAAACGGCGCCGCCGGCAAGCAGCACGATGACGACGGCCGCCGCCGCTTTGACAAGCAGGGTGCGTTGGCCGAGTCCTTTGGCCACGTCCTCGCCCATCGCCAGCACGTTGATTTGCGGCGAGAGGAGCAGCGCTCCGGCCAAGGCCACGAGCATATACGGCAGAACCGCGTTAAGCATCTCCATCGTCCGTCCGGCCACCGAACCGACGAGCCAGAACAGCACTTGGTCGAACGCTTTGCCGCTGCCGAGCAGGATGCCTTGGGTCAGCGAGGCGAAAAAAGCGGTGACGGCCGACCCGGCGAGCGTAATCTTGATCGGGGTCAGGCCGTCGCGGCCGATCGAGCCGAGAAAGTAGACGCCCCCGGCGCTGACGGCCGCTCCCAAGAACGCGATCCAGGTATAACGGGTCATGCCCGAGACGTCAAACATGGCTACGGATAAAACTATAGCAAACGCCGCTCCGGCATTGACGCCGAAAATACTCGGCGATGCGAGCGGGTTGCGGGTAACGGCTTGCATCAGTGCGCCGGCTACGGCCAAGCTTGCGCCTACCGCGGCGGCGATGAGCGCCCGGGGCACACGCGCCGTCTGGATAATAATATGATCGTTGGAGCCGTCAAACTGGGTATAGGACGCGATAACGCGATCCCAAGAATAATAGTTAAGGCCGAACATGATGCTGGCCGCCATGGCCAGAGCGAGCAGTAAGAGAGCTGCAATCAGGCCGATGATTTTGGAAGAGCGACGATGAAGTGGATTGCGCATAAAAGGATAGCCTGCTTCCTGTCTTAACCTATAGTATATGAACGCTTTCTTTCATTGTATGAGAACCATTTTCAACTGTCAATGAATCTGAGAATCATTATCACAAAATAGTTGACAAGCAAGCGAATGCTCAGTAATATTAACCAAGTAAATGATAATGATTATCAATCATTTGCGGCGTTCACCATGTAACGAAGACACCAAGAACAACCAGAAATCAGGAGGTCGCACATGTTTTCCCGTTATCGTTCGTTTCGTCTGAAAGCGGCGGCTTTGCTTGCCGTCGTCTTATTATTGTCCGTCTGGCTGACGGCCTGCGGTCAGAAGCCCGCAGCGCAGCCGGAAACCCAATCCGGAGGCGCAGCCCCGGCCAAAGCGGAAGGTCCGCGCAAAATCAAGCATGTTATGGGCGAAGCCGAGGTTCCGGCCAACCCGCAGAAGGTCGTCATTTTGACCAACGAAGGAACGGAGGCGCTGCTTGCGCTCGGCGTGAAGCCGATCGGCGCGGTGCAGTCGTACACCGGCAATCCGTGGTTCGACCATATTAAAGCCGATATGGAAGGCGTCAAAGTGGTCGGCGGCGAGCAGCAGCCGAATCTGGAGTTGATCGCATCGCTCAAGCCCGATCTCATCATCGGCAACAAAATGCGCCACGAAAAAATTTACGATCAGCTCAAAGCCATCGCGCCGACCGTTTATTCGGAAACGCTGCGGGGCGAATGGAAGGATAACTTCAAGCTGTACGCCGAAACCTTGAACAAAAAAGCCGAGGGCGAGAAGATCATCGCCGCATTCGACAAACGGATCGAGGACTTCAAGCAAAAAGCCGGCGGCAAGCTGAACGAGAAAGTAGCCGTCGTCCGCTTCATGGGCGGCAAAACCCGCTACTACTACGGCAACATGTTTACCGGCGTTATCTTTAAGCAAATCGGCATTGCCCGCGCCGACGCCAAAAACGACGAGAAGGCGTTCGAAGACATTACGAAGGAACGCTTGACGGAGCTTGAAGCCGCCGACCGGGTCATTTACTTCACCTACGAGACCGGCGACGGCAAGGGAACCAAGCAGGAAGAGGAATGGATGAACGACCCCCTCTGGAAAAACCTGAAGGTCGTCAAAAACAATAAAGTGTTCAAAGTGGACGATGTCATTTGGAATACGGCGGGCGGCGTCAAAGCGGCCAACCTTATGCTTGATGGCTTGTACAAGATGTATGACGTGAAGCCTTAAGCACCCATATCTACCCCTTACCGGCTGTCGGATCGACGGCCGGTTTTTTGCATTCTGTAATTTATTGGTGCTATCCCGCTGAAAGTTCGTGTATAATGATGTCGAATATGTGGGGCAGGAGGAGCAACCGAATGATTTCATTTGAAAGGCCGATGGGGATCGGCTCGATTTTGGACAGGAGCTTTCAGATCTACCGCAAGCATTTTACGGTGACGTTTCTGCTGATGCTGCTGTTTTTCGGCCCGATTTATCTTTTGCAAAACCTTGTGCTCTTCGATTTGAGCGGCGTTTCGTTCCTTCCGGAATCCGGGGAAACGATTGCCGATTCGCTTGACCGATTCGCCGAAACCAGCGGGTCTGGTGATGAACTGCGTATAGGGCTGCTGTTATTTTCGTTCTTGTTGATGCCGATTTACTTGCTGGCCGTGTTTCCATCCGCGGTTTCGTCGCAGCTTCATCTGGTTCGCGCCGCCGTCGAAGGAGCGTCCGTGAGCTTCAAGGAGCTGCTGCGAAGCTCGTTTACCCGTTATTGGCCGATGGTCGGCAATACGCTGCTGTTCGGATTGATCCTCGCGGGCGTGTATACGGCGATTTCAACGGTCCTTGCGATCGGGATGATCATTGTAGGGGCCGTTTCTTTCGGCATCGGCGCCGGCATTTCCGAGATCGGTTCCGACCCGTTCGGCAGCAGCATCGTGCTGGTTGTTTTGCTGATCGGTGCCTATGGGCTGTTCATTGTGCTGGTGACGGCAGGAATCGCTTTTTTCGCCATCCGTTTCGGCTTTTATTTGCCGGTCGTCGCGCTGGAGGGTGCCCGATCGTCGCTAGGCCGGAGCTGGAGGCTCACCGAAGGGAACTTTTGGCGAATTTTTGGCATTTACTTCGTCCTGTCGGTGATTTACAGCGTCTTTATGCTGGGGACTTATGCGCTGCTGATCGCGGTATTCAAATTGTCTCTGCTCGGCCAATTGATTTACATCGTGCTGACGCTGCTGATCACGCCGATCTATATCATTCCTTATGCGGTGACGTACTTCGATTTGCGGGTGCGCAACGAGGGAGCCGATCTGGAGCAGATGCTTGCCGCCGGTAAGTCGTACGGGGCATACGGCGGCCAGCCGGCGGAAACGGGACACGCGGCCGATTCGGCGGAAGCGGGGCAAACGGGCGAGGCTGCGCAGCCTGACGGTTTCGACGGCGGCGGATCTGCCGAAAAAGCCGTCCGCGCTTCGGACGCCGCTTCGCCGGCCGGACCGGAAAGCCGCAGTCCCGCGGTAAACCCGTCGCCGGAACGCGAGCTTGACGATGCGATCCGTTCGAAGGAGCCGGAGAGGAAAAATGAATAACGAAGATTGGAAGGCGGAAAAGAAACAGCTGGAAAGCATTCTGGAACGGGACGAATACACGGCGTATTTGCAAGGCGAAGGACGGAACCCTTTCATCGAATGGCTGGAGCGGATGTGGCGGAAGCTGCTGGACCTGTTCCCGGACGTGTCCGTTCCGCCCGGCACCCCGAAGGTGCTCGCTTACGTCCTGCTCGGCCTCCTGCTTGCCGTCCTTGTGGCGGCCATCGTCTGGCTGGCGCGCAGCCTGATCCTGATTCGCCGCAGCCGACGGCGCAGCGTGTTCCGCAGCGATGCGGAGCTGGACCGCTCCTTTGCCGCATGGCTCCGGGAAGCGGAGGCATGCGCCGCGGAGGGCAACTATCCGGAGGCGGTGCGCCGGACGTTTCTGGCGATGCTTCTGCTGATGGACGAGCGTGAGTGGGTGCGGGCGGAGCGTTGGAAGACGAACCGCGAATACGCGGAGGAGCTGTACGAGCGGCAGCCGGGGGCGGTCGAGTCGTTTAAGCAGGCCGCCTCTTTGTTCGAGCTCGTCTATTACGGAGGCGGTACGGCGGGAGCGCAGGAATACGGACGGATGACCGAGCTGTTGGCGCCGTACCGGCGGGAGGAGGCGGGCTATGTTTAAGCGGAACAAGCTGCAGATCGCTTTGGCGGTCAGCATCGCCGCGTTTCTGCTGTTCGGATCCGTTCTGGTGAAGCCCGATTTGCCGGATCATCCCCCGTATCTGTCGACGTCCGCAGACCTTGACGGTACCAAAGCCGTATTCACGCTGCTGAAGGAGCGAGGCGCACCCGTCAAGGCATGGAAGCAGCCTTGGCGGTCTCTGCCAAGCGGAGGGCGCCATAAGCTGCTCGTCATTCAACCGTATACGCTGGCGGCGAAGGAATGGGAAGATGTCCGCACATGGGTGAGCGGGGGCAACGAGCTTGTGCTGTTTCACGATGCTCCACAGAACTTGGATTCGTTCCCTGTCACGAGGACGGGGCGAGCGGGTTCCAACGCCGTGTCGATCACCGACTTGACGGGGCAGTTGGGCAACGGGCTCCGCGGTATGGTCGCATCCGTCTACCGTCTGAAGGAAGCGCCGGGCATGAAGCCGCTGCTGAAGGACGAGCGCGGCATTATTGCCGGACGCGCCGCAGTCGGGAAGGGCAGCATTACGCTGCTTCTCGTCCCGGAGTGGATGAGGAACGACCGCATTTTGGAGCATTCGCATTTTGAGCTGATCCGGCCGTATCTCCAGATAAGCCCGGATACCGGGGCGCTCTGGTTCGACGAGTATCATCACGGGCTTTACGAAAAACCGGGCCTGCTTGCGGTCTATCCCGGCTGGCTGCTCGCCGTGCTGCTGCAGTTGATCCTGGGGGCGCTGCTGTGGCTCTGGATGAAGGGCGTGCGCTTCGGCCCGGCCTATACGCCGCGCGCATGGACGGTGCGGCGAGGGGACGAGACGCTGCTCGCGGCCGCAGGATGGTACGAGCGGCGAGGGCTGGCGCGGGAAGCGCTGGCGCACCAAGCGAGATACATCCGCGGCCTCATGCGCGAGCGGTGGGGCGTACGCCTCGATGCGACCGTCACACAGGCGCTTGCGGCCGCCAAGCCGCACTTGAGCAAGGAGGAGCTGGACCGGCTTGCGGCGGTGATGCGAAGCTGGCAAGCCGCCGAGGAAGCGGCGAGCTATTCGCCGAAGCAGTTTGCGAAAGACAGCCGGATGGCCGATGACGTGATCCGGAGATTGGAGAGGGAGTGAGCCGATTGCAGCAGTTGCTGGAGCAAATGGAGAAAAGCGTGATCGGACAGCGGCACAATATTCGCCTGCTGCTGACCGCTTTTTTGGCCGGGGGGCATGTATTGCTGGAAGGAGTCCCCGGACTTGGTAAAACGAAGATGGTGCGCACGCTTGCCGAATTGACGGACGGTTCGTTCAGCCGGGTGCAGTTCACGCCGGATATGATGCCGAGCGACATTACCGGCAGCGTGATTTTCAATATGAAGGACAACGAATTCCAGACGGTCCGCGGTCCGGTCTTCACGAACCTGCTGTTGGCCGACGAGATTAACCGTACGCCTCCGAAAACGCAAGCCGCCCTGCTGGAAGCGATGGAGGAGCGGCAGGTGACGATTCAGGGCACGACGTACCGGCTGCCCGATCCGTTCTTCGTTGTCGCGACGCAGAACCCGGTGGAGTACGAAGGTACGTATCCGCTGCCCGAGGCGCAGCTGGACCGCTTTTTATTCAAGCTGACCGTATCGTATCCGAATATGGAATCGGAGCTTGCGATTTTAAAGGAACACGTTCCTTTCTTCGCCGCAGCGGAGAAGACGGAGACCGCCGTGTTTTCGCTGGACCGGTTGAAGCAGCTTCGTACCGAGCTGCAAGAGGTAATCGTGCAGGACAGTCTGGTCGAGTATATTGCCGCGCTTATCCGCAAAACCCGCGACGACAAGCGGCTTCTGCTGGGAGCAAGCCCGCGCGCGGGGATTGCGCTCATGACGGCGGCCCGCGCCTGGGCGCTGCTGGACGGGCGCAGCTTCGTCACGCCGGACGATATCAAGACCGTAGCCGTTCCGGCGCTGCGGCACCGTCTGCTGCTGACGCCGCAGGTTGAATTGGAGGGAGAGACGGGTGACCACTTCATCCAGGAAACGCTGGCGACGATTCCGGTCCCTCGCTGAGAAGCGGCTGATCGTGCCGACACCGCGCATGGCTCTGCTGACCGGGGCCGGGGCGCTTCTTGTAGCGGGCGGCTATGCCGCAGGGGCCGGAGCGGCCGTGCAGTGGCTTGTCTGCGGCGCGCTGCTCGGCCTGAGCGTGCTCGATCTGTCGCTGCTCCCCAGGCGGCGCAGCTTAAGCGTCAGCCGCAGCCTCCCCGGGCAGGCCGATATCGGCAGCCCGTTCGAGGTGACGGTGCGCGTGGAAGCCCCGCAGCCGGTGTCCTTGAAGCTGACGGTGGCCGACGACCTGCCGCAGACGTTCCTTTCGCCGGGAGCTCCGCTGACGGCGGGCTGGGAAGGGAAGGCGGCGGAAATCCGCTATATGACCCAGGCCCGCGAGCGGGGAGAATATCATTTTCGCTCGGTATGGCTCCGGCTGAGCGGGCGGATCGGGCTGTGGGAGAAGCAGGCTCGCGTGGAGCTGGAGCAGAGCATCCGCATTTATCCCGACATGTCGGGGGTCCGCGGCATCTTGTCTTCGATGCAGAATCAGCTGACGCTGGAAGGAAGGCGGATTTACCGGAAGGAGCGGTCCGGTTCGGAATTTCACGCGATTCGCGAATACGTCCCCGACGACGACCCGCGGTTCGTCAACTGGAGAGCGTCGGCGCGGTCCCGTACGCTGATGACGAACGTATTCCGCCCCGAACGCGGAAAGGTCGTCACCATCCTGCTGGACTGCGGACGGATGATGGGGATCGAGCTGGACGGCCGGACCAAGCTGGACGTGTCGCTCGAAGCGGCGCTCGCGCTTGCCGCCGTCGCGCTCAAGCAGGGGGACAAGGTAGGGCTGCTTGCCTTTTCGAACCGGGTGAAGGCGTACGTGCCGCCGGGTAACGGACTTGTCCATCTGCAGACGCTGACGGCCGCGGTCTACGACCTGCAGAGCGACTTTGTGGAGGCCAGCTACAGCACGGCGCTGCAGCATTTGCTGCGCGTGCAAAAGAAGCGGAGCCTGACCGTCCTGTTCTCCGATATGGACAATTATATGTTCGAAGAGGGGCTGTATCCGCTGCTGATGCGGCTGAAGCGGCAGCACCGGATTTTGCTGCTCGGGCTGCGGGATGAAATGCTGCAGCGCTGGGCGTCGGCCGAGACGGCAAGCAGGCGCCAGGCGTATGTGAAAAGCGTGGCGCACAAGTTTGCCGTCGACCGGCAGACGGCCGCTGCGGAGATGGCGGCCGGCGGGATCGACATCGTGGACGTTCCCGTCGGGCAGCTGGCTTGGACGGCGGTCAACCGGTATCTGGACCTTAAATCGAACGATTCGATATAGAGGCCGGGGAGGAGAACAGCTCCGTTCCCGTTCCGGCTTCGTCCTTCGGGAGGGCGCCTTCGGCCGCAAGCTGCGCTTGCCTGCGTTCGTTCAACCGGCCGTAAGCGACATAGAGCGCCAGGGCGATCAGCGTGGCCCCGGCGACCATGTATTTCGCTTCCGGCGACAGGCCCGATGGCGTAATATAGCCTTCGATAATCCCGGCGATGACGAACAGCGGGATCGTGCCCACCATCAGAAGCGCCGATTCCTTGACGGAGCGCAGAAACATATATTTTCGCGTATACGGTCCGGGGTTGATCATCCGGTAGCCCATATACAAGCCGGAGCCCCCGGCAATAAAGATGGCGGTCAGCTCGATGACGCCATGCGGCAAAATGTACGCCCAGAACACGTAGCTTTTGCCGGATTGCCAAAAGACGGCGGTGAGCGCGCCGATCAGGATGCCGTTATAGAACAGCACGTAGACCGTCAGCAGCCCGAAGGTGATGCCGCTCACGAAGGCAAGCACGGCGACCCGGATATTGTTGGTCATAATGCTCGTGGACATGAGGGCGCTCTGCACCTCGTCGTGGTTTTTGCCCACCGCATGGGGATCGATGCCGTCGGCCATCTCGGGGGAAACGAGCGCATACAGGTTCAGCGGGTCCTGCCAGACGGCCGCGAACCCGGACAGCGCCCCGACCATAAACAGCAGAAACGCAAGCGCAATGAACCGTTTCCGTTCCAGCACATAGCCGATAAACCGGCGCTTGAAAAAATCGCCGAGCCGATGGGACGTTTTCCACTGCTCGGCATGCAGGGCATGGTGCGCCCGCGCCACGAGCTGATTGAGATAAATTCCGATCTCGTCGCCGGGGTAATACGTTTGCGCGTAGGCCAGGTGAGCGGAGGCCGTTCGGTATAAGAAGGTCAGCCGGTCGACCTGCGGCGCCTGGACCGTGCGGCGCTTTTTCTCGAATAAGGTCAGCAGTCCGTCAAGCTCGGTCCATATGGGCTTATGCTCACGGATAAAACGCTGAATGTTCATGGGTTCGGACGATCTCCTTCCGTCTCTCGAATAGTTCAATATTACCACAAATATGGAAAGAAGGAGCGGGGAAATGAATGATCTGAATATCAGGGAAGCGTCAATCGTGACGCCGGAGCATGTCCGGCTCCAGTTTCGAACCGCGGGCATCGGCAGCCGGACGGCCGCTCAGCTCATTGATAATTTGCTGTTGCTGGCAGCCTTTGCGGCAATCAGCCTGCTGATCGGATTGATCCTGATGCTGCTGGACATCGGTTTGGACGATGCCCTCGGGGAATATGCCGCGGCTTTCCTGATCGTGCTCAGCTTTCTATTGATCGGCTGCTACTACGCGTTGGCGGAATATTATATGGGCGGGCAAACGTTCGGCAAAAAATGGCTGGGCTTGCGCGTCATTCAAGAGAACGGCCAGCCGGTTACGCTGCTGTCGGCCATCATCCGCAATTTTTTCCGGCTGATCGATTTTTTGCCGTCCTTTTATTTTGTCGGAATGCTGTGGATGTTCTTCCATCCGATGGACAAACGGCTCGGCGATCTGGCGGCGGGCACGCTCGTCATCCGGGATATGCAGCATGAGCGCTTGATCCTGCGCAAGCGGACCCGGAAGTGGCTGGCCAAGAACCGCATTCGCCTGTCGTACGAACTGAAGCTGTCCGAATCGTTCCGCAGGCGGATCGGGCGGGAAGATTGGCTGCTGCTGTCCACGTTCGTGGAGCGCCTGCCTTCGCTGGATAAGCTCAAGCGCGAGGAGCTCGCCCGGCAGGTGGCCGACCGGATCGGAACCATGCTGGAGCTGGAACGGGAGCTGTATTCGGCGCAGCCGACGGCTTTTTTGATCGAGCTGTACGTGCAGCTGTCGGAGGAGTGGACGTTGTAAACGGGGCGAGAGCGGCGGAAAATTTTTAGGCTAGGGATGCATAAGGATGGAGAGGCGAAGCATACTAAAACGGGCTAAAGGAAAGCCAACCATTTCCAGAATGCATGCCAAGGAGGAATTCCGTCCATGTTCAACGCTACGCAGCAATTAAACCAATGCCAGCAAATGATTCAACAATTGATCCAGCAAACGGATCAAGCGAGCGCGAATTACCAAAGACTGCTCCAGCAAGAGCAGCAAAATGCGCAGCAGCTGCAAATTTTGTCGCAGCGCGAGCAGCATGCGGTGCAAGTGATCCAAACGGCGCTGCAAGGCCACCAGACGGCGGTACAGCAAATGCAGCAAATGGCGCAAATTTGCAACCAGTTGGAGCAAACGGTCGCACAGTTGAATCAGGCGAGCTTTCAATCGCAGCAAAATCAAAACTATGCCCGCAGCAATTTCTATCAATAATCGGGCCCATGCGAAGGAGCCGTTTCCCGGTAAGGGGCGGCTCTGTTTTTGTGCTTCGGAGCAGCTGGGCATAAGCGGGTTTGACAAAAACAACTGTTATTATTATAATTACAGTAAGCGAACGGAGAGAAGGGAGCCGCCCGGTGAACAGCGAATTTACGATTGCCGTCCACAGCCTCGTGCTGCTCGCCTATCGGCCGGATCATATGGCTACCAGCGATATGATCGCCCACAATGTGGATACGCATCCGGCCCGTGTACGCAAGGTGATGGGATGTCTGCGCAAGCAGGGATACGTAACGACCAAGGAAGGCAGCGGCGGAGGATTTGCGTTAAACTGCCGGCCGGACGAGGTCACGCTTGCCGAGATTTACCGAGCCACGTCGTTCGGTTCGATCAAGCCGTCCTGGTGCTCGGGAAATTTGGAGGAGGACTGTCTCGTCGCTTGCAATATGACCGAGGTGATGGATCATATATTCACGGAAGCGGAGGAGCAGATGCTGACTTACCTTCAGCGGCTGACGATTCAAAGCGTGCTGGAACGCGTCCTCGCGAAGCAGCAGAGAGAGAGCTAATTTTTTTTAATGTAACTGTTACTAAAATGGTTGCAGTCGTTTCAGAGGCATTATAACCGTTTAATGGTGTTAAAAAGGGAGGGTGATGATCATGGCAGCTGCAAATCATGGGCTGATTCGGGAAGGCGACTGGGTTAGCGGGACTTCCTGGAAGGACGAAAGGTTTATCGGATATATGGAAGGGACAGATGGAAATGGCGTGCTGCGCGTTCGGATTACGCAATGCGACCGTGCCGAAGCGATAGGCTTTGTGACGGAAGCCCGGCAGTCGAAAGTCACCCGTCTGCCCGAGCCCGACGGGCTGCCCGCGGACGAAGCGTCGCTGCGCGATCTGATCGAGCTGGCGCTGCAGGCCCGGGATCAGGCATGGTTTGAAGAATTGAGCGCCATGCTGCCCTCGGCGTCCGCGCAAGCGGCGGGAGAGCGGAAGCCGAGCCTTCCCGGGCCGGGCGGATGGAAGGCTCCGGCCTCCCGGTTTACGTTCGGATTCAATCTGGAAAACCTGCGTTAAACGAAATTTTTAACTAAAAAGGAGTGGATTGGGATGGCTATTGTCAATGTCAAAGATGCGGAGTTCAAGGATACGATCCAGGAAGGTGTCGTGCTGGTCGATTTCTGGGCGCCTTGGTGCGGCCCCTGCAAAATGATCGCTCCAGTGCTTGAGGAATTGAACGGCAAGCTCGGCGATACGGTGAAGATTGCGAAGGTAAACGTAGACGATAATCCGGAGACGGCCGGACAATACGGAGTCATGAGCATTCCGACGCTGAAGCTGTTCAAGGACGGTGTCGAGGTCGGCACGCAAGTAGGCTTCCGTCCGCTGCCGGAGCTGGAAGCTTGGGTACAAGCGCAGCTTTAATGATCGAAGCATCAAGGCCCTTTCAAAAACGAGGGGCCCTTTTGCTTTAGGCTGGAGCTTCGCTCCAGCTGTCCGATTCGTCCCCGTAAATAAACCGCTCGGCCTGCCGCAGCTTATCTTCCGAGAGCGGGCCGGCGTTATCGAACGAAAAAATGGAGGAGGCCGGCAGCTTCCACCGGATTTCCCGAACCGCGAGGGAGCGGCTGAATTCGCTCCAGTTCTCCAGCTTCCAAGCATCCAGCGCCAGGCCCCGGTCCCGGATGCGCTCGCGGTAGTGCCGCTCGCCGGGGAGCGATACGAGGATCGCTTTAACGTCCACGTCACGCAGCGACGCGCCGATCCGCCGCAGCTCCTTCTCCGGCCAGAGCGGGTCTTCGACCTCCCGGGTAAAAGGACCGACGACGAACGCGTTCACGCCGAGGTCCACGTTCTCCAGGGCGGCATCCATCGTCATGCGGTAGCCCAGATCCCGGCAGCGCATTTTGTAAACGGCGGAATCGCGGTCGTTGGGATCAAGCCCGGAGAGGGTCATAATCGTCTCCGAGGCGGGCCGGGATAAGGTGTCCATATCGAACAAAGCCGCATGGCGTCTTCGGGCCAAGGCTTTGGCCAGGGTCGTCTTGCCCGCGCCGGCGGGTCCGAGAAAAAATACGAGTTTGCGCATGTCGTGCCTCCTGTCCGTCAAGTGTGCTGTTATCCAGTCCCGGCTTCTTCTGCAATCTATCGTATCATAAAAGCGTCGGATCGCGGTAAAAACCGATGGGATCTTTAACAGGATACGGATGGATTAGGATTCCATTGGCGCACTATTCAAATAATTGGAATTTTAGGGATTCGGGGTTTACGAAACGAAGTGCTTATACTATAATAAAAATCACAAGTAAACAGTTTCGCTGTGAGAAGATGAGAACAGCCATGATCCCAAAGTGGAGCTTTCCACATTTCGGATGGTGGCTGTTTTCTCTTATTCCGGAAAGGAGGGGCTCTTCAGGCAAGGGCTCGGATGCAGAATATTGGCTACGATCACGGTGGAGAAGTCCTTCTTTAAAGCAAATGTTTGAAAGGGTTTACAAAACACGAGCCGGGAGGTAGACCGATGACTCCGTTTACAGGGGAATTGCTGGGAACGATGCTTTTAATTTTATTCGGCGACGGAGTATGCGCCGGCGTCAGCCTGAACAAATCCAAAGCGCAAAACTCCGGCTGGATTGTCATTGCGCTGGGCTGGGGGCTCGCGCTCGCCATTGCGATTTTTGCGGTCGGCCGGATCAGCGGCGCGCACTTGAATCCCGCCTTTACCGTCGGGTTGGCCATGGCCGGACAATTCCCTTGGGAGAAGGTGCCGTCGTATATAGCCGCGCAATTCATCGGAGCGTTTCTTGGAGCTTGTCTGGTATGGCTGCAGTATTTGCCGCATTGGAAAGCGACCGAGGATACCGGGGCAAAGCTCGGCACCTTCGCGACGGGACCTGCCATCCGCAGTCCGTTTGCGAACCTGATCAGCGAAATGCTGGCCACGTTCATCCTGTTCGTCTGCATTTTGGCGATCGGCGCCAACAAATTTACGGACGGTCTGAACCCGTTTGTCGTCGGCTTCCTGCTGGTCGGCGTCGGTCTTTCGTTCGGAGGAACGACCGGCTATGCGATGAATCCGGCCCGCGACCTGGGTCCGCGCATTGCGCATGCAGTGCTGCCGCTCGGGAAGAAGGGCTCCTCAGACTGGGGCTACGCCTGGATTCCAATCGTCGGTCCGCTGGCCGGCGGCTCGCTCGGAACGTTATTTTATTATGCGGTTTTCGGAAGCTGACGCATAGGCTGCATTTATATCCCACATTTTAACTACACAGGAGGACATCGTCATGGATAAAAAATATGTGCTTGCGCTCGATCAAGGAACGACCAGCTCGCGCGCCATTTTGTTCGACCACAGTGGACGCATCGTGGGCTCCGCGCAAAAAGAATTTACGCAAATTTATCCCAAGGCCGGCTGGGTCGAGCATGACGCGATGGAAATTTGGGGGACGCAAAGCGGCGTTGCGCGCGAGGTGTTGGAAAAGGTAGGCGTGCGCCCGCAGGAAATAGCCTCGATCGGGATTACCAACCAGCGGGAGACGGCAGTCATCTGGGATAAACATACGGGAAGACCGATTCACAATGCCATCGTCTGGCAGGATCGAAGAACCGCCGAGCTTTGCGACGAGCTGAAGTCGAAGGGCTTGGAGTCGTACATCCGGGAGAACACCGGGCTCGTTGCAGACGCTTACTTCTCGGGGACGAAAATCAAGTGGATGCTTGACCACGTCGAAGGAGCGAGGGAGAAGGCAAACCGGGGAGAATTGCTGTTCGGTACCGTCGATACTTGGCTCATCTGGAATTTAACGCGGGGCAAGGTGCATGCGACGGATTATACGAACGCTTCCCGCACGATGCTCTATAATATCAAGCAGCTCTGCTGGGACGAAAAGCTGCTGCAGGAGCTGGACATTCCGCATTCGATGCTGCCGGAGGTCAAGCCGTCCGTGAGCGTATACGGCTCAACCGATCCGCACACGTTCGGCGGAGCGGAAATCCCGATTGCGGGCGTGGCGGGAGACCAGCATGCGGCGCTGTTCGGACAAACGTGCTTCGAATCGGGGATGGCGAAAAACACGTACGGCACGGGCTGCTTCATGCTGATGAATACCGGTACGAAGGCCGTCGAATCGAAGTCGGGACTGTTGACGACGATCGCCTGGGGGATGGACGGCAAGGTGGAATACGCGCTGGAAGGAAGCATTTTTATCGCCGGCGCGGCGGTTCAATGGCTGCGTGACGGGCTGAAGCTGTTCGACTCGGCATCGGATTCCGAGTATTATGCGGGCAAAGTCAAGGATACGGACGGGGTCTATGTCGTGCCGGCCTTCGCGGGACTCGGAGCGCCCTATTGGGACATGTATGCCCGAGGCGCGATTTTCGGCTTGACGCGCGGCACGAAGAAGGAGCATCTGATCCGGGCCACGCTGAATTCTCTGGCTTACCAGACGAAAGACGTCTTGGGGGCGATGGAGATCGATTCCGGCTTGAAGCTGCAATCGCTGCGGGTCGACGGCGGGGCAACCGCGAACAACCTGCTGATGCAATTCCAGGCGGACATTCTCGGAGTCCCCGTGCAAAGACCGCAAATTACCGAAACGACCGCGCTCGGCGCCGCTTATATGGCTGGAATCGCCGTCGGCTTCTGGGATAAAGCGGAAATCGCGGCGCGCGCCGGTACGGATACCTTATTCGAGCCGGCGATCGACGAAACGACCCGCGCGAAACTGTACCGGGGCTGGAAAAAAGCCGTGGATCGTACGATGCTTTGGGAGAAAGACGAAGAATAAGCAGTTACCGGGCCGTGCTGTCGCACCCTTTTTCAGAAGAAGGGCGGGAGCACGGTTTCGCTTGTTTTCGGACCGGGAAAGAGCATGTTAAAAAATTCGCTTCGTCGCTATACTTAATGGCTTAAAGTCTAAGTCATAGAAAAAGAGTCAATACTGCTCAGTAATACGTTAATAGGAGCGGATTGACGATGTGGAACTCTTTAAGCAGCAGTGATAACTTGATCTTGGACATGTTTAAAGTGGCTTTGCAATTGGAAGAACCATGGAAGCTGATGCATATTGAATTTGACAATCAGGATCAAGCTTGGTACTTGCATTTGGATTTTGAGCGAGGCGCTGTGTTTGCATGCCCCTTGTGTGGCGCTGAGTGTAGAGCCTATGACAGCGATATAAAGCATTGGCGGCATCTGGATTTCTGGGACTGGAAAACCTTTATGCATGCGAGAATGCCAAGGGTGAAGTGTACTTCTTGCAACAAAGTAACCCAGGTGTATGCCAAGTGGGCCAGACCCCTTTCGCATTTCACCTTGCTGTTTGAAGCATGGGCCATGCGCTTGATGGCCGAAATGCCGGTTAACGCGGCTGCCCGGGAACTACGGGAGCACGATACCCGTATGTGGCGGATTTTCCACTACTACGTGGATAAAGCCATGTCGGAGCTTGATGTTACGAGTGTAAAACGCATCGCCATTGATGAGACAAATGACGAACGGTTTGCTGGAAGGCATAAATGGGCTGGTACAAGCAGCCAATCGTCGAGCCAGAGGGTACCGCAACGTGGATAACTTAATTGCGATGGTCTGCATGACCGCCAATAAGCTCCGTCTTCCGGAGCTCGCGGCACGCCGAGTATAAATCCCCTTACCGCCTTCTGACCCCGCTTCAGATGTTGAAACAGCGGTCAAGCGCTCTACTTGACGGCTGTTTCAACATCTGAAAATCTCTTAAAGGCGGAAGGGGTTATGAAACTAACATTTGGCATTCTACCCACCCAGTAGAGCGAAGAGCCAAAAATTCTAAATAATTTATTTCTATTTTCGTTTATCGTTAAGGCTGAGAGAAGACGCCCTCTTCGATAAGGGGGAGATGAATCTGCAACTCTTGTATATGAACACGAACGTATGTGCTATAATTGTCATAGGATCTCCAAAGGAGGTGAAAGCCGCATGTTGCATCATAAAGCTTTTCGCTTTCGCATCTACCCTACGGAGGAGCAAACGACGCTGATCCATCAGATGTTTGGATGCGCTCGCTTTGTCTTTAACCACTTCCTTGCGAGGTGGAACGACACCTTCCAGGAAACAGGCAGAGGCTTGTCTTACCAGACCTGTGCAACCGGGCTGCCAGCGTTGAAAAAGGAATGGCCTTGGCTCAAGGACGCGGACAGCATTGCTTTGCAATCCGCCGTTCGCAGCCTGGCAGATGCGTTTGATCGCTTCTTTCGAAAGCAAAACGATCCGCCTCGTTTCAAGAGCAAACGCAATCTCCGTCCAAAGCTACACCACGAAGTTCACGAACGGCAATATTGCCGTTGCCTCCGATCTGCTGAAACTTCCGAAGCTGGGATGGGTGCGCTTTGCCAAGTCCCGTGAAATCGAAGGACGGATCTTGTCTGCTACGGTGCGTGGAAACGGCACAGGCAAGTACTTCGTTTCGATCCTGTGTGAAGTAGACATCCAGCCGCTTGCTCACGTGGATACCGCCATCGGCATAGACCTCGGCATCAAGTCGTTTGCCGTTTGCAGCAGCGGAGAAAACGTTGCGAGTCCCAAGCACCTGCGCACCTGCGAAAAGCAGCTTGCGTTTTGGCAGCGACGTTTGTCTCGTCGCCTAAAAGGTGGAGCGGGCTATCTAAAAGCAAAGCAAAAAGTCGCTCGCATACATGAGCGAATCGCTAACGCCCGGCAAGACTTTCTGCATCAGCTCCGGGCCAAGTGGATCCGTGAAAACCAAACGATCTGTCTGGAAGATTTGCAGGTACTAAATCTAATGAAAAATCACAAGTTAGCAAAGTCCATTGCCGAAGCAAGCTGGTCAACCTTCGCACGATGCTGGAATATAAAGCAATGTGGTATGGCCGCACGATCAGCATGGTCGCCAAAAACGATCCAAGCAGTCAGCTTTGTCATGTATGCCAATCGCGCAACCCCGAAATGAAAAATCTAAACTTGCGAGCATGGACCTGTTCAGGATGCGGCACGCACCATGACCGTGACCACAATGCCAGCATGAACATCTTGCAAGAAGGACTGCGTTTGTTGGCGAAGCCCAGCTGAACTGCGGGAACCGCAGGGATCGCTTGCTCAAGAAGAGAAGGATGCTTCTCTGTTCGCAAGAATCCCCCACCTCAGCGCCATTAGCGCAGGTGGTGGGAGTGTTCAAGATAGTAACGATAGTGCCATCTGCATGGTAAGAGAATTCATATTTTTATCGAAGGAGGATTTTATGTTGAAGCCCAGCACCATGATTCCCGCCGTCCGGGGGTTTAAAGAATTGGAAAAGGCGCTCGCTTCGCCGCACGAGGTCATCTTTTTGCTGGAGGGAGAGTTAATCCAATTACAAAGTATCGTAGGGGCGGTCAAGCAAGCGAACAAAAAAATATACCTTCACTTGGAGATGGTGAAAGGGATTAAAGACGACGAGGCTTCCATCCATTTTTTATCCAAGGTAATTAAAATCGACGGGATCATCAGCACCCGGACGTCCTGCCTGCTTCACGCCAAAAAATACGGATTGAGCGCCATTCAGCGCGGCTTTATTATCGACTCCCATTCGATCCGCACGATTATTAACTCGGCCGCTCAAGTGAAGCCGGACTATATCGAGATTTTACCGAGCTTCTCTTATCCCAAATTGAACCTGATCAAAAATGAAACGGGGCTCGATATCATTTTGGGCGGATTTGTCGAAAAGAAGGAGGAGCTGCCCGTTCTGTTCAACGCCGGCGCGATTGCCGTATCGACAAGCCGAATCGAACTGTGGAGCTGAGGCGGACCGGTTCCTCTCCGCCGGCGGATGAATACGATAATGGATATAGCCTCCCGCCGGGCGTAATGCCGCAGGGACCCCGGCAGCCGCAGGGCTTTGCCGTCCGGAGCGGCTCATCGAAAAGGAGAAGATGCGCCTATGTACCCGTCCTTTTTTCTCGCCCATGGTTTGCCGACACTTGTGACGGAGCCGCATGGCTACTCCCGGTTCCTGAGAGCGCTTGGGGCGCAGCTGCCGAAGCCTGCGGGAATCGTCGTCTTCAGCGCCCATTGGCAGAGCGGAATGCAGGCGATCGGCGCCGCGGCCGAGCCGGAGACGCTGCATGATTTTTTCGGGTTCCCGGAGGGATTGTACGGCATTTCGTACCCGGCGAAAGGGAATATTTTGCTCGCTATGGGCATTGGGCGGCTGCTCGATGCCGAAGGGATCGCCTGCGCTCTGGACGATACCCGGGGACTCGATCACGGCGTATGGACACTGCTCTCGCTCATGCATCCCGCGGCGGACGTGCCCGTCGTTCATCTGTCCGTGAATCCGCTGCTGGTGCCGGAAGAACAGTACCGGATCGGCCGGGCGCTCCAGGCTTTGCGCAGCGAGGGGATCATGATCGTCGGCAGCGGCGGGACGGTGCACCATCCCGGCACATTGCATTGGCAGGACGATTCCGCGGAGCTGTGGGCGAAGCAATTCGACGCCTGGCTGTACGACTGCATTACGGTGTGGGATACCGATGCTCTGTTCGATTACGAGCGGCGGGCGCCGCATGCGGCGATGGCCGTGCCGACATCGGAGCACTTCGTGCCTCTGCTGGTTGCGATGGGCGCGGCGGACCGCAGCCGGAGAGCGAAGCTGCTGTACCAGCAGTATCAGTACGGGACGCTCAGTCTCGGCGCCTGGATGTTCAGTTAGCTTATTCGTGCGCCGCATCGCTTGTTTTGATTCCCCGGCTTTATCGTTAGCATAAATAATGAAAAGCGATGAATTGCCAAGCTTTACTATCGATAATGAACGACGGCCCCGAATGAATCCGTTTCCACATGGAAAAAAGCGAAAATATCGAAAATAGCCCTGCGGTTTCCGGGTTTACTTTGCGCCTTAACCGGCGTATGATTCATGTCAACAACTTGATATTCCAAGCCAAACGCTGAATTCCCGAACAGGGAAGCGGGGGAACCACTCGAAACCGCCGATAGGCAGGACGGTTTCACGGGGCGAATCCTTTTGCGCTTGCTTTGCAAGCGCTGGGGTAGGGCACTCTCAAGCCCGAATCCGACAGCTAACCTCGTAAGCGGATTGAGAGAGAACGACTATCGTGCCTCCGCGGCCCATGGGATTTCCCGGGAGAAGCCCGAGAGTAGAGTTTCTCTGCTCTTGGGCTTCTTTTTGTTTTCAAACGAAACAAAATATCCCATATTTAAAACAAAAAGGAGAATTTTTCTTCATGCTGACATTAAGCGATCCCCTGCCAAAAGTTAACGAAGCGATCCTGTCGACGAGCCGGATCGGCCTTATCGAGGTATACCGGTTCGATTGCCGGTTCATGGAGTCCGGCCTCGCAGGCAATTGCCGCGACTGCAACTGCGGGCTGCTTAAGCTGTCCAGCCACGGCGTGAACGGATGGGCGGAATACGTCGTGCCGAGCACGAAGCCGTACGCCGATATCGTGCGGTGGACCTCGATCTTTCTGAAGCTGAAGGGGCTGTCTGTTTCCGAAGCCGCCGGTTACGTCCGGAGCCATGCCGCGGCGTGGGGACCGGTGCGCACGGACATCGCGGCAGCCGCTCTGGCCGATTTGACCGCCCGGCTGCTCGACCCGTCGGCAGAACACGATCGCGAGGGCGCGGCCTTCGAACGCCCGCGCTTGATCGACCGTTCGCAAGCCTATTGCTCGTTCTGATATCTACTCCCTTGACTCCTCCGTTCGAGCGGGCAGAATGATCGTAATGGTCGTCCCGGCCCCTTTCTCGCTGTGCACCTCGGTTCGGCCGCCCATGCTTCCGATGATGCCGAGCGCGACCATGGTCCCGATGCCGGTGCCTTTTTCTTTGGTCGTATAAAATGGGGTGCCGAGCCGATCGATCTCCGCCGGGGTCATGCCGATGCCTTGATCCGATATTTCAATCAATAGCTTTCGCTGCCGCCGATACGCTTTGATTTCCAGGGTTCCCCCGTCCGGCATCGCTTCAATGCCGTTTTTGACAATGTTGATCAGCGATTGGCTGAGCCGGGAGGCATCGGCCTTGAGCTGAAGACCGTGCTCGATGGAGCTGGCGATGCCGACCGTATTCATGAGCGCGTAAGGAGACATCAATTCGATGATTTGCCTCAGCAAAGGCTCCACCTCAATAAGCCGGATCGAACCGGTCTTCGGCTTGGCTATCGCCAAATAATCCGATATGATCGCCTGAGCCCGCTCCAATTCGGTGATCATCATACGCAAATATTCGGGCTTGGCTTCTTCCGCAATCTGATTTTTACCCATCAATTGCAAAAAGCCGCTTACAACGGTGAGCGGATTGCGGATTTCATGGGCAAACGAGGCGGCCAGCTCGCCGACAAGATACATTTTTTCCGCGCGCTCGACTTCTTTACGCAGCTTCATTTTTTCATAGATTCCCTCCAGAATGAAAAGGGACATAGCCATGGTAAGTGCCGTGACAAGGATTAAGTAGACCGAAAACCAACTGAAGAGAAGGTCTTCCTTTCCGGTGCGAAGGCTGGAGAACACGATGGCCGCGAGCGTGCAGGCGACGGTTAAACCGGTGCCGTGGAGCAGACGCTTGATTTTGCGCTGGGTAGGCCGAAAGGGACCGAAAATGATCATCAATGGATACACAATCGCATACACGATCACCGATGTCGCCATGCCCTCTCCGCCGAGCAGCGACCGGACGGCTAGATAAGCGATCGAGATATAGAGCAGGTTACGATGGCCCCCGTACAAGTAGCAAAGCAGGAGCGGCACATAACGCAGGTCGAAAAAATGCCCGGAAAAAAAGCGGATCGGAAAAGCCATGCACATCGCCATCGCTACGGTGAAGAACAGGAGCAGGAACCACCGGTTGGCGCGCTCCGGCCTGTCTTTGTCGAGACAAACGATTTGATAAAAAAAGATAGATAGAATAATAATAAAGGTGTTCAGCAGCAGGGGAAGAACTTCTATCATAAGACACCTCCTGACGGCGATGGACTATCGGAACCGCAAATGTCATCTTCTGATCACAACGGTCGTTACGCTTTCGGACGACGCGGCATCTCAAATGGTTATTTTCGACAATTTTTCCTGTTTCCCTGCCGCAATTCATTTGAAGCTTGGGAGGGTTCCGGAAACCTTCGGGAAGAGAACGCGTTTAATATAGTAAAAAGCGCTCATCTTTCTTCTTTTTGCGCGCAATCGATTCTAAACCAAGTCTCGCTAGAATATAGATTACTAGAGGGGACATACAGATGAGGTGAACGTGTATGAAACGAAGAGGATGGAGAAGATGGAGCCGGTTCTGGCGGCGGGGGAGGCTCGTTCTGCTGGCGGGCTGCCTCGCTTTAACAGCGGCCGGCTGCAGCCTGACGAACGGCGGGCAGCCGGACAAGCCCGCCGCTGCGCCGGTCGAGCCGGAGAAGCCCGTCGCGGACCCGCCGCCGGCGCCTCCGGTTCAGCCGCCCGCCTATCAAGCGCCGCTGACCGGCATGATGCTGCCTCAGCCCAGCGACGCCCGGCCGGTGATGGTCATGATCAACAATCATCCGGCAGCCCGGCCGCAGAGCGGACTGACGCAGGCGGACGTCTTATTCGAGGTGCTCGCCGAAGGGGAGGTGACACGCCTTGTTGCGCTGTTTCAGAGCAGTGCGTTCGCGGAGCCGATCGGCCCGGTACGCAGCATTCGGCCGTATTTTATCGATATCGGCCAAAGCTTCGGGGCTATTCAGGTGCATGCGGGAGGCAGTCCGGACGCCTATGAGCGGCTTCGGAAAGAGAAGATCGCCGATCTGGATGAGATTACGAATGCAGGGCCTTATTTTTGGCGGGAGAAGTCACGGAAGGCTCCGCACAACCTGTATACCAATCTGGAGAACATCCGGGCAGGCGCCCAGAAGCGGGGGTTGGACGAGCAGGGCCCGGCGGGACCCATATACGCCTTTGCGAAACAGGAAGCGGAGGCGGTCGAGACGATAGGAACGGCGGCGCAGGATGCCCCCAAAGTGGACATTACTTTTTTATGGAAAAGCTATGTTGTCACTTACGAGTATAACGCGGCCGACGGCAAGTACCAACGCTCGATCAACGGCAGCAAGCATATCGATTTGAACAGCGATCAGCCGCTCAGCGCTTCGAATGTGATCGTGATGGGTACCGATCACAAGGTGCTGGACAAGGAAGGCCGCCTCGCTGTCCGGCTGACCGGCAAAGGCCCGGCGCTGCTATTTCAGCAGGGCAAGGTAAAATTGCTGGAGTGGAGGCGGGAGAAGGCAAACGATCCGATCCGCTATTACGAGCAGGGCCGCGAAGCCGTATTCCGGCCGGGTCAGACGCACATTATGATCGTGCCGCTGAATCCGTCGTTCGAGAGCCATGTGACCTACGGCGTCTCCGGCGACCCGGGGAAAGCGGACCCCGCTTAGCGGAAGGAACGGAGGGCGTCAGCCTGAAGAAGGGAGGCCCCGGCCTCCGCATTCCTCTGTGGTCCAAGCGGCATAAGCTTGGCGAAGGGGGAAGCGGGAGCCGGGGCTTCTTTTGGCGCGGCTTGTATGCCATACGTTACGGCTGTGCCGGCTTCTCCAGAAGGGCGCGCCAATCGTCGATTTGCAGCGATTGCAGCCCCCGGTCCGTCCCTTCGCCGGTCTGCACGGAAAAGTATTCGCGGCAGGAGGCGGAGCCGTCAAGGATAAACTGCTCGACCTGCCGCACCTGCTCCTCCGTCCCGGCGGTCCGACGTGCCCAGGACGGAAAGGCATGCCGCTTGCGGCCCATGTGCGTGCCCCTCGCTGGCCACGTATTTATCCGCATGCTTGCCGAATTGCTCCTGAACGCGTGCTTCAACCACTCCGATCCAGATCCACTGTCATCTCTCTTGTTATTTCGTTTGATGAAACATTATATCATGCAATGAAAACCTACCAGACCTCTGCTATGAGAAGAAGCTCGCTCCGTCACTTGGGAGATTGTGGCTTCCGTACCGCCTTGGCCAAAAGCGAGGCGTAATATTCGGAGCCTTCGGCGTTCAAGTGGACGCCGTCGGCAGCGAAGAAGGAAGCTTTGCCCGCGCTTGCGGCATGCCAATCGACGAGCGTCGTATTGGCGAAGCGGCCGGAGGCTTCTTTCAGCATGCCGTTCACCGTTCCCTCCCACGGGCGGGGAACGCGCGTGTTGACGAGCACGATCCGCTCGGCATCGGCAAGGGAGCGCAGCAGCGATTCCAGCTGCTTTTTGGCGAACGCCCCGTTCGTGCCCAGCTCGATGATCACCCGGGAGCCGAGCTTCCCTTCCGACCGGAGACGGTCGGCAACCTCCTGCGCCTGGGCCAATTGTCTTCCGACCTTGCCGTCGACGACGATGCCGGGAAGCAGCTTCTCCAGATGTGCTGCGGTGCCGAGCAGAACCGAATCGCCGATCGCCGTAATCCCTTTTCCGGCTTCTTCAGGACCGTCTTCCGGGGAAGCGGGAGGGGCGACTTCAGCGGCTTCGGCGACTTCGGCGGATTCATCCGCTTCATCCGCGCCCGTACCAGGCGTTTCCGAAACCGGGCCCGTCCCGCTTCCTTGATCCGGTTGAGGTGCCGGAGCCGGGGCGATGTTCCTCTCGCTCCCCTTTGCCAAAAGGGCATTTGGAGCGGCGGTGGGCTGCGGATTCTCCCCCAGGCAGGAGACGCAGAAAAACAAAAGGAGCAGCGCCGGTACGGCCCATCGCATGTCCGGCTTCAGGTGCCGTTTCCGGTACCGGCCGGGCAACTGCGTCCCCCAAGCATTCATTCCTCCCCTGCGAATAGGCTCCTCAATGAATGTCCAAGATAAAGCCGCGAGTCCGATGGTTACGGTCAACTGCAGGGCGGCGCGCGTCAAGCTGATTCCGTCAGTGCCTGCCGCCGGGCTGCTCAGGACAATAACGGGATAGTGCCACAGATAAATGCCGTACGAGCGTACGCCGAGCCAGCGGAGCGGACGGCAGCCCATAATGCGTCCGAGATGGCCGGACGGATGGGCAAGCGCCGCTACCGTAACCGCCGCCGCCAGAGACAACAATACGAATCCGCCCCGATACAAGAAGGTATCGTACCGGCTGCTTAGGCCTATCATCAGCAGAATGGCGAACAGACCTGCCGTCCCGGCCCAATCCACGATGCGCCTGACGCGGACGGATGTGCCGGCCGAAAGCTTGCCGCTCGGCCAGACGACCGCGAGCGCCGCTCCGATCAGCAAGCCGAAGGCTCGGGTGTCGGTTCCGTAATAAATCCGGCTCGGATCGGCGCCGGGCTCGTACAGCAGCGCCATGGCGGCCGCAGAAGCGGATGCGCCGAGCAGCATGGCTCCGGCAAGCCAGCCCCGCCGGAGCTGCAGACGCAGACCGAGCGCCAGCAGCAAGGGCCACAGCAAATAAAATTGCTCCTCCACCGCGAGCGACCAGAAATGGCCGAGCGGGGAAGGGGGACCGAAGCTTTCGAAATAAGACACCTCGCGATACACCAGCCACCAGTTGCTGACATAGGCGAGCGCCGCCAGGAAGTCTCCTTGAAGCGACGGCAGCCGGGAGCGGTCGGCCAGCCAGATCCACGCCGCAACCGCCGAGAGCAGGACCAGCATGGCCGGAAGGAGCCGCCGGAAACGCCGCAGCCAGAAGCTTTTCAGATTCAGCCGTCCTTCTCTTCGCCATTCGGCGATCAACAAATCCGTAATCAGATAACCGGACAGGACGAAAAATATCCCGACCCCGAGCAGCCCGCCGGGCGCCCGTCCGGGATAAAGGTGATAAGCGATGACGGCCAGAACGGCCAGTGCCCGCAGGCCGTCGATTCCGGGCATATATCGGCTATTTCCTTGGATCGGTGCTCGCATGGTTTTTCCCTCTTTCCTTAGCTCGTAGGACTTCATCTTATAGCGAAAAGAGGCGGATTTTGTAACAAAAAAGTTACATCTGCGCCGCATCGAACTATTTCCGTTTTCGAAGCGTATTTACTTTGAATACTGAAGCGGAGGATTGTTCATTGAAGGAATATTTGATCTCGGAAGAGCAGTCGCGGGCTTTGTTTGAAGAACACTCCCCTTACGTTTACGGGATTGCCCTGATGATGACCAAGTCAGCCATGCTGGCCGACGACATCACTCAGGAGACCTTTTTGCGCGCATATCGGAAATTTCATTTATACGATCCCTCCAAGCCTTTGCGTCCATGGCTGTACCGGATCACGCTGAATATGGTGCGGAGCACGCTCCGCAAGCAGCGCTGGCTTACTTTTTTCGGTCAAGTGCCGGTTGAAGCCGGGACGGATTCGGTAGAAGACCTGGTACTGAAAAGCGAAAGCGAGCAAGAATTATGGCAGGTGGTGAACCGCTTGTCTCCGAAAAGAAGAGAGGTGCTTATTCTGGTCTACTATGTCGGGTTATCTTTGCAGGAGACCGCCTCCCTGTTGAATATTCGTCTGGGAACGTGCAAGTCCAGGCTGCACGCGGCACTGGAGCAGCTAAGGAACAACGAGGCGGAGAGCTGCCAACTGACCTCAATCAAGGAGGGGCTGAAATGACTTTGCATTCCGATAAGAAGGGAACAGAGCAGGATTGGTCCATGGAATCGTCGGAGGCCGCGCAAAGCCGTTTGAAGCGGCTGTCGCCTTCCTTTACGTTCGAGGAGCTGTGGGAGCTTCACCGGCAATCCGTCGAGAATAGCCGACCGTCCATTAAGGGGAGCATGATGCTGCGGAAAAAGTGGGTGATCTTAGGGAACGCCGTTATCCTTGGCGCGATTCTTCTCACGGGAATCGGCCTGTATTCCCCAAACGTAGGCGCTGCTTTGAAAAAAGTATTTTTTATCGATTTATTCTACAAAAACGTGCCTGGCATTATGGACAACGGGCTGTATCAGATTGAAAAGCAAAATCTGGGTACGGCAACCGACGTATCGGTTACGGATCGGAATATTCGGCTTACCGTTGCCGAGGTGTTCTACGATGGGATTCAATTCGTCGTCAACTATCAAGTGGAGTACCTCAAAAAGAAGAAGATTACAGAAGAAGACGCGGCTGTGTATTACGATTACGAGTTTGAAGGCGCTAGTCCTCAGATGGGGGGGACCCATGCATTTACGATCACTGGCGATCATACCTTTGTAGGGACGACGGTGTTCGATACCGAACCGCTGCCGGAGAATGCGCGGCTTCATATCGCAATCCGGCGAATCGGAACAACGGACGGGAATTGGGATGTTACGGTCCCGGTATCGCTCGGCAAAACCAAGCCGCTTACCAAAATCGTCCGTCCTCAAATTACCGGCTCCTATGAAGGCAAGACATTTGTGGTCGATCAAATTACCTTTACTCCGGTAGGTACCCAAGTTGTCGTCAAGACAGACCAGTTGCTGAGTTTATATTACTTTCTGGAAGATGATCTGGAAACTCGCTTCGATTCAGCCGGCGGGATGGGAAGAAACGGGGAGGAGCGCAGTAATTTTGGTCCGCTTTCCGAGATTAATCCGAAGCCGCAATATGTTACTTTACTAGTAGGCAAAATGGCAAGCGGGCAATCGAGTACACAGCGGGATGAATATGCCGACTATACCGGTCCCGAAAGCTTGCCGGTTACGTTAAGGGGGGCGAAAGGAGGGAGGGTGACCATTACCGATGTCCAATTTTTGGAGGATTCTACGGTCGTGTATTATGAAGCCAGCGATGCTGCCAATCAGAGACCTTATCTCATTTTGGAGGATTCGTCGGGAGGACGATTCACTTCCAACAAAAATGCCGTTCGAGTTTCGAGAGAGTCGTTCGCTTACAAGCTGGAATATCCGAAGCTTCCTTCAATCCCGTTTAAATTCGAAATGGTCGTTGACGAGTATTCCAAAGAACGGAAGGAGCCGATGAAAATCAAAATTCCGATCGATTGGGAGTGATCGATATTACACGCAGCAAGTCCGGTTCCCGGGGCGCCATGGCTCCGGAGACCGGACTTGCTTCCGTACAGGACGCGAAGTAAGCGCGTCCAATGTTTCTTGCTTCACTTACTGCGGCTGCAAGTAAGCTTTTACCTGCCGCTTCCACAGCTCGACGTAGGAGCCCGTAGCCCATTGGATCATGACGACCGATTCCTTCGGCTGAAGCGGCAGCGTCATGAGGGGGATCGGAATCCATTGGTCCGCGTAGGGATAGATGATAATATTTTGCTCGGTAACGACAGCGACCATGTCGCGGTTCGGGGAGGAGAAGGCATCCACCGCGCCCGGCTGCATCCGCACGATATCGCGCCAAGGAACGGCCAGCTCGTCGTGGGAGACGACCGCTTGGGGCAGCGCCAGCGGCACTTCCCTTAAGCGGTATGACGGGCCTCCCGCTGCATCGGTTGACGGCTCGTCATACGAAGCGATCTGTGCCGTCCATTTCCCCTGCTTGCGGGAGATGGTCCAGCTCTTGCCGGACAAATCGGCGGCGGGCTCCGCATGTCCGGAGCCTGCCGGCGGCGGCGCGGGCTTCAGCTCCTTTAGCACGGGGACGGCGGCTGAGGCGAACACGCTTTGCAGCGTGACGTGCGGCTCCAATTGCAGCGCGGGCGTCTGCCGGCGGACCGAGGCGATCTGCTCCAGCTCTTTTACCCACACATATTCCTGCTTTAACGGGGATTCGGCTTGGCCGCTATTGGCCGCCGCCGTTTGCGCCACGGCAATGTAACGGTTGCCGGCGAACATCAGCTTCTCCGACCGGACCACGGTCTGCGCCGGATTTCCACGGTTTGCGGGGCTGCCTGTCTTCGGTTTGGCCGAGGCCAAATGGGCCGTCAGCATATGCGTTTCCTGCGAGCCGTTTGCTGTACGCTCATTCCCGATTTTCCAGAAATCAAGCTTGTACGGCATCAGAATCCCTTCGCCCTCCGCCGTCTTTTGCAACCGGTTCCGGTCCGGCGCGATAAGAACGGTGCGGTACGTACTGGGAGCCTGAGGGTCTTCGGCTGCGGGCCCATCGGAGCGCAGCCCGATCAGCAGCGCCGACCGCACGGTGGCTTCCCAATCCGGGCCGTGGGGTGTAGGATCGGCTGCAGAGGGCTGTTGCAGGGTCTCCGGCTTCTCGACCGCTTCCTGCTGAACGAGAGGGAGGGGACGGCTGTCCGTAACGAACAAGAATACGAGAGCCGACGCCAGCACGGCGGAAACGCCGGCGCTCCAGACGCTCCACCTGCGAGGCCTGCGGACGGCGACGTGATTATCGATGCGTTCTTCGATGCGCTTGCGCAAGCTGTCGTTGAACCCGTTTTGGCTGAACGGCCCGCGGGCCAATTCTTTCTTGAGCTCGTTATCCATCGGATCCAAGGCTTCGACTCTCCTTCATCTTCGATATTTTTCCCCGCGCGTGAAACAGCCTCGATTTAATCGTTCCTTCGCTTACGCCGAGCACCTCGGCCATCTCTTTCATAGACAGCTGATGGTGCGCATACAGAATGAGCACCTCGCGGTATTTGACGGGCAGCTTCAGCACCATATCCCACATCTCGCTTACGGCCATCTTGCCAAGCACCTCGTGTTCCGCAGAAGCGGCCTGCTCGCATTCCCCGTGCGAGGCGAAGAAGTCGACGAGCGTCACCTTGCGGTAAAAGGCGGCTTTGCGGTAATCGATCGTCATGTTGCGGGTGATGGCAAGCAGCCAAGTCTTCACCGAGGATTCGCTGCGGAACGTGCTTAAATTGCGGTAAACCTTGATGAAGACCTCTTGGGTTATATCGTCAGCCTGATCCCACTTCCGTGTGATACTGTAGGCGTAATTCCATACATCTTTCCCGTATGCGTTCATCAGCTCGTTCAAAATGGCTTTCTTGTCGGAGCTCGCGGACAAGTATTTCAAATAGTCAAAATTGACATTCGATTCCAAAGCTGCCACCTCTAATTTTAGACGATCTCCCCGGTATTCCGGTTCAATCGGAACGGGACCGAACCTGCAAAAACCGCTCCGGCCCGTACCTTCTCTACCCAGTGTACTGCGATCGTCCGACGAAAGAAAGGGGCAAAAAAACTTGATAAAAGGTCAACCGCTTCCAGCTCGCCGGTTACCCGGCCATATTGTTTTTCGCGTCCTGCGGACTGACAACGGAAATGTGGTCAACCTTGCCGGTGGCGGCCGGAATGACGAATTTCAATTCGAACTGCTCGCTCGCTTGAAAAACGTAGATTTGATCGTCGCCGTTCTTCGCCGTCTCCTTCGGCTTGCCGAGCGTTTTCTCGATGAGGGGCAGCGTCAGCTTGTGAAGCTCCGGATCGTAGGAACGGACATCGAAGATCAGCTCGCCTTTGTTGAAGCCGAACGTGATGCCGCGTTTCTTGTAGGTGGCGTATAATCCTTTGGCGGCCGGATCGATCTGGTCCGCCTTGCCCCATTTTTTCTCAACTTCGTCAATCAAACCCGTATGCGCGGCGAATTCGCTGCCTTTCACCAGACCTTTGCGCGCAAGGACCAGTATATCCTTGAGCTGCGCATCGGCGGACGCGGAGGAAGATTCCGTGCCCGAAGGCGCTGCGGGGGAAGACGGCGCAGGCTTGGACGGGGGTTCGGGCGTTGCCGCTGTCCCCGGCTGCCGGGATGGGGCTGCGGCTTCGGGCGGCTTGGACGTCCCGGGCGCTGCGGACGGCGCGCCGGACTGGCAGGCCGTCAGCGCAAGCAGACCGGCGGCCGCTGCGGTCAGCAGCTTCACTCTCTTCATTGTATGCATGCGGATCGCACTCCTTTGCCGAGAATGAGTTTGGGCTTGATCCGATGTCATGCAAGCCCTACTCCTTCTTTACCCCAAGCTCGGGTACCGTGACGAAGGCATACCCGTCCTGCTGCAACGCTTCGATCATGAGCGGCAGCGCCTCGACCGTATTGTCCAGCTTGCCGTTTTTCCCGCCGAAGCTGTGCATCAGGATGATGCCTCCGTCCTTCGTCCGCTTGCGGACGAGCTCCACCATGTCTTCCGAAGCCGTTCCGTTCCAATCCTTCGTATCGACCGTCCACTCGACGAGTTGATGTCCGGCGGAGCTCAGGTTGCGCCGGATCGAAGCGGTTACGGCGCCGTAAGGCGCCCGGACCAGCGGGGTGGAGACGCCGATAATTTTCTCGATCGCTTCGTCCGTGCTTTTGATTTCTTTCTGGACTTGGGTGGAGGACAGCTTGGTCAGGTTCGCGTGATCCCAGGAATGGTTGCCGATGGAGTGGCCTTCCTTGTGAATGCGTTCCAGCACATCCGGATGCTTGACGACCTGCCTCCCTACGACGAAGAAGGTGGCTTTCGCTTCGTACCGCTTCAAAATATCCAGCACCTGCGGTGTATACTTGGTATCCGGACCGTCGTCGAATGTCAGCGCCACCTGTTTCGTCGCTTTGACCGGTCCCGTATTCCCTTGCTGCACCGCGGTTTCCGGGCGACTCTCCGCCGTCCGTCCGTCGGCAGGCTGCACGTTCAGGGCCGTCGAACCGGTTTCTTGAGAGGAGTTCGGGTTCCCCGTATGTTTTGCGTGGGTTGCTTGCTCGGGGACTGCCCCCGGGACAGACGCGTTGTCCGGCAGCCTGGTCTCATGCTGGCCGGAAGAAAACGGCGGACGCGTCTCCGCCCCATGAAGGCCGAACATGAGAATCGTCGTGGCGCTGAGCAGCGAAGCGCCGAGCACGACGAGTTTTCGGTCGGATAGAATTCGTATAGCCATACAGCATTCCTCTTTCACTAGTTCGTGCTTTACCTATCATTTGACGAGTCGAATCGACAAAAGGTTTAAAGCAAGTTCTCCCATTTCGACAAAAATTTTGGGCGCCTGTCCGGCGGTCGGACAGGTGCCCGGACCATCCTCCGCTTCATGACATAAACTGGTGCAAACCTTGCAAATGGAGATGAAGAGATGTCTCTCGCCCCCTCTCGTTCCCGGAACGGCAGGATCAAAATCGATGTTCTGATACCCGCCATTGACAAAGACCTGGAAACCTTGCCGTTCGTCATCGATGCCATCCGGAAGCAGGTTAAGCATCCGATCGGCCAAATGATGATCGTTTCTCCGGACAGTCCGGGAATCAAAGCGTTGTGCGCCAAAAAAAATTGCACCTTCGTGCCCGAGCGGACGGTGCTGCCGATCACCAAAAAACAAATCCGCTACCGCTCGAAACGATGGGAACGCTCCGGGTGGCTGCTGCAGCAACTGCTTAAGCTGAGCGGCGATAAGCTGGGCTCGTCCAGGTATTTTTTGACGATGGATGCCGACACGGTGCTTATCCGTCCGCATGTATTCTGGGAGAAGGGGAAGCCCGTATTTTACTGCCGCAGCTGGAGCCATCCCGAATATTTCAGAGTCGGCCGGAAGCTGCTGGGCCGCAAGCGTACCGCGCCCTCATCGTTCGTCGCGCATTACATGCTGTTTGAGAAAGCGAAGCTGGCCCAGATGAAGCAAAAAATTGAGGCAAAACACGGGATGCGCTGGTACCAAGCCATTCTTCGCAGCATTGACAGGTCGAAGCAGTTCGGCTTCTCGGAGTTTGAATTGTACGGCAACTTCGTCTATGGCGCCAATCCAGGCGGCGTCGTGCTCAAGCGATGCTTGAACAAAAGCTTGAGCCGAAGCGTGAAGAGCCTCTCGGCGAAGCGAATAAAAGCTTTGGCCCGCTCCTTCCGGTCGCTTTCCTTTCACAAGCGCAGAGAGTACTCGCTTAAGCCGAAGGGGCTGAGGAGATGATACCGTATCAGGTCATATGGAAGGGCCCTGTCGGAAAGCCGGACGGACTCGGAAGAGCCAGCCGGGAATATGCGCTTGCCTTAAACCGGCAAGGGGTGGATGTAAAGGTGGAGGCGGGGAGTAAGGGCCTTGCGGCGGGAAGCGCTTTGGCGCGTCTGCTGCACAAGCCGCATATCGCGGGCAAACGCAAAATTTTAATTTACCATTACCTGCCTCATACGATACGGCTGAAAAAGGAACGTCAAAAATACAGCCGCATCATCTTGAATACCGTCTGGGAGACAACGCGCGTGCCCCGGAACTGGTTTCCGAACATCAACCGCTTCGACGCCGTGTTCGTTCCCTCCAGGCATAACAAAGCCGCCCTGCTCCGCAGCGGGGTGAAGGTGCCCGTCTATATCGTACCGCACGGGGTCAACACGAAGCAGTTCGCGCCACAGAACAAGAAGCTGGAAGTTCGGGGGACGGCCGGAAGGTTTGTTTTCGTGTCCGTCTTCGGCTTCCAGCACCGCAAAAATCCGGAGGCTTTGCTAAGAGCTTACTGGGAAGAGTTTGGCCCGTCCGAGAAGGTTGCGCTGGTGATCAAGACGAACGGATACGATTCCCGGGAAACCGAGGGATGGGTTAAACATCAAATCGACGAATACAAAAAAAGGCTCGGGCTTCGGAAAACGGCCCCGGTCATTTTAATTTCCAGCCGCATCCCGGAACATCGGCTGAAGGGACTGTATACGCTCGGCTCCGCGTTCGTGCTCCCGACGAGGGGAGAAGGGGTCGGATTGCCGTTTCTCGAATCGCTGGCAAGCGGCGTTCCGGTTATCGCGACAGGCTGGGGCGGACATATGGATTTCGTCACGAGTCGGAACTCGTTCCTGGTCAACTACCGTCTGCAAAATCCGGCCGTCAGCATGAGAAGCAAGCATTCGATCTCGCGCCGGTTCCGCAATTTGTTTGCGCAGAAGGGACAGCTCTGGGCCGAGCCGGATATCGGCAGCTTGAAGCGGCAGATGAGAGCCGCTTTTCGGCATCGCGACGTTTGCCGAAGGAAGGGAACACAAGGCAGGAAGGACGTGATGAAGCTCACGTGGGATCATGCCGGGGCCGTTATGAAGCGGGCGGTGGAACGAACGATCCGGACGAAAAGACGCCGGTAACCAATCGGGCTTGCGACTTATGGGCCGCGATGCAAGAAGAGAGCCCCCTTACGCCTTCATAATGCAGGCATAAGGGGGCTTCTTTCTTCAGAAGGGCCGGTCCAATAGCTTAGTTAATCAAGCTGCCGTTCTGCAGTAAATTGTACAGGACGGTTGCGGCGGCTTCCCGGGTCGTCGGGTCGGCCGGATGGAAGTGCGGCGTTCCGTCGATCTCGTCGCCGCTCATCAGACCGATATTCGTAACCGCATCGATGCTGTTCTTGGCGTACTCGGCAAATTCGGAAGCATCCGCATACGGCTTGCGCGAAGGATTGCTCTTCGGCGTCATTTGGACCAGGGAGGATGCCCGGGACAGCATCACGGCCAAGTCTTGACGGCTGATGCTGGCATGCGGATCGAATCGCCCTTCTTCGACGCCGTTTACCAGACCCGCTTCATAGGCGGCTGCAATATCGTCGGCGAACCATTCGGAGGCGCTCACATCCCCGAACGGAGCCTTCCCGCCGGCATGCAGACCGAGTGCGCGGACCAGCATGGCCGAGAATTGCGCGCGGGTTACCTGTTCTTTGGGCGAAAACTCCGAAGGCGAGGTTCCGTTAAGCAGCAGCTTATTGGCCAGGGCTTGAATGTGCGATTGCGCCCAAGACGTATCGATGTCCGTAAACGAGATCGTGCGGGTTGCGGCCGCGTAGGTCGAGATGCCCGGGCGGTTGACGGTTACGGTGCGCGTGCCGTCTTTGTTAACGGCGACGTTCGCCGGAACGGCGTATACCTTACCGTTGTCGATATACAAGACACCCAGCGCGTTGGCATCGACAGTCCCGTCCAAGATAAAGGCGCTTTTCAGGAAATCGCGGTTGGATACGGAAAGCGGCTGCGAATCGCTGCCGTTCACCGTATTAACGGCAAAGGAAACCGGCGTACCGATCACTCGGGCACCCGGGAACCCGTCGGCGAATGCCGATGCCCGTTCCGCGTCATACCGGACGGTCACATTCAGGCCTGCCGCCTCCGGTGCGCGTTTCAATACCGAAACCGGGAGCGCCAGCGACGCGCTTCCGTTGCTGACGACAACGGAGTTTTGCTCGCCCGACGCTTTCAACGTGTTCAATTGCTCCGGCGTCATCTTGACGTTTACCTGCTGGGACGGCGTGGCATAGACGGAGACGACCACGGCAACCGGCGTACCGGACTCCGTTTTTAATGCGGCCTTCAGGTCGGCGTCCGCAATGGTCGCCATCAGCGTGTTGCCGTCGGACGTTACCGTCCGTTTCAGCGAAGCGGAGGTTTGTCCTTGATTCACAACCGCATCGATGGAAGGATTGCTGTCGGACTGCTCATTGCTGCCGCCTCCGGCATATCCGCCATAATAGAAACCGTTGGTGCTGCTGTAAATCGGCGTGCCGCTGTCGTCGGCGCTGCTGAAGCGGAGCGTTTTCCAGGCGACATATTGAATAAGCTCTCCGCCGGCGTTTCGTTTCGGCTGCCCGTTCGCGTCCAGAATAAGGGCGCGCACCATGATTTTATATGTGCCTTCCTTCAGGCGCTGGACGATCGGCTTTCCGGTTTCGTCCACCTTATCGTTAATATAAGTGCCGTCGATGTTATGGAACGTATAGGTTCCCGGAGCAAGCAATTCCGCTTTCCCGTCGGAGCCTTTGTTCAGAATTTGCCCCATGGTGCCGACGTACTTATCGTCTACGCCGTAGACGTTCAGATCCAAATAGTTCACGTCTTTCGCCGTCAAGGTTACGGAAACGTCCGCCGACTTGCTCGGCGTAATGACGGTTCGGCTCAACGTCACGTCCTGCAGCCCGAAGCCGTTGTCCGGCCTTTTGGTGCCGACATGCACGACGAACGGCAAATGCAGCGAAGGCAAGCCGGCGCTTTCCAGCAGCACCTCTCCTTCATACACGCCGTCAACGGCCGTATCCTTGGGCGCTACGGAAAGGGAGAACTTCTGTGTCGACTTGGCTCCGGCCGAAACCGTATTATCGCTGCCGAGACCTTCCAGCGTCGCGACGATCTGGCTCACGTCGGGCGTCTTCACCGGGTTGTTCGGATCGGAAGTGACGCTCGGGTGCAGCTTCACGGATGCCTTGTACGTTACCGCTTGGTCCGAAGTGTTTTTGAGCTGGAGCACCTCTTTCTTTGCCGGGCTTCCGGCAGCCATCAACCCGAAACTGGCGCTGCTGCCATAGTTGACGACCTCCTGCGGATTCAGGTTCTTGTCGAGAATGATGACCGGATCCACCGTCTGGAGCACGGCCGGCGTATAGACCGCTTGAGACACATTGATGCGGCCTGCGCCTTGGGAATACACATCGTAAGGCATTCCGTCGGAGTCCTTGATTCCGTCCGCCGTATTGGCAAGCGCTGCGCGAATATCGAACGGAGTCCATTCCGGGTGCTGCTGCTTGAGCAGCAGGGCGGCGCCCGCTACGTGCGGAGCGGCCATGCTGGTTCCGCTGCTCCGTTTGTACGCTTGATTGTAGGAGACGCCGGGAGTGCTTTTGCCATAGGCCGGATAAGTCGAAAGAACGTTCACGCCGGGGGCGCTAAGATCCGGCTTAATGCTGAGCATCTCGTCCGACAGAGGACCGCGCGAGCTGAACGTCGCCATCGTGTCGCCGCGATCGATCGTCAGCGGATAGCTTGGGCTGAACGTCAGGCGGAACGGCTTGGCCGGATTAGCCGACACGAGAGCAGCGAGCGCGCGTCCTTGCTTACCGGACATGTCGAAGGCAGGAATATAATCGAAGTCGTCCCCGACGAAGCCGGAGCCGCCGATATGATCGTCCCGGTCCGGAATGCTGGGAGAGAGATCCGGTACGACATTGCCGTTGGCATCCTTCGTGACATTGCCGTTAAAAATGATGATCGCTTTGGCTTTCTTTTTTGCCGCATTTTTGATTTTATCCACAAAGGCCAGCGAACCGCGGGACACAAAAGCGATTTTGCCTTCCACGTCTATGTTTGCGTAATCTGCTTCTTGTCCGAGCCCTGCGTATACGGCCTCGACCGGATCGGTCCCGATCAGGGCTTTAAAGTTCTCCTGCCCGGTCTTCCAGCCCATGACGTTCAACGGATGAATGGCTTCCGCGCCGTACACGGAGCTGGCGACCGTAGCTTGATAGCGGTTGGACGGGCTGGTTACCGCGCCGACGGAGATCGCAAGCTGCGAAGAAGCCGGCGAGCCCATCGAGTAGAAGTACGGCCCTTTATCTCCCGCATTGCCGCTGGCGACGACGGCAACGATGCCGCCGAGCACGGCGTTGTTGATCGCGATCGAATCCGGGGAGTTCGGGTCTTTCTCCTCGTCCGAACCTAGCGACAGGTTGATCGCGTCCATTTTGTCTTTGACCGCACGTTCGATTCCGTCGATCACCTGGGCCGAGGAGCCGGAGGATCTGCCGGTTTTGGGGTCGCGGGACAGCACTTTATAGGAGTAGAGGTCCGCTTCGTAGGCAATGCCCTTTTGGACCACATCGGAGTTCGTATTTTTGGCCCGGCCGACGATTGTACCGGCCACGTGCGTGCCGTGAGACGTGCCCGCGAAGCCAAGCCCAAACGGGTCCTGATCCTTCGGAATGGGAGGTTCCTCGTAAGGATCGTCCGTATTGAACGAAGAATTATAGCCGCCCTTATAGGCATCCTTCAAGTCCGGGTGCAAATAATCGACGCCGCTGTCGATGACGCCGACCTTCAAGCCTTTGCCTGTCAAGCCCCGGGCCCAAGCATCCTGAGCTCCGATTTGCTTGATGGGCGCGATATCGTAGCTGCCGGTCACGGCATCGAGCGGCTGCGGTGCGCCGACGGGCAGAGCGTAATAGGTCCGGTTCTCGTGAATCGACTTGACGCCGGGGATTTTGGCGAGCTCGGGAATCTGGTTGGCCGGAAGCGTAATTTCCAAGCCGTTCAGCACGGTATTGAATTGGTAGTTGACTTTCAAATCGATGCCTTCGGATTTCGCCAAGCTGATCATGGACGATTGCTCGCGAATGACAGCGCTTTCTATCGATTCCGCAGAAAGCTGCTGCTGGCCCAGTTCCGCAGCATATTTTCCGACGGAGACCGGTTGGCCGCTCAGCTGGACGATGACGTTAACCTTGTTCGCGGAGGAGGTGTCCAGCTTGTCGGAAATAAAGGCTTTGGCCTTCGGATGAACCGAATGAGTTCGGATGATTTGCGGATCGACAATGCTGGAAGGGGTGCCGGATACCGACGTCAAAGGCGCGGCTTGGGCGACGCTTTGCATCAATAAACCTGCGGTTAGTAGAGTAGACAGCAGCGAGAGACGAGAAACTTTTGCTCTTCTCAATTCCAAAACTCCTTTTCACTTTAATTTTGAGAGCTAGGGTTGGATCGTCACCTCCCGGTTCGGCTATGGTTAACAGCATTTACAAGATATTGTATCACCTATTACAAATATATACCATATATTATAGTAAAATCATCGAATAGATATATATTGAATTTGATAGATTTAATTTAATTTGGGTGCCGGAAACGTATTGACTATTTGGTTAACTTAAGTTAATTTATTAATTAAAGTTTATTGTTGAATAAAAGTAAATCGGCGAGGTGATTCCGGTCCATGGGTGCACAATCGATTCCGCTGCGGGAGCTCAAAAAAGCGCGGACCAAGCTGGCGCTTTACGAGGCGAGCTTGGAGCTGATCGGCGAACGTTCCTTTCGCGAATTGCTGGTAGACGATATTTGCCGCAAGGCGGAAGTGTCGAAGGTGACGTTTTTCAAGTTTTTCCGGCAAAAAGAGGACGTGTTGGTCTACTTCATGCGAATATGGCTGACCCGGCGGCGGATTGAGCTGGCGGAGCGGCCGCTGCGGGGGATGGCGGCCATTCGGCATGTGCTCGGGAAGGTCGTCGAAGAGGCGGAGACGAAGCCCGGCCTGATGCTGAGTCTGATCGGTTTTTTGTCGGAAATGAAGATGCATCCGTGCATGCCGGAGCTAAGTGCGGCGGAAATCCGCTTGCTGTTCCCGGGCTACGAGGAACTGGGTGCGCAGGAGCCGGATTTGCATCAGGAATTTACAAACCGGATACGGGAAGCGGCCGAGGACGGGGAGCTGCGGCCCGGGGTATCCGCGGAATCGGCGGTAGCTCTGCTGCATACGATTTTTTACGGGGCTTATTTGACCGGGCATTTGTACGGAAATCCGGATTTGATGGGAGTCTACGAAGCGCATCTGGAAGTGCTGTGCGCTGAACGGGAGAAGGAGGGATGAAGCATGAGTAAAGTGGTACATGGCCGCTATACGGCCGAGATCGACGGGGATTTCGTCGTGTTCCAGATCGGGATGAGGATCAACAAGCTGTGGGCGGTCCATAAGTGGCTTCCGGTATTCAAGGCGATGACGCCGATGATCCGGGAGCTGTACGAGCACCCGGAGCTCGGGTTCCTGCACGCCAATTTCTATACGACGCTGCGCGGGCCGGTCGTCCTGCAATATTGGCGGTCGTTCGAGCATCTGGAGCGGTATGCGCGGCACGGAGCGGTTCACCTGCAAGCATGGCGCGAGTTCAATCAGAAGGTGGCGGCCAGCGGGGCCGTCGGCATATTCCACGAGACGTTTATCGTCCCGCAGGGACAGTACGAGTGCCTCTATCATAACGTGCCCGTCTTCGGGCTGGCGAAGGCCGGCCGGCACGTGCCCGCCACCGGGCGCCGCGAAACCGCCGCACGCCGGCTCGGGCGGGACAGCGATCCGGCCGTGCCGACGCCTCCGACGCCGTCCATGTAGAGGCAGACGGCCTCCAAAGAAGCACTTCGCCAAGGAACGGCATGGCTGGTGCTGCTTTGCGGGCAGGCAGGCAGACCGCGGTCCGGCCCGGCAGGCGGCTCCCTAAACAAACGGGTACGCATAGTTTTGCGGGGCTTCGAGGAACTGGCTGACGTTGACTAACCGGCTCGGATCGAAGCTTATACGGACGGAGCCTTCGGCTTGGATTTCGAGCTCGCCGTACCCGTGAGGCCAATCCAGCATTCCCGTCAGCCGGTACACATATGGGCTGCAGGGAGTTATTCCCCGAACGGCCCACTCTTTGGCCAAGGAAACCTTGCTGCCGTCGGCGGTTCGGACAAAATCGTTGTTTTGCTCCAAGGAATGATACAGAACGGTCGAAATGCTTACCTTCGACACCTGATGGAACTCGATTTTCGCCATGCCGGACAAATAAAAATGACTGCCCTCGTCCGGTCTGAGAATCCGATTCCGGACGCACCAGTCTTTGCTTACATCTATTCCCCAGGCGCCGATGCACAGGGTGTCTTCCGTAAGCGGAACGCTGTTGAAAAAAAGATGCGACTCGCGAAACCCGATCGGTTTAAAGGAGTCGTTTGTAATATCGCCCTCAAATATCATAATTCAAGTAGTCCTTCCTTGCAGAATTCAAGTTCTTAATTCTCTGCCGAACGCAGTTCAAGTTATGCTTCTCTCCGGATCTTATTTTGCGTAAAAAACACACAGGTCCGGCGGAAAACCGGATCGTCCAATCGTCGGTGAATTTCATTAAGCAGCAAACGAATAAAACTCGGATCCAGCTGAAGCCGGACCGCATCGGCATAACAGTCCAATAGCCAGTCGTCTTTAAGAGAACGCATACGAGCCTCCACCCAAACCATTTTCCATATTTATACTAAAATGATAGTATTAGTTGATCCGGAGCGCATCACATTTTATAGTTCATCCTACGGCAAATATTATTGCAATATATGGAAAACGGGCGCAAATGAAAAGGGACCTAAGTCGGAAACGGAGGAAAAAGAGATGAGGTTAAAATACCCTATCTACTTTTTAAGTCTTGTTTTCGTGTTCCATATGTTCGAGGAATGGTCGCTCGGCGGGAGCTGGAACCTTTTTTGGACGGTGCTGACGACCTCTGCCATCTCGATCGCCGCGGAGAAGCTCGGAATAGCCGACAAGAAAATTCCTCTCGCCGCAGGCATTATCGGAATTATTCTGCTGTTGGCCGGAGCCGAGTACTTTTTTCCTTCCGGTTGAATTCCAAGGCTTTATGCCGCTGGAGGCGAACGGCGCTTGCGGTTCGAAGACCGCTTTGTGCCTTAAGCGCCAAGCCTTTGTTCGCGAGAAGAGCGTGCTTCATCCGGCAAGCCGCGAGACATACCAAAAAGGCTCCTGCGCTGTACATGTAGTAGGACACAGCGGAAGAGCCTGAAAAGATTAGAAAAGGAAGGCAAGGTTCAATTTGCATGGAAAGCGGCGCCGGCCGCAGCCTCGTGTCCCGGGCCCCACGGGGAGCGGGAGACGGCCATCCACATTTGGCGGAAAGCAGGGTTCGTTGAACGTTTATGGATTTCTTCCAGCAGCAGATCGATAAATTCGGGCTCAAGCTGAAGGTGGACCGCATCCATGTAGCATTGAATGAGCCAATCGTCTTTGAGCGTGCGCATAGGTGTTATCCTCCATCCTTGGGATTCGTTGCTGTGGTTATCCCAAATCCCCGATTGAAATTCCATATTTATACTAAAATTGTAGTATTCATGGTGCCGAAACGCAGCACATTTTGTTGATTCATGAATGCAAAAATTGTTGCATCTTATCGAAACAGAGCGCAAATTGGTTTTTTTGCAGCTGCAAACTGCCGGCCGGCATGACATGTCCGCCGCAGGAAGCGGCTATCGATTCCTGCGGATTTCCAGTCGAAGCATGTTCCGCCCTTCGGACGCATATCTAATGATATAAGACAACCTGTGTTATAAAGGGGGGAATACGGTGCTGCAGCGAGCCATGAATGTGTTTAGCAAGAAATCGGTATGGATTTTCATCGTCGTGTTTTTGAATCTGCTGCTGGCTCTGCTTATTATGGCGGACCGAAAGCATAGCTTTGCCTTTTTATCCGATGGGGCGATGAGCCTCGTGGGCAAGGTGGAAGTCGGCGGCGAACCGGCGGTCGCGACCGGGGCGTTCGCCACTCTCGATTCCTCCGTAAGCGGAGCCAGGCAATATTCCGTATTTACGCAGTGGAAATTAACCGATCGGTATCAAGACGGAAAATACTTGGTGGAAGCTTACCGGGAGTACGAAATCTATCGGGATCGGAACGGCAAGACGGTCAAAACCTTGCCGACCGAAAACTTCAACTACATCCGCTATTGTCCCGGCTGCGAGGTGAAGGGGCTTCCTGTGGAGTGAAGTGCGATCGAAAAATGAACGCAAAAAAGCCAGGCAAGCAGCGGTTCCGATCCGATCGGACCGCTTTTTTTACTGGCTCCAATCATTCAAAACCAAACGGATACATAATGAAACACAGCTTCAAGTCCATTTGGAGGTTATTGCCGCAAGCTTTTTGGACAGCGCTTTACAGGGGGGGGCTGCATCCTTTCATTTTACAACTCTATAATAAAAACATGCTTTCCTAGAAAAAGAGGTGAATCATGATGGCGGAAATTTTGATCGTCGAGGATGAAAGCGCGATTAATGAGCTGGTGAAAAGAAATCTGCAGCTTGTCGGACATCGCTGTACTTCGGTTTTTGACGGAAAAGCGGCCATTGCCGAAATACAAGGGCGTACGTACGATCTGATTATTCTGGACATTATGCTGCCCGAATTGGACGGGTTTGAGGTGTTCCGGAAGATCCGTGACACCCCCACGATCTTCTTAACGGCAAGGAATAGTTTATCGGACCGCATCAAGGGCTTCTCGATGGGGGCTGACGATTACTTGACGAAGCCCTTTGAAATGCTGGAGCTATTGGCCCGCGTAGAAGCGGTACTGCGGCGGACCCAAAAAAATAGAAGCTGCTTTGAAGCGGGAACCGTAAGGATTGATTTTGATAGCCGCCAAGTATTTTATGGGGGAGAGCTTGTGGAATGCACCCCGAAAGAGTATGAGTTGTTAGAGGTGCTGGTAAATAACCGCAATATTGCATTATCCAGAGAAAGGCTTCTGGAGCTTGTATGGGGCTACGATTATGAAGGCGATACCCGGACGATCGATGTTCACATACAAAAGCTGCGAAAAAAGTTGGGCTGGGAGCATGTCATAAAAACCGTCTACAAGCTGGGCTACCGCCTGGAGCTCAGCCCATGAAATACCGGACTTTTCTGACGACCCTTCTGCTATTTCTGCTCTCCTTCAATCTCGGGATCGTGATGATTTCCGTGACGACCTTCAAAGATACGGTCCATGGCGCAAAGGAAAGAAGCCTTGGAGAACATTATTTTATCGCCTCTGCGCTTATCAAGGATTTAAATGCGGTAACCAGCCGCGGAATGGATAGCGAGGGGGCTATCGCCTCTCTGCTCCAGCCCTACAGTCATCTGTTCGGAGATAAGAAGGTGAAGCTGGCGCTTTACAAAAGCGATCGGCTCGTCTATTCGAACAAGCTGGAAATCGCAGTACAAAGCCGTTTTTTGAAGCCGCCGGCGTACGGAAACCGTCTCGTTTCGATGCAAAAGTCGGATGGCCGCACCTATGTCATTGTTTCGGGAAAGCTTCCTGCGCCCTACGATCTTTATACCATGGTTTATCTTTACGATACGACAGATGCCATCGCTTCATGGGAACAAAGAAAAAACATGCTGTTTCTGGCGGGATTCGTTCTTTCCATTTTGTTCGCTTCCGGGCTTCTTGTATTGCTTAATCGAATATTCAAGCCCCTTTCGCAGATCTCCCAAACCTCTCGCCATATCGCGGCGGGCGCATATGAAACCAGGCTGCCGGTATCCGGGCGCGACGAGCTTTCCGAAATGGCGCAGAGCTTCAACCATATGGCGGAGGAAATCCAGCGTCAAATGACGGAGCTGATGACCACCGCGGAAAAGAAGCAGCAGTTCATCGATAATTTTGCCCATGAGCTCCGCACGCCCTTAACCGCAATCTACGGATACGCGGAATACATGGAAAAGGCCGCGATGACCGAGGATGACAGGCTGTCCGCTCTCGGCTATATCAAGTCAGAAAGCCGGCGTATCCAGACCATGGCTTATCAATTGCTTGAATTGGCTAATCTGACAAACGATCAGATCGCCTGGGAAGCGCACAACGTATCCGGTCTCTTTCAATCCGTCAGACAGACGCTGCATCATCAGATCGCGGAAAAAGCGATTCGCATCGAATTTCTTTGTGACCTGGATGTGATCTGGGGAGACGATTGCCTGCTAAAAAGCCTCCTTGTCAATCTGATCGACAATGCGATAAAGGCCTGCGACACGGGCGGACACATCATCGTGTGCGCGGCCATAGAAGCCGGAAAGAGGACGGTTCGCATCCGGGATAACGGAAAAGGCATGGCCCCCGAAGTGCTCTGGCATATTACGGAGCCCTTCTACCGCGGGGAGAAGTCGCGGAACCGCAGAGACGGCGGCGCCGGATTAGGCCTTGCCATCTGCCAGCAGATCGTCTCGCGTCACGGCGCGGAGCTGGAGTTTACGAGCCGCCTCGGAGAAGGGACGACGGTCACCATAACTTTTACAACTTCGCAATAACTTGATGACGATTCTATAATCGCGCCCTTTTATACTGCCTATTGTGATCACATACCAAACGATGAGGGAGAGATTGGAATGAAAGTAAACGGAATGGGATTGGGAAGAGGAAGCTTTGCAAAAACCATATTGGCCGCCGCAGCGGTCATTGGGGCCGGCACATTGCTGTTTCAAGGATTCGTACAGGCGACGATGGCGGCGGAATTCAAAAAAACAAATACGATCCCGACAAGCTACGCGAATGCTCCGGCCGGTTCGTCTCAAGTGCCGAAAAACAGCTTGCCGAACGGCTACAAAAAAGCGAATTATACGGTGGGCGCCATTGACCTCGAATATTACCGCAATTCAACGCCGACCGGCAAGGATATGTCCAAGGAAGAGGCGGCGGAAATCGGTGCACAGGCTCTTTGGGAGATGTTTCAACTGAACTTGGAAGGCCAGAAGATTGAAATAGGCTACCAAAAGGCAACCGAAAATCTTCCTCGTTCGAGCTGGTATGCGGATGTGCTGATCGACGGCCGGCGCAGCTATACCTTCTCTGTAGATTCGGTAACAGGCGAACTATTTACCATAGCCCGCGAGAGAACGCTGAAAGACAAGGTTTCCGTGGCCTTTGATTCGGCTCTTGATAAAAATCCGCAGGAATACGCGGCGCTGGCCAAGAAACTGGCGGAGAAATACAACGTCGTTCACAGCGCAGTCAAGTCCGTTGAATACAATGGCCAGGGTTACAGCAACAATGATCCGACGATTTCGTTGGATATCACGGGCGAGAATGGGGAAATGGCTTTGATGACGTTCTCCCGATACGATAAAGCGCTGCTCGGGATCAGCTATAATACGGAATATAGGTACGCGCTGGAAAGCGCTGAAAAACATCATCAAGGATGAAGAAAAAGCTCAAAGAGATTGAAAAATCCGCTCCTCCCGCCAACGGAAACGAAGCTCTTATGCTCAGATCGCCGCATGAATCTTGAGATCCATCCTCACAAATATGAATCGAGTAGAACAACATCACGCGAGCCTTAGCGCTCGCTTTTTTTTACTTGCGGCGGGCAGTCGTCGCAACTTTTGCGTGCTGTTCAAGAATGCGTAATTGACACGAGAAGCAAGCGCTTATTCCCTCCAGTCCAGAATTGTTGCCAACATGGATGGGTTTATAACGCGCATTTTTAAAGTCTTGGCGTTTACGATTACTACATCTGACCTTCCAACAGGTGAAGAGATGGTCGCAAGCAAATAGTTGCCGTCGGGCGAAGGCCTGAAATGCAAAATACTTTGATCAGGCAATGTAATCTCGTCTTTTTCGCCGCTGTCCAGATGTTCAAGATGCACTGTGCTTATATCGTTTGGCGCTCGATAGGCGAAATGTTTTTTGTTGAATGAGAGAGACCATGCGTCAATATTTTCTCTGAAAACGGCTTTATTTTCAGTGGTTACATCATAAATCATCACGCTACCATTTTCATGAAACAGCAACTTGTTTGCAGTAAGCCAATCGTATTCATATGGACTTCCAATGCTGGTCACTTCTGTGCGTCTCTTGGATTTTATATCCAGTATGCATAGCTTTCCGCGTTCAATGAAGCTTACTGCATTGTTGCCCGGGATAATTCGGGGCAATTTAATATTATCGCCCGTGTATAGTAGTACCCGATTCGGTTCGGACGGACTGCCGGGGCGTATCGCGATTTCATAAATATGTTGACGTTGTTCATTTTCGTTTACAAGAGCAATGATATGGGCGCTGTTATTTACATTATAGCTCGGACTGTAAAAGGTATCCTGTATCTCCATGGTGTCCTTGTTCTTGGGATCGTAGATCGTCAGGGGGTCGAGCGGTTTGTTTGATTGCATAAATGCGATCTCGCCCGACACCTCGTCAAAATTCCGATCTCTTACAGCCGTAAAGAAAAACATCAGCCCCCCAACTATAGCAAGCAAAAATATAGCAGGTAGTAACCATCTGTTCCTTTTCATACAAAATCACCCCTGATCGGAAATGTGAGAATTTGGTATGCCCTGTTGCGTGGTCTGAACAACGTGTCGCATGAATTCTTTATGATCTCCGCAGAGGAAGAATGACGCGTGGGCTGGAAACGATCTCCAGCGGAAAATCTTTCTTGTCGAACGTCCGCTTGAGCGTCCGAGTCCGGATGTTCACGGTTGCGGGAGATAGGCGTTTGGAGGTGCTGTGGCTTTCGAACGTCGGATAGTTTTCGGCAAGCCAACGTGCGTATTCGTCCCGATTAAAATTTTGACCACCCGAATACCGGCCTCAACATCTTGCGCATCCAATAAGCGATTATCGTCCCTGGGTTCCATGAACCGGGATTCTGCAAGTACTCCATGTATTGATCGTTGATAGTATAAGTCCAAGTGGAAGCAGGGCTCTTCAGCCCGAACTTTTCCCACTTTGCCGGATCATTCGAACCTCCGAGCTTTACGAGCATATTCGCCGACTCTCTATTTATTTTAGCCGGAATTTGCTCGTAGGCTTGGATGATTTGCGCATGAAATTCGTCGATCGGATTGCGGTTAGCAAGGCTCGTCAAATGGATGCTTTCGCGAATGTAAGAAGCGTATGCCAGATGGTCAGCCCAGAACTTGTCGATATAATAAAGCCGTACCCGCTGCTCTGAAGGGCTCATCGGCGTCTCGCCTTTCAAAATTCCGAGCCGCTCCTCGTATAGAATACGCCTCTGTTCTTCCACCATATCCGAATAACGGTTCAGTTCCTGGCGGATATGGAAGTTTTGGCCCATAATAACGTGCTGAATATGCGCAATTTTGCTGTGAAGCATCGACTCTCCCAGAGCCTCATCCTGCCTGAGATCGCGATAGGCGGGCGGAATCACTTTATCGATGCCGAACCGAAGCATCAACTCGTCCTCCAAGCTTACGAAAAATACGGAAGCTCCCGGGTCGCCTTGGCGGCCGGAACGCCCGCGCAGTTGGTTGTCGATCCGCACGCTTTCGTGCACATGCGTACCAATCACGTACAACCCGCCCAGCTTGGCGACAACTTCTGCATGCGTGGGGTTGCCGCCGCCGAGCCGAATGTCGACGCCGCGTCCCGCCATATTCGTAGACACCGTCACGGCGCCGATTTCTCCCGCTTTGGCGATGATCTCGGCTTCTTCTGCGTCGTTTTTCGCATTCAGAACATGGCAAGGTACGTCGGCAACCGCTAGCGCCTTCGCCAGCCTGTCAGACTCCTCGACGCTTGACGTACCAATGAGAATCGGACGTCCCGTCGCATGGACGGACGAGATTTCTTGTACAAGCGCCTTAAGTTTGGCTTCTTTATGGGTATAAATCCGGTGCGGATGGTCGATCCGTATGTTTGGCCGGTTCGGAGGAATTTGCACGACCTGCAGCTCATAAATATCTTCGAATTCCATTGCGGAAGCGTGCGCGGTAGCCGTCATTCCGCAAATCTTCGGATATAGGCTAAGGAAGTGTTGAAGGGTGATCGTCCCGAGAATGTTCCCGCCGGCTTTCGACTGCAGCCCTTCTTTGGCCGCAAGCGCGGCTTGCAGCCCGTCCGGCAAATGCCTGTTCTCCGCCACGCGGCCGGTATATTCGTCGATCAGCTCAATTTTACCGTCCCGGACGATGTAATCGACGTCTTTTTTCAATAACAGCTCCGCATGCAGTGCGCAATTTAACGACGATAACAAATAACTATTATGGCTTTCGTACAAATTGCCGCATCCCAGCAGCGATTCCGCTTTCGCAGAGCCCGCTCCATTCAAATAAACATTCCGCTTGAACTCGTCGAAGTCGTAATGCTCATCTTGCTTGAGCTGCCTGGCCACTTCTGCGAAACGAATGCCGTCGTTGCCGGAAGAGCCCGGCTCCCCGGCGATGACTAGCGGCACCCGCGCTTCGTCGAGAAGCAGCGAATCCGCTTCGTCGACGATGACGTAGTGGAAAGGACGATGCACGGTATCGGCTTCGTCTAGAGCGATCGTATCGCGCAAATAATCGAATCCCGCCTCTTTGGCCGTAACATAGGTTATATCCGCGGCGTACGCTTCCCGTTTCTCGGACAAACTCATGCCCGCTTGAACCGATTTTACCGTTAACCCGAGGAAACGATAGATCGGGCCCATCCACTCCGCATCTCGATTTGCCAAATAATCGTTAAAAGTCAGCACATGAACGCCTTCGCCGGTTAGCGCATGCAGATAAGCAGGCATAACAGCAGAGAGCGTTTTTCCTTCGCCGGTATGCTGCTCGATCAAAAATCCCTCGTGCAGAGCGATGGCAGCCATGATCTGGACTTCGTAGGGCTGTAATCCGAGCGTTCTCTTCGCTGCCTCACAAGCTAGCGCATAGGCATCGACAAGCAGCTCGTCCAAAGGCGTACCCGATTTTGCTTCCTTTTTCAGCCGGAGAGATTCCGCTTGCAGCCGCTTTTCGTCCCACGCTTCCAAATTCCGTTTCCTGATGAGCTCCGCTTTGGCCCGATAGCCTTTCAGCTTATGCCGGGTATCGCGGTCTTTGAATTCTTGCATTAACTTGACGGCTAATTTCATCGGAATTTGATCCCTCCTTCGGTAGAAATACGCGATTCTTTTTTGTGAATTTTTCCTACTCGTCCTTTAACCGTCGTTGATACAAAACAACAGACACAATCGTTAATACAACCGTCCATGCCCAAATAATGAGGAGGGGTTTTAATAAATCTCCCGTCGTAAAGCCTATATTTTGTATATTTAGCAAACGCACCAGTTGAACGCTTGGTGCATACTCCAGCACTTTAAAGATCGGAAAATCCTTCACTAGTAACACTCCCCATGGTGCCGCAGTGAATACGAGTGCTACTGGCATTATAGATAATGAGGCTTCAAGTAACGTCTTGGAGAATAAACCGCATATTGTCCCGGCGGCAGTGTATAGAATAATCGAAAAAATGATTGCTGCCACAAACGCCCACATACTAGCTGGCTCATAGCCCAATATATACGTAGCAATAGCCAGAGATACAGCAGACATGACAAAGACTAAAGTGCTTTTACCGATTAAAACATCCAGGGTCGTGGCCGGAGTCATCATTAATGATCGTAAAGTGTTGCGCTCCTTTTCTTCCGCGATCAAGCAAGCTTGTGCTAAACACGTTAGTATCACAAACGAAGTATTTAGAAGAAAACCAATTGCTCCAAGCAAAGACGGGCCTGCACTACGAAAAAGAAATGCGAAGAGAATTGGAAAAATCACAATAATGGAAATCGCATAATTTCGTGAGAACTCTTTGTAATCCTTCACAAATATCGCTCGAGCACGTTTTAATGAGATACTCACAGCAGCTCACTTCCTGTCATTTTAATAAAGATATCCCCTAGACTTGGCTCTTTCGTTTCTAACCGATCAATGAACCCTCGTTTCATCCAATCGGCTATTCGATCGGCCGTTCCCTCATCAATCGGGAGCTCGTAGGCTTCTCCATTGATTAATTCAACACAAACTACGTTTTCCCGATGCTGTTTTTTAAGTTCCCTTGGTGAGCCGATGGTTTGAATTTGTCCTTGATACAAAATCGCTACACGGTTACATATCAATTCTGCCTCAGCCATATCATGCGTAGTTAAAAAAATCGTTGTCCCTCTCTCGTTTAAGTAGCGTAAGCCCTTATAAATATGTGCCGAGTTTACTGGATCTAAAGCCGAAGTAGGTTCATCTAAAAATAATAGTTCCGGCTCATGGATAATCGCGCATGCCAACATGATACGCTGACGCATTCCTTTCGATAAGCGATTGACTTTCTTTTTGCGCTCTCCGCTCAAGTTAACAAACTGCAGCACCTTATCGATCGAAGATTTAGGAAGATCATATAACTTACGATACAGCTCGAGATTTTCCTCAATCGTTAACCTCTCATATAGACCGCTGTTATCCGTCAAAATGCCAAAGCGCATCTTCTGTGCAGACTGATGCATCATCTCCGCTGGCTGGTTAAATACACTTGCCTGTCCGCTTGTCGGATTTAATTGCGCCGTTAAAATCTTTATTAATGTTGTTTTTCCCGAACCGCTCGGACCCAGGAAACCAAAAATTTCCCCTTTCGGAATAGAAAAGGACACGTCTACTAACGCATCCTTATTTCCAAATCTCTTTCGAATATGTTCTACTTGGATAACATCCATGAACACCACTTCCTTAGAGTTGATGGCTTAAATATATAAAGATTGCATGCTTCCAGCCATCAAAACGCGCCGAAATGTAGCTGTTATCGCCTGAATGGTACCATGGAATGCTTGATTGGTTCGATATTACCCCGGAAATTAAATGTTAAGAAGTGCTTTTAATTCATGCAATTTTGAACGAGATAGCGGAACCACGGCATCTTTGCCTGTATTTAATCGCAAGCTGTAGCTATTCTTCGTCCATGTGATAATTTCCCTTACTTTTTGCAGATTAACGATGTAAGATCGATGGCACCTGAAAAATCCAAAATTTAACAACCTTTGCTCGAGCTCGGTTAGCGTCAAAGCACAGACATAATTTTCTCCACCCACATGAACAAGAATCGAACCCTCTATACTTTCTATGTAATCGACTTCAGGCGGATCAAATAAAATCACTTTGCCATTTCTTTTCGTATATATCTTCTGTAAGGTTATATTGGCCCGATCTTGTTCCTGCACTTCCTGCTTATCCTCTTCCGAGTCCCGAATATCCAATGGATGAAATCCGAATTCGTTCAATCGATAAATGGCATCACAGGAAATAAGGGCATCCTCTAAATTCGACGTTAAAATTAAAATCTGCTTTTCTTTCGAAAGGTCATCTAAAATCCGTTTAAAATGACGACGATCTTCTTCTTCCAAGTAAAAATAGGGTTCCTCCAATACAAGTGTAGGCTGATGCGCAAAAAAGACACGCAGCAATGTCACATACATCCTTTTCGATGAGCTTAGATCCTTGATTTTTACCTTCCGTTCTTCTTTTAAAGCAAAGTAATCCATTAACAGAGCGACATGCTCATTCCTCTCCGTTACTTTGATTAGAAAAGTGATTAACTCTTCCACCGTTAAACGCGTATACTCGCCTTGCCCAGCTCGAAATAAATAATATTGAGAACGATTTACCAATTGATTCATTAAAAGCTGCTTTCGCTTCAAGTCCGTTATAATGCCAATCGATTGGTTCGATGTCATATTTAATTCGATCTTCGGAAGAAATAATTCCCCATCATAATAGATTGGTTGAAACTGCATGCCGTCCTCCTAGTCAGTGCCGCTATAGGATATATATAACAATTATAATGTTGGGGTACTTTTTTGTCAGTTTCTATTAAAAATATAACGGCATGTCTTCTCTAAGCCATATCGACGACTCTCTCAAAAGTCACTACTCTGCTATGACTTTTTTATGATACCTTTGAGAAAAGAGGGAGGAATCCTGTGTCCGCCAAGTCTCTGAGCTCTTGTGTTTGGATCCGTAACAAGGTGGCAGCTGCCGTATCGTACAGGCATTGGTTTGATTATGTGATCATCGGCACCCGGACCTTATGGTTCCTGCTGGGGGTTCATTACCTCCTAAGCCGCTCTGGCGTCGAATTAAGCGGAGGTGGAACGACACCTTCCAAGAAACAGGCAGAGGCTTGTCTTACCAGACCTGCGCAGTTTACAAAAGCCCAAGGTGATCGCGAGATCAAAGTGAGCATGAAGTATTTGCGGCTAAAGAACCAGGCAAGACAAAAGCTCCGCAGTGAAGAAGGTTATGCCCTGGCCGTAAGGCGCATGATCGAGCCGGAGCCTGTGTTTGGCGATACGAAGAACAACCGAGGTTTTAAAAGGTTCCTGCTTCGAGGCTTACCAAAAGTAAGTCTTGAGGTCGGGTGGCTTTCCCCTGCCCACAATTTACTCAAAAAAGCTGCCGTAGACGCCAAAAACCAAGGAACTAAGCGAGAATCGACTGCTTAGCTCCTTGGTTTTTTACGAATTCCATCCTATTTTTCCTAGTGAGGGTGTTCCAATGTTTACTTTTGAAACACCCTCTTTTATTGAACTCTCTGCACCAACTACACTTTACGAACCGCAAACCATAGTTCGACATAGTTGAGGCCGTCTTTCGCGCCGTACATTTCGAACTCTATCCCGTCCACCTGCTCATAGCCGGACGTCGGGAGCCATTCGGTGTAAAAGCATTTGTATAGCGTTTCGATGGAAGCGTCAAATCAAACACACCTGTTCATAGGAAGCAAAGCCTGTCACAATGAGTCCATCCTACAAAGAGAGGTTGGATTCATGTGGAAGAGACGTTGCAGGAATTATGGTCCAAACGTATTATTGCTTACCAAAAAAGCGGGCAAACCATGAAAACCTGGTGCGCTGAGCAAAACTTAACAGTGCATCAGTTAAAATATTGGTTGTACAAAGCCCAAAGACAGCAGAACGAATCAACTTCAACCTTTCGCGCCGTGACGGTCACGCTGCCTGAGTCGGAGAATGATCCGTTATGGATACAAGTCGGCTCTGTCCGCATTGTCGTACGTTCGGGGTTTGAGCCCCAGTTGCTTCGTGATGCGTCATGAGATCAAGACGCCGATCGTGACCGCCCCGATGCCAAAGCCAGTGTATCCGGGCTCTCTGGCCTCTCCTTCGGCGATGGCACATGTGATGTGCCAAAAGTATGTAGACGGTCTGCCCCTG
>JAPSLM010000003.1 GCA_031180825.1 Paenibacillus sp. | reverse complement strand
CTTCCCTGCCCAGTACGAGCGTCTACGTCAATTGCACTCAAGCGGTTGAACCGCCGTATACCGAACGGTACGTACGGTGGTGTGGAAGGTCGGCTACTCAACTAATGGGTAGCCTCCTATCCGATCGGATCGGTTTATACGGCTTGCGCTCATTGACATGGAACCCGCCATTATATAAACTAGATGAGAACCAGTTTATCCAAATGGGCAGGGAGGGACATTGCGATGCCGAAAAAGCCCAGCCGCACGACGTTTCATAAGCGCCTGGATCATATGGTCGCCCAGCTCAGGGAAGATATCGTCAGCGGCAAGCTCTCCGTCGGGGAGCATCTGCCGTCCGAGGTGGAGCTCGGCAAGCAGTACCAGCTCAGCAAAAATTCGGTCCGCAAAGGATTGGACATGCTGGTGGACGAACAGCTGATCGAGAAGGTGCCGAGAGTCGGCAACCGGGTCAGCAGCCCCGCAGTCCAAGGCAGCGTTACGATCAAGCTGGGTTATTACGCCTCCGTCATGGAGCAAATGGACTTGAACCGGCTGCTGTCGGATTTTCATGTGGCTTATCCGCATATCCGGGTGCAGACGGTAGCTCTTCCTTACGATAACTACGCGCAGGCGATCGAGGAATATATGAAAGGCGGCATGATCGACGTCTTCACGATCAATCATTCCGATTACCAATATGTAGTCGACAGCGGCCGGCAGGAATGGCTGGAGCCGATGGACCCGCCGGGCGGTCAGTATCCGTTTTTGCAGAGCGCCTTCAAGCATCGCGACCGGTGCCTGGCGCTGCCGTTCGCGTTTTCCCCGGTCGTGCTATGCTATAATCGCGATCACTTTGCCGAAAAAGGGCTGGAGGAGCCGGACAGCGGCTGGACGTGGGACGATTTGACCGAAACGGCGCAGAGGCTCGCAGATGAGCGGGGACGGTTCGGGTTTTATTTTTATTTTCTGTCCCAGAACCGGTGGCCGGTATTTTTGCTGCAAAGCGGGGACTCGGTCCGCTCCGACACGCAGGGGCGTCCGGTGTTTTGCGGGACGAAGCTGATGGAGGGCCTGCGCAAATGCCGCGAGCTGATCTATAAGGAAGGCGTGTTTCCGTGGTTTGCGGCGGAGAACGATGCCGATGCGGAAGCGCTGTTCCTTCAGGAAAAAGTGTCGATGATCATGACGACCTATTTCAGCCTGAACGATATCCGGGAGGCCGGTTTTTCGTTCGACGTGGCCCCGCTGCCGTACCTCAACGAGCCGAGGACGCTGCTGCTCTCGGTCGCGCTGGGGATGAACCGCCATTCGGAGCAAAAGGAAGCGGCGCGAACGCTGATCGATTACTTGCTGGGAGAAGCGGCTCAGCTGACGCTCCGTCAAAATACGTTCAGCATTCCGAGCATGAAGAAGGCTGCGGAGTGGCGCGGAAAGGGAGCGGTCAAGCATCCGTCGCGTTACCTGATGTACCGCGAGATTATTCCGTCGTTCCGCTGGACGACGGACATTCATTTGAACGCGAGACAGGTGGATGCGATACACCGGGAGCTAAAATGGTTCTGGTCCCGGATGGAAGAGGAAGATACGATTTGCCGTCGGCTTGAGGAGGCGCTGTCCTAAAGCCCGACGGCTTTTTTGATGCGTGCCGCGTCATCCCGGTCCTCCCGCATATTTTTGCCGGGAAGGTTGACAGCGCTTTCCAACGCCGTTATAGTATAAATAAATACCAGATATGATCTAGAAGACGATGAAGAACGCTTTTTCCATGAACTGGATCATTGGTGGTTCTTATGGTTGAAAGGAGGACGGCCCGTCCGCAATAGTAAACAGTCTCAACAGTCGATCAAAATCCAGTGGGTCCGAATCAAGTCATGGTTCCGTCAGTTCAGTCTACTCGCGAGGAGGGTCTCATCTATGACCAAACGTGCATCATCGATGGTATTGCCGGCCGTGCTTTCGCTCGGCATCGTATTGTCCGGCTGCGGCCCGGATTCGGGCAGCCCTGACAACGCAGCCGCTTCGGGCGCGGCAGGGGATAAGGTGGCCGGAGAAATTACCGTATGGGCGCATCCCTATGTCGGCGACGATAAGAAGGAGCAGCTCAAAGTGTTCTGGAACGACACGATTGCCGCGTTCAAGCAGAAATATCCCGACGTAAAAGTGAACTACGAAGAGATTCCGTGGAAAAACCGGGAGCAAAAAATATTGACCGCGCTCGCCGCCGGATCCGGTCCGGACGTCTTCTATCAGCTTCCGGATCAAATTCCGCAGTTTGCCGGCAATAATGCACTGGAGCCGCTTGACGCCTACAGTAAAGATATCCAAACGGACGATTTCAGCAAGGGAGCGTTAGCCGGAGCGACTTATCAGGGCAAATTGTATGCGCTTCCGATCCTGCAGGAGGTTCAGACGCTGATCTATAACCCGGACTTAATCAAGGCGATCGGCGAAGATCCGGCGAAGCTGCCGACGACTTGGGACGAATTCGACCGCTGGGCCGAGAAGGCGAAAGCCCAAGGCTTGTATGCGCGTAATTTCGAGGGCGGCGCGGGCTGCTGCAATGCGACGCTGTACCCGTTGCTGTGGCAGAGCGGCGGCAATGTCGTGGACGACGCAGGCAGCATTATTTTGAACAATGACAAAGGCGTGCAGGCGTTCGAGTATGTAAGGAAAATGTACGACAACGGCTGGATTCCGAAAGACTCCATCTCCAACGACAACCAGTTCCCCGAATTTTTGTCCGGCAAAATGCTGGCGGTCTGGGGACAAGGCTCGACGCTGACAACGCTGAAAGCGCAGAAAAAACCGTATGTCATCGGACCGCCGCTGAAAAAGGAAAAGCAGGCGAGCTTCGGCACGGTAGGCATGTTCGTCGTCTCGAAAACGAGCAAAAATAAAGCCGCTGCCGTCGAATTCGCCAAATTTCTGACGAGCACGGATACGGCCAAGGCGTTCAATAAATTGACCGGTTATTTGCCCGTGCGCAAATCGGCGGGCGACATTTATAGCGGCGACCAAGACATGAAGGAATTTATGAAGTACGCCGATCTGACGATCCCCGGCATCTCCCATCCGGCCGCCCGCGGGTTTATGCCCAAGATTCAAGCGGAGCTCGGCGCGATGCTGGAAGGCAAGAAGACGCCGAAGCAGGCGGCCGATGCAGCTGCCGAAGCGCTTAAGCTCGACGCGAAAAAGTAATGCCAAACCCAAAGTCGCGGGGAGAGGCACCGGCTGATGCCGCCTTTCCCTGCGCCTCGGACCTGCCGGAGGTGACGATTCGCCGTATGGAATCCGTACGAAACTCGCATATCCATCATCGCAACGCGCTGTCCGGACGGATCGCGCAGAGCTGGAAAAAGAACGCCATTATCTATGTTTTTCTGCTGCCGGTACTGCTGCATTTTCTCGTATTTCAGTTCGCCCCGCTCGTCTTCAGCTTCGTTCTGACCTTCATGGATTGGCCGATGATCGGCGAGCCGTCCTTTGCGGGACTCGGCAACTGGGAGCGGTTCCTGCAGGATAAGCTGGCCTGGCGGTCGATTTGGAACACCGTGCTGTTCTCGGTCTATTATATCGTGCCGACGATGGCATTCGGCTTGATTTTGGCGCTGCTCGTTTACTCCAGAGTCAAGCTGGCCGGACTGTTCAAGGGCATGTTCTTCCTTCCGGTCATCACCTCGTTCGTCATCTTGTCGGGCATCTGGGCCTGGCTGTTCAAAGGCACGGATTACGGGGTGGTCAACCATCTGCTCAGCTATGCGGGGATCGAACCGCAGCTCTTTTTCTCCGATTCGAAGCAGGCGCTGCCGGTGCTCGCCGCTTTGAGCATTTTTAAAGTATGCGGAAGCACGATGGTGTATTATTACGCCGGGCTGCAGTCGATTCCCGGCCACCTGTACGAAGCGGCGAAGATGGACGGCGCAACGGGCTGGAGGACGTTCTGGAGCGTCACGTTTCCGCTGCTGCTGCCGATTCATTTTTACGTGGCGATCATTACGACCATCGGATCGTTCCAAATCTTCGATTCCGCGTTCCTGCTGACGGGAGGCGGACCGGATTACTCGACGTTGACGATCGTGTATTACTTGTATCAGGAAGGCTTTACGTCGCTGCGCTTCGGCTACGGCAGCGTGCTTGCCTATGTGCTCTTTTTCATCGTTTTCACGATCTCGATCCTACAGCGCAAATTTCTCGGCAAAGACGTATCCTACCATTAAACTTCGCGGAGAAAGGAGGCGGACGGCATGACGGCTGGGCGAAAAGCGCTGGTCTATATCCCGCTCGTGCTGGCGGGCATCGTGTTCATGTTTCCGTTTGTCGTCATGGTGCTCGGGTCGTTCAAAAAGCTGGATGTGGCGCTCGCCGATCCTTCCTTTTGGATTCCCGACCGGCCGACCTGGTACAACTATAGTTACATTTTTGGCAGCGGCAGCATGACACGTTGGCTGTTCAACTCGCTCGTCATTACTTTGGTGCCGGTTGCGACACAGATGTTTTTCGCCGGGGTGCTCGGCTATATTTTCGCCAAAAAGCAGTTCCGGTTCAAAGAAACGATCTTCTGGTGCTTTATGGCAATGGTCATGATCCCGAATCAAATGCTGATCATTCCCAAATACATCATGTTCAGCAAAGTGCACTGGATCAATACGTATTCCGCTATTATCGTACCGGAGCTGTGGGCGATCATGGGCGTATTTCTGGTACGGCAGTTCATGCAGACGATTCCCAAGGACTTGGAAGAAGCGGCTTATCTCGACGGGGCCGGGGATTTCAAAATCTTGTTCCGGCTCATGGTGCCGCTGGCCAAGCCGGCGCTGGCGACCGTCGGAACGTTTGCGTTCATCTCGTGCTGGAACGATTTGTTCACGCCGCTTATTTTTACGACGTCCGAGAAAATGTTCCCGCTCACCGTGGGTCTCGCTTCCTTGTTGACCAAGGAGGGCAATTTCGGCTTCGAAATGGCCGGGGCGGTCATTTCGTTCGTCCCGACGTTCTTGATCTTTTTGTTTTTCCAGCGTTACTTCACCGAAGGCATTACGATGTCCGGCCTGAAATAATTGATCGAATAGAAACAAGCAAGGAAAAAGAGAGGGGAGACCATCATGAGGGCAGTAGTCGCCATCAACGGAGAGGCGGAGGTCAGACAAGTGCCCGAGCCGGTCGTGGAGCGGAATATGATTCTGGTTCGCACGATATGTTCGGCGATCAGCCCGGGCACCGAGATCGAGATGAAGAAGCGGGCCGGCGCGACTCCGGTCTCGCTCGGCTACAGCGCGGTCGGCGCGGTGCTCCAAACCGGCGAAGGCGTGACGCATGTTCGTCCCGGCGACCGGGTCGCCTGCTATGGGGCTCCGTACGTGAAGCACGCGGAGCTGCTTGCCGTGCCCAAAGCGCTGGCCGTCCCGCTTCCGGACTTTCTGCCGGCCGAGGAGGCGGCGTTCGTCGGTCTCGGAGCGATTGCGATTCACGGGCTGCGGCAGGCCGAGCTGCAATTCGGCAGCAAAGTAGCGGTCATCGGGCTGGGTATTCTCGGCCAGCTCACCTGCCAGATTGCGATAGCGGCGGGATACCGGGTATACGCGCTGGACTTGCTGGAGGAACGATGCTCGATACTCCGGAGTTCAGGGCTTCAAACGGTGTTTGCTTCCTACGACGAGCTGGAGGCTTCGCTGCGGGCGGATTATTTGGTCGAAGGGGCGGATGCGGTCGTCCTGTGCGCCGGCGGCGGCGGGGCGGAGCTGTTGAACCGGTCGCTCGGCTGGCTGCGGGACCGGGGCCGCATTGTCATCGTAGGGGACATGCATGCGGAATTATCCCGGGAGCTCATGTTCGCCAAAGAAGCGGAGCTGCGCATCGCCCGTGCGGGCGGCCCGGGGCGGTATGACGCCGCTTACGAGCAGGAGGGCGTCGATTATCCGGTCGGCTTCGTGCGTTGGACCGAAGGGCGCAACATGCACGAATATATCCGTTTGCTCGGCGAGCGGAAGATCGACATCAAGCCGCTGATCTCCAGGAAGCTTCCGGTGGACCGGGCGGGAGAGGCGTATGAATCGTACCTTCGCGCCCCGAAGGAAACGCTTGGCGTGCTGCTTACCTATTGAGCGGATGGATTGGAGAAGGTCAAAAACAGAACAAGCCCTGCTGCAATTTGCGGCAGGGCTTGTTCTGCAATTTCCATATTAATAAAGCGATAGATTAGACCGTAAGCAATAATAAAATGATTGAGGTTAAGCTGAAGCACGTATTGATCAAGCAAAGAAACAGCACCACTTGCTTCGGATTCAGACCGCTGCGCAGCAATCGGTAATGCGCCTGACTGGCGTCGGCCTGATAGATCGGCTTGCCGTTCAGCATCCGCTTGAACACGACGAACAGGTTGTCGAAAATCGGTACGCCGAGCGCCAAAATCGGAACGAGCAGCGACAGCACGGTCGCGCCTTTGAACGCCCCGTCCAGGGCGATGACGCCGAGCAGAAAGCCGAACAGCGTAGCGCCTGCGTCGCCCATGAACACTTTGGCCGGAGGCTTGTTATATTTCAAATAGGCTAACGCCGCCCCGACCAGGATGATGGCGAGCATCGCCGAATCGGACTGCGCCTTGGCCAGCGCGACAACGAACAGCGTAACCGCCGAAATCGCCGATAAGCCCCCGGCCAGCCCGTCCATGCCGTCCGTAAAGTTAATGACGGTCGTTACTCCGAAGATCCACATGACCGTCAGAAAAAATTGCAGCCAGACCGGCAGAATGACGTCGCTTCCGGTGAACGGATTGTTGAACCCGTAGAAGACGACGCCGGAGCTGTATACGATGACGGCTGCGGAGAGCTGTACGATCAGCTTGGGCCAAGCGGCGAGCTCCTTGCCGTGGGTTTTGTACCAGTCATCCACCATGCCGATGACAAGAATCAGCAGCGATCCGGCGAGGATAGCGGCGGACTGCTTCCAATCGTCCCGCACGAAGCACAGGTAGGTGATCACGAACCCCGCGAAGATCGCAAGGCCGGCCGTCAATGGAATCGGTTCTCTATGTATTTTCCTCTCGTTATCGACTTTGGGCTTGTCCACAAAATCGATGCGAAACGCCAGGCGGCGCAGCGGGGGGATGAGCAGGAATACGATGGTAAACGACATGAGAAACGCTGCCATGTAAAGAATAAAAATCCCTCCACATTCCGTCAATATTCGATGGGTTATGATTTCTCATTATACCACACGGCTTGAATGAGACAAAGCGCAGTCATCGGATTATCAGGATTGCGTCAGGCAGCTTTGGCGGCGAAGCGGTTATCGTATGCTACGGCTGTGTGCTTGCGTTCTCTTCCTTTGCCGTCGTTTCCTGCGGAGCGGCTTGATCGTTGCGCCGCGAACGGTCTATTCTGGATTTGATCCAGTCGGATTTGTGGATTAAAACTAATAAATGCAGTCCGTTCTCCCTTAGGAGGCGGGCTGCATTTGTCTTAACAGCTTAGTCATGCGAAATCGACCCCGGTATTTGGCCCCGATCATCCCGTAATCCCTCTTCATTTCCGCATTCTTATGCGAAGCTGCTTGGCGATGCAATCAGGCCTGCGATGTTGACAGCTTCTTATCCAAGCTGCTGGTCGCAGGCCGTTCTTTTGCTCGCCCGGTTCAGCGACGGATTATGTTAGCCGACTGCCCGTCCGAGCGGGAAGATGGCCGCCAAGCGTTCGTATTCGCCGACTAGCTCGTCAAAGAGTCCTTGCCCGATCGGCGTCCACACCGCATGCGAGCGGAGAACGCCGATCGCCTCGCCCGCTTGGCGCAAGACGACGGTTAATCTCCTTCTTACTTCGCCGTGCTTCTCCCCGGAAGCCAGAAGCCGCTCGTACCACAAGGCAATGCGCGTGAAAACGAACAAGCCGTGGACGATCCCTTTCACCGGACGGGGGTCGTCCCGCCATGGAGACCGGTAGCGTTCCTCTTCCCCATTGCCGATAAGATCGTCCAGCTCGAACAATTGATCCAATCGCGAGTGGCCAAATTCATGGATCAAATTTTCCGCCGTCCACATCAGATCATCCCTGTGCATCAGAAATATGCCTCCTTGGAAGCAGGAGTGCGTCAGCGCGCCAATGGAGTCGCCCTTCAGCAGCGCGATCATGCGGATATGTCCGACCGCCTCCCCGTACATTTTCGGCCAATACTGCTTGATAAGGCTCATGGCTTTGGCATAATACCATTGCTGTCCAAGCGAGAGAGAGGCAAGCAGCTCGAAAGGCGCAGGCTGCTTGCCATATTCCTGAACCAGCCGGGGCAGCTTTTCGCCGAGGAATTCGTCTATTAGCGGATCGGCTCCTCCGAACATGACGGTCCGCTCGCTCCACACGTCCAGCCGCTTCAGCCACTTAGACTCTCCATAAGCGGTATCCAGCAATTCCGGCAGCGGCACGGCGGCATCAAGGCGATTCGTGCGGAGGCGGGCCGTTTGGCCGGCCGTCTCGACTTCAACCGTGACATCCGCGTATTCTTTTCCAAGCGCAAGATGGACGGGATGTCCCGGAAAATACAGATGGCCTTCTTCATCCAGCCGAACGCGAAGGCGGGGCAAAGCAATCCCTCTGCTCCATAGCGGAATCAGAAAAAAACGGGGGAATTGCTCAAGCAAAGTCCGCGCTTCCTCCATCGAAGGCGGGCCGCCTTGAAAGGCAGGAAGCAGCCTTGTGCTCATCCAATAAATGAGCACCGGATGATTCGCCTCGCGCCAGAGCTCCTCGGTCAGCAGTCCATCCAAATCCCCATTCCCATCCTCTTTTGCCGCTTGCCTGCACGCGATCAAATGCTGTTTTAGCGATTCCAGCCGCTTTTTGCTAACGAAGGCGTAGACAAAATCATTTTTCATCTCCGATGGCGCCAAATACTTAAACATGATTACTGTACCTCCTTCACGGCCGAATTGTCGCCGATGATCCGCTCGGGCTTCGGCTCATCCTGCTCCTTGCGTATATTGCGATTCAGTGCCATTGTAACGACCAGCAGCACGCCAAACAGCGCCATGATTCCGAAAAATAACCGGGCGGGAATCCATGCGAGCAACACCCCGGTCAACAGCATAGCGAGGGGCCGGGACGATTCCAGAAGCACCTTCATGAGACTGGAAGCTCTTCCGAGCACTTCTTTGGGCACTTTGAGCACAAACAGCGTTTGCAGCGTCACGTTCGCCAGCGGGCTGCCCAGACCGGCGACAAAAACGCACAATAACCCCGCGTACAGTCCGTGGACCCAAGTCAACAGCCCTAAGCCGATAAGCATCAAGCCGATGCCCGTGGCCAGCGCGGCGATGCGCCGCCATTTTTTCACCAAGCCGATAAGAAATACGCCGGCGGTAATGCCCACGAAAAACGCGATTTGAAACAGCGCCAGCTCGGACGAATCGTCCACAATGAGCGGAAATAGCAATGTGGTAGGCGCCAGCATAAAGTTGATGAGCACAATATATTGAATCAGGCTTCGCAGCAGAGCGTGGGAAGTAACGGCTACGATGCCTTCCTTGAAGTCCACGGCGAAGCTGCGGCGATTCAGCGTCGTGACGCGGGTTTCGGTCAACCGCTCATTCCGAATGAGCCAAATAAACAGAAATGAAGCGAAGAACGTCGCCGCGTTGAATATAAAAGCATAGGATGTGCCGTAATACAGAAGCCACGCCCCGATCGCCGGAGCGCTCAGGCCGACGACCGTCTGAACAAGCTGCGCCAAGCTTTGCGCCTGCACCATGTGATCCTCGGGCACCAGCGTACGGATGGCTACGACACGCGAAGGGCCGAAGAAAGCGCTGAATAACGATAAAAATACCGCCGCGATGATGAGCATGTAAGGCAGAAGCCAGCCGTTCACCCATAGTAGAACCAGAAGAGCAACAATGCCTCCTCTGGCCATATCGCATAGCATCATGATTTTTTTCTTGCTTCCCCGGTCGACGATAACGCCCGCAAACAAGCCAAACAACAGCAGCGGCACCGTTTCTGCGGCAAGCAGAATCGACATCAGAAGAGCGCTGCCGGTAAGAATTTTCATTAGCCAGATAAGAGCGATAGCATAAACGCCGTCGCCGATGGCTGACACAATCTGGGACAACAGCAGGAGCCGGTAGTTGGGAATCGCCAGCAAGCTCCGGTAAGAGGGCTGATTGCTCGAATCCTCTTTCGCATGTTCATTGGAAACCAAACGGATCAGTTCCTTTCATCCAGGTTAAGGCTTGGGGTCGGACCATGAAATAAAGAAACTGCCATGGTATACCATCTGCAATCCGGGTCGTCGGAAACCAGATTCTCGTCATCGAATTCCGCCTGCAGCTGCCGCAGCCGCTCCATATATTCCCGAACCTTTTCCGGAGGAACCTTCGCGTGGACCATGCCCAAGTGGAACGAATCCTGATAGTTTAAGTTCACTATCAAGTTCGATTTCATCGTATCGAGCATATATAAAATGGCGGATAATTTATCGGCCTCGCTGTTATCCCGTCCGAAAAACAGATGAAACGTGTTTGCGTTGGAGGTGTAACATTTTTCGACTACGGAGCCGTTGACCTTTTCGGAATGCAAAGCTATAAAGTTTTGTTTCAGCATCGTATCGAGGATGTAATTGATCTTCGCCCGGGAAAAACCGAGACGGTCCGACAATTCGCCGGCCGTTGCCGGTGCTTCCATCAAACTCAGAAACACTTCCATTCCGCGGTCTTTGATGAGCCTTTCGGTAAGTTCCGAATTTTGCGTTGTTTTCATGCGGTTGAAACCTCCTTCAGAGTAACATGGCTAATTCTTCAGAACTGGCTCCAATGGCCGACAACGCCATACGGCTTTCCGTAAACAGATCCCGGGCGAATGTCTTCAACTCCTCCGCGGTCAACGCTTCAATCTCCACTTTCTCCAGATCGACAAAAAAATCTTTGTTAAGCAGCGCATACCGGCCCGTAATTTGCAAGTGCTTCGCATCGTTTCCGGGTATTTGCATGAGATTAGTTATCCTTGCCGCTTTCGCCCGCTGCAATTCTTCTTCTCCGACCTCTTCGGTACGCAGTTCCTCCAAAATGGAGCGGATCACTTTGTATACTTCCGCCAATTGATCCTTGCGGCAGTTGACGTTGATCGTCAAGTATCCGCTAAGCGCATAGCTCTGCGCGTAGGCATACACAATATAGGCCAGCTCCTGCTTCTCCCGCAGCTCCACATGCAGCCGCGACTTCAGTCCGGTACCGAGAATGTAAGAAAGCATACTCATCGCCTGCCGCTCGTGAGAATGAAACGGAGCTCCGACAAAGGAAATGCTTAAATCGACCCGCGAATGACCGGTCGGCAGACCGACAACGCTCGGTTCGATTTCAATCAGCACATCTTTCTGGCACCCGTTACGCTTCCAGTTACAGAAATGGGTACCTATTCTGTCAACGACCTCTTCCGGCTCGACGTTCCCCTGCACGATAAGCTGGGTATTATTTGGTATGTAATACTGATGTATACGGTCCTCGAGCTGGTTGAATGTAAATTTCCTGATGTTTTCAAGGCTGCCGATCACGAATTGACCGAGGGAACGGTTGCCCCAGAGCGCTTGCTCTACCAGTTCTTCCTTTACTTTGCCGGAAGAAAAATACGTTTCGGCTTCATGCAAAATAATGGCGCGTTCATGCTCCATACTATTTTCGCTTACATTGTAATTCATCACGATTTGACTAAGCGTCTCGATCATGAGCGGCATATGCTCTCTTTGCGCCGACAAGGTGCACCGGGTCATTTCCTTGCCTGTGAACGCCTCGTACAAAGCTCCGTTATCCATTAAATTCCCAAGAAGGGAACGGGCATAAGGGCTCATATTCGCATAATTAAACGCAATATGCTCGATAAAATGGGAAATTCCGTTGACGTGAGTTTCTTCATCCTTTACGCCGTGATTAATAAATAAGCCGATATTCAACGTCCTGGCGTGTGGAATTTTACGAATGGTGACTTGAAGGCAATTTTCAAAGACGGCCTTCGTAACAAGTTCGGAGAACATCTGACCAAGCTCCGCCCCTTTCCGACGATCTGCTGCTTGCTTTAATACGGGTCCGCCCATCATAGGGAGAAGGAGCGGCCAGCCGCCGGCCGGCGGCTGGCCGCTCCTTCCGGGTCGCTCCTGCCATGTTCTAGAAGGATACGGAAACGCTAACCACTACGCCTTGTTCCCCGACTTGATTGGTCTCGGTCGTCTGCATAATCGCTTCAGCCAGCTCCGCGTTATTGATGACGACTTCACCGTTTTCGTTAACCGTAAATGCATCGGGATTCAATTGCAGCTGCTTTTTTCCATTTGCCATTTCGTTCACTCCTTCACCAAATTTTGAAACGCAATGAAAAGACAGACGACGCTTCTCGTGCTCCGCTCTCGACCTCCTGTCGGTTTAAACTATTCGCACAATGTATGATGTAAACAAGATCATGAAGACTATGAACTTGCACGAACAACAGCCTGCGGTGCGGGGCTCGTGATGTCCATCAGACGCTGCAATCCCGCTTTTTTCGGGGAGTAGTTCCCAAGAGGAATCGCCAGACTCAAAAAGACGTCGCCTTCGGTTAACATCCAGCTGCTGCGAACGAACTTCATCAAACATTGATGAACGTCCTTTTCGCTGACATCCATGCCCTTTTCTTTAAGGCGGACGGTCACATTCAGACTGGAAATCATATTGTCGCATTCCAGATATACGGCGGTCTCAAACGGAGACAGCAGCGTGGTCGGCCGAAGGGCCACCGATCGGGTGTCGACAAGAATCAGGCTTCCTTCTTTCATCACGGAGAAAAACTCACTCTGCTGGTATTCGGACTGCCATTTCCGGATAGCTTGAGTAATACGCTTTGTGTAGTCGGCTGGATTTTGTTCATGGACATAGTCAAAATCGAAATGATAGGCGATATTCATGCGGTCTTGTGAGGATAGAGAAGGGTAAACGAGTTCGTAAGAACGCAAGGGACGTATATTATGAATCCCGTAATGTCTTGCCGAGGTGTAGTAAGGACTGAAGCGGTCGAGCCGGATCGGGCTGACGCTGCCTGGTGGCATGAGATGAGTCAGGGTTGGAATAAGGTAGGAAGTCTCATCATACTCTTGCGCATTTTCGCCGGGAAAACCGTATAGGAAGTTCCACAATGGGGTGATCGAAAATTCTGCGCACCATTTGAGCAGCCGTACATTCTGAAGCATGCTCACTCCCTTCCTCATCAGCTTGAGCACCGAAGTGATAACGCTTTCAATACCGGGCTGAACGTAATGGAAGCCTGCCTGTTTAAAGAGCTGGATCTGTTCTTTGGTCAGATTCGCTTTCGTTTCGTAGAACATATCCAAATCCAGATCCCGGTCCCTGATTTCCGGAAGCAGCGTTTTGAAATAGTCCATGTCGATGATATTGTCCACTGCGGTCATCTTGTTAGTGTAAGCATGGTACCGGTCCCGCAAGTACAAAATTTCTTTCAGCGCCCGCTCGGCGGACTTGCTGCGGAATTTCAAGGTGGAGCCGTTCAATCCGCAAAACAGGCAATGGGATTTCTGCCCCCACCAGCATCCGCGCGAAGATTCGAACAGCAGACGCCTCTTTCGCTCGTTCTCGGGCAAGTCGAAGGATTCAAATTGCTCAAAATAGTCGTCGTAGTCGGGGTAAGGAAGGGAATCCATATCATGAACAGGCGCCGCCGAGGACGGTTCCGGGGGAAGCGCCGCACCGAAGTCGGCGCGCAGCGTAATGCCGGGCACTCGGCAAAGAGAAGGGTCACGCTTCTCCCTTAGCGCTTCGATAAATGCAATAAACGAATTGTCGCCTTCGCCTGAACAGACTGCATCCACAAAGTCGTAGGCGTTTAATGTGCCGAGTCCCATATGCCCTTCCACGTTAGCTCCGCCAAAAATAATAAATTTATCGGGAAATTTCCTTTTTAGACGTCTGGCGAGACTAAGCGCTGCCGTATTTTGCTGAAACACGGTAGTAAATCCGATGACATCATACTTGTGCCAATCGTACTTTTCGACAGCTTGTTCAAGAAAAGCTTCCACACGGCTGCGTATATCCAACAGTCTTTTGAAGGAGCGGTCCGGGGTATCCGGCTTTCTTCGAATATGAGGGAAGGTTGTTAGAAGATAGTCGCGGTACTCGTCAAAGTTGTCGATGCCGAACAGGGATTGGGTGAATATCCAATCTCCTGCCAGCGCATTGGTCGGGTAGGAAGTATATTCGGAGAGGTGGTCATAGGCTTCCGACCCGATGATCGAAGCGAATTCAAGATTCAAATAAAGGCTTTGACATGCGATCCCCCGCTTCTCAAGCGCGGATTGAAGAAGGCCAATGCCGATTGAAGGTCTGTACACGGATGCGAAAGGCATATTAATGAGAACAATTCGCATAGGACCCACCTTACTTTTACATTATTTACTTTTTACTAAATCGAAACCTATATTATGTTATTTTTTCCATTGTTGAGAATTATAATAATCCTTATATTGCACGTTGTCAATAATGTTTTTTAGCGTGCGTTAATGGATGCCGTTTGCCCCATATTTTTCGGCGGCAAGGGGATAATAGCGACGACGAAAGGAGGGACAGCGCAGATGAGAGACGACTTGGCCGGCGGTACGGAAGCGTGGCTTGACAAGCTGCACGAAACGCAGGAGAAGGATGAGAAAAACCGGGAGCGTCACGGGGAAGGCCATCCCGGGAAGAAGCTGCCGGCAAAGCGGAAAAGCAACCCGGATTGATCGAACGTTTGTAAGCCCGCGGATGCAAGCTCCGTCGGGCTTTGTTTTATCCCGGTGCATGACAGGGCCGTCAGCTTGAGGTCAGGCAGCTGTTAGGCAATCGTCAGCGCGTACGGGCGCAACCTCCTCACTCTTCGCGGCGTATAACTTTACGCTACCAAGAGAGAGGGGAAGACGGAATGATGAAGAAAATGGTGCTGCTTGCGGCAGGAATGCTGCTCGCGGCTGCGGGAACGGCCTCCGCTTACGAGGCGCAGTTGAAGCCGTTTGCGGATCTTGCGCCTAAGGACTGGTCCGAGGAAGCCGTGTACTCCCTGTCGGCGCTCGGGGTGATCGAGGGCTATGAAGACTTGACGTACCGCCCGAACGATTCGTTGTCCCGGGAAGCGTTCGTCAAGCTGCTCGTGAACGCAGCGCTGCCGAATGCCGGGAACGTTCGGAGCGCAGCGGGCGCGAGGCTGACGGATGTGACGGCGGAGCGATGGTCTTATCCTTACATTACCGCGGCTCTGGAGAAGCAGTGGATCGATTTTATGCCGGATGCGTCGGGAGCGCTTCATCCGGAGCTTGCGGTGAAGCGCGAGGAAGTAGCCGCCGCCATCGGAAAATATTTGCTGAGCCTCGAAGCGTCCGATTTCGCGAAGCGCTGGACGGAAGGCGAATGGACGAAGGAGCGGGAGCTGCGGCGGTTTTCCGATGACGGGGCGATTGGCCGGAGTCTTGCGCCCTACGTTTATTTCGCCGTCCGGCAAGGGATTATGGAGGGGGACGGGAACGGGTTTCGTCCGGCCAGCTCTTTGACGCGCAAGGAAGCCGCCGCGACGGTATACCGGCTGCTGAATGCCGGGCTTGCGCAGCGAAAGCTGGAAGTGACCGGCTTCTATGCGATTCGTTCGTACCCGGCCATCCAGCGGATGCCGCTGCTCGATCGCGTCGCCTTCGGCTGGGCTGGCTTGTCCTATACGGGCGCGGGAAGCGCGAAGCTGGATACGAAGTCGACGGAGTACCGGTTTCCGGACGGCTGGCAGGAGCCGGTCGATGCCGCCGCTCGGGCGAAGCTCGGCAAGGAGCTGATGGTCTTCGCGGCCGAGCCTCACGACCGCTTGAAGGAGTTTCTCCGGGATGCCGCCGCGCGGAAAAGCTTCGTCGAATCGCTGAAATCCGTGCTGGCCGAGACGGGAGAGGCGTTCGCGGGAGTGTGCCTCGACTTGGAGGGATTGAAGGATGCGGATGCTGCCGCCGACTATGTGGCGTTCCTGCGCGAAGTGAAGGCGGGGCTCGGGAGCAAAACGTTGACGGTGGCTGTGCCGCCGACGTATTACTATAAAGGGTATGACCTGCGAGGAATCGGCGAGGTCGCGGATCGCGTCATTTTGATGGCTTACGATTTTACCCATCAGGATTCCGGGCTGCCTTCGGCCCCGCTGCCGCTGGTCGGCGATACGGTGAAGCAAGCGCTCGGCTCTGTCCCTAAAGAGAAGCTGGTGCTGGGCATATCGAAGCAGGCGAACCAGTGGATCGCGACGGGAGGGAAGGTGACGCTGGCGCAGCCGGAAATCGCGGAGGTAGAGAAGCGGCTGGCTTCTCCGGGTGTAACGTTGAACCGAGCTTATCCATATTATCTGAAGGAAATCGCCTTTCAGGACGAACGCGGCAGCCATACGATGTATTACGAAGATGCGGACAGCATCGCCAAGAAGCTGTGGCTGGCCAAATATTACGGACTAAAGGGCGTCTCGCTGTGGCATATGGGGAATGTGACCGCCGCCGATTGGGACGAGATTGCAAAGCGTTAAGAAGCGATAAGACAATAGGCTGCGCCTGACGGATCGTCGGGCGGCAGCTTTTTTGTCCTGCATGCAACGCAGGGACCGGGCGTTTATTCAAACGAACGGCTTGTTTCACCGCATGTTCGGCGGGTAAGAAGAAACGTAAGGCCATTCAGGAGAGGAGGTTGTTTCCATGCCATGGAACAAACGAGATTATCCGGTTTCCATGAAAAACCTGGAGCCTCGAGTGAGGGAGAAGGCCGTCGACATCGCAAATGCGCTGCTGGATGAAGGATATGAAGAAGGGCGGGCGATTGCCATTGCTACCGCCAAAGCGAAGGAATGGAACGAGGAGCATCCGGAGCACCCGCCGGAAAACCGCCGATCCAAGCTCCATATCGTTCCTCATGAGAACGGGTGGGCCGTTAAAGAGGAAGGCGGCAAGGTATGTTATCAAGCCGGCACGAAGCTGGAGGCGGTGGAGCAGGCGAAGGAACGGGCTTCCGACACGAATACGAGCGCGGTCGTGCACCGCAAGGACGGCACTGTGGAGACGTGGCATGATTATTCTTGAATCCGAGAGAGGAGCGATCGAACGTGAGCACACTTCCAACGGACAAGCAAACGATGCCGGCACAGCATCAGGATCGGCAGCCCGGCGTCGAAAGGCGCATGATCCCCAGACCTAAGGCTGTTGACCGAAACTACAAGGGGAGCGGGAAGCTGCAGGGAAAGGTTGCGGTGATCACCGGCGGGGACAGCGGAATCGGACGCGCTGCGGCGGTATGCTTTGCGGCCGAAGGAGCGGATCTGGCCATCGTCTATTTGAACGAAACGGAGGATGCGGAGGAGACGAAGCGCCTGATTGAAGCGGAAGGCCGGAAGTGCCTGCTGATTCAAGGCGATGTCGGGGATGAGGCATTCTGCCGGGAAACCGTAAAGCGGACGATTGAGACATTCGGCGGGCTGGACGTTCTGGTGAATAATGCGGCCGAGCAGCATCCGCGGCAAAGCATTGACGACATATCGCAAGAGCAGCTGGAGCGGACGTTCCGGACGAACTTCTTTTCGTTCTTTTATATGACGAAGGCGGCGCTGCCTCATTTAAAAGAAGGATCGTCCATCATCAACACGGCCTCGATTACGGCGTACCGGGGCAATCCCGAGCTGATCGACTATTCGGCGACCAAAGGAGCGATCGTCTCCTTCACCCGCTCGCTGTCGATGAACCTGGTCGGCAAGGGCATTCGTGTGAACGGCATAGCGCCGGGACCGATTTGGACGCCGCTTATTCCTTCGACGTTCGAGGAGAAGAAAGTGGCGGAATTCGGCGGCGACTCGCCGATGAAACGGCCCGGACAGCCCGAAGAGCTCGGACCGGCCTATGTGTTTCTAGCGTCGGACGACTCTTCCTATATGTCCGGCCAATTTCTGCATATCAACGGCGGCGAAATTGTGGGCGGATAAGCACAACGGACGGAACATTTTTTACATTAACATAGCATGCGCGTAATGCGAGAGGGATGATCCAACGTATCGGATCGTCCCTCTTTTTAATTATGCCCGCAGAATGATTACGTTTGCGGAATTATTCGTCCAAACCGTGAACATTATGACCAAATAGTATACAATATATAAAAAAATAGTGTACAATAAATTGAGAATGACATGAGGATAGAAGGGGTTGGGGCATTTCATGAAAACGACGGAGTACAGCTTCGATACGGCGGCGCTTCTTGCCGGGGGGAACGTTCATTATAATTTGCCGGTTCCTTTATTGATTCAAGCCGCGTTAAAGCGGCAGGAAGCGGAGCTTGCATCCAGCGGGGCGCTGCGGGCCTTCACCGGAAAATTTACGGGCCGTTCGCCCAAGGATAAATATATCGTGCAGGAGGCTTCCGTCGACGGACATATCGCTTGGGGAGCCGTCAACCAGCCGATGGCGGAGCAGCACTTCGATCGTTTACTAGCCAAAGCGGCACAATATATGAAGGAACGCGAGCTGTACGTGTTCGACGGCTTCGCCGGAGCGGATGAGGAATACCGGCTGCCGATTCGCGTCGTGAACGAATACGCGTGGCATAATTTGTTCGTGCGCCAGCTGTTTATTCGCCCGACGACGGAGGAATTGAAGACGCATCGCGCGGAATTTACCGTGATTGCGCTGCCCGGCTTGCAGGCCGACCCTGCCGCAGACGGGACGAAGTCCGGCACGTTCATCGTCGTTTCCATGGAGAAGCGAATCGTACTGATCGGCGGAACGGAATACGCGGGCGAGATGAAGAAGTCGATTTTCAGCGTGCTGAACTATTTGCTGCCTTTCCGAGGCGTGTTTCCGATGCACTGCTCGGCCAACGTCGGAGAAAAGGGCGATGTGGCGCTGTTCTTCGGGCTGTCCGGCACGGGGAAAACGACGCTGTCCGCCGACCCGAACCGCCGCTTGATCGGCGACGACGAGCACGGCTGGTCGGACCGCGGCGTGTTCAACTTCGAGGGCGGCTGCTATGCCAAGTGCATCGGGCTAACCGAAGAGAAGGAGCCGCAAATTTGGAATGCGATCCGGTTCGGGGCCGTGCTAGAAAATGTGGTGCTGCGGCCGGACACGCTGGAAGCGGATTACCATGACGGCTCCCGCACGGAAAATACGCGGGCCGCTTACCCGCTTGAATCGATAGCGAACGCAGTGATTCCCGGTACGGCGGGGCATCCGGAGACGATCATCTTCCTGACGGCCGACGCATTCGGGGTGCTGCCCCCGATTGCGAAGCTGACGAAGGAGCAGGCGATGTATCATTTTCTGTCCGGCTATACATCCAAGCTGGCCGGAACGGAGCGGGGTGTGACGGAGCCGGAGACGACGTTCTCCGCATGCTTCGGGTCGCCGTTTCTGCCGCTAAGTCCGAGCGTCTATGCCGAGATGCTGGGGCGCAAAATCGATCAGCACGAATCCCGCGTCTACCTGGTGAACACCGGCTGGTCCGGAGGGCCTTACGGGGTAGGCAAGCGGATGAATTTGGCATATACCCGCGCGATGGTGACGGCTGCCTTGGAGGGCAAGCTGGAGCAAGCGGAGTTTACCCCGGACCCGGTATTCGGCGTGCTGGTGCCGAGCCGCGTTCCCGGCGTACCGGATGAAGTGCTGCGGCCTCGCAGCACGTGGGAGGACAAACAAGCTTACGACGCGAAAGCCCGGGAGCTTGCCGAACGGTTTGTCCGCAACTTCGCGAAGTTTGCGGATGCGCCTGAGGCGGTTCGCGCCGCCGGTCCGCGTTTGAGCTAAAGCCGAGCTGCATACCCAGCCTGCAATAACGATTTTGTCGTTGTTGCGGGCTCTTTGGCGTTCCCGGACGGTCGGCAGCGGGCCGCCCGCGTTCACTTTAAGTTGGGATTAAGCGACTTTTCACTTTTTTTTTACAAACGGGTGCTACATTGGAAGAGGTGATCAACGCTACAGATTTAGAAAGGAGAGACGCGGATGGCGTGGCTGCGCTACAAAAAATGGATCCTCGGCGTCCTCGGCCTCTTGGTGGTCGGAGCCGGAACGTACGTGTATTTGCAACAGAAACCGAAAAAAGCGGCTGCCAGCGTACGGGACAAGACGGTCGAGGTCAAGAAAGGGGAAATCCGGTCGACGGTATCCGGCACTTCCCAGTTCGAGGCAAGGGACATGCAAAATATTATCGCTCCGGCGGACGGCACGATCAAGACGATGAACCTGGCCCGGAACCAGCCGGTCAAAAAAGGGGACGTGCTGGTGGAAATCGCCGATCCGACGCTCGAAACGAATCTGCAGGAGGCGCGAACGAGCCTTCGACAGATGGAAAATGATTTGAACGATCTGCGGACCCAGCAGCGGAACCTGCAAATCACCGCTCCGATCGGCGGCAAGCTGACGTTGTCCGGCAATCTGGATACGGGCTCGAACACGACCAAATCGAGCCGCATAGGCGCGATTGCGGACTTGTCCTCGCTGACGGTGAAGCTGCCTTTTTTGCTGGAGGACGCTTCGCAGCTGAAGAAGGGCGATCCGCTCGATCTCGCTCCCGACGGATTCCTGCTGACGAAGACGGGAACGGTCGCAGCGGTGGGCACCTTGACGAGGCCGGACAGCACTGGCGGCAAGCTGGTCGATGTCGAAGTGACCGTGGCGAACGACGGGACGCTGGATGCCGGGTTGAAAGTGAAAGGAACCGCGGTAATCGGCGGACGCAGCGTCGACTCGCAGGAGAAGGGAACGCTGGAATACATAAAAACCGAGACGGTGTTCGCCGGAGCGAACGGAAGCATCCGCGAATTGAAGGTCAAGTCCGGAAGCCATGTGAACAAAGGCGATCTGCTTGCCGTCATCGGCAGCGATACGCTGTCCGGCGATATTTTAAACAAGCAGGCGGCGATTGAGCGCCAGCAGGCGACGATTGCCAGCCTGGAGGACAAGTTAAATCAATTGACGCTCAAGGCGCCTTTTGACGGAGTATTTTCCACGGATTTTGCCAACAAGAAAACGAATGTGCTGGCGAGCTACCCGGCAGGGGCCAAGGTTGAAGGGTCGACCTTGTTCGGAGCGGTGGCCAGCCTCGATTTCATGCAGCTTCCCATTCAGGTCGACGAGCTCGATCTGCCGAACGTGAAGAGCGGCATGAAAGCGGAGGTGGCCGTCGATTCGCTGCCGGGGCGCAAGTTCGAAGGGGAAGTGACCCAGGTATCTACGGTCGGAACGACGACCAACGGGGTTACGTTCTACGACGTCGTGGTAGCGGTCAAAAATTCGGGCGAGCTGCGCTACGGCATGACGGGAACGGCGAACATTTTGATTCAGGACAAAAAGGACATTCTCGTTCTGCCGATGGAGGCGCTTCAGCAGCAAAAAGGCAAGCGGTTCGTTACCGTGGAGCGGCCCGACGGCTCGCGGGAGGAGCAGGAGATCAAGATCGGCATCCGCAGCAAAACCGAAGTGGAGATCACCGAAGGGCTCAAGGAAGGCGAAAAAGTGATCGTGCCCGTACGGCAGCAGCGGCAAAATTTAAGCCAATCCGAGGTCGACAGGCTGCGCCAGCAGTTCCAGGGCGGCCAAGGCGGCGGATTTCCGGGCGGCGGCACGTTTCAGATTGCTCCGGGCGGAGCAGGAGGCGGGAATGCCGGCGGCGGGAACCGCGCCAACGGAGGCGGCGGCCAGACCGGCAGGTAACGGCGAAAGGAGGAAGCCCGGCATGGAACCGATGATTGAGCTGAAACACATTACGAAGGAATACGAACGGGGCGCGGAAAAGCTGCGCATATTGAACGATCTGTCGCTCACGGTGGAGCGGGGGGACTTCGTCGCGATCGTCGGGCCGAGCGGTTCCGGGAAGTCGACCTTGATGAATACGATCGGCCTGCTGGACGTGCCCACCTCCGGCTCCTACAAGCTGGACGGCGTGGCGACCGAGAACATGACCGACAACCAGCTTGCGGAGCTGCGGAACAAAAAAATCGGATTTATTTTTCAACAGTTCAATCTGCTTCCCAAGCTTACCGCGCTGGAAAATGTGGAATTGCCCTTGATTTACTCGGGCGTGCCGAGCAAGAAGCGCCGCGAAACGGCGCTCCGGATGCTGGAGCTGCTGGGGATGGGCCAGCGCGGCCACCATAAACCGAGCGAGCTGTCCGGGGGGCAGCAGCAGCGGGTAGCGATTGCGCGGGCGCTGGCGGTGTCGCCGTCGCTGATGCTGGCCGACGAGCCGACGGGAGCGCTGGATTCCAAGACCGGCAAGGAAGTGCTGGAGCTGATGATCCGGCTCAACGAGCAGGGCAATACCATCGTTCTGATCACGCACGACCTGCATATTGCCGAGAACGCCAAACGCGTGGTGTCGATCCGGGACGGCCTGATCGTCCGTGACGAGAGGCTGGCAGAGATTCCGGGCGGATCGGCGGGGGTGACGGCATGAGAACGAGCGAACTGATCATCATGGCGCTGCGGACGGTATTGTCCAATCCGATGCGCACCATGCTTACCATGCTCGGCGTGATTATCGGCGTCAGCTCCGTCGTCACGCTCGTTGCGATCGGGCGCGGCACGTCGGACCAGATCGAGAAGCAGTACGAGAACCTCGGCACGAACATGCTCGTCGTCAATGTGCTGGGAACGGGTCGGGCGCAGCAGCTCGATTACAACGATCTGATGCAGCTGGAGCAGCTGCCGGAGTTTTCCTCGATCGCACCTACGATCAATAAAGCGAACGCCAATATCAAGTACGACCGGACGCAGGAGAAATTTACGGTGACGGGCACGAACGACCGGTACCTGGGCATTATGAAAGGCCAGCTTGAGGCCGGGCGCTTTATCGTCGATGCCGATCTCGAATTCCGCAACCCGGTTGCCGTGCTCGGCAGCGAGGTGGCCCAAACGTACTTCGGCACGCTCGATCCGACAGGCGAGCAGATCAATATCGACGGCATCGTCTTCACCGTCGTCGGCAAGCTGAAAAGCAAGGGGACCGGGACGGGCGGCACCTCGATGGACAACGCGGTATTCGTCCCGCTCACGACGGCGCAGCGCGCTTTCAAGCTCGGCAATATCCGGACGACCTACGTCGATTCGCCGACGAAGGAAGACATTTACAAAGCGCAGGATACGATGAAGCAGTATTTGACCTATAAATTCAAAAGCGATCAGGGCTTCAACCTGGTCAATCAGGACGAGCTGATGAATGCGCGGGTCGCCGCATCGAGCACGCTGACGAATCAGCTGATCAGCGTAGCCTGCATTTCGCTGCTCGTCGGCGGCATCGGCATTATGAACATTATGCTGGTCACGGTCAGCGAGCGGACGCGGGAGATCGGCATCCGCAAGTCGATCGGGGCGAAGCGGCGCAGCATTCTGATGCAGTTCCTCGTCGAGGCGACGGTCATCAGCGGCATCGGCGGCCTCGTCGGACTGCTGCTCGGCAGCGGTCTGGCGCTTGTATGGCCGATGATCAACCCGAATCAAACGACCAAGCTGTCGATGGATATCGGCTTGTACGCGTTCCTGTTCTCCGTGCTTGTCGGCGTCGTGTTCGGCTTGTACCCGGCGAACAAAGCGTCCAAGCTTCGTCCGATCGACGCGCTCCGCTTTGATTAAACTTGTCATCTAGTTTTTACCAAAGGAGGAAGCAGCTTTTGAAAAGCTTAAAGATGTTAACGAAGCCGTCCCGTACGGCTTGGCTCGGAGCGCTTGCGATAAGCGCCGTCTGTCTGTCGGCTTCCGTCCCGCCCGTTTATGCGGGAAAGCCGGGCGTTTTTGTGGCCGGCGACACCTACTTTACGCTGGAGAACGCATCGCTTGCCGCGGGCGGCGATTCGCCGCTGATGCAGTTCTCGCTGAAGCTTCATAACGGCGGCAGCGGCGCGGTCGATTTCAACGGCTACGGCGTGCGGGTCGTGGACGAAGCGGGGAACCGCTATCCGGCCCGTCTGGGCAGCAAGCAAAGCGCCCGCGTTCAGCCGGGCAAGGAGCAGACGTTTGACTTTTACTCCCAGCTTGCACCGGGCGTCAAGGCCGATGGACTGAAGGTCGCCCTGTACGCCTGGGACGGCAGCGGGGCCGACCAGACGCGCGACATCGGCGCGCTGCCCGTGGCGGACTCGCTCCCCGGAGGGGGGCCTGTGGCTTCGCAAACCGTCGTGCGGCTCAAAGACGCGGACCCTGCAGCCAAAGAGGATGCATTCCTTACGTTTGTACAGGGAGACGGTGTTCGCGTCGTCGAGAACGGCAAGCCGTATCTGTATCTGAATCTGTATGTGACCGCCAGCGGCAAAACGGGCGTAACGCTTCCGTCGGGACTTCAATACCGGCTGCTGACGGCCGACGGACGTACGCTCCCCGGCACCCTTTCGGGCCCGGGCGGCTCCTCGCTGCAGCCGAACGAAACGGTCCAGCGGACCGTGAAGGCCGAGCTTTCCGAACCGTCCGGCGGCCCGCTGACCTTGCAATTGACCGTGGCGGATACGGGCGAGGACAAGGTGCTTGGCAGCCTGCCGCTTGGCGGGCTTCCGCCGGCGGTCAAGCTCGGCAGCGAGAAGCCGCTGGCCCGGTACGGCACGGGCAGCGGACTGACGCTCGCCGCCGAGAAAGCGACGGCGATCCGCCAGGAAAGCGGCATCCTGGTGCAATCCACTGTGTCGGTGCGCAATGACAGCGACCGGATGATCGCGGTGCCTGCGCTGTCCGGAGCTTACCAGTTCGGCCAAGAAGGCTCCGCAGCGGCTTCGGAAGCCCGTTCCTCGCGCGACGCGTATTTGGCGCCGAAGGCAGCGGTATCGTTCAGCTACACGGCGCTGCTCCCGTCCGGCGTCGAGCCGGACGCGGCGGAGCTTGTGATCCGCGTGAAGGAGGATGCGGCAGGGACAAGCGCCGGTTCGGACACGCCCGCGTCCGGAAGCGGCGCTTCCTCCGCCGGCGGCGGGAGCGCGGCCTCCGGAACTGCCGGCGGCACGGGAGCAAGCGCCTCCGGCACAACGTCCGGCTCGTCCGCGGCGGGTGCGGGAACAGCAAGCGGCGCGAGCGGACAGACGAAGACAGGGACGAGCGGAAGCGGCGCAAGCTCCTCGTCCGGTGCGGCATCCGGCACGAAGACGGACGGGCTGCCGGTGATGGTCGTCGGGCTTCAAGGCATGGCGCAGCAGTACAATCCGATCTTGGCGGCCAAAAGGTACGAATACGGTACGCCGCTGCCCTTGGCGGCCAGCAGTCTGATCGACTCCAAGCTGGATATGTCGCTCGTCGAGCTGCATTTGCACGAAAATACCGATTACGGGTACAAAACGGCCATCGCCAAAGTGAAGTATACGAACCGCGGAAGCTCGGTCCTGGCGCTTCCGGACATCGGCACGGAACTGCTGGACTCGCAAGGGCAGGCGTTCCCGGGCGTCCGGCAAACGTCCTCGGCTTCCGCCATTATGCCCGGAACGAGCTATGTCGTCGCTTATTCGTTCATGGTGCCGGCGGATGAAACGGGAGACAATATCGCCTTCCGCGTGACAGACCCGAAAGCGGCCCCGCCGGCCAAGCTGAGTCTCGGCACGTTCCGCGTCGCCGCGCAGCGGGAAGAGGAGTACGGCAAGATCAGCTTCTATCCATTCGATGTCAACATCGATGCGAACAATCTGGCGACAACCTACAGCACGTCGGCCGGCTATTCGTATCATCTGAATATATCGCTGACGATCGAGCAGCGGGAGCCGGTTATCATTGACCAGAACTTCTCGAAGATGGAGTTCGAGCTTGTCGACGGGCTCGGCCGGGTGCTCGGCTCCCAGTCCGCCGGCTTCACCGGCACGCAGAAGCTCGTCACCGGCATGCAGCGCATTTCGTTCACGGGCATCAAGACCGAGCAGATCGAAACGGGCGTAACGATCCGCGTATACGAAACGGTCGATACGCCGAACGGACCGGCCAAACGGCAGGTACGGGAGTTCCAGCCGTAACCGGAGCCGCCCCCTGTAAGCAGAAAGGCAGCGACAAAAGGCATCCTCAGCCGTGCTTCCACAGCGGAAGGGATGCCTTTTGTTTCAGCGGTCGAGCCCGTCTTCGACCGGCGTATAAAAAATCACAAAAAAATAACTTGAATCGGAACGGAAAATCTGTTTTGATGAAAAAGTGGCTGCCAATTATAACCTTCGCTTACAAAAAGGAGTGTTTTTCGCAACATGCCTGCGAGTCCGAACGATGTATCCGATACGTCGCGGAATAAAGAAGATACAACTTCCGCCGAATCGTCCCGACCCCAAAACAGATTTATACGGCTGCTGGAAATCGGCGCCGCTTCCGCAAAGCTGGGGCTGACCTCCTTCGGGGGACCGGTGGCGCATCTCGGTTATTTCCGGGACGAGTATGTCGTCAAACGCAAGTGGCTGGACGAGCGGGGCTACGCCGATCTGGTCGCCCTGTGCCAGTTTTTGCCCGGACCGGCCAGCAGTCAGGTCGGCATCGGGCTCGGCATCATCCGCTCCGGCCTGGCCGGAGGGGCGGTCGCCTGGCTCGGCTTTACGCTCCCGTCCGCCCTCGCCATGGCTCTGTTTGCGTTTGCGCTGCACGGGACGTCCATTGCCCAGGCCGGATGGCTCCACGGGCTGAAGCTTGTCGCCGTCGCCATCGTCGCGCAGGCGGTGCTCGGCATGGGCCGCAGCCTGGCGTCCGACCGGCCCCGCGCTACGCTGGCCGTTGCGGCGGCTGCGGTGGCCCTGCTGGCTCCCGGCGCCGTCACGCAAGTGGCCTTGATCGCGGCCGCCGGCTTGTTCGGGGCCTGGCGGTTCCGCCGGGCGGCCGAGGCGCCGCCCGAGCCCGTTCGCGTGCCGGTCGGCCGGACCGCGGGGGCGATCAGCCTTGCGCTGTTCGCCGCGCTGCTTGTCGCGCTGCCTCTGCTTCGGCAGGCCGCGCCCGGCATGGGGCTTGCGCTGGCCGACAGCTTTTACCGCGCGGGCGCGCTTGTGTTCGGCGGCGGGCACGTCGTGCTGCCCATGCTGGAGCGGGAGGTCGTCCCTGCGGGCTGGGTGAGCGCGGAGACGTTTCTAGCCGGGTACGGCGCGGCGCAGGCGGTCCCGGGGCCGCTCTTCACGTTCGCCGCTTATCTCGGCGCGGCGGCCGCAGGCGGTATTGGAGCCGCGCTGGCGACAGCCGCCGTCTTCCTCCCGGGCTTTCTGCTCGTCGTCGGCGCACTGCCGTTCTGGAACGCCTTGCGGGCGCATACGCGCATGCAAGGGGCGCTGACGGGCATTAACGCCGCCGTCGTCGGGCTGCTGCTTGCCGCCTTGTACGACCCGATCTGGACGTCCGCCGTGCGGAATCCAGCCGACTTCGCGGCGGCCGCCGTTTTATTCGTCCTGCTCGTTTTCTGGAAGCTGCCGCCCTGGGCGGTCGTTCTCTTGGGCGCCTTGACAGGATGGGCGCTACACCCGGGATTGGTCTAAACCTGTACAATCAGACACCATGCTCGCGACCCGCCCGGGGGTCCGGGCTATTTTTTTCTGCGAAGCAGGCGGGCGGCTCCTTTGCCGAGCTCCGTAAGCAGGATCATAACCGACAGCGCGCCGAGCGCATACGGGACGACAAGCGGAATCGCGCGCAGATCGGTAATATGCACCCAACGCAAAAAAAGGGGGTACAACAGCAGCAGCGCAATCAGGATTGCAATTTTCACGGGCATTCGCCTCCGGGGCCTGCATCAGTTTACGACAATAAAAATATTTTTCGCCGCGGGAACCGTCAAAACCTGCCACGCGGCATGAAATGGGTAATTATGGTAAAATCCATTCCGATCCCGGAACGCCCGCTTCATTTCGGAATTTGTTAAATTTAGCAGATGTTCAATTATGGATTGACGGATGACCACCCTCATACTATGATAACATTATCGCTTTAAAGCATGTACACGTTAAATCCAGGAGGTCCGAATTCATTGAAAACATCCGCCAAACTGTTATCCCTGCTGATCGCCGTGCCGCTTATGGTTGCAGGCTGCGGGACCAAGGCACCGGCGCCCGCCGATTCGTCCGGAGGTGGAGACGCTTCCAAGCCTCAGGACAAAAAAGTTGTCAAAATCGGCATTACCCAAATTGTCGAACATCCGGCGCTTAACGCGACGCGCGAAGGCTTTTTGGCCGCACTCAAGGACAACGGCTTTATCGACAAAGAAACGATGCAGGTCGACTACAAGAACGCGCAAGGCGACGCCACAACCAACCTGACCATCGCTCAGAAGTTCGCTTCCGACAAAAAGGACCTGGTATTCGCCATCGCCACGCCGTCGGCCCAAGCCGCAGTGCAGAACGTGAAAGATGCGCCGGTGCTGTTCGGAGGCGTGAGCGATCCTGTGTCCGCGAAGCTCGTTAAGAGCCTGGACAAGCCGGGCGGCAACGTAACCGGCGCCGCGGATACGCATCCGGACGCCATACCAAAGCTGATCGACTTCATCGCTTCCGATTTCCCGAAGGTCAAGAAGATTGGAATCGTAGCGAACGAGGGCGAAGCGAATGTCGCGTTCATGGTTAAGAAGGCGGAAGCGGAATTTGCGAAGCATAATATTGAAGTCGTCAAAGCGTCGGTTGCAAACAGCTCCGAAGTGAAGCAGGCCGCCGAATCGCTCGTGGGACGCGCTGACGCGATCTACGTGACGCTCGACAACACGGTCGTAAGCGCCATCGAATCGATCATCAAGCTGTCAAGCGACAAGAAAATTCCGTTCTTCGCCAGCGACCGCGATACCGTAGAAAAAGGCGCTCTCGCCACTTACGGCTTCAAATACTACGATCACGGCTACCAGGCGGGCAAAATGGCCGTCGAGATTCTCAAGAACGGCGCCAAGCCGGGCGACATGAAAGTAAGCTACCCGGACAAGCTTGACCTGATCATTAACCTTGATGCCGCCAAGCAGGAAGGCGTCGAAGTCACCGACTCCATGAAAAATAAAGTACAGGATAAAAACAACCTGCTCAGCGGTTCGGCAAAATAATTTCGTAAGACCCAGGCAGAGTGACCTTCCGAACGGACCTAAGGTCACTTTTGCATTTCTTTGCAGGAGGATGGACATATGAAGGACGCGTTGACAGGTTCCCTGGAACTCGGCATGCTGTTTGCCATTATGGCGCTCGGCGTGTATCTTACGTTTCGAATTTTGGATTTTCCCGATTTGACGGTGGACGGCAGCTTCACGACCGGCGGCGCGATTGCGGCGGTCTTGATCGCTTCCGGCGTATCTCCGGCGCTCGCGACGCTGGCGGCCTTCGGTGGCGGTCTCGCAGCCGGAGCGTGCACCGGACTGCTGCATACGAAAGGCAAAGTGAATGCGCTGCTGTCCGGGATTTTGATGATGATTGCATTGTATTCGATCAATCTGCGGATTATGGGGAAAGCCAATATTCCGCTGCTTGGAGAAGATACGCTTGTGACGGGCGTTCCGCTGCTGCTGGTCTTGCCGTTCGTCGTGCTCCTGGTCAAATTCGGGCTGGACTGGTTCCTGCACACGGATCTGGGCCTTGCGCTCAGAGCAACCGGAGATAATCCGCGAATGATCCGCAGCTTCGGCGTGAATACCGACAACACGATTATCGTCGGCGTCAGCTTGTCGAACGGGCTCGTGGCGCTCTCCGGCGCGTTGATCGCGCAGTATTCGGCTTTCGCCGAAATTACAATGGGGGTCGGGATGATCGTCATCGGGCTGGCCTCGGTCATTATCGGGGAAGCGCTGTTCGGTGCGAAGACGGTATTTCGTGCGACGCTGGCCGTCTTGCTGGGGGCTATCGTCTACCGGCTGATCGTGGCGCTGGCGCTTCGCATCGGACTGGAGCCGACGGACATGAAGCTGATGACCGCGCTCATCGTTATCGGCGCCTTGACGCTCCCGATGATCCGGGGCAAGCTGCGTCAAAAGTCGGTCATCCGGCAGCGGGCGGCCGATCTCGAAAATTCCCGCGCGCGGAACGTTTCGGCAGGAGGTGGTCGATAATGTTACGCGTCGAGCATGTTTCCAAGCTGTTTAATCCGGGGACGCCGGACGAAAAGCTTGCCTTATCGCATATTAACCTCCAATTGAAGGAGGGCGATTTTGTAACGGTGATCGGCAGCAACGGCGCGGGCAAGTCCACGCTCATGAATATCATCTCGGGCGTGATGACGCCGGATCTCGGCAAGGTCGTCATTGGCGGCAGCGAGGTCGAATCGATGCCCGAGTATCGCCGCAGCGCATGGATCGGCCGGGTATTCCAAGACCCGATGGCCGGCACCGCGCCGACGATGACGATCGAAGAAAACTTGGCGATGGCGTACAAGCGCAGCGAGCGCAGAGGGCTCTCCATCGGCGTTACGGGACGCAAGCGGACGATGTTCCGCGAGCAGCTCAGCCGGCTCGGCATCGGGCTGGAGACCCGGCTGAACGCCAAGGTCGGCTTGCTCTCCGGCGGGGAACGGCAGGCGCTCAGCCTGCTGATGGCGACCTTTACCGAGCCGCGCATTCTGCTGCTCGACGAGCATACCGCGGCGCTCGATCCTTCGCGGGCGGAGCTGATTACGTCGCTGACCGAGCAGATCGTCGCCGAGCTTAAGCTGACGACGCTCATGGTGACGCACAATATGGATCAAGCGATCCGACTCGGCAACCGGCTGATTATGATGGATAAAGGTCGCATTATTTTGGATGTGCCCGAACAGGAGAAGCGGGGGCTGACCATCGAAGGGCTGCTCCAGCAGTTCGAGCGGATCCGCGGCGCCAAGCTTGCGGACGACCGTGTCGTGCTCGGTTAAGGAAGACGGGCGTACCCGGGCAAGCAAAAGAAAAACGCCCCGCGCGGCAGGCGGGGCGTTACGTATAACCGATAGGACTTACCGGCCATCGAACCGTCAAGGTTCGGTGGCTTTTTCAACTTTTGCGGCCCTTCAGCAGAAACAAAATGGCGAATTGGGGCAGCACCAATTGCCGCCTCCAGCGGGAAGGCTGGCGGAGCAGGCGGTACAGCCATTCCAGATTCAGCTTTTGCCAGACGACCGGGGCGCGCTTGACTTTGCCCGCGATGACATCCAGGCTTCCGCCGACACCCATCGCCAGCTTGGCGGACAGACGGTTCTTGTACTTGAAGATCCATTTCTCCGCCCGCGGTGCGCCCATGGCTACGAAGAGAATGTCGGGCTTGGTGCTTGCGATCTGTTCTACGAGCTTCGGTTCGTCGTCTTCGGTAAAGAAGCCGTTATGCCGGCCGGCGAGCTTGAGGCCCGGGTATTGGCTCGCGATAATATCGACGGCCTTCCTGTTCGTTTCTTCGTCGGCCCCCAAGAAGTAGAACGACCAACCGTGCTCATGGCCGAGCGCCAATAGCCGGAGCAGCATATCGTAGCCGGTCACGCGCTCGGGCACCGGCTCGCCCTTGAAGCGCGAAGCCAAGACGATGCCGATCCCGTCGGGGGTAATCATGTCCGCTTGCTCGACAATCTGCCGCAGCTCGCTATCTTTTCTTGCATTCATCACAATTTCGGGGTTGGCCGTAATCAAATGAAACAACTGCGGATCGTTCCGGTCCAGCCGGCGGTGCAGCTCGTTTATGGTTTCGTCTAAGGATAATTTGGAAAACGGTACGCCTAAAATAGAAACGGTTTGCATCGGAATCCCCTCTACGTTCATTTCCTCCATCTTACCACAGAATCGCCGGGGAGGAGAACCTCTCCGGGGACCGACGCGGCCGCTTCCGGCAACCATGGCGCCCTGCCGGGTTCTCCCGCTACTGCCGGATTAGCTCGTTTCGCGCCAAAAACCGGCCGTCAAACGTAATGGGTACGCCCACCCCATTGCGTTCCGCATGGATATGAAGATGCGGCTCCGTCGTATTTCCCGAATTGCCGACGAGGCCGATCGGCGTGTTCACATCCACGGTATCCCCTGCTTTCACCTTCACGCTGCCCTTCTGCATATGCGCGACGTACACTTTGGTGTCCAGGCAGCCGATCGCGACATGATTGCCGGCGGGCGGCACGCCTTCCGGCAGCTTTTCCGTCAGGGTGGGCGCTCTGTCCTCGAACCCGTCGACGGCTTCCAGCACTTTGCCGTTGCACGGGCTGTACAGCGTATCGCCGTAGATGGCATAGGCTTGCAGCTCGCTTGGGGAGATGCCCTTCGTTCTCCAGCCTCCGGCATACAGCTTCAGGATATCGAGCGCGTACTGCTGGGGTAAGTGAGCGTGATGATAGTTTACGATCGTTCGGCTGCCGCCGTGGCCGACGTAATAAGTACCGCTGCGCAGCGGAAAGCGCAGGTCGACCGCCTCTTCGGACGTTTGGCGTCCGGTCAGCGCCAAAACGCTCAGAATGCCAAACAATGCGGCGAAGACTACGGACAGCGCAGGGCTTGCCCACGAAACGAAAGAACGCGGCGGCCACAGCGGCACGCCCCGGTTGTTTCGTACGGCGCGTACGACGGAATAAAGCCAGAACGCGATGAGCGCGTAGCGGAAATAATAACCGACCCAATCCCATCTTCCGACGTACAAAATGTAGACGCCATAGGAGGTAGAAATAAGGAACCATCCGAAGCACGCGAGCTTGCTCGTCCGTCTCCGTCCAAGCTCGATCATGAAATAGACGGGGAAAAACAAGGTTGTTAAAACTAACATCACATTGCTGAACCACATGGATATCTTCTCCTTTCCGCTCAAGTATAACTAGCCCGATTTACCGCCGGTGAAACAGCGTCTTACCGCAGCCTTAATTTTTTCGTTAAAGATATTGGAGGATCTCCAACAGCTCTGTCTTCTCAAAGTCCCTCGGCAATTGGCTCCCAGGAAGCAGAACGACCGGCCGTTTTCGTGACCGAGCGACAGGGGCCGGTGAAGCATGTCGTAGCCGGTTACGCTCTCGGGCACCGGCTCGCCCAAGAAACGCAAAGCCGGGACGATGCCGATCCCGTCAGGCGCCAGATGCTCAAAAGTTAAATTCCAATATATAAAAATATTAACAATATTAACTTAAAAAGAAAATATTTACATTTTTTTCTTTGTAGGTTATAGTTGTTATAACCCATTTTTGTTTATTTTTCGTTTCGCATGTAACCATGGGTGTAATTTTAAAAAAGCTGGCCAGCTCGCCCAGGTTGCGAAACCAATAACAGGAATGGTCTATCCGAATAATGGCGATTAAGGAGGTATTATTCGTTTCATGAAAAAGAAATGTGTTGCTATTGTTCTGTCCTTGTCTCTGGTTTCGGCAGGTCTGTTGTCTGCTTCTGCCGGTGCTTCCTCTACGGACACGCAGACAACAACGGATTTTGCCGCGATTGAGAGAGCGGGTTCTTATGAACCGCAAGCAGTTCCTGCTGTAGCTCTTGCAGCGGCACGTCTTGCTGCTACACCTGCAGTAAGGGCGGCGGCATCAACGGTAGCCAGCGCTGCGGTTGGTTGGGCTGTCGGGAAAGGGCTGGATAGAATTTTTGGTTTTAGCTCTCCGGCGCCTAACGGCATCCCGCAAACGGATATCATATTCGACAATTAAGCTGAAGGTAAATATACCGTTATCGTTACTTAGAGTTGGAGGAGAGTTTACGTTCTTTTGTAGAACGATTCTCTCTTCCTCTTCATTCATTAGTATATCTTCAACGGAAAGGCGGTGCCTTTCGTGAAAAGCGGAAAGCTTCAGCGAGGTGTGCTATTATTTCTCCCTTTCTTGTTATTCGGGTTTATGATGGTTCACTTTAGCATCATTTTGATGCATGTTCTTCCATTTAATCCGATGACATCCAAGTTCAGTAATTTGGTTAAATGGTATACATCTAATGTTTTTTATCAAAACTGGCATCTGTTCGCACCTGATCCGATTAGTACGAACTATACGATCTATATGCAAGCCAAGCTGCGGAATGCCAATCATGAGCAAGTGGAGAGCGAGTGGATCGACCTCACCACTCCAATGATTACTTCCAATTGGGAGCAGTACATTTCTCCCGTGAATCGCCTCATGCGTTTTGGTACAGATTCGTTTATGCAAACAATTCATCAAGATGAACTGGTGGAAAAGTTAGAAGTGAAAAAGCAAAAATTAAATAAACAGGATTTAAAGCTCTCCGACGAAAGTCAAAAACAATTGGAGGATTTCCGTTCGAAAGGAATTGATCTGATGTACCGCATGGGATATTCTTACGTTCCAAAATATTTTCCGAATCAACAGGTTGATTCCATTCGCATGCGTGTAACCCTTGCAAAGGTTAAACCTTTTTCAGAACGCAACAATCCAGACTATAAGATAGTTCCTCAATATGTGGACTACTATTGGAAAGATTATATCCCGGTGGTTCCCTCCATTTAAAAGCTGCTTACTACCTTAAAAAGAAGGTGCTTTTGCATGCAAGCTATTGCAAATGTAAACCGTTCTGCATGGTTGCGATGGTTTTATCGCGAAAACTTTTTGATTGGAACTTCTCTTGCAAGAATTGGATTTGGCCTCATTCTTCTTTACATGTATTTGATCCATTATTCGCAGCGCTATCTCCTTTGGTCCGATCAAGGCTTAATTGATCACGCTACTTATTTAACGACAATGAAAGGATTTTCGATATCGTTATACGCATGGAGTCCTTCGGTGTTGTATTTCGATATCGTATATCATATAGGTATCCTTGTCACCGTACTGTATGTAATCGGTTGGAAAGGCCGATTTATTTCCATTCTTTTCTTTATATTTACGTATTCTCTTTTGGACCGGAATTATCTTATTGGAGATGGCGGCGACAATATTCTTCGCATTATTCTTTGTTACTTGATATTTGCCAATGCAACAGCTTACTTTTCTGTAGATTCCGAAAATTATTGGAAGAAACGTTTGGTTAAGGAAGATGGCACATGGTACAAGATCAAAGCTGTTTTTCACAACTTTGCCGTACTGTTCTGTATCATCAACCTGTGCATCATGTATCTGACTTCGGGATTATATCAAACAATGGGCGAAATGTGGTATAGCGGAACCGCTGTGTATTATATCATGCAGGTGAATCAATTTAGCCATCCTTTCTTTCGAAACCTGATCTTACAGAACGATTTCTTCATCGTTCTTTTCACTTATGCATCCGTGATCATCAAGCTTGCTTTTCCATTTTTGCTGTTTAACCGCTATACAAAGTACTTGATTGTGTTTTGTGTCGTTTCTTTTCATTTAGGCATCTGCATCGCAATGGGACTTATAACCTTCTCGCTCATTATGTGCATTATTGATTTTATGCTCATATCGGATGAAGAATATAAAATAATACACCGAAAACTGACTCGTTTGCGGAGGCTCTTTCTTCTTGCGTTTCGGACACGAACGCGCAGCTTAGGGAGGAGGTCAATCATGCAATCCCATCACGTTATCGTGTTTTATGACGGGTGGTGTCCCTTTTGCCAAGCTTCTATTCGGAATCTGAGAAAGTTTGACTGGTTCCGGCTTCTTCATTTCGTATCATTTCGCGAGCCGGATGTTTGTAACACATATCATCTTGACCTGAATAAATTGGAAAAACGAATGCATAGCAAGCGGAAGACGGAAAGTAAATCCCACGAAGGCATTTATGCGTTCATCCAGATCAGCAAACGGCTTGTCCCGCTTTGGCCGCTAGTGCCGCTACTTTATTTGGCTGCGATCAGCGGGATCGGACAAAAAACGTATGATTTTATCGCATCCCGCCGAACGCTCATTCCGGCAGCCGGTTGCGACGACCAATGTTATCTGCCAACAGCACGTACGTCCGTTAAATCCCAATAATATAACCATGAAATGAAAAGGAGCATCATGAAACCATTATATCGGATCGTCTATCATTTCATAAAAACATACCGGGTTGATTATACGTACTTAAATAAACAGGATTCGCCCGTTTCGTTATGGCTGTCTTTACCCACTAACAGTATGACGCAACGTAACATTCGGATATTGCAGCAAACGACGCCGAAAGAAATGAATCTGCTGCCAACAGACAATCAACTGGCCTACTATGAACTGCTTCCGGGCGAAAAGGTCACTCTCTCATACTTAATCGATAGTTATGAAACCCGGCTGGTTCCATTCGATCCAAGCAAGAAAAATGAGACTAAAGAAGAAGTACCGGAATTAACTGAAGGCGAACGCCGGTTTTATTTACGTTCAACTCCACTCGTTCCCTTGACGGATGAAATTCGTCAAGAAGCCATCCGGATTGTTGGGGATAGCGAGGAGCCGATTGATCAGGCGCGAAAGCTGTATTTGCATTTAACTAAACACTATAAATATCTTTATCCCCCAAAGGAACGGGGGGCGTCTGCCATGCGCCGAAATCAACGGGGAGATTGCGGAGAGTTTTCGTTCTTGTTTGCCTCTTACTGTCGTTCGCTTCAAATTCCCTGCCGCACCGCTTTCGGTTCTTGGGCGACAGGCAGGCTTAAGACGCACGTCTGGAATGAATTTTTCGTAGAAGGTGTAGGCTGGGTTCCCGTAGATACAAGTGTGCAGGTTAGTATGAAAAGTCAATGGAACAAGCTGGCATTCGTTACCGGATACGGAGCGAGAAACGCTAAACACTATTACTTTGGTAACTTGGAAGGCAGACGGATTGTTTTCAGTCAGGATGCCAATGTGCCGTTGTTCCCGCCGTTTCCGGAAGTTTCTCAGCTTGCGGTAACGAAACAGGAGCAATTGGTAAACATAGGCGAAGAAAAGTTTGCCTGGGGATTTCAGGCTCAACGCGGAACTGCGCCGTATTTGCAGCCTGCTTACATCCAATTCACTTCTCCCGTTGGTTCCGGACAAACAACAGAAGATTATTTAGGCTCCTGGCATATCAAGGAAGTCGGTCTGCTTTCGAACTTATCCTTGAAGATGAAATATGCAGCCTTTATTACGTCTATGTTATGTTGGGGAGCTTACTACCTATTGTCTTGGACTTTTGTCAAGCTGGAATGGCTTAATTTATTCTCAACCTTGTGTTATTGCTTATTTCTGTTTTTATCTATTCTTAGAAAAGAAGCATATTATGTTATTTATATTTTGTTTGGACTCATGCTACTCAGCGCGCTTCGAGGAATAAGTCTTTTAATAAAATAGGGAGTTTTCTTGATTATGAGCGATTATGGTCGTCAAACAAAACAATGGTGGGATGCGGAAGAACAGGTGAGCATTGGAAGAATAATCGCCCATACCCTTATCGGATCGGTTATGAGCTGGTCTTTATTCATCATTTGCTTCATCGGGTTTCAGCTTCTTAAGCCGTCGCTGGACCCTTTGTTAATACAAATCTGGCAAGCCGCATCGCTTCCGCTACGGGAATCAGGCGAATTATTAATGCAGCTATTTTACATTTTTTGCAATTTTATGGTTTTTCATTATATCGTTCGTCGATCCATAAAAAAAGCAGGCCGCGTAGAATTTAAGGTTAGTCTGATCGCTTGTATGCTCATTAGTATCATTCCCTGGGTCTTTTTTATTGCAACCAATATTGTTTCTGCGAAGCAACAGTTATTGTTTGGTCCTATCCAAATTTTTGAGATGGTGTTGTATTTGCTAAATTTCGTGCTTGCCGTTTATGTACCTTATAAATATAAACAGCTTCATAATAATTAGGCAGCGCCGGCTCGGACCCCGAGCCGTAATCCATAGAGAGCGAGCTTGGTCGAGGGACGGTTTTGACGTTATGGCTCTCCGGCAGGTCATGTTTTCGTTGAAGCAATGCGGGGGATCAGGTATAATTTTCCTCATCGAGAGCAGGGGAGGACAGAAAGCTGATGGAGGAGACGCTGCGCATAGCCCGGGAGGTCGCCTGTGAGGCGGCTGCCGCCGCGGGAAGGCTGGCGAAGGAGCATTTTGACCGAGATACAGAAGTGATGGCCAAAGGAAACCATGGGGACTTGGTGACCGCGATCGATCATTTGGCCGAGAAGGAAATTTTGAACCGGCTGCAAGAGCGCTTCCCGCAGCATCGGATCCGCAGCGAGGAGAGCGGCTGGTCCGGAGCGGAAAGCGATTGGCTGTGGCTGGTCGATCCGCTGGACGGCACGAACAATTACGCGATCGGGCTGCCGGCGTACGGCGTTTCGCTGACGCTGATCTACCGCGGGGAACCGCGGCTGGGCGTCATTTACGATTCGCATCTGGAAAATTTGTACGTCGCCGAGCAGGGGAAGGGAGCTTTATGCAACGGGCTGCCGATTTGCGTCAAAGCGTCCGCAGCCGCCGGGCGAATGACCTTGGGCTGGATTCAGGGGCATGGCGTCGGCAAGGGCGGACAGGCCACATCGCTGAAGCATCATCTCGACGCGCACAGCAAACGGATTCTGTCGCTATGGGCGCCAACACTGCAGTGGAGCATGCTCGCGCGCGGCGATTTGGACGGCATCGTGCTGTACAATTCGGAAGGCGAGGACCTGTACTCCGGCCTGCTGCTGGCGAAGGAAGCGGGAGCGGCGGTCGTTGACTTTGACGGCCGGCCGTTCGAAGGCATGAACCCCGAGCCGTATATCGTCGCCTGCCCTCCGGACCGACTGGAGAGCCTGCTTTCCATGGTTCGTGCAGGGCTCGGCGGGTAGACGCAGGGTTTCGGCTTCTACAGTCGGCAGTTTAAAACCGTTGAGGACGCAATCCAAGCGAAAGCGCGGGGAGCGTCCTTCATTTTTTGTTGAATACAACATAATTGTAACTGCTGGTTACATCGCTTCGGATGCCAAACGTTTATGGCAGCCCGACCAGATTCGTCGCTTGCGCTTATTCGGGCGATTGAGCGTGTATTGATGAAAGAGAGGAAACGGAAGGAGGAGAACCAAAACGACTTATCCGATACGGGTTCGCGCCTGCGCGCTGATAGTTCGGGACGACAGCGTGCTGCTGGTCGAATTTACGGATGCCGGCGGGGTTCATTACAATTTGCCTGCCGGAGGCGTCGAAGCCGGGGAATCGGTCATCGAGGCGGTGATCCGGGAAGCGCGGGAGGAAGCGGGCGCGGCCATCGAGGTCGGACCGCTGGCCTTCGTATACGAATACGCTCCGCATCGGAGCGAGCATGTATACGGCGCCACGCACAGCATCCACCTTATATTCGATTGCAAGCTTAAGGAAGGATCCGTGCCTGCAATGCCCGCCAGCCCTGATCCGAATCAAACGGGCGTGCGGTGGATTCCGCTTTCCCGGCTGGATACGATCGTGCTGTACCCTAACCTAAGAAAGCAGATTGCCGATTATGCCGCAAGGCGTACGGCCGCACCGGCGTTTATCGAGGAGCACCAGCTCGATAAGTACCCGCCTCCATCCGCCTGAATAGCGAAAACCTGAAGGCATGCGCCCCCAGCCGGGCCGTCCGTCAGGTTTTTTCATTTTCCCGTCTCTTTACCAAATGCTTGGCAGCACCTTGATTTCGCGATCCAGCTTGGGCAGGAACGAATAATTCGGATTGAAGGTGAAAATCCGTTTCATCTGGCAGGACAGCATGACGACGGCCGTCATCGCTTCGCTCAGCGAGAACCGGTAGTTCGGAAAATCGATAATGAGCCGCTTCGATTCCTGCTCCAGCTCGGGCGATCCCGGCACGATCGTCAGCACGCCCAACTGGACCGCTTTTTCCATCGTGTTCAAGAAAAACTGCGCATCCGAATAATCAAAATGATTGCGCAGCCACTGGTGCGTTTCGAAGATTACATAGTTTGTCGTAGCCATATGCCGGTCCATGTCGTCCAGATCGAAGAACAGCGACCGGGCCTTTAAATAATACGGGTCCTCCGGATTCATAAACGCCATCAGGGCGGACTGCTCCAGAAAGACCGCCTGCTGCAAGGCTGCGGAATCATGCACGATCATAGCTCGGCACCTCCTCGCCCGCGTACCTTTCCTTTCGCTTCGTCAAGCTGTCGAGCTGCAGCAGCGGATTTTTTTCCTTTTGCTCCACGGTCGCTTGAAACGTCATTTCATGGGACCGCACGGCAAAGTATTGGTCGATCATAAAATGAACAACGGCGCTCACGGTCGTCTGTTCGGCTTCGGCCATTCGCTTGCACTTATCGTAAACCTCGGGCTCCAGCTCGATGGCGGTGGTCTCGACGGCTTCCCCCTCCGTCGAAATGAGCTGGGATGCGGCGGATTTCCATTTCCTCAACTGGCTCTGCATGAATTCCTTGGAACTGCTCACGGGCGTCACCTTCCACAACACAATTTACGCAGGCTTGAATGCGCAAGCCGACTTCCTATACTGTTCGTCAAAAATCGCCGTTTTCAGGGGGTTTTCGCGGTTTTGAACGCATTCTTTTTTTGAACACAGTTATTTAACCGTTTGGTCCGATTTTGAACACAATTTGCTCAAATTTTTCGTGTACCGTTAAGGAGGATGGCCCCTTTTTCGGATCATCCCCCCGCAAAATAAGGGGGGCGGGAGAATGCTATAGTATTTTCACCGGCAAAAGGAGCATTGTCAGCATGAATGGTTGGAAGGTACTGGTTGCCGACGATGACCCGAACGTCAGGGAGATCATCCGGCTTTATTTTGAAAAGCAGCACATCAGCATGATCGAGGCGCAGGACGGCGAGGAAGCGCTTGAACTGGTCGAGAAAGAATCGCCGGACATCGTGATTCTCGACGTCATGATGCCGAAGATGGACGGCTTCGAAGCGTGCCGTCAAATTTTGAAGAGGTTCGATATTCCCGTCATCATGCTTACGGCGAAGCGGGAAGAATTCGACCGGGTATTGGGGCTTGAGCTCGGCGCCGACGATTACGTCACGAAGCCGTTCAGTCCGCGGGAGCTCGTGGCGCGAATCAAGGCGATCTTCCGCCGGATGCAGCGCCGCAAATTGCCGGCCGAACCGGGGGAGCCGGTATCCATCGCGTTCGAGGGACTCTCGATCAACACGGAGCGCCGCGAGGTGCTGGCCGGGGAAGAGCGAATCGTTCTTCGCCCGAAGGAGTTCGATCTCCTGACTCACCTGGCCCGGTCGCCGGGAACGGTGTACACCCGGGAGCAGTTGCTGGAGCAGGTATGGGGCTACGAGTTTATCGGGGATATCCGCACGGTCGACGTGCACGTGAAAAAATTAAGGGAGAAGCTGCTCCCGTACCGGAACGACTGTATTCATACGGTGTGGGGCGTAGGATATAAATTCGAGGTCCAGGAATAATGCTTGGCATCGGCAAAAGCATTTTCCGCCGGCTGCTGTTCGGCCATATGTTCACCATGCTGCTGGGCCTGTGCGTCGTCGGATTTTTGCTTTCGTTTCTGACCAAGGAATACATCGTCGATTCGCAAAAGGAAGAGCTGCTGCGCAAGGCGAAGCGGGTCAATCTGGCGGTTCAAACCGTCGTCGTGCCGGACGATCGCGTCAAGGAGCTGCTTCTGTTCTTCGACCAGACGTTCGATGCGCGTATCTGGCTGTTCGACCGGGGCGGCAAAATCGCCGCCACCTCCAGCAAGGACGAGGTGAACGTCGGGAAGTCCGTCGATCCTGCCGTCGTCGACAAGGTCTTGAGCGGCGAGGAGGCGCTCCTAAACGAGTCGCGGTTCGAAGGGCTCAAGGAGCCGGTGCTTTCCGTCGTTGTCCCGTGGGGCAAGGACAATGAGGTATACGGGGGAATCGTACTGCACGCTTCGGTCGCCCGAATGAACGAAACGATCACGTTAATGCGGGAAACGATCCTGTGGGTCACGCTTATAGGCGTGCTGCTCTCGGCGTCGACCGCGTCGTATTTATCGTGGTCCATCTCCCGGCCGCTGCGGCGGATCGACAAGCTGGCGCTGCGCATCGGGCATGGGGATTACGGCGAGCGGATCGAGGTATCGTCGAACGACGAGATCGGGGAGCTGGCCGCCACCATCAATCAGATGGCGGACAAGCTGCAGCAGACGGATGAAGACAAACGCAAGCAGGAGCAAATCCGCCAGGATTTCCTGGCGAACGTATCGCACGAGCTGCGGACGCCGCTGACGGCCATGCAAGGGTTTCTGGAGGCGCTGCAGGACGATCTGATCGACGATGCGGCCAAGCCCAAATACTACGACATCATTTACAAAGAAACGCTTCATATGAAACGGCTGGTGGACGATATCGCCGATCTGATCAAGCTGGAAAACGAGGAGATCGCCTTGTCCCGCAGCCCGGTGAACGTGCGGCAGTTATTTGCGCACATGGCCGCGATGTTCGGGCCGGAAGCCGCGGACCGCAACACGACGATCGAAATGCAGACGGAAGAAGGAATGCCCGACGCCTATGCGGATCCGGACCGCTTCGAGCAGATTATGAAAAATTTAGTGAAGAATGCCGTGAAATTTACGGAAAACGGCAAAATCTTGCTGAGCGCCCGTGCGGAAGGCGAGCTGCTTGTCATTCGCGTGGCGGATACCGGCATCGGCATTTCCCCGGACGATCAGGAAATGATCTGGGAGCGATTTTTCAAGGTGGACCGCGGCCGGAGCAAAAAAAGCAGCGGTACCGGGCTCGGACTGGCCATTGTCCGGGAACTGGTAGAGCTGCACGGCGGAGCGATTACCGTCCGCAGCGAAGTCGGCCAAGGAACCGTATTCGAGTTCCGGCTGCCGGCGGCTCAGAGCGCAATACACGAAGGAGGAAGACAGCATGATAAAGCGGTTTGATACGCTGTACGGCATTGATTTGGGCACTTCGAATACGGTGATTTACCAGCATGGGAAAGGGATCGTGCTGCGGGAGCCGTCCGTGGTGGCGATCCGCCAGGATTCGGGCGAGATGGTGGCGGCCGGTGCGGAGGCGCAGGCCATGATCGGCCGGACCCCGGGCAATATCGACATCATTTACCCGCTGATGGACGGGGTGATCGCCAACTTTGACATTACGAGCGCGATGCTTCAGCATTTTATTAAAAAAATTCAAGGCCGGGCTCCCTGGTTCCGCAGCTCGCAAGTGTACATCTCCGTGCCGTGCGGCATCACGAATGTACAGAAGCGCGCCGTCGAAGAGACCATGGTGCATAAAGGCGCCAAGAAGGCGGTAGCCGTGGAAGAGCCGCTGGCGGCGGCGCTTGGGGCCGGGCTTCCGGTCGACGAGCCGATCGGCAGCCTGGTGCTTGATATCGGCGGAGGGGCGAGTCAAGTGGCCGTGCTGTCGCTCGGCGGCATCGTCGTCAGCCATACGGTGCGCCGCGCAGGCATGTCGATCGATCAGGACATCATCGAATACGTCAAAAAAACGTATAACCTCGCGATCGGCGAACGGACCGCGGAGGAGATCAAGAAGCAGATCGGGTCGGTCGTCGAGCGGCAGAAGGAGAAGGCCATCGATATCAAGGGCCGGGATCTGATCAACGGGCTGCCCCGCTCGATCCGCTTGACCTCCGGCGAAATTTTCGGACTGATGGACGATTTCCTGACGACCATTCTCGAAGCGATCCGGGTGACGCTGGAGCACTGCCCGCCGGAGCTTGCGGGAGATGTGGTGGAGCGGGGCATCCTTCTGTGCGGCGGCGGCTCGCTGCTGCACGGACTGGACGAGCGGATTCAGGCGGAAACCGGCGTCCCTGTGCATCTCGCGGCGGAGCCGCAGGATTGCACGGCGCTTGGAGCGGGCATGATGATCGATTTTAAGCGGGAGGGCTGGAGCCGCGGGAATGCTGTCGCAGGCAGGAACGTCTTGCAGGCGGAAGAGGAGCCTTTGCGGCAGGACGCCTAGAGGCGGCTTCAGGTTCAGGCTCGGAAGCTGCTTAGCGGGCGATAAAAGCCGTTGACCATTCACGCCGTTGCCGCTATGCTAGGAGAAAAGCTTGGACTCACAGGAGGCGGTTGTCATGGCGGTCATGCGGCTGGGCTGCTTGCATGCGCATCATTCGAACATCCGGTATTTGGAGGAGGGCCTGGATCGCGAGGCGTTCGCCTGTCAGCATTTTGTCGATCCCGGCGCGATTCATTGGCTAACCCGAGCGGCGGTGTCCGAAGCGGCGGCCCGGCAGGTGCAAGCGAAGCTGCGCGGCCAGTTGGAATGGATCGCGGGCTGCGGGGTTGACGCCATCGTCATCACATGCACGAATTATATCGCCGCGCTGTCGCCCTTGGAGCAAGCGCTCGAAGCGACGGGCGGCCTTCCGGTCGTCGCGATTGACGAGCCGTGGTTCGACGAGCTGCTGAAACTGGGAGGCGAGGCGGTCATCGCTTTCACCAATCCGGCGACCGTGGACGGGACGATGGAACGGCTGCATGCCCGCGCCAAGCTGCAGGGCAGAGGGTTTCAGGCGCAGACGGCGGTATCGGACCCGGGCTGCTTCGAGCTGCTGCTGCAAGGGCGGGAAGCGGCGTACACGGAGCAGGTCGAAGCGTTTCTGCTGAGCTTGCTGCAGACTTCGCCGATCCCGGTCGCGGCCGCCCAATTGTCGATGACGGACGCAGCCGTACGGGCCGGGGCGGCGTCCGGCGCCCGGGTGCTGTCGCCGATGCAGGCGCTTCGCGCCAAGCTGAAGGGGCTGCGGTAACGTGCTCCGGATTCGTCCGGCCTTGTCATAGTTATGTAATAATTCCATGGTACAGTTTTCTCGCAACATTACAAGCTGTGGAAAGGAGCCGCGTGCATCGTGAAACGGGTACTGCTGGGAGGCGTACGCTTTTACCGCAAATGGATCTCGCCGCTGAAACCGCCGACCTGCCGGTTTTATCCGACCTGCTCCGCCTACGCGCTGGAAGCGCTGGAGAAGCATGGCGCAGCCCGCGGCTCGTGGCTTACGGTGAAGCGGATCTGCAAATGCCATCCGTTCCATCCCGGAGGAGTGGATCACGTCCCTTGACACGGACGGTTCATTTTCGATATATTTGGCATAACAGTCCCATGAACGGATAAGTACTTTGCCGGAAGCCGCACAGAGAGCCGGAGACGCTGAGAACCGGTCGGCCGATGCTGAGGAAGATGGTCCGGGAGGATATGGGGGCGAGCCTTGCTCGCGGCCGGTCCGGCTGCAGGCGGTAAGCTTTCATCGTAGCTCCGGCGTTAACGGATGGTCAGCGATTGACCGTTAAGCCTCGAACGGCGCTTGGTTTCGCCATGCGTCCGACGGGGGAAATTGGGTGGTACCGCGTGAGTTTGAAGCTCTCGTCCCATAGGGATGAGAGCTTTTTTGCATTTTCAATCCTGTAGGAGGTCGTTTGAACATGTCTGAAACGAAGAAAAGCTTTTACATCACAACGCCGATTTATTACCCGAGCGACAAGCTCCACATCGGCCACGCGTATTCGACGGTGGCGGGCGACGTTATGGCCCGGTACAAGCGGCTGCGCGGGTACAACGTCATGTACTTGACGGGCACCGACGAGCACGGGCAGAAGATCGAGCGCAAAGCGCAGGAGGCGGGCAAGACGCCGCAGCAGTTCGTGGACGATATCGTCGCCGGGATCAAGGACCTGTGGAAAAAGCTGGACATCTCGTACGACGATTTCATCCGCACAACCGACACGCGCCACAAGCAGGCCGTCGAGAAAATTTTCACGAAGCTGATGGAGCAGGACGATATTTACCTCAGTCATTACGAAGGCTGGTACTGTACGCCGTGCGAATCGTTTTACCTCGAAAACAAGCTGGTCGACGGCAATTGTCCGGATTGCGGGCGGCCGGTCGAATGGGTGAAGGAAGAAAGCTACTTCTTCCGGCTCAGTAAATATGCCGATCGGCTGATCGAGTATTACGAGAAGCACCCGGAATTCATTTATCCGGAATCGCGCCGCAACGAGATGATCAACAACTTCATCAAGCCGGGTCTGGAAGATTTGGCCGTCTCCCGGACGACGTTCGACTGGGGCATTCGCGTGCCGGGCAATCCGAAGCATGTCATCTACGTCTGGATCGATGCGCTCTCGAACTATATTACCGCGCTCGGCTACGGCAGCGAGGATGACAGCCGCTACCGGACATACTGGCCGGCGGACGTTCACCTCATGAGCAAGGAGATTGTGCGCTTCCATACGATTATTTGGCCGGCGATGCTGATGGCGCTCGGTCTGCCGCTGCCGAAAAAGGTGATCGCCCACGGGTGGCTGCTGATGAAGGACGGCAAAATGTCCAAATCCAAAGGCAACGTCGTGGACCCGGTCACCTTGATCGACCGCTACGGCCTTGACGCGCTTCGTTATTATCTGATGCGGGAAGTGCCTTTCGGCTCCGACGGCACGTTCACGCCGGAAAGCTTCGTGGAGCGGATCAACTTCGACCTGGCGAACGACCTCGGCAATTTGCTCAGCCGGACCGTTGCGATGATCGACAAATATTTCGGCGGCGAAGTGCAGCCGTACGTTGCCGGAGCGACCGAATTCGACGCCGCCGTACTGGAGACGGCCGAAGCGGCGGTCGCCAAAGTCGAGGAAGCGATGGAAAAAATGGATTTCTCTGTAGCGCTCGCTTCGATCTGGCAGCTCGTCAGCCGCACAAACAAATACATCGACGAGACGCAGCCGTGGAATCTCGCCAAGGACGAGGCGAAACGGGAGACGCTCGGGTCCGTGCTGTACGTGCTGGCCGAATCGCTGCGCATCTCGTCCGTGCTTCTGCAGCCGTTCATGACCGAGACCCCGCGCCGGATGTGGCAACAGCTTGGCATCGAAGCCGGCCCGCTTACCGCATGGGATGCGGTGCATGCGTTCGGAAAGCTGCCAGCCGGCACGCGCGTGGCGAAGGGCGAAGCGATGTTCCCGCGCCTGGAGGCGGACAAGGAAATCGCGTTCATCGCGGAATCGATGAACGGCGGAGCGGCTCCTGCGGCGGAGGACGCGACCGAAGACCCGAAAAAGGACGCGAAAGCGGAGACGGCTGCCGTATCGGCGCCGGAGGCTTCGCCTGAAATCTCGATCGACGACTTCTTCAAGGTCGACCTGAGGGTGGCCGAGGTTATCGCCGCCGAGCCGGTGAAGAACGCCGACAAGCTGCTGAAGCTGCAGCTCGATCTCGGCTACGAGCAGCGTCAGGTCGTATCCGGCATCGCCAAATACTACACGCCGGAGCAAATGGTCGGCCGCAAAGTCATCTGCGTCACGAACCTGAAGCCGGTCAAGCTGCGCGGCGAATTGTCGCAGGGCATGATTTTGGCCGCATCGCAAGGAGACCGTCTGACCCTTGCGACAGTTTCCGATTCAATTCCGAACGGATCTGTGGTAAAATAAGGTTTGTTCACGTGAACAATCGATTTCTACCATAGTGGGAGGCTTCTTGTATGCAGAAGAACGACGGAATGAATTATGCGCCGCAGGGGAAATCGAATCCGGTCGTCAAACCGGGCGAGTTCGCTTTCGCCGCAATAGGGCTGGATCACGGCCATATTTACGGCATGTGCAACGGCCTTATCGAAGCGGGAGCCGACTTGGTCGCCGTCTACGATCCGGACCCGGCGAAAGTCGAAGCGTTCGTCAAGCGGTATCCGCAAGCCAAGGCTGCCGCTTCGGAGGACGAAATTCTGCGCGATCCGAGGATTCGACTCGTCGCGGCAGCGGCCGTTCCTTCGGAGCGCGGAGCGCTTGGGATTCGCGTCATGAGCGCGGGAAAAGACTACTTCACCGACAAGACGCCATTCACCGCGTTATCGCAGCTTGAAGCCGCCCGTGCCAAAGTGAAGGAAACGGGCCGGAAATACATGGTCTATTACAGCGAGCGGCTGCATGTGGAAAGCGCCGTGTTCGCCGGAGAGTTGATTCGGAAGGGCGCGATCGGGCGCGTTGTTCACGTGATGGGGTGGGGCCCGCACCGGCTGAATGCGCCGACCCGTCCGCAGTGGTTTTTCGAGCGGGAGAAATACGGCGGCATTCTGTGCGACATCGGCAGCCATCAGATCGAGCAGTTCCTGTTCTATACCGGCGCCAAGGACGCCACGGTCGTCAGCAGCCGGGTAGCCAACTATAACAACAAGCAGTACCCGGAGCTGGAAGACTTCGGAGACGCCACGCTGACCGCCGATAACGGCGCGACCTTCTACTTCCGCGTCGACTGGCTGACGCCGGACGGCCTCGGCACCTGGGGCGACGGCCGGACGCTCATCGTCGGAACGGACGGGTACATCGAGCTGCGCAAATATATCGATATCGCCCGGGATCAGCAGGGCGACCACGTTTATTTGGTGAATAAGGAAGGCGAGCGGCATTACTCCGTTCAGGGCGAAGTCGGCTATCCGTATTTCGGGCAATTGATCCTCGATTGCATTCACCGGACGGAAAACGCGATGACGCAGGAGCACGCCTTCAAAGCGGCGGAGCTGTGCTTGAAAGCCCAGCAGCAGGCAGTTCGCGCAGAGTAGCTTCCAATCAAATGTTTTTCAAAACCTCCTTTGCCAACAGCAGGCGCAAAGGGGGTTTTTGGGCTTTATCGTAATTTCTACATTTACCGTTGACAAGCGGAGGGGCAGGGCGTATAATCGTCGTTGTTAATGAAAAAAATTACGATTTACATTTCGGAGGGTATCATCACATGAAGCGAACATTCGTCAAACGGGCCATCCTTCCCGTCATCCTGGTCCTGCTGCTGTCTACCGTGCTGTCCGCCTGCGGAGGACGTTCGCAGCCTGCGCTTGTGAACGGCAAGATCAATATCGTAGCCAGCTTTTATCCTTTATATGATTTTGCCTCCAAGATCGGCGGAGATCACGTCAACGTCGTCAATCTGGTGCCGGCCGGCGTCGAGCCCCACGATTGGTCGCCGAAGAGCCGCGACATGCAAAATTTGACCAAATCGGATCTGTTCATCTATTTAGGCGCCGGCTTCGAGGGTTGGGTACAGGATACGCTTGACAGCTTGAAGAAAGACAGCAAGACCGTTGTGGTCGAAGCAAGCCGCGGCATCGAGCTGCTTCCCGGCACGGAAGAGGAACATGGGCACGAGCACGGCCATAACGAGAAGAAAGATGAGCACGGCCATGGCGAGAAGAAAGAAGAAGGCAAGGACGAGCACGGCCACGAGCCCCACGAGCACGAGGGCAATACGGACCCGCACGTATGGCTGAACCCGGCCAACGCCAAGCAGCTGGCCGCTAACATCAAGGACGCGTTGATTCAAGTCGACGGGGAGCACAAAGCCGATTACGAAGCGAACTTCAAGAAGCTCGCCGACCGGCTTGATCAATTAGACGGCAAATACAAGAGCGAGCTGGCCAAGACGTCCAAGAAGGATATTGTCGTGACGCACCAATCGTTCGGGTATTTGGCCAAAGCTTACGGACTGAACCAGAAGGCGATTATGGGGCTGGCTCCGGATGCCGAGCCGACGTCCAAGGATATGAAAAATATTTTGCAATTCATTAAAGACAATCAAGTCAAATATATATTCTTTGAAGAGCTTGTATCCGATAAGCTGGCCAAGACGCTTGCCAAGGACGCCGGAGTCGAAACGCTTGTCTTGAGCCCGATCGAAGGGCTGACCGAGGAGCAGGCGAAAAAGGGTGACGATTATGTGACCCTGATGGAAAACAATTTGAATAATTTATTAAAAGCATTACAATAGAAGGGAGACCTTCCGTATAAGGAGCTTTGCCATGCAAACGAATGCTCGCTTTGGATGTCATCAACAGATCGTCACGATCGATGACATCTTTTTTTCTTATGAAAATAAACCCGTGATCCACGGCTTGAATTTCTCGATTCTGGAGCGCGATTTTGTCGGATTGGTCGGTTCCAACGGCGCAGGCAAGACGACGCTGCTGAAGATGATCGTCGGGCTGCTGAAGCCAGCTCGCGGCGAAATCCGTCTGTTCGGCCAGCCCGTCGACCAGTTCCGCGACTGGGAGCGCGTCGGGTACGTGCCGCAGAAAAACGCGTTGAATCCGCTCTTTCCGGCTACGGTTCGCGAGGTCGTCACCTCCGGGCTGTTCGGTAAAAAGAATATGTTCCGCCGTCTCAGCAAGCAGGAGCGGAGCAAAGCGGACGACGCGCTCTATGCGATGCGCATCGAAGACCTGGCGGACCGGCGGATCGGCCAATTGTCCGGCGGACAGCAGCAGCGGGTATTCCTCGCCCGGGCGTTAATTAACAATCCGGAGCTGCTTATTCTGGACGAGCCCACCGTCGGTATCGACGCCGAGACGCAGGCCGGCTTTTTCCGCATGATCCGGCATATGCACCAGCATCACCACATCACGTTTATCATGGTCTCGCACGATATGGATATGATCCAATCGTATCTCGGGGAGGACTCGGTGCAAAAAAGCGGCGGCTTATCGTTCTATATCAAGCATACGCACGAGCCGGAAAATTGCCGCGAAACCGACCTGACTCACTCGATGCAGCAGCTTAGAGAGACGATTGAAGTTTAACCCTGACCGTATAACGACGGCAGGATGCAGCGGGTAGATAGGAGAGAACTGGCTTTGGATATCTTTACCGAATACTTTTTTCAGCGGGCGCTGATCGGCGGCTTGTTAATCGGCTTGACCGCTCCGCTTATGGGCGTATTTCTCGTGCTGCGCCGCTTGTCGATGATCGGAGACACGCTCGCGCACGTATCGATCGCGGGGGTCGCGCTCGGATTTTTGATCAACGTGTACCCGATCGGCGTCGGGCTGCTGTTCGCCCTGCTGGCCTCGTTCGGCATCGAGCGGCTGCGCAAAGCGTACAAGACCTACGCCGAGCTGTCGATCGCGATTATTATGTCGGGCGGCGTGGCGCTGGCCACTCTGCTGTTCACGATCGGCAAAGGCTTTAACATTAACGTCATGAGCTACTTTTTCGGCAGCATTTATACGCTGGATAATACCGACCTTTGGGTCGTCGGCGGCGTCGCGGCCATCGTTGTCGCTTTCGTGCTGATCAATTACAAGGAAATGTTCCTGCTCTTCTTCGACGAAGACGCGGCCGGCGTGAGCGGCCTGCCGCTGCGCTTCTATAATATTATGATCACGATGCTGACGGCGCTGGTGATCAGCGTCTCGATCAAAATCGTCGGAGCCCTGCTCGTGTCCTCGCTGCTGACGATTCCGGTCGCCTGCAGCCTGCTTGTCGCCCGGAGCTTCAAGCATTCGATCTTCTGGTCGATTTTGTTCTCCGAGCTTGCGGTTATTGCCGGGCTTGTCTCCGCAGGCGTGTGGGACTTGGCGCCCGGAGCGACGGTCGTGCTGATGCTGATCGCGATGCTCATCGGCATTTTGACGGTAAAACGGGGACTTCGCTTGTAAGTTAACAAAGAGGTAAAAGGATGGTGAACGGTAGCCGTGGAACTTAACATTTGGATCGCGCTGTGGGCAGGCTTCGTTTCTTTCATATCGCCCTGCTGCTTGCCGCTGTATCCTTCGTATTTGTCCTACATCACCGGCGTTTCCGTCGGGAAGCTCAAGGACGAGCAAAGTGCCAAAGAAGTCCGGTTCAAGCTGATTACCCATACGCTCAGCTTCATTCTCGGATTCTCCATCATCTTCTACACGCTGGGACTCGGAGCCAACGTCATTGCCAACGTTTTCCTGGACTACCGCGACCTGCTCCGGCAAATTTCGGCGATCATGATCTTTGTGATGGGACTGTTTCTGCTCGGCATTTTCCAGCCGCAGTGGCTCATGCGCGAGCGCAAGCTGCAGATCAAGTCGAAGCCTGCCGGGTACCTTGGCTCGCTGCTGATCGGCATCGGCTTCGCTGCAGGGTGGTCTCCCTGCATCGGCCCGATTCTGTCCGCGATGCTGATGCTGGCGGCAACCGAACCGAATTCCTGGCTGCCGCTCATTTCCGCGTATTCGCTTGGCTTCGCGATCCCGTTCTTCATTCTTGCGTTCTTCATCGGATCGACCAAATGGATCTTGAAATATTCCGCTACCATGATGAAAGTAGGCGGAGGCGTGATGCTCGTCGTAGCCGTGCTGCTGTACACGGATCAAATGACCCGGATCACGATCTGGCTGCAGGGCATTACGCCTTCCTGGATTGGCTGACGCTAAGGTGTCAGGTGAAATAATCGATGCTCGCCTTTGGAAAATGGGTGAAGATGCGTTCACTGATAAACTCGCGCAGCGCCGCGGCCTGCTCGTCGGGATAGACATATTTGCCCTGGCCCCATCGGCCCCATTTGTATTTCCGCTTCGCTTCGTCCATCTCCAGCTTCGTCTTCGGATAGCGCTGACGGATAATATTTTTGGCCGTTTTCGTAAACCGGTGCTGAATCAATTCGAACGTGAGGTCAGAGGTCGCTTCCGGCGGAAGGGCCTCTTTCAATTTGTGCAGCAGCTCTGCGTAGCCTTCCTCCCAGCCTTCGTGCCAAACGATGGGGGCAATGATAAAGCCGAGCGGATAGCCGGCCTTGGCTACTTTCCCGGCCGCCTCGATGCGCTCGTAGAAGCTGGAGGTCGCCGGCTCGAAGTTTTTGATCACATAGTCGGCGTTGACGCTGAACCGGAACCTGGTATGACCGTTGTGCTTGGCATCCAGCAGCGGTTCCACGTGGTGAAATTTCGTTACGAAACGAAGCCGGCCCAGCGGTTCCCGTCCCATAAATTCGATGTATTCCTTCAATGAGCCCGAGATATGCTCAAGCCCGACAGGGTCGGACGTACAGGCCGCTTCGAACCGGGTAATTTCCGGCGCTCTTTCTTCAATATACTGCTTGGCCCGATTCAGAATTTCGTCGGTATTGACATAGACCCGGATATAAGGCTTCGCTCCGAGCGTCGTCTGCAGATAACAGTAATGACAATGCGCCATACAGCCTGTCGCGATCGGGATGGCGTACTCGGCAGACGGCTTGGACGTATCGAATTTCAGCGTTTTGCGGATTCCTACGACCAGCGTTCGTTTGGCGATCCGGTATTTCTCCAGATCGCTTTCGCCCGGAAGGTTCGTGATCCGGTTGTGGGACGTCGTCATGCGGATCGGAAGTCCTTCCTTCAGCGCCCATTCATGGATTCGCTTGCCTTTGGGGTAGTCCAGGGCGTCGGGCTCGAAATAGACGAGCTCCGGGACAAACACCTGCGTCTGGCGGATCGGGGGTGCAAGCAGCTCGGTGGTCATATGCGTGATCCCTCCTGATGGTACGTATCGTATCGGACTTGCTTACGGAATGAGGCTGTGATATAGTTAAGAACGCTTATAATGACCTTAGCTTGCTTCATTCACTCGATGCGCACACATGGGAATTTGATGTGCCCACTGAGCAATTTATCCCTCACAGCAAACGCTTGCTTTGCATAAATCAATCAGTGTATCATAAAATTACCGAGATTCGTCTTTGGAACACGGGAGGAACGCGGAATGGCTACGCCCAGTATGGAAGATTATTTGGAACGAATTTATAAATTAATCGATGAGAAAGGGTACGCGCGCGTTTCCGACATCGCCGAAGGACTCGAGGTCCATCCGTCTTCGGTGACGAAAATGATTCAGAAGCTCGACAAAGACAACTACTTAATTTACGAAAAATACCGCGGTCTTGTGCTCACGTCGAAAGGGCAGAAGGTCGGAAAGCGGCTGGTGGACCGTCATCATCTGCTGGAAGAGTTCTTGACGATGATCGGCGTTTCCGAGGAAAATATTTACAAGGACGTCGAGGGCATTGAGCATCATTTGAGCTGGGACTCCATCACCTGCATCGAGACGCTGCTTGAATATTTCAAGCGCGACACCACCCGCGGCGAAGAGCTGCTGCGCCTGAAGAAAGAGCTGGAAGAATCGTAAGCCTCCGGAATCGGGGGCTTTTTTTTCTTTCCCTGGCATAAGGACAATTCATCACCTCATACATACTCTTGGAAGGACTTTGCGGGAAGAGGGGATGCGGGGTGAGAATCAATGCCGTGTTTGAAGGCGGGGGCGTGAAGGGAATCGCGCTGGCCGGGGCCGTATCGGCGGTCGAGCAGCTCGGACATTCGTTCCATCAAGTGGCGGGAACGTCCTCCGGGGCGATTGTTGCCTCATTGGTTGCGGCGGGATATCGAGCGGATGAGATGAAGGAGCTAATCGAAGCAACGCCTTTTCGCGCCTTTCTGCAGCGCTCCCGGATCTTCGATACGAAGCTGATCGGCCCGATGGCCCGGCTGTTTATCAAGAAAGGCCTGTATTCCGGAGAGGCGCTGGAGCATTGGGTCCATAAGCTGCTGCTGGCCAAGGGGATCCGCACCTTCGGCGATCTGAAGCCGAATCAGCTTCGCATTATCGCCTCCGACATTTCCGGCCGCAAATTGCTCGTCCTGCCAGACGACATCGCCCATTACGGTATCGATCCCCGCCGGTTCATGATCGCGAAAGCCGTCCGGATGAGCACGGCGATTCCTTATTTCTTCGATCCGGTGGTCATACGCAAATCGTTCGAGCACCGTCTCCCCGGAGAAAAATTCATCGATCAATTCGTGTACATTGTGGACGGAGGACTGCTGAGCAACTTTCCGCTGTGGATTTTCGATTCGACGGAAGCGCCCCCGATCGACCGGATGATTCCGACCATCGGCTTTCAGATGGTGGGCCGCGGCACGGGACAACCGAACGCCATTCACGGTCCGGTCAGCATGATGCGGGCCTTGTTTTCGACCATGCTGGAGGCGCACGACGACCGGTATATTCAAGAGAGCAACCGGTTTCGCACGGTAAAAATTCCGACGCTCGGCGTCAGCATCACCGACTTTGACATAACGACCGAGCAGAGCCTGAAGCTGTTCGAATCCGGGCAGCGGGCGACGCATGCGTTTTTTGCGCATTGGAAGATGACCGAGTACAAGCACAACTATTTGACCCATGTCTGCCGCATTCCGAACCGCTATTCGAAGAAGGCCTGAAAAAACAACAAAGCGGCAAGCGCTCTTCGGTAGAGGCTGCCGCTTTGTTGGGGCTGCGAACAAATCAATGGTATTTGGGCGGTTCATCCGAGCTGTCCTTACTGCCCGGAATGACGCGGAACGTGGCATTGCGCCGCTTCCCTTTTTGAAACCGGGCGGAGGACGGCCGTTTCGGTTGTCTCCAGCGGTTCGGCGGGAATTTGTACAGGAAGAAAATGACGCCGAATACGAGGATCGGAATCATAAAGGTGCCTGGATTGGAGAGAATACTAGCCAGTATCCCGATGGCGATCAGGCCGAAAATCACGTAAGCGACCGTGCTGTTGCGGTTTCTCATGCAGGACCCCTCCTTATCTTAGATTAAATTTGCCGGTCGAGCTCCCGCATCCGGTTGAAGGAGGCAATGGATACTTCCACTTGGGAATCGTCCGGTTCTTTGGTCGTGAGCAGTTGCAGCCACAGGCCGGGATAGCCGAGGAAACGAAGCACCGGGATGTCCCGCAGGCTGTTGGTAAACCGCAATACTTCGTAGGATACGCCGATCACAAGCGGAAGCAGCACGATCCGTTGAATGATCCGCTCCAGGAACGAATCGTATTGAAAGAACGAGTAAATGACGACGCCGACGATGACGGTAAAGACGATGAAGCTGCTGCCGCACCGGTAATGCAGCGTGCTGAACTTCTGCACGTTCTGGACGGTGAGCTCCAGTCCCGCTTCGTAAGCGCTAATGACTTTATGTTCGGCTCCGTGGTATTGAAATAAACGTTTGATCATCGGCGTAAGCGAAATAAAATAAATATACCCGACGAGCAAAATAATCTTGATCAAGCCTTCGATCAGGTTATGGCCGATCTGGTTCTCGAACAAGCTTCCGAACAGCATCTGCTCGATCGTCGGCGGAATAAGCGTGAATACGAACTTGCCGAACAAAAAGGATAAAATGCCGACGACCGCCACCCCGAGAATCATGGAAATTTTGCCGGTCAGCGTTTCCTTCTTCTCTTCCTTAACCACACCTTCTTCCTCGGCAAACACCTCCGCCGAAAAATTCAAGTGCTGCGCCCCTTTGGCGCTCGCTTCCACAATCCCGACAATCCCCCGGATCAGCGGAATCTTCTTCAGCGTCTGGACCCAGCCGATTTCTTTTCTGGGAACTTCAAGATAATGAATGGTATTATCTTTTCGGCGCACCGCCGTAACGTTCACCTTCTGGCCGGCAAACATGACGCCTTCAATCACGGCTTGGCCGCCGTACACGGCATTTGGCTGATTCTTTTCCGACAATACGATACACCTTCTTCTACTATGAATAAAATAACGATGAATAGATCATATCTGTATTTTAGCGAATCCGCGGTCATATTGCCACTTGTTTATCGGTGGAACTTTTGCACATACTAGTGGATATCCGAAATCGAGGAGGGATTTGGGCATGAATCGCCGAAGCGATGCGAAGCCTCGTACGAATCGATGGAGTTTCGCGGTATATATCGGCTTTTTCGCCGGGTTGATCTGGGGCGGAGCTCAAATGCTGGCCAACTATTTTCATTTTACTTCGCTATCGCCCGGATTTTTGATTGAGCCCTTGTACAAGCATTCTTTCCTGATGACGTGGCGGGGATATGTGCTGGGGTGGCTGGCCTTTACCGCCTTATCCGTCGTTGCCGCTCTATTGTATACGACGCTGCTCGCCAAAGCGATCGGTCCGTGGTACGGAATCGGGTACGGCGTCGCCTGGTGGGCCTTTTTGTTCCTGCTGGTCGGGCCGATCACCGGGATGATGGATTGGATCGCCTATCTCGATTTGAACACCGTGCTGACCCAAGCATGCCTGTTCGTGCTGTGGGGACTGTTTATCGGCTATTCCATCAGCTTCGAATATACGGACGAGCGGGAGCGGGAGCCGTTTGCGGGAGCCGGGACAAACCCGAGCTAAGAATTTCGCCCGGCCAGCATACGGTTCCGGGCTGTACGCATTCGGTTCTTCCGCGCGTTGATGTGTAATTCGGTTGCTCCAAACATTGGCAAAACCGCTTTTTCCGGCCGCCTGAGCCCGCAAAAAAAAGTTCTCAAACCGGGGAAGGTTATGGTAAAATGGCTAAGTGTGTGCGGTTTATCAGGTTGGGAGGTTTCACGGATGAAGCACATTTTGTTGTTGAACGGGCCGAATTTGAACATGCTTGGCATCCGGGAGCCCGGCGTTTACGGGAGCCTGTCGCTTCTGGCGATAACGGACAGGCTCACCAAGCTGGCGGAGGAGCTCGGCGTTGGATTGGAATGCTATCAATCGAATCACGAGGGTGATCTGATCGACCGCATTCATGCCGCTTATGGGCAGAAATCCGGCATCCTGTTCAATCCGGGCGCGTTCACGCATTACAGCTATGCGATCCGCGATGCCATCAGCGCTGTAGGCATCCCGACGGTTGAAGTACATATTTCGAACATTCATAAAAGGGAAGCTTTCCGCCACGTATCGGTCATCGCCCCGGTAGCCGTGGGCCAAATCGCGGGCTTCGGCGCGAACAGCTACGAGCTGGGCTTGCGTGCGCTGGTCCAGTATATTGATAGCGCGGAGGGATAGTAAAATGCAGCAACAGCGAATCGGGCGGCTGCGCAGCCTGTTGGAACAAAAAGGCTTGCCGGCGCTGCTCATAACGAATGCGACGAACCGGAACTATATGACGGGTTTCACCGGATCGGCGGGCTACGTGCTCATCACGACCGATCGGGCCGTGCTTCTGACCGACTTTCGTTACGTGACACAAGCATCGGAGCAAGCGGCCGGTTACGAGATTATCGAGCACGGGCCCAAGGTCGCGGAATCGGTTAACGATCTGCTTCGCAAATGGGGAATGACCAAGCTCGGCTTCGAGCAAAACGACCTCAGCTACGGCACTTACAGCAGCTACGCCGAAGCGCTCGGCGGCATTGAATTCGTGCCTACGGGCGGATTGGTCGAGTCGCTCCGCATGATCAAGGACGACGAGGAGATCGCCGTCATGCAGCAGGCGGCCGATCTGGCGGACCGCACGTTCGTCCACATTCTCGGGCTGTTGAAGTCCGGGGTCAAAGAGCTGGACATTTCACTGGAAATCGAAATGTTCGTACGCAAGCATGGCGCGGCTTCGACTTCGTTCGAAACGATCGTTGCCTCCGGCGAACGCTCTGCGCTGCCGCACGGCAAAGCCAGCGACAAAATCATTGGAACCGGCGAATTTGTCACGCTCGATTTCGGAGCCTATTACAAAAGCTACTGCTCCGACATCACCCGTACGGTCATTGTCGGGACGCCGACGGATAAACACCGCGACATCTACAAGATCGTGCTGGAAGCGCAGATGGAAGCGCTCGAGCGAATCAAGCCGGGAATGACCGGCAAGGAAGCGGATGCCGTCGCACGCAATATCATCAAGCGTTACGGCTACGGCGATCATTTCGGCCATGGCACCGGACACGGGCTCGGGATGGAAGTTCACGAAGCGCCGCGGCTGTCGGTGCAGGGCGATGTCGTACTGACTCCAGGCATGGTCGTGACCGTGGAACCCGGCATTTATTTGCCAGGCTTCGGCGGCGTCCGGATCGAGGACGATATCGTCATCACGGAAACGGGCAATCGGAGGTTAACACAATCGAGCAAAGACTTGATTGTGATACCATAACTTTACGCATCTTGGTAGCGGCATTAACCGAGGCGAAGGCAAGGATAGTCCGGATGAACCGGAAACTGATTCTTACAAGGCTTGAGGCACTGTCGTCTGCTCACATTTTAGGGAGGTTTTTGTAGTGATTTCAGTTAACGATTTTAAAACAGGCTTGACCATTGAAGTAGACGGCGATTTGTTCACCGTTATCGATTTCCAGCACGTTAAACCGGGTAAAGGCGCTGCCTTCGTCCGCTCCAAGCTGAAAAACCTGCGCAACGGCAACACCGTCGAGCGTACGTTCCGTGCCGGTGAGAACGTGAGCCGCGCTCACATCGAAAACCGTCAAATGCAGTACCTGTATGCCAGTGGCAAAGAGCATACGTTCATGGATACCGAAACGTTCGATCAAATCAACCTGGAAGAAAAACAAATCAAGTGGGAACTGAACTTCCTCAAAGAAAACATGAACATCAACATCATGAGCTACCAAGGCGAGATCCTCGGGATCAACCTGCCGAACAGCGTCGAGCTGAAGGTTATCGAGACCGAGCCGGGCGTGAAAGGCAACACGGCGCAAGGCGCGACCAAGAACGCGAAAGTCGAAACCGGCTTGAACGTTCAAGTGCCGCTTTTCATCAACGAAGGCGACGTGCTCTTGATCGACACCCGCGAGGGCCAATATATCTCCCGCGCTTAATCGAGCGGCGGCAAATCCTTACCTTTCTTCGGAGAGGTAAGGATTTTTTATGTTGGGCTAGGTTCGCCCAAAATGTGGTAATATTGATTTGACCGGCACAGAAGGGGAGTTTACATATGAGAGTCGATAACGCAACAATGGATGATCTAAACGGATGGTTAGAACTAGCTTCGGAAGTCGAGTACTTGTTCGGACCCATGGTCAGCGATCCAAAGTTTATTCAAGCATTGGAGAAAAATATAAATCAGAAGTGTGCCTTTTGTGTTAGGGAAAACGATGGATTGCCAGGGTCAGTTTTGCTCGGTGGAATTTTATTTTCATCATCAAATGCCCCAAACTATAAGATTGGATGGTTAGCCGTTTCATCGCGGGCAAGAAATAAAGGAATAGCAACAGCTTTGCTAAGGCATATTTTGAGACTTGTTGTGGCTCCTGCAGAAGTAACCGTTACTACTTTTGGCGATGATATTCCGGATGGGAGACCTGCAAGAAAGCTATATCAAAAGTTTGGCTTCGTTCCATTAGATACTTTGATTCCAAATGGTCCGGAGGGAGGGAGTCGTCAAAAATTTAAATTGCTCGTTACTTAAGTGGCATCAACTACGCTGTAACCTTGATACAGAACCGGTTATTGAAACGATACCTATAAAAGATTATAAGCGCGGTCTTAGTAAGATCGGGCAGATTCATTTAGCCGTTGCCATGGAGTTGGTAGAGAAGGAGTTTAATGCCCGTTATAAAAATCCAAATGAGTAGGGCGGTTCCCCCAAGTCTGCTAATGAACCTGGTTCTGCACGCCCTACTGCTAGTCATTAATTTGAATTGGTCCATTTTCTTCTTCAAATTTGTCAATATGTTGCTCGATTAAATATTCAATTTGCATTGCGATGGATCGTTTGTTTTTCTCGGCAATAATTTTGATTTTTTCAAAATTCTTTTCTTCAAGGCGCAAAGTGAACACTTTTTTATTGGTTGCCATAGATGATAACTCCTTCAAAGTGATTTCACTATTATAACATTATGATTTCATTATATATAGATTCATATTGACATCTAGATGATATCACCTATACAATGAAACATAATGAAATCAAAGTGATGTCACTATTTGGAGGGGAACCGAGGTTGACGACGAATCTAAATCATAGTTTGAATGAATTTGTTATGGAGCGGATTGAAGAAATTATAAAGGCTATTTTATTGAACCATATAACGTATCGGGATCTATCGGAGGAGCTAAGTTGCACTTTGCGAGAGCTTATTGAGAGGGTACCGGAGAACTGCAAACCTTTACTATATGAATATGAAGAAAGGGAACACGCACAAACGGTAATAGCATTTGAAGCCATGTACAAACAAGGATTTATGGATGGGATATTTTTGAATAAGGAAATCCTTAAGGGGAATTAGCTAAAATAAGATTTAACACCCGATTCGCAGTGGTCGATGCTGTTTACTTGGCATGTCAGAGGAGATTCTAGGTATACTCTGACAATGCCAAGGTTTGGTCATGACAAGACGGTAAGGATTCTTGGTTAAATAGTCATACGACCTGTCAGTCCAATAATAACTTGGAGGCGTTTTTATGGGGGATTTATGAAGAACTGTTAGTGGCTATAATTGAAGAAAAGTTTAGTCTAGTGAAAGGGATGCAGTGATGATAAGCTATAAACCGTTACAAAAATTACTGATCGATCGAGACATCAAGAAGCAAGAATTAATGCAGAGGACAGGAATTTCGTCTGCGACTATGGCGAAATTGAATACCAGCGAGTATGTGTCATAAGAGTTCATTGATAAGATTTGTGCAGCATTAAATTATCAGCCCGGAGAGTTACTGGAATATATAGGTGACGAGGTAAAGAAATAAAAGCAAATTTCGCAGTTTAGCCTATGGCCCTTACGTCGGGGCAGCTGAATATTTTCCAAGGAGGTTTATCAGAAGATGAATGAAGACATGTTGCGGTATCCGATCGGCCAGTTTATGCCGAAGGCTGTTACGTCAGAGGAGGAACGTAAGAATTATACGAAGGAAATTGGCGAGCTTGTTCCTTCTCTTCGCAAGATTGTGCGAGACTTCAATGAGGAGCAGCTTCAAACTCCTTATCGTTCCGGTGGCTGGACGGTGCAGCAGGTCGTTCATCACATGGCCGATAACGAAATCAACGCCTACCTAAGATTAAAGAGAGCTTTAACCGAAGAAGAGCCTATGGCCAGTTCTTACCGTCCTAATTTATGGGCCGAGCTTAACGATTATAAAGATACTCCGATCGAAATTTCCCTGATCCTTTTAGAATCGCTTCATCATCGGCTCATCCATGTCATTCATGGTTTGAAGCCGGCCGACTATCATCGAAAATTCAATACCGAAGTCCTAGGCTGGATTACCGTGGATGTTGCGATCCAGAGATTGATTTGGCATGACAAGCACCACACGGCCCACATTCAATCTTTGGCACAACGAATGAACTGGTAAGGTCTGGGCGCCGTTATAAGCGAATAGAGCATTGGAGATGATACCGTGCCGGAGGTACAATTTATTGAAAATCGGATCCAGTTTCACAGCTACCCCTTCAAGGCATCTCGTATTTACCCCGATGGCAGTGTCGCTTCGGAAGATATTTCCGAAATTTTGATCGCCAGATGTCCTCCCGAAGTTCGATTGAAAAGCGACGAAGTCCTTTTTGTCTCTGCCGTACATAAAGAAAGCTTGGAAAGGTTTGCGAAACGCTATAACATTCCTATCGTTTCAAAAGTGGATACCTGGAGCTTCATATGCGAGGAGTTTCTGGATACCGTGCTTTTGGACGAGGATAAAGAACGAGTGTTCCGGCTCTTGGAGAATGAAGGGTTAGATCGAAGTTTTGTCCAGGAAATCAGACAATTTTTATACTACCCCATGACGATATACAACTCCATTATGTGGGATTGGGCTCATCTCGGTTTATACGATGTGTTGATGGCCATAAGCGGGCAGTTTCCAAACGGAGACAGGGTCAAGTTTACAGATGAGGCTTTTCATCAGTTTTACTGGAAAGCGATGAAATTAGCAATGAACGAACGGAATAGGTGAAATAAAGTCCTTATTGCATAAATTTTATCTTGGAAAGGGAAGCCGCATATGTCTAACCAACAATCGAATCGACTTGGGCGGACTTATCTTGAAGGAGTAACCGTAGCTGAAAATCCGGAAAATCGGATGGAGCAAGAATGGACAGGTAAATTGCAGACAAAAGAAGGCCGTGCCCAGTTTCGTCTTTATTATAACGGAGGACCAATGGACGATCTGTTTGTGGTGACCGATTATGCTCCCCAATTGATTGTTGCCGAAGATCCGGCCGACGGTGCACGGTACCTTCTGTTCGACGGCTGCAAACACGGCTATAACGCCTTGAATTAATTAGCGGCGAACGGGTCGATTTTGATGAAGCGAAGCGTAACGGATATGATGCGCTCGGAAAGCTATGTTTTTGGAAAGACATTAAAGATAACCCGGCACGTGACGGCGATACTTTGGGGAGTGGACAATCATAAGGATTAGGATTATCGGTTCTTGCGGCAGCGGCAAATCTTCGTTAGCCCGAGAGATTTCACGACAGTATCGCATACCCTATTTTGAGCTGGACAATATGATCTGGGATCGAAGTGCGGAAAATCTTAAATATCCGGAAGAAATTCGCAATAAAACATTCCAAGAGACCGTTCATAAGGAATCTTGGATTATTGAAGGGGTTCAATACAGAGATTGGACCATGGAAAGCTTTATTCGCTCCGATCTGATTTTTGTGCTCAATCCCAATGTGTTCATAAGAGATTACAGAATCATAAAAAGATTTATCAAATCGAGAACAGGGATTGAGTCATGGAATTATAAGCAATCGATAGGCAATTTAACCAAGATGATTGTTCAGTGGAATCACGGTTATCCACTTTCGGAGCTTCTCGAAGTAACGAATGTATTTCAGCAAAAGCGGTATATCGTAAAGACCAGACAAGAGACATTAAAGATTATTCAAGAGCACTTTTTTAAGCAAGATTTGAGACGGGGATAACCAAGACAGTAAAGGATAAGGTCGTTCATTTTTAGTTAACGAGGGAAATATTAAGGAATCGAGGAAAACGTATCAAGCCGACGGCTCTAGGCAATCTAACGATCCGAGCCTTAGTTAAATGGTATAAAATAGGAGTCATTTTATTGATGGTTCACCGAAATAGCGCGCTGAATTGGTATTTCTGTAAAATTTGTAAGGGGAGTGTTGATCATGGGAATGATAGGGAAATTGTTGCAAATATCTGTAGAAAATTAGAGGGAATAAAATCCGGGGAAGAGGACGTAGTCGACATCATTTATGATGAAAATCATGAGGCGGATGCGTTAGACATCGACAAAGCTTGGCATGCGATTCATTTTATTTTGAATGGAAGCGCGTGGGAAGGGGAATTGCCACTGTTCAATACAATATTAGGTGGAGCGGAATTAGGTGAGGATCTGGGGGTTGGACCAGTAAGGTATTTAACAGACGAAGAAGTGAAATGTGTTGCTTTAAGTCTATCCAATCTAAGCGAGCAAGAACTCAAAAGCCGATTCGATCCGGACATGATGAATGCACTGGAAATTTACCCAGCTTTGGACTGGAATCGTCAAGATGAACCGGAATATGTTTTTGCTTATTTGGAACAGGTAATAGATTACTATCTCGATGCCTCACGTAAAAATAATGCAATGCTATTATATATATCATAATTTCAGGAGGCTGGATAATGACGTATCTTCAGGAGCTTAGAAAGCGGGCAGGTGACCTGCCTCTATTGCTTGTTCGTCCGACGGTAATTATGACGAATCCACAAGGCTCTATTTTGCTTGTCAAATATTTCGATCATACGTGGGGGCTGCCCGGTGGTTTGATGGAGCCCGGAGAGACTGCCGAAGAAACCATCAGAAGAGAGTTGAAGGAAGAACTGAATCTAGACATTGCCAAATTTGAGTTTTATAAAGTATTTTCGGGAAAGGATTTTTATAAGAAATCCGAAAGCGGTGCCGAAACCTATTACATGGGTGTTGTATATTGCGCAGAAGCTCCGGACGGAGAGATCAAACCAGATAATGAAGAAATAGCTGAATATGGGTTTTTCGAGTCTTGTAATATCCCGGAAACTACAACGCCAATAGATCAACGGATAATTAAAGAATACAGTACAAAGCGATAGTGAGGTTGAAAATGAACAATAGAATAAATTCGAAAGGCGGTCAGATTTTGCTCCAGGAACGGTTGGGACGGCGTTGTTGAAACCAGCCTTTTCCACGGTATGGTTGCAGTGAAGGGGTCCGAATTCGCCACACAAATCACGCGCCCGTCTGTTAGAGGCGTCTCGTAAAGCGATTCGATTCGTTTTTTTTAACTTCAAATTCAGGGTCCGTGGATTCCTTCCAGGTCTTTGTATGCTAGTACGTAATTTGTGCTTCGTCAAGAATGACCCGTACCGTTTCAATGGAAATCGACGGAACCATGCCTCGTTCTTCAGCAGCTTCTTTCAATTTCGAAAGCGACCAATTGGTGAACGGATACCCGATGGTACGCGGTGGGATCTGCGCTAAATCGACAATCGCTTCTCGTTGTTCTGCTGTAAAAGTCGGAGGACGGCCCCCGCCATAGTTAGGTTTTAGGGAATCCATGTCTTCTGTATTAAACCGATGTATTGTTTTACGGATATGTTCACCAGAAATATGATACAGACTGCTGATCTCAGGTACCTTCATTTTCTGGGCAGAGGCAAGAATCAGTAGAGCGCGGCGAACCTCAACCGGGTCTGTACCTCTACGGGCGATATGGACAAGCTTATTTTCTTCTTCAATCGTTAGTTCACGAACAAACAACGTCATAATAACCCCTCCGAATCTAGTTGATAGGTTATTTACCCGTTTTTCCAGCTACGATTTCAGATGGGGCACTAGTTTCAACACGGAATCAAGAAAGGACGTTCAAATGCCGATAACCTTAAAGAGTCAGAACGGTGAATTTTTGCTTCGCGTTGCCGGAGTATTGATTAAAGAAAACAAAGTACTGCTGCATAGGACCAAGAAAGGAACTGCATGGGTTTTGCCCGGCGGAAGAGGGGAAATGAACGAGGAGACGGGCAAGACGGTTATTCGGGAATTTGCCGAAGAATTAGGATTGGACGTCCAAGTTGCCCGGCTGCTTTGGCTCATTGAAAGTTTCAATGCTTACGGCGAGAAAAACCTTCATGAGCACGGGATGTATTATTTGGTCGAATCCAGGGGGGAGGAAATAACGATTCCCGGCGAGGAATTTATCGGACTGGAAGAAGAAACAGGGATCGTTTACAAATGGATTGAACTGCAGGAACTTCGTAACTTGACTATATACCCAAGAGCATTACAGCGACTTCTGCCTGAAGTTTCGAAGGTCAACGAAATTAAACATATGATAAACATCGAGGAATGTTCCCAGGGTCTCAGCAACTCGTGCAAATAAAGACCGTAAAGGTGAATGATAAGGCTTCATTCACCTTTATCGTCGGATTGGCCAAGTTCGGCCCGCATCCCAAAAAGAGAACCGCGCATAACAGAATCCGCGCCATAGACGCTTCCTTGGACCATGGCGGCTGCATCTTCCAAAGGGTGGAATTATGACGCTCCATTTCCGCGTTTAACCCCAGTTCTGCTTAATCCGCGTGAGACCTATTGGCAGAGTATTGATTTAAGGCGGCCTCAGTAAGATTACCGAACCTTTGAATATCCGAGATATAATCAAACCCATTGTTCCCGCCATAAGTCCATAGACTATTTGTCATTCTTACGACCACGGCTTGATGCTTAGGTATAACCGTACACGAACAGCCTGATGCCCCGAAAATTTGATATGTCCCTTCAGGAAGGTCGGGTCCTATTTCGGAGTTTGCGACATTCCTGTCCTGGATCCACCAAAAATATCCCAGCCTCGGCAGATTGGGCGGCAACGAAGAAGGAGTCATGACAGAAGCAGCATTTTCAAACAACGCCTTGGGAAGAACCTGCTGCCCTTGAAAGGATCCTTTGTTCAAATGTAAGTTTCCCCATAGTGCCAGTTCCCTTGCGCTTACATAGAGATTGCGGTCACTGCCTTCGTTGGATTCGAGTCTTAAAGTAGGATAGCTCTGAGGATCGTGATATCACAAACTAAAGTTTCCTTGCCTGCGGTTCTCCATTCGGTTTGGGTCATACCTAAGGGTTTAAGCACTCTTTCATTTATGATTTCAGCGACAGTTTTTCCGGTTGCACTTTTAACGATGGCTGCCAATATTTCAGGCATCTTCCCTTCAAATGACCTGCCTTCCTCAAACTTACGTATTACGTCATTGCCTTGAAATTGTAAACCCGTTGTTCTCGTAACCAAATGCCTAATCGTTGTATTGCCGAGAATTTTACTGTCGTAATACCTAAGATAATGACGAATTGGCTCGTCGATGCTTTTTATGGCGCCATCATGTATGGCGATAGCGGCGGCAAGACCAACATATGTAACCCTGGTCGAATAAACATTAAATTGGGAAAGCTCATCCACCTTTCTGGCGCCTTTGTGGAAATGGTGGAACCCGGAGTACCATTCATGTACGATTTTGTTGTCTTTCATAACGCATATGGCTGCTGCCGAAGCGGCAATACGATTCTTAACTTCATTCGTATATTGAACCAATCCATGAAAAAAATCCATATTATCACCTCTAAGCGGAATGTTTGTTCGTACTAATAGAATATCGTTTTTTCTTGATTTTGGATAGAAAAGTAGATGAACAGCTTCTGAAAATGATACCCTTACCCTTTATTTTGGATAACATTTACGCAAGATCGATATGATCTCTCCGACTGAGCTCACAAAATATATTTTAAAATACGACATAAAAAACCTTACTTCGACATCAATCTTATGATAGTATATAAATGTAATAAATACTAACAAATAGGAAAATTGTTTTGTGAAAAGATTTTTTATGCTATATATTCGTTAAAAAAGATTTACATCTGAACACATAGCCGGTCAACCGTAACTTGCTGGGTCTTGTTGATTATATTGACAAAGCCTTGAACAGCTTTGCGAATTTTTTTTGGACCGAATCGAAGAATACATCGTTGATTACGGATGATTTCATCTAACCCCAAAGCTCAATCAGATTGAGGTCGGGACTGTAAGGTGAAAGATAAACGAGCGTGAGTATTCCTTGTTTTCTCAAGAAATGGTTGAATGAGCTCAGCGTGGTGGATTTTGGCGTTGTCTAAGATCATTACGATCTTTTGCTTTGGATTCGCAAGCACCTCTTCCAGATAGTTTAAGAACTCTTTGGCTGTATACTGCTCTTCTTGAACGCAAAACACTTCCCCGTTTCATTATCCAACGTACCGATCAGTTTAGCACCCCAATGCTTTCCGAACGTTGGAATGATCTTTTGTTGCCCTTTGGGAAACCAAGTCCGTGACAAGGCTTGGTAATCGCGGATCATGCCATGGATTGAACAGGAATATGACATCCCCTATTCCGATCGAGAAGCTCGGGAACTGTTGTATCGTTTGAAGTTTGGCTTCACTACATCTACGTACACGCTAGCCAGCCGATCCGGTCAAAAAAGAAGCGTTCAAGCAGGAGTTTGAGAGATAAAAAAACTCCTGAACGGTAAAATCGACCGCATTTTATTTGAAGACGAATTCTCTGCGACGGTTTGATAGACTTGCTGTTCCTCCGTCAGCTGTCGCGGACGACCTGTGGAATACTCCATTCAAGCCTGCCAAACCATGCTCCCGGTAGGCTTTCAGATAGTTATAAACTTTAAAAAAGTGGCTCTTCGCTCTCTAATGAGTAGGATAATTAAAAAACCGAAATAGACTCATAACCTCTTCCATGAAGCTCACAACGTCGATCCGCTCCTAATATTATGTTATTAGCAGCAGTATTGACTATTTAACTACAATTCAGCCTCCTAACCATGCACTGTAGCGAGGAAGTTAAAAAGTAGATTGCACTGTGAAAGCGCGGCCATCACAAGAGAAAATAGCCAGACGTTGTTGGGATGAAATGCAAAACTACATAAAAGGGAGGAATTTTCATGAGAAAATTTTCAAGCTTGATATTAGCTATTGTCATGATGCTGAGTTTAGGATTAAGTGCATTTTCTGCTGATAAAGCTGTAGTGGCAGAACCTGAGTCCGCCAAGGAAAGTAATTTTGTTCGTGAAATTGATGGCAAAAAATTTGATATTAGAAGAAATATAGCGCCGGATAATTATATTCATAGCAGAAGCATAAACTCAGATAAAGCTGTAGTGGAAGAACCTGAATCCGCCAAGGATAGTAATTTTATTCGTGAAATTGATGGCAAAAAATTTGATATTAGAAGAAGTGTAGCGCCGGATAATTATATTAATCCTCAACTCCACAATAGCACAAACTCTGATCAAGCTGCAGAGGCCACTTCTAAATCCACTATTCAAAAGCAAAAAGGCAGTATTCAGCCGAGTGCTTCGATGCCCGCAGGTGGCGGTGAATATCCTTATGACCCTACTGGAATGATCCAGCCAATGTCTATAGAGCAAACTGTTATGGATATATGTTGAACAGAATTGCAAATGATACAAGTGATCCGAACGCTGGTTATTTATTTCAGCCAGGGTACAAAACTGGGAATTATTACACTTCACTAACTGTAAGTGCAATAATTGATGCAGTAAAATCTGATATGCAAGTGCTAGGGAGAACAATTAGGAGTTCAAGCTATAGCGAAAAGCCGGGTTCAAATGAATACAAAGTTGCGCTTGTTATAGCGCCAGGTGTTGATTATCATTGGTACAGACAGGATTCAGATGGCGGTTGGTCACATAAACCTGGATTAACTAATATAACATATATAGATGCATCTGGTAATTATATCTCAGATCCACAAACTTGCAACCGGAACTATTCTTATGCTAATTACAGCACTTGGGGCGGTTATTATATTGTTTCCAAGTAAGTCGCTAAATGGAGTCTGTTACCAAACGCCTTAGAGGAATTCTGAAGATGCCGGGAGGCGAGCCAGTTAGCTTGCCTCCCGGCATTTTGAAGGAGAAAGGATAAAATGATTAATGTTACTGAAGCAGCTCTGTTAATAAATAAATTAGAAAGCATTAAAGATAATGTTTGTAGTAGAAACCTAATAGATATAACGCCTGTAAATATAGAAATCACGCAAGTTTATCAAATATTTAAAGATATTAGCATAAATAAGGCATATCTATATACATGTAACCAAATATACCCGATTGCACAGACGCATAGTGGCTTTGGAATTATTAATGTTGTGGACTTACGCAAACAGAATAAAAATTATCTTTTTTATTCTGTCTCCTATGGCAATGGAGTATTGGGTTCAAAAATTGTTCATTTTGATTTAGAATTATATAAGGAAGCAATTATTTATACATATAATAGTTTTGATTTTTCAGCACTTGCTTTATTGAAATGTGATAATTCAATTGATATTTGTAAATTTGAAGTTAGAAAAATGGACTGGAAGTTGCCTTTTGATAATCAAATAATAAATAAAGCTATGTATGCCAAGTTAGTTATTGAACAAGATATATATGTAGATCAAAGCCCCCAAAAATAACGAGGCGGCGTCTTTACAAATTACAAATCCTGTCTATACGTGAGAACAATTGTTCCACCGCGAAGAATCAACACGAGTATAAGCCGCATCCGGACTTATAAGGTAAGACAGGCTAATCGCAGTTTTGCATGGGTAGCGAAAACTATAAACTTGGACAAGGGGATCGTTTTCGGTGAGATGAGCTGGGTTGAGGCTCCAAACTGATCGCGGTTCTTTTTGCTTTTAAATCTCGACGGTGACTTGGCTACGCCGCAGCGAGGCAGCTTATCACCGGCGATTGCGGATAGGGAAAACAACGGCGCTTGTCAACGTAGTTGTGGTGATTCCTCGATTAAAATAGTAGCTTAGTAGATTTGTTTTTCCTCATCTTGAATAGCCGAAGCCTTTTCTGGATTCAGCCATACGTGGCCATCCAAACTCCAGTTCCGCGAGCCTCTTGACCAGCGCTCAGGATGCTTCGCTCTGGCTGCTTCATAGACCTGCTGCCTGTTCTCAAATATCTGTTCTGACAGCCCCTTATGCCGTTGATCCGGGGTTAGAAAGTTGAGCTCGCTGTGTCGGTGTTCAGTGTTGTACCAGCGGAAACCCATTCGCGCCCCTCATCCCTTGATTCGAAACCATTGGCACGACAGTACTCGGCCAACTCAATTCACTTAACGTGGCTGTTTCTACATCGTACTCCACCTCTCTATTTACCCACTATACTTCTTATTGAGGGGTACGACAACTATTCTGACACAGGGGTGGAGGACGGCCAAGCGAGCTTCATCTTCGAGGGTGAATGGTTTGGTTTGCGCATCACCGAAAATCAAAGCTTTCCTTGTCGTATGGAATATTCTAAGCGTTGGATTCTCGTTCTGGGTGAAATGCGACTGTTTCTCCTGCCGGGGCTTCCCCGGCTTTCCTTTACCGCCTAAGCGGTCATTATTTACGTCAGATCTCGGACAGCTAATCTCGTCTATTTCTGGTCATCTTAGGCTAGCTGTATCTTGAATGATGGTCGGTGGAAATTGAAGGAATTTTATCGTAACATAAAGAGGAACTTCATCATGAGCGAGGCGGGTCAAAATGGCGTGGAATATCGGATTGCTCGGTATTAAGGCGGACGTAGGCGAAGTAGATGCGATACTTGAACATTTTTACAAATCGGAAGAGGATCTTTATTTTGAGGAGGTTACATCCGTATCGATGGAGTCTGCGCTCGGAGTGGATTCGCGCCATCTTGGATATTAATTGTGGATACCATGGGCCGATTTATAGAAAATCCCGGTTTTCCGCTTGCTTTATCCCCAAAATACAAAGTAAAAACGTTCTGAATTTCGGAATCTTTCATTTATCGGGACTATCATTTCAATATGCTTAGAAAAGGCGGGTTAAAAAAGGAACTGAAAGGAGCGAAAGAGGGCCTCGACTATTTAGATTCCAATGGAATAAAAGCCATTGACGAGTGGGGCGAAACCGTTATTTTTCAGATCATTGAAAAAGAGATTTTCGGCAATGTCAAGGAGGATTACGGTTCAAGCTTAATGGGTTTAAAATATGCGAAGTATGAGCTTGATTGATTTTTTAGAGGATGCCGAACGCTTGGCGGTAGCATTAAATTTAATGTGGGATGGGCATACGATAACGAAGGTTAAATCTCCCAATGTTAACGGAGGTTATCACATGAAGACATACGAGTCGATAGTAGAACAAGCAAAAAAGCAGATCGCAGAAAGAAATCATAATTACGATGTTGATGAAGCCTTTGGAAAGGGTGAAGAAGAGAATATAAGCATATTATCCGATGTTTTTGCTACATTCAGTCATTGGTCAACGGTGTATTACGAGGATCATGAATTAAATGATTTAAAGCAATATAAGGTCCCGGAATCAATAATTAACTTTTATAGAAGCTTTGAACCGAAAGAGCTTGATTACTTGGGTGATGGGATAAGACTATTGGATTTAAAAGGCATCCTAGAAGAAAACAGCAGCTTATCGCCAGGGGCATACCTTATAAAGCATGGTTTATTAGTATTTGCGACGACCATTGGCGGCAGTGTTGTTTGTATGGATTTAAATTCAGTGAACAATGGCGAGCCTGGGATTATTTATGCGGACTATACTTGGTTTAGTTTTAACGATTCGGAAAGAAAGCTGGAATTTACTTTTATCCATGAAGATATTTCGGACGACACCGTATGGTTTGATAAAAATTTAATCAAATTTTTACCACGAATAAGTGCTACATTCCATGAATTTTTGGATCATTTATCAATGAACCCTGACTGGAATTTAGAGCAATACGAGGAGTAATAGAATCAAAGGAGCCTTGAAGATGAAAACAAGGATCATTCAAAAACAATCATTTATGGTTATTGGCGTATCTTTGGAAACCTTGCTGAAAGATGAACGGGAACAAAGAAATATACCGAAATTGCATCAGAAGTTCACCGGGCGGATATCCGAGATTAAAAATAGGATAAACGATAGCGCAATTGGAATTTTTATCGATCCGCCTAATTATAACTACCAAACCGACAAATTTCAATGGATCGCGGGTGTCGAAGTAACAAGCATGGAGGATATACCTGAAGGCATGGAAGCTGTGTCTTTTCCGGCAAATACGTATGCTTGTACGACATACAAGGGCAAGAAGAATCAAGCGTATCAAGCATACGATTACTTATATCAATGGGTAGCGGAGTCGGAATATGAGCTTGCCGATTCCTACGGCGTAGAACATTACGAGGCATACGATGAAGAAACAACGGAAGAGATCATGGACTTAATGTTCCCGGTAAAAAAGAAATAGCTTGCCAAGCAGGTATGATCTCTTATCCCTAGCGCATATGCGAAGCAGCAGCTTCGCTTTTCTCGTTTTTTCGGGGGCTTGTGCAAGGGGGAAATCGCTGCATAGCGGTCTGCGGATCTGCTGTAGGTCGAATAAACTTTAAGGATGATGGGAATGTTCGAGCTTGAAGTTAAAGATGTATTCAAAATCACGGGCCGGGGATATGTCCTTGCAGGAGAAATGATCGAAAGCGGTTCAATCTTAAGAAACGGAGACATTTTAGTGCATAAAGACGACAGGGAGCGAAAGATTCATGTAACCTCCATTGAAATGTTGAATTACGGATCGGCTGTGAGAAAGTTAAATCATATTAGTTTTCTGACCGATATTTCGGATGAACTGGCCAAAGCTTTGGTAGGCAAAAGACTGTATAAAGAATAATAACTTCACCGCACTCACGCGGCGGAGCCAAGGAAAACTGCTGCGATTCGAACAAGGAGAGGACAAAACAAATGGAACTCCACCAAACGATCTTGCGAATCTTGCTGCCCGTCGATAAGGAGCTTATGGGCGCATCCGCTGACGAAATTTTGAATCACGTCGGATCTGCTATGTATAGCAAGGAGACCATCCAACTGAAGGATGAAGAGGTCTTGTTTAAGCTTCCGGCGCTCCTTCGGGATATCGTGCTTCTCATTGATTTCGATTCCGAACTAAATATAAACGGCATCCTGGGATTTTTGGAGAACTCGAGCGGGAAATATCTTAACGAGACGATTGAAGTGCTGGAACGCATCGGGGCGGTTCATGATGCGAACGCTTTGATAGACACAAAACGGATTCTGGAAAGCAACCATTTGAGCACCGGGCAGCTGAATCGCGATTTACAGGACTTGGAGCTGTATGAAATCAGTCATTTCAAGCAAACCCATGCCATCGAGGATGATGAGTTTATCGAAGAAATCCTGGATGCGGCCGAGAGGCTAACGTTCAACAGTCTGGAAGAAAATCTATTCGATCATTTACTAGCCTGCATCGAGGCCAATAAAAGAAGCTTTATCGAAGAGGTACAGACCGTTTTATCCGAAAATAAGGCTTGAAGGTAACGTAACGTAACCGGATATAATCGCTTTAGGGCGAGTTTGGACGACGGAGAGGGCTATTGTGAAGGAATCACGCTGCGGACGCTGCGGTACTACGATCAGATCGGTCTGCTGTCTCCTTCCCAGCATAACAAGTCGTCCGCGAGGCTGTACAGCAAAGAGGATCTGATCCGGCTGCAGAAGATTCAGACGTTAAAGTTTATCGGCAGTTGGACGAACTGCCGGTCTCGAGCGAAGCTGAAGAAGCAAAGAACTAGAAAAAACCTACGAGGGGCTGCCAATGAAACGATTGCTTTCCCAATATTTGTTTTTAGTCATAGGCGGTGCCATCATCGTGTCAGGGATGGCGTTTGCAGCGCTTAACTTTTTGAATCATAATCCTTTGGACAGCAGAGTCATCCTAAACGCTCCCGGTACTAAGGAACTGTTTCTGACACCGGGGAAGCATAATGTATTCTATGAATTCCATTCGAAACAGTTAAATTTAGGCGTGCTCCAGTTAAAAAAGGAAGAGAAGTTGAATAATATAACCAGTCTGGTCACGGTAAAGATAATTCGAATGTCGGACCATCGAGAAATGGAGCTGGCAAACGACTCTTCCATGAATTTTACATTTAGCGATACGAGAGGCGAGTCGCTGTACAGCTTCGAGATCGTCGAAGAAGGAAATTACAAGGTTGAAATCAGTCCGGCGATCGAATGGCCGAAGGCGATCACGTTTAGTATCATGAATGATTTTACCAAAGGCCTGCTTAGCCTTTTTAAGCACGCCGGGATAGTCGTGCTGATATCGTTACCATTTCTGCTGATCGGGTGGTATATGTATGCAAGAGAAACGAGAAGGAAGAAGATTTAACATCTTCATCCGGTTATAGATTATAATCATGACAGAAGCTGGCGAATGGGCCGCGAGCATAGAAAGTATTCCAAAAACCATCAGGGTCTCGAATGCGAGTGCTTCCATGATGTTTTTTATTGCGGAGGGTTTGACTATGGAAGAGTTAAAGCTGCAAGCTACTGCTGTAAAGGTTCTTCAAGGAGATATTACCAAGATAGCCGCGGATGTCATCGTAAATGCCGCCAATACAAGCTTGCTCGGCGGAGGCGGGGTTGACGGGGCGATCCACCGAGCCGGGGGCAAGCGGATTTTGGAGGAGTGCAGGAAGATACGACAGCAGCAAGGCGGTTGCGAGGTCGGGGAAGCCGTTGTGACGACAGCGGGAAATTTACCGGCATCCTTCGTGATTCACACCGTAGGACCGGTCTGGAACGGCGGAAAGAACGGCGAGGAACGGAAATTAATGAACTGCTATGTAAACACATTGAATTTAGCCTGTAAAAATCATGCCCGCAGCATCGCTTTTCCCAATATTAGCACGGGTATTTATCGATTCCCGAAAGCTTTGGCAGCCCAAATTGCTTTAGAGGCGGTATCCGCTTTCCTTCACAGCAATCCGGGGTCTAGGCTTGAGCGGATTTTGTTCGTTTGCTTCGATGAGGAGAATTACCAGATTTATCGGAAACGTTTGCGCGATGGCCTGTAATATAAAAAGGACTAGGCTTTGGAAAAAGGGTGGAATTTTGAGTATACAATCGATAACTATAAGATGGGGCAAAGACATGAGAGGGGCCCCTTATTCCTCATCAAGAAATCGATACGAAAAGCGTTCCGGCTTCCGGAATCCATAGCCGCTTCGTCGAGCAGGATTAAGTGATCATTAAAGATTTTATATTGGAGCCGTTTGCAGGAAATGGCGATTGAAATCTCGGAAACCAACGATAACGGTAGCGTTGCGCTTTTGGAGAGATCAACGAGAGCAGGAATATCTAGAGGAGCTGTGGGCGTATGATATTTTCTAAGGTGTTTATTTTTCAAAATTATGAGACGGATCGCGAAAAGATCACTGAACTGTTAAACGCAATGAGCCGAAACAACAGAACATTCGAATCGCTGAATTGTTGCGAGAAGACCTTGTCCTTAGTGTGCAGACTGGATGGTGAAATAAACAATGGCGGATTCTCGCAATATTACTTTAATACCGACGGAGCCTATATTCAGGACACGACGGCTTGTTTGCAGAGCATAAAAGCCGCGGATTGTTTGGAGCTGTTTGAAGAGGCAAATTCGATATTTTATTCGGATATTTCCGAAGAGGAAAAGCACAAGAGATGGGAAGAGTTGGATCGGAAGTACTATCAATTGGATGATAAGCGATTATATCAATTCATGGGTTGATTTCGTATTGAATCATTGGGAGCATTTTGAATAGGCAGTGTATGGAGGCAAGGAAATGGGACTGGATTATAGCTATAACATCGTCATAGATGAAAAGGATGTTGGGCGCCTGAGACATTATCTGGCAGAGCATTGCGAGCTATCCGGCGATTGCGCATGTATCCGCTTGGAGATCGATTCTTTTATTATGAAATATTTGGAAGGCGGATACGATTGGACTCCGCATCACGACAGAGCGGAGATCGAAAAATATATCGGAAACGATGGGAAAGCCGGCATCGGCTGTATTTATATCAAAGAACGCAAATTGCCTAACGCGAGCGGAGAAATATCCGTATCTTTTACGGCGGCCACGTCCAGCATGAGCCTGCTGCTCAGAGACTCGTATTCAATCCGCCAATGGTTTATTCGGCTAAGTAAGGAGTTCCATTCGATTCTTACCTATCTGGATTTGGAGCATGAAGGTCATCGATTGATTTATTACCGGGGTCAAGAAATAAATATCGAACTAAAGGGCGAAGGGCACTTGGAGGTCGGAAAGAGCGAACTGCTGAGCATTTTGCAAGATTTTACAGATCGGAGTCGTCATTTCGATGAGTGAGCAAAGAAGATTCAACTATTGTGTAACGGAGGCACAGGAGTGAAAATTCGATGTGATTGCGGCGGCGTCATTGTCGACCAAACCGATTATTTGCCTAATAAGGGGCATCTGATCTCGGATCAAGATTGGTTTGATTTTCTGGATGCGATAGATCATGTGATCGAGAAATCGGGACCGACGGATAAAGATAAAGAAAGCGCGGCCATGAGCATACGCAGAATGGCTGCACGTTTGACAAAATTAATTTATCAATGCACCTGCTGCGGGCGGCTGTATGTTACGAATGAAGAGGAGGAGCTTGAAGCATTTCACAAGTCGGAGCCGTTTGCAGGTAAAAGCATACTTGCTTCCGCGCATGGAGCAAACTGGAAGCGGCCTCTCATTGGAAACTGGGATGACTCAAGAAATAGAATAACGAAATTGTTCATCTATGGAGAATGGAAAACGATATATAGTTTGGCTGGAAGCCAAGCACGAAAGCCCTCATCCTGGACAGATGGGGGCTATTTGACGCTTATGCGGCTTATACTTCGTTCAGGCCGTATTCTTTTTCAACCAGACAAATTCTTGTTATGTAATTTTCGTACCAGATCGTCTTTCCCTTTTCCTGTGCCGCCAAATGCTGTTCGTTTGCTTTCCAATTTCGAATGGCATCCAACGACTCCCAGTAAGAAATGGTTACTCCGAAACCATTGCCGTCCCGAACGCTCTCGACTCCTAAAAAGCCTGCTTGCTTAGCGGCCAATGACGCCATGCTGTCCGCCATTTTCTCATATCCGCGATCCCCTTCCGAACGTTGGCTTGTAAAGATAACAGCGTAATAAGGCGGCTCGGGTGTTTTTGCAAATAGGTTCATTCTCTTGGTCTCCTCGGATACGATAATTAAAGAAACCGCCTTTACCTCATAACGAAGGGCGGTTTCTTGCTGAACAGAAGCATATTCACATTAAAAAAGTAAATATTTGGAAAATCATCCGCGGGGCATACTCTATCATCAGAATAACTTATCGGGAAGAAAAAGTCTATTCTTTTTTTGCGGGATCTTTTATATTTTATATACCGCTTTTGCAGGGAATGCAAAGCTCTGCATAGGCTAAAGATTCAGAAGGAGGCTGCACGGATGTTTAACGGTACGGAAGCGGAAGAACGACGGTATCTTGAAGTCATTATGGCCAAGCTTCATCAAGCCCTGAAGGAGATGGACGACAAAATATCGTCCACTTACGAGGCTGTTATTGAAGCGAAAAAGTACCTATGGGACAATGCGGCTTTGTTGGACCCGGCGGAGCGGGCGGCGAACCGGGTGGACGTATCGCTCACCATTGACATGGGAGAGAAAGCGATCGTCAAGCGCAGGCGGGTTCAAAAATTGCTGCAATCCCCCTATTTTGGCAGGGTGGATTTCAAGGAGGGGCAGCAAACGAGGCCGGATTCGTTCTATATCGGGGTACATTCCTTCACCGAAGACAACGGTCAAGATAATTTAATCTATGATTGGCGCTCTCCCGTGGCCGGCATGTTTTACGATTTTGAGGTGGGCCAAGCGTTTTATACGGCGCCGATCGGAGAGGTGCACGGCGAGATCGGTTTAAAGAGGCAGTACAAGATCAATCAAGGCGCGATGGAATACATGCTCGAAAGCTCGATGACGATCCATGACGATGTCCTTCAAAAAGAGCTCAGCGGTTCTTCGAACGAGAGAATGAAAAATATCGTGGCGACGATCCAAAAAGAACAAAACGCCATCATCCGGAATGAAGCCGCTCACGAACTGATCATTCAGGGCGTTGCCGGTTCGGGAAAAACCTCGGTCGCTTTGCACAGGGTCGCCTTTTTACTGTATCGGCACAAGGAAACGCTAAGCTCCAGAAATGTCCTGATCATTTCTCCCAATAAGGTGTTCTCCGATTATATCTCGAATGTGCTGCCCGAGCTGGGGGAAGAAAAAATCATGGAAGTGAGCTTGGAGGAGCTGGCTGCCAAGGAGCTGTCGGGAATCGGCCATTTTCAGACTTTCTACGAGCAAGTGTCGGAGCTGCTGGGTGATGAAACGGACGAAGCTGCGATCGAGCGAATCAAGTTTAAAGCCTCCGCAGAATTCGTCGGTCAACTGGATGCTTTCATCCAATATGCGGATGAACATTATTTCTCGCCCGAGGAGATCACGATCGATAAGGTGACGATTTCCAAAGCGGATCTGTTCAGCGGATATCAGGCTTCCGGCAGATTGCCTGTCAAATCGAGGCTGGAGAAGATCGCAGCCCATGCGATGGCCTACTGCAAAGACGAAGACGGAAAGCGGATCGCCGCATCGGCTTCCAAGAAGCTCAAAACAGCCGTCAGAAAAATGTTCAAATGCCAAGACACGCTCTCCTTGTACAAGGAATTTTACCGGTATTTGGGCAGACCTGACCTGCTTAAGCTAAAACCGGGCAAGAAGCTTGAATATTCCGATGTATTTCCGCTCATTTATTTGAAAATTTATTTTGAGGGAGTTGCGCCGTTCGATTTCGTCAAGCATTTGCTGGTGGATGAGATGCAGGATTATACGCCGATCCAATACGCGGTCTTAGCGAAATTATTCAAATGCAAGAAAACGATTTTGGGCGACAGCAGCCAATCCGTGAATCCTTATTCTTCGTCGTCGCTAACGGAAATCAAAAAGATGTTCCCCGGGGCGGAAACGGTGGAGCTGCTCAGAAGCTACCGTTCGACCGTTGAAATTACAACGTTTGCCCAGAAGCTAAAGCAGAACCGTAAACTGATCCCGGTCGAACGGCATGGCGAGGAGCCGCTTGTCCTGCCATGTCCCGGTCCGGAGGATGAAATGGTTACGCTGAGGAGACTGGCCGGCGAATTTTTGTCGTCCGGGCATCATTCGCTCGGGATCATCTGCAAGACGCATGCCCAGGCCGAAGAAGTGTTTGCGAAGCTGAAGGATACGGGGCATCAGATGCATCTGCTGGATTTCAACAGCGAGCAATTTCACGAAGGTATCGTCGTTACCTCTGCGCATCTGGCTAAAGGCTTGGAATTCGATCAAGTCCTCGTGCCGTTTGCCGACGCGTCAACGTACCGGACGGAGCTGGATAGAAGCTTGCTTTATATCGCTTGCTCCCGGGCGATGCACAAATTGATTGTGACCTGCGCCGGTGAGATCACTCCGTTTTTAAAACCATAGGTATTTCCTATGGTTTTTATTAAAACAATTAAATTGATTAAGGGGAATGGCGGGATTATACTCTAGTCATGCAGCAGGTGAAAGTCGAGGTGAGCTCAAAATGGGACAGGCGGAAATCCTTTCGCTGAATACAGGCAAGCCGATCGAGGTGCAATTTAACAATAAGGACGTCTCCACCGGCATATTCAAGACACCGGTCGACGAAGAGTTGTTTTTATCGTGGGTGAATTTCGAGGGGGACGGGCAGGCGGATCTCGTGCATCACGGAGGCAGGGAGAAGGCGGTATGCGTCTACCCCTACGAGCACTATCCGTTCTGGGAGAAAGAGCTGCAGAGAACATTGGAATACGGCGCATTCGGGGAAAATTTGACGATCCGCGGACTGTTGGAGGAGGATGTATGCATCGGCGATACGTTTAAGCTTGGCGAAGCGATCGTTCAGGTCAGTCAACCGCGTCAGCCCTGTTACAAGCTATCCGTACGGTACGGGTTGCCCGATATGCCGCTGAGGTTTCAGGAAACGGGGTACACCGGCTTTTATTTCCGCGTCCTGAAAGAAGGGAGCGTATCCCGGCGCGACGGGCTGATCCGCATCTCCCGCCATCCGAAAGGAATTACCGTATCTTACGCCAACCGGGTCATGCACCGCGAGAAAGATCATGTCGAAGGCATCAAAAAAATTTTGGAAGTGGAAGAATTGTCCGCGAACTGGAGGAGCACGTTTACGAAGCGCCTGAACGGGATCGAAACGGATACGACGGAAAGACTGACTGGCAGGACACGATACCCTTGAAAAGGAGGCGCTATGAGGATTGGCGAGCGCTTGGAAAGACTGGATTTCTGTGATAAAGCCGAGAATTATGATCTCCAACCTGTTTGGCACGTTTGCCGGTTATTGTCTCGCTTCGCGGGGGGATTTTGAATTCGCAGGTTTGTTCCTCATGCTGTTGGGGACGACGCTAACCATTGCGGCCGCTTCGATCGGGAACAATTACCTGGACCGGTTCCGGGATGTTCACATGGAAAGGACAAGAAGCCGGCCGCTGCCTGGCGGTCGGCTGAATCCTCGGATCGTTTTGGCGGTCGGAATCGCAGCGGGCTTAGCCGGATTAGCTCTTTTATACGTTTATGTGAATTCGCTTAGCATGGTTCTGGGCTTCGTCGGCATCTTCGTCTACGTGGCGATCTATACGGCATGGCTGAAGCCGACATCGACTTGGAGCACCTCCGTCGGAGGGATTTCCGGAGCGATGCCGCCCATGATCGGCTACTGCAGCTTTTCCAATGAGTTGAATCTGGGAGCATGGCTGCTATTTCTCGTCATGTTTTTATGGCAGCCGCCGCATTTTTGGGCGCTCGGGATCTTGAAGAAGGAGGAGTACCGGGCGGCCGGCTACCCGCTTCTCCCCGTCGTAAAAGGCGTCCGCAGGACCAAATGGCAAATGCTGCCCTACGTCGCGGCTTTATTTCCGGTTACTTATTGGCTGTATGCCGACGACTGGGTCGGTATCGGTTATTTAATCATCTCTACCGTTCTTCTCGGCATTTGGTTTTTGAAATGCTTAAGCGGGTTATTTACGAAGGACGACCGGGAATGGGCGAAAGCCAGCTTCAAATTTTCGCTCTACTATTTAACCCTGTCGTTTTTGACCGTCATCGTTGAAACGGCTCTGCGATAACTTTCCGGGCGGGTATATTCGGCGTGACGGATGAATAGAAGCCCGGCGGTTGCTTGAACGACGATAAGCGGTTTATAAAAAAATGGAGATTGCGCTGTACAGCAATAACATCCCCATGGCGATATGAAAGGGCCGTTCATAATTGGACAAAAATTTTTGAAACAACGAGCCGAACACCGCCCACATCAAGGTGGACAAGAACCCCACAAACGCAAGCAGCACGGAAAAGAGCAGCAAGCTTAGACTCGACTTGTAGAACGGAATGACGAATGTCGATATCGCCGTGATCCCGTATAAAATCCCCTTAGGGTTAACAAATTGCAGTATAAATCCCGTAAAGAACGAGTTTAACGTGTCGTTATCTTGTTCTTTATTTTGCATTTTATGAGCTTTCATCATTTTGAAGGCGAGGTAAGCCATATACAGACCCCCCAGCAGGTTCATCACGAACTTAATCCGCGGGATATAATTGTATAACACCAGGTTGAAAAAGCTGGATAACAGCATGATGGCAAAAAAGCCTGCGGTAACGCCAAAAATAAAACGAAATGTTTTTCTTAATCCGTGTTTGTTCGCGTTAGACATCGCCATGATGTTATTGGGACCGGGCGTGAAGCTCGTCGCTATGATGTAAGACAGGAAAGGAAGGATAAGCATAATTCGCACCTCTATGTATGTTATAGCAAATATAATGTGCGTTATGGTGTATGTTTGTGCGTTTTGATTATACAACAATGAGCTACATTGCACAATCGTCTCTTTAAGTCGCTTGCTTGTGTTTTTTACGGGACGCACGTTAGCAAGACAATCGATGCACGGCTGCGACAATGATTCAGCAGTCGGAGAAAGATCCGGTGCCTCGATCAGCAGATTGCAGGGCTGAGCACAAAAATACGCTTTGGGCGAACCGGGCAAGGCGGAGCTATCCGGCAATCCCCGGCTTGTGGGGCAGGTATTTGCAAAAGCATCGCTCATATGGAGCTGGACTTGCAGTTGTGGAAGCAGATTAAACCGGATTTGGAGGAGTCTTGATGGACCGGTATGGAGCATCGGGCGAGCGCCGAACAGGCTCGACGAAACTTTGGAGCTGGTTATCCGGCGTTTAGTCCAGGGTAAAGGATCATGCTGGAAGCATTCGTGCAAGGCGATCCGGGGCAAGGATGGCGTTCCTTCGGCATATATCGGGCCGACAATCAGGGGACGATAGACATGGCGGGGATGGCTTCCGAGGAGGGACGTACGACGAAAATCGATGCGAACGGCTTACTCTGGTCGATGCGCCGGTCCGGCGGCAAGGCCGCTCGGGCCTGCCGAACCAGCTTGCGGAGGTGCCGCTTGAGGTTGTCGGCCGGGCAATGCGCTGGCTGCAGGCGCAGCCGGGGGTTGACGCCGCCAGAGCCGGAATCATGGGCCTTTCCAAAGGCAGCGAGCTGGCGCTGCTCTACGCTTCCCCGATCCGCAGTTCGCCTGCGTCTCATGTATTTGAAGGCAACATGTTTGCACCGGCCGGCCGCCGGGATGGCGGAGGGAATGCTGCAAACGCCGAAGCGGTGCGGATACCGCTGGGAAGCGCGTCAAACGCATTTTCCGGAGGCGGGCCATCTCATTGACATTGCGAATCTGCCGGTCACGGCGGAGCATGAAGTCCGGGCCAAAGCTGCTGCTGCTGCGATCCGCGAAGCGTGGCAGACTGCGCCTGCCTTTTTGCAAAGGAACCTTGCCTGATCGGCAAGGTTTTATGCTTCGTACTCGCGTCCTAACTGATAGGCCCGCTCCAGCAAACTCGCAATGTGTTCCTTGGATTCGGAAAGGGTGTCGTATAATAGTTCAACCTTGGATTCCTTCACACGGGCATAGCCGGCCACCGCTATATTGAGATAATGCGTCAGCATCTCCTCGCGCTTATATTTTGACATGTGCTCTCGATCCCCACCGGCCAGGCAGATCCACAGCACTTTTTTCGAAGCCATCTCTTCGAGCAGCCCCGTATTCCATACTTTGTCCAAGTACCCCTTGAGCATGGAGGGCACGCTGTACCACCATAACGGGAACACGAAAACAAGCGCGTCCGCCGCAGCGATCCGGTCCATTTCCTTGCGGACCTCGGGAGAGTGGACTTTGGCCGGATTTATCCAATCCTTCTCATCTTCAGCCGTATACAAAGGATTGAACCCGTCGCGGTCGAGGTCCAGCAGATCGACCCCGTGGTTGTTTTGCTTCAAGCCTTCGACAAAACGATTCATCACAGCGTATGTCAGAGAGTTTTTGCGGGGGTGCGTGACGGTGACAAGAGCTTTCATGGGTTAACGACCTTCTTTCGTGTCATATTCCCGGCAGCTTCCAGGGAGAACCGTTCGACGCGGTAGTCAATGGCCGGTTACAGATGGTATTATGGGGGATATAAACTGACGTGTGAAGTACGCACTTTGAAGTGCGGTAGGTACTTTCAAGTTTCGTAGTATGATTTTTATACTGATAAATATCGTCCTGGGAAGGCAGGGGGATGTTACCTTGAAGAAATATCGCAATGGCGTAGAGGTCACGCTGGAGGTCATCGGGGGAAAATGGAAAAGCATCATTCTATACCATCTGACAACCGGCAAAAAGCGCACCAACGAGCTAAAAAAATTAATTCCCGCCATCACCCAAAAAATGCTGACGCAGCAGCTTCGCGAGCTCGAAAAGGACGGCATCATCCACCGGATCGTTTACCATGAAATTCCGCCCAGAGTGGAGTATGAGCTTAGCGAATACGGTTTGACTTTGAAGACGGTTCTGGACAGCTTTTGCATATGGGGAGAAAAGCATTTGGACAAAGTTTACGGAGACAGATCGGCCGTCTTGGAAGAATGGCCGGACCATGCCTATGAACACATTTAACGAGAGCTCCAAACGGCGATGGAAAACCCGGATTGCCTATATCACGGCCGTTTTCGCTGCCATGGCTTTGGGCTTAGGCTCCAGAGCGTTCGCCGGCCGTCTGCCTGTTGTTGTGGCCGAGCATTTTGGCGATGCTTTATGGGCCGGTATGATCTACTTCGGCCTTCGCGTTTGCTTTGCGCATAAACAGATCTCATTTGCGCTGTGGTGCAGCCTCGCATTTTGCTTTGCAATCGAATTCAGCCAGCTGTATCAGGCCGGTTGGATCAATCGTATCCGGGCGACAACCTTTGGGGCGTTGGTATTGGGAAAAGGCTTCTTGGCGGCGGACCTCGTGCGGTATAGCGCGGGAATTGCCGTCTGTTCACTGATCGATGCCGTTTGGCCTTGGCGCAAACGCTCGTGATTTTGGCGGATGTCCGATGATCGAGAGCGACTTGCGAACGTTAAAGCGTATCATGGAAAAGCAAGGAACGGGAACCAACCGCGAATGGGCGTATGAGGCGTCGTCGATTCGCGGTTTTTCTTTTTTGTACTCCGTGGCGCGGCATTCAAGGATTACAGAAACTTCAAGGAATGTTATCTGTGCTGGATATTTTTTGGATGTTTGTTTATGATTAATTTGGCGATGGTCAAGCAAAACGGGCGTTTGCTTAAATATAATCCGGAAAGCGGGGAATTTCATGCGCGAAAACCGCAAATGCAAAGGCATTATTTTTGATATGGACAATACGCTGCTGCAATCCCGCATCGATTTTGCGGCGATGAAGGAAGACATCTGCCGGCATTTGATCGGGCAAGGCATTTTGACGGAGCAGTTCCCGCTCCACGAGCATACGTCATCCACCATGCTCGAATATGCCAAGCAAGCCGGCATGGACCGCGCTTTATACCTCACCTGTCTGAACATTGCGGCAAAGCACGAATTGCGCGGGATGGAAGGCGCAGGGCTGGAAAATGGCGTGCCGGAGCTGATCGAATCGCTATACGGCAAGTTCGTCATGGTCGTGGTCACGAACAATTCGCTTTCCGCCGCCCTTAAGGCACTCGAAGTAACGGGAATCAAAACTTATTTCAACTCCATTGTCGGCAGAGAGCAGATGGAGGCGATGAAGCCGTCACCTTCCGGATTTACCTATGCCTTGAATCAATTCCGCACCATGACGGCCGACGAATGGATATCGGTGGGCGATTCCTGGATCGACGGCAAAGCATCCGCCGGGGCGGGAATTCCGTTTATCAGCTATAGGACGAGCATGGAAGCGATGATGGACAAAGGGGTAAGCCCGATAGCAAAAATCGACCATATTTCGGAGGTAAAGGATTGGGTGTACGGATGAACATGATGCTGAACGTGACGGAAGTGACCGAAGAGACGCAGGAGCAGGCCAAACGTATCGTTAATACAGGGCTGGAGGAAAGGTTCGGGGAATTGGACCCGTCTTACAACGAGGACTTGGACGATATCGTGAAATGGTATACCGGTCAAGGGTACCTCTTCCTGACGGGTACGCTTGATGGACAAATGGTTTGTACGGGTGCGCTTATTCAGGAGGGGCCCGACGTCGGAAGAGTCGCGAGAATGTCCGTATCGAAGCCGTATCGCAGAAAAGGCATCGCGCGCCGCATGCTGCAGGAGCTGGAGCGGAGGGCGAGGCAAAGGGGTTACGCGAAGCTCGTGCTGGAAACGACAGCGTCTTGGCTCGACGCCGTTCAATTTTATAAAGCCAACGGCTACAAAGAAATTCAAAGAGATGAAGAGGAAGTTCATCTGGAAAAAGTGTTATCGCATGCTGCGTGCGATTAATAGGTTTTTCCTATGCGAATGATAGAAAAATCGCAATTGATAAGGCAGGCGTCAGTTTCTATACTAAATATGTAGCGATGCTACATAAAAGTGAAGAGGAGCTGATTGAAATGGCAAAAGCGGTATTTTATCATGCAGGGTGCAAGGTTTGTGTCCATGCGGAACAGATGGTGCTGGACTATCTTGATCCATCCAAGGCGGCTGTCGAGATCGTACATCTGGGCGAGAAGCGGGATCGCATTGCGGAAGCGGAAGGGGCTGGCGTCCAGTCGGTGCCGGCGCTGGTGATTGACGGGAACGTGTTCCACATTAATTTCGGCGCAAGCTTGGAAGACGTTAAAAAAGGATGAATCAAAGAGCGGGGTGTGCGGTACAGGCGCCCCGCTCTTTTTACGTGAGCTTTATATTCGCGGGACTAGCGGTTACAATGGAGGGTAAGGTTAGAAAGGAATGGAAGGAAGAATCCAATGCGCTACGATCCCCATCATCGGAAGGAGAACCGGGCCGCCCGAATCAGCATGGCGCTTTTTCGAATGGCCCAGGCGGTCAAAAAGATCGGCCAGATGGAGAGCGACGATACGGGACTGTCTCCCGTGCAGATTCAGTCGTTATTGTTTACGGCCTATACGCGCGGCGATGCGGCATCGGTTGGAAGCCTTGCCGATTATCTCGGAACCACGCATGTCACGGCCGTCAAAATCGTCAACGGCTTGGCAGCCAAGGGACTGATCGCCAAGCGCCCGAAGCCCGAAGACCGCCGGATCACGCTGCTTCAATTGACTTCGCAAGGAGAAGAAGCCGTGTCCAAGCTTGACCGATGGGGGGAGGTATTGGAGGAAACCGTCCAAAGCTTGCCGGAGGAAGCCTTGGCTTCGTTAGAAGCGGGCCTCGGAGCGGTTTTATCCGCGCTTCAACGCGGCGGCCACCTCGTTGTGGCGGAGCCGTGCTTAGGCTGTATTCATTTCAGACCGGACACGGGTCAGGACGATGCGCCGCATTATTGCAATTTAATCCGCAAGTATTTGACCCGCGAAGCTGCGCTCAAACAATGTCCGGAGCACACGCCCTCATACCTCGCACCGTAGCGGACGGAAGGCGGGTGCCCGGCAGGAAGCAAAGTATGAATGGAGGAAAAAGCATGCATCCCATTTTGACCGAACGGACGAAGCCGTTTCTCCGAACGAATCGGCTCCGCGACGATATCCGGAGCTTCTTAAGCTTGAACGGGTGCGAGAAGACGGCGGAGCACTGCATGGACGTAGGGGCGGAGGCGCGGCGTATCGCGCTGCGGTTCGGAGCCGATCCCGCGGCGGCGGAGACGGCCGGCTGGCTGCACGACATCAGCGCGGTCATCCCGAACGGAGAAAGAATCGCGGTTTCGCGGGAGCTTGGCATCGAGGTGCTGCCGGAAGAAGAAGCGTTCCCGATGATCATTCATCAAAAGCTGTCGGTCGTGATGGCCGAGCAGCTATTTGGCGTAACCGACGCGGCGATTCTGGATGCGGTCGGCTGCCATACGACCTTGCGGGCGGGCTCCACCTTGCTCGATCAAGTGCTGTTCGTAGCGGACAAAGTCGCATGGGATCAGCCCGGCATACCGCCGTATATCCGCGAGCTGCAGGAGCAATTGAACCGCTCCCTTATGCACGGGGCATTCGCCTACATCAATTACCTGTGGGAGCGAAAGCATACTTTGAAGGTCGTGCATCCGTGGCTGAAGGAAGCTTACGAAGAGCTTCGGCACCGGGTATAGAACGCTGCGATTTGACGCTGGACGCTAATATGAAACACTTCATTTTTTTACATAAGGAGTTCGGACGGCATGGCGCGGAACAAAGGAGCCAAAGGGCAAGAAAGCCGGGCGAGATTGCTGGCTGCGGCGGCGGAGCAGTTTGCCGGACTCGGCTTTTATGAGACGAAGATCAGCTCGATTGTCGCTCAGGCCGGGCTGACCCAGCCGGCGTTTTACCTTTATTTTGAAAGCAAAGAAGCGGTGTTCGAGGAACTGGTCGGCCACTTCCGCTCCCGGCTGCAGGAGCTGGTCGGATCAAGCCGGTTGGAAGCCGGCCTGCAGCCGGGCGAAGTGAACGCGCGGGTGCTCGGCGTGCTGGAGACGCTTTTTCGCTTTTTCACGGAAGACCCGCATTTGACGCGTATCGGGTTGTTTCAGGCCCCGCAGGCGGCGAGCATTAAAGCGGAGCTGGTCGCTCTGATTCGCGACAACCTGCTCGAAGAGCAGCGGTCCGGCTACTTTCGTCCGACCCTTGATATGGACGTCGTAGCGCAATGCTTCGTAGGTACGATGGAACGGTTGACCTTTGCGTATTTGTTGGAAGGCGCGGGAAGACCGGAGCAGTTGGCGGCTCAGGTAGTCGGGCTGTTCATGCGCGGCATGCTGCCCGAAGAGTAATATGAACTGTGAAGGAGGGCCGGATGAAAAAACTGCATTCCGGAAAGTTTGTCCTCTCTATGGGACTGTTGTCTCTGATCTGCGCTGCGCTTTACTATGCGTTCCGCAATAAAACGTATTTTGATTTCCTGCTGTGGAATTTGTTTTTGGCCTGGATTCCGCTGCTGCTTGCCGTCGCCGTGGCGGAGCTCGGAAAGCGGCTGGCTCCCGGATGGGGGCGTTCCGTCGCCGTAACTGCTCTGGGTGCGGCTTGGCTGCTGTTTTTTCCGAATGCGCCTTATATCGTTACGGATCTCGTCCATTTAACGATCAAGAAAGCTTGGTATGTCGAGGCCGGCCGATGGACGTTCCGCTACTGGTACGATTTGCTGGCGATGCTGCTGATCATTTGGAACGGATTTTTGCTAGGCTTCGGCTCTGCTTATTTGGTTCAATACCAGGTGAGGCGAAGGTTCGGGGGCGCCGTTTCGTGGCTTTTTGTGGCTGCGGTGTCGGTGCTGGGGGGCTACGGGATTTTGCTCGGTCGCGAATACCGGCTGAACAGCTGGGATGCGCTGACCGACGCGAAAGCGCTCTTGAGTCTCATCGGAGAAAGCTTGAACGGACAGTCCGTGCTGTTCTGCCTGTCGTTCGGCCTGGTCATTCTGATCGTTCACGGAACGTTCTATTGTGTCATGAATGGCGGCTGGCATGCGGAAGACCGCGACACCCCTACAACCTACCGCCTATAAAACCGGCTTGCTGCGGCAAGCCGGTTTTTTACATGCGCCGGTGTGATCGCGGCCGGCTTGCCTTGTACCGCAAGCCGCGGACCGGGCAGAGACGGCCGGTAAGCTCAGGCTCGCTTGCGGGATAAGCGTCGTTTCAGGAAGGAGACGGTCTTCTCCAGCTGTAATAAATGAGTGCCCTTGACCAGAATCGCGGTGTCCGGCTTGATCGTCCCGGCAAGCGCTTTATGAAGCTGCGGTCTGGATGCGAAGCTGCGGATGCGGGTTGCGGGGAAGCCCGCGTTCTTGGCGCCGGACGCGATGTACCTCCCGAGCTTTCCGACCGTATAGAGCCGGGTGAGTCTTTTTCCGGCGGCGTACTTTCCAACCGCGAGGTGAGCTTTGCGAGCGTATTTTCCCATATCCTTCATATAGCCGATGATGGCGATTTTACGCTTTCTTTTTACCAAAGCCAGCGTGTCGAGGGCGGCCTTGGTCGCATCGGGATTGGAGCTGAACGTGTCGTCGATCAAGGTGATTCGCCTCGGCAGCTCCGTTCGGACCAGCCTGCGGTACGGAATCGGATATTTCGCCAACCCTTTGCGGATTTCGCCTGCCGTGAAGCCCAAGCTGTGTGTAATGGCGATCGCATTCAACGCATTGTACACGTTATGAACCCCCATACACGGAATGAAAAATCTCTCCTCTTTTCCGTTCAGCCGAACCCGGAAGGCGATGCCTCTGCCCAGGGACCGGATGCCGTGCGCCTTGTAGTGGGCCTTGTTGCGGATGCCGACCTTCAGCAGCCTTCCTCGAAACCTTTTGACGGACAGCAGCTTGGAATTTGCGTTATCCGCGTTCAGGACGAGCGTTCCGGTCTTCCGCATGTAACGGATCAGCTCCGATTTCGCGCGTGCGATCCCTTGGACCCGGTTGCCGACATTGCCGATATGCGCCGTGCCGACATTGGTAATAACGCCGTAGCCCGGTTTAATCAACTGGCAGTGTTTGCGAATATGGCCTTTGCGAAGCATTCCGAATTCCAGTACGGCCGCCCGGTGCCGGGCATGAATCTGCTTGGCGTGCTTGCGGGTGTTCGCGGGCAAATTCCAGTTCGACGCCGATTTGAAAATGTTCCATCGTCCCCGCAGGATGGAGGCGATCATTTCTTTTGTGGTCGTTTTTCCCGCGCTGCCGGTCACGGCGATGACGGGAATGTTTCGATGCGGCATGCAAATCCCACCTTTTTCACAGCGAATATATGCTCCAGTCTACGCCGGAAGCAGCCGGATGGAGTGGGTATGCGGGAAAAAATGGGCGTTTGTGCGAGTCCGGCGCAGGGGGATCACCCATATGGTGTAAGGTGACTAACCCTTTTATTCTGCAGATGGAGAGTGAGACGAGTGAAATCATTAGAGCGGATGCCGAATCTGACGAGGTATGAATCGATCGGCATCAACCAGTTGTTTAACGTAGCCGACGGCCATGCCCATCAGCCGCAAACCGATGCGCAGCGGCAAATTACCCGGCGGTTGCCCGATTTGTTCGATCAGGCGGAAGCGGCAAGGCAATCGGAGTTGGAAGACGAATTCCGCCGTCAGTTCTACACCTTGGCCGGACAGCCGACCGCCGTCGGTCTTACCCGGACGCTGTTCTGTTACTCGGCGTCGCTATCGACCGATTTGATCGCGACCTTTTTGGCATCGCGGGGGTTGAGCACCGCGCTGCTGCATCCCTGCTTCGACAATTTGGCGACGCTGCTGCAGAGACGAAACGTACCCTTGACGCCGCTGCATGAAGAGGAGCTCAGGCTTGACCGGATGGAAGAGACGTTTGCCGCTCTTACGGCGGACGCCGTGTTCATTACGCTGCCCAACAATCCGACGGGCTTCGAGCTGTCGCAGGAAGAATGGGAGAAGCTTGTTGCGTTGTGCGGCCGATACGGCAAGCTGCTGATCGTCGACTGTACGTTCCGATTTTTTTCGAGAAAGCCTTCATGGGATCAATACGAGCTGCTGGAGAGGGCGAACATCAGCTATTTGATGGTGGAGGATACGGGCAAAACATGGCCGACCCAGGATCTGAAATGCAGCATCTTGGCGATGAGCGAAGATTTGGCCGATGACGTGCTTGAACTGCACAACGATATTTTGCTGAACGTTTCGCCGTTCATCCTGCAGCTGCTGATCGAGTATTTGAAGGACACTGCGCGGCACGGGCTGCAGTCCGTCCTGTGGGAAACGATTGACCGGAATCGAACGACGCTGCGGGCTGCGATTCGTTCCTCCGTGCTTCACTTGAATAATCCGGACTCGACGATCAGCGTCGAATGGCTTCGCATCACAGATCCTCAAATCCGCAGTCTGGACATGGTGGACCGCTTGCAGCGGCTGGGGCTCGGGATTTTGCCGGGGGACCATTTCTACTGGCACGACCACGGACAGGGAGAACGATATATCCGGATCGCGCTTGCCCGATGCCCCGACATGTTCGCCGAGGCTTGCAAAGTTCTGAAATCGGCACTTATGACGAACGGGATGGATCCAGCGTGAGAATCGTTTATTTGGATGAACCTACCTACCTGCCGGACGATTTTGTGCGGGAGATGGAGCGGCTCGGAGCGTTCGAAGTTTATTTCGATCGGCCTGATCTGACGACCGCCGTTCAGCGATTGTCCGAGGCGGACATTGCGATTGTGGAGTGGACGCGGCTTCCGGAATTGGCGTTCGCGAAGCTGACGAGGCTTAACCACATCGCTTTAGTCATGACGGGATACGATCTGGTCGATATCAAGGCTGCAGGCGCCGCAGGAATCTCGGTGTCGAACTGTCCGACGTATTCGGCGCAAGCGGTGGCGGAGCATGTGTTTGCGCTTCTGCTCGCGGTCAATCGGCGCATCCTTCAGGCGGACCGCCTTGTCCGGCAGGGGGAGAGCCATGTGTACGGCCCTTTCCTGGCAGGCGAATTGGCGGGCCGGACGCTGGGGCTGATCGGCACGGGACGCATCGGGCAGGCGGTGGCGCGAATCGCCCGGGGCTTCGGGATGCATGTGATCGGCGCGAACCGTTCCGGCAGGGCCGTCCCGGGGGTGGAAGCGGCGGATATCCGCGAGGTGATGCGGCGAAGCGACGTCGTCTCGCTGCATGTGCCGTTCCATGCCAAGACGAAAGGCATGATCACCTCCGAGCTGCTGTCCTCGATGAAAAGGACGGCCCTGCTCATCAACACGAGCCGGGGCGGTCTGGTCGACGAGGATGCGTTATTCACCCTCCTTCGGGACGCGAAAATCGCCGGCGCAGGCCTTGACGACCTGGTAAGGGTTGCCGGCAATCCCTTATATGGACTCGATAATGTTGTATTTACCCCCGGCACGGCGTGGTATACGGACACCGCCCGGGAAGCCAACATGGCGGAATTGCTGGACACCATCCGAGGATATGTTAACGGATCGCCTCGAAATATCGTGAACGAGGAGTTTCTGGCATCGAAGAGACCGCAAAGCGAATAATCGCGTTTTTTCTCGGCCGAACCTATCCGGGAGCCTTGCATATCGTGGAATGGAGCATTTTAGCCCAGTTATAGTGAGGACGATAGCATGTCGCGTGAGATTACCATCGCCGCTGTCGGCGATCTTTTGATGAAGCCGCTGCTGATTCGATTGATGCGTACCGGTGACAAACAGGGCGGCTCAGCCGATAATAAAAACGGACGCTACGATTTCGGGCAGGCGTTTGAGCCGGTGGCCCGTTATTTGCGGGAAGCGCATCTGACGATAGGCAATCTCGAGACGACCTTCGCCGGGGGGCCGGACGACGGCTACACGAGGACGAAGCGCAATCCGAAGAACGGCAATCCGACCTTCAATTGTCCCGATGCTTTCGCCTCCGCGCTGAAGGCATCCGGCTTCGATGTGCTTGCTACGGCCAACAACCATTGTATGGACTACGGCCTGCGCGGGCTCAGACGGACGCTCGAAGTGCTGGACAAGAACGGAATCGCCCATGCCGGAACATACCGGAACCGGCAAGAATCCCGATCGCTCTGCGTTCAAGAGGTCGATGGGGTTCGCATCGGCATTCTATCTTATACGAGAGACACGAACGGGATACCGGTGCCGAAGGGCCAGCCGGCCGGTGTCAAAAAGCTTGTCCGCGCGAGCATGAGGAAGGATCTGAGACGGCTGCGGGCAATATCGGATTTCATCGTGGTGTGCATGCACTGCGGCTACGAATATCATCACAGTCCGGCCGTTCACCAAAAGGAGCTGGTCCGCTTTTTGTTTCGTCAGGGGGCCGATGTGGTGCTCGGTTCGCATCCGCATGTTCTTCAGCCGGCAGTGTGCCGTACGGTGAAAGACATCGGCGGCCGGACGAGAAAACGGTTCGCGATTTACTCGCTGGGCAACTTTATTTCCACCCGGCTGCACGGCAAGGATGCCGCTTTAACCGGGTTGATCGTCCGCATCAAGCTTCGAAAAGCATCCCGCGGTTCCGTCCGGCTCGAAGCGGTCGAGTACATCCCGACATGGGTATGTATTGCGAAGGACGGCAAGGAAAAAAAGTGCCGGATCTTACCGCTTCAGCAGGCGATCGCAAAGCCCGAGCCCTTTTTCTCCGGGCAGCTGGACCGGATGAAACGGGCTTGCCGCAGCGCGCTTCGCATGTATAAACGAAAAGATTAAGCCGCTACCGGGCTCAATGGCCCGGTAGTTCGACGTGCTCGGAAACTCCGGATTTGAGAATCTCGATTAGATCCTCGTCCATATATTTGTAGTCGTCCGGGATGTCAAGACAAATCGGCTTTTTCCTTGAGACGGCATGCGGGAACTTCTGGTATTACAAAAATAAGGTCCGCCCAGCCGATATGTCCCTCGGTTACTTTGATTCGGGCCTGTTCCTCCGTCCCTGCGGACCGGACGTCATAACCGTTGCATCGCTGAAAGATTTTTTCTGCCGTCAAACTCCGCCACTTGTTTCTGCTGCATACAAATCATAGTTTTATCGGTTTCAACCTGCCTTTTCTGTTCGTCTCCGGGAGGAAATCGTGCTCGTTTTATGATACCATACCGTTTGACATCGCCCTAGCGGGACGTTACCATAAAACAATAAACAACATAAACATTCAACAATAAGCATAAATCAAAGAAGGGTTGGGGCGGCGGTGTCATTAACGTTTGAGGAACGCAAAAAAACGATCTTGGGGCGGCTGATGCAGGACGAAAAAGTGCAGGTGCATGCGCTGGCCGAGCAATTGAACGTGTCGCCGGAAACGATCCGGCGGGATCTGGACAGGCTGGAGAAGGAAGGCCTGCTCAAAAAAGTGTACGGCGGTGCGGTCAAAACCCGCATGGACAGCTGGGAGCCGCCGTTCATCCAGCGGGAGCAGATGAACAACCGCGCCAAAACGTCCATCGGCAAGCTGGCGGCTTCGCTAATCAAAGAGGGCGAGACGATCATGATCGACAACGGGACGACGACTATGGAAATCGTCCGTTATTTGCAGCATCGGCCCGACGTGACCGTCGTCACCCATTCCGTGCCGGTGCTGCTTTTGGCGATGGAGCAGTTCAAGGGCCGGATTATTTTTGCCGGCGGGGCGGTTAACGTGAGCCAGCAATCCGTCGGGGGATCGCTGACCGAAGCGATGCTTCAGCAGTTCAAGGTGCACAAGGCGTTCATTTCCGTCGGCGGCATTTCGCTCGTCGAAGGGATTACGGATTATGACTTGAACGAAGCGAGCGTCTCGCGCAAAATGATCGAACGAGCCGAGGAGTCGATCATACTGGCCGATCATTCGAAATTTGGAAAAACGACCTTCGCCCGCATTGCGGCGCTGCAGGACATTTCGATGATCATTACCGATAAAGGGTGTCAAGCCGACTGGATTCATCAGCTGAAAGAGAGAGGCATCGAGATCCTTATCGCGGACTAGTGGAAGCCTCCATCTTGCCCAAGGTGGGGGCTTTTTGACGTATTCGCAAGCGGCTCTTGCAAGAATCGTGCAAGCAGCTTACTTTAACGTTCCCCCGAAAGAAGTCTCCCACTCCTGGATCTGAGCTGCAATCCGCTTCTGACCGAGCTCTACTGTTCGGAAAATAAACTTTCGGAACTGGAAACCCGCCATAATCCGAAGCCGGAGCGGTCGAACTACGCTGATAATCTTATCGTTGAACCGGACCATACGGTCAAAGGAATGGGTACATTCCGGTATGAAAGCTCGCTATCTTATTATTGTACTTCGCTTCGTTACAAGGAGTAGGAGCTGTCCGTTACGGCGGATGTGCCCAATTTTTGTTCCCGCGATTTGTTGAACCTGCGTTATGAATGCTTAATCTGCGTTATTTCAACATTGACCGAAATCGTTTAGGCTTGAGATATAGCGGGAACACTTAAATGATAGCGCTTTCGAACGAATCCCGCCGCATGAACATTATAAGGGAGGTCGTAACATGAACCAAACGATGAATCGCGCGCTGAAGACCGGGCTCGTCTCCGTTCTGTCGGCAGGACTGCTTGCCGCTTGCGGCGGCGAAACGAAGCCGGGCGAGAACAACCCCGGACAAAATCCGGACAAGCCTTTCGCCGGGCAGAAGCTGTCGATCGTCACCGCCAATCACCCTTGGGGAGAAGCGATCAAAGAGCTGCTTCCGCAATTCGAAGCGAGCACCGGGATGAAGGTGGACGTGCAGAGCTTTTTCGAGGACCAGCTGGCGCAAAAGCTGACCGTGCAGCTGACGGCGGCGTCGGAGACGCCGGACGTTTTCATGATGAGCCCGCTCCAGCAAACGCGGATGTTCGTCAAGAACGACTGGATTGCGCCGCTTGACGATTACCTGAAAAAGGACGCTGCCTACGATTTCAACGACTTTTCCAAAGCGTCCGTCAGCTCCAATACGGTGAACGGAAAGCTGTACGGCATCCCCATTATTACGGAGCAGCATATTTTATACTACCGCAAGGACCTGCTGGAAAAAGCGGGCATCCCCGTTCCCAAAACGATGGACGAACTGCTCGCCGCCGCCCAAAAGCTTCACGATCCGAAGAACGAATTGTACGGCTTTGCCGCCCGCGGCCAGCGCTCTCCGCTCGTCTCGCAAATCTCGTCGTTCATCTACTCCGAAGGCGGCGATTTTATGAACGGCGATAAGGCGACCGTCAATACGCCGGAAGCGATCAAAGGGATGACCACCTACGCCACGCTGCTGAAAGATTTCGGCCCTCCCGGAGTGCTCAACATGTCGTGGCCGCAAGCGATCGGCGTTTTCGCGCAGGGCAAGGCCGTTTTCTTCGCGGACGCGAATTCGCTCTTCAAGAACACGACCGATCCGGAGAAATCGAAGGTCGCCGACAAGGTCGGCTTCGCCAGCTTCCCGGCAGGCAAGGACGGTTCGAAGCCGTTCAACATTACTTCCTGGAGCCTTGCGATGAATGCCAAATCCGCCAAGAAAGACGCCGCATGGGCCTTTATCCAATGGGCGACCAGCAAGGAGACCGTGACCGCCACCCAGAAAAAAGGAAACCCGGGAGCGCGCATGTCGGTGTGGGATAGCCCGGAAGGCATCACCGCCTTCCCGAAAGAGCTTGCCGAAGTGACCAAGGAAACGCAAAAAGGCGGCGTCGACCATTCCGTGCCGTCCGTCGATAAAGTCAGCGAGGCGCGGGACATCATCGGGGCTATCGTTCAGAAAGCGATTACCGGCGAAGACATCAAAGCCGCTGCCGATCAGGCGAACAAGGAGTTTCAAGCCCTGATTGACAAGGAAAGAGGAAACTAAGCGTGCGGAATGGAGGATGCGCCCATTTGGCGGGCGCATCCTTTTGCTTGACAACTCGAAGCGGAAAGGATGATGCATATGCCGACGAACTGGTTCGACCGGAACCTCAAATGGATTTATACGATGCCCGCCGTTTTGTTCGTCCTGCTGATGATGGTTTTCCCTATTTTATATACGGTCCGCATCAGCTTTTACGAATGGAGCATGTCGTCGGCGACGCCGCCGAAATGGGTAGGGCTTGCCAATTATACGGCGCTGCTTTCGGATTCCAGGTTTTGGCAGTCCGTGCAAAATACGTTCGTGTTCTCGGCCGGCGCGCTGATTCTGGAAACGGTGCTCGGCGTCGCGATCGCCATGCTGCTGTACCGCGATTTTCGCGGCAAAAATTTCGTCAAAACGCTGTTTCTGCTGCCGATGGTGGCGACACCCGTCGCCATGGGGCTCGTCTGGGTGCTGATTTATGAGCCATCCATCGGCCTAGCCAATCATTTGCTCAAGACACTAGGCCTGGAGCCGCAGCTCTGGATCGCATCGCCGACGCAGGCGATTCCTTCGCTCATCGTGATCGACGTTTGGGAATGGACGCCGATGATTGCGCTCATCGTCATGGCCGGGCTGTCGACGCTCCCGTCGGAGCCTTACGAAGCCGCCGATGTGGACGGGGCGACAGCCTGGCAGAAATTCGTGCACCTGACGCTGCCGATGCTGCGCCCGACGATTATGGTCGCCCTCATGCTGCGCCTGATCGATGTGCTCAAAACGTTCGACATCATTTACTCCACAACGCAGGGCGGCCCGAACATGAAATCCGAGACGCTTAACATTTACGGGTACACGCTCGGCTTTCAGTACTTCAAGCTCGGGATGGCCTCGTCGCTGCTGGTCGTATTTTTCGCGCTCGTGATGGGCTTCACGCTGCTGATGATCTGGTTCCGCAAACGTCTGGAGGGAGCGACATGAAGAAAAAGAAACAAAGAATCACCAACGCCGTCTTGTCGGGTCTGACGTTTCTCGTCGTGCTCGCGTTCTCGTTCCCGTTCATCTGGATGCTGCTGGCTTCCTTCAAGACCCAGTCGCAGATCATGTCGACCGGCCAGTTTTTCGTCTTCCAGCCTACCGTGAAAAATTATGTAAGCGTGTTCGGCCAATACGATTTTCTGGTCTTCATCTGGAACAGCTTCTTCGTGGCGGCGGGCTCGACGATCGGCTCGCTAATTCTGGGGCTGCCCGCGGCATACGCCATCGCCCGCTACCGTCTCCAGGGACTGGGGCTTGTCATTCTTGTGGCGCGGATCATCCCCGGTATTACGTTTTTAATTCCGTGGTTTATCATTTTTTCGAAGCTGGGTCTCGTCGACAGCTTTACGTCGCTCATTTTAAGCCACATGTTGGTAGGACTGCCCTTTATCATCTGGATCATGATATCATTCTTTGAGGGGCTTCCGATTGAAATCGAAGAGGCCGGTCTGATCGACGGCTGCACCCGTTCCCAAGTGTTCCGGCGCGTCGTGCTCCCGATCTCGGGGCCTGGCATTATTACTTCTTCTCTGCTATCCTTTATTTTCTCGTGGAACAATTTTATGTTCTCGATCATCTTGGCCGGCGACCGTACGAAAACGCTTCCCGTCGCCGTCTATAATTTCATGTCCTACTCCGAAATCAATTGGGGCGCCCTGATGGCCGCAGCCTGCATCATTACGCTGCCGGTGCTCATTATCGCGCTGCTTGCGCAGCGTTATATCGTCAGCGGCTTGTCGGCGGGGGCGGTGAAAGGATAGAAGACCAGGGCGGCCGAAGCGGGTCGTGGCGGACGAAAGGCGGCTTTTGCGGATCGGAATCGGATGGCTGGCGCACACTACAATTCCGCAAGGAGCGGTGACAACATGACGGGAAAGCCAACGATATTCACCAAAGTACTCATGCTCATTGCATTGCTGCTTACGCCCGTGCTCTTGCTGTACATTTATACGAATCAAGTCAGCGTGGACGTCGTGCGGGAAGAAATGGAGTCCTCGAGCCTCAATCGGCTATCCTTCTTCCTGCAGCAGTTTGATACGACGGTCGAACAGCTTGCGATGTTTCCCGTTATTCTGAATTCCGATCCTTATTTGCGCGAGTTTGTCGACCGCAGATCGGACAAGCCGTACGACAAGCTGAAGGAGCAGACCCGCCTGATGCAGAAAATCAGCCTGCAGAGCGTTTCCGCCGCCTGGACGAACGATTTGTCGGTCTATTTGCCCAAAGACCAGCTTGTCGTTTCTTCTAATATATTCAAATCCTATGATCCTGCGGACATCGACAAGTTCGCACCGCTTAAGACTTGGACTTACGACGGGACCGTGCGGGGCGACGCCAGGACGCCGGGAGCCCGCTTCACCCGCCAGATCGTCGACCCTCTGGGGGCAACCGATCCGGCCGCGATCCAAGCGATGATTCAGGTCAGCTTCCCGGTTGCCAACATCTCCGCCATGCTCGATCAGGTGAAAACGGGCGGGAAAGGCGATCCGTTTCTGTACCGGAACGGCTTCTCTCCGATCGGCAGTGCCACGATGAGCGAAGGCTCCGTGCAGGCCATCGTGTCCATGCTGGACGGACAATCGCTTCAGGAAAGCGGTCATTTTGTCGCGATGGTCGCCGGACGGCAGGTTGCCGTCTACTATGTCAAGTCCAGACAGCTGGACTGGTACCTGGTCGATTACGTGCCTGTCGACAGCATTTTGGCGCCGATCCGCAAGACGAATCTGCTGTTCTATGCGACGCTCGGCCTGCTGCTCGGCATGAGCTTTTTGGCCGCTTATTTGCTTTACCGCAACGTCCAGAAGCCGATCGGCAAGCTGCTGAACGGGGTGAGGCTGCTCAAGAAGGGGGACCTGTCCGCACGCATTCGTTACCGGCCGAATAACGAGTTTGACTTCCTGATCGACCGGTTTAACGAGATGGCCGAGCAGATTCAGGACTTGGTGCAGCGGGTATATGCCGAGAAAATCCGGCTGCACGAAGCGACGCTCAAGCAGCTCCAGGCCCAGATCAATCCGCATTTTTTATATAACAGCCTTTTCTTTATCATCAATACCGCGATGCTGGAGGATACGAGGTCGGTCGTGGCGATGGCGCAAAACCTCGCCGAATATTACCGCTACACCACGCGCATGGAAAACCGGACGGCGGCGCTTGACGAAGAAATGAAGCTTGTGGCCAATTACTTGACCATTCATAACCTGCGGCTCAGACGCCTTCGCTGCGAGCTCGACGTCCCGGAGTCGATGCTGGAGCTGCCCATCCCTCGCTTGCTGCTGCAGCCGATCGTGGAGAACGCTATCGTTCACGGCATCGAGAACAAGCCGGGAGAAGGTGTCATCCGGATATCCGGAAGCGTGAGCGAAGGCTTGTGCCGGATCGTCGTGGACGACAACGGCCTCGGCATGACGGACGAGTCGATCGCCGTCATGGAGCAGCAGCTTGCGCTGCCGCAGGAGGCCGCTTCGGGCTTCGGGATGTGGAACGTCCACCAGCGGTTGCGCTACGTCTTCGGCGAGGGAGCGGGGCTCAAGCTCTCGCACAGTCCGCTCGGCGGTTTGCGCGTCACGTTGACATGGGGGAGGGATTCGGAGCATGGCGCAGCTATTGATCGTGGATGACGAGGCCCACGTGGTGGAACGTCTCGCCGAGCTTGTCCCGTGGGAGCGAATCGGCATCGCCGCCGTGCATAAGGCTTATTCGGCATTCGAAGCGCTCGAGGTGCTGAATGCGCATGCGATCGACATCGTCATCTCGGACATCCGGATGCCGGGAATGTCCGGGCTGGAGCTTTCCCGGCATATCCGGGACAAACGGCCCAAAACGAAATGCATCCTGCTTTCGGGCTACGCCGAGTTCGACTATGCCAAGGAAGCGATCGCAAACGGCACCGCAAGCTATTTGCTCAAACCGGTAACCGACAAAGAGCTGCTGGATACCGTCTCGAACGTGCTCGAGAAGGTCCGGGAGGAATGGAACGCGGTCATCTCCCAGGAGCGGATCGCCCGGACACTGCGCGAAAACTTGCCGCAGCTGCGGAGCGCGCTGCTTGGCGAGCTGCTTCTCGGCAGGCGTTATCCCGAGGCCGATCTCCGGGAAAAAATGGAGATGCTCGGCGTGCCCGATCTGTTCGGGAAGCCGGTATCGCTGCTGCTCGTCCGCCTCGAAAAGCCGTTCTACGGCTACGATCCGCACAGCCTTGCGCTTGTGGAGTACGCGGCGGCCAATATCGCCGGAGAGCTGTTCGCGCCGGGCTTTAAGCTCTGGGCCGGCAAAGATACGTACGATTATTTGGTCTTCGCCGTATCGCCCGAAGCGATCGAGGAAGGGGAGGAGGATCGGCAGCAAGCGCTCGAACGTACGGCCGAGCAATTGCAGGAGGCCATCCACGCCTATTTAAAAGGCGAAGCGACAATTGTCATCAGCCGGGAAGGAGCGTTCCCCGGGGATTTGTCTTCGCTTTATGACGGCACGCTGTCGGCTTTGCGGAGAAGGGTCGGGAACGAGCAGGACCTGATTCTGAGCGCGGCGGACGGGCTGCCCGAAGGGACGGAGCTGCGCTCCCTCGCTTCGCTGTATGAGCTCCCGTCGCTTGCCCAGCTGCTTGAGGCCGGCCAATGGGATGCGGCGGAGCAGCGGATCGGGCGCATTTTCGGCGAGCTGCAAACGAGGAACGGCTGCATTCAGGAGCTGCTGCTCGAAGCTTATTTCGCCATCGCCTCCGCGGCGTCCTCCTATGCGCACAAGAACGGCCGGCCGCTCTCCGAGCTGATCGGGCCCGGCTACGACCAATTGCTCCAGGGCGTGCCGTACCGTTCCGCCCGGCACCTGCAGGACTGGTCGGTGGCGCTCATGAGCAGCTTGCGCTGCGAAACCGAAAGCGAAACGAAGCGCTCGCGGACGAAGCTCATCGCCGATGTCCGGCTGTTCGTCGAGCGGCGGCTGGCGGAGGACGTTTCCTTGACGGCGATCGCCGAGCATGTGTACATGCATCCGGTCTATATTTCCAAAATTTACAAGAGGGAAACCGGCGAAAACATAAGCGATTACGTTCATCGGCTCCGCATGGAGAAGGCGGCGCGGTTGCTGCTGCATACCCCGGGCAAAATTTACGAAATCGCGGCGGATGTCGGCTATCAGCGGGCGCATTCGTTCATCAACGTGTTTAAAAAGCACACGGGGCTGACACCCCAGGAATACCGGGACAAATATGCTTCCCCACAATCGGATTACGAGGTGAAACGTCATGACACATCAACCTGAAGCGCTTTATCCCGAACCGCCGGCGACGCCGTACGCATTCGTCGACCTCGATACGGCCGAACGGAATATCCGGCGCATGTCGCAAAAGCTGGCGCAATATCGGATCAAGCACAGGCCCCATATCAAAACCCACAAATCGCTGCGCTTCGCGGGCATGCAGCTTGCTGCCGGAGCCGTCGGCATTACCGTCGCCAAGCTTTCGGAAGCGGAAACGTTCGCGGACTTGGGCATTGACGATATTCTGATCGCCTTTCCCGTGATCGGGGAGCGCAACCTTGAACGGCTGGAACGGCTGCATCGCCGGATTACCGTGGCCGTAACCGTCGACAGCTGGGAAGGGACGCAGGGCGTCTCGGACGTCGGAGTCCGATCCGGCAAGCCGGTGCCCGTTCTGATCGAGCTGGACGGCGGACTGCATCGCGGCGGCCGGCAGCCGGGCCGGGACATCGTCGATTTTGCCTTGCGGCTGCGCGAATTGCCGGGCATCGAGATCGAAGGCCTGATGGCTTATTTCGGGCTGATCTACCGGAGCGGGGACCCCGCCGCGGTCGCCGCTGCGGTGCGGGGCGAATCGGAGATGCTTGGCAGGGTCGTTGCGGATCTGCGCCAAGCGGGCTTCGCCGTCAACACGGTCAGCTCAGGCTCCACGCCCACCGCCAAAATGTGCGAGCACGCCGCAGGCGTGACGGAGGTTCGGGCCGGCAACTATATTTTCAACGACGTATCGGCCGTCCAGATGGGGCTCGCGGAAGAAGCGGATTGCGCGCTGCGGGTCGCGGCTACCGTCGTCAGCCTGCCGCTGCCGGGTATGGCGACGATCGACGCGGGGACCAAGGCGCTGACCAGCGACCGGGCGCATCATGGCGACGGCTTCGGCATCGTTGTCGGGAAGCCGGACGTTGCGATCGCCGCGCTTAACGAAGAGCACGGCATGCTGCGGTTCGATCCGGATAAGGAGTCCCTTTCGATTGGCGAGCGGATTGAAATCATTCCGAACCATTCGTGTGTCATTCCGAATTTGAACGATGCGATTTACGGCGTGCGCAACGGCGTTGTGACGGAGCGCATTAAGGTCGATGCGCGGGGCTGCAATTATTAACGCGAAGGATCGGGGGGAACCGCGAAATGAAAGTAATGATAGACGAGCAGCGCGTTGCCCGTTTGCTGCAGGATTTGGTGCGGATTCCAAGCGTTAACCCGGGCTTCGAAGACGGCGTGCCGGAGCGGGGGATGGCCGACTATGTCGAAGCTTTCTTCATGCGTCTCGGGCTGAAAGCCGAACGCAGGGAAGTGCGACCGGACCGGCCGAACGTGATCGGCATCCTGCCCGGGGTGATCAGCGATGCGCCCGCTCTGCTGCTGGAGGCTCATATGGATACGGTGCAGACCGCCAACATGACCGTCGATCCGTTCGGCGCGGAAATTCGCGGGGGCAAGCTGTACGGCCGCGGCGCCTGCGACACGAAGGCATCGCTCGCGGCCATGCTCGCCGCTGTCGAGTGGTTCGCCGGGAACGGCGTCAAGCCGCCCGTTCCGGTCCATCTGGCGGCCACCGTCGACGAGGAGGTCAACTATCTCGGCGTGCTGGACGTGCTGGAGGCGGGGCATGCTTATGCCGCCGCCATTGTCGGGGAGCCGACCGGGCTTCAGGCGGTTGTCGCGCATAAAGGCGTCGTCCGCTGCGAGATCGAGACGGTCGGCGTCTCCGCTCATTCCTCAAAGCCCGAGGAAGGCGTCAACGCGATCAGCGGCATGATGAAGGTCGTCGCCCATATCGAGGGGGCGATGCAAGCCCGGCTGCGTCATGCCGCGCACCCGCTTGTCGGTCCGGCGACGCTTGCCGTGACGCAAATTCAAGGCGGCGTGGCGCCGAATACGATTCCCGAGCGGTGCCTCATCCGCATCGACCGCCGGACGATCCCCGGCGAGGACAGCGAGCAAGTATGGCGCGACATCCGGGCGGAGATGGCTCAGCTGGCGGCGGAGGACGGCGGGCTGAACGTCATCGTTCATCCTCCCTTTGTGCTGGATTACCCTATGAATACCAGCCCCGATAGCGAGATTGTAAGGCTTGTGGCTTCGGCCGCTGCGGGGAAAATCGGCGAAGTGCGCCCGCTTGGCGTGCCTTACGGCACGGATGCGAGCAAGCTGGCCCGGGCAGGCATCCCCTCGGTCGTGTTCGGACCGGGCTCGATCGAGCAAGCCCATACGAAGGACGAATGGGTGGAGCTGAGGCAGGTCGTGCTGGCTGCGGAAATTATCGCCGGTACGATGCTGGAATTTGGGAAATGAAGCTTGGAAAAATAGATTGCCTGAGTCCGGTGTTCGCCGTGCTCAGGCTTTTTTTGCTGCCTCAATCCGCTGGTAGCGGGCAAAGAGCATGTACAGGATAAACTTACGATCAGCAGCGAACAAAATGACACCCCGGCGGGCTTCTGGGACCGCCGTGTGGAAAAACGCGCAAACAGACACGAAGCAGCGAACAGAAAGCCGTTTTGCGGGAAACCCATTTTACTTATAATTCATGTAAACGCTCTCTTTCTCTTTTCGTTTGAGAGAGCCGTTATCAACACGACGAGGGGGCTATCGGAATCCGCATGCTGTTCGATCTTCATACCGTGCCGTTCAGCCGTTTCGGTTCGTATTTTGCCTTTTCGATGCTTCCGGAACGCCCCGATAGGGAGGCCGGTCTGTACTTGAGGCTGGTGCGGGGCGGGGATAACGATATCGGAGCCGTGTTCCGAATCGAGCTGCTGGCAAGCGGCCAAGCCGTTCCCTTTGCTTGCTTCGCGTCTCCGACGCTATTGCGGCTTGAAGCGGAGGAAGGGACAGCCGAATGGTGCATACCGGAACCGGATTTCATACGTGTCCGGACGCAGGGGGTCGGCTTGCGGTTAACCTGCGCACCCGGCGCATACGATTATGCGTTTCCGCTAGGGGAGCGGGGCTGGGAGTTCAACAGCTTCGTGCGGGAGCGCCGGTTTTTGCTCTCTCCGGCGGCCGGGTCGATTCGCGAGGACGTTCGCTGGGACGGGGTGAAGGCGCAGCGGCTTGCGTTCGACGGCGTACCCGGCGGCGACGGGAAGCTGGAGCTGACGCTGGAGGAATACCGTACCGTTCCGCGCCCGCCGCGCCCCGGATCGTTCGATCAAGGGCTTGCGCAGGTGCGCGGCGAGTACGCTGCCTGGCGAAGCCGGATGCCTGCCGTTGCCGCGGTCTGGACCGAAGCCGAGGAGCTGGCAGCTTATATTACTTGGTCTTGCGTCGTGCAGGCCGACGGGTATTTGCCCCGGCCGGCGATGTATATGTCCAAAAACTGGATGACGAACATTTGGGCTGGGACCACTGCTTCAATGCGATGGCGCTTGCCGAGGCCGATCCCGATCTGGCTTGGGACCAGTTTGCGATGTTTTTTGACCGGCAGGACGAAAGCGGGATGCTGCCGGATTTTATGAACGACAAATATGCGCTGTGGAGCTGCTGCAAGCCGCCGATCCACGGCTGGACGCTGCAATGGCTGATGAAGCGTTGCGATGCCGTTACGACGGAGCGGCTTGCGGAAATTTACGAGCCGCTGGCCCGCTGGACGCAGTGGTGGTTCGATTACCGCGACGACGACCGCGACGGCGTCCCGCAGTACAACCACGGCAACGACTCCGGGTGGGACAACAGCACGGTCTTTTTGGCGGCGATTCCCGTGGAAAGTCCAGATTTGTGCGCCTTTCTTATTTTACAAATGGAAACGCTTGCGACAGTGGCGGCCAGGCTGGGACGCGCCGGGGAAGCGGAGCAATGGGAGCGCCGGTCGCAGGAGCTGTTGGCGGGGATGATCGAGCATTTTTGGCGCGGCGACCGCTTCCAAGCCGTACAATCCGGCACGCATGCGGGAGCCGACGAGGGCGACAGCCTGATGGCATATTTGCCCGTTATTTTGGGCAAGCGTCTGCCAGAGCCGATTCTGTGCAAGCTGATCGAAGGGCTGCGCGAGGAAGGGCGCTTTCTGACAGCCCACGGCTTCGCCACCGAAAGCGTCAGAAGCCCGCTGTACGCGCCGGACGGCTACTGGCGGGGGCCGATCTGGGCCCCGGTCATGCTGCTGCTCGTGGAAGGGCTGAAGGAGGCGGGCGAGGAGCGGTTCGCGGCCGACGTCGCGAAGCGTTTTTGCCGGATGGCGGCTTCCGCAGGCATGGCCGAAAACTTCGACGCGCTCGAAGGGCGCGGGCTGCGGGACCGGGCGTTTACGTGGACGTCCAGCGTGTTTCTGCTGCTGGCGCGGGAGTATGGGGCGTAAGCGAGTTAAATTAAGCTTGTCCGAGGCTAAGGGGGAACAAGGGAAATGCAAATGACAGAACAATTGCTTGCGCTGGATGGAAAAGTCGCCGCGGTCACCGGAGGCGCTTCCGGGATCGGGCTCGCCACGGTGCGAAAGCTGGCACGGCACGGAGCGTCCGTCGTTATCCTCGACGTGAACGAGCAGGCCGGCAGCCAAGCCGCAGACGAGCTTCGGCGCGAAGGGCTCGCAGCCCGGTTTATCGGCTGCAACGTGACCTCGGCGGCCGATTGCGAAGCGGCGGTGGAAGCGATACGCCGGGAGTACGGCCGATTGAATATTTTGTTCAATAACGCAGGTGTGATCCGGCGGCGTACGGTCGTTGAAATGACGGAGGAAGAGTGGGACGCGGTGGTGGATATTTCGCTCAAGGGCGCCTTCCTGCTCTCGAAATACGCGGTTCCGCTCATGGCCGAAGGCGGAGGAGGCAGCATTATCAACACCGGGTCCGGCTGGGGACTGAAGGGCGGTGACCGGGCCGCTGCATACTGCGCCGCAAAGGCGGGGATCGTCAATCTGACGAAGGCGATGGCGATCGACCACGGCGGCCAGCAGATCCGGGTCAACTGCGTCTGTCCCGGAGATACGGATACGCCGCTGCTGCGGGACGAAGCGAAGCAGCTGCAGCGGGAAGAGCAGTCGTTCGTGCAGGCATCGGCGCTCGAACGGCCGCTGAAGCGCATCGGCACGCCGGACGACATTGCCAACGCGGTGCTGTTTCTCGCGAGCGGCATGTCCTTGTGGGTAACCGGTTCGGTGCTTGTCGTCGACGGCGGAGGACTGGCATAACGAAAAAGGAGGAATCGTGCGTATGGCCACGCGAAAAAAATCAACGTCTCATCCGTATATCCCCAACACGGTGCCCGAGGTTCAGCGGGCGATGCTGGACGAGATCGGCGTCTCCGACATCGATGAGCTGTACCGCATGGTGCCGAAGGAGCTTCGTCTGGCGGGCCCGCTGAAGGTGGAGCCGGCGCTGTCCGAGTACGAGCTGCAGCGCCACGTCGAACGGCTGCTGGAGCGCAACACGAGCGCGAAGGAAACGATCAGCTTCCTCGGAGCGGGCTGCTGGCAGCACTTCGTGCCGGCCGTTTGCGACGAGATCAACCAGCGCTCGGAGTTCGTCACCGCGTATGCGGGCGAGCCTTACGAGGATCATGGCCGCTTCCAGGCGCTCTTCGAGTACCAGAGCCTGCTGGCGGAGCTCGTCGACATGGACGTCGTGAACGTGCCGACGTTCGACTGGGCGCAGGCCGCCTCCACCGCGCTGCGGATGGCCGGCCGGATCACCGGCCGCCGCACGGCGCTGCTTCCGGCGACGATGCATCCCGAGCGGCTGCTGGTCATCCGCAACTATTTGTCGCCGCAGATGGACTGCGTGCTCGTCGATTATGAACCTGACACCGGGCTCCTCGACATGGCCGACCTGAAGGCTAGGCTGTCGGCTGACACGGCCGCCGTATATATCGAGAATCCGTCCTACATCGGACAGATCGAGACGCAGGGCCGCGAAATCGCCGGGCTCGCGCATGCGGCGGGCGCGCTGTTCGTCGTCGGCGTCGATCCGATCTCGCTCGGCCTGCTTGAGCCGCCGTCCCGGTACGGCGCGGACATCGTCTGCGGCGACCTGCAGCCGCTCGGCATCCGCATGCAGTACGGCGGCGGGCAAGCGGGCTTTATCGCCACCCGCGACGAGGAGCAATTCGTCATGGAATATCCGTCCCGCCTGTTCGGCCTTGCTCCGACCTTCGTTGAAGGCGAATACGGCTTCGGGGACGTCGCTTATGAGCGGACTTCCTTTGCCAAGCGCGAGAAGGGCAAGGAATCGGTCGGGACCCAGACGTCGCTTTGGGGGATTACGGCAGGGGTCTACCTCGCCTTAATGGGACCCCATGGCATGCGCGAGGTAGGCGAAACGATCATACGGCAGGCCCGCTATGCGGCGAGCAGGCTGGCGGAGCTGGAAGGGGTGCAGATCCGGTTTCAGGCGCCGTCGTTCAAAGAGTTCGTGGTCGATTTCAACGGGGCGGGGCGCACGGTGAGCGACATCAACAAGCGGCTGCTGGAGCACGGCATCTTCGGAGGCAAGGATTTGTCCGGGGAATTTCCGGCCTGGGGCCAATGCGCACTCTACTGCGTGACCGAAATTCATACGAAAGAAGATATCGACGCGCTTGCGGCCGCTTTGAAGGCGGTTCTGTAAGCCCGAGGGCAAGAAGGGAGCCAGGCGAATATCTATGAAACGGATACCTAGAAACCGGAACGTGCGTCAATTTCATCAGGCCAAATGGGACGAACCCGTCATTTTTGAGCTGCATCAGCCGGGCGAGCGTGGAGTCATCCCGCCGTCCGTCAGCGAGGAAGTGGCAGCTGCCGTAGGGGACGCCGAAGCTTGTGTGCCGCAAGGCATGCTGCGCAGCCAACCGCCAGCGCTGCCGGAGATCGGGCAGGCCCGGGTGCTGCGCCATTACCTGCGCCTCTCGCAGGAGACGCTGGGCTCGGACTTCAACGTCGAGATCGGGCAGGGCACCTGCACGATGAAATACATTCCGCGGGTCAATGAAATGCTGATCCGCAATCCGAAAATAACCGAGCTGCACCCGCTGCAGGACGAGTCGACCGTGCAGGGGATGCTGGAGGTATATCACCGCCTGGACCTCGCGATGCGCGAAATTTCGGGCTTGGACCGGTTTACGTTCCAGCCGGGGAGCGGGACGCAGGCGCTGTTTGCGATGGCGTCCATCGTGCGGGCTTATCACGAGGCGAATGGCGAGGGCGACAAGCGGGACGAAATCATCACGACCATATTTTCCCATCCTTCGCAGGCAGCAACGGCCGCCGTCAAAGGCTACAAAATCATTACGCTGTATCCTGACAAGGACGGATTCCCGGATTTGGAAGCGCTTCGGGGGGCAATCTCCGAGCGGACGGCAGGCTTTGTTGTTGCCAACCCGGAGGATACGGGCATTTTCAACCCGCGGATTCGCGAGTTTACCGACCTCGTGCACGCCGCAGGCGGGATTTGCTATTACGACCAGGCGAATGCGAACGGACTGCTCGGCATTACCCGGGCGAAGGAAGCGGGCTTCGACATGTGCTTTTTCAACCTGCACAAAACGTTCGCCGCGCCCCATATGTGCGGCGGCCCGGCGACGGGAGCGCTCGGGGTGACAGAGCGGCTGGCGCCGTTCCTGCCCGGCCCGCTCGTCGAAACGGACGGCACCCGCTACACGCTGAACCGTTCGCCCGCGCAGAGCATAGGCAAAGTCCGCATGTTCCAAGGCGTAGCTCAGACGGTGCTCCGCGCGTACGCATGGATTCGCGCGCTGGGACCGGAAGGGCTGCTGGACGCGGCGAAGGTCGCGGTCTTGAACAACAATTATTTGTACAGCCGCATCCTGAAAATCCCGGGCGCCAGCGCTCCATACGTCAAGGGCGGACGGCTGGAGCAGGTGCGCTACAGCTGGGAGCGGCTGACTAAGGAAACCGGCATTACGACGGAGGACGTGCAGCGCCGCATGTGCGACTTCGGTCTCCATTACTGGACCAGCCATCATCCGTACATTGTGCCGCAGCCGTTCACGCTGGAGCCGACCGAGTCGTATTCCAAGGAAGACCTGGACGAATACGTGAGCGCCCTGGAGCAGATCGCCAAGGAAGCCTACGAGCAGCCGGACATCGTTCGCAGCGCCCCGCACAACAGCACCGTGCACCGGATCGACGAATCGAGCTTCGACGACCCGGCGAAGTGGTGCATCACCTGGCGGGCTTATCTCAAAAAGACCGCCCCGCTTGAGGCCGGTATCGAGTCCTAAGCCCAAAATAAAGCCGGGGTGATCCCGACAATGTGAGCAGCAGCCGGAATCCGCCTTGGAGTCCGGCTTTTTGCATCATGGAGCGTGCCCGCAAAGGGGAAAGTTACCGGAGGGTGCAGGGCCTGGGCTTGATGCCGGCGGTCTGCGGGGCGTGGTATAATAATCCTGGAAAGCGCTTTCGAAATTGCAATAACAACTGCTTGCGGGGGATGTCCATGCTGCTTAGAAACGGATTCAAGCTGCCGCGGGGGTTCCGAAGCACCCTGCAGACCAAGCTGATGCTGCTCATTGCGCTTGCCGCGGCGCTTCCGCTGCTGACGCTCGGGTACGTGCTGTATCACAAATCGTCAGGGACGATCAATGAGCAATTCGGCCGCTACGGGGAAAACTCCGCCGCGCAGCTGCAATTTCAGATCGATTCGACCCTGGGGCAAATGAAGTATACGGTCAGCGATATTTTGTCGTACTTGCTCGATCCGAAGTTTACGGTGCTGCACGAAGAGGTGCCGACGACGTACAAGGGCTTTCAGGAGGAGCAGCAGCTGGAGCAGTATCTGAAAGCCCATAAGACGCTGGATATGAAAGGCATTTTCCTGATTACAAAATCGGGCTATTATTACGGCGAACGGGTCATCCGTTTCGACCTGCTCCAGGCGGAGCCTTGGTACCGGAACGATGCCGACGGCTACCGCTTCGACCTGTACGAGCCGAACCATTACACGGACACGGCCCGCATTCCCGGGGAAAAAGTCATCGGCCTGCTGTTCCGCATCCGCAATCAGGTGGGGGTGCTGGAGAACAGCAGCATTTTGATCGAGACGAACGCCGACAAGCTGCTTCGGCTGTTTCGCGAATTCGAGCAGGACACCGGCTCGCAGCTGACGATCACGGGGGGCGGCAAAACCGTCTATCAGACGCAGGGTTCGTTTGCGAAACGGGACGACGATGTCGTTTGGACGAAGCATTCGGACGAGACGGATTGGACGATCGAGGTGCGGACCCCGTACGAGCAATTTTATAAGCCGTCGCTGCTGATCCGCACCTTTACGTTCTCTGCGGTCAGCCTGTCGATTGTGCTGGCGTTCGTGCTGGCCTATATGTGCTCGGCCCCGCTGCTCAAGCGGGTCAAGAAAATGAAAGAATCGATCCGGCGCGTCAGCCTCGGAAATCTCGATACGCAGATCGACGTGGAGTCCGAAGACGAGCTGGGCCTGCTTGGCCACAGCTTCAATCGGATGGTCGGGCAGCTTCAAACGCTGTTTCACGAGATGAAACAGGTCGAACGCCAGAAAAAAGAAGCCGAGCTCCGCGCGCTGCATCATCAGATCAACCCGCATCTGCTCATCAACACGCTCGCTTCCATCCAATGGAAGGCCAGATTGGCAGGGGCCGCCGACGTGAACAAAATGATTTATCATTTAACCAACGTGCTGGACGGCAACCTGAATGTGGACCGGGAGGTCGTCACGCTGGAGCGGGAGCTTGAGGTGATCCATCATTATTTGAATCTGCAGGAGCTGCGGTACGGCAGCGTGTTCGCCTACCGGATCGAAACCGCCGGAGTCGATCTGTCCGCCGTGGACATTCCGCGGATGACGCTGCAGCCGCTGGTGGAGAACGTGTTTTTTCACGCGTTTGAGGACGGGGAGGGGACGATCGTGCTGCGCATCGAAGCCGACGGCACGGACGTGCTCGTCGCCGTGATCGACGACGGAAAAGGGATGAGCGAGCGCACGCGTCAGCAGCTGCTTCTGCCGCACCCGGGCGGCGTCCGAAAACGCCGGAGCATCGGCCTGCGCAACGTGGAGGAGCGCATCAAGCTGCATTTTGGCGAAGCTTACGGGCTGTCCGTTCAGTCCGCGCTGGGAGCGGGGACCCGCATCGTTATCCGATTGCCAATTAAAGCTAAGGAGGGAATCGCATGAACGCTAAACCGATGAAAGTGCTAATTGCCGACGACGAGGTGATTATCCGCCGTGGATTGATTTCGACGGTACCGTGGGACAAGTACGGGATGACCGTCGTAGCGGACGTGCCCAACGGCAGACGGGGTTGGGAAGCGTTTCTGGAGCACCGGCCGGATGTGGTCATCACCGACATCGTGATGCCCGAGATGGACGGAATCGAGCTCGCCCGCAAGGTGAAGGCATGCGAGCCCCGGACCAAAATATTGCTGCTCAGCTGCCACCGCGACTTCGAGTATGCGCAGCGGGGGATCAAGCTGGGCGCTTCCGGCTATTTGCTGAAGACGTCGTTCAACGACGAGGAGCTGGAGGAATTTCTGGCCGCCTTCCGTCAGGAGCTTGGCAAGGACGGCGCCGAGGCTCCGCGGCAAGCCGCCGGTCACTCCGCCGCTCCCGCGATTTCCGGGCTGCTGCTCGAATGGCTGTACGGCGTCGGCGACCGGTTTCCGGCCGAGCTGGACCGGCTGCTTCATGGGGCGTGGAGCTGGATGAATGCGCCGACCGCGCTGTATCTCATCTCAGCGCCCGGGAAATGCGGCGGGATGCTGGTGCAGGAGCTGCGCGGCGATGCGGCGGGCGAGCCTTGCGAGGTGCTGCCTTTCGGGGACGGGCACCTGCTGCTGTTTGTGCCCGAAGGCCGGCAGCGCGAATGGGACGGCCGGCTGAGCGAGCACAAGGCCGGGCGGCCGGAGCTGCATTGGTCCCGGCTCGCGCCGTTGGCCGGACGCGAGGCGTGGATCGACGCCGTACGCAAAGCCCGCGGGCAGATGGAGCTGGAGAAGCGGTACCGCATCAGCGTCGGGCAGTGGCCCGCTCCGATTGCCGAGGCGGTGCAGCTCATCGTCCGGCATACGGATACCCAGCTGTCCGTCTCCGAGGTGGCGCAAGAGGTGGGGCTGAGCCGCAGCCATTTCAGCACGCTGTTCAAGAAGACGGTCGGCGAAAGCTTCGTCTCGTTCACGTACCGGACGAAGCTGAAAATCGCCTGCGAGCTGCTTGGCGCCCAAGGGATCACCGTTCAGGGAATCGCGGACAAGATCGGCATGCCCGACGCCAAATATTTCAGCAAATGGTTCAAGCGATGCACCGGCAAAACGCCGAGCCAATACCGGAGCGAGCGGCGCGAAGAACGAAGCGTCGTCTAAAAACACGGCTGCCATCGTACGAAAAGACACCTTTGCTTGGCAGAGGCCGTTCGTGAAGCCGATGATGCACGCTTTTCCGAACATCCCTCCGTTTTGTATGCGCTTTACTCCCATTACAATAAGCATGTAAGCGGTTAACTAACAGACGTTCAGGGGGAATTCGAAATGAAACGAAGGATGCTTCTTGTTACGACAGCGATATTGTCCGCTTCTTTCCTGGCCGCCGGGTGCAGCAAGCCGGCAAGCGAGCCGCAGAACGGCGCAACGGGGGCGCAGACGCCCGCACCGGGCAAGCAGGTGACCTTGCGTTTTGCCACGTGGGATACGGGCGATCTGCTCAAAATTCAGGAGACGATCGCGCGCCAATTCGAAGCGAAGCACCCCGGCGTCAAGGTGCAGGTAGAGGCGTACGGGGACGGCTTCGACCAGAAGCTGGCCGCTTCGATCGGAGCGAACAATGCGCCTGATGTGATGTATATGTGGGATTTTCCCACTTATTACCAGAACCTTGAACCGCTGGATGCGATGATGGCCGCCGATGCCGGCTTGAAGCCGGACGACTTTTATCCCGGGCTGTTCAACTACGTGAAGATTGACGGCAAAACGTACGGTATGCCGGCCGGGTTTACGACCCGCGTCATGTACTATAACAAGAAGCTGTTCGACGAAGCGAACGTGCCGTATCCGAAAGCGGGCTGGACGTGGGACGATTTCAAGGAAACGGCGAAGAAGCTCACGAACCCCGCCAAAAAGCAGTACGGCTTCGGCGTCCGGGCGGAGAACGATCCGTACGACCTGCAGGGGGTTATCTGGAGCAATGGCGGCAGCTTCATCAGCCCGGACGGCAAGTCGATCGAAGGGTTCATGAACGGCAAAGAAACGGCCGAGGTGCTGCAAATGTTCGGCAGCCTGATCAAGGAGAAAACGGCCGTCATTGTCGGCGGCAAAAACCAGCAATCCGGAGATGACATTTTCAAAGCGGGCAAGATCGCCATGTGGGAAAGCGGCGTGTGGCCGCTGGACGGCTTCAAAGAAGCCAAAATCGACGTCGGCACGGTCATCATGCCGGCCTTCCCGGGCAAAAAGCTCAAAGGCGTTATCGCCGAATCCGCGGTTTCGATCTCCAAATCGTCCAAGAATAAGGAAATGGCTTGGGAATTCGTCAAATATTACGCATCCGATGAGGCAATCAAGCTGCGGACCTCCGACCTGCCGGTGCGCAAAAGCGTCGTAGCCGAGAAGAAGCTCGACCAAGACCCGCTTTACCAATCGTTCTACAACATGCTGGAGGCTTGCGACGACACGCCGGCGTTCCTGCTGAATCCGAAATGGAACGAAGTGAACCGCAACCTTACGTCGGCGATCAATACGATTATGCTCGGCCAGAATGCGAAGGATTCGCTTGACAAGGCCGTCAAAGACTCGGAGAAGTTTTTCAAATAAAGCCGGCAGGCGAAAAACGGAAGAAGGATGGACCTATGGATACGACAGCCGTTCGACAGGCAGCCAAGCCGGGCATCCGACTGAAACGAAGAGGCTGGCTTACGCCTTACCTCTTCGTCCTTCCTTGGATGATCGGTTTCGTTTCCTTCACGCTGGGGCCGCTGCTGTTCTCGCTGGTGATCAGCTTGTACGACTGGCCGATTGCCGGAGAGCGTACGTTTGTCGGGTTGCAAAACTATACCCGAATGTTCACGGACGACCCGCTTTTCTGGGAGTCGCTCGGCGTCACGCTCAAATTCGCCGCGATTTTTGTACCGCTTAATTTATCGGTAGCGCTGCTGCTCGCCGTGCTGCTGAATCAAAAGGTACGGGGAAGCGGAATATTCCGCACGATCTTTTATCTGCCGTCCGTTATTTCCGGGGTTGCGCTTGCGATGATCTGGGCTTGGGTATACAGCGGAGAGTACGGCATCCTGAATTACTTTTTGTCGCTCGTCGGCATTGCCGGACCGGATTGGCTGCGGGAGCCGGGCTGGGCGCTGGCGGCTATGGTAGGGGCGAGCTTGTGGGCGCAGGGCTCGATGATGCTGATCTTTTTGGCGGGGCTGAAGAACATCCCGGGCGATCTGTATGAAGCGGCATCCATCGACGGGGCCGGCGTGTTCACCCGTTTTTTCCGGATCACGCTGCCCATGCTCAGCCCGACGCTCCTGTTCAACCTCGTCACCTCGATCATCGGCGCGTTCCAGCAGCTGACGCTGGCGTTGACGCTGACCGGCGGGGGGCCGTCGAACTCGACGTATTTTTACGCCATGTACGTTTATGAAAATGCCTTTAAATATTTTCATATGGGCTACGCCGCAGCGAATGCGTGGATCATGTTTCTGCTCATCTTGACGCTGACGATGCTTGTTTTCCGCTCAACCGGCATGTGGGTGTACTACGAGGGCGAAGTGAAAACGAAGCGGGCGGGCAAGCGGCGGAAAGCCGCTTAGCTAAAGACGTTGGGGAAAGGAGGGACCGGAGATGAAAAAAACGCTCACGTACGGGCTGCTCGTCTTTTTTTCGCTGCTGTTTCTGATGCCGTTCTTCTGGCTCGTGACGACGGCCGTGAAAGCGCCGGACGAAATCTACATGTATCCGCCCAAATGGATTCCATCGGAGATTCGGTGGGGCAACTTCGTCAAGGCGTGGACGATTCAGCCGTTCAATACGTTTTTGCAAAATTCCTTGACCGTGACGATCCTGTGCAATATCGGGCAGCTGATCTCTTCCTCGCTGGTGGCATACGGCTTTGCGCGCTACCGGTTTCCGGGGCGCGATGCGCTGTTTCTGATCGTGCTGGCGACGATGATGATTCCGTGGGACGTGACGATGATTCCGCTGTATATGGAATTCAACTTTCTCGGCTGGATCAATACGCTCAAGCCTTTGATCGTCCCGGCCTGGTTCGGTTCGGCGTTCTATATTTTTCTGCTGCGGCAGTTTATTATGACGATTCCGACGGAGCTGGAGGAGGCGGCGAAGATCGACGGGGCCAGCGATTTCGGGATTTTTATCCGGGTGATGGTCCCGCTGATGCTGCCCGCCTTGATATTGGTGAGCGTGTTCAACATGCTCGATACGTGGAACGACTACCTCGGGCCGCTGATTTTCCTGAACGACTCCAGCAAATATACGCTGACGCTCGGGCTCGCCCAGTTCAAAGGGGTCCACGGCGTCGATATGACGTCCGTGATGGCGGTGACGTCGATCATCTGCCTGCCCCCGCTGCTCGTATTTTTCGGCGCGCAGCGGTACATCGTGGAAGGCATCGCGCAGACGGGGATTAAATAGCGGCTTTGCGGCTGGGAATGCGGCAGGGAAGGGAACAACCCCGTTTTATGCAGCACAACATCTATAAAGTTGAGTAATAAGATGAAAATACTTGGAGGTTTATCATGAGCGACCATCTGGCAAGACGGGATTGGCAAAATTTGAACGTACTGGAGCGGAACCGGCTGCCCGCCCGCGCCTCGTTCATTCCGTACGGTGCTGCGGACGCGGCGCTCACGTACGACCGGGGCAGCTCGGACCGGTTTATGCTGCTGAACGGCGAGTGGGCGTTTCATTACGTCGCACGTCCCGAGGAGGCTCCGGCCTCGTTCTATATGCCGGAATTCGACGACAGCGGCTGGGCTCGGCTCGCCGTGCCGAGCCATTGGCAGCTTCACGGGTACGGCGCGCCGCATTATACGGATTTGTATTATCCGTTCCCGGTCCGTCCACCCGAAGTACCGGCTGACAACCCGACCGGGACGTACCGGCGGACGTTTACGCTGCCGGAGAGCTGGCTGTCCCGGAACATATTCTTGCAGTTTCAAGGCGTGGACAGCGCTTTTCACGTCTGGCTGAACGGCAGCTATGTCGGCTACAGTCAAGGCAGCCGCTTGCCGTCGGAGTTCGCGATTGCCCCGTTTGTGCGCGAGGGCGGGAACGTGCTGGCGGTGCAGGTATACCAGTGGTCGGACGGCAGCTATTTGGAGGATCAGGATATGTGGTGGCTGAGCGGTATTTTTCGCGATGTCGCCTTGGTTGCTCAACCGAAGACGTATATAAGAGATTACACGGTCGTTGCCGATCTGGACGAAGACGGCCGCAACGGTCTGCTGGACGTGAGGGTGAAGCTGGCTAAAGAGCGGACGATGACGGGAAACGTCGTGCTGGAGTGGCGGCTGACGGATGGGGAACAAGGGACGGAGGCCGCATCCGGCGTTTGCCCCGTGGACGGCTGGAGCGAAGGCGGCGATGAAGCGGCGGCGCACTTCCGGGCGCAGCTGAGCGGGGTTCGCCCGTGGACGGCGGAAACGCCGGTTTTGTACGATCTGCTGCTCACGCTCAAGACGGCGGACGGCGAGACGCTCGAAGTGGTGCCGACGCGCGTCGGCTTCCGCCGGGTGGAAGTAAGGGGCGGCAGACTCCTCGTCAACGGGAAGCCGATCCGGCTGCGCGGCGTGAACCGCCACGATCATCATCCGGAGCGCGGCCGGGCGGTCACGCCAGAGACGATGGAGCGGGACGTCGTCATGATGAAACGGCACAACATCAATGCGGTGCGGACGGCGCATTACCCGAACGATCCGCGGTTCTACGACCTGTGCGACCGGTACGGGCTGTACGTCATGGACGAGACCGACCTGGAAACGCACGGCTTCGAGCTTGTGGGGGATGCCGACCGGCTGAGCAACGATCCCGCGTGGGAAAAAGCTTATGTCGAGCGGATGCAACGGATGGTCGGTCGGGATAAAAATCATCCGAGCATCCTTTTCTGGTCGCTCGGCAACGAATCCGGCTTCGGCTGCAATCACGAGGCGATGGCCGCCTGGTGCCGCAGCGCCGATCCGACGCGGCTCATTCATTACGAAGGCGACCGCGAGGCGAAGGTATGCGACGTATTCAGCACGATGTACTCGACCGTAGAGAAAATGATCGGCTTCGGACAGCGCGACAACGAGGAGAAGCCGCATGTGCTGTGCGAATACGCGCATGCGATGGGCAACGGTCCCGGCGGGCTGCTGGAATACGAGGAAGCGTTCCGCAACTATCCCCGGCTCGCCGGCGGCTTCGTATGGGAATGGATCGACCACGGCCTCAGCCGCAGAACGGCGGACGGGCGAACGTACTACGCCTATGGAGGCGATTACGGCGACGAGCCGAACAACGGCAACTTCGTCATCGACGGTCTGGTCATGCCGGACCGTACGCCCTCGCCCGGACTGTTGGAGTACAAAAAGATCATCGAGCCGGTAACGGTAGAAGCGTTCGATGCGGGGCAAGGGACGGTCACAATCCGGAACCGGTACGATTTCCGCGACCTGAGTCATTTGCAGCTCGTCTGGACCGTCTCGGCGGACGGCGCCCCGCTTGTGAGCGGCTGCGCTCCGCTCCCGGACGTGCCGCCGGGCGGCACGGCGGTGGTGACGCTCCCGCTGCATAGACCGGCGCGCCTGCTGCCCGGCGCGGAGTACCGGCTTGAGCTGCGCTTCGTGCTCGCCTCGGACACGAGCTGGGCGCCATCCGGCCACGAAGTGGCCTGGGCGCAGCTTGAGCTGCCGGGCTGGGCGGCTGCCGGGCCGGGCGCCCTTCCAGCTGCGACGGCGCCGCACCCGCTGCTCGCGGAAGAGCGCGCGGGCGAGCTTGTCCTGCGCGGCACGGACTTCGCGCTCAGCTTCGATCTCGCGCGCGGCGATATCCGCTCGTGGACCGGCGCAGGCCGTCCGCTGCTCCGCCGAAGTCCCGCGCTCACGCTTTGGCGGCCGCCGATCGACAACGACATGTACGTCGTGGCCGACTGGCGCAAGGCGTGCCTTCATTTGGCGCGCGACGACGCCCGTTCGTTCGCGTGGGAGCGGCTCGACTCCGGCACGGTGCGCTGCACCCGTCGTATACGCACGGCTCCGCCCGTGTACGACTGGGGCTGCGAATCCGTATGGACGTATACGGTCCACGGCAGCGGCCTTGTCGAGCTCCAAGTGCGCGGGATGCCGTATGGAAAACCGCCGGAGATGCTTCCGCGCATCGGGCTGCGGATGGAGCTGCCGGGCGCCTATGACCGCGTCGTCTGGTACGGCCGGGGGCCGGGGGAATCGTACCCGGACAGCAAGCAGGCGGCCCGGTTCGGCCGGTATGACTGCTCCGTCGACGGGCTCGGGTTCCCTTACGTGTACCCTCAAGAGAACGGCAACCGCTCGGAGGTCCGGTGGGCCGCTTTTCTGAGCGGCTGCGGCTCGGGGCTGCTGGCCGCCGGGATGCCGCAGTTCGATTTCGGCGCGCACTGGCATACGCCGGAAGACATCGAGCAGGCGAAGCACACGACCGATTTGGTCAGACGGGATTTCATTACCGTGCACCTGGACTACCGGCACAACGGCCTTGGAAGCGCAAGCTGCGGACAGGGACAGCTTCCGCCTTACCGGCTGGAGCCGCACGAATTTACGTTCGCGGTCCGGCTGATGCCGGTCAACGAGCAGGGCGCAGCGCTCGAGGCAGCGGCCAGACGTCTGCGTGCCGGTGATGTGTGTTAAGCGGCGGAGGAAGCGCCCCGGCGTTTTTCGCGATGAGCGTATATGGAGAACACAAGTGTATAGATAATCGCAACCAACTCACGCGGGACGAAAACGTTCCGCGTTTTTTATAAGCTTTGTCCCCGCAGGCAGCACTCGTGATATAATCAGCCTACTATATCGCGAAGGGATTTTGAAAGTAGATGCTTTTTGCTTTATGGAAAAGAATCGTTTTAGGATTGTCGATTGCCGCACCGGTGGGACCCATTGGGATACGGTGCATTCGCAGAACGATAGCGTTAAGCAGGCTGCACGGCTTTTTGTCGGGACTCGGAGCGGCCACGGCGGATGCGCTATACGGTTTTGCAGCTGGCTTCGGCTTGACGCTGGTCATGAACATGCTTCTGGAGCAGAAGCTCTGGCTGCAAGCGGCCGGCGGCATTTTTCTATGTTACTTGGGCGTGCGGACGATTCTCGCCAATCCGGCATCGGGCCCTGCAAAAGCGTAGCGTCAGGGGATACTCTCTTCGGCTCCTATTTTTCCACTTTTTTACTGACGATCGCCAACCCGATGACCGTCCTGTCTTTTCTGGGGATCTTCGCAGGCATAGGCATCGGAAGCGCCGGAGAAAGCATCAATTCAGCGGTTGCGCTGGTCGCGGGAGTTTTTTTAGGCTCGGCGCTCTGGTGGTTCGCTCTTTGCTTTACGGTCGGCTTATTTAGGGAACGCTTGAATGTCTCGGCGCTGAAATGGATCAACCGAATCTCGGGGACGATTGTGGTTTTGTTCGGGATCGTTTCCCTTATCGGCCTGCTCCGTTAACGCTATGCAAGGGGCGCCGTGCGGCAAGCCGCCGGGGATATTGCGCTTCAGGCAGCGGATGGAACTGCCCGTCGACCGAATTTACGTTTGCGGTCCGGTTGATGCCGGTTCACGAACAGCTCCTTGGACGCCGCAGCACGGCGGCTCCGTACCGGAGGGGTGCATAAAGCGAGATCGACGGATGCCAAGCAAAAGCAACTCGGGGATATATAGTCCCGGGAGTCAAAAAACACGCAGCGCGTAAGCGTCCCGCGTTTTTGCAATGACGAACCAAGGCGGCAAATGCATTATCGGCGGAGGAAGCACGATGATGATTGCCGACCTTGACTCGACTTGAAAATAAAGGAACGAGGATGCGCTAAGCCAAGATTTTTGATGTTGCTCGGAACATAGAGGAAGCAAGGTGACTTATTCATGTCGAAGAATGTTCAACTCCCCTTGCATGAGGGCATTAAGACACCGCAGATGCGCTATTTTGGTCAGGCCGGCTAATTCGAACGCACTAACGCACGTCAGTTCCTCTATTGTCCCCGAAACGATTCTGGAGCGGCGGCGCAATGATTGACTCGTTAAACGGTCCGGCCAACGGTCAAGAAAACAAGCCCCCGCGATTTGGGGGTGATCTCCTTTCCCCCTGCTCTTCCGCCTCCGTTAACACTGCCCTGACAAATGTCTGCTAAGATGAACTCGAGCTGCGCGGAGTTTGTCAGCGTATGGCGCAGAACGGAGCTTGGAAAGGGGCAGAGAACGTGAAGCAGGCATTATACGAGTACATGGGGGACAAGCGCATCATTCCCGCGGTGCGCAAAGCCGAGGATTTGCAGGCGGCGTGCGCCAGCGAGTGGCCCGTCGTCTTTTTGCTGATCGGGGATCTGGTCACGGCTGGGGAGTATGTGGAGACGGCGCTGCAAGCAGGCAAAAAAGTGTTCCTGCACGTCGATTTTATCGCGGGACTCGGCAGCGACCCGATCGTTTTGAAGTACGTGGCGGAGCATTGGCGGCCGACCGGCATTATTTCGACGAAGAGCCATCTGGTCAAGCAGGCGAAAAAGAACGGCCTGGCCGCGATCCAACGGCTGTTTCTGATCGATACGTCGGCGCTGGAGCATGGCATTCACAATATCGGGCAGAGCGAGCCGGACGCCGTGGAGATTATGCCCGGTCTGATTCCCCGGGTCATCACCCAGCTGCGCCGGAGCATCTCCATGCCGATAATCGCCGGCGGGCTGATTCACGATCACGCGGAGATCGAGCTCGCGCTGCAAGCAGGGGCAAGCGCCGTATCGATGGGCAGCCGGAGGCTGTGGGGACCGGGTTCAGGGGCAGCCACCGTGCCGGAAGCCGCGCCTTTACAAAAATTACACAAACCGTTAACATCCCGATGACAAAACGCTGTTAGAGTAAGAGTCGGAAGTCCTAATTGTATATTCAAGGGTATGAGACAAGGAGAAAACCCTTATGCAGCTGCAGGAAGCGCCCGGATGACAATGCGCCGCTTCTTTCTGCTGGATAAAGGTTTTTTTTGTGTTTTCATCACGAAGGGAGCTGCGCAGGATTTTGCCGGATTTGAGGGAAGTGGACGGTTTCTTTTTCGATTTGGACGGAACGATCATGCTCGGCGACAGGCTGCTTCCGGCGGCCGCCGAAACATTCGCCTTCCTGCGGGAAAAAGGAAAGAGCATTTTGTTTTTGAGCAATACGACGACGCGGACGAGGAGCGACTGCCAGGCGCGTCTGCAGGCGTTCGGGCTGGAAGCGCATATGCACGAGGTGGTGACGGCCGCCTATGCCGCCGCAGTCTATTTCACGGAGCTGCACGATCCGGTCGTCTACCCTGTCGGGGAGCCGGCGCTGATCCGCGAGTTGGACGAGCTGGGCGTCCGGCGAACGGAGGACCCGTTCTGCGCGACGCACGTGCTTGTCGGGATGGACATGCATTTCGACTACGCCCGGCTGCATCAAGCGATGAAGGCCGTGCGCAGCGGTGCGGCGTTGATCGCGGCCAATCCCGACCCGTATTGTCCGGTCGACGGCGACGTCATCCCCGACACGTGGGCGATGGTGAAAGCGATCGAAGCGGCGAGCTGCGCCGAGACGCAGGTTGTCATCGGCAAGCCGTCGGACTATTACGCCCGCAAGGCGCTCCAATGGAGCGGTCTTCCGGCGAAGCGCTGTCTGATGGTGGGCGACCGGCTGGATACGGACATCCTGCTGGGACTCGGCAGCGGCATGCTCACGGCGCTGGTGCTGACGGGCGTGACGGCGAGGTCCGACCTGGACGCGTCTCCGATCCGGCCCGACTATGTCTGGGATTCTATGGGAGATTTGCTGGAAGCTCTCCGCTCCGATTTTTAACATTTGCTTTACATTGCTCTAACGAGGACATCACACACGTTTGCTACAGTGAAGCCATAGGGACGATCCCGGCAGACGTATATCCTATTCAACCAACCAAAGGGAGAGAAAACGATGCGTTCCGTAACTGCAAAAATGGTAAGTCTGGGTCTGTGTATTTCGATGATCGCCGGGTGCGGCGCCAAAACCGAGCCGCCTGCCGCTTCTTCGGCCTCGAATCAGGCGGATACGAAAGCGGAGACGAAGGACGAAAAGGTCGAACTCACGTTCTATTACCCGATTGCCGTCGGAGGGCCGCTGACCGCCACCATCGAAGGGATGGCTCAGGAATTCACGAAGCAAAATCCGAACATTACCGTCAAGCCGGTCTATACGGGCAGCTACGCGGATACCGCCGTCAAGACCCAAGCGGGCGTACAGGGCAAAACTCCGCCGGATGTCGCCGTGCTGCAATCGACCGAGCTGTTCAGCCTGCTCGATATGAACGCCATCCTTCCGCTGGACGAGTTCATCGCCAAAGAAGGCGGCGACAAGTATTTGTCGGACTTTTACCCCGCGTTTCTGGCGAACTCGCAAACCGGCGGCAAGACGTACAGCATCCCGTTCCAGCGCAGTACTATCGTGCTGTATTACAACAAGGACCTGTTTAAAGCGGCCGGTCTCGATCCGAACAAACCGCCGCAAACGTGGGACGAAATGAAGGACTACGCCAAGAAGCTGACCAAAGACGGCAAGTGGGGCCTCGAAATTCCGGTCACCGGCTTCGCCTACTGGATGTTCCAGACGTTCGCGCTGCAAAACGGAAAAAACATCATGACCGAGGACGGCAAAAAGGTCATGTTCAACACGCCGGAAAACGTGGAAGGCTTGCAATATTGGGTGGATTTGGCGAAAAAGGAAAAGGTAATGCCGGAAGGCGTGACCGAGTGGGGCACCGTGCCTTCGGACTTCCTGGAAGGGAAGACGGCCATGATGTACCATACGACGGGCAACCTGTCCAACGTGAAGAAAAACGCCAAGTTCGACTTCGGCGTCAGCTTCCTGCCGAAACAAAAGAGCTTCGGCAGCCCGACGGGCGGCGGCAACTTCTACATCTTTAAAGATATCGATAAGAAAAAGCAGGAAGCGGCTTGGAAATTCGTGAAGTTCATGACCGAATCCGAACGCGCCGCCCAATGGAGCATCGACACCGGCTATGTCGCCGTCCGCAAATCCGCCTACGAAACCGAGCGGATGAAAAAATACGCCGCCGAATTCCCGGCCGCCGTCGTCGCGCGCGATCAATTGCAGTATGCGGCCGCAGAATTGTCCACACATAACAACGGCAAAGTGATGAAGGCGCTCAGCGACCAGGTGCAGGCGGCGCTGACAGGCGCGATGTCGCCGGCGGACGCCTTGAAGAAAGCGCAGGAGGAAGCGGACAAGGCGCTCGCTCCGTTCAATAAGTAATCTTGAGTACCCCGGTGTACTGCGGGCGGCGGCATGCGTGATCCTGGCGGCCGCCCCGGGCTCCGGTACGGCTTTATTTTAACGATCGCGGGGAGGCTTCCTTTTGGGCGGCAAAAACTTCAACCTACAATGGAAAACGGACGCATTCGCATGGCTTTTGCTTTTGCCTTCGCTCGTGTTCTTGTTCCTGTTTACGTTTTATCCGATCGCCAAGACGATCCGGCTCAGCTTTTACCAGGCGGATCTGGCGAGCCCGGTGCCGGTCTTTACCGGCCTGGATAATTATGCCCATCTGATGAAGGACGATATTTTTTGGCAGGTCATGTCCAACAATCTGTGGTTTGCGCTCGGCACGGTACCGACATCGATGGCGCTGGCGCTGCTGATGGCGGTGTTTGCGAACAAGGCGATTCGCGGCAAAGGCTTCGTGCGGACGGCGTTCTTTTATCCGACCATGATCCCGATGATCGCCATCGCCAACGTATGGCTGTTCATTTATACGCCGCAGTACGGGCTGCTGAGCAGGCTGACTCAATGGATCGGGCAGGGCGACATCAACTGGCTGGGCACGCCGGAGCTCGTGATGTACGCGATGATCGTCATGATGATTTGGAAGGAAGCCGGGTATTTTATGATTTTTTACCTCGCCGGGCTGCAAAATATTTCCCGCGACCTGTACGAGTCGGCGGAGGTGGACGGCGTCGGGCGTTGGACCGTGTTTCGCAAAATTACGTTTCCGCTGCTGATGCCGACGACTTTGTTTGTCGCCATCGTGGCGCTGACCAATGCGTTCAAGCTCGTCGATCATCTGCTTATTATGACGAAGGGCGGACCGAACAACGCAAGCAATCTGCTGCTGTATTATATTTACGAAACGGCTTTCAGCTTCTGGGATCAAGGCATGGCCTCGACCTTGACGGTCGTTATGATCGCCGTCCTTCTGCTCGTGGCGGCGCTGCAGTTTTTCGGGCTGGATAAAAAAATACATTACCATTGATGCGGAAATGCCCTGTGAAAGAAGGTTGGCGATGGAATGCTGCGTAACAAATTGAAAATAAGTCATGCTTTCATATATATGCTTGCTTTGGTCTGGCTGATCCCGCTTTTCTGGGTGACCGGCACGGCCTTTCGTCCGAAACAGCTTGCGCTGCAGCCGGGCTTGTCTCTGGAGTTCACGCTGGACAACTTCGCCCGCGTCTGGGCGGCTGCGCCGTTTGCCCAATACTACGTCAATACGCTGCTGATCGTCGTCTGCGTTTTTGCCGTACAGATGGTCACGGCGACGATGGCGGCGTTTGCTTTTGCCCGGGTCCGCTTTCGCGGCCAAAATCTCGTGTTTCTGCTGTTTCTGGTGCAGATTATGATTCCGGCGGACGTGCTGATTTTTCCGAACTACAAGGTCCTGAAGGAATTGTCGCTGCTTGATACGAAGCTCGGCATTATGATGCCTTACTTCGCGTCGGCGTTCGGGATATTTCTGCTGCGCCAGATGTTTAAGACGATCCCGCCGGAGCTGGACGAAGCCGCCGTCATGGAAGGCTGCTCCAAGTGGCAGGTGCTGTGGAAAATTTATTTTCCGCTGGCGCGCCCGTCCTACATCGCCTTCGGGCTGGTATCCGTCAGCTATCATTGGAATAACTTTTTGTGGCCGCTTATCATTACGAATTCCGTAGAAAACCGGCCGCTCACGGTAGGGCTGGCCATTTTCGCCCAATCGTTCGAGACGGGCGCGCAGTGGACGGAAGTGAGCGCCGCGACGCTGATGGTCATCGCTCCGCTGCTGGCCGGATTTCTGCTCTTCCAGCGCCAGTTTATGAACAGCTTCATTCAGTCGGGGATCAAGTAAATCTACGAAGATGAGGGGGATGGAAGCAATGGAAGCGCTGCGTCAATGCGCCGTTTCGACTTATGCGCTGCTGGAGGAGTCTTTGGAAGCGGCGGTCGTTCGTTTGATCCGGGACGGGTGGAAGGAAATCGAGATCATGGGCGAAGGACCGCACATCGAGCTGCTCGATTGGCCGGAGGAGAAGCTCGAGTGGCTTCGGCAGCTTGGGAAGGAGCATGGCGTTCGCTGGACGATTCATGCTCCGATCACAGGTTTGAACCCGGCAGCGTACGAGGAGGAAGCCAGAAGAGCGTCGATGGAGCTGCTGTTAACTACGCTTCGGATCGCGGAGCGGCTGGAATGCGCTTATGTCGTGGTGCATCCGGGAGAAGCGGACGAGGCGGAGGAGCTGCTGGCCGGTTCCGCCCGGGAATCGGAACTCGCGGAGCGGGTGGCGGAATTTGTCCGGGAAGCGCTGCGCGCAACAGCCGGCTCGGAAGTCGTGATCGGACTGGAAAACGTACCGCCGTATCCGAACCTGTTGGGCACGGACGTGAGATTTCTGGAGCAGATCGTCCGTTCGGTCGATTCGCCGCGTTTGCGGATCGTCTTCGATGCGGGACACGCCCATTTGACCGGCGCGGGGCTCTGCCTGCTGTCGCTCAAACGCGTCATGCCGTACGTTATCGGACTGCATTTGAGCGACAATGGAGGCGTGCGGGACGATCACTGGGCGTTCGGCGCCGGCTCGGTGCCGCTCGAAGCCGTGACGGTGCTGGCGCAGGATCACGGCTTCGCCGGCTCTTGGGTGCTGGAGCTGCGCAGCGTGCCGGACGCGGTCGCCTCGGCGGAAGCGCTGGCCCGGATGCGGCGCTCTTCGCGGGCGGCCGGATAAAGGGCATTCCGATTATTCGATTTGCCGCGCTGTATGCAGAAAGCAAAAAGCAAGGAAGTACGCCAAAAGGCGGTTTCCTTGCTTTTTTCTTTAGATGCAGCGAGTTTCGCCGGGGAGCCGAGATCTGGCGCGGAAGAGGTCTGGGCTTGATGGCATCGCCGGAAGAAAACGCAATGGTTTTCACCCGGATCAGGCTTTCTCTTTTCGTTCCGGCAGCGAACGAAGGAAGGCTTCGATCTCCCGGGCGCGGTGCTCCCAAGTATGCTCCAGCGCATAGGAGCTGCGGGCCGTTCCGTCGCCCGGTTCGTCAAGCCGTTCCGCGACCTTTCGGATAAATTCTTCGCGGGATGCGGCGACATCCACATGCGGAGCCATCGTCCGGCACTCGGGAAGCGCCGTGGATATTACCGGTTTGCCGGCGGCCAGGTACTCGCAGGCTTTGACCGGGTTGGCCGCAACCGTCACGGGCGTGATGCGGAAAGGGATGATGCAGACGCTAAAGCTTTGAATATAGTCCCGCAGCTCCTCATGCCGCTTGAGCCCCAAAAACCGTACCTTGCCGCCATAAGCGCCGGGCCGATGCCTTCTGTCGAACTGCGGCCCGATTACAGTCATTTCCGCCCCGGGCAGCAGCGAACATTGGCCGATCAGCCCTTCGTCGATCCAAGCCGCCCAAGCTCCGACATACCCGATCTGCCGCCGCTTCGAAACCACGCGTCTTGCAGCGGCATCTTCGTCCTGCAAGTGCAGCTTCATGCTTGGATCGTAAGCGTTGCGGATCAAGGCGGCAGGCTGCCCCGGGTAGCATCTTCGGATTCGCTCGTGGTGATGGACGACAAACAAGTTCGGCTCGACGGACTCCACCCGCGGAGCGGACCGGGTTCGATTGCAGAAATAGACCGTGTGGCCGAGCCGCGCCAATTGGGTCATCAGCTGCTGCGGACGCTGCTTCATCCAGGCCCAATCGAGAGTCGGCGGATAAATGACGATGCTCATCGGCCAGACCTCCTTGGAAAAATCGATAACAAATTATAGGTGTTTATCATATAGTAAACAGAGAATCAAGAAGTGCCGAAGACGGGAGGCATCCCGAGATGCTGTTTATCGTGCTGGACTCGCATCGGCGTGCGCTTGCGGAGCATACGCAAACATCCGTGCGGACCGTCTTTCCCGATAGCCGGTGCGTGCTGCTGGAATCGCACGCTGCAGCCGGCATTTGCAAGCCGCCAGCGTGCACAGAGGGCCTATGCTCTGGCGGACAAAAGCCTGGCGGAGCGGCTTGTCTCCGGGATTTGCCGGGCCCGAGCTGCTTCCGTTCGAACGGTATGCCCTGGTGGATAAGCAATTCCAGTTATGTTAAAATGCGGGCCGCCGGTTAGTTCGGCAACGAAGAGGAGGTAAGGGAAGGTGGCGGACGAGACGAAACCGCATTTTCGTTCGGAATACCATTACAGGCAGCAGTATTATGCGAGCTTCCTGCATGGTCCGATCGATCCGCATGCAGCGGAAGTGATGAGTATCATGGGGAGCAAAACTTACAAAGCCATCGTCGTATTCCCCGAAGCGGTTCCCTGGGAGCCGCTTCAGCGTCCGCAGCAGCTGCTGAAAGAGTTTGCCGGACGGGGGTATCTCTGTTTCTTTTGCGACCCGACCGGCAAACCTTTTCAGCTTCGCGAAGCCGAGCCGAACCTTTTCGTCGTGAGCGGCGAGGCGTACTTGCTTCCGGCGTGTCGCAGCCAATCCGTGATTGTGCTGTGCACTTGGCTGATGCAGATGGCTTGGGCGGACCTATTGCCGCATAAGGTGCTTTGGTACGATGTGCTCGACGCTCTCGAGTTTTTTTCGCTGTACGATGAGAACATGCTTGAAAAGCATCGACAAACTTCGGCCCAAGCGGACCTCGTGACCTATTCCGCAAAATCGCTGGAAAGGTATGTGAAGGATCGTCCCGATGCCCATTATTTGCCTAACGCTGCGAGAATCGAAGATTTCGGAAAGCCGCAGGCATTCATTCCCGGAGACATGGCCCCGTTTGTCGCGGCAGGCTCCCCGGTGATCGGATATTTCGGGGCGGTGGAGGAATGGTTCGATAGTGAGCTGGTACTGGAATTGGCCCGCAGGAAGCCGGAGTGGCAGTTCGTCATCATCGGCAAGCCGGGCATACCCGGGGACAAACTCGATGCGCCCAACATCCACCTGCTCGGGATGAAGCCATACCACCAACTGGTGCATTATGGAAGGTGGTTCCATGCGGCCATCATTCCATTCCGGGTGAATGATACGACCAACAGCGTGTCTCCCGTCAAATTTTTCGAATATGCGGCGCTCGGCCTTCCGGTCGTTTCCACGCCGCTGCTGGAGTTGAAGGCGTACCGGACCGACATCTTGCGTCTGGCGGAAGGCGCCGACGAATTCGAAGCGGCGCTCGCGTCGGTTCTGGCTCCGGAATTCGCCGGGATAGCGGGCCGGGAAGGGGCCCGTTTTGCCGAAGACCACCAATGGTCGGAGCGGACGGATCAAGCGGAGCGTCTGCTGGAGGAGCGCCAGGGAGCCTGGAAGGCGTATGCCAATTACGATCCGGCGAGCAAGGCTGCGGTGATGACGGTGACCTTCCTGGATTATGAGGGGGAGAAGTTCTTTAATGGCGGAGCGGAACGGTATTTGACAGATTTGCACCGGCTGATGGAGCAGCAGGGGGTACCGCTCACCGTCTATCAGTACGGCCATGATGCTTGGCTGCGCCGGGTGCGGGGGATCGACGTCGTGTCTTTATCCAGAGGCGGGCAGCACGCGAAGCAATTTACGATCCCCACCGTCAAAACATACAATCGGTTGTTTCAGGAGCAAACGGCCGAGCGTTCGGCATTGACGGTTTATTCCGCCTTTTTCAACGCGTGGCCCTATGAAACGAGCGGTTCCGGCATCGGTATTATTCACGGCGTGAGCTGGGATAACCCGAATTGCAGTTATACGGACGGATCGGCTTTCTGGGAAACGAACCGCCGTTTTATCGAAGGGGCCCGGTTGTGCGGAACGCTGGTGTCGGTGGATACGAATTCGGCAAACTGGCTGCAGACGGTCGATTACGCTTTGAGCCACACGATCAAAGTGATTCCGAACTACGTCGATACGGACGAATTCTCGCCAAGACCCGATTATGACAAGCCGGGCGGCCGCATCGTCATCTTGTATCCCAGGAGGTTGTATCACGCGAGAGGATTGTACCTCGTGCTGGAAGTGATCGATCAAATTTTGCTTAAATATCCCAATGTCGATTTTCATTTCGTCGGGGCAGGACTCGATGACGACGTGCGGCACGTAGATGTCAAAATCAAACGGTGGCCCGGCCGCATCAAACGGTACTCGCTGAAGCTTGACGACATGCCGCAGGCTTACCGGCAGGCGGACATTTCGCTGATCCCGACGCTGTACAGCGAAGGCACGAGCTTGTCCTGTCTGGAGGCGATGGCTTCCGGCAATGCGGTTATCGCCACCCGCGTCGGCGGTTTGACGGACCTCGTCATCGACGGGTACAACGGCCTGCTCATCGAGCCTAATGTGCATGCCCTGACGCAAGCCATCTGCAGCTTGCTGGACAATCCGGCGAAGCTCGCGGCATTCAAACAAAAAGCGACCGGAGTCGCAGAGGTGTTCACCAAGAAGCGCTGGACCCGGCAGTGGGCCGAAATCATCGCTTCCCATGTGCGCAGCCGTGCCGACCTGCCCGCCGCGTCCGGCCGCAGCCGGCTGATCGAGATTTGGCTGACCCGGTTCCCGGCGGGGCGGAGTGCAGGTCGTGCGATCGTGAACTATTTGTCCGGAGGCGATTTGGTCTATGTCCGCATAAAGGACGGGAAGGCTTCCCGTCCCTGCAGCTTCGGCCGCTTGCAATGGCTGGACTGGGAAGATCCGCAGCACGACGAACCGGATGAGCTTATTGTCGAGCAGGGAATCGAACGGGAGTTCGACCGTCCGGTCCGGACCGTATCGATCGAGCAGGGGCAGTGGAGCATGGAGGCTGGCGGCTGATTGCGCGCCAGCCCTTTTGGCTTCGCCGGTTTTACGGTTATCGCCCGGCATGAGGGGAATTTCACCTTACTCCAAAATATGGTACGATGTACAAGAAGAGGCGCAGATGGCGGTCAATGACTGCCGCCTGCTTTGATTTCCTTAGCGGGCGGTTACGGCCGAGTACTTGGCAACCAAGCTGCGGTACGTTTCTTTCGGCCTCAAGCCGACCAGCTTTTCGACGGGCTCGCCATCCTTGAGCAGGATGACCGTCGGCATCGACATCACCCCGAATCGGGACGCAATCTGCGGCGAAGCGTCGACGTCCACCTTCAGAATCGTCACGCGCTCTCCCAGCTCATGTCCGAGCTCCTCCAGCAGCGGGATCAGCCTTTTGCACGGCGGGCACCACGCGGCGGTAAAATCGACCAGCGTCAGTTCGGATTTGCGGATATCTCCGGAAAATTCGGCATCGTTGCTTGTTTTAATGCTCATCGTTCGTTCCCTCTGTAGATTCGTTATCGGTTCGTTCTGACAGAATAGATTGGATGCGTTCCTCCAGATTGGACCTGATCCGGACCAGCGTCTGGATCTGCTCGTCGATTTCTTTCAGCTTCTGCCGATAAACGGGCAGTACTTCCCTGCAGAACGCTTCTTCGTTCATGAGCACGCAGTGCAGAAACCCGGCAATTTGCTCGGTGGACAAGCCCAGATTCAGATACAGCCGGATCGTTTTGACCTGCTCTACGGCAAATTTGTGGTATTCCCGGTAGCCGCTTTCGGTGCGGACCGGCGCGATTAGCCCTTGTTTTTCGTAATAACGGAGCGATCGGATGCTGGCTCCGGTCGCCTTGGACAGCTCGCCGATTTTCAGAGTCCATCCCTCCTTCGGTTGCATTGCCGATCGTAGGTTTATTATAGACCGTGACATTAATGTCAGAGTCAATCGTTTTTTTGTATCTATTTTTTAAAAATTGGAGGATACATGATGATCATTCGTAAACTGGAGCTTCAAGACGCGGAGGCATTTTGGAGCCTGCGGTTAAAATCGTTGAAAGAGCATCCGGAATCGTTCGGCTCGAACTATGAGGATGCGTCGTTAACCGGAATGGACGAGGTTCGCCGCCGTTTTCCGAATTCGGCGGACCAGTTTCTTCTGGGGGCGTTCCGAGAGAACGACGAGCTGATGGGCATGATCGGCTTTCGGCGGGAGGCTTCGCGCAACCTGGCTCATAAGGGCATGCTGTGGGGCGTATATGTGGATCGCGCCCATCAGGGAAAAGGGGTCTCCACCGCGCTGCTTCGACGTATTCTGGAGGAGATTCGCTCGTTAGACGGGCTGGAGCAGGTTTATTTGGCCGTGGTTACCGTCAACGAACCGGCGGTTCGATTGTACCGTTCGGCCGGATTCGAAATCTTTGGCACCGAGCCGAACGCGTTGAGGGTCGAAGGCAAGTCGTATGACGAGCATTGGATGGTATACAAGCTATAGAGAACCGGATTCAAGGAGAGAGACGGATGTTTAAAACGATCAGGAACGCCCTTTTGTTTGCGGCGGCCGTTCATATGCTGTATGTCATCGTGCAAGTCGTTTCGGGAATGATTCTTACCATGAGGCATGTGCCGAAGAGCGTCAACGCTTATACAAGCGGGGAAATTCTGGAAAGCAAGGTTTCCTTCGGCGTGATGGCGAGCCCGTCCGGATGGCTGTACGCCTTGACGTTCGCCGGCAGCGCCGCCTTGTACGCCTTCGCCATGCAGCCGCTGCTGCGGAGATGGGCCGAACGGCGGAAGCGGCCGTAGCTTCCCGGACGGTGCTGCGGCAGGCGGCATGGGGAGGCGCCGGTTCCATAGGAATGCTTTTTTTTGCTTATGAATACGATGGACTGGGGGGAGTATGATGGACTTGGTATTCGTCATTCATGGGGAGGCGCAGCATACGCTCGGTTTGCCGGGCAGCCGGAAAATGAAGGATCCGCAGCTTACGGAGCAAGGCAGAACCGACGCGCTTCGGCTGCGAAGCTTGAAGCCGCTTTCGGCCGCGGACGCGGTTGTTGCCGGTCCAACCGTGCGAATGCTCCAAACGGCGGAGCTTTGGTGCGAAGGGACGTCCGCCGCCCGTTTCGTGCACCCGCTCGCAGGTCCGCGCCAATACCCTTTCCGTTACGATTTTCGTACGATGCCTTGCGACATGCCTTTGGAGCCCGGCCGGCTCGCGGGCCGGTTCCCCAAGTGGCAGATGCCCGCCGACTTGCCCGAATATTTGTGGCTGCAGGGCATCCATACGCTGCCGGGCCTGCTCTTTGCCCAACAGGCGGACCGCTTTCTCGCATGGTGCCGCGCTCTGGGCAAAGAGCGGGTCTATGTGGTGACCGAAGCGGGGACGAGCCGGGCTTATCAAGCGCATCTGGCTTCGGTCCGCTGCGGAGGGAAAAGGGGGCTGCCGACGCGGCTGGAAGAAGATGGAGGGTTCGTATTATCCGTCTGCTCAGGTTGATATTTTACTATTTCAAGAGAGACAGGGCATATGATATAATAACTCACTAGTTATGTAAAAGTTTGCGTAGGGAGTGAGCAGCTTTGTCTCTGATAGTGATGAAATTCGGCGGGAGCTCCGTAGGTGACGCGGAGCGGATGAAGCGGGTGGCGAACCGCATCGTGGAAAGAAAGCTCGAAGGCCACGATTGTGTCGTCGTCGTTTCGGCCATGGGAGATACAACGGACGATTTGATCGATTTGTCCAAACAACTGTGCCCCGGCACGCCGCCGGCGCGAGAAATGGACATGCTGCTGACGACGGGCGAGCAGGTTTCGGTTTCGCTGCTGGCGATGGCGATCCACAGCCTCGGGCACGAAGCCGTTTCGTTTACGGGCTGGCAAGCCGGCATGTATACGGAAGCGCTTCATGGCAAGGCGCGCATTACCGATATCCGGCCGGACCGTGTCCGCAATGCAACCGCAGCGGGCAAAATCGTCATCGTTGCGGGCTTCCAAGGCATGACGGAGGAAGGCGAAATTACGACGCTCGGACGCGGCGGATCGGATACGACGGCCGTAGCGCTGGCGGCTGCCATTGACGCGGACGTCTGCGAAATTTTTACCGATGTGGACGGCATCTATTCCACCGATCCGCGGATCGTCAAATGTGCGCGCAAGCTGAGCGAAATTTCGTACGACGAAATGCTGGAGCTTGCCAATCTCGGGGCGGCGGTTCTGCATCCGCGCGCCGTGGAATACGCCAAAAATTACAACGTACGGCTGGTCGTCAGATCCAGCTTCAATCATAACGAGGGCACGAATGTGAAGGAGGAAGCGGCGATGGAACAAGGCATCGTAGTACGCGGCATTGCTTACGACAAAAATGTGGCGAGGATCAGTATTTTGGGAGTGGAAGAAAAGCCGGGCCAACTGGCTAAAGTATTCACCGCCTTGGCCAAAGCGCAAATCGATGTGGATATCATCGTTCAAAGCGGCGTCCAGAACGGTCTCGCCGACTTCTCCTGCACCGTATCGCTGTCCGATCAAGAGAAGGCGCTTCAAGTCATCGAAGGGATTCGTCCGGAAGTCGGCTTCCGCCAAGTGACCTCCGAGACCAACCTGGTCAAAGTATCCATCGTCGGTGCGGGCATGGTCAGCACGCCGGGCGTCGCGGCGAAAATGTTCGAGGTCATCTCCGGGCTCGGCATCAGCATTCTGCTGGTAAGCACGTCCGAAATCAAGACGTCCTGCGTCATTGAAAACAGCCGCTTGAACGAAGTCATCGCGGCGCTGCATAGCGCTTACGGTCTCGATTCGGACCAGACCGCTTTTGTGGGCGGCCCTTCCGAACGAAGATAAGTTAGCGCAACTTATCGAAGACGAACGAAAACAGCTTGAACAGAAAAGCGGTAATTCCGGCGGCCATCAGTGGTCCGACCGGAATGCCTTTCAAGAATACAATCCCGAAGATGGAACCAATGACAAGACCCACAATCAATTGTGGGTCTATTTTTAATAACTCCAAGCCTTTGCCGTTCATGTACGTCGCGATTGCACCTCCGACCAAGGCCAAAATCCCCGGCCACGTGGTGAACATCGACGTCACGTCTTTAATGGAAATCCGTTCGCTGGCAAACGGAACCAATACCCCCATCGTCAAAAACAGCAGCCCGAGCTCCAGCCCTCGCCGTTCGATGGCAGGCAAATACCGATCCAAGCTGATGAGCTTGATAATCAACAGCACGCACGCTGCCGTGGTAATGATATGGGAGCGACCGATCAGACCGATGATAATCAGCGCCACCAGCAAAATGTCTCCGTTCATGGCCAGGCCCCTTGTCCATTGGATTCTTTTTCATTGTATGAACGAGGGCTTGGTTTAGAACTAAAGTGAGGCGGAGGCGTGCTCAGGCTCCAGCTTCCCGGCGCGCACGACAGGGGCTAAAGGCAATATGTCGATTTGCGAGCAGTACGGCACATCGTCACGGAAGCCGAGCTTGGTCAGCCGCCGTCCGCCGGCGCAGGAGAACAGCGTGTCGGTCAGACGGTCCTTCACTTGCCGGTAGGCGTGAAGCATCGCCAGCCCGAAATCGCCGACCGACTGCGCGGCAGCCGCACTGTCCGGGTCGCAGCCGGACAGCCGGAGCAATTCCCGCACAAGCAGACCGGCGCAGAGCCCGTCTTCCAGCGAGAATACGTCTTGGGCCCCGGAACAGACAATCACAATTTCCTGATCCAGCGAGGCCGCTTTGCGGGCGCAGGCACCGGCGTTCAGGAAAGCGCCGATCAGCACGTGATCCGCCTTTCTGGCCTTTTGAATCGCCCGGGTCCCGTTTGTCGTCGTCATGATCAGCGTTTTTCCGGATACGGCTTCAGGCGAATACTCCAGCGGAGAATTGCCGAAGTCGAAGCCGGGAATTTTTTTGCACGAACGCTCTCCTCCCAGCAAATCTCCGGGTTTCTGCAAGCTTTTCGCCAGGCTGACCGTTTCGACCGGGACAAGCGTCCGGCATCCCCCGGCCAGCGCCGTCAGCATCGTGGAGGTTGCGCGAAGCACATCGATGACGATAACGGTTTTGTGCTGAAGATCGTCGGACCTCGCTTCGTTAATGGAGGCGATCACTTGTATATTCATGGAAACCGGACCTCCCCCGATTCAGATTTGCCAATCCCACGTGTAGCCGGTGGCCACGGACTGCGTTCCCCCAAGGAGCATCGTGTCGGAACGGAGTCCCCGACGGAGCGCTTCGAGCGAGATGACGTCCGCCGGAGCGACGTTGCCGAGATGAACGTCGGCTCCCAGCGTTTGCATCAGATGCACCTGCTGCTCCTTCTGAGGCGCTTCCCAGAGCAGAAAGCCCGGACTCGGCACCTTGCTCAGTACCTGCGCGATTTCCTTATCCTTACAAGCGCCTTGAGCGTCGTAGATGCCGACGCCTTTGCCGGACTCCCGGCCTTCGATCGTGACAAGCGCAGCGCCGAGTCCGGTATCCACGATCACCGTTTCAATCAATTCGTCCAATTCGATGGTGGAGCCCCATCCCTTTTTTCCGTATTCGGTAATGACCGTGAGCCCCGCTTTCACGCCCCGGGAGATCAGCTCGCTGCGCAGACTCCGGGGCACTTCGATGGTTCCGTCCGACACCTCCATACCGCTAAAGCCCATGTAAGCTGCCATATCAAAGTAATGGTCGACCGCATCCTGCCGGATCGCCACCTCCAGAAAAGTGCCTCCGGGGTAGACGATAATGTCGTAGGCTTTGGCCATTTCGATTTTGTGCCTAAGCAACTCCGTCTGATAAAGCGGCGAGGTGCCGAATCCGATTTTCAGCATGTCGATATAGACGCCGGCCGTCTGCAGCAAATCCTCAAGCGCATGAAGCCCAAGGCCTTTGTCGATGACCATCGTTTTGCCTAAAGCCCGCGGCTTATCCGTACGACGCCCGGTCGGGTCGCTGAGCAGGGTGTTCCACTGCAGCGGTGATGTAACCTCCATCTTGTATCGCCTCGCAGTAACTTAAAGTTGGATTACGGTGTCAGCATATGCATTTTGGGCGAATGGTGTGCTCCGTAAGCCTAAAATAAGACGAGCCCGCATACAGTGATAAGGAAAGCGAAGGAGGGGGGAACGTATGTCGATCCTTAATAAAATCGTCCTCAGCATGGCGCTGATCCGAATTTTCTCGGGAAGCATCGAGATTATGGCGGGGCTGCTTATGCTGCGATACAACCAGATTGAGAAAGCGCTTCTGGTCAATTCGGCGCTGGCGCTGGTCGGGCCTCTCGTACTGCTTACAACAACGACGATCGGACTTGTGGGGATGGCAGAAAAGCTGTCGGCGGGCAAGATGCTATGGGTGCTTGTCGGCGTGAGCTGTATTTTTATTGGAATCTTAAAAAAGTAATCGGTCATAGTTCAGTAGATTGCATCATACATATGATTGTAAAAGATGGACAGCTTGGAGGGATAGCCATGATCCGGTCGCTGCTGCCGTTCTTCTCTGCCGATATGCAGCAAACCCTAGCAACTCTACCAACCCGCATTGTATCCGAGCTGCAAGAAATCCGGATCCGCGAAGAGAGGCCTCTGGAAGTCGTCTGGGCCTCGGGCTGCGGCTTCGTATCGGACAAGGGCAGCTTGTGCGCCGATGCCGGGCAAGCCTACCGGCCGACGCGCCGGGACTGCGCGGAGCTGCTGGAGCAGCTGACGCAGCATTCGATGTATACGTTCGAAGAGGAGCTAAAGCGGGGATATATCACCGTTTCCGGCGGACACCGGGTCGGCCTCGCCGGACGAACCGTCCTGGAACAAGGAAAGGTAAAGTACATCAAGGATGTCAGCGGCTTTAATGTAAGACTAGCCCGGGAATGGAAAAATGCCGCCAAGCCGGTCCTTCCCTATCTGCTCGAACCGGGCGGCGAGCGGGTGTACCGTACGCTGATCGTCTCCCCTCCGCAGCAGGGAAAGACGACGCTGGTCCGCGATCTGGCCCGATTGCTTGGGACGGGAGGAGCGGACAACGGCTTGCGCCGATCCTTCAAGATCGGCATTGTCGACGAACGGTCGGAAATTGCCGCCTGCGTCAAAGGGGTTCCCCGCTTCGATGTCGGGTGCCGGACGGACGTGCTGGACGGCTGCCCGAAGGCGGAAGGCATGATGATGATGATCCGCTCCATGTCGCCGGAGGTGCTGATTGCCGACGAGATCGGGCGGGCCGAGGATGCGCTTGCGATCCACGAAGCGCTGCACGCCGGCGTCGGCATCATCGCTACGGTCCACGGCCGGGACGCCGCAGAGCTCAGGCGCCGTCCGATCCTGCGGGAGCTGCTGGAAGACGGCGTGTTCGACCGCTTCGTGGTGCTGGCCAGACCGCCGGGAGCGGGACCGGAGACAGCCGTCTACGACAAGCAAGGCAAGCGGCTGGACGACAGGCTGGCTTGGAGAGGGGGGCTGAGCTGATGATACGAACCGGCGAAGAGGATGAGGATCCCGCATGCTGAAGCTGCTTGGCGCCATGCTGATTTTGCTGGCAGGCACGCTGTTCGGCTTTTTCCAAGCTTCCCAATTGTCGCGCCGTCCAAGGCAAATCGCCGATCTGATCCGCATGCTGCAGCGGCTGGAAACGGAAATCCTCTACGGCTTCACGCCGCTGCCGGATGCGCTCCGGCGCGCCGCAAGAGCGGATGAATCTCCGGCAGGCGCTTTGTTTACGGAGGCTGCGGCGGAATTGGGCAAGCCCGGAAGCCGCTCCGTACAGGCCGCCTGGAAGCAGGCGATAAGCCGGGGATGGAAATCGACGTCGATGAAAGCGGCGGAGCGGGACATTCTGCTGCAGCTTGGCTCTACGCTGGGGCTGACGGACCGCGAGGATCAGGTGAAGCACCTGAGGCTCGCCGTCAGCAGTCTGCAAGGGGAAGCGGACATTGCGCGGGACGAGCGGGAGCGGTACGAGCGGATGTGGAAAAGCCTCGGCCTGCTGATGGGCGCGTTAGTCGTCATTTTAATGTATTAGAAGCAGAGCCAGGCTTTAAGGGTGAGGTGCCGCCAATGAACGTGGACGTAAACGCGATATTCCAGATCGCCGGCATCGGCATCATTATCGCAATGATTCATACCGTGCTGAAGCAGATGGGCAAAGAAGATATGGCGCATTGGGTCACCGTGATCGGCTTCGTCGTCGTGCTTTTTATGGTGGTCCGGCTGCTGGACAGCTTGTTTAAAGAGATCAAGACGATTTTTCTCTTCCAATAAAGCAGGTGAAGCCCGTGGAGATCATTCAAATCGTAGGGCTCGGGTTGGTAACGACCGTGCTGGTGCTGATCATCAAGGAGCAGAAGCCGATGTTTGCCTTCCTGCTGACAGCGTTCACCGGCATTACGATCTTCCTGTTCCTGATCGGCAAAATATCAGCCGTGATCGGAGTGCTGGAAGAGCTGGCCAACAAAGCGAACATCAACCTGATTTTTCTCAAAACGATCCTGAAAATCATCGGCATCGCCTACATTGCGGAGTTCGGCGCCCAGATCGTCCGGGACGCCGGCCAGGAAGCGCTCGCTTCCAAAATCGAGCTGTCCGGCAAAGTTCTCATTATGGTCATGGCGATCCCGATCGTTTCGGCCATCATCGAAACGGTCGTCAAGCTGCTCCCCGCTTAGCGCCGGAGAGGGGCGGCTCGGCGCAAAGAAGCGGATGGAGGCGAAGCGATGAGTCGGCGCTGGATGCAAGGGATGATACGACTTTCGTGCGGGAGATCGGCTTGCTGCGGCACGCTCCGGCTCGGACTGCTGCTTGGCGTGGCCTTTCTTGCGGCGCTGATACTGGACGGGGGCTGCAGCGGCACCGCGAATGCCGCCGTACCGGCGGAAGAGCTGATCCGGGAGCAGGCGCAACGGCTTCCGCTCGATCAGGTGGAGCAATTCTGGAGCCGGCTGACCCGGCAGTACGGCGGTTATTTTCCGGACAGCCGGGCCCCGAGCTTTATGGAGCTGCTGCTCGGAGCCAAGGATTTCAGCCTCGGTTCGGTATTTTCGGGACTGTTCAAATATTTGTTTCACGAGCTTCTTTATAACGGCAAGCTGCTTGTTGCCATCGTCATTCTTTCGGTATTCAGCATGCTGCTGGAAACGCTGCAAAGCTCCTTCGAGAAAAATAACGTCAGCAAAATCGCCTTTGCCATTTCGTTTCTGGTCCTGATGATTATGGCGGTCAACAGCTTCAGCGTCGCGATCGGCTACGCGAAATCGGCGATAACCGATATGATCCACTTCATGATCGCCGTCATGCCGCTGCTGCTTACGCTGCTCGCCTCCATGGGCAACGTCGTAACGGTCTCCGTCCTGCACCCGCTGATTGTGTTCATGATCCACGCCGTCGGGACGGCGATCTACTTCATCGTTTTTCCGCTGCTGTTTTTCTCGGCGGTGCTGCATATTGTCAGTTCGCTGTCGGACAAATACAAGGTCACCCAGCTTGCAAATTTGCTGCGGAACGTCAGCGTAGGCTGCCTTGGGGTGTTCGTGACGGTATTTTTGGGGGTCGTTTCGGTACAAGGCATCGGCAGCGCCGCGGCGGACGGGGTGACGATCCGGACGGCCAAATACATTGCCGGCAACTTCGTGCCGGTGGTCGGACGGCTGTTCTCGGACGCCTCCGAAACCGTGATCGGCGCTTCGCTGCTGGTCAAAAACGCGGTAGGGCTGGCAGGGGTTGTCATTCTTCTGGTGCTGTGCGCTTTCCCGGCGCTTAAAATTTTGGCGCTTGCTTTCATCTATAACGTGTCGGCTGCGGTGCTGCAGCCCTTGGGAGACAACCCGATGATCGCTTGTTTAGAAACGATTGGAAAAAGCTTGATTTTCGTATTTGCGGCGCTTGCCGTCGTCGGGCTGATGTTTTTTCTGGCGATTACCATTGTGATCGCCGCCGGCAACGTGTCCGTCATGATGCGCTGAACCGCGCCCCGCGAAGGAGAGGATATCGTTTGGATTTCCTGAGCGGGTGGCTCAAGTCGATCGTTATGGTCATCTTGCTCGCCACCTTCGTCGACCTGCTGCTGCCGAACCAGTCCATGCAGCGCTATGTCAAAACCGTAATCGGTCTGTTCCTGCTGCTTACGCTGCTGCAGCCGCTCTTTTCGCTGCTCGGCCAGCGGTCGCAATTGGATGAGCGTATCAAGCATACGCTCTTCACAAGCGGCGCGGGAAGCCGGGAGCAACCGGCAGGCGGGACATCCGGAGAGGCGGAGTCCCTGCCCGTGACTTTGCAGCGGGCCGAAGCGTTGAAAGCCAAGCAGCAGGAACAATCGCGCAGGCTGGTCGAGACGCAGGCAGCCGATTTGATGAAGCGAAGCATCGAGCAGAAGGCCGGGGTGAAGGTACGGAGTATTCAGGTGAAAACGGCCGCCGATAGCGAAGGACAGCTTGTGATCCACAGCGTCTCCCTCGCTTTGGAGCCGCAGTCTCCGGCAGCAGCCCATAAGGAATCGGCTTCAAGGCAGGGCGGCGAAATCGGCGCGGTAAAACCGGTCGAGCCCGTGGCAGGTGTCGATATCCGCATTGGGGAGGCGCAATCGAGGCCCGTTTCCCGGAAGAACAACGGCGGCTTGGATGAAAATAAGCTGACGCCTGAATGGATGCAGAAAAAGACGCAAATATTACTGATGTTGGAGCAGGATTGGCAGCTAAGCGAAGACCGGATCCGGCTGGAACTGGCGGTGGGGAGGTGATGCGATGGGAGAGATGCGGAGATGGATGCAGTCGTGGCTTGGCGGCGGCCCGGGCGGTCCAAAGCGGGGGCAGACGTTTCGATGGGTGCTGCTGCTGGGGCTCGTGGGCGCGGCGCTTATGATTTTGAACTCGTTTATCGCCGTGAAGGAGGTGGATCCCATCGGCACGGGACGGGCGTCTCCTCCCGACCAGACCAAGCCGGCTTTCGGCCAGGGAAGCAAAGAGCGAAGCATGTTCAAGGATTATGAGGAAGCGTACGAAACCGAGCTGAGGGACATCTTGACCAAAATTGTCGGCGTGGGCGATGTGGAAGTGCTGGTGACGATTGAATCGACGGAGGAACTGAACGTCGAGCGCAACACAAAGGAAACGCAGCAAATTACCAATGAAAAAGATCCGCAGGGGGCTACGAGACATATCACCGACGTCACCCGCAACGGCGAGGTTGTGCTCTACGAGATTTCGGGCGGCAAGCAGCCGCTCGTCCTCAAGACCATCAAGCCGAAAATCCGCGGCGTGCTCGTCGTCGCCAAGGGCGCGGAGAACCTGACGGTGAAAAAGATGATTACCGAAGCGGTAGAACGTGGGCTGGACGTTCCTGCCCACCGAATATCGATCCAGCCTCGCAAGCAGTAATCCGAATACGGGGCCGGTGCGATACATTCAATATTTAAACAACGATAAACGTGAAGGAGGATATGCAATGAATTCCAAAAGACAAACCATTTGGCTCGTATCCATGCTCAGTTTGATGGTGGTGCTGTCCGCCTACTACCTGTTTACGGAAGATGTGAGCAATGTGGAAGTGACGGGGACGACGCCGAAGGAAATGACGATCAATGCCGGGCAAGCGGATGTCATGCATCCGGCGGCGACGGATGCGAACGCCGGCCCGAGAGGCGAGCAGAAGCCGGGACAAAAGCCGGAAGCGAAGCCCGAACAAAAGCCCGAACAGAAGCCTGAGGCGAAACCGGAGCAAAAGCCCGAACAAAAGCCCGAACAAAAGCCCGAGCAGAAGCCCGAGGTGAAGCCGGAGCAAAAACCGGAAGGCAAACCGGAACAGAAGCCCGAAGGCAAGCCGGAGCAAAAACCGGAGGGCAAACCGGAACAGAAGCCCGAAGGCAAGCCGGAGCAAAAACCCGAAGGCAAGCCTGAGCAAAAGCCCGGGAAGGGCGATAAATCCAGCAGTACGGGAGCGGAGACGTCGTCGATCGCCGCACAGCCGGTTTCCAAAAGCGAGACGGACGCCAACGTGCTCCAGCAGGTGCAGGCGCAGGCACATGCCCAATCGGGGAGCGATTACTTTACGAACCTTCAGCTCAAGCGCGACGAAGAGAACGCGAAAAAAGCAGAGCAGCTGCTGACGATTATTTCCGACACGAAGCAGACGGCCGAAGCGGCTGTCAAAGCGCAGCAAGAGCTGCAGAAAATCGAAGATATGGAAGCCAAAGTCACGAATCTGGAAGAAAGCTTGACGAAAGATTTCCCGCAAGCCGTTGTAACTCAGGATGCCAACAAATGGAAGGTCACCGTCCAAGCAAGCAAGCTGGAGAAAAGCCAGGCGCTCAGCATCATCGACAAGACGATCAAAGAACTGAATGTCGGCCCTGACAGCGTATCGGTGCAAATGGTTCCTTAAACCGGAATCCGAAGCCGGTAGAAAAAAATCATAAATACACAGACAAGGAGAGTCGGGAAACCGGCTCTCTTTTTTTTGCGGCGCCGTTCGACGGTTTTCGCTATTTTTTGATCCTTGGTTCGCAGCGGCTTTTCTGCATAGCCGTCGGAGCCGGACAAGCCGCACCCCTCCCTGAGCAAGGAAACTCTTTTCTTACCGAAAGATTGTGATATAATAACAACGTCGTTTGTTTTACGGTGTTGACTGCCGCCGCGGGACAAGCCGGTCCGCGTCCCGATAAGCCGGGATCGTGCCATGGCTTGCGGAGCGGCCGTCAACAAGATGCCCAAAGGAGTGAATTCCGTGTTTAAGTTAAGCGAAATTAAAGAATTGATCAAACTGGTGGATCAAACCTCTTTGCAAGAACTTGAGATCGAAAACGAAGGCTCCCGCCTTTTAATCCGTAAACCGAATAAAACCGAGCAAGTCGTCGTCACCTCCGTACAGCCTGCAGCCGGCGTGGTCGCCCAGCAGCCTGCCCCTCAAGCCGTCGTTCAGACATCCGCGGCGGTCAACGTACCTGCGGCCGAGCCTCCGGCAGCAGCCCAATCCAATTTACATACGATTGTTTCCCCTATGGTCGGCACCTTCTATGAAGCTCCGTCTCCCGGCGCGGCGCCGTTCGTTTCCAAGAGCAGCAGCGTGAAGGAAACGACGATCGTCTGCATTATCGAAGCAATGAAGCTGATGAACGAGATCGAAGCCGAAGTCAAGGGCCAGATCGTCGAAGTGCTTGTCGAGAACGGCCAGTTAGTAGAGTACGGCCAACCGTTGTTCCTGGTGAAGCCGGAATAATCCGCTAGGAGGAGAACCCATTGAAGTTTCAAAAAGTATTGATCGCCAACCGTGGGGAAATCGCCGTGCGCATTATTCGCGCATGCCGTGAGCTCGGAATTTCTACGGTCGCGGTCTACTCGGAAGCGGACCGCGATGCGCTGCATGTCCGTTTGGCGGACGAAGCCTATTGTATCGGACCTACGGCTTCCAAAGACAGCTATTTGAATTATACGAATCTGATGAGCGTCGCCACGTTGACCGAAACCGACGCGATACATCCGGGATACGGCTTTTTGGCGGAGAACGCCGATTTCGCAGAAATCTGCGAGAGCTGCAACATCACGTTTATCGGCCCTTCGCCGGAAGCGATCAGCAAGATGGGCGACAAATCCGTGGCGAAGCAGACGATGAAGGAAGCGGGGGTTCCCGTGATCCCCGGCTCGGACGGCCTTGTCGAGGATATGGACGAAGCGATCCGGCTGGGCCGCGAGATCGGCTATCCGATCATTATTAAAGCGACGGCCGGGGGCGGAGGCAAAGGCATTCGTCTGGCCGAGAACGAAGAGATGCTGATTCAGCAAATTACGACCGCCCAGCAGGAAGCGCAAAAAGCGTTCGGCAATGCGGGCGTTTATTTGGAGAAATATTTGACGGGAATGAAGCACGTCGAAATTCAGGTGCTGGCCGACAAGCACGGCAACGTGGTGCATCTGGGCGAGCGGGACTGTTCGGTGCAGCGCCGCCGCCAGAAGCTGGTGGAGGAAGCGCCTTGTCCGATTTTGACCGAGGAAATCCGCGAGCGAATGGGCGAAGCGGCGGTTCGTGCGGCCAAAGCCGTCAATTATTCCGGCGCCGGTACACTGGAGTTTTTGCTCGGAACGGATGGACAGTTTTACTTTATGGAAATGAACACCCGGATTCAGGTGGAGCACCCGGTTACGGAACTGATCACAGGCATCGATATTATTAAAGAAATGATCCGTGTCGCGGAAGGCGAGCCGCTTTCGTTCACCCAGGACGAGGTTCGCATCAACGGCTGGGCGATCGAATGCCGGATCAACGCGGAAGACCCGGAGCGCAACTTCATGCCATCCGCAGGGCAGATCAAATTTTATTTGCCGCCCGGCGGCTTCGGCGTCCGCGTCGACAGCGCCGCTTATCCGGGCTATACGATTCCCCCTTATTACGATTCGATGATCGCGAAGCTGATCGTGTGGGGAGCGGACCGCAACGATGCGATCCAGCGAATGAAACGCGCTTTGGCCGAATTTACGATCGAAGGCATTCATTCGACCATCCCGTTCCATTTGAAGCTGCTGGAGCATAAAAAGTTTCTGGCCGGCGATTTCGATATCAAGTTCTTGGAAGAGCATGACGTGAACGATCCGGAATCTTAAGCCGTTCGCTTCGTTGTCATATTTTTAAGGGAATGGTATAGTATACAATAACACTAGGTGTGGGCAAGCCAAATGTTTAGGAGGTCCTGACCATGAGTACACTGGCAGCGGATTACGAGAAGACCGAGATGGGCACGATTCAGATCGCGCCGGAGGTGATCGAGATCATCGCCGGTATGGCGACCGTGGAAGTGCCCGGCGTTGCTGGCATGAGCGGCGGATTTGCCGGTGATATCGCCGAGTTTCTCGGACGCAAAAATATGTCCAAAGGCGTAAAAGTCGAGGTAGGCCAGCGCGAAGCGGCGATTGACGTGTCCGTGATCATCGAATTCGGCACGCGGATCCCGGAGGTTGCAAGCGCGGTTCAGCATAATGTGAAGCAGGCGATCGAATCGATGACCGGACTTAGCGTCGTTCAAGTGAACGTTCACATTCATGACGTCATTTTTAAAGGTGCAGAAAAAGCCGAAGAGCCGGAAACGCCCGCACAGCGCGTAAAATAATTTATAAATACCCCGGTTGAACCCCCATCCTTCACCGTTTGGGGGTTTCCTCCATCTTAGGAAGGAGTCAGGATTCGTGGTAAAAGTTCTCGACAGACTGCTGCTCTTTATTTTCAGTTTGGCCGTGCTGATCGCAGCCTTCATTCTGCTGTTCGCTGCATTCGGCCTGATTTCCTTCGACACGGCGGGCAACTTCGCTCACGACGTGTATTACGATTTAAGAACGGCGATTATTTTCATCAGCTCCACGGTGGCGGCTGCGCTGTTAAGCCTTCGCTTCTTGTATTTGTCCGTAAGACGCGGCAAAGCTTCGTCGCCGTCGATCGATCAGCGCACCGAATTCGGGGACATCCGGATATCGCTCGATACGGTGGAGAATTTGTCGTTGAAGGCGGCGGGCCGGACGCGTGGGGTGCAGGATTTGCGCGCTCGCGTCAAAGTGAATCAATCCGGCCTTGAAATCGTCATTCGTGCCATTGTAGACGGCGAAAATTCCATTCCGGCGATGACCGAAGAGATGCAGGCGAACGTGAAGCGGCATATCGAGGAAATTACCGGCATTCCCGTGGCTTTCGTCACGGTATTTATCGCGAATATTCAACAATCGTCCCCAACCTTCAAAAGTCGAGTGGAATAGAGGTGAGCCCCCGGATGTGGATGCGAATTTGGGAGCAGCTGCGGGAACAGCACAGGGGCAAGACGATCGGCGTCCTTGCCGGGAGTGCCCTTGGCCTCATTTATTTGTTCTTCGGCTTCTGGCGTATGTTAATCTTTGTCCTGATCGTATATACTGGATACTACATAGGGAAAAGGTTGGACCGGAACGAGCCGGTGTTTCCCGTAGAAGACACTTGGCGCTGGCTAATGGACAAATGGAGACTGTTCCGCTAAAATCCTTGGATGACGCCCAAGGATTTTTTTCGGTTAATTAGAATTTATAAGTCTTCCATTTACGACAAGGAAGATGCAGCCGGTTATTCCGGCGAAGCAAGTGTAAACCCACAGGAGGATTTGATCGGATGAGACGAAGATTGGCAAGGGAGCTTGCGGTGCAAAGCTTGTATCAGATCGAAATGAACGAAGCGACAGCGGCCGATGCCATCGCGCATGTAATCGAAGAAGCGCGGACGGAGGACGAGGCGCAGCTTACGCGGGAGCGCGATCAGATTGTGCCTCATGAGGTGCTTGAGCTTGTGGAAGGCACAATGCAGCACAAGCGGCAAATCGACAGTCTGCTTTCCGATTATTTGAAGGGATGGCAGATGGATCGACTGTCCAAGGTAGACCGGGAAATTATGCGGCTAGCTACATATGAAATGGTATTTCGGGAAGATGTGCCGCCGAAGGTCGTCGTGAACGAAGCGATCGAAATGGCCAAAAATTTCGGTACGGAAGAATCGGGGAAATTCGTCAATGGCGTGCTCGGTAAAATGATCAAAGACCTGGAGACGATCCGCAGCCGTTCGTCCGAAGCTTAGAAGCTGCCTAACGAAAGGGGAAAACAAGCATGTCCGCGCAAATCATTAACGGCAAAGAAATAGTCAGCGCTTACCGCGCCGATATTAAGCAGCAAGTCGAACAGTTGAAGCAGCAAGGGGTACAACCGGGACTTGCGGTGGTCATCGTCGGAGACGACCCGGCCTCGCACGTCTACGTGCGCAACAAAGCGAAAGCCTGTGAAGAAGCGGGCATGCATTCCGAAGTGTACAAGCTCCCGGAAAATACGCCGGAGGCCGACGTGTTGGCTCTCATCTCGAAGCTGAACGGCGATAACGCGATCCACGGCATTCTTGTCCAATCGCCGCTGCCGGGACATATCTCGGAAGAACGGGTCGTCGAGGCGATCGCGGTCGAAAAAGACGTCGACTGCTTCCACCCGGTCAATGTGGGCAATCTGATGATCGGCAAGGAAGGACCGGCCCCTTGCACGCCTGCGGGCGTCATTGAGATCCTCAAAAAAGTCGGCGTTGAAATCGCCGGCAAGCATGCCGTCGTGATCGGCCGCAGCAACATCGTCGGCAAGCCGATGGCGATTTTGCTGCTTCGCGAGAATGCGACCGTAACGGTGTGCCACTCGCGCACGAAAAATATGGAAGAAATTACGCGGCAGGCGGATATTTTGATCGCGGCGGTGGGCAAAGCGAAGATGATCAACCGCAGCCACATCAAGCCGGGAGCCGTTGTCGTCGATGTGGGCATCAACCGGCTCGATACCGGGAAGCTGGCGGGAGACGTCGATTTTGACGACGTTCTGGAAACGGCAAGCTATGTGACGCCGGTGCCGGGCTGCGTCGGTCCGATGACGATTACGATTCTGCTTCGCAATACGCTTGAGGCGGCACAGCGTGCGGCTTCTGCAACCAACTAGCGGTAACGGGCGTAATTATGAAAGAAAAACAAATTTTATCGATCAAAGAGCTGAATCGATACATTAAAATGCTGCTTGAAGGCACCGACCGGCTGCAGGACGTTTGGGTGCGGGGGGAAATTTCGAATTTTACCCACCATTCGAGCGGACATATGTATTTCACGTTAAAAGACGCGGACAGCCGGTTAAAAAGTATTATGTTCGCCTCGTACAACCAGCGGCTTCCGTTCCTTCCGCGGGAAGGGACAAAGGTTGTCGCTTGCGGGAACATTTCGGTGTATGAACGGGACGGACAGTACCAGTTCTATGTCACGCAAATGCAGCCCGACGGGATCGGAAGCTTGTATCTGGCATTCGAGCAGCTGAAGAAAAAGCTGGAGGCCGAAGGTCTGTTCGCTCCTGCGAGAAAGAAGCCGATTCCGCGCTTTCCGCGCGCGATCGGGGTCATTACGTCGCCGACGGGCGCGGCGGTTCGCGATATTATCATCACGCTGCAGCGCCGTCATCCGACCGTCCCCGTGCTGCTGTATCCCGCGCTTGTACAGGGCAAGCAGGCGGCCCCTTCGATTGTAAGAGCGATCGAGGAAATGAATTCCAGGAACGAAGTCGACGTGCTGATCGTCGGCCGCGGAGGCGGATCGCTCGAAGAGCTGTGGGCCTTCAACGAAGAAGCGGTGGCCCGGGCGATCTTCGCTTCGAATCTGCCGGTCATTTCGGCGGTCGGGCACGAAACGGATTTCACCATCGCCGATTTTGTAGCCGACCTGCGCGCACCGACGCCGACGGCGGCCGCCGAGCTGGCCGTTCCGCACCATATGGAGCTGAAGCAGCAGATCGGCTACCTGCGGCAGCAATTGTACGGCGGGTTGACCCAGCAGCTCGAGCGGAGCAAAGAGCGGCTGAAGCGGCTCCAGCGGTCGCCTTACCTGACGAATCCCCGCCGGCAGCTGCTGCTGCAGCCCGCGGAGCGTCTCGACCGCATGCGCGAACAGCTCGGTTTCAAGATGCACAGCCGCCTGGCGAAAAGCCACGAGCGGCTGATGAAGGCCGACCGCCAGCTCGCTGCGTTTAACCCGAAGGAGCAGGTCGTGTACTCCCGGAAGCGGCTGGATGCGTCCGCCCGTCAGCTTCGGCAGACGATGCAGGCCGTGCTGAGGCGCAAGCAGCAGGAGCTCGTATCATCCATGCGCCAGCTGGATGCGCTGAGCCCGCTCAAGATCATGCAGCGGGGATACGGCCTTGTATATGACGAGAAGGAAAAGCAGCTCGTGAAATCGATCCGGCAGGTGCAGATCGGGGATATTTTGAAGCTGCGCTTGATGGACGGACGGATCGATTGTCATGTTTGGTCTATGGAGGAGAAGACGGAGGAGAAAAGCGATGTCAAATCAGGAAGCGACGCCAAGCTTTGAACAGGCGATGGACCAGCTTGAGCGCATTGTGGGACAGCTCGAAAGCGGGGATATTCCGCTGGAGAAGGCGATCGAACTGTTTCAAGAGGGAATGAAGCTGTCTCAATTGTGCGGGCAGAAGCTGGAGCAGGTGGAACGAAAAATCGAAATTTTGCTGGAGGAAGAAGGCGGTTTGACGAAAAAGCCGTTCCAGCCGCAGGAAACCGACAAAGGGGACAACCGATGAACGAGTCATCCGGCATCCAAGAATACATTCGAGATATGGCTTCGCTTATTGAGCGGGAGCTGCAGCAGTCGATTCCGTCGCCGTGGGCGATTCCCGCGCCGCTTCGCGAGTCGATGATGTACTCCTTGATGGCCGGCGGCAAGCGGCTGCGGCCCATTCTGGTGCTGGCTGCGGCCGAATCGCTGGGCGGCAGCCCGGAAGCGGCCGTTCCCGCCGCGCTGGCCGTGGAGATGATCCATACGTATTCGCTTATTCATGACGATCTTCCCGCTATGGACAATGACGATTTCCGGCGGGGAAAACCGACCAATCATAAGGTTTACGGCGAAGCGATGGCGATTCTGGCCGGCGACGCCCTGCTGACCCACGCGTTCTTCTCGGTCGTTCAATCCGCGAGGAAGCATAACATTCCGGCCGACCGCGTGATCGACATCGTCGAAGAGCTGTCCCGGCTCTCCGGAGCCCCCGGCATGGTGGGCGGTCAAGCGGCGGACATGCTGGGGGAGCAGGGAGTCACGAGACTGGAAGAGCTGGAATACATCCATCTTCACAAGACGAGCGACTTGATCGTCTTTTCCGTGAAAGCCGGCGGCCGGATCGCGGGAGCTGCCGAAGCCCAGCTTGCGGCTTTGGAGCGGTTCGGCACATGCATCGGGCTGGCGTTTCAAATCCAGGACGACGTGCTCGATTTGATCGGGGACGAAAGCAAGCTCGGCAAGCCTGTCCAGAGCGACGTCAAACAGCAGAAAGTAACCTATCCTTATTTTATCGGGATTGAAGCGTCCATTGCGAAGGTCGGGGAGCTGACACGCGAGGCCAAGCAAGCGATCCTGGCGGCGGACTTCCCGCATCCGGAGCGGCTGCTGGAGCTTGCGGATTATCTAATGAAACGCGACCATTAGCGTCTTGACCGGTTCGGCGGCCCATGGCGCGGCTGCTTTTGCACCGGTTCCGTTTGAGCGCGTGACGGTCCTGTGCTATAATGGCTTCGTATTCAAGCATGTTACATAGCTTGTGCAAAGAAGCGGATCGTTACCGACTCTTACCTGCCATTCGTTAGGCATACTCCAACTATGGAAAGCGAGGGAACAAGCGTGCTGCTCGATCACATTCATCAGCCTGAGGACTTGAAACGTCTGACTGTGGAACAGCTGGAGCAAGTGGCAGAGGAAACGAGACAGTTTCTTGTCGAGAAGCTTTCGGTCACCGGCGGTCACCTCGCGCCCAACCTTGGCGTTGTCGAGTTAACGATTGCTATGCACTATTTGTTCGACAGTCCGAAGGATAAATTTATTTTCGATGTCGGTCATCAGTCGTATGTTCATAAGATTTTAACCGGAAGAAAAGATAAATTCGATACGTTGCGCAAATATAAAGGCCTGTGCGGCTTCGTGAAGCGCTCCGAAAGCGAGCACGACGTCTGGGAAGCCGGCCACAGCAGCACATCGCTGTCCGCGGCGATGGGGATGGCCGTCGCCCGCGATCTGAAGGGCGAAACGAACCGCATCGTTGCCATGATCGGCGACGGAGCGCTTACCGGCGGTATGGCGCTGGAGGCTCTGAACCATATCGGCCACGAGAAGCGGAAGCTGATGGTCATTCTGAACGACAACGAGATGTCCATCGCCCCCAACGTCGGAGCGCTCAGCCATTATTTGGCGCGGATTCGTTCGGACCGGCATTACGTGAAAGTGAAGGAAGAATTCGAGCACCTGATCAAAAAGATTCCGGCCATCGGCGGCACATTGGCGAAGACGGCGGAACGGGTGAAAGATTCGTTCAAATATTTGGTTGTCCCCGGCGTTTGGTTTGAAGAGCTCGGCCTGACGTACCTGGGACCTGTGGACGGCCACAACTTGCCGCTGCTGATCGAAACCATGAAGCAAGCCGACAAGGTCAACGGACCTGTGCTTGTGCATGCGATCACGACCAAAGGGAAGGGCTATTCGCCGGCGGAGGCGGATTCCCACAAATGGCACGGCATCAGCCCGTATAAAATCGAATCCGGCCAAGTCCTAAAGACCGTGGGCCCTCCGATGTATACGGAAGTGTTCGGAAGCACGCTGATTGAGCTGGCGAAGCAGGACGAGCGTATTGTGGCGATTACCCCGGCAATGCCCGGTGGTTCGGGCCTGCTTGGCTTCGCCAAGGAATTTCCCGGCCGCATGTTCGACGTAGGGATTGCGGAGCAGCATGCCGCCACGTTTTCCGCCGGTCTGGCGGAGGAAGGGTTGAAGCCGGTGTTCGCCGTTTACTCGACCTTCCTGCAGCGCGCTTACGATCAGGTTGTGCATGATATATGCCGGGCTAATCTGAACGTCGTATTCGCCATCGACCGCGCAGGCTTTGTCGGTCCGGACGGCGAGACGCATCAAGGGGTGTACGATATTGCGTACTTGCGCAGCATCCCGAACATGGTGCTGATGATGCCGAAGGACGAAAACGAGCTGCGGCATATGATGAAGACGGCTTTCGAGTACAATGAAGGCCCGATTGCTTACCGTTATCCGCGGGAAAACGGACTGGGGGTGCCGCTGGACGAGACGCTCCAGCCGATTCCGATCGGCACGTGGGAAGTGCTTCGCCCGGGAAGCGATGCGGCGATTCTGGCCGTCGGCCCGATGATACCGCTGGCGCTGGAAGCGGCGGAAGCGATGAGCAAGGAAGGCGTACAAGTTCGCGTGATCAACGCGCGGTTCATCAAGCCGATGGACGAAGCGATGCTGCTCCAATTGGCGAAAGAAGATATCCCGATCCTCACTCTGGAGGAAGGGGCGGAGCTCGGAGGCTTCGGCAGCGGCGTGCTGGAGCATTACTCGCAGCATAATGTTTACGGCCTGCGAATCAAAATTATCGGCGTGCCGGATTATTTCGTCGAGCACGGCTCCGTCAAGGAACAGCGTAAAGAGGTCGGATTTACAGCCGAGCGGCTCGTATCGGAACTGCAGGCGCTCGTTCCGCGCAGACGGCAGCGGGCCTAACAATACGAAGTAGGAGCAACTCATGGCTGCGGACAAAGCGGAAAAAGAACGACTCGATGTCCTGCTCGTCGAGCAGGGCTACTACGAAACAAGAGAAAAGGCCAAGGCGGCCATCATGGCCGGGTTGGTGCTGGTTGACGACGTTCCGGTCGACAAGGCCGGGACGAAAATTGCCCGCACTTCCCGGCTAATCGTCAAGGGTGCGGTGCATCCTTACGTCAGCCGCGGCGGGCTGAAGCTGGAGAAGGCGATCAACGTGTTCGGCATCGACCTGCACGGGGTGACGATGCTGGACATTGGCGCTTCGACCGGAGGGTTTACCGATTGCGCGCTGCAGAACGGGGCGGTTCACGTGTATGCGGTCGATGTCGGCTATAACCAGCTGGATTGGTCGCTGCGCAAGGATCCGAGGGTCAGCGTCATGGAACGGACCAATTTCCGTTATATGCAGCCGGGCGATTTGCAGGGGCCGGAGCCGACATTTGCTTCGATCGACGTGTCCTTCATTTCTTTAAAGCTCATTTTGCCTCCGCTGAAGCAGCTGCTCGCGCCGAAAGGTCAAGTCGTTGCTTTAATTAAGCCGCAGTTCGAGGCGGGCCGGGAAAAGGTCGGCAAATCCGGCGTCGTCCGCGATCCCCGGGTCCACCAAGAGGTATTGGAAGACATCCTCCGTTTTGCCCAGGATATCGGCTATGCCATTCGGGGGCTTACTTATTCCCCGATTAAGGGCGGGGAGGGCAACATTGAATTTTTAGTACATCTTCTCCATACGGACGAGCCCGGGTTGTCCGGTCCCGAACTGGACCGGTTGATTCGAGAGGTCACCCAAGAGTCGCAAAGCATGCAGAGCTCATCTTGACGGATGAGTTTTTTTGCCTTTACACAGGAATTTGGATACGGTTTCTCGAATATTCCTTCGAGGTGATTCCATGCAAAGCGGGGACGGCTTGATCGTGTTTTTGGTGGCGCTGGCACTGGGGGCATGGGGATATTTTTATGTCCGGAGCAAGTTGAAGGAAGCCGTAGAGGACGAGCTTCCGTTCGAATTTCTCGCCGATGCGGAGGTGCCGGAGGATGAGGTGACGGGGCTTCTTGAGGCGCGCGGCTATTCCGTGCTTGGCGGAAAAAAACGCATTCCCTTACACATCAAAGTCAACCGTAGCGAAACGCTTCAAAGCAGGCTGTTCGTCGATTACACCGCGGAGAAAAACGGCCGGTATTACATTGTCAAAACAGCAAAAGAGCGCAAACCGATGGAGAGGACCGGAAGCGGCGTCCGCGACCATCTGCTCGTGTATCAACTGCTCTACCCCAAAACGGCAGGCGTGTTATACGTTAACGTGCCTGAGCAAACGGTGGACTGCTATGTGTTCGACCTGCAAGCCGTGGATGACGATACCGAGACCCCATAACCAGGAGGAAGCCATGAAAGGCCAACGACATATTAGAATACGCGAAATCATTACCAACAATGAAATCGAAACGCAGGATGAGCTTGTGGAGCAGCTTCGCAAAGCGGGCTTTCATGTCACGCAGGCGACCATTTCCAGAGATATCAAAGAAATGCACTTGATCAAGGTGCCGCTGGACGACGGAAGGTACAAATATTCCATGCCGGCCGATCAGCGCTACAATCCGCTGCAGCGATTGCGGCGGGCGCTTAACGATCATTTTGTGCATATTGATCATACCGAGAATCTCGTCGTCCTTAAAAGCTTGCCGGGAACGGCGAATGCGATTGCCGCGCTCCTTGACAGTCTGGAATGGAATGAGATTATGGGGACGATCAGCGGTGACGACACGATTCTGATCATTTGCCGGACCAAGGATCACAGCTCGCATATCGTTAATCAAATCTTGGGAATGCTCAGTTAATGTCAGAGAGGTGTAGCTTATGCTGCAGGAACTATCCATCCGTCAGCTGGCGGTTATCGAACATGTCGAATTGCATTGTAAAACCGGATTTCACGTTTTAACGGGAGAAACGGGTGCGGGCAAATCGATCATCATCGACGCGCTCAGTCTGATTGCCGGGGGCCGCAGTTCTTCGGATTTAGTCCGCTACGGAAGCGACAAAGCGACGATCGAAGCGCTGTATCAGATCGGAAAGGATCATCCCGTTTGGAATATTTTGTATGGTGTCGGAATAGAAGCCGATCCCGAGGAGCATCTTATTATTCGCAGAGAAATTACGGCTCAAGGCAAAAGCACCAGCCGCGTGAATGGACAATTGGTCAACCGGGCGGTGCTTAGGGAAATCGGCGATTGGCTGGTCAATATTCACGGACAGCACGAGCATCAATCGTTGTTCCGGGTGGAGGAGCATATCCGGTGGCTCGACATGTTCGGCGAACCGCAGATTTTGCCTGCCAAGCTTGCTTATCAGGAAGCGTACGATGTATACCAGGGAATTCGCAAGCAGCTTAAGGAGCTGCAGGAAACGAGCAAGCAGGCGCTGCAAATGATGGATTTGTACCGGTTCCAGGTGGAGGAGATCCGTTCGGCCAAGCTGAAAGCGGGCGAAGACGAGGCGCTGGCCGATGAGAAGCGGAAGCTGGGCAATGCGGAACGGCTGTTCCAGAACGCTTCGGACGCTTACGATCTGCTGTATGGCGGAAGCAAGGGGCTGGATGCCGTCGGCCGCGCGGTCCAAAAGCTTCAGGATATCGCCGCGCTGGACCCCGTTAAGCTTCAGCCGCTGCTCGAGCAGGTGCAGGGGGCCTTTTACCAGCTGGAAGACGCCGCTTACCAGGTGCGCGATTACCGCGATGAAGTGGAGTTCAACCCTTCCAGATTGGATTTTATCGAACAAAGGCTGGATACGCTCTCGTCGCTTCGCAGGAAATATGGAGAATCGGTTTCAGATATCCTTGCTTATGTTGAAAAAATAGAACGGGAACTGGACTTGATCGAGAACAAGGACGAAAAGCTTCAGCAGCTGCAAAAAGAGGAAGCCGCGGCGTTCGAACAAGTACAGCGGTTGGCTGCGGTGCTGACCGAGAAACGCAAAATTGTCGCCGATAAGCTTGCGGCGGAAATTGTGGCGGAGCTCCGTGAGCTGCAGATGGAGCGGACGCAATTCCGGGTACATTTTGACACGGATGGGGAAAAGAAGCTGACGCGCGAAGGCGCCGATCAGGTCGAATTTCTGATATCCGCCAATCCCGGAGAGCCGATGCGCCCGCTCAGCAAAATCGCCTCCGGCGGGGAAATCTCCCGCGTCATGCTGGCGCTGAAATCGATTTTTGCCCGGGTGGACAGCATCCCGGTTCTCGTCTTCGACGAAGTCGATACCGGGGTAAGCGGACGCGCAGCGCAGGCGATCGCCGAGAAGATGTCCAAGCTGTCCCGGAGCTGTCAAATCTTTTCCATTACGCATCTGCCGCAGGTTGCCTGCATGGCCGACGTGCATTACCGCATTCATAAAACGACGGATGGAGACCGCACTTATACGAATATAGACGATTTGAATACGGAAGAACGCATACACGAGCTGGCCCGGATGCTCGGAGGCGTCGAAGTGACCGACAAAACGCTCCAGCACGCGCAGGAAATGCTTGCGCTTGCCGATAACATGAAAGCAAAGATGAGCTAGCCGAGGGAGCATTTTGGAGTTATAAAAGAAAAGGGCGGGGGTTACCTTAAAGGTACACAAACGGCAGTGCAGCCGGCTTTGAAAAGCCGGAAGTCGCAAGCTGTGTGCCGCTAAGCAAAGGAAGCAAGGGAGCGTGAGCGAATTGGGTTCCAACCATAGAAAAAGATTGATTGGATTACTGCTCGTCCTCTTCGTTTGTTTGGGTAGCCTCACCACCCCTTTCCGCAGTTTTGCCTCATTCCCCGAGGAGCTCAGGCTTTTTACCGGACAGCAAACCCAACTGAAGCTGGCGATGCCGGTCAGCGCGCAAGTGACGGTCAACCATCCGGAAGTGCTCAAGGTCAACGGCTCGGCAAGGCACTCATTCCAAGTGGATCTTCATCATCCAATCGCACTTGAATCGTATCAAGCCGGACAAGCTGAAATGAAGCTGAAGCTGTTCGGCAAAATTCCTCTTAAGACGGTTAAAGTCAATGTCGTTCCCGATTTGAAAGTCATTCCCGGCGGTCAGACAATTGGCGTAAAGCTGAAATCGGCCGGGATTATGATCGTCGGGCATCATTTGGTCGCCGTCTCGGAAGACCGTAAAACGTCTCCGGGCGAGGAAGCCAAGGTGCAGCTCGGCGATCTTATCGTCAAAATGAACGGCAAAACCGTTAGCGACGTAAGCAGAGTAGCGGATCTGGTCAAAACGGCGGGAGAGGAAAAAAAGCCGATTATGCTGACGATCCGCCGCGGAACCGAAACGCTCGACATTCCGATTACGCCTGCCTATGATATTGTGGACAAGGCGTACAGGCTTGGCCTGTATATTCGCGATTCGGCCGCCGGGGTTGGAACGCTGACCTTTTATGCCCCGGATCAAGGCGTATATGGAGCGCTTGGCCACGTCATTACCGATATGGATACGCAAGTGCCGATCATGGTGGGCAATGGAGAAATCGTCCATTCGAACGTCACTTCCATTTCCAAGAGCCAGAACGGCGAGCCGGGGGAGAAACGCGCCCAGTTCTCCAAGGAAAGCAGAGCGATCGGCAATATTGAGAAAAACACGCAGTTCGGCATTTTCGGCAAAATGTTTAACACGCCGGGGCACAGCTACAGTGACAAGGCATTGCCCGTCGCTTTCGCCGAAGAAGTGAAGGAAGGACCTGCGCAGATTTATACGGTGGTCAACGGCCAGAAAGTCGAGAAATTCGATATCGAGGTCGTTCATGTGGCAAAGCAGGATTATCCGGCCACGAAAGGGATGGTCATCAAAATTACCGACTCCCGGCTGTTGGACAAGACCGGAGGCATTGTCCAAGGCATGAGCGGAAGCCCGATTATCCAGAACGGGAAAGTGATCGGAGCGGTTACTCACGTCTTCGTCAATGATCCGACGAGCGGCTACGGATGTTTTATCGAATGGATGCTGCAGGATGCAGGCATTATGCTTCGACCTGCCAATACGGGAATAGCGGAACCGAAGACCAGTTCATGGTCTTCGGTTTTTTTGTACGAAGTACGCAAAGCCTTGCTCCGTTTCGAATCGTTTATGGACGAAGTTTAATTAATTCTTAATTGAAGATACATTATGGAGCATTTAATCATACTTTGTCGAATGATGTATAATGGTGAAGCAAATTATTAATTATAAAATAAAAATCAAAAAAAATCCAGAAAAATAATATTCGACAGAAGGAATTTTAAAGCGCATGTCGAAATTGTATAACAGGTAAATAATGCTAAAGCGAATTGCCGCAAATGAAGGAGGCGCTTACCGTTGCAAACCATTGAAGTCCTTTTAGCAGACGACAACCGAGAATTTACAAACCTTCTTTCCGAATTCATCGATGATCAGGCCGACATGCAAGTGACCGGTGTTGCTTACAATGGGAATGATGTGCTTCGTTTGATCGAGCAAGGTCCACGGGTGCCGGACGTATTGATTTTGGACATCATCATGCCGCATCTGGACGGTCTTGGCGTACTCGAGAAGCTGCGGGAAATGGATTTGAATCCGCAGCCGAAAATCATCATGCTCACCGCTTTCGGTCAAGAAAATATTACTCAAAAAGCAGTTCAGCTCGGCGCCTCATATTACATTTTGAAACCTTTCGATATGGAAATTTTGACGAACCGGATTCGGCAGTTGGTCAACACAAGTCAATCGATGCCGGTGATGTCGTCTTCGTCGCAGCAAAAAGCGAACGTCGTTCAATTGCCGAAAGGTAAAAATTTGGATGCCAATATCACAACGATCATTCACGAAATCGGCGTGCCTGCTCACATCAAAGGCTACCAATATTTGCGAGAAGCGATCACGATGGTATATAACAACATCGAAATTCTCGGGGCGATTACGAAGACGCTGTATCCGGCCATTGCCGAAAAGTATAAAACGACGCCAAGCCGCGTCGAGCGGGCGATCCGGCATGCGATCGAAGTCGCCTGGACGCGCGGCAATATCGACAGCATCTCGCATTTGTTCGGCTATACGATCAATATCAGCAAAGCGAAGCCGACGAATAGCGAATTCATCGCGATGGTAGCTGACAAGCTGCGGATTGAGCATAAGGTGTCGTGAAAATAAGCAATAAGTGAGTTTTCATACGTCGGGTCCTAAACGGGCCCGGCATTTTTTGCGTTGATTGTCGTACATGGACGAATGAATATTCTCTAGTATACCGTTCATTCCAAGTGTAGAATTACGGTATATACTGGAAAGGGCCAAAGCGTGAAACATCTACTGACTTTCACCGCGGCGCTTATGATTTTTGTGATTAGTGGTTGTGGAGCGGCACCTGCCAAGAAAGCAAGTACTCCGGTTATAGAAGCAAACACTCCGGCAGGGGAAAAGACAACGGAGTCGAAGCAAGCAACCATTACGAAAGAGGAATTCGCTATGATTGAAATGGCCAGACTTACGTTGAAGTCAACAAAACTATTGGGGGTTTCGGGCGAATTGGTAGTCGAAGCTGGAACGAAACGTGAAAAGCACCAGCAAACAATTTCAAGAGATTCTTGACAATATGATGTTTCGTGAATCTTGCGATCTCCGAAACACCGTGGTCGCAAGAAAGACCCCAAATCGGCGTTTCGCTTTTACGGGGTCTTTACGTTTTCGTCCGGTAAATATTCAATCAAATCTCCTGGCGTGACACCAAGTCCGCGGCAGAGACCCTCGAGCGTATCGTAATCAATTCTCTTTGTGGCATTGGCTGCCAATGAAGTTATAGTGTTCCGGCTAACTCCAGTTAACGCTACGACTTCTTTATTTGAAAGCCCGCGCTGCTTCATAATCTCTCCAAGTTTACACCGAACGGACATGAGGATCCTCCTACAATAATTTGCACAACATGTTGACATTTTGAAGGACAAGAGGTAAAATAACTTCATGCACAACATGTTGACATATCGAAATATTGACTTCGCTATAAGTTCATCTTAACAAAAAGTTTCATCTCTTTCAATTCACGAATAGGGGGCTTGATTCTTACTAACAAAGCCGTTGTAATTCACCTTTCTTTAATTCCGAGTTATCATCTAATTTTTATGTGTTATATTTCTGAACTTATTGAAAGGAATACAAACGAAAGGGGCTGCATCATGTTAAAAAGAATCAAGCTCGTCATTGATTCGGGCAACGTGACTTCGAAATCGTTGATGCTTTTTTAACGCCCGATAAGAACTATGCCTATTTTGTTTCCGATGGTATCGTCAACTATACGATGGCCGCTCGCACACAAGTTGAACGTGTCTATGTGGAATGCCATGTGTCGATCAAGCTGGGCGAAACTGCACGCGGCGATGTCGCGATTTACGATTTGCATGAAAAACTAAACGCGATGACAGCCTACCAACTATTGAACTTCCATGTCATTCATAATGTAAGCGACATCGGGTTGCTTCGCGAAGACTAATGAACGGCGTTGCATAGTTTGACTACCCCCCAAAAACAAGCGAGCCAGCCGCGGATGGGGATATCCGAAAGGCTGGCTTTTCTCTTCAAAAGTCGGCTTAAGGGCGAATATCGCATTTGTTCTTGATGAACCTCATTTGGTTCTCCAGCCGGTTGACCGTTTGCTGAGCTTGTTCGTCCAGCTCGGCATTCTGCAGCCCGGCCAGCTGCTGCTGCAGCTCTTGAAGATCGCCGCCCGCATTGGAGCAGTCGTAGTTGCTTTCGAGATTGTCAACCATTTCAGGAAGCACCTCCGCCAAAGTGAGTTCAAGCTTAGTATGGAATGTGCTTATTCAAGTATGCGGCTGGCCTCAGGCAATTATAGGATCGGCTGAGTGATCGGCAGCATCGCCTTATCTTCGGCGTTATTGTCGGAATATACATCGTGTGCCCAATCAAGCCAGCCTTCGGGCAGACGCTTCATGATGGAGGAGCGGAGTTCCGAACTGGAGCAAGCTAACTCGTATATCAGCTGCTCGTAAGTATGGAGTACGGAATCAAAATCCAGACCGATATCGTCCATCAGCAATTCCTTCAATGCGCTTTCATTGTCACTGAAGTCTCGGTAGACCAAGCCATCATAAATTTCCGTAATCAGACCATTCTGAACACGAACAATTTTCTGACATGTTTTTTGCATTGAATCTACTCCTTACCCTAGGATAGAACTAATTATACCATACGATTTCATCGATTTTTGTAGAATATTGTAAGTGCTTTCGTAAATTTTAGATTTTTTTTGGACACGATCTTCGTTCTTTTTGCATATGCCTATGGAACGAGGGGAAGCTAAACCAAGATAAACCGGAAGGAGGCGCCGCGATGCATCAAGCGGACCGCTTGCAAAAAGTCGACTCTTATAAGGTCGGTGTCGGCCACATGAAAGAGCTTATGCCGACGACGGTGGAAGCATACCACCATTTTACAGCCGCTTGTTTTGCCCCCGGAGCGCTGGATGAAAAGCAAAAACAGCTGATTGCCCTTGGCATCGGATTGTTTGCGAATAACGAGGTGTGCACGCTGTATCACGTACAAGAAGCGCTGGCCAAGGGAGCATCCCGGCAAGAAATTCTCGAGGCGACGGCCGTGGCGTCGGCGGTGGCCAGCGGACATGTTATGTCGCAAGGCGTAACGAGGGTGGAGCAGGCGCTGGATTCCTTGACGTGATTGGGGATGAAGCTATGAGATGGAGATCGAAAACGGGACTTTTGCCCATAACGGGGATAACGGAAAGCGACCGAAGCACCAAACGGCTGCTTCAGCGTTTAGGACCGGGGCGGATCGCCGTGCTGGCGCACGACGACCTCGACGAGTTGGCCGTTCGCGGCCTGCTCAAGGCCCGGGTGTCCGTCGTCGTGAACACGGGCCGGACAATGACCGGGGCGATTGCCTCCCGGGCGGTTTTGGAGCTTCTGGAGGCGGGCACACCCCTTGTGGAGACGTCTGCGGACGCCTTCGAGCTGCTGCAGGCTTCCCGGACCGTTACCGTGACGGACAACGGGATTGATACGGGGACGTCTTGGGTGCCCGGCCGCCGGTTTACCCGGCAAAGCTGGCTGGCCGCCTATCGGACCGCGCAAGCCTTGGAATCGAAGCAGCTCGCCGCGTTTATCGAAAATACGCTAACCTACGCTTCCGCCGAAAAGGAGCAGCTGCTCGAACCGTTTCCGCCCGTTCCGCTGCGGACGGAGCTGCCCGGAAGGCATGCGCTGGTGGTGGTACGGGGAAGCGGGTACCGGGAAGATTTTGCCGCTCTGAAACGTTACATACGGAGAGTCCGTCCGGTGCTGATCGGCGTGGACGGAGGGGCTGACGCCATTCTCGAAGCGGGATACACCCCCGACATGATCATTGGGGATATGGACAGCGTATCGGATCTTGCTTTATTCAGCGGAGCCGAATTGATCGTACATAGTTACCGGAACGGAGCGGCTCCCGGCATGGAACGCCTTCGGCGGCTGGGGCTTACGGCGGCTTCGCTGCCGACGGGAGGGACGAGCGAGGATGCGGCGCTTCTGCTGGCTTACGAACAAGGCTGCGAGCAGATTGTGACCGTCGGGCTGCACAGCCATATGCAGGATTTTATGGAAAAAGGACGCAAAGGCATGGGCAGCACATGGCTCGTGCGGATGAAGATCGGAAGCCGGCTTGTCGATGCCCGGGGGATCAGCCGTCTCTACCCTGCGACCGAAAGGCGTAAGCCGGCAGGCCCGGGGGCAGCTTGGCTATCGTTTGTTCGCTTTTTGCATTGAGAGAAGGGAGAGAACGCCAATGTTTCCGCTTGTATCCGTCATTATTCCTGCGTGGAACGAGTCACGGCTGCTGGCTTCTACGCTGGAAGCGGTCTCGAAGGCGCAGGCGTCAGCGGAATTTTCGTTCGAGCTGCAGCTAATCGTCGTAGATGACGGAAGCCGTGACGGTACGGGAGACGTCGCTTGCGCGTGGGCCGACGTCGTATTGCGCTTTCCCGTAAATTCCGGCAAAGGTGCGGCGATGTTTGCAGGCTGGCAAGCGGCTTCCGGGGATGTTGTCGTGTTTCTGGACGCCGATCTCGGAAGCACCGCCGGGAAGTTTCCCCTGCTTCTGGAGCCCGTGCTGCGGGGGGAAGCGGATTTGACCGTAGCGAAGCTGCCGCCGGCAAGCATCCCGGGAGGCTTCGGGCTGGTCCGAGGCTTGGCCGGTCGCGGCGTCCGTCTGCTCAGCGGCTACGAATCGGGAGCCCCGTTATCCGGCCAGCGGGCGATGCGAAGCGAAGTGCTGCGCCGCTGCGAGCGGAAATACCAAGGGTTCGGGGCCGAGGTCGGCATGATGGTCGATGCCGTCAAGCTCGGCTATCGGATCGTCGAGCTGGAGGTTCCTTTCCGGCACCGGGAAACCGGACGCAACTGGCAGGGATGGCTCCATCGGGGCAAGCAGCTCTGCGAGGTCGGACTGACCTTATGGCAGTGCTGGCGCAAACCGGCATGCTGACGATGACCGGCTGGCTGTGGGGATGGGCGGTCCCGTCGGGTTTGTTGATCCTGGCCGGAGCCGTGTTACTCCCGGGAACGATCCGTTTTTTGCAAGAGCACGGGCTCACCGAAACGAACTACCGGGGACGTCCGGTTCCGACAGCCGGAGGCGTGTCTCTATGGCTGCTGTTTCTGCTATGGTATCTGTACGGGATATGGGCGGCGCCCTCCTCTTGGCCCGATCAAGACCGATGGATGCTGGCGGTCACGATGGTCGGTTTTGCGGGACTGATCGACGATCTGCTTGGGGAACGGGACATCAAGGGGCTGCGGAATCATTGGAGGATTTGGATCGAGCAGCGGAGGGCGACGACCGGGCTTGTCAAAGCGGGGACGGCTTTAGCGGCAGGCATGCTCATCCTCCTGCCCGAAGCGGAGCAGCTTCCCGGCGGGGGGGCCGGGACAGCCCTGGTATCGGACGGGCATCCGCTGTGGTTTTTGCCCTTCAAGCTGCTTCTTATTTTGCTTGCCGCCAATGCGGTTAATTTGCTTGATGTCCGGCCCGGACGGGCGCTGAAGGGCTTTTTTGTTTCGCTGCTCCTGCTCGTATGGCTCGCCTCCTGGAAGGAGAGCGGAACGGGGGCGGATGCGAACGTATGGCGCTTGCTGGTTCCGCTTACGGTCGGGGCCGGGATGTTCGCGGGCGCGGACCTGCGCGGCAAGGCCATGCTTGGCGATACCGGAGCCAATATGCTCGGGTTTGCGCTGGGCGTCGGGTTCTCGCTGCTGACCCCCGTCACGGTGCAGGCTGCCGCATTAACCGTGCTCGCCGGTCTGCACGCGATTACCTGGCGGCGGTCGTTAAGCGCCATCATCGAGCGTCACGCGCTGCTCCGCTGGCTGGATCAAGCCGGCCGCGGACGAGGCTGAACGACAAAAAAAGGGACAGGCGGATGCTGGCCTATCCCTTTTTGCGTTTTTTGCGAAAACGCGGCGCGACATAATTGCGTTTGCGGTCCCGGAAAAAAATCCATCCCCCGATAAAAGCGACTCCTGCGGCAAACAGCAGCAATCCCAGCGCAAACTTCCACCAGAGGAAGCCTGTCGCCGGATCGAATTGGGCGAACCAGGCGTCCTTCATGGCCAAAAATCCGTAGGTTGCCATGAGTCCGGGCACGACCAGCAGCAGTATCGCGATGAAACGAGAAATAACGGCCTTCATGCTTGGCTCCTTCTATGGCTTCAAAATCGTTACTCTCTACGTTATCATAAATTTATCAAGAATTCATGTCATTTCACATTTTGGACTATATTTCTGCCGCGGAATAGAGTTACAATAAGAGAATCTTACGTATCAGGAGGAATCATGGATGACGCATACTTTTGATATGGTTGTTCTTGGCGGAGGCATCGGCGGTTATACGGCGGCTATCCGGGCCGCTCAGCTTGGCAAAAGCGTGGCCATCGTCGAGCAGGATAAGCTCGGAGGAACTTGTCTGCACCGCGGCTGCATTCCAAGCAAGGCGCTGCTGCGAAGCGCGGAAGTATTCGCCCTCATGAAAGACAGCGACAAATTCGGTATCGGAGCCGAAGCGGTCACCCTAGATTTCTCGAAAGTCGCGAGCCGCAAAGATGCGGTGGTCGAGCAACTATACAGCGGGCTGCAATTTTTGATGAAAAAAAATAAAATTACCGTATTCCAGGGGAAGGGCAGATTAATCGGTCCTTCCATCTTTTCGCCGCGGAGCGGTACGGTCTCCGTCGATCAGGGCGATGACGAGATTTTGACGCTGGTGCCGGAGAAGGTGGTTATCGCCACGGGCTCCCGTCCAAGAAGTCTGCCGGGTCTGGAAACCGACGGCGTGACGATTCTGAACAGCGACGAGGCGCTTCGTCTGGAGAAGCTGCCGGCTTCGGCGGTCATTATCGGCGGAGGGGTCATCGGCGTCGAATGGGCTTCGCTGCTTAACGATTTTGGCGTGCAGGTCACGGTTGTGGAATTCGCGCCGAGACTGCTTCCGAGCGAGGATGAAGACGTATCGCGAGAGCTGGAGCGGCTGCTGAAAAAACGCGGGGTAAATGTGCATACAGGCACCAAAGTGCTCACGGAATCCGTCCGCAAGCATGAGGGCGGCGTAACGCTGAAGGTGGAGCATCGCGGGGAGCAAGCCGGGCTGTCGGCCGAAATCGCGCTCGTGTGCGTAGGGCGTCAAGCCAACGTCGAAGGCATCGGGTTGGAAAATACCGACGTAAAGGTCGATGGCGGCTTCATTCGCGTCAACGAATCAATGCAGACGGCCGAGCTGCATATTTATGCAGTCGGGGACTGCATCGGCGGACTTCAGCTCGCGCACGCCGCCGCCCATGAAGGGTTGACTGCGGCGGAGCATGCCTGGGGGCAGCAGCCGCATAAGGTGGAGCCGCACCAAGTGCCGCGGTGCGTGTATTCCCGTCCGGAGACGGCAAGCATCGGCTGGACGGAACGGGAAGCCAAGGAACGGGGACGCGACGTCAAGGTATCCAAGCTTCATTTCCGGGCGCTCGGCAAGGCGATCGTGCTCGGGGAGACCGACGGATTCGTCAAAGTGGTGGCTGACAAAGAGACGAACGATTTGCTCGGCGTCCATATGATCGGACCGCACGTGACCGATTACATTTCGGAAGCTGCGCTCGCTCAGCTGCTGGACGCGACCCCGTGGGAAATCGGGCAGACGATTCATCCGCATCCGACTCTCTCCGAGCTGCTGGGCGAGGCGATGCTGGCCGTGGACGGACGGTCCATCAATATGTAAGATTTCTGTCGGAAGACATGGAGAGCGCCTCTTAATCGAATAAAATTGTATTCGTAAACCAAACGGTTTATAATATAGTTATAGTGTCTGGTATTAGCACCAGGTATTAAAAAATTCTCTTGCTTTTGTAAAAGGAGGCGTCTATTACTCCATGTCCATCGGTCAAATAACAAAACACCGGCAGCTGGGATTGACGGACAGTCAGGCTCTGGAGATGTATACATACATGCTGAAGGCCCGCATGTTTGACGAGCGGTGCTTCCTGCTGCAGCGTTCGGGCAAAATCGCGTTCCACGTGTCCGGAATCGGTCAGGAAACGGCGCAAGTGGCCGCCGCCTTCGCTTTGTCGCGCGGAGAGGACTACTTTTTACCGTATTACCGGGATTACGGCTTCGTGCTTTCCGTCGGCATGACGTTAAAGGAATTGATGCTGTCCGTCTTCGCCAAGGCGGAGGACCCGAACAGCGGCGGACGGCAAATGCCCGGACATTTCAGCCACAAAAAGCTGAATATCGTTACCGGCTCTTCTCCGGTGACGACCCAAGTGCCTCATGCGGTCGGATTTGCGCTGGCAGCCAAGATGAAACGGCAAAACTTCGTCGCGTTCACGACCTTCGGCGACGGATCGAGCAATCAGGGCGATTTCCACGAAGGCTGCAACTTTGCGGGCGTTCATAAGCTGCCGGTGATTTTCATGTGCGAAAACAACCAGTACGCGATCTCGATCCCGCTGCACAAGCAGGTGGGCGGCAGCATCGCCGAGCGCGCCCACGGCTACGGCTTCCCGGGCGTTAAGGTGGACGGCCGGGATGCGCTTGAAGTGTACCGCGTCGTAAAGGAAGCGCGTGAGCGCGCGCTGCGCGGCGAAGGCCCGACCTTGATCGAAGCGGTCATGTACCGGATTTCTCCCCATTCGACGTCCGACAACGATTTGCTGTACCGTACGCCGGAGGAAGTCGAAGAGAATCGCGCGAAGGATGGCTTGCCGCGGTTCAAGCAGTATTTGATCGACTGCGGCCTCTGGAGCGAGACGCAGGACGCCGAGCTTGCGGCGGCCATCAAGCGGGAATTGGTCGAAGCGACGAATTACGCGGACGATGCGCCGTTTCCGGCGCCGGAAGACACGCTGAAGCATGTGTACGCGGAACAGAGGGAGGGCTAATTCGTGGCGGTCATTACGTATTTGGAAGCGATTCGCACGGCGATGAAGGAAGAGATGGAGCGGGACGAGAACGTCTTCGTTCTGGGGGAGGACGTCGGCAAGGGCGGCGTCATGAATGCGACGAAAGGGCTGAAGGAGCAGTTCGGGGAAGAGCGGATCATGGATACGCCGCTGGCCGAATCGGCGATCGCTGGCGTAGCGATCGGCGCGGCCATGTACGGGATGAAGCCGGTGGCGGAGATGCAGTATGCGGACTTTATTTTCCCGGCGACGAACCAGATCATCAGCGAAGCGGCCCGCATCCGGTACCGTTCGAACAACGACTGGAGCTGTCCCGTCGTGATCCGCGCTCCGTACGGGGCGACCGGCGGCGGCGCGCTGTACCATTCCCAATGCCCGGAATCCGTCTTTTTCGGCACGCCGGGGCTTGTTATCGTCGCTCCTTCGGACCCTTACGATGCCAAAGGGCTATTGAAGGCCGCGATCCGCAATCCGGACCCGGTGCTGTATTTCGAGCATAAGAAATGCTACTTGTCAGTTACGGGCGAAGTGCCCGAGGACGATTATATCGTGCCGATCGGCCAAGCGGCCGTGAAGCGGGAAGGCTCCGACATCACCGTCATCACATACGGTCTCACCGTGCAATATGCGCTGCGTGCGGCGGAAGAGCTGGCCAAAGAAGGCATTCAGGCTCATGTGCTCGATCTGAGAACGCTGCAGCCTTTGGATACGGAAGCGATTCTCAAAGCGGCGGCCAAAACCGGCAAAGTGCTGATTATCCACGAGGATAACAAGACCGGAGGCGTGGGGGCGGAGGTGTCCGCGATCATCGCCGAGGAGCTGCTGTTCGAGCTGGACGCGCCGATTATGCGGCTGTGCGCACCGGACGTTCCGGCTGTGGGAATGAACCCGCCGATGGAGAAGTTTTTCCTTCTCAATACGGATAAGATCATGGAAGCCATGCGGAAGCTGGCTTTGTTCTAGGAGGACCGTTACATGAGCGATCAAGCGACCAAAGGAACCGGTGTCAAGGTTCCTCATCTGGCCGAAAGTCTGGTATCGGCGACGATCGGCAAATGGCTGAAGCAGCCGGGCGACTATATCGAACAATACGACGTGCTGTGCGAGCTGATCACCGACAAGGTGACGGTGGAGATGCCGTCGCCGATCGAAGGACGGCTTGTCAAGCTGCTGGCGGAAGAAGGATATACGGCTGCGGTCGGAGAAGATATTTGTTTGATCGAGGAGCCGCACCAGGCAGGCGGCAGCGCGGCGGGAGCCGCAGAAGCCGATTCCCGGCCGCAGCGCGATCAAACCGGACAAGCTGTCCGCCGCGAAGCTCCGGAAGCCGGCAGTGAAGCAGGCATGCGCGGCCGTTATTCGCCTGCGGTGCTCAAGCTTGCCGCAGAACACGGAATCGCGCTGTCGGAAGTGAAAGGGACGGGCCTTGGCGGCCGCATTACACGCAAAGACGTGGAGGCTTACATCGCGAGCGGCAAGCCTGCGGCCATAGAAGAAGGAAAACCGGTGGCTGCCGTCAACGCGGAAGCCGCTGCGGAAGCTGCAACGGCCGGCGTATTCCTCCCTGTGCCGCCGAAGGGGCCGGTCCGCTCGACCGGTATCCACTTGTCGGAAAACCCGCCGCTGCCGAAAATCGAAGTGGAGGGTCAGCCGCTTGACGGCCGCGGCGAGTATTTGATCGACGTGACGCCGATCCGCAACACGATTGCCAGCCGCATGCGCCAGAGCGTGACGGAAATTCCGCATGCCTGGACGATGATCGAAGTGGATGTAACGAACCTTGTGCTGCTGCGCAACAAAGTGAAAGGCGAATTCATGAAACAGGAAGGCATTAACATTACTTACTTGGCCTTCCTGCTCAAAGCGGTCGTCGGCGCGATCAAGGATTATCCGATCATGAACTCGGTATGGGCGGTTGACAAAATTATCGTCAAGCGGGATATCAACCTTGCGCTGGCCGTAGGAACCGAAGACTTCGTCGTCACCCCGGTCATCCAAAAGGCCGATCAAATGAATATTGCCGGCCTCGCCCGGGAGATCGATACGTTAACCCGGAAAGCAAGGGCCGGCAAGCTGACGCTCAGCGATATGCAAGGCGGTACGTTTACCGTGAACAATACGGGCTCGTTCGGATCGATTTTGTCGTATCCGATCATCAACTACCCGCAAGCCGCCATTTTGACCTTCGAGTCGATCGTGAAAAAGCCGGTCGTCATTCAGGACATGATTGCCGTCCGTTCGATGGTTAACCTGTGCTTGTCCCTCGATCACCGCATTTTGGACGGGGTTATCTGCGGACGCTTCCTGCAGCGGGTGAAAGAGAACCTGGAAGCGTACAATCAGGACACGAAGCTGTACTAACAGCGGACCGCTGCCGCGGGAGGCTTGTCCGCCGCCCGCCAGCCGTCGCCGCCGTCGGATTTAGAAGAAGTTGCTTACCGTAAACAGCAGCGTGGACAACAGCATCGAGACGATCATCGTGTAGACGACGATTTTAAAGATCAATTTATTTCGCAACGATTTCAGCTCCTTATTCAGAGAATACTATTCCTATAATAACCCAAGCGGCCTAATGGAGGAAAGCTATGATTCAGCAAAAACGATTGGTAGACGAATTTATCGAGTTGGTTCAAATCGACAGCGAAACGAAGCATGAGCAGGAAATCAGCCGCGTGCTGAAGGCGAAATTCGCCGAGCTGGGATTGAAAGTGGAAGAGGACGACTCCGCGGCGAAAACCGGCCACGGCTCGGGCAATCTCATCTGCACGCTGCCTGCCACATCTTCGAAGCCGCTGCCGAAGCTGTTCTTCACTTCGCATATGGATACAGTGACTCCGGGGAAAGGCATCAAGCCGCAGATCGGCGAAGACGGTTACATCCGCAGCGACGGCACGACGATTCTCGGGGCGGACGACAAAGCGGGCCTTGCCGCCATGTTTGAAGCGATTCGCGTGCTGAAAGAAAACAACATCGAGCACGGCCAGATTCAGTTTATTATCACGGCGGGCGAGGAATCCGGCTTGAAGGGCTCCCGGGCGATGGAAGCCAAATGGGTGGACGCGGATCTCGGCTTCGCGCTTGACTCGAACGGCACGATCGGAGATATCGCCGTAGCCGCCCCGACGCAGGCGAAGGTGTACATCACGTTCTGGGGCCGCTCGGCTCATGCGGGCGTGAACCCCGAAGCGGGCGTAAGCGCGATTACCGTGGCGAGCAAAGCGATTGCGCGCATGCCGCTTGGCCGCATCGACAAAGAAACGACCGCGAACATCGGGCGCTTCGAGGGCGGCGTGGAAGGAGCGACGAACATCGTCGTGGAGCGGGTAACGCTCGAAGGCGAGGCGCGCAGCATCGCGCAGGCCAAAATGTACGAGCAGGTCGAAAAAATGCGTCAAGCGTGCGAAGAAGCTGCCGAGGAAATGGGCGCGAAGCTTGATTTCAAAAGCGAAGTCATCTATCCGGCGTTTATGTACGACGAGTCCGCTCCGGTCGTGAAGCTTGCGATGAGCGCTCTCACGAACGTAGGCTGCACGCCGCGCACCTTCCATTCCGGCGGGGGCAGCGACGCCAATATGTTCAACGGCATGGGCGTACCGACTGTCAATCTGGCGATCGGCTATCTGGACATCCATACGACGAAAGAGCGGATCGCGATCTCGGACCTGGTCAAAACGGCCGAAGTGGTCGTCTCCATCGTCAAAGAAGTGGCCAAGGCATAATGCTTGACCTTCCGGCATAACGTATTAACATACAGGTTGTTTTAATCGCTGCTTATCTCTTTCGGGTAAGCGGCGATTTTTTTGTGCGAAAAGCGGGAGGGAAACGGAACATGAGGATTCGATGGGAAACGGCTGTCGTCATGGAAACGGTGGGGGAACCTTTATCCTTGCCTGGTCTGCAGGAGGTCCGGGTGCGGCTCGAAAACGGAGAATCGGCCGCCGCGCTGCACGAGCTTGCCGCAGGGGGGCCGCTTCGTCCGGGCGACAAGGTGCTGCTGAATACGACGGCCGTTCGTCTGGGGCTCGGTACGGGCGGCGAGCATTTCGTCCACGCGAGGCTTGGAGAGGCCGCGGAGAGCATCGAAAGCCCGGATGCTGGAGGCTCTGCCCTGCGGGGACGACAAACGCAAGAACAGCCGGGATCCCCCGAGCCGCGGGAAGGGCACATCATGAAGCTGCGGTATACGTCTTTGCAGCGGGCCGTGCTTTCGGTCGAAGAACCGGCCAGTCCGCATCACGCTCTGTTTGCCGATTCGCTTACGCTCAGCGGGATGCCCGTGCTCATCGGCGAGCTCCACAGCATGCTGCCGGCCGCCGTCTGCTGGCTCCGCGAGCTTGCGCACAAGGCGGGAGCGGCGGCGCCGCGCATCGCCTATGTCATGTCCGACGGGGGGGCCCTGCCTCTGGCGGTCAGCGGACACGTGCGGCGATTGCGGGAGCTCGGCTGGCTGGCCGGGGCGGTCACCTACGGGCACGCTTACGGCGGCGACGTCGAAGCCGTCAATAAATACACGGCGCTTCTTGCCGCGAGGCATGTGCTGGAAGCCGATCTGGCCGTCGTCTGCATGGGTCCCGGTATCGTGGGCACCGGCACGGTATACGGCTTCAGCGGCATCGAAGCGGGCGAGCTTGTGGGCGCGGCGCATGCCCTCGGGGGTATCCCCGTGGCGATGGCCCGCATCAGCTTCGCCGATCCGCGGCCGCGGCACCGCGGGCTCAGCCGCCATACGGCGGTGGCCCTGGGCCAAGCCGCGCTCGCGCCGGCCTGCGTCCCGCTGCCGCTGCTGTCCGTCGCTGCGGAAGCCGCGCTGCTGCGCGAGCAGGTCCGGCAGAGCGGACTCGCCCGGCGTCACCGGCTGCTGTGGGAGGCGCCGCCGCCCTTGGAGCACATGGCTGCCGCTCTGGAATCGTACGGGCAGCCGATCACTTCCATGGGGCGAGCCTGGCAGGACGATCCGGCGTTTTTTGCGGCCATTTGTACGGCGGCGGGAGCGGCGTACCGGCTCCTTCGGGACGGGGGCTGGGATAAACCGTAGCAGCTGTACCGGTCCGCGTCCCGTCCAGAAAAACCGCAAGCGGCACATCGGGCGAGACGCGGTCCAGCGCCATTTTCAAATAGCTGCGGATTTCCCAGCCTTTCCCTACCAAACGAAGCTGCCTTGCATTGACATACGTTTTCATAGAGTACCCCTCCTGCTTCGATAGGTTCATATAATCCACCTTATGCGGGAGACGACACGATTATGTCCTTACGCGGTCGGCCTTCGGCCGCCGGTTGTGGTATAATGAGCTTTGGTCTTATTCTTACAATACCCGTAAAGAGAAGAGAGGAATCTTCCATGCCGCATAAGACGCATAAAAAATTCGAAGAAGTGACCGTTTCCACCCAGCCGATTTTTCAAGGCAAAATCATTTCCTTGCAGGTGGATACCGTAAAGCTGCCGAACGGCGGGGAAGCGACCCGCGAGATCGTCAAGCACCCCGGCGCGGTCGCGGTTCTGGCCCTGACCCCGGATGACCGGATGATTGTCGTCGAGCAATACCGCAAGCCGCTGGAGAAAAGCCAAGTGGAAATTCCCGCAGGGAAGCTGAACGCCGGCGAGAATCCGCTGGATGCCGCCAAGCGCGAGCTGGAGGAAGAAACCGGCTACACCGCCGGCTCGATCCGCCATATCAGCTCTTTTTATACATCGCCCGGCTTTGCCGACGAAATACTTCATCTGTATGCCGCCGAGCAGCTGGTGAAGGGAGAAGCCAACCCGGATGAAGACGAATTTCTCGAAATCGAAGAGCTTACGCTGGAGCAGGCGCAGGCATACATCCGGGAGCAGCGGATCAGCGACGCCAAGACGATCATGGCCGTCTACGCTTGGCAGCTGTACAAGCTTACCGGCTCGTTCCCGACATGAGCCGGAACGCGTACTACGCCGACCTGCATATCCACATCGGGCGAACGGAAGCGGGCGAAGCGGTCAAAATCAGCGCCGCGAACAATCTGACGTTCTACAACATCGCGCAGGAAGCGTCGGAGCGCAAAGGGATCGACATGATCGGCATCATCGACTGTCATTCGCCGGGCGTGCAGCGGGAAATGCTGCATTATTTGGATACGGGCGAAATGGAAGAGCTGGCAGGCGGAGGCATCCGCTTCCACCGGACGACCGTCCTGCTCGGCTGCGAGATCGAGGTGCGCGATCCCGGCCTGGGAACGGCCCATTTGATCGCTTATCTGCCCAAGCTGGGCGACATGCAGAGCTTCACGGAGTGGCTGCGCAAGCATATGAAAAATGTGCAGCTCAGCTCCCAGCGCATCTACGTTACCGCGCGGGAGCTCCAGCGGGAGGTGATTGCGCGCGGAGGCATTTTGATTCCCGCGCATATTTTCACCCCGCATAAAAGCGTCTACGGGAGCTGCTCGACCCGAATGGAGCATTTGCTCGATTTGGACGGGATTGAGGCCGTGGAGCTCGGCCTTAGCGCCGACTCCGTCATGGCCGGGTATATCAGCGAGCTGGACCGATATACGTTTCTTACCAATTCCGATGCCCATTCGCTTCCGAAGATTGGGCGCGAATATAATAAGCTGGCGCTTGAAGCGCCGACGTTCGAGGAGCTGCGGAAGGCTTTGTCGCAGGAGGACGGTCGCCGCGTGCTTGCCAATTACGGACTCAATCCGCGGCTTGGCAAATACCACCGCACGTACTGCGGCGATTGCAGCTCGATTCTCGACGAGGGCCAGGCGGCCGTGGAACGCTGTCTGTACTGCGGCAGCCCGCGGATTGTCCGCGGCGTGATGGACCGGATTTTGAGCCTGGCGGATCGGGAAGAGCCTCTGGTTGCGCCGGAACGTCCGCCTTATTGCTACCAAGTGCCGCTTGAATACATCCCGGGCCTTGGGCCGAAAACGTTCGATCGTCTCATCGAGCGGTTCGGCTCCGAGATGAACCTGCTTCACCGCGTATCGTTCGAGGAGCTCGCGGATGCGGCGGGTCAAGCGATTGCCGGCTATATTATGGAAGCGCGCGCCGGCACGCTGCAGCTTGACACGGGCGGCGGCGGCAAATACGGCAAAGTATCCGCGCGGAAAGAATAACCCTGGCAAACAGGCGGAGTCATAAACGGCAGCGCCCCCTCATATTCTGTACTATTCGGACAAGGGGGGCACGCCGGCATGATGCGGAACCGTACGCTGGAGCAGTATATGAAGGAGCATTTGTCGTTCTATTTATTCGTAGGCGTCGTCTTCGTCACGGGCGTCGTTTTCGGTGCGGTGATGGTGAACGCCCTGTCGCTGGAACAAAAGCAGGAGCTGAGCCGGTATTTGGGCAGCTTTTTTGCGTCCGTCCATCAAGGGGGATTGGAGGGCGATGTTTCGGGATCGTTTAAAGATTCGTTTTCCATGCATATCAAATGGTTTTTAATTATATGGGTGCTGGGCTTATCCGTCATCGGCCTGCCGCTGATCCTCATTCTTGATTTTTTGAAGGGCGTGCTGGTCGGATTCACCGTCGGCTATCTGGTCGGTACCTTATCCTGGAAGGGGCTGCTGTTTGCGCTCGTTTCGGTCGTGCCGCCGAACCTGGTGGTCATCCCTTTGCTGCTCGTGTGCAGCGTTACGGCGATGGCTTTTACGATCCATCTGGTCAAAAACCGGTTCATCCGCCGCAAGGGCGCTCTATATGAACCTTTCATGCGATTTTCGGGCGTCATTCTGGCTTCCGGGGCGCTGCTGCTCGGCGTGGCGGTATTCGAGGCTTACGTGTCGCCGGCTATGATGAAATGGGTAACGCCCATGCTGGTAACGATGTCCGGGTCTTAAAAGGTTTGACTTTCCCTAAGTCCTCCTCCTATAATGTAAGCATGAAGAAAGCTTAAGCTTACGAGAAAGGTTTTGCTTCGGTGCAAAACCCGTGGGGGAGAAGCATGGAATCTCGCATCGAAAAAATCAAACAACAGCTGCAATCGCAAGGCTACAAGCTGACGCCTCAGCGGGAAGCGACCGTCAGGGTTTTGCTTGAGAACGAAGAGGATCATCTGAGCGCGGAAGACGTTTTTATGCTCGTCAAGGATAAAGCGCCCGAAATCGGCCTTGCTACCGTGTATCGTACGTTGGAACTGCTCAGCGAGCTGCACGTCCTCGAGAAAATGAACTTCGGCGACGGCGTGGCCCGTTATGACTTGCGTAACGACAGCTCTCATCACCATCATCATCACCTTATCTGTGTGCAGTGCGGCGCCGTGGACGAAATTATGGAAGACTGGCTGGGCCCGCTGGAAGAACGGCTGGAACGGGAATACCGGTTTCAGGTGCTCGACCATCGGCTTGATTTCCAAGGCATTTGCCACCGCTGCCGCGACAAAAACAAATCGTAAAGACAAAACCTTCGGCTTGACGCTAGATCAAGTATGAAGGTTTTTTGCATTTTCCCACATATTCGCACCGAAAAGGCAAACGCTATACCATATCATACGCTTTGGTTGAACAATAGGAACAGGAGGCAGAAGCATGATCATCGGGATACCGAAAGAAATCAAAAACAACGAAAACCGCGTCGCATTGACCCCCGGCGGCGCGGCGGTCCTCAGAGAAGCCGGGCATAGCGTGATTGTGGAAGCCGGGGCCGGTGCGGGCAGCGGATTTTCGGACGAGGAGTATGCCAGGGAGGGCGCACAGCTGCTTCCGTCGGCTGCCGAAGTCTGGGGCAAGGCGGACATGATTATGAAGGTGAAGGAGCCGCTCCCTGAGGAATTCGGCTATTTCCGGGAAGAACTGACGCTGTTTACCTATCTTCATCTGGCGGCCGAACCGAAGCTGACCGAGGCGCTCGTGCAGCATAAAGTCACCGCCATTGCGTATGAGACGATTCAGCTTCCGAATGGGGGGCTGCCGCTGCTTACCCCGATGAGCGAAGTGGCCGGACGCATGTCGGTTCAGATCGGCGCGCAGTTTCTGGAGAAAAATTACGGCGGGCGCGGCATTCTGCTCGGCGGCGTCCCTGGCGTTCCTCCGGCGGATGTGATCATTTTGGGCGGAGGCATCGTAGGAACGAATGCCGCCAAAATGGCGCTCGGACTCGGCGCCAACGTCGTCGTGATCGAACGCAGCGCGGAACGGCTCCGGTATTTGGACGACGTGTTCCACGGCCGCATCCGCACGCTGATGTCCAACCCTTACAACATTGCCAATGCGGTGCAAAAGGCGGATTTGCTGATCGGGGCCGTCCTCATTCCGGGGGCGAAAGCGCCGAAGCTCGTCAGCGAGGAGATGGTGCGGCAGATGAAGCCCGGGGCCGTCATCGTGGATGTGGCCGTCGATCAGGGCGGTTCGATCGAAACGGTGGATCGCGTGACGACGCATAGCGCGCCGACATACGAGAAGCATGGCGTCCTTCATTATGCGGTCGCCAACATGCCGGGAGCCGTGCCGCGGACTTCTACGCTGGCGCTCACGAATGTGACCATCGGCTACGCCCTCGAATTGGCCGGGAAAGGGGTTACCCGTGCGCTCTATGGCAATCCGCCGCTTAAGCTCGGCGTGAACACCTATCAGGGCCACGTCACGTATCCGGCGGTAGCCGAAGCCGTCGGCTTGCCTTATACGGGCTTGGATTCGCTGCTGCCGATCAGCTGACTATGGCGTTTGCGTATTCCGGCGATACGGTTTCGTCCCTTCTTGCATCCGAGTACGCATAATTCGGCCGATCCGGTCATAGGGTACTCTTAGAACCCGTATGAATTCCCGCGGTCCGGCTCCGGGCCGGCGCGGGGGCGGGGGAGGAGGGGACAAGCCGTGATTGTTCATGTTCGGGCGCGAAAATGGCTCGGCCGCTTTCGCTTCGCGCTTTTGTTCGTCGTGTTTACGTTCGCGCTCTATCACATGCTGCTGGCCGTTACACGATGGCTGGAGCCGGAGCCGAAATATAAGGAACCCGCAGGCCGCGCCGTCAAAGCGTTCCAGAACGATCCGGTGGCTGCGGCGCCGGACAAGATCTCGATGAGCGAGCGGCTGAAGCTGTTTTACCGGATCGGCGAGTAAAAAACCTTCCCGATGCGGAAGGAAAATAGATCCTGCATGTGGAATTGTTTTAAAAGCGCCGATGCAAGACATAAAAGGGGATCAATTGCGCATGAAACAGGAACTCAACTCGTTTATCCGTTTTTTGGCGGAGGATCGGGGCCTTGCTCAGAATACGCTGGACTCGTACCGACGCGATTTGTCTCAGTATATAGATTATTTGCAAAGATCTGGCATTTCTTCGCTGGGCGACAGCGGGAAGCTGAACATTTCCGGCTATATGCTGGACCTGAAGCAGCGGGGGAGGGCTACCGCCACGCTTTCCCGGAGCATGGTTTCCATCCGCGCCTTTTACCAATTTCTCGTGAAGGAGCGTCTGCTGGACAGCGACCCGTCGCTGCACTTGGAGACCCCGAGACTTGAGAAACGGATTCCGAAGGTGCTGTCGGTTCAGGAGGTCGGCAAGCTGCTCCAAGCTCCTCTGACGACGACGCCTAACGGGATGCGGGATAAGGCGATGCTGGAGGTGCTGTATGCGACGGGAATCCGGGTATCGGAGCTCATCTCGCTTGACGTGGACAGCGTCAATCCCGGTTTGGGCTTTATCCGTTGTGTCGGCAAAGGCAAAGAACGGATCGTCCCGCTCGGGAGAATTGCTTCGGAGTATGTGGAGGCCTACATCCAAACGATGCGCCCGAAGCTGCTTAAGCCGTCCAAGGCCGAAGAAGCGTTGTTTGTCAGCCATTTGGGGACTCGGATGACGCGTCAGGGCTTCTGGAAAATCATTAAACGTTACGCTGCGGAATCGGACATTCGGATGGAAATCACTCCTCACACGCTCCGGCACTCATTTGCCGCGCACCTGCTGGAGAACGGAGCCGACCTTCGTTCGGTTCAGGAAATGCTCGGTCATGCGGACATCTCGACGACGCAAATTTATACGCAAGTAACCCGGGGGAAAATGAAGGAAGTTTACGACCGGACCCATCCCCGGGCGAAAATCGAATAGTCTTCCGGCGAGCCCGTTCCTCTGCGCCTGAGAGACCGGGTTTTTCGTATTGCGGCTTTTGCAAACCATGTCCGCTTTTGCGATAATGAGGGTAGGCTTGCCGGATCGACCGGCCTGCGAAGATGGCATTGCTTTGCAATGCCCAAGCCTATGCTTTCGAAGATGGCATTGCTTTGCAATGCCCAAGCCTATGCTTTCGAAGATGGCATTGCTTTGCAATGCCCAAGCCTATGCTTTCGAAGATGGCATTGCTCCGCAATGCCCTGAGGAGGGACATCCATGAAATTTAAACGAGTATGCTTGATTGTGCTTGATAGCGTAGGGATCGGCGAGCTGCCGGATGCCGCGCGTTTTAACGATACTGGCGCCCATACGCTCGGCCACATCGCGGAGCGCGTGCCGTCGCTGCGCGTGCCCCATATGCAGCAGCTGGGCCTTGGAAATATAGCCGGGCTGCAGGGCGTTGATCCGGTTGAACGCCCCCGCGGCTATTACGGTAAAATGGCCGAAGTATCGGTAGGTAAAGATACGATGACCGGGCATTGGGAGATCATGGGACTCAATGTTACCGTTCCGTTCAACGTATTTCCGGAAGGGTTCCCGCCGGAGCTGATCGCCCGTTTCGAGCAGGAAACCGGGCGCAAGGTCATTGGCAACAAGCCGGCCTCCGGAACGGAGATATTGGACGAGCTCGGCGAGGAACAGATGAAAACCGGGGCCTGGATCGTCTATACTTCGGCGGACAGCGTATTCCAGCTTGCGGCCCACGAAGAGATCATTCCGCTCGAGGAGCTGTACCGCGCCTGCGAGATTGCCCGCAAGCTGACGCTCGAAGACCCGTATACGGTAGGCCGCGTGATCGCCCGGCCTTATGTCGGGAATCCCGGGGCGTTCAAGCGGACGCCGAACCGTCACGATTATGCGGTGAAGCCGCCGGCTCCGACGGTTATGAACCGGCTGAAGGATGCGGGATTCGACTGCATCGCCGTCGGGAAGATCAACGACATTTTTGACGGCGAAGGCGTGACCCGTGCGCTTCCGACCAAAAGCAATCTCGACGGAATCCAGAAGACGATTGATGTCATGGGAGAACCGTTCCAAGGGTTGCTGTTTACGAACCTCGTCGATTTCGACTCGCTGTACGGACATCGCCGCGACCCGGAAGGATACGCCAAGGCGCTGAACGAATTCGACGAATGGCTGCCCAAGCTGATGGAGCGGGTCAGCAAGGACGACTTGCTTATTCTGACCGCCGATCACGGCAACGATCCGATTCATCACGGAACGGACCATACCCGCGAGTATGTGCCGCTTTTGATGTACAGCCCCGCTTTTGAAACGACGGGAACGGTCGGAATCCGCAGCACGTTTGCGGATATCGGCGCGACGGTTGCCGATAACTTCGGGGTAACCGGGACAGGCAACGGCACCAGCTTTTTGAACGAATTGAAATAACGAGTACATATTGCCGGGGAGGACGAATCGAATGAGCGATCAAACGACGCTGTTGAAAAACATGAAAGAAGCCGCGGAATATATCCGGGGAAAATATCCGCAAAAGCCGGAAATCGGCTTGATCCTGGGCTCCGGCCTCGGCGTGCTGGCCGATCTGGTCGAAAACGGGGTGACGATTCCGTATGAGGACATTCCGCATTTTCCGGTATCGACGGTGGAAGGTCATGCCGGCGAGCTGCTGCTTGGCAAAGTGGAAGGCAAGCACGTGCTGATGATGAAAGGCCGATTTCACATGTACGAAGGATACGGCGTAGAAACCGTATCGTTTCCGGTCCGCGTCATGAAGGAGCTCGGTGTGGAGAAGCTGCTGGTGACCAACGCCGCCGGCGGCATCAATACGTCGTTCGAGGTCGGGGATCTGATGCTGATCCGCGATCATATTAACTTTACGTTCCGCAATCCGCTTATCGGACCGAACCATAGCGAGCTGGGCGTTCGTTTCCCGGACATGTCCGAAGCGTACAGCCGCCGTCTGCGCGAGACGGCGAAGGAGGTAGCGGCAGAGCAGGGGCTGAAGCTGCAGGAGGGCGTATACCTCGGGCTGCTCGGGCCGTCGTACGAAACGCCTGCGGAAATTCGCATGATGCGGACGCTCGGCGGCGATGCCGTAGGCATGTCCACCGTGCCGGAAGTGCTTGTTGCGCGGCATGCGGGGATGGAAGTGCTCGGTTTTTCGTGCATCAGCAATATGGCGGCGGGCATCCTGGATCAGCCGTTGTCCCATGCGGAGGTTATGGAAACGACGGAGCGCGCGAAGCCGAAGTTTCTTAAACTGGTGCTCGGAATCATCTCGCGAATCTAGAACGTCATGGTGATGGACGGCGTCGGCATGAAGCTGCCGCCGAATTCGATTCGAAAGAGGGAGAAGAGATGGAACCGAATTACGTTGAACACATTCAAGAAGCGGCTCAATGGATCAGCGACCGCATCGACCGGAGAGCTTTGGATATAGGTATGGTGCTTGGCTCCGGCCTTGGCGATATGGCCAATCAGGTGGAGGATGCGATTGCCATTCCTTACGACTTGATTCCGCACTTCCCGGTATCGACGGTGGAAGGCCATGCCGGGCAATTTGTCATCGGCAAGCTGGAAGGAAAACATGTCATCGTTATGCAGGGCCGTTTTCATTACTATGAAGGCTACTCCATGAAAAAGGTTGTATTTCCGATCTACGTCATGAAGCAGCTGGGGGTTCGGTCGCTTGTCATTACAAACGCGGCGGGCGGCATGAACCGCGGCTTTCAAGCGGGCGATTTGATGCTGATTTCGGACCAGCTCAACCTGACGGGAGACAACCCGCTTATCGGAATCAACCATCCGGAGCTCGGTCCCCGTTTCCCGGACATGTCGCGGGCATATACTCCGGAATACCGCGATTTGGCCAAGCGGATCGCGGCCCAAATGGGACAGGAGCGCGGCGAAGCGATCCGCTTGCAGGAAGGCGTATATGCCGGCATTAGCGGTCCGAACTATTTGCCTCCGGCCGAGCTGACCATGCTCGCGAACCTCGGCGGCGACGCCGTAGGCATGTCTACCGTAGGAGAAGTGATCGCTGCAAGCCATGCCGGCCTTAAGGTGCTCGGCATCTCCTGCATCACCGACATGGCGATCGGCGAAGAGCTGGAGCCGCTCACACATGAGCAGGTCGTGGCGGTGGCGAACCGCACGAAACCGATTTTCATCGAGCTGGTGCGCCGTTTTGTGAACGAAGTGCAGGCTTAGAGAAGGTTTTAAAGAGGACCACCTTAGCAAGTAGGTGGTGGTTAGAAACGGATTTAGACACGACGACTACTTTCTGTCGATTTAATAAATCGGGAGGGAGTGGTCTTTTTGTTATTGAAATTGCCTTCCTTGTAGGGTATGGTCAGGTAAACGGACTCTTCCAAAAGCAAGCGACCCTGCCGCTAACAATGCGAACAGAGCCAGTCTCGAGAGTGTGTCTTGATATGCTGCGATCTCGCAAATCGCGGCACGAGGAGCTTACGATGGCGAGTATACCTGAACCGGTTGCTAGCCGCCAGGATGGAAGCGACCCCGAGCACGAAGCGCTGATGGCCGATTCTGTAGGTCATGCGATGCTTGTGTTCCTCGGAAAATTAAATCCCGCGGAACGCATTGCGTTCGTGTTGCACGATATATTCGCCTTGTCTTTTTCCGAGATCGCTCCAATTATAGGGCGGAACGAGGCCGCAGCAAGGCTGCTTGCGAGCCGCGCACGTCGCCGGGTTCAGGGGGCCGAGTCGACTTCGGAAACAGCGGAGCTCAAACGAAAACGCGAGTTTGTTGATGCGTTCCTTGCTGCATCGCGCACCGGAGACTTTGAAAAACTTCTCATGGTATTAGATCCGAATGTCGTGCTGATTTGGCAGTTTTGAACGATTGATAGGTTGCAAGTCACAATTTTAAGATGGTGATGCTAGGGGGGGACGAAGTGTTTTTAAAAAGTGCAACTATATTAAAGGAAAAAATCCCAAACAGCAAAGACCATCCTTTCTCCCTGCCATTGATAAAAAATAACGATGTTATTAAATTCTCAGCCAACATCACGTTTTTTGTAGGAGAAAATGGTTCAGGGAAATCTACTCTGCTTGAAGCCATAGCTTATCAGTGTGGTTTTAATACAGCGGGGGGAGGAAGGAACAATAATCATTATGTTGAGGCATCCGAGGCAGCGTTGGGGGATTATGTGAGATTATCTTGGCTGCCGAAGGTAACCAACGGTTTTTTCATGAGGTCTGAGTCTTTTTATCAATTTGCAACCCACGTAGATGAAGTGGACGCTCACGATTGGTATGGAGGCAAATCACTACATTCCCAGTCTCATGGGGAATCATTTTTTAGTCTCTTTAAAAATAGGTTCGGAAAAAAGGGGATCTATCTATTGGATGAACCCGAAGCGGCCCTATCGCCTGCGAGACAGCTTTCATTCCTTTCGATCCTTAAGGAGCTGTCCGGTTGTTCCCAATTCATTATTGCGACTCACTCTCCTATATTATTGGGGTACCCTGGCGCCCACATCATTAGTTTCGATCATAGCCCTTTGTCCCTCATAAAGTATGAGGATACCGATCACTATCAGATTACCCGAAGGTTTTTAGAAAATAGAAATAAAATACTTAAACAATTATTTGGTATTTCCGAAGACGAAAGAGACCGATAATTGGTGCTTGTTGAGAAACCCGATTCGCCTATTAGCGGTATTTTCACGGGTTTTAAAGTATTGATCCCTGAGAGCTATAGGCTTTCGGGGATTTTTTCATATTCTCTGCCCGAATACGATTGACAATGAAGTAACTTGAATGTATAGTTAGTTACATGAGTAATTAACCAGTTTGGTGGTGAACAAATGACCTTAATAGACGACAGCCGTCCGATTTTTGTTCAGATCGCCGAACGGATTGAAAATGATATCATCGAAGGCGTGATGCCCGAAGAATCGCAGGTGCCTTCGACGAATCAATTCGCGGCATTTTATCAGATCAACCCGGCGACGGCGGCCAAGGGAGTCAATCTGTTGGTGGACCAGGGAATATTGTACAAGAAGCGGGGGATAGGCATGTTTGTAGCGGCGGGCGCGCGCGCGCAATTAATGGAGAAGCGGAGAGAACAGTTTTTTGAGCAATATGTGGTGACGATGATCCGTGAAGCGGAGAAGCTCGGGATTACATCGGAGCAGCTGATGGATATGATTCGGAGAGGGGATGGGGGCAAATGAAGGCGATCGTCGAGGTGAACCGGCTGACGAAGTCGTATGGGAACGTTACTGCGGTGAACAACATCAGTTTTTCCATTCTGCCTAACAAAATTTACGGGCTTCTGGGGAGAAACGGGGCAGGCAAGACGACGGTCATGCACATGATTACGGCTCAAATTTTCCCTACCAGCGGAGAAATTGAAGTATTCGGTGAAAAACCGTATGAGAACAACAGCGTACTAAGCAAAATGTGCTTTATCAAGGAAAGTCAAAAGTACCCCGACAGCTTTCAAGTCATCGACGTGCTGGAGGTGGCGGAAACGTTGTTTCCGCAATGGGACCGGGAATACGCTTACGAGTTGATCGAAACGTTCGGGCTTCCGCTGAAAAGAAAAATGAAGAAGCTGTCCCGAGGCATGCTATCCGCTGCGGGAATCGTGGTCGGGCTGGCCAGCCGAGCGCCGCTTACGATATTCGACGAGCCGTATTTGGGCCTTGATGCGGTAGCCCGAGGCTTATTCTACGAAAAGCTGCTGGAGGATTACTCGGCTCATCCGAGAACCATCGTATTGTCGACGCACTTGATCGATGAAGTCAGCCGGCTCCTGGAGCATGTGATTGTGATCGATCGCGGCAACCTGATCCTGAACGAGGACACCGATGTGCTCCGGGGAAGGGCATTTACCGTCATAGGATCGGCCCATAACGTCCAAAAGTTCATTCGTGCCCGGGAAATCATCCATCAGGAAGGGTTCGGCGGATTGATGTCGGCAACGGTTATGGATGAACTGAGCGAGAAAGACCGGAAGGAAGGGGAAGCGCTCGGGCTGGAATTCTCCCCCGTCTCCTTACAGCAGTTAGTCGTTCATTTGACAATGCATACCTCGGATAGAAAGGCGGGAATCGCTCTATGAACCGGATTGCGAGCGTAACGAAATTGCACTTGAGAGATAAGCTCTCCTGGATCTACATGCCTTGGATCATTACCTTGGCCAACCTCGTCATCCATCTGATCATCCGATTGTGCATCGGCGGGAAAGACGGAATGTATTCCGGCGGCATCTCTTCCTTATACGTATATATGCTGGTGATCGGGATCATCGCCCTCCCGCAAACGTTCGTTTTTACGCTTGGCTTGGGGATCCGGAGAAAAGATTATTTTGCCGGTACGGCCATGAACGCCGCTTTGATCAGCCTAAGTACGGCCATTCTGCTGCTGCTGCTCGCTCTGCTTGAAGGCTGGAGCGGCGGTTGGGGCGTGGGGCTCCATTTTTTCCGTATGCCCTATTGGGGGGATGGCGCGGTCCTTGGACAAATAGCGAGAAATTTCGTGTTAATGCTGCATCTGTTCTTTCTTGGGTTTGTCATTTCCAGCGTCCAGCGGCGGTATGGCTGGTTTGGTATGATCATGCTATCAGGGGTCGTTTTCGCGATTGTCAGCATCCTCGTCGTTCTATCAAGCTATTACCAATGGTGGGGGCGCCTGTTCCAGTGGGTCGCGGGCAAATCGGCGTCCGAATGGGCAGGCTGGTTGTTTGCACTCATGATCGTCTACGCGCTTGCGTCCTATTCCATGCTCCGTAAGGCGGCCGTATAACGAACCCCGAAAAGGTAAAAAACGTTATAGTGAAACGGTTCGTTGCTTTGCCTTCCCGTACTGCGCTATCATGGATAGCAACAAACTGGATAACTGCGGGAGGAAGCCTTATGGAAGCGACAATCGATGATTTTCATAAACTCGATCTGCGGATCGGAACGGTAATTGCCGCCGTTCCTTTCCCGGAAGCGCGGGTACCGGCCATCAAGCTGCAGATTGACTTCGGGGAGCTTGGAGTCAAGCGCTCCAGCGCGCAAATAACGAAACGGTATGTACCGGACGCTCTTATCGGCAGACAGGTTGTAGCGGTTGTTAATTTTCCGCCCAGACGCATTGCCGGATACGTTTCCGAGGTGCTGGTTCTCGGCGGGGTGCCGGAGCAAGGGGACGTCATATTGCTGGCGCCGGATCAGACCGCTCCGAACGGAACGCCGGTCGCCTAGCCATTTGCGTAAAAGTACTCCATCTTCCTTGGAAGCGGGAGTACTTTTTTTGTACGGGCTTATTTTGATTTCTTCGAGCTTTTGTCGCCGGTGCGGGTTGTCGTGTTCTGATTCCCGTGGCCTTGCTGCTTGCCGGACAAGTGCGGGCACCTCCTGTCCTTGCTTTTTTTGAAGGAATGAGTCCTATATAGTATGACAAACCGGGATATGTTTATTCAGAACTTATTCCTATAGAAAGAATTGACCAAAAAGGGAGGCCCCCACTGTTCGAGCCGAAGCGGCTGTGTTACAATTGGGCATATAGAACTACTTTTGATGATTCGTTGGAATCATTTTCGGTCGATGCGAAAGTAGGAAAAAGAGGGGCGTGCCGCCATGACAATGCTTAAAGTAGCCAATTGCCCGAGCTGCGGAAAAGTGTTTCAAAAAAATTTGCGCAATCTGTGCCAGAATTGCATCGATCAGGTTCACGGCGATTTTGACCGCTGCGAAGCTTATTTGCGCGGCAACCGGAAGGCGACGACCGAAGAGCTGAGCGGGGCTACAGGGGTTTCCGCCAAGCGCATCGCCGAATTCATCGTATCGAACCGGCTGCCTGTCGCCTATTATCCCGGCTTGACCTATCCGTGCAACAGCTGCGGCTTGCCGATTAAACAGCATCATTTATGCAATTCTTGCCGCATTCGGATCGTGAACGATATCAAGAAGATGAACCAGCAGGAAGCAAGGCGCAGAGAGCGGGGCATCGGCTTCCAAATTCGCGAACGGCTCAGCCGTTGATTCAAAGGAATTAATAGTGCTCTGCCGTTTAGCCAGAGCTTTTTGAAGTCAGGAAATTTGTTCACAAATTTTTCACGGGAATGGCATCAAAGGGCATGTGTAAAGTCGCTCGTATTTTGTACAATAAGACTATACGTCTTTACGGCCAAACAGTAAGGGGGGATTATCTATGCAAAAGTGGGCTATGTTTTCACTGTTCATCATCGCCTGTCTCCTTGGCGCTGGCGTTTTGTTCCAGAACATCTCTGCCCGTCAAGCAGAAATGGCAAAAGAGGAAGCGGCGGGTCCTTCGATTAAATTCGTAGCTACGAACTATCAGTTCGATAAGCCGGAGTACACGGCAAAAGCCGGCGAGAAGATGACCGTTTCTTTGCTGAACAAGGAAGGGCTTCATGCGCTTGAGATCGTAGGTACGAACGTGAAGCTGGACAACAACAACAAATCGATGGAAGTCACCTTCGACAAACCGGGCACATACGAAGTGCACTGCTCGCTGCCCTGCGGTCCGGGACATGCGGAGATGAAAGCCAAGATCGTCGTATCCTAAAAGCAATATATCGCTTTAAGCTTATGTGCCAGGAAGTCTCGGGAGCCGTCTCCCGGGGCTTTCTTTTCTTTTTGGCGCGGAGGGAATATAATACGGGGGAGACTACGTGACAAGGGAGTTGGCCCGGATGAGAACGGTCGATATCATACATAGCAAACGGGATGGCAGGGAGCTGTCCCCGGAGGAAATCGCGTTTTTGATCGAAGGTTATACGAAAGGCGAGATCCCGGATTATCAAATGTCCGCTTGGGCGATGGCGGTATATTTCAACGGCATGTCCGCGCGGGAAACGGCGGATTTAACGCTGGCCATGGCGCGTTCCGGCGATCAGGTCGATCTAAGCTCCATTCCCGGCATCAAGGTCGACAAGCACAGCACAGGCGGGGTCGGGGATACGACGACGCTCGTCGTAGGGCCGCTGGTTGCGGCGGCCGGCATCCCTGTGGCGAAAATGTCCGGCCGGGGTCTTGGGCATACGGGCGGGACGATCGATAAGCTGGAGGCGATTCCGGGCTTTGCCGTCGAGCGGACAACGGAGCAGTTTTTGACGCAGGTGCGGGAGATCGGACTCGCGGTAGTCGGCCAAACCGGCAACTTGACGCCGGCGGACAAGAAGCTGTACGGCTTGCGGGACGTGACGGGGACGGTGGAATCGATTCCGCTGATTGCCAGCTCGATCATGAGCAAAAAAATCGCTTCCGGCGCGGACGCGATCGTCCTGGATGTCAAGACCGGCCGCGGCGCGTTCATGAAATCGCTGGACGATTCGATCAAGCTGGCTCAAGCGATGGTCGATATCGGGACGGAGGTCGGCCGGGAGACCGTTGCTGTGATTACAAACATGGATGAGCCGCTCGGTCCTTCGATCGGGAACTCGCTTGAGGTGCTGGAGGCGATCGATACGCTGAGCGGCCGGGGGCCGGCCGAACTGACGGAGCTTTGTCTGGAGCTGGCGGCGCATATGGTGCGTCTTGGGGGCAAAGCGGACAGCGAGGCCGAAGCGAAGAAGCTCGTCACCCGTTTGCTTGAAAACGGCGAGGCTCTTGCCAAGCTGAAGCAGCTCATTGCCGCCCAAGGAGGCGACGCCCGTGTGACGGAAGATCCCGCCCGGCTTCCCCAAGCGGCCCGCCGCGTAGACGTTCCTTCGCCGGAAGAAGGCTTTGTGGCTGCGATCGATGCCGAAGCGTTGGGGATTACCGCCATGCTTCTTGGGGCGGGACGCGCGACCAAAGAAGACCAAATCGATCTGGCCGTCGGCATCAAGCTGTTCAAGCGCGTCGGCGATCCGGTGAAGAAGGGCGAACCGCTTGCCGAGCTGTACATCAACCGCGAGGATTCGGCGGAAACCACGGAAATGATGCGGCGGACGGCTGCGGCTTTTACGATCGCTTCGGCGCCTGCCGAAAAATTGAAATTGATTTATGCCGTTGTCACAAAGAACGGCATTCGCAAGCTGTAACGAAGATTGGTTACTCATTGTTCGAAGCCCGGGATTTTCGTCCCGGGCTTTTTTTGCGTGCATGCCAAACGATGGGAGTAAGCATACTAAAGACGGACAAATCACCCATAGGGAGGCTGAAGAAACAATGAATCATCTTAAAGTGTGGGTTCGTGCCTCGGTTGTGCTTGGCTGCGCGGCCGTTCTGGCTGCCGGCTGCACGAACAGGCAGCAAGCGCGCATGCAGCAGCAAGCCGCTCAGCCCCAGCAGCAGGCTCATCATGCCCAGCAGGGAACGAATCCGGGAGCGCAACCGTATCAAAACACCGCAAGAAAAATCGATATCGCGGATGCGGCAGCCAGCAAAATTGTGTCCGAGGTGCCGGAAGTCCATTCGGCGAATGTGCTTGTAACCGAACGTACGGCTTACGTAGCCTCGATGCTGAAAAACAATCAGGCTTTGACGCAGGATATCGAAAACCGCATCGGCGAGAAAGTCCGGGCGACGGACGCGAACATACAGCGCGTTTATGTATCGGTCAATCCGGATTTTGTCGGGCGCGTCAATACGTATGTTGAGGATGTGCGCGCCGGACGTCCGGCCGCCGGATTCGTGCAAGGATTCGCGGATTTGGCGCGCCGCGTGTTCCCGACCGCGCGCTAGAGCCGCATTTTTCCACCCCATACCGGCGCTAACTGCGACCAAGCCTGCTACCGGGCGTTTATTTTTCTTTTTTGGAATATTTTATTCCAAACTTGTGAACACTGAATACCATTACCTACAATCTAGCTCGACAGGAGGGGAGAATTCGGGTTTATGTTCAGCAAAGTGATCAAGTGGTCGATCTCCATCCAGCTTCTGCTGCTGGTCGCGCTGCCGTCCGCGATGGCGGATGAGGTGAAAAAAGCGCAGCCGGTTGAGCTGGCTCCGAATGCCGTATCTTCCGTTATCATCGATGCGGATTCCGGCACGGTCATTTACGAGAAAAACAAAGATGCCAAGCTTCCCCCGGCCAGCATCACGAAAATTATGACGATGCTGCTTATTATGGAAGCGCTGGATCAAGGAAAAATCAAGCTGGACGAAAAGGTGCGGACAAGCGAATATGCCGCTTCCATGGGCGGCTCGCAGATTTTTCTGGAGGCCGGCGAGGAAATGACGGTACGCGATATGCTGAAAGGCATCGCCATGGCTTCCGGCAACGACGCGTCGGTGGCGATGGCGGAGAAAATTGCGGGGACGGAACAAGTGTTCGTTCGGATGATGAACGAGCGTGCCGCTCAATTGGGCATGAAAAATACCCATTTTGCCAATGCCAACGGATTGCCTGCCGAAAATCACGTCTCCTCCGCCTACGATATTGCGCTGATGTCCAGAGAGCTGTTGAAGCATGAGGAGATTACGCAGTATACCGGTTTGTACCAAGACTATTTGCGCAAGGAAACGCCCAAGCCTTTTTGGCTCGTCAATACGAACAAGCTGGTGCGCTTTTATTCGGGGGTAGACGGCTTGAAGACCGGCTATACGAGCGAAGCGAAATTTTGTCTGTCGGCAACGGCGAAGCGCGACAATCTGCGCGTCATCTCCGTGGTCATGGGCGAGCCGGATACCAAGACGCGCAATGCGGAAGTCACGCGGATGTTCGACTATGCGTTCTCGCAATATACGAATCTTCCGATCTATAAGACCGGGGATTCGCTTGGCGAATTGAAAATCGGCAAAGGCGAGGTTCCGGTCGTTCCGTTGACTGCCACTCATCCGTACAGCGTGCTGCTCCAAAAAGGGGAGGCCGCCGACGGAATCCGCCACGAGGTACAACTGCGTACGGATTTGAAAGCGCCGATTGCAGCCGGGGATTCCGTCGGTAAAATCGTCGTGTACAAAGGCGACCAGGTATTGACCGAATTCGCGCTGGAATCGCCCGTGAACGTGAAAAAAGCCGGTTGGTGGACCTTGACGAAACGAACGGCGAAGCGGATGTTTTTCTTGGATTGACCGATAGCCGCCCAGCCTCACATACACAGCACGATCCCCGCAGATAAAAGCAAGCCCGCGGGGATTTTGCGCTATTCCGCTGCGCTTTCTGTCGCTTTTGTTCTAGTTATAGCGCATTTCTTCTAGTTTTGTCGGGGGGCAGGAAAAGGATTCCTTCACGTAGAAATGAGTGTGCATGAACGGGAAGGAGTGAGCAGCTTGAGTCTGCAAATCGAACTCGAACATTACCGCCAAACGCTGATCGTCAGGCTTCAGGGAGAGCTGGACCATCATACGGCGGACACGGTCAAAACGCGGATGGAAGAGGCGGTGATGCGCGGAAACGTCAATCACATCATTATGAGCTTTAAGGAGCTTACCTTCATGGACAGCTCCGGCCTCGGCGTCATACTGGGCCGCTACAAGCAGATTACGGCGCGAGGCGGCAAAATGGTCGTCTGCGACCTGAATCCCGCCGTGCACCGGCTTCTTGAAATGTCCGGGCTATTCAAAATCTTATCGATTCAGGACAACGAAAGAAAAGCGCTGCAAAGTCTGGAGGTCGCCCTATGAGTGAACGAAACTTTATGACGCTGAAGTTTGCGAGCCGCTCCGAGAACGAATCGTTCGCCCGTGTAACCGTCGCCGCTTTCGTATCGCAGCTGGACCCGACGCTCGACGAGCTGACGGACATTAAGACGGTCGTTTCCGAAGCGGTGACCAATTCGATCATTCACGGCTACGACAACCGCCCGGACGGGATTGTAACGATTACGGCCGAGCTCGAAGGGGATACGGTATTTATTACCGTAACGGACGAAGGCGCGGGGATCGAGGATCTGGACCTGGCCAAGCAGCCGCTTTATACGTCGAAGCCGGAGCTGGAGCGGTCCGGTATGGGCTTCACGATTATGGAAAATTTCATGGATGCGATCGAAGTGACGACAGCCTTAGGCACAGGCACCACGATAAGAATGAAGAAGCGAATCGAATCGAAAAAAGCTCTTTTCAATTAGGGGTCTGATCTCATGGATGTAGATTTGAAGCACGCCTCACACAGCTATTTGGACGATAGCGAAGTCAAACGATTGATCGCGCTCAGCCAGTCCGGCGATACCGTGGCAAGAGATACGCTGGTGCAGTGCAACATCCGGCTGGTTTGGTCGGTGGTGCAGCGGTTTCTTAACCGGGGCTACGAGGCCGAGGACTTGTTTCAGATCGGCTGTATCGGACTGCTCAAGTCGGTGGATAAGTTTGACTTGTCGTATGATGTGAAGTTTTCAACGTATGCGGTCCCGATGATCATCGGGGAGATCCAGCGTTTTCTGCGCGACGACGGAACGCTTAAGGTCAGCCGCTCGCTCAAGGAGCTGGCCAACAAAATCCGCAAGACGAAGGACGAGCTTTCGAAACGGAACGGCAGGCTGCCGACGATCAAGGAAGTGGCGGAGGAGCTTCAAATCACGCCGGAGGAGGTCGTCTTCGCACAGGAAGCGAACAAGCCTTTGTCCTCGATCCATGAAACCGTTTTTGAAAACGACGGCGACCCGATCACCTTGATGGACCAGATCGCGGACGATGGCGGAGACAAGTGGTTCGATAAGCTGGCGCTCAATGAAGCGATCGGCGCGCTGAACGAACGGGAACGCTTGATCGTATACCTTCGCTATTACCGGGATCAAACGCAATCCGAGGTGGCCAGCAGGCTTGGGATCTCCCAGGTGCAGGTTTCGCGGCTCGAGAAAAAAATCTTACAGTCGATCAAGGATCAAATTGCCCAATAAATGCGCGGCTCGCTAAAAGCTCTCCGCGGTTCCTGCTGTCGGAACCGCGGGGAGCTGTTTTTAAGAAGATCTGCAAAAGAGAATGAGCGTACGCTCTCATCCTCTTGGCACGTTCCCGAGAACCGTTTTTCCGTTACCGGGCCCGGGCTCTGTCGTCGTCGCGGAACAGCAAGGCAATGCAGTACAGTCCCGCCAAACCGACCAGCGTATAGATGATTCGGCTGAAGCCCGAAGATTCGCGGTGCGCGTCGCCCCCGAAGAGCGCCGTGACCAAATCCCACTCGAATAACCCCACAAGCAGCCAGTTTAAAGCCCCGATAATCACGAGCGTTAAAGCCGTTCTTCTCATGTGCTCGACACCTTCCTCCAAGAAAAGTTTGGATACCTTTTTGTACTTTCCCTTACTGTTTGTCAAGTCGTATTCCTTTATGCTTCGGCTCCCCGTGAAATTTTTGCCAAAGTCCGGGATGTTTACCGCCATGCGTAATTATTCATACTACCGTTAAATGCATGGTAAGGGAGGATTCGGAGATGGGTCGTGCTTCCGCTCCGTCCCTGTACATCCGATTGCGCAAACGGATGCGGGCCGGCCGCGGCAATCCGATTCGGCTCGGGCAAATCGCCGTCTTTCTCACCGAGCCCGAGTACGAGGCGGAGCTGCTGCAGCTGGAATTGTACCGCCCCGAGGAGCATGACGGCAGCTTGCTGCTTATCGATATGATGCTGGTCGTGCGCAAAGTCAAAGAGCGGTTTCCGTCCATGAACATCGAGCATTTCGGCGAGCCGCACACGCTGGTCGAAATTTCCGGCAAATCGCGTCCCCCCAGCCTATTCCTCATCGTTCTGGTATGGCTGCTGCTTTTTATCGGATCGGGTCTGGCCATTATGAACTTTCATGCCGATGTCAGCATGGCCGAAGTTCACCGAAGCATCTATATGCTGCTCACCGGACGACAAATCGAGCACCCGCTGCTTCTGCAAATTCCGTATTCGATCGGCATCGGCATCGGGATGATCGTCTTTTTCAATCACCTGTTCAAGAAAAAATTCAACGAGGAACCAAGCCCGTTGGAGGTAGAGATGTTCATGTACCAGGAAAATGTCAACCAGTATGTCATTGCCGAGGAATACGCCAAAATCAATCGTTCGCCGGATCGGGAGCCGCCGCCTTGACCGGACTGCTGAGCGGATGTCTGCTTGTCTTTGTCGGTTTGGCCGGAGGGCTGGCGGTGGGCAGCGGCATGGTTGCTTTTCTCGTGGTGCTGGATATCATACCGAGGCTCGCGCAAATCAGCCGATCGTACCGGTCGATCCGTTTATACGAAGGGGCAGTCGTACTCGGCGCGGTTTTTTTTACGGTGACGGATTTTTTTCAATGGAACTTCCGGTTGTTTCCGTTATCCGCCTCGCTGGTCGGGCTGATTGCCGGCTGCTTTGTCGGAATGCTTGCGGCAGCGCTGACCGAGGTCATCAATGTGCTGCCGATTTTGGCCAAGCGAATCCGGATGGAAGAATATATGATCTGGCTGCTGATGGCGATGATTTTTGGGAAAGTGCTCGGCTCGCTGGTGGACTGGCTCGGGCTGTTGCCATAATGGCCCGAAGTTTGAGCCGCAGCAAAATTCTCGGGAGGTGAAGGCGTGAACAAGCAGACCAAACGTGCGAAATGGATAGGCGGGAAACCGAAAAAGCTCCGCAGCCTCAAGGCGCCGGAGGAAGACAAGCTGATCGTCGACCGGGAAGGCAATATTGTCGGAAGCTTGTCGGCGGACGAGGACAGGGAGCGCGATGCCGAATCGGGTGATCCGGAAACGGGAATGTCGCGCAAGATGCGTCAGGAGACGCAATTGACGGCGGAAGAGCGGGAGCTCAAGGAGAGCACGGAAATTTCGGAGGATTTCGACCGTCTCAAGCGGCAGCTGGAAGAGCAAGTAGGCTTGAACAAAAGCTTTGACGTCATCTTTCGCGAAATGGTGTTTGGCGGGCAGAAGACGGGGATTTTCTACTATAACGGCTTCGTGAAGGATATGGTGTTGACCGCCATTCTGGAACGGCTTTCTTATGCCGATCAGGTGTATAGGGAAGCGGAAAGCCGAAAACCGGCGGAGGAGCACCGGAGACCGTCTCGGAGCTGGAGAACCGACCGCGCGGAGGAATCGTCCGCAACGGATCACGAGAACGGACACGGACGCCGCAATATTATCGGCTTGTTCGAAGAGGCGCTGATTCCCCATGTGCAGGTGAAGCGGACCTGCAAGATTAAAGAAGCGATCGATAACGTGGCGATGGGCGGAACGGCTTTTTTCTTCGAGGGCCAGCGCGAAGCCGTGTTGGTCGATGCCAAGAGCTTTCCGGCCCGCACGACCGAAGAGCCCGAGCTCGAACGGGTCGTGCGGGGTTCGCGCGACGGCTTCGTAGAAACGCTGCTTACCAATGTAACGTTGGTGCGCCGGAGAGTGCGGGATCCGCGGCTGAAGCTGGAGATCACACAGGTCGGCAAACGGACGCAGACCGACATTTGTATAGGGTATATTCAAGATATTTGCGACATGAAGCTCGTGGAGTCGATCCGCGACAAAATTAAACAGGTCGAAGTCGACGGCCTGCCGCTTGCCGAAAAACAGCTGGAGGAAGCGATTATCGGCAAAGGCTGGGACCCATATCCGTCTGTACGGTATTCCGAGCGCCCGGATGTGGCGGCGGCTCATTTGCTGGAAGGCCATGTTATCGTCTTTGTGGATACTTCGCCCTCGGTGATGATTTTGCCGACGACGTTCTTTCATCATGTGCAGCATGCCGAGGAATACCGGCAGACGCCGATTATCGGCACGTACCTCCGCTGGGTGAGGTTTATCGGCATCGCCGCGTCGATCTTCCTGCTTCCGCTGTGGTATCTCGTCGTGACCTCTCCCGAGCTGAAGCCGATGGGGCTCGAGTTTCTGGGGCCGCAGAAGCCGGGAAAAATTCCGCTGCTCGGCCAGTTCCTTATCGCGGAACTAGGCATCGATCTGATGCGGATGGCCGCCGTACATACGCCTTCGCCGCTTGCCACTGCAATGGGGCTGGTGGCGGCGATCTTGGTCGGCGATGTTGCTGTCAAAGCGGGATTGTTTTCAAACGAAATCATCCTGTACTTGTCGGTCGCCGCGGTCGGAACGTTCGCGACGCCAAGCTATGAGCTCAGTTTGGCGAACCGGATATCCAGGCTTATATTGCTTTTTGCGACCGCGATTTTTAAGGTGCCGGGGTTCGTGATCGGCTCAAGCCTGCTGCTGATGATACTGGCATTGCGGCGCTCGTACAATACCCCTTACCTGTGGCCGTTTATCCCGTTCAATATGAAAGCGATGATGAATATTTTGGTAAGGCCGCCCTTTTTGTCGATGAAAACGCGCCTGAGTCTGACCAGACCGACGGACAGAACCCGGCAGCAGCAGCGCTCTTACCGGAAGTAAAGCTTCACTCTTCAGCCCCTTCGAAGCCTGGCTTTGGAGGGGTGTTTTGCATATTGTGTTTTCCGGCTTGTCTGTGGTACTTTAAAAGTAATGTCTTTTCATGGGGAGAAGGAGTCGAACAAGATGTATCTACACGGCACCAGCAAGATTAACGACAGGGGACATCTGGAAATCGGCGGCTGCGACACCGTTGATCTGGCCGAGCGCTACGGAACACCGCTGTATGTTATGGACGAACAATTGATCCGCCAGCGCTGCCGCGAATTTGTGCAAGCTTTTCGCGCCACGGGCCTCCGGTTTCAGGTAGCATATGCCAGCAAAGCGTTCTGCGTTATGGCGATGTGCCGTATTGTGGAGGAGGAAGGCATGTCGCTGGACGTCGTATCGGACGGCGAATTGTATACCGCACTCCAAGCCGGGTTTCCGGCCGAGCGGATTCATTTTCACGGCAATAACAAAACGCCTCAAGAGCTTGAAATGGCGGTGGACGCCAAGATTGGCTGTTTCGTCGTCGATAACTTCGTCGAGCTGCATATGCTGAACGCCATTGCAGGCGAGAAGCGGGAAAAAGTGAATGTTCTGCTGCGTCTCACTCCGGGAGTGGATGCTCATACGCATGAATATATATCGACCGGTCAGACCGATTCGAAATTCGGCTTCGATCTGGCCAATGGCGCGGCCGGTCAAGCGGTCAAGGAAGCGTCGGAGCTGCCGAATATCGAGCTGCTCGGCGTGCATTCGCACATCGGCTCGCAAATTTTCGAGGTCGGAGGGTTCCGGCTTGCGGTCGAGAAAGTAGCCGATTTTGCCCTCCATATTCGGGAACAGCTGGGCTTGACGTTCCCGGTCATCAATCTGGGCGGGGGCTTCGGCATCCGCTATATCGAAGGCGATTCGCCGCTGCCTGTCGCCGACTACGTGAACTCGATCGCCGAAGCGATCCAGGCGAAATTCGGTCAGAACGGCTACCCGCTGCCCGAAATCTGGACGGAACCGGGCCGGAGCATCGTCGGAGACGCGGGGACGACCTTGTACACGATCGGTACGTACAAAGATATTCCCGGCGTTCGCAAATACGTAGCCGTCGACGGAGGGATGACGGACAATCCGCGTCCGGCGCTGTACGAAGCGCAGTATGAGGCCATGCTGGCCAACCGGGCTTGCGAAGCGAACGAGGAGGTCGTATCCATCGCGGGCAAGTGCTGCGAGAGCGGCGACATGCTCATTTGGGACGTCAGCCTGCCGCAGGCGCGCACGGGCGATTTGCTCGCGGTGGCCTGCACCGGCGCATACAACTACGCAATGTCGAGCAACTATAACCGGATCCGCCGGCCGGCCGTCGTTTTCGTGAAGGATGGCGAAGCCGATATCGTGGTCAAGCGCGAATCGTTCGAGCATTTGCTCGGCAATGACGTCGTACCCGAACGGATGCGGCAAGTGACAGCCAAAACGGTATAAACGAGAGAGCACGTCGGTCCTGGCGGCCGGCGTTTTTTGTTGGGAAGGCAAGCCGATACGAGCGGCCGCAGATTTGTGCGAAACCGCTTTTCATAGTAAAATAGGAAGGGTTGTCCCGGAGCACCGCGGAAGGATGTATCCGGCAGAAACAAGCAATTAAAGGAGTGTACGTCCTATGGCAAAACAGGCGATTATTAAAATGACCGACGGCAACGAGATCGTGCTTGACTTATTTGAGAAGGACGCGCCGAATACGGTAGCGAACTTTGAAAAGCTTGCAAACGAAGGCTTCTACAACGGAGTTGTGTTTCACCGCGTCATTCCGGGCTTCGTAGCGCAAGGAGGCTGCCCGCACGGCAGCGGCACCGGCGGCCCCGGTTATACGATCAACTGCGAGATCAACCCGAACAAGCATGAGCGCGGCACGCTCGCGATGGCGCATGCCGGCCGCAACACCGGCGGCAGCCAGTTCTACATCTGCTACCAGCCGCAGCCTCATTTGGACGGCCAGCACACCGTATTCGGGAAAGTCGTCAAAGGGATGGAGCATGTCGATGCGTTCAAGGGCCGCGACAAAATGGAGTCCGTTCAAGTGGTGGAAGTTTAATTTTCATTTTCGATTCAAAAAGTAAAAACGCCGACCCCTTGGTTTCCCGAGGGGATTCGGCGTATTTTTGATTACCAGAATCTTTTTTTCTTAAAAATAAATACTTTCTTTTTGACGTTGATCGTTTTCTTGTTCACATTGATTTTCTTTCCGATGTTAACAGTTTTCTTATTGACGTTGATTTTCTTGTTCACATTGATTTTCTTTCCAATGTTAACGGTTTTCTTGTTGACGTTGATCTTCTTGTTCACGTTGATTTTCTTTCCGATGTTAACAGTCTTCTTGTTCACATTGATTTTCTTGTTCACATTGATCTTCTTTCCGATGTTGATCTTCTTTCCAATGTTGATCGTTTTCTTCCTGATGTTGAATGTTTTGTTTGTGACGTTGTTGATTTTCTTTTTGACGATACTTACATTGGAAACGTTGATTGCTATTGCATTGCCGCCATTGCCTGCAACCGCAGAGCTCGATTGCCAAACGTCGACGATAAAGTTTTTGCCTCTTCTTCTGTCGCGTCTCCAAGCTTTTTGGAACGACATAGAAATCACCTCCTTTCATGGAGCAAACTAATGTTTACGCCTCTTGGAATCGACTTTCTTGAATATTTTCACGTTTGCTGCATTGCTGGCCAGCGCATTTCCGTTGCTTACCGTCGAGACCGCCTTTTGGAAAATTTGGATCACAACGAACTGATTTTTGCCTATCTTGTGCTTAAACGTTCTGACAACCGTCCGATTCATCTCCCCGTCCTCCTTCTTAGTGGATTCACTATTACATTATGTTTAAGAGATTCAGCCAGTCCCGGCGAATGCTAGAGAACCAAGCGAAAAAGGGCAGTTGGCACCGGATCGTACAAAAGCAACGAAAGGGGCGGCTTGCAATTTTTACTGTACGGTGGTACTATTGCAATCAACGCTAGGTATGTTTTGATAGATCACAAGTTCATACAGCTTACCTTCGGGGCAGGGTGAAATTCCCTACCGGCGGTGATGTTTCGGCTCATGTTTAAGGCCGGGCTCAGTCCGTGACCCGTGCGGCCAGTTGGTTGCCGGTGGACTCGGTGCAATTCCGAGACCGACAGTATAGTCTGGATGGGAGAAGGGAAAGCGGAATCGGCGATAGACTGTCCGCGTGGGTATGTGCGTTATTTCACATACTCTAAAACGCCACAGGTGTCTCTGTTCGTCGTGCTATCTTCCTTGCTCATGTCTTTTCGGACATGGAAGCAAGGCTTATTTAGATATGCATCGACGCTACCTTTGTGGTAACGGTACGGCATGGCAAGGCGTTCAAATTCGCTGCAAGGATTCCGTTTGCGTTTAACCTAAACGCGGTGACTTCTCACAAGCCCCTTTTTGCTGTGCAAAAAGAGGGCTTTTTCGCATTTTCCGGCAAACTAAATTAAAGAAGAAGGAGGCTGCGTCCGTTGACCGTGCGGTTGCTGAACGACGAGTATTACATGAATCTGGCTTTGCAGCTGGCCGCTTCGGCGGCAGGACAGACGGGCATTAATCCGGTTGTCGGCTGCGTCATCGTCAAGGACGGACGCATTGTCGGCATGGGCGCCCACTTAAAACGGGGCGAAGCGCATGCCGAAATTCATGCGCTGAACATGGCGGGAAGCGAAGCGGCGGGCGCCACCGCCTATGTGACCCTGGAGCCGTGCAGTCACTTCGGCAAGACGCCGCCGTGCAGCGACCGGCTGATCCGCGAGGGCGTCAAGCGGGTCGTCGTTGCGGCAACCGATCCGAATCCGCTTGTGGCCGGCAGCGGGATTGCCCGGCTTCGGGCGAGCGGTATCGAAGTGACGGAAGGGGTGCTGGAGCGGGAAGCGAACGCTCTCAACGAAGCGTTCAATACGTTCATCGTCACCCGGCGACCGTTCGTCACCGTCAAATCGGCCAGCACGCTGGACGGCAAAATCGCCGCCAGGACGGGCGACAGCAAATGGATTACCGGCGAGGCTTCCCGAGCCTACGTTCATACGCTGCGCCATCGCCATCAAGCGATTATGGTCGGCATCGGCACCGTGCTGGCCGACGACCCGTCCCTGACGACCCGGCTGTCCGTGCCGGGTCTGCACCCCATACGCGTCGTCGTCGACTCGACGCTGCGGCTGCCGCACGAGGCGAAGCTCGTGCGGGACGGGATTGCGCCGACGGTCGTGCTCACGACCGAGCAGGCGCCGGCAGCGCGCCGCCGCGAGCTTGAAGCGCGCGGCGTAGAGATTATCGACTGCGGGCCGGGCCCCGCTGTCGATCTGAACGCCGCCATGGCGCGGCTCGGCGAGCGCGAGATCGGCTCGCTGCTCGTGGAAGGCGGCGGCAAGCTGAGCGGCGCCCTGCTGGAGCGCAGGCTCGCCCACAAGCTCGTGCTCTTCTTCGCGCCGAAGATTATCGGCGGAGGCGCACTGGCGCCGGCCAACTTCGACTTCGCCGGCTTCGGGCAAATGCGCGAGGCGATTCGGCTGGAGGGCATGCAGGTCGAAACGTTCGGAGAAGATTTGTGCCTGGTCGGATACCCGAAGTATGCGGAGTCCAACGAATAGACAAGCTGTTTGAGAAGACAGATAGCGAGGAAAAGGAGGGATCGTCCGTGTTCACCGGTATTATCGAGGAAATCGGCACGCTGCGCCGCATCACCAAGCAAGGTCAGGCTATGGTGCTGACAATCGGGGCGAAGCGAGTCCTGGACGATGTCAAGCTTGGCGACAGCATTGCGGTGAACGGCGTCTGCCTGACCGTCATCGCTTATGACGAGGCGTCTTTCACCGTGGATGTGATGCCGGAAACGTTCCGGCGGACGAATTTGTCCCGGTTGACAAGCGCGTCTCCGGTTAACCTGGAGCGGGCGATGAGCGCAGCCGGAAGGTTCGGCGGCCACATCGTGCAGGGGCACGTCGATTCGACAGGCATCATCCGGGGGCGGACGCCGGAAGAAAACGCCGTCGTCTTCCGCGTAGAGCCGCGCGACCCGGGTATCTTAAAATATATTATCCCGCACGGCTCGATCACGATCGACGGCATCAGCCTGACGGTTATCGAGCTGGGAGACACGTCGTTTACCGTATCCATCATCCCGCACACGCTGGCGGAAACGGTGCTGCAGTACAAGAAGCAAGGAGATGAAGTCAATCTCGAAGCCGACGTACTCGGCAAATATATCGAGCGGCTGCTGACCTTCCGGACGGGAGAGGGAGCCGCTGCAGCCAAAGGGACAACCCCTAGCGGTCTGAGCGCAGCGTTTTTAACGGAGCATGGATTCCTGTAATTCGGGTCTCATTGACATCAAGGAGGAGAGAGGAATGGACGAACCGATCCGGTTTCATCCGATTGAAGAAGCGATTTACGATCTGATGCTGGGCAAAGTCATTATCGTAGTAGACGACGAAGACCGCGAGAACGAAGGCGACTTCATCGCGCTGGCCGAGAAAGCGACGCCGGAGGTCATCAACTTCATGATTAGGGAAGGCCGCGGCCTCGTCTGTGCCCCGATTACCGAGGAGCGGGCCCAGGAGCTGGATTTGCCGCAGATGGTATCGCGGAACACGGATTACCACGGCACGGCCTTCACGGTGTCGGTCGATCATGTGGAAACGACAACAGGCATTTCCGCATCGGAGCGTTCCCGGACCGTGCAGGCGCTGATCGATCCGCAGACGAAGCCGCAGAGTTTCCGGCGTCCCGGCCATATTTTTCCGCTCGCGGCCAAAAAAGGCGGCGTGCTGCGCCGCGCCGGGCATACGGAAGCGGCCGTCGATTTGGCGCGCATGTGCGGCGCTTACCCGGCCGCGGTGATCTGCGAAGTGATCAAGGAAGACGGCGAAATGGCCCGCGTCCCGGATCTGATGGAAATCAGCCGCAAGCACGATCTGAAGATCATCACGATTCAGGACCTGATCCGGTACCGAAATCAGAAGGAGAAGCTCGTGCAGCGCGAGGTCGAGGTGCGGATGCCGACGGACTTCGGCGTATTTACCGCGATCGCCTACTCGAACGACGTTGACCGCAAGGAGCATGTCGCGCTGGTCAAAGGCAAGATCGACAGCGACCGTCCGACGCTCGTGCGCGTCCATTCCGAATGCTTGACCGGCGACGTCTTCCATTCCCACCGGTGCGATTGCGGGCCGCAGCTTGCAGCGGCGCTGAAGCAGATTGAAGAGGCGGGCTCCGGCGTGCTGCTCTACATGCGTCAGGAAGGCCGCGGCATCGGCTTGATCAACAAGCTGAAGGCGTACAAGCTGCAGGAGCAAGGGCTCGATACCGTCGATGCCAACCTGAAGCTGGGCTTTGCCCCCGACCTGCGGGATTACGGGATCGGCGCCCAAATTTTGAAGGATCTCGGCATCGGACGCATCCGGCTCATGACGAACAACCCGCGCAAGATTCGCGGTCTGGAAGGCTACGGGCTTGAAGTGGTAGAGCGCGTGCCGCTGCAAATGGAAGAAAACGAGGACAATACGAACTACCTGCATACGAAGCAGGCGAAATTGGGCCATCTGCTCGATTTTACCATTTAAAAAAATATTTCATCAAATGAAGGGAAGTTGAAGGGACATGGCGAAAGTATACGAAGGACATCTGGTCTCGCAAGGATTAAAATACGGGATCGTGGTCGGACGGTTTAACGAATTTATTACGAACAAGCTGCTGGGCGGCGCGCTGGATGCATTGAAACGGCACGGCGTGCAGGAAGACGAAGTCGAGATCGCCTGGGTTCCGGGCGCCTTCGAAATTCCGTTGATCGCCCAGAAAATGGCGGAGAGCGGCAAGTACGACGCCGTTATCACGCTTGGCGCGGTCATTCGCGGCTCCACTCCGCATTTCGACTACGTTTGCAACGAAACGGCCAAAGGCGTGGCCGCCATTTCGCTCAAAACCGGCGTTCCCGTTATTTTCGGCGTGCTGACGACCGATTCGATCGAGCAGGCGGTGGAGCGCGCGGGAACCAAGGCCGGCAACAAAGGCTGGGAAGCGGCTGCCAGCGCCATCGAGATGGCCAATTTGACGAAACAGCTGACAACCTGACGAAAGCTGCATGAGGATTAAGGGGGAACGAGAGGAAAGTGAAAGTCACAGTAAAGCTGGAAACCTTTGAAGGCCCCCTTGATTTGCTGCTGCACTTGATCGATAAAGCGGAAGTCGACATTTACGACATTCCGATCAAAGAAATTACGGACCAGTATATGGAATATTTGGACGCGATGCAGGAGCTCGAGCTCGAGGTGACGAGCGAGTTCCTGGTTATGGCGGCGACGCTGCTTTCCATCAAGAGCAAAATGCTTCTGCCGAAGCCGCCTATCGTGGATATGGAATTCGACGATTACATAATGGACGAGGAGTACGACCCCCGCGCCGAGCTCGTCGCGAAGCTGATCGAGTACCGCAAGTACAAGGCGGTTGCGGAACTTCTGCGCGACAAAGAGATGGAGCGCAGCCTTATTTATACGCGCGAGCCCGAGGATTTGACCCCCTATGTGCCCGCGGTGCAGGAAAACCCGGTCAAAGGGCTGCATGTGGCCGATCTTGTTCACGCGTTTCGCAAGGCGATGCGGCGGATGCAGAGCCGTCAGGCCATTGCCAAGATCCGGAAGGACGAAATCTCGGTGAAGGATCGCATGTACGAGGTCGTCGATACGCTCGAGAAGTGCGGGGGCAAAGTCATGTTTTCGAAGCTGCTGGACGATGATGCGACGAAGGACGCGATTGTCGTTACGTTTTTGGCGCTGCTGGAGCTGATGAAAGTAAAAAGAATCGTCTGCTTCCAGCATAAGCTTTTTGACGATATTGTGATTCAGGCAAGAGAGGAAGGAACGGCGGATGGATTTTGGGCAGATGAAATCAGTTATTGAAGGCTTGCTGTTTGTGGCGGGAGACGAGGGATTGGACGCCAAACAGCTCGCCGATGTGCTGGAGCTCAGCGCCGAGTTCGTGACCGATCTGGTGCTGGATCTGCAGGAGGACCTGAAGCGCCAGGGCCGCGGGATTCAAATCGTCGAGATCGCGGGTACTTATCAGCTTACGACCGTGCCGGAACATGCGCCGTATCTTGAGCGGCTGGCCTACTCTCCCGCCCGGACGTCGCTCTCTCAAGCGGCGCTGGAAACGCTCGCGATCGTGGCGTACAAGCAGCCGATTACGCGGGTGGAGATCGAAGAGATCCGCGGCGTGAAGTCGGACCGCGCGCTGCAAACGCTGGTGGCCAAAGATCTGATTCAAGAGGTGGACCGTGCGGATGCGCCGGGAAGGCCGATTCTGTACGGAACGACCAAATCGTTTCTCGATTATTTCGCGCTCAGTTCGATCGAAGATCTTCCGGAGACGTCGATGTTCGAAAATGACGACAATTTGGAAGAAGAGACAAGGCTGCTTTTCGAGAAGCTGGACGGCAAACAAATCACGTTCGACGATGTAACGGAGCCGGACGGCATGTAACGGACGCATGTTTTTCCAATGCTGGGCTATACTAACTCCTGAGGAAACGAAGCATGAGGCTTCCGGCTCAGGAGTATTTGTGCTGCCAGCAGCAATCCGGGCCGAAGAGGAGGAGCATCGCATGATATGGGCTTGGGTCGCCGGCGCGGTCGCGGTCTTGATTTTTGCATTGGCGCAAAGCAAGATCAACATTTGCCTGTCTTTCGTACATATGGAACAAAATGACGAAATTCGAATCGATGTCCGCTCCTTATTCGGACTTATCCGCTACAGGTACATCGTGCCGCTGCTGCGTTTCCAGGGATGGCTCGAAGGGCTGGAGCTGGCAACGGAGAAGGCGAATCCGAACAAGCAGGGCCATGTTGACGGAGATCCTAAACGTAAAATCGACTTCGATAAAATTAAAGAGGCGATCGACAAGTTTCGCATATTGCTTCACAACTGCTTTAAATTTAACCAATGGTTTCGCCGGCTGCTCACTCGCTTTCATTGCACCGAATTGAACTGGAAAACATCGGCAGGCATCGGGGACGCGGCTGAGACGGCTGTTGTCGTAGGCACCTTATGGGGCCTCAAAACGTCGCTTCTCGGATATATTTTCCGCATGATTCGGCTTGAAGCGAAGCCGGAGCTTCAGGTAATGCCCGTGTTTAATCAAAACGTATTTATTACGGAAGGCGTGTGCCGGTTGCATATCCGGTTATGGCATCTTGTCTCGGCGGGAATCCAGCTGCTCTTCCGGATTTTAAAGGTAAAAGGCGGGCTGCGGGCCTGGAAGAAAGTGCTTCTGCGCACCTGACGAAGCTGTCGTGAACTGCCCTGGCGCAGGAGCGGCAGCTTTACGGCATTACGGAATACCTCCCCGCATACCGTTTTTCGCTTTGGGTAATGCTAAAGAAGCAATCGAAAATTGTAGGGTTCAAGCCTTTTCGAAAAGGAGGATCTTTATTCATGTCTGAGCATCCGATTCAAGGACTCATGAAAACGGCCATGGAAAACATTAAAGAGATGGTCGACGTCAATACGATTGTGGGCGACCCTGTCGAAACTCCGGATGGCAGCGTCATTATGCCGATCAGCAAAGTAGGCTTCGGCTTTGCGGCCGGCGGCAGCGAATTTGTCACGGACGAATCCTCGTCCGCCGGCATCACCCGTAACGATGCGCATAATGCCAACGTGGCCTTGCCGTTCGGCGGCGGCAGCGGCGGCGGCGTGTCCATTACGCCGATCGCTTTTCTCGTCGTAGGCAAGCTTGGCGTCAAGGTCGTGCCGCTCGATAACCAGACCCACCTGCTGGAGCGCTTGATCGATTCGGCGCCGCATGTCGTCGATCGCATTCAAACGATGATCAAGAACGGGGTCAAACCCGGTGCCGGTACGATGACGGAAGGAAGCGGGGCTACGACCGTCACGAACAATATCGAGAATCAGAACTTTATTGTCTGATTTGAAGATCATTGGAAAGAGCTGCATGCCCTTCCAGCAACAATTGCTTTTCACCCGACCCTTTTTTGGTCATAATAGAACCGTAGACAAAGACATAATCGATATGAAAAAGGTTAGATCGTATCATTCGGCGAGCTGCTCTTAGGAGCAGCTTTACATATTTTTTACTGTTTTTTGATTTATTAACATGAGAAATATTGCTCTTTCCCTTTTGTTGAACTATAGTTATTTTGTAAAGATAGGACCGAAGACATGGGGAAAGAGGTATACGTTCATGCGGCTGTTGCCCACCAGATCGTGCGAACCGGGTATGCGCCTCGGGAAGTGCATTTATAGCGAAGAAGGCGTCATTCTGTTAAATGAAGGAGTGGAATTGACGGGAGGATTAATCGGGCGGTTGGAGAGGCTTGGCATCGATTATTTATATATTGCCGATAAGGCCACGGAGGACCTGAAGATTGAGGAACCGCTTGCGGATGAAACGAGAATCAGAGCGCTGACCGAAATCCGCACGCATTTCCGCAGCTTCATGGAAACCGAGAGCCGGTCCAAATTTTCCAAAAACCACGTGCTCGGCCGTTCGTTCGGAAATGTCATGAAGATGATTATCGACGACTTGAACGAAAAGCAGGGCACCGCAATTATGCTGCTGAATATGAACGTGTTGAACAACTACTTGTATCAGCACTCGCTGAATGTTTGCATCTATGCGACCATGCTGGGTATGGTCAACGGCTACGACAAGGACGAGCTCATGGCGCTCGGATTGGGGGCGCTGCTCCATGACATCGGGAAAACCAAAATCAATCTGGACATCATTAAAAAGCCCGGACCGCTCACGGCGGAGGAATTCGAAGAGGTAAAAAAGCATGCGGAAATCGGCTTTCGCCTGCTCAAGGACGAGCCGAACATGCCTTTGCTCTCCGCCCACTGCGCCTTTCAGCATCACGAACGGGAAAACGGCAGCGGATATCCGCGAGGGATTACCGGAAAAGATATTCACGAATACGCCAAATGGATCGTCGTCGCCGACAGTTACGACGCGATGACGACGCATCGGCCCCATCGGCTCGCTATGCTGCCTCATCAAGCGATGGAGGTGTTGTTTTCGGGCGTCGGCACGCTGTACGATCAGCGTAAAGTGGCGATGTTCCGGGATAACGTCGCCATTTATCCGCTCGGTCTGACCGTCACGCTGAGCACGGGAGAGCAGGGGGTTGTCGTTAGCATTAATCCGGCTGTGCCGCAGCGTCCCGTTGTCCGGGTGCTGATCGATGCCTACGGGCAAGTGCTGGGGCAGCCTTACGAGATCGATTTGGCGGAGAAGCTGACGGTGTTTATTAACCACACGGATCATATTGCCAAGCCCGCCACGCTTAAAAGGGGGGAGGTTCCGGCATGTGCGGACGTTATACCATCACCCTAAGTTTTGAAGAGCTGGTGCTGCATTTTAGGCTGGACCGTCGCCCGGTGCCGTATCAGCCGCGTTATAATGCAGCGCCGGGCCAATGGATTCCGGCGATGATCGGAGGCGCGTCGGGCGGGGAACAGCTTGGCGCGAACCGGCTTGGCGAGCTTCGCTGGGGCCTTGTTCCCTCTTGGGCGCAGGACGACAAATCCGGTGCGCGCATGATGAACGCGCGGGCCGAAACCGCCGCCGAGAAGCCCGCCTTCCGCACTCTGCTGAAGCGAAAGCGCTGCCTTATTCCGGCCGACGGCTTTTACGAATGGAAACGGATCGGTTCGCAGAAGCAGCCGGTACGTTTCGTGCTTGCGGACGGAGGCTTGTTCGGCATGGCTGCCTTATATGACACCTGGGTGGCGGGAGACGGAACGAAGCTCCACACCTGCACGATTCTCACGACAGCCGCGAACGAATTGGTGGCCGAGGTTCACGAGCGGATGCCCGTCATTTTGCCGCGTGAGCATGAAAGCTTATGGCTGGACCGGACCGTGCAGGACGAAAGGGAGCTGCTGCCCGTGCTGCAGCCGTATCCGGCCGAGCGGATGAGGTATTACGAGGTCGATCCGAAGGTCGGCCGTGTTTCATACGATGAGCCTGATTGCATAGCGCCTTTAGCCTTGTAGTCTGTTGGGGATTCCCGCAGACGCAAGGCTTTTTTTGGCCTTCTTTGCCATACGTCTCCGGAGAGCCGCTTTTCATGGCTGTTCATAACCTGCCGTGACAAGCATATACTTGTACAGAGGCATGAAGCTGTCCGACCGCTGGGGTCGGAATTTCCTGTAGGATGGCGCGTGGGAGGATAAAGATGAGAAAAGGATGCCTGCTTTTGCTCGTTTCGCTGATGGTTTATATGGGCGCGCTTCCGTCTGCGGGAGTCGGCGCGGCTCCCGGCGTATCGACCGGCGCGGAGGCTGCGGCGCTGATCGACGTCGCTTCCGGGCGGCTGCTTTACAGCTCCCGGGGGGATAAACCGATGCGCATCGCGAGCTTGACCAAAATCATGACGGCAATTGTCGCCATTGAGCATGGGCGTTTGACCGACCGGGCGCTAGTAAGCAAGAATGCGTTCGGCAAAGAAGGCTCGTCCATTTACCTGAGACTGAACGAGGAAATGAATCTCAAGGATTTGCTGTACGGCTTGATGCTCCGTTCCGGGAATGATGCGGCGATTGCGATCGCCGAGCATGTGGGCGGGAGCGTGGAAGGCTTCGTCTTCATGATGAACGAGAAGGCGAAAGTCGTCGGCATGACGAATACCGCCTTCAAAAATCCTTCCGGGCTGGACGAGCAGGGCCATTATTCGACTGCGAACGATATGGCCAAGCTGACCGCTTATGCGCTCAAAAATCCCGTGTTTCGGGAGATTGTGAAAACGAAAGTGAAGAAGGTGCCAAATCCGAACGAATCCTGGGATTACAGCTGGGTCAACAAAAATAAGATGCTTTCGCTTTACGACGGAGCGGACGGGGTGAAAACCGGCTATACGAAGCTGGCGAAACGGTGCCTTGTCTCTTCGGCGACCCGCGGCGGGCAGCAGCTCGCTGTCGTGACCTTGAACGATCCCGACGATTGGATCGATCACACCCGGCTGCTCGATTTCGGCTTTAAGCATTATCCCCTGCTTGCCTTGGTCCAGAAGGGGGAGGAGGTCGAGGGCACGGGGCTTGTCGCCGGGGCTTCGTTCCGATATCCGGCGGAGCAGGCGGAGCGCGGACGGCTGGCGCGTCAGCCGATTTTATACGATGCGGCTTCCATCGGGACCCGGCTCGGAGAAGCGGGGCGGCTGCAATTTCTGCTGGACGGCAAGCCGGTCGGCTCGGTCCCGCTCGTTGCCAAGGACAGTCCCCGGCTGAAGCAGACGGAACGGTCGGCCTATTCGTTCGCGGAAGCGGAAGAGCGCGGCGGCGGTTATCCGCGCAAATGGCTCTATATCTTAACCGAGCTGACCCGGGTGCTGTTTACCGGGCAAGCGGATTAAGCGGAGGGGGGCGGCGGGCATGGTCAACTGGATTTGGTTGTTTTTCATTGTTGCGGGGTTTGTCGTCGCTGCTTTTCAGGGCAAAATCGAATTGGTGACGGAGGCGGTCTTTGACGGCGCCAAGAGCGGAGTGACGGTCTGCTTCGGCCTTATCAGCATTATGGTGTTCTGGCTCGGCATGATGCGGATCGCCGAGGACGCCGGGCTGCTGCAAAAGCTGGCGAAATTGCTTTCACCGATTGTGCGCGCGCTGTTTCCCAGCGTGCCCAAAAATCATCCGGCTCTCGGATACATTATGTCGAACATGAGCGCCAACATCCTGGGACTGGGCAACGCCGCCACACCGATGGGAATTAAAGCGATGCAGGAGCTGCAGCTTTTGAACAAGCACAAAGACATAGCGAGCCCGGCCATGTGCACGCTTCTGGCGCTCAATACGGCCAGCATCACCCTGATTCCGACAACGCTGATCGCCATTCGAATGAATTACAATTCGGCGAATCCGGCCGAAATCGTCGGTACGACGCTGCTGGCTACCTTTATCTCGACCTTGGCGGCCATCATGGTTGACCGGTGGTACCGCAAGCGATCAACGCCGCCCGGACCGGGGAAAGGATGAACCGGACGTGTATAACTTGGTGAATTGGATATCGGCATGGGCCATCCCTGTCGTGATCGTCTTCATTCCTCTTTACGCGGCTTACCGGAAGGTTCCCGTCTACGAATCGTTCGTGGAAGGGGCCAAAGACGGGTTCGATACGACGATCCGGATTATTCCGCATCTGGTTGGCATGATGGTGGCGATCAGCGTATTTCGCGCATCCGGGGCGATGGATTTAATGATCGGCTGGCTGAAGCCGATTTGCGAGCGGCTTGGCGTTCCGGGCGATATTATTCCGCTCGCTTTTTTGCGCCCGATTACAGGCGCAGGATCGCTTGCCTTTACGACGGATCTCATTTCCCAATTCGGCCCCGATTCGCTGATCGGGCGGATTGCCTCCACAATACAGGGAAGCACGGATACGACGCTCTACGTCATCACCGTGTATTTCGGCGCCATCGGCATCCGCAAGGCCGGGTACGCCCTCAAGGTCGGTCTCATTTCCGACGCCGTCGGATTTATCGCTTCGATCGCCATCTGCTCGCTGGTATTTGCCTGAACGATCCGGCGAACCCCGGGCCGCCGTGCGCGCGGAACCGTTTTCCGCCCGCCTCGGCTTATTCGCCGGATCACGGCTTCTCTCCGCATCACCCCATATCCTCTCCGCACATATACTGTGAGCAGTCCAGCCTAGCGAGGTGAACCGCTTTGCAGTATTACGGCATTGTCATCCACCACTCCGCTTGTTCCTCCATTAACGGAAAAGGGTATGATTATTTCATCGCCAAAAACGGCGACATTATTCCCTCCTTCGAGCAGACCGATCCGCTCTACATCCACCTGTGTCTGGAGGGGGACTTCTCCGGACCTAGCGCCGCCCGCACCACCGCGGAGAAGGAGCAGCTGTTTTTGATGAACAAGCTGATCCTCCGGTTGGCAAAAACGTACGGTTTTCAGCCTGACGACATATTTCCTCATTCGATTACGTGCCCGGGGGGCAGTTTTCCGTGGACGCAACTTGTGATTTCACCCGAGGATAGGTATCATTAGCTTGAGGTGAATCCAACAGATGGACAGATTGCAAAAAGTGTTGGCCGAAGCGGGTGTGGCCTCCCGCCGCAAGTGTGAAGAATTGATTACCGCAGGACGCGTGGAAGTCAATGACAAGGTAGTAACCACCCTGGGGGTGAAGGTAGACCCTTCCCAGGATTTTATTAAAGTGGACGGCAAGCCGATTCGCCGGCAGTCCAAAGTGTACGTGATCTTTAACAAGCCGAAAGGCGTCATCACAAGCGCCCAGGATCCCGAAGGCCGCAAAACGGTGACGGAGTTTTTCAAAAACATCAAGCAGCGCATCTACCCGATCGGCAGGCTCGATTACGATACGGAAGGCTTGCTGCTGCTCACCAACGACGGCGAATTCGCGCATTTGCTGACCCATCCGAAGCACCACGTGCCGCGCACCTATTTGGCCACGGTCAAAGGTGTGCCCCATGGCAGCTTGCTGGACAAGCTGAAGAACGGGATCGAGCTTGAGGACGGGATGACGGCGCCCGCCGAGGTGGAATACCAGGACGTTCGTCCGGAAGCGAACGAAAGCGTCGTGAAAATTACGATTTTCGAAGGACGCAACCGGCAGGTGCGTCGGATGTTCGACGCGATTCATCATCCGGTGATCAAGCTGAAACGGATTCAATTCGGGCCGCTTCAGCTATCCGGCGTGCCCCGGGGCAAGTTCCGCCACCTGACCCCCCAGGAGGTCAACGAGCTTCGCCAGGAAGCGCTTAAAGCGGGAGCGGGCAAGTCACATAAAATTCAAAAAGGCGAATAATTACAGGGACCATTTTCGATATAATGGAAGTGTGATATTTGTCAGTCAGTCAACTCTCGTTTTAAAGGTGTGAGAATATGGGGAAACATAGACGATGGGTCCAAATTTCCATTTTTGCCGTCATTATCGTCATCGGCGCCCTCACGCTTGCGAGCAACCTGTTCGGTAGCGACAAGAAACCGACGCAAGGCTCGGAGGCGCCGGATTTTAAGCTGCTTGGCTTGGACGGCACCACCAGCAAGCTGTCCGATTACCGCGGCAAAGTCGTCGTCGTCAACTTCTGGGGAACGTTCTGCGAACCATGCCGCAACGAGATGCCGGCGCTCGAAAAACAGCGCGCCAAATGGGCGGATAAAAATGTCGAGATTCTCGGCCTCAATCTGGACGAGCCCAGAGTCGCGGTCGAAAACTTCGTCAACCAATATAAGGTTACGTTTCCGATCTTGCTGGATAAGAACGAGGAGACCCGCAAGCGCTACGGCGTTTCCCAGTATCCGACCACGTTCTTCATCGGTCCGGAAGGGAAAGTCGAGGTCATCAAGATCGGGGAAATGGACGAGGCCTATATTGAAAAGACCATTACATCGTTATTACCGCAAAAGCAAGGGTGGAAGTAGGCATGATTCAAAATACGAAATGCGAATGCGGACACCAGAATCATGTCGGCTCCATTCTGTGCGAGTCCTGCGGCAAGCCGATTGCGGACGAAGGCGGCACCGCGCCGCTTGAGATGCGGTACGACGGGGTTGCCCGGCGATCCCAGCGCGCCAATCCCGGCGTGCTGGACCGGGTATGGAATTTTTTCTCTTCCGTCAAGATCGCCGTTTACCTCATTGCGATTACGCTGCTGGGCTCGATTCTGGGAACCGTATATCCGCAGGAAAATACGTTTCTGAACATCGATCCTGCGGTGTATTATAAAGAAACGTACGGAACGATCGGATACATTTATTATTTGCTGGGACTGTCGCACACGTTCGAATCCTGGTGGTTCATTACGCTGCTGTTCATGATCGGCACGTCGCTCGTCGTTTGCAGTCTGGACCGCGTCCTCCCGTTGTACCGGGCACTGAGCAAGCAGCAGATCCGCAAACATTTAAGCTTCATCACGCGTCAAAAAGTGACCTTTACCGGACCGCTTCCGTCCGCTGCCCAAGGCGGCGCGCAGACGCCGGAAGCTTGGACGGAGCAGGCGGCGGAGGTGCTTCGCAAGCAGCGCTACCGCGTGCATACGGACGGCACGGCGCTGCTGGCGGAGAAAAACCGGTTCAGCCGCTGGGGGCCTTATATCAATCACATCGGTTTGATTATTTTTCTGGCCGCCGTATTGATGCGCAGCATTCCGGGCTGGCATATGGACCAGCACATCGCTTTTCCGGAAGGCAAGCTTGTCAAAATTCCCGAGACTTCTTATTATTTGAAGAACGAAAAATTTACGTTGGAGTTTTACAAGCAGGAAGAGATGTCGGAGAGCTTCCGCTCCAAAGGGCAGGACGTCCCGAAGGTATTCGAAACGAAAGCGGTGCTCTACCAGTGCAAGGCGGACTGCGACGATCCGGCGAAGGAACCGGTGCTGGAAGAAGTGCACCGCCAGGATATTATCGTGAACAAGCCGCTCGATTACAAAGGATTCCTTGCTTATCAATTCGATTTCAAACCGTCTCCGACGCTGATCTCCGTCAAGCCGACGCTTAAGAACAAGCAAACCGGGGAGACGTACGGAAGCTTCGAGCTGCCGATGAACAAGCCGGCGGAAACGTACAGCGCAGGTCCCTACGAGTTAAAGCTGAAGGCGTATTTCCCCGAGTTCGCTTTGGACGACAAGGGCGTGCCGATGACCAAGTCCAACGAACCGAAAGCTCCGGCGTTCGTATTCGCCATTTCGGGCCCGGGCTTGAAGCCGGAAGGGGAGCCTTACATGTACTTCCCGCGTCAGGTGGATAAAGTCAATTTCCGTCAAGACGAAATCAACGGAGCGCTGGGCGCCAAGCTGGAGCTGTCCGTTGGTTCGATGGCCGACGTAGCCATTTCGGAGTATATCAGTTACTTGAATATCCGGGTCGACCGGGCAATGCCGTATATTTGGGTCGGCGCGGCCATTTCGATGATCGGCTTGATTATGGGCTTTTACTGGCACCATCGCCGCATTTGGCTGCGCATCGATAACGGGCAGCTTGCGCTCGGCGCTCATACGAACAAGAACTGGTACGGCATCCGGAAGGAAGTGGCCCAGGTATTGAACAAAACGGGATTCGACATCGATCCGAAGACGCTGGAAAGAAAGGTGATTGAAACGTGAGCAGCACGTTTTTGCTGATTGCTTTTATCGTGTATGCCCTGGCTCTGCTCGGCTTCGTCATAGCCGTTACCGGGAAAAGATCGGTTCAGGAGGCGGACCCTGCAGGGTTTGCCAAGCGATGGGGCTTCATCGGCTTCATCCTGACCGTGATCGGATTTTTGTGTCACGTGACCTTTTTCTTTACCCGCTGGGTGGAAGGCGGGCATATTCCGACGAGCAACATGTACGAATTCATGACATTCCTCGGGATGATGATCGTACTCGCATTTATCGTCGTTTACTTGATCTACCGTACGCCTGCGCTTGGGGTATTCGCGATGCCCGTATCGATTATCATCATCGCCTACGCTTCGGTATTCCCGCGCGAAGTGCAGCCGCTCATTCCGGCGCTGCAGAGCTATTGGCTCAAAATTCACGTGACGACCGCGGCTTTGGGAGAAGCTTTCTTTGCCGTCGGGTTTGCCGCAGGCTTGATGTACTTGCTTCAGAACGTCAACTTCGCCGGAACCGGCAAAGCGGACCGCAGGGAGCAGCGCGGCGTCGAATTTACGATCTTTACCCTGCTCATGATTATCTCCTTCGTCGTTGCCATCTTCGGCTTTAATGCGGCCGGGTATAAAGCGACATTCGTGAGCGACGTCAAGATGACCGATGTCAATAATGTCGAGCAGGTCGTGAAGCAAAACGTCGAATACGTTTTGCCGCCGATCGTCAAACCGTATCAGAGCGAGCAGCTGGAAATGAAGCCTTTTCTCGGAATGACCGAGCCGCTCTTCGAAGCCCCGTCCTGGATGGAGGGCGCGAATGCGGGGAGAAAATTCAATACGGTCATTTGGTCGGTCCTTCTGGGTACCTTGTTGTACGCGCTGATTCGGCTTGTTATTCGCAAGCCTTTAGGTCAGGCGATTCAGCCGGCGGTGCGAGGGATTGACTCGGAGGATGTGGATGAGATCGGTTACCGGGCGATTGCCATCGGCTACCCGATCTTTACGCTCGGAGCGCTCATCTTTGCGATGATTTGGGCGCACGAGGCATGGGGACGCTTCTGGGGCTGGGACCCGAAGGAAGTGTGGGCGCTGATTGTCTGGTTGTTTTATGCGGTGTACCTGCATCTTCGTCTTTCCCGCGGCTGGATGGGCAAAAAATCCGCCTGGCTGTCCGTGATCGGGTTTCTGGTCGTCATGTTTACGCTCATCGGCGTAAATCTGGTGATCGCCGGATTGCATTCGTATTCCGGCACGTAAGCCGGCACAGCGGCGCCTTGCCATGTTTTCAAAAAACGGTCGTTAATCTCAATTGAAAAGAGGTTCAGCCATGAGCGAGACGAAGTTGAATATATTGGTTGTAGACGATGAGGAACGGATTCGCCGCCTGCTGCGGATGTATTTGGAGAAAGAAAACTACTGCATTGACGAGGCCGAGGACGGCGAATCGGCGCTGCGCAAAGCGTTGGATCAGGATTACGACCTGATTCTGCTCGACGTGATGCTGCCGGGCATCGACGGCAACGAGGTATGCGCCCGGCTGCGCCAGGTGAAATCAACGCCGGTCATTATGCTGACGGCCAAAGGCGAAGAAACGAACCGCGTCCAAGGCTTCGAGTCGGGAGCGGACGACTACGTAGTCAAGCCGTTCAGTCCCCGCGAGGTGATTTACCGCGTCAAGGCGATTTTGCGGAGGTCTTCCGTAACCGCATATTTGTCCAAGGAAGTGAACTCGAGCAACAATATCGTGTTCCCGAATCTGGTGATCGAGCACGACGCCCACCGCGTCACGGCCGGGGGGCAGGAAGTGGCGCTGACTCCGAAAGAATACGAGCTGCTTCATTATTTGGCGGTATCCCCCGACAAGGTATTCTCCCGGGAGGAGCTGCTCAAGGATGTATGGAACTACGAGTTTTTCGGCGATTTGCGCACGGTCGATACCCATGTAAAACGGCTGCGCGAGAAGCTGAATAAAGTGTCGCCGGACGCCGCCGCCATGATTACTACGGTTTGGGGCGTAGGCTACAAGCTCGAGGTCCCGAAATAACGTGTTTATTTTAAAAAGCGTTGTCGGTAAACTATGGATTACGATTATCGGGCTGGTTGTTGTCGTTTTATTGACGCTCAGCCTTTTTTTGTTCCGATATATCGAAACGTCGTTCCCCAAGTCGAAGGATCAGGCGGAAACGCTCACGAGACTGGCGGTCAAGGTAGCCAACGAAATTTCCTTGCATAAGGAAGAACGGCGGTATTTGCAAGTTGTCAACGAGCTGCTCAGCGCCCAAGGGGCGAGCATCCTGATGGTGACTGCCAATTTCGAGCAGATCGATCCGCCGTTTGCGCAAGCGCAGGACAAAACGTTCCGTTATACCGATTTCTTCACGAAGGCGGATTTGCAGAAGGCGTTCGCCGGACAGTCCGTCGATAACCGCAATACGAGCACGGGCCTTCCGCGCGCGCCTTTGAGCAACCAGTACACGGCCGTAGCCGTGCCTTATATGAATGAAGGCCAGACGCAAACGGCCGGAGCGCTGATCCTGTATCAGCTCACGCAGTCGGCGGAGGAGACGCAGGCCTATGTCAAAAAGCTGTTTGTCGTCGTCGGCGTCGCCGGCTTTCTGATGACGACGTTCTTCGCCTTCTTCCTGCTGACCAAAATTACACAGCCGCTGCTTCAGCTCAAGAAGGCGGCGGATCTGATCTCGATGGGCGAATACGATACGCGAGTGCCGATCACCTCTTCCGACGAGCTGGGCGAGCTGGGCAAAACGTTCAACCATATGGGAGAGAAGCTGTCGGATACGATCAAAGCGCTCAGCCACGAGAAGGAGCATTTGGCCAGCGTTCTGCGAAGCATGGGCGATGCGGTGATTACGTTCGACGCCGACGGGAAAGTCATTCTGACGAATCCTCCGGGAGCTAAAGTTGTGCGGGATTGGAACGAGATTCATTGGACGGACGATTGGTCCGGTCAGGAAGAAAGACCGGTGCCGCGGAAGCCGGAAACGGTCCCTGAGCCGCTCCAGCCGTTATTCCAAGGGGTCATCTCCGAGGCGAAGGAAATGACGGCGAAGCTGCATGTGCAGAGCGAAGTGTGGTCCGTCGTGATGGCGCCGTTGTATTCGCATGAGCTTGTGCGCGGGGTTGTAGCCGTTATGCGGGACGTTACGGAGGAATTCCGGCTCGATAAGCTGCGCAAAGACTTTGTCGCCAACGTATCGCATGAGCTGCGCACGCCGCTTTCAATGCTGCAGGGCTACAGCGAGGCGTTGATCGACGATATCGCGGCGACGCCGGAAGAGCGCAAGGATTTGGCGCAGGTCATACACGACGAGTCGCTTCGTATGGGCCGGCTGGTTAAAGATTTGCTCGACCTGGCGAAGATGGAGACGGGGAATATGGAGCTGAACTTCCGCGAGTTGGAAGTGAACACGTTCTTGAAACGGGTGCACCGTAAATTCGCCGGCTTGTCCAAGGAACACGGCATTACGATGACCTGCGTGCTTCCTGAGGAAGAACTGGTGCTGTGCCATGCCGACGAAGACCGGATGGAGCAGGTGCTGACCAATCTGCTGGACAATGCGATCCGGCATACGCCGGCGCAATCGCTTATTCGACTGAGTGCGGCACGCACGCGCTACAAAGGGGAAGACGCGGTATTGATCGAGGTGGCCGACCAAGGCTACGGCATTCCGGCGGAAGACCTGCCGTTCATCTTCGAGCGTTTCTACAAGGCGGACAAAGCCCGTACGCGCGGAGCAACCGGCGGAACGGGATTGGGGCTGTCCATCGTAAAAAACATCATAGAAGCCCACGACGGTACCGTTCATGTCAAAAGCCAGCCGGGGCAGGGGACGACATTTTCCATCACGCTTCCCTGCAAAGCGGTGTGAAACCAGACAAAAGCCTCCGATTCGTCATCGGAGGCTTCTTTCTTTTGTAGAACGAGCGTCTTTTTTCTTGTTGTTCGTGAAACAATCGCGGAACGTTCGATCTTCGATTACAGCGTCAGCTCGCGTGCATTGATCAATTCCGGAAGCTGAATCAGACGGTCGAGCACTTCCTTCGGCGTTTCTTTATCGGTGGTCAGCACCATGATGGCCGAACCGCCGACCACTTTACGACCGACCTGCATCGTCGCGATATTGACGCCGTTGTCGCCGAGCAGCGTTCCGACTTTGCCGATGATGCCCGGCTTATCGTTATGCGAGATCAGAAGCAAATGGCCGGACGGCGCGATATCGACCGGATATTGATCGATTTGGACGATCCGCTCGCCGTAGCCGGAAAGCAGGGTGCCGGCAAGCACGCGTTCTTCTTGCTTCGTTTTCAGCGTAACGGAAACGAGGTTCGTAAAGCTCTTTGCCGCGGACGATTTTTGAACGACGACGTTGAGTCCGCGCGTTTTGGCCAGGTGCATCGCATTGACGATGTTCACGCCTTCCAATTGGTTGGCGAGGATGCCTTTGACAATGTAGCGGGTGAGCGGCGTCGTATCGACGTCATTCAGATCGCCGGAATAGTTGACCACGATTTCGCTGACCGGACCGTCGATCGTCTGACCGAGGAAGATGCCGAGCTTCTCGCCGAGATTGAAATAAGGCTGCAGCGCATGGAGCACGTTAGCCGGTACCGGCGGCATGTTGACGGCGTTCTTGAACGGCTGGTCGCGCAGAATGTGAAGCACTTCCTCGGAGACGTCGATCGCGACGTTCTCCTGCGCTTCGACCGTCGAAGCGCCGAGGTGCGGCGTGACGATAATTTTCGGATGGTTCAGGAACGGATGGTCGGCAGCCGGAGGCTCCTTCTCGAACACGTCGAACGCCGCTCCGGCGACGATGCCGGCATCAATGGCTTCGACAAGCGCGACTTCGTCGATGATACCGCCGCGTGCGCAGTTGATGATGCGCGCGCCTTTTTTCATCAGCTCAAATTGCGGGCGGCTGATCATGTGACGGGTTTCATTGGTCAACGGCGTATGAACCGTAATGAAATCGGCTGCGGCACAAATTTCGTTGACGGAACCGAGCTTTACGCCAAGCTTTTCCGCGCGCTCTTCGGTCAGGAAGGGGTCATAGCCGATGACTTTCATGCCGAACGCTTTGGCCCGCTTGGCGACCTCGCTGCCGATGCGGCCCATGCCGAGCACGCCGAGCACCTTGTTGCGAAGCTCCACGCCGACGAACGTTTTGCGGTCCCATTCGCCGCCGACGGTTTTCTTATATGCCTGCGGAATCATACGGGCCACCGACATCATCATCGCGAATGTCAATTCGCAGGTGGCGATCGTATTGCCGTCCGGCGCATTGATGACGACGATACCGCGCTTCGTCGCCGCTTCCAGATCGATATTGTCGACGCCGACGCCGGCGCGTCCGACAACTTTCAATTTGCTGCCGGCGGACATAATGCGTTCGGTTACCTTCGTGGCGCTGCGCACCAATAAAGCGTCGTAGTTTGCGATGATCGCTACAAGCTCATCCTCGGACAATCCGTTCTTTTTTTCCACCTCGACATCCGGTGCGTCGTACAGCAGTTGAATACCCATGTCGCTGATTCCATCCATCACTAGCACTTTGAACATTTTCCCAGACCTCCATGAAGTTGTATTACGAAAAAGTGCAAAAAACTCCCCGCCCCGATACGACAAGCGTATACAAGGGACGAGGAGCTGATTCTCGTGGTACCACCCTACTTCGCTGTGCGCTCGCGCGCAAACAGCCTCATGAGGTCTGCTATGAACAGACCGGGAAAAATAACGGTTTCCGGCCGGCTGCACCTACTGTAAGATTCGGCACAGCAACTCAGGAGTGCTCCGCATAGCGAATACGTCCGGTTCGCACCGACCACCGGCTCTCTGGTCCATTCGGGTTATGCTTGGCTCCGTCATCGTTTGTTACAGGTGAAATTTTTCATTAGCGTACCATGACTATTTCGACATTGTCAATAGGGAGGGGACCCGATTTGCAAATCCGAAATATTTGTGAAAAATTAATTCGCCGTGCTAAAATATACCGTGCAACCCGCACGAATTTATCGTACATCGAAAGGGGCATTCATGATGTTCGAAAGTATAGAGCCCGAAGCGTTCCGGGCAAAGACGGACAACGGAGAGCTGGGGGATGCGCTGGTGCTTGATGTCCGGGAACCGTACGAATGGGAGTACTATCACTGGGAGCAAACGCAGCTGATGCCGATGAACAGCATACCGGGAAGGCTGGCCGAGCTTCCGAAGGACCGGACGATTTATGTCGTCTGCGCCCACGGCGTGCGCAGCGCTAACGTGTGCTACTATTTGAAGCAGAACGGCTTTGACGATGTGATTAATGTCGAGGGCGGGATGGCTGCGCTCGCGGCTCTTCGCGGGTTTCGGTACGATTAACGGCGCACGGCAAAAAGCCACGAGGGCGGAGGACCGGACATCGTGGCTTCGGAAGCCTGCATATTAATTGGCCGTGAAGAACGGCAGCTGCGGCAGCGTTTCTTTGCTGTAATACTTATCTTTGTTGTGGATAAAATCGTTTTTGCGAACGGCATCGGTAGCCATCAGCACATCGACCACTTGCCCCACATCGTTCAAGTTCAATTTTTGCGTTTGACCGGACAGGAGCATTTCGTCGATCCGGGCGGTCAAATCTTGCGGGGTGAACGGTTTAAACAGCTTATTAGCGAGCATCAGCTGGGCGGCGTATTCGTTTTTCATATTCAGGCTCTGGCCCTGCCAATCGTTCAGGGAGAGAGGCTTGGTCACATCGATAGGCTTAAATTGCGGGTTTATCGTTGCATACCACCTATCGATCGATTCGTAGTAGCTTTTCTCAGCCTTGAGCGCAAATGTTTTCGCCTCGCCGAGATAAGGGTCCGATTGAAGCTGCGCGATCAGCTCGGCCGCCGGAATGCCGTTTGCCTTGGCCGAGTAGCTTTTCAGGCCCTCGCCGAACAGCTTTAAGCTTTTCATGTAGTCCTTGTGCGCTTCCTGCAGCAGCGGAGAGGAATCCGGCATCGACTTCGAGCCGAGCGTTTCGTAGCTTTCCTGCGCGAGCTTGCTCAGGTCCTTGAGAATCAAGGAAGCGTCGGCCGTGCGATTCGTGAGCAGCTCGTCGGTTTTTTCGAACCACTTTTTATGAAATTCCCTGTATGGCTGATAAATGGTATGATAGAAAGACACCAAATACTGCTGATGGTAGGCGGTAAAGTTTTTAGCCGCTTCGTTTTGCTTGTTGAGCAGATCTTCGTATTTGAGCGAAGAACGGTCCTGTCCCATTTTTAAACCGAAGAAGAAGGCCCCCATAGCCACGACAAGCATGAAAATGAAGGTAACGGCGAATAAGTAGTCCGTTCGGGTAAGCCGTTTTTCCATGATCGAGCACCTCAGATTCTTGTTCTATGCTGATAGTATAGGTGAAATTGTCGAAAAAGGGAATCAGAATGAAAAAATTTGACTTTAAACGGATCAAGCTGCGAAAAATCAATCCGGACGAAATCGACGAGCGATTTTTGCTCATAAATCTGTATGTGACCCAGCTTGTCGTCTTCCTGGCGGCCGTCGTGCTGATGCTCTTTCAGAAACCGGACCTGCGGGCGATGTTTTCCCCGGGGCCGGGCTATACGGCCCTGCTGTGGGGAGCGGGCTTTGCCGTCGCCGTTCTGCTCGTCGATCTGCTCGTATCCAGATGGGTGCCTCCCGAAGTGACGGACGACGGGGGCATCAACGAAATGCTGTTTAAGAACAGGCCGCTTTGGCACATTGCACTCATCTCGCTCATTGTCGCATTTTGCGAAGAGCTGCTGTTTCGCGGTACGATTCAGGCCTGGTGGGGACCGTACTGGACCAGCATACTCTTCGCGGCCATTCATATCCGCTATTTGCAGCACTGGCTGATGACGGGACTTGTCTTCAGCATCAGCTACGGGCTCGGCTGGATTTATATTCGGACCGGGTCGCTGTTAACACCGATTATCGCCCATTTCCTTATTGATTTTGTCATGGGCTGCATTCTTCGTTACAGGAGAGAAGAATCATGAACAACAAGTATCTGCAACCTCCGTACCGACCGAAGGAAGAGGCCGGACATCCGCTCGACCAGACGATGGAAGAGGGACCCGACGATCATTATTTGCCTCCCCGCAAAACCGTGCATCCGACAGAGAAAGAAAAATGGCTGCCTTATTTTTATCGGTCGTTGCTGTGGATTTTTATACTCCTTGTTGCAGGTCTTTCCGTTTGGGGCTGGAAGCTTGTCATGTTGTAACTTCAATTTCTTCCGGATCGACAAAGCCGTAGCCTTTTTCCTCGAGCTGCGTCAACAGCTTGTCCAACGCCTCGACCGTCCATGGCAGCTCATGCATTAAGATGTTGCTCCCCGGGTGAAGCTGATTCAGCACGTTGCTGATCACTTGCTCGGGGCTGTTTTTTTTCACCGTCATTTCCCAATCCTTCGATCCGTTGGACCAGGTCATAAACAGCAGTCCCTCTTCCTTGGCCTTGGCCCGAACGTCATCGCCGCCGGAGCCGAAGGGCGGACGGAAGAAGACCGGCGCTTTGCCCGTCAGCTCTTTGATCGCTTTTTGCACATCGCCGATTTGTTGCTCCACCTTTTCTTTGGGTTCCTTCTTCAAATCGATATGATCCCAGGAATGATTGCCGATCGTTTGACCGCTGGAGGCGAGCAGCTTGACGATCTCGGGCTTTTGCTTGACGCGGTAGCCGTTCAGGAAAAAGATGGCCTTCGCTTTATGCTTTTGCAGCGTATCGAGCATCGCTTTATTCATCTCAAGGTCTTTCGGACCGTCATCGAACGTCAGCAGAACGACTTTTTGAGGCGCCCCGTTCGGATCGATCGGCACGATATCGTAGGTTTTCGGATTCATCTTGTAGCGTTTTACCGCCGGCTGCTCCTGTTCTTTGCCGCCATCCGCAGGCGCAGGCTCGCTTCCTGCCTTGGCTGGAGCCGGCTGATTCGAAGCGGCGGCGCTGTCCGCGGGTTTCGGTTTTTCGCCTCCCGAGACAAGCTGTGAAGCGGGCTGCTCCGTTTTGGCGGAGGCGTCGGGCGACGCATCCGGTGTGGTGCCGCATGAAGTCAGAAGCAGAACCGCGGCCAGCAAGGCAATCCATTGTTTAGACATTGTGTAATCCCCTCATTAGGTATTGGTATGAATCTTTTGGCTTTTCCTTATTTTATCATGCATGATTCATAGGATATAGCGAAAAATAGCAACGAAATTACGAAAACAAACGGGAGGGATTGGCATGAGATGGGGTGCTTTTCTGGTTGGCGGGCTTGTCGGGGCGGCCGCAACGGTCGTTCTGACGGGCAAAAGAAAGCCGATGCTGTTCTCCGCAGTGACGAATAGCGACGTCATCGGAGGTTTTCTCAACCAGATTATGGATCGATCCGCAAAAAAAGAAAAGGTTCTGACGGATACGAACGAGCCGAACGGCGATTACGGCAAGAGCGCCGCCGACGTAGCGACTTCCGTCGCGGGCCTCGGCAAGGTTCAGGAGCTGATCAATCAGGATTCGGGGCTTAAGGCTGCGGTGGACGACATTTTGGCCGGTAACGGGGAAAAATCCGGGATTCGGGCCCATTAAAGCGCACGGTTTGCGCGCAGAGACACAACTCCGCCTCCTCCATAAGGCGGCGTATGTGTCTTTTTGTTTGAAAAGGGCATTTTTTCAGGCGACAACCGTTCTTTTCTTCACGGTTTGTGATATAATAATCGTAGCATGGCAAACAAGCTGTACCGTTTCCGGGGAAATTGGCGGAGAACGCAAATGCGAACGCGGTTTTCGAATCCTTTCCTTAGCGAAACGAACACGGCTCACCTTTGTTTACCAAACTTCATAAGCTATTATTATTAGTCGGCAAGGGAGGAATCCAGTATGAAAATGGAGCGTTTAAGTCAAGACAAGATACGGATTTTCCTCACATTCGATGACTTAACGGAGCGCGGGATTCACAAGGATGACATGTGGAGAGAAATCCCCAAGGTGCACGAGCTGTTCAGCGAGATGATGGACCAAGCCTACACCGAGCTTGGCTTCGACGCAACCGGACCGCTTGCCGTGGAAGTCCTCGCCATGCCGGCGCAAGGGATGATGGTGATCGTCACACGGGGCCGAATGAATTTCAGCCAAGGCGACGATACGTTAGAGGACGAAATGGAAGAAGTGTACGAGCTTGAAGTGACGATGGATGAGACGGACGAAATTATTTACGCTTTCCATGATTTTGAGGACTTGCTCCGCCTTGCCAAAGTCATCAATCCGCTCCTCACGGACGGAGGAACGTTGTATTCCTATAAAAATAAATGGATCCTGCTGCTGGACGCCGTCGAGATGGAAGAAAAGCGGCTTCAATCGGTTGTGGCCGTGTTGTCCGAGTTCGGAGAAGCGACATCCGTCACGCAAGCGGTTCTGGAGGAATACGGCAAGATCGTAATTGAATCCGATGCCGTGAAGGTGCTTTGTTCCAAGTTTTAACGACGCTTGTTCGGCTTAATGAATCGTAAGCATTCTCAAAAACAGTATTGTTTTTGCGGAATGCTTTTTTTGCGGGGGGAGGAACGTCATGAGCGAAGTTCAACACCTTGGCGCAGCCAAGACCGCGTTTGATTTGGAGGAGCTTGTTGCCCATTACCATAAGCAGCTTCGGGAAGAAGCCTATGCGTATTTGGAGCGCCGGGGCATTCATCCGGAGACGGCGGAGCATTATCGCATCGGCTTTGAGCCGGGCAAGTTCGGGTTTTACGTCAGCTCGGGCAAGCTGGGGGATTTTTTTGAGAATCGCATCATTATTCCGATTACGAATGTGGACGGGGCCGCGGTCGACTTAATCGGACGGTCGCTCGACCAGCGCGAGCCGAAATACAAATCGCTGCTCGGAGAGGGCGACTATTTATTCAACGAGCCTATTCTGGAGCAGACGGAGGACGTCATCGTGTGCGGCGGTGTGTTCGATGTACTCAGCCTGGCCCAAGCGCGCCTTCCGGCGGTATGCGTGCCGATCTGGATGTCCTTTAAAGAAATTCATGCGGACAAGCTGCGGGACAAGCGGGTATTTATTTGTCTGGGCAACGACGAAGCGGGGCGCCGGGAAAGCGTCAGAATCCAGGCGATGCTGCAATCGACGGCCAAGCAAACGTTCGTCATGCAGCTGCCCGAGTCGATCCGCGACGTCAACGAGTTCTTCGTGCGGGTGCAAAATCCGCTGGATTCGTTCCTGCGGCTGTTAAATGAAACGATGGAAGAGACGATGCTGCTTCCGATTGCCCCGGATACGAAAAATATTACCATATATACTGAAGAATTCATGAAACGGTATCGCGGACAAGCGTCGGGCGTGCCAACCGGATTCGCCGCGCTGGACGAAGCGTTATTCGGCGGGCTTCGGAGCGGGCTGTATTTGCTGGCGGGGGCCGTTTCTTCGGGTAAAACGATGCTCATGAAGCAAATGGCGGACCATATCGCCTTGCACCAAACGCCGGTCGTCTATGTTTCCTGGGATATGACGGGCTTCGAGCTTTGGGCGCGAAGCATAGCCAGACTCATCGGCACCGAGCCGCAGAACGTGCTCAGCGGCAAGATCGAACCGCGGCAAGTGGTTGAAGCCAATAAACGCTATATGCCTATCAGCAGCATGCTTTGGACGATCGAATGCTCGCCCGATTCCACAATCGACCGCGTTATGGCTAATATCGAGCGGATTGCAGGGATGTCCGGCAGGACGCCCGTCGTATTCATCGACCATATTAACCGTATCCCGGCAGGCGGGCTGCCCAATCCGCCCCGCTCGTCGGCCGAGCATCAGACTATCATCGCTTATATGCTCAAGCATTGGTCCAAGGAGTGGGGAGGCCCGGTTATTGCGGCCGTTCCTTCGGATATCGGAGAAGAACGTCTGCCGGAAGGGGCCGAAGCTTCAGCCGACGTCATTATGCGCCTAAAGCCGGAGCCGGGCGGATCGTCCGCCAACGGGATACGCTCGAGTCTGCAGCTTCTGAAGCACCGCAATGGGACGCTGGCGACCATTCCGCTCCGGTTTTACGACCAGCAGGCGCGTTTCGCGGAAGCGGAAGAAGGAAGCGCTTGAAGCCGGGCGATAGCGGAAGTGTATGCCGGATTTCAAGAAATGATGGAAAAAGCCATGCAAAATGTCTATAATATTCGTAAGATAAAAAAATCAACAAGCGCCTGCCCGTATCACGGTCGGCATCCGCGAAGTCGCGGGGGCCGGCCGTTGCCGCGAGCGGGTTTAAACCATTGTGACGGAGGAGAGACACTTTGAGCGTCTTAACTGTCCTGACGGCGGCTACAGCGCCGGGTGTCGCTCTGCTGGCCTATTTCTATTTAAAAGACCGTTACGATACGGAGCCGATCTCGTTGGTGATCAAGCTGTTCTTGTTCGGCGTTCTGATCGTTTTCCCGGTTATGGTGCTGCAGCGGGCTCTGGTACAGGGGCTCGGCGAGGACCCGTTCGTTTTTTCGTTCCTCACGTCTTCGCTGCCGGAGGAATTTTTCAAGTGGTTTTTGGTTTATTTCGTTACTTACAAGCATGCGTCGTTCGACGAACCGTATGACGGCATCGTGTACGCGGTAGCGGTCTCGCTCGGATTCGCCACGCTGGAAAACGTGTTTTATGCGTTTTTGAACAGTTCGAGCTTTTCCTCGCTGATGATCCGGGCGTTCCTGCCGGTTTCCGGTCACGCCATGTTCGGCGTCATGATGGGCTATCATTTTGGAAAAGCCAAGTTTACGCCGGAGCGTACCCGCAGGCATTTGATTATGGCGCTGGCGCTGCCGGTATTCTGGCATGGGGTGTTCGATTATACGCTGCTCCTAAGCAAAGCGTACTGGGTATGGTTCATGGTGCCGCTCATGTGTTTTTTGTGGCTGCGCAGCTTGCGCAAAGTGAACCGGGCCAATGCGAAATCGCCGCTGAGGGTCGCCACGCGGGAGGATCAGGTTAAAATTTAGCCGGAATGACCATAATGGATATGATACAAACCATTGGTGGTACCGGAGGGATTTGAATGGATGCCGTTAGTCCGCGCATAAAAGTCGCCATCCGCTGCAAGCAGTGCGGCGAGAAATTCATCTTGAAGGGCCGGAAAGAAAAGGAAAAGATCGATACCGGGTTCAAGCAGTGCATTTGCAACAACGAAAAAGATTTCGATATCGAGACTCTTGATTTCTAGCCCGGAAAAAAGTCGGCCAAGCGCCGGCTTTTTTCTTTGAGGAACCTTTGAATTGCGATGTCCTGCGCTTCGTGAATAATCCGTCTCGCTTCAGGCGAAAACTAAGCCCAAGTTTTGCTGATGAAGGGAGATTTCTCGAACATGTACAAAAGACTGAGCATGGTCATGTTTCCGATTCTTTTGGTGGCGCTCATCGGCACCGGGGTCTGGGGCTACTTGGAGCATCAAGAGAAAAACTCCGTCTTGATTAAGGCGGAAAACCAATACCAACGGGCATTCCACGATTTGTCGTTTCACGTGGACAAGCTGCACACGGAGCTCGGCAACACGCTTGCGGTAAATTCCACATCCCAAGACGCCTACAAAAAAGGGCTGATCAACGTTTGGCGGATCACGAGCGAAGCGCAGCACGAAATCAGCCAACTGCCGCTGGCCTTGCTGCCTTTTAACAAAACCGAGGAGTTTTTGGCTAATATTTCGAATTTTGCTTATCGGGCGGCGGTCCGCGACCTATCCAAAAATCCGCTGGACGCAAACGAAATGAAGACGCTCAAAACACTCTACGACCGCTCGGCGGAAATTTCCAAAGATTTGCGCGGGGTCCAAAGCAAGGTCATCCAGAACAACTTGCGCTGGATGGATGTCGAACTGGCCCTGGCTTCGCAGAAGGAGCCGCATGATAACGTCATCGTCGACGGGTTCGCTACCGTGGATAAAAAGGTGCGCGAATACCCGGAAATCAACTGGAGTCCCGCGGTCATGAGCATGTACCGGAAGCGGGACATGCTCATGCTCTCCGGCCCGGAGGCGACTGCCGAAGAAATCAAACAAAAGGCCGCGCAGTTTCTTGGCATTCAGGACCCGTCCGGTCTGCAGGTCGTGGAGAACGGGCCGGGGACCGAGTACCAGTCCTTTAGCGTAACGGCGCCCAAACAAGGCACGGCCGACGGAGCTCATTTGGACTATTCGAAAAGAGGTGGCCAGCTTTTATGGTTTGCGGCTTCCCGCAACGTGTCCGAGAAGAAGCTCGACTTGCGGCAGGCGCGCGATATTGCGGCGCAGTTCCTGGATGAGCACGGGTATAAAAACATGACCGCTGTCAGCTATGACGAATACGGCAACGTCGCCAATATGACATTTGCGGCGCGCACGAACAACGTGATCAATTATATGGAAAAGATCGCGGTTCAGGTGGCGTTGGACAACGGGGAAGTGACGGGGCTCGAAGCAACCGATTACGTATACGGGAAGAAGGACCGCCAGATCAAAGCGCCGAAGCTGACGGCCGACGAAGCCCGCAAAGTGCTGAATTCCGAATTTAAGACGGACAGCGTCAATCAGGCGCTGATCAAGAACGATATCGACGAAGAGGTGCTCTGCTACCAGTTTATCGGCCGCGTCAACGGCGGCTTGTACCGGATCTATGTCAACGCCGAGACCGGCGCGGAAGAGAAGATCGACCGCTTGGGCGCGGAAGAAGCCGCCGCCGTCACGCCAACCTGATGTTTATGTTTTTTAGTCCTTTCCCAAAAGCCCGATGCGTTCGGGCTTTTTTGCATTCTTGCTTCTTTTGTTTTGGGGCGGTTTACGGTGATGAGGCGAAGGCGAAATCGCGATTGGCGGCGAGTTTTTTGACCTGGTCCCAATTCCACGGGAAAATTGTTCCATGGGACCAGGTTGAAACGTGTCTGAGCATTAGCCAATCGCGATTTCGCCGCAGGCCGCGCACCGTTCCGTTCACCATTCCCCAACACTCCAAAGAAGCTACGACAAAACTTCGAACGCCGCGCGCTCACCCCTTCCCATATTCTCTTCGCATGCTATAATAAAGCTTGGATTTACGAAGTTTACACTCCGGGGAGGTGAGCCGATTGCTGCCGAAAGTAAACCAGACGCTTTTTATCCAAATCAACTCCATCGATGAAGAAGAGGCGAAGCAGGAGTACAAATCCAGGATTGCAGACGTCTCGGATGCGTATATCAGCATGGAAGTTCCTATCAACGATAAATCGGGGAAGCTGAAGCGCATGTATCCGGGCGACGAGCTTTCCGTTTATTTTATAACCGAGGGTGGGATTAAAAATTACTTTACCTCGTCCGTACTCGGATTTTCCGATGATGTGATCCGGCTTGTTCAGATCAAAAAACCGGATCCCGAATCGATTACGAAAGTACAGCGCCGCAATTTTTTGCGCGTGCCGGCCGTACTCGAAATCGCCGTGAAATTCTCGGAGCAGCTGCAACTCGTATCGCTGACAGACGATGTCGGGGGCGGAGGCATATCGTTTCTATGCGAAGGCTACGTCCCAGTAGAGTCCGGCCACACCGTCGAATGCTGGCTGCTTGTTCCTTTCAAAAACGGCCAGATCGAGCACGTGCCGTTTCAAAGCGAAATCGTGCGTGTCAAGGAGCTGGAAACGGGCAAAAAGCAGGTCATGATGCGCTTCTCGGAGATCACGGACCGCGACCGCCAAAAAATTATTCGGTACTGCTTTGAGCGGCAGCTTGATATTCGCAAAAAATAATCCATACATAATAGCTTGGCATGACGGACACACTATCCCCCAAATGTTGGATGGGACGGGGTGGCCGCAAATGAATACAAAGAATCAAAATGAATCGGACGATAGGTACGAAGAATTATTTTTGCAGTTTGCCCATCGGGCGGAACGCTGGATTGCTTGGGCATTGGCGGGGTGCGCCTTTGCGCTGGTCGCTTCCCAATTGCTGCTCCTTAACCCGCGAATCCGCTATATTTTAGTCGAGGTAGAGCAGTTGGAGGGACTTCCTTATTCCGTCTCCCGGTTTCAGGCCGCGGAAGGAAAATAATGGAGGCTGCGCGAGCTTTGCAATCCACGGCTAAACTATGGTATAATTTTCTTCGTTCGAGGCTTCGGCCTGTTTTTTTTTCAGGCTGCTCGTCCGCTTCATTTTGTAAGGAGGCCGCATCTTGGAAAAGTTTAACATCGCAATCGACGGTCCGGCGGGAGCGGGGAAAAGTACGATCGCTCGTCTGGTCGCCGGTGCGCTCGGCTTCGTTTATGTCGATACGGGAGCCATGTACCGAGCCGTGACCTGGAAGATTTTACGGGAAGGCCTTCAAGCGGAACAGATCTCGGACATGATTGCGCTCACAGGCCGTATGGACATTCGCTTAGTGCCGGGCAGCGATGGCCAAATGGTCTTTGTCGATGGCGAAGACGTAACGGGCATGATTCGTCTTGCGGAGGTGACCCGAAACGTCTCCAGAATCGCTTCTATCGCTGAAATTCGCAGTATCCTTACCGCCAAACAGCAGGAAATGGCCCGAAGCAAAGGAATTGTCATGGACGGCCGGGATATCGGCAGTCATGTGCTGCCGGACGCCGAGGTCAAAGTGTTTTTGACCGCAAGCGTCAGCGTTCGCGCCCAGCGCCGGTTTAAAGAAATTTGCGATTCGCAGCCGGATATCACGCTTGAACAATTGGAGCGCGATATTGCGGAGCGGGATCGGATGGACGAGCAGCGCGAGGCTTCGCCGCTAGTGAAAGCGCCGGATGCCGTGCTGCTGGATACGACCGACATGACGATACCGCAGGTGGTGGATCGTATTTTGGGGCTTTGCAAGCTCCGGGTCGGTGGGGGGCAGTAGCATGTTGTACGTCTTTTTACGTGGAGTTTTCCGCGTCTTATTCCGCACCGTATTTTTTTTGCGGGCGGAAGGACTTGAGAACATTCCCGCCGAAGGCGGCGTCGTTCTGTGCGGCAATCACACCAGCAACTGGGACCCGCCGCTGATGGGCACCCCGTTGAAGCGAAAGGTGCACTACATGGCCAAGGCCGAGCTGTTTAACGTTCCTGTTTTGGGATATGTTTTGCCGAGAATTGCAGCATTTCCCGTTAAACGCGGCGGTGTCAGCAAAGAGTCGATTCGCTTGTCGATGCAGCTGCTTAAGGATGGGGAAGTGATGGGCATTTTCCCTGAAGGGACGCGCAGCAACGCGGGAGGCATGGGTAAAAAGGGAGCGGCCAGCTTGGCATTGAAGACCGGGGCTGTTGTCATTCCGGCAGCCATTATCGGCAATTATAAGCCGTTTCGGCCAATGAAAATCGTGTATGGTCCTCCAGTCGATTTGAGCGAATTTGAGAACAGCGGTTCGGAAGGCTTGGAACAGGCGACCGACAAAATCATGAGCACGATCCGAAGCATGGTCAAGCAGCACGAATCGAAATGATAAATTGTGGTATACTTAAGAAAATGATGAAGTAAATTTTTATCCAAATACATTACACGTTGTCAGGTTGTTTAAGGAGGGTAATTGGACATGTCAGAAGAAACAAAATTCGATCAAGAAGTTCAATCCGCAGAGGTATCCCAGGAAGAGTCCATGGCGAATGTCAGCATCATCAAAAAAGGCGACATCGTTACCGGCAAAGTGATTAAAGTGGATGCGGACCAAGCGGTTGTCGACGTAGGCTACAAATACGACGGCATCGTGCCGTTGCGCGAGCTTTCGTCCGTCCAATTGGACAATGCGGAAGAGATCGTGCAAATCGGTCAAGACATCGAGCTGAAAGTTATTACCATCGACGACAACAAGGAAAAGCTTGTGCTCTCCAAACGCGCCGTCGACAGCGAGAAATCGTGGGAGAAGCTTGCGGCCGACATGGAAAACAAAACGATCCTCGAAGCGAAGGTCGCCGAAGTGGTAAAAGGCGGTCTTGTCGTAGACGTAGGTCTGCGCGGATTCGTTCCGGCTTCCATGGTTGAGCGCACGTTCGTCGAAGATTTCAGCGATTACAAAGGCCGCACGCTGCGTCTGCGCGTGAAAGAAATGGACCGCGAGAAAAACAAAGTCATTCTTTCCCAAAAAGACGTGCTGGATGAAGAGTTCGAAGCGAAAAAGCAAGAAACGATTTCCAAACTGTCTGTCGGTCAAGAACTGACGGGTACGGTTCAACGTTTGACGCAATTCGGCGCCTTTGTCGATATCGGCGGCGTGGACGGACTCGTTCATATCTCCGAGATGGCTTGGCATCATGTCGAGCACGCGTCTGAAGTCGTGAAGGAAGGCGACCAAGTCCGCGTTCAAGTTCTGAAATTGGATCCGGCCAACGAGCGCATCTCCTTGAGCATCAAGGCCACGCAGCCGGGACCTTGGGAATCCGTTAAAAACAAGATCAGCATCGGGGATATCGTCACCGGTACGGTGAAACGGATCGTGCAGTTCGGCGCGTTCATCGAAGTGGCTCCTGGCGTTGAGGGCTTGGTTCATATTTCCCAAATCGCACACCGCCACATCGCAACGCCGTTTGAAGTGCTGAAGGAAGGCCAAGAGGTTCAAGTGAAAGTGTTGGATATGAACCCCGACGAGAAGCGCATTTCGCTCAGCATCAAAGAAACGGAAGAAGCGCCGGCCCGCGAGCCGAGAGCCGAAAGAGAGCGTGCGCCGAAACGGGAATCCGTTTCCCACGAAGAACTTCAAGGCTTGAACCTGACACTCGGCGAGCGTTTTGGCGACAAGCTGAGCAAATTCAAGTAAACCGCTGTTTATAGACGAAAAGAGGAATCAGGGGTGCGCATACCGCGAAAAATGGAGCATGTTCATCATGCACTCCAGCTTGGACAAAGCGGCGAGCAGGGCTTCCGCGACGTTAAGCTGGTCCATAATTGTCTCCCCGGCATTTCTTCGGAATCCATAGCACTGCATACCCGAATCGGCGAACTCCTATTGAGCTCGCCGATTGTTATTAATGCGATGACCGGAGGAGCCCGCGAGACCGAAGAAATTAACCGGGAGCTTGCCGTGGCCGCCCGGGAGACGGGGCTGGCCATGGCAGTAGGCTCGCAGATGGCGGCCATCAAAAATCCGGAGACGGCCGCAAGCTACCGTATCGTAAGAAAGACCAACCCGAACGGCATCATCTTCGGCAATCTTGGCAGCGAAGCGACGCTGGAGCAAGCGTTAAGAGCGGTGGATATGCTGCAGGCCGACGGGCTTCAGATTCACCTGAATGTGATGCAGGAGCTTATCATGCCTGAAGGGGATCGGGATTTCCGGGGAATGCTCGAGCGAATCCGGACGATCGTCGAACGGGTAGGCGTTCCTGTTATCGTCAAGGAGGTAGGCTTCGGGATGGCGCGGGAGAGCGCCGAGAAGCTGATCGGCTGCGGGGTCGGATGTATCGATGTCGGCGGCGCGGGAGGCACCAATTTCGCCGCTATCGAGAATGCCCGGCGCGATTTGCCGATGGACTGGCTTAACGATTGGGGCTGCAAAACCAGCATCGCCCTGTTGGAAGTATTGGAGGCGAAGCGTCGTATGAACCGGCCGGATGTGGCCGTCGTGGCGACAGGCGGTATTACGGGAGCGCTTGAGATTTGCAAAGCTTTGACCCTCGGAGCTGCGGCGGTCGGGATGGCCGGAGTCATGCTGCGAGTGCTGCGTACATCGGGGACCGACGCGCTGATCGGGCAAATCAAGTCATGGCATCGTGAACTGCGGTTGCTGATGACGGCATTGGGGGCTTCCCGAATTGAAGCTTTGCATGAACTGCCTGTCGTCATAACGTCGGAAACGGCGGAATGGTGCTTGGCCCGGGGAATCGATACTTCCGCCTATGCAAGGCGGTCAGGTTATGCTATGGATTGACTAAAACTAAATAAAGAAAGCCATACTAAGGAAAAAGAGGAACAAGCTTTTTCTGCGGGTGAGACGAATGAATGCGGGTTACGTGTCTTTATTGCTAATCGTCGTTGCGCTGATTTTGTTCGCCAGTGGCTGGAAGAACGTCATATTAAGAGGTATTACTCCTATGAGTCTACTTCTTTTTTTTATGCTTTGGGTCTTGCTTATGCGGTGGAACGCGCATTGGAGCGGGATACGGGTATATGGCTGCACTTTGCTGCTGCTGGCTGTTTCGATTGGGGGACTGATTCGAACTCCGAGCTTTTTGTACCGGTTTCATTTGCTCTCCATCGCCTTGCTGCTCGGATCGGCATATTTCTTCCAGAAAGAGACGCTTCATTTGATGCCTGCGCTTATCTGGTTCAGTTCGGAATGGACTGTTGCCGCAAGCGTCGGTTTATTGGCGGCGGCGCTGCTCCGTTGGCCGCCTCTGCAGATCGCCGGGCTGTCGCTTGGACTGCTGATCGGGGATGTCATGTCTGCTTATGCGCACCGGGAGCAGATGGCGATAACGCTCGGGCAACCGGAATTTCAAGACGAATGGTGGCTGACGGCTTTTGCGGCCCGTGGCTGCTCCCTGCTGCTGGAAGGAATGGTTGCGGGGACCAAGCTGGCATTAAAGCGTGTACGGCAAAAAATTAGGACGGAGAGAGAGCCGGAGAACGATTGACGCTTTTGCTCAATAAGGAAGGAGACACGATCGGCGTGTGGGCTTGGCTGGTGGAGCAAAAATATACCGTAGGAATCATACTGGGGGTATTGTTCGGCATGCTGGCTCGGCTGACAATGCTGCGGACCGATTACCGGCAATATCCGACTTATCCTCACGGCAAAATCATTCATCTTTCCTTGGGCGTCATTGCGGCAGGGCTCGGATCGGTCGCTGTCCCTTCGCTGCTGGACAAGAACTATACGGCCATGACGTTTTTGGCTATGGCGGCGCAGCAGTTCCGGGACGTCCGCAACATGGAACGCCAGACGCTGAGCAAGATCGATAGTCTGGAGCTGGTGCCGCGGGGAGCGACCTATATCGAAGGGATTGCGATGGTATTTGAAGGCCGCAACTATTTAGTCATATTTACCGCGTTCGTCACGGCGTTCTTCGGTATCGTGTTTCCGTGGTATTGGGGGATTGCGGCCGGCCTTGCGGCCATTCTGGTGACCAATATGTTTAAGACGGGCAAAACCTTGTCCCGCATTGCAAATGTAAACATCGGCCAAGTGCGGCTGGATGGACCCAATCTGTTTGTAGACGACATCTATATTATGAACGTAGGATTAAGCGATACGCAAAACGTCATCCGGAAAAAAGCCATCGGTCTTGTGCTTGCGCCCAAAAATAAAAATGCAAGGGTTACCTTGGCTAACCCGGGACAGCGTCAGGCGCTGCTGCATGACGTGTCAACGATAATGGGCGTCTATCGTGATGAAGGCGAACCGGCCCTTGTTCCATTGGCCAAGCTGGATATGAATGACGGGAGGCTTGCGGTGCTGCTGCTTCCGCAGGAGCCCGATCCGGAGAAAGCCCGCCAAGTGGCGATGAACTCGCCGGTACTGGAAAGTGCGGTGCGGATGCCGACCGAAGCGGACGTGCAAACCGGCGGAAAGGCGGGAGGATAGCGCGTATGGGACAAATTATGGCGGTCGTGGCGACGGAAGCCAACCGGCAAACGGTGGCGGGCGGAGCTCCCATCTTTATTGCGGACGACGCCAATCATCAGCAGCAGGTAGCTTTTAAGCTGGAAAAAATATTGGATGCGGCGGCTCACGATCTGGAGAACGGGATCGTGATTTTAGTAAGGCATTGAGGGCGGGCAGGCAAGCCGCTAACGTTTCGTTCATTTACTTGTGAAGTCGATTTTGATATAATATCAGAGCTTGCAAGCCTTGAAAACAGGCTTGTCTTTGTACATAACGCCCCCGGCCGATCGGACCGAGGGAGACCTGAAGCAACATTGCGGTAGTCGAAGAAGGGAATGAAGCGCATGGCAAGACCAATCATAGCGATTGTCGGCCGTCCGAACGTGGGCAAATCTACGGTATTTAACCGTATTATCGGCGATAAGCTGGCTATTGTGGAAGATAAACCCGGGGTTACCCGGGACCGGCTGTACGGCAGGGGAGAGTGGCTGGACACCGAGTTCAGCGTCATCGATACCGGCGGGATTGAAATCGACGGGGAAGATCAGATCATGAAGTCCGTACGCGTTCAAGCGGAGCTTGCCATCGAGGAAGCGGACGTCATCGTGTTTATGGTGGATGCCAAAGCGGGCATTACGCCGGCGGACAGCGAAGTCGCGGAAATGCTGTTCCGGGCGAAAAAACCGGTGATCGTAGCCGTCAACAAAGTGGACAATCTGAAACGGATGGACGATATTTACGAGTTTTACAGCCTTGGGTTCGGTGAAGTTGTCGGCATCTCCGGCTCTCACGGGACGGGAATCGGCGACCTTCTTGACGAAGTAATCAAGCATTTTCCGGACAAGAGCGAAGAGGAGTACGGCGAGGATGTCATCAAGGTCGCTTTGATCGGCCGTCCGAACGTCGGGAAATCGTCGCTCGTTAACGCCATCCTGGGGGAGGAGCGCGTCATCGTCAGCAATGTGGCCGGAACGACGCGCGACGCGATCGATACGCCGTTTGAGAAGGACGGGCAAAAGTACGTCATCATCGATACGGCAGGAATGCGCAAGCGCGGCAAAGTATACGAGACGACGGAAAAGTACAGCGTCATGCGCGCCATGAAGGCGATCGAGCGGGCGGATGTCGTGCTCGTCGTCATTGACGGCGAGGAAGGGATCATCGAGCAAGATAAGCATGTTGCCGGATATGCGCATGAAGCGGGCAAAGCGGCTATTTTTGTCGTGAACAAGTGGGATATTGTGGACAAAGACGATAAAACGATGCATCAATTTACGCAAAAAATCCGCGACCATTTTTTGTTTATGACCTATGCGCCCGTCGTGTTTTTGTCGGCCAAGACGAAGCAGCGGCTGCATAAACTGTTCCCGGTAGTAAACAATGTGGCCGAGCAGCATGCGGCGCGCGTGGCGACGCACGTGCTGAACGACGTCGTGTCCGATGCCGTGGCCATCAACCCTCCGCCGACGGACAAAGGGAAGCGACTGCGGATCAACTATGCGACGCAGGTGGCGGTCAAGCCTCCGACCATCATTTTCTTTGTCAACGACCCGGAGCTGATGCATTTCTCCTATCAGCGATACTTGGAAAATAAAATTCGCGGCGCGTTCGGTTTCGAGGGCACTCCTCTACGCATGTTTACGCGGCGCAAATCGGACGACGAATAGGGGAGAACCGTGTTGACTAGCTTGCTCTCACTCTTAATCGGTTATTTGCTCGGCTCAATCAGCTTTAGTTATTTGGCCGGCAAGCTGCTGAAAGGCATCGATATCCGCGAACACGGAAGCGGAAACGCGGGGGCCACGAATACGCTGCGGGTGCTCGGCAAAGGGCCGGGCATCGCAGTGCTGCTCCTGGATGTATTGAAGGGCGTGGCGGCCGTCTGGATCGGCACGTGGTTGAGCGGCGGCGATCCGCTGTTTGAAGTGCTCGCGGGCATCAGCGTCATCGTGGGGCACAATTGGCCCGTCTTTTTCGGGTTTCGGGGAGGCAAGGGCATTGCGACAACGATCGGCGTGATGGCGACGCTTGCCTTTTTGCCTTCGCTTATTGCAGGGATTGTTGCTATTGTTTCTATCGCGATCACGCGTTACGTTTCTCTGGGATCGCTTTTATTTACCGCACTTTTGCCGATCTTGATATGGTTTATGATCGATTCCAGGGAAATTTTCGCGCTCAGTCTGCTTCTATTCGTATTTGCTTGGGTCAAGCACCGGAGCAATATCGTGAAGCTGTTAAAAGGACAAGAGAACAAGCTTGGTGCCAATAAGCAAGCTTGACGAAATCGACGGAGGTGTTCGTTCATGCCGGTTTCCGGAAAAACCGCCGTGCTGGTAGCGGGAAGTTGGGGAACGGCCATTGCCTCGGTGCTGGCGGACAACGGCCGCGACGTGCTGCTGTGGTCCCGCAATCGCGATCAGGTACGGGAGATTAACGAGGAGCACCGCAACAGCCGGTTTTTGCCCGAGGTTCAGTTATCCTCGCGGATTCGTGCGACCGATTCGATGGAAGAAGCCGTAAAAGAGGCGGAAGCCGTCGTGGTTGTGGCGCCGTCATCGGCCATGCGGGATATCGCCGTTCAGCTTCAACCGCATTTGAGTCCCGATTCGCTTCTGGTGCACGCAACCAAAGGATTCGAAGCGGGCAGCCTGAAGCGCATGAGCGAGGTTCTGGCGGAAGAACTGCCGTCTTACGATGCGAACCGGCTGGTCGTCTTGTCCGGGCCAAGCCATGCGGAAGAGGTCATCCGGCAATGCCCGACTACGGTCGTCGTTGCTTCGCTGGACAAAGAAGCCGCCGAGCGGGCGCAGGATCTGCTGATCAACCCGTATTTTCGCGTATACACGAATCCCGACGTTATTGGGGTCGAGGTCGGCGGCGCGCTGAAAAATATTATCGCGCTTGGCGCAGGCCTCAGCGACGGACTGAATTTTGGAGATAACGCCAAAGCCGCTCTGCTTACCCGGGGACTTGCCGAGATCGCAAGACTTGGAACGGCGATGGGGGGAAGCCCGTTGACGTTTGCGGGATTGGCCGGAATCGGCGATTTGGTGGTTACTTGTACGAGCAGGCACAGCCGCAATTGGCGGGCCGGATCGATGCTGGCGCAGGGGCATTCGCTGGAAGAGGTGCTTCAGCGGATGGGAATGGTCGTAGAGGGCGTCAAAACGACGCAGGCCGCCTATAACTTGTCCCTCAATTACGAAATATCGATGCCGATCACGGAACAGCTCTACCACGTCTTGTTTGACGGTAAAAACCCGAAAACGGCCGTGGAGCATTTGATGGGACGGGGGCCGCGGCACGAAATCGAAGAAATCGCCGACGTTTCTCGGAATGGTTGGCTTCGTTAAGGCAAACGCCTATTACCTTCGGCCACTTTTCCACATATACTACCTCAGGCTTTATCGCATAATCAGTCTGGGGAGGGAGCAACAATGGCGGATAAAAACATGCCGAAAGATGTGCTCAATGTGGTTAAGAAAAAAACCGGCAAAAACGTTTCCGAGAAAGATATATACAAACTCGCGAACGGGGTAAAGCCGTCCACGCTGCAGAGCGACGCGCAGCTGCGGCAGCTGATTAAGCAAGTTGCGGGCCTTGTCAATGTTCCCGTTTCGGATCAAACGACGAAAGAGCTGATCCAAGCCATTAAAAGCAGCAAAGTGAACACGAACAACTTGGAACAGCTCATGAAGATGATCATGAAGAAGTAAGGCGATATTTTTAACAGTTTTATGGCATGAGCCGCCGGTCAAGCGCGCTTGTGCTTTTTTTTGGAGCATACAAAGTTTAACTACGAAAGCGGGAAGCGTAAGCTTTCTGCTCGCAAGAAAAGCTTCCGCTAAGACACGAATGTATCTTCGTCGAAAAGGCTTCGATAAGAAGCTTTTGTTATAATGATAGAATGCATAAGTTTTCAGCGGAGCTGAACCATTTTATCATTTCAAGAAAAGCTTCCGCTAAGACACGAATGTATCTTCGTCGAAAAGGCTTCGATAAGAAGCTTTTGTTATGTTATGATGGAGACAATCACGTTACAAACGCTAGGGGTTGGAAATTTATTATGTCGCCGTTGGACAAAATGTGGGCATCCTTTATTGCGATCGGTCTCATGGTTCTTGCTTCGCTGCTGATAACGTTCGCGAGAAACAAAACGACGGGCTTTGTTCGGTTTGTGCTGTCGCTGATCGCGTTCTTGATGTTTATCCCGATCTTTATTTATATGATCGTATCCCTATTATAAGGAGATTGGCTGTTTACATGGTTACCTTAAAAGGACGCAGAACAACGAAATCAATCGAACCGGTCACCGGGTTCACGATTCTGGATCTGGCGCTGAAAGCCGAAGTGGACTGGGGATTCTCCTGCATGCGGGGCACCTGCTCCCGCTGCCGCTGTCAAGTCAGCGAGGGCATGGAATATTTGAACGCTCCGACGGACGAGGAGCTGGACAATTTGGAGCCGGAAGAGCTGGAACAAGGCTTTCGGCTGGGCTGTCAGGCGAAAGTAGTAAGCGACGAGGGCGCGATTGCGGTTGCGCATAAACCTTATTTTTGACCATTTTGCATAGCATAGGATGATAAGATGAACACCCGACAACATCAGGCGGTGCCGGAACCGCTTAAAGAGATTTTTACCGAGATCGCTGTACATACCCGGAATTGCGAATCGATCTGGCTGGTCGGCGGCAGCACCGGACTGCTGCTGCAGGGCGTGCAGCTGGATGCGCGTCCCCGCGATTTGGATCTTTACGTTGACCGGCGGCATGCGGAGGCTCTTCATAGAGCGCTTCGGCGGTTTGCCATCGACGATCAGACGGAGAGCGAAACGTCCATTTACCGGTCGATTCTCAGCCATTATGAAATGAACGGCGTCAAGGTGGAGCTGGTCGGTGCTTTTGAGGTAAGCGCGATGGACAGCGAATATCGTGTGGAAGCCGAATATTTGGCGGCCACGCATGCGCCTGCTGTTCCGTATGGCGAGAAGGAAACTGTCCGGTTGATGCCGCTGGCTCATGAGTTGGTGTTTAACGTGCTGCGGGACCGCCCGGACCGTTTTGAGGCCATTGCAAGGCAGTGCCGAGTCCAGGAGCCCGAGCGCCACAGGCAGGCTCTCGATGATCTGATTGCCCGCAACCGCTTCAGCGGAGAACTGGCAGGCAGGCTGCGTACGCTGCTCGACCCCGAAGCGATGATTTAACGGAAGGAGAGCGCGCATGGCCGAGAAAGTCACTTTTTTGCCCGATAACAAAACGTTCGAAGCAAGAACGGGGACAACCCTTCTGGATGCGGCACGGCGCGCTCGCGTGCATATCCGCACCCGGTGCGGGGGCAAGGCGGCTTGTCTGATGTGCAAAGTTCGCGTGACGGAGAACGCCGGCACGGGACTGGCCGGGCCGAGCCGCAATGAAGAGCTGAAGCTTGGCGGCTTGCAGCAGGACGGCTACCGTCTCGCTTGTCAGGCGAAAATCACCGGTCCTGTCACGGTACTCATACCGGAGGACCCGTTGAAAAGCGCTATACGCAAGCAGTTGGAAAAGCAGGAGGAGGAATGGTAATGAAGCGATGGCTGCAGGCGGCTTCTTTGCTGCTGGTCTGCACGCTGCTCGGCGGCTGCATGTATCCGAAGGAGATGCGCAAGGAGAACCAGATCGCGAGCGGCGAGTACGTGATCGTCGTTCAGAACGCGATCGATCAATATAAAGCGAAAACCGGCGTGCTGCCGATCAAAAATTTCGAGACGACCACGCCGTTATACGAGCAGAATCCGATCGATTTCAAAAAGCTGAAAGGGCGTTACATCAGCGAAGTGCCGGCCAATGCGTTCGAGAACGGCGGAACGGCATCCTATGTCCTGATCGATGCGGAGACGAAGCCGACGGTCAAGATGATGGATCTGCCTTCGTTCCAGCTGGCCGTCGAATTGCAGCAGGAGGTGGACCGCTACAAGTCGAAGACAGGCACGCTGCCAACCGGAGAACCGGTCGCTCCCGGCTTTTTCGCCATCGATTATGCCAAGCTGAACCGGAAGCCTGCCGAGGTAACCAGCATGTACACGCGCTCGGTAAAGCTTCCGTTCCTGATGAGCGAATCGGGTCAGGTCGCCATCGATTATGCGCCTGAAATCATGCGGCTGATCGACAAGAAGCAGCTGCAAAGCCGTCTTGACGCGAAACAGGATCTGCGGGAGCTGCTCGTTCAGGAGTCGTATTTTGTCCCGGCGCGCTCGTTCGCTTATAATTGGAAAGACAATAAACCGGTTCCTGTCCCGGGATCGTTCTAACCTGCCTCTATCAACCTTCTATCCAAGGTGATAGAGGTTTTTTTCTTGCCGCAGCTAGAATAATCGTAGATCCTCCTGCATATATTTGTCAGGGATGAAGTTAAGGACGCAAGCGGCGACACGGTAAAGCCGGATTTACCGGTGAAAATTATTTCTGCGCCTGTCATCATATTTTGAACCGCCGTACATATATTTGTACTAGTCCAAAGCGTGTACGAGTTTCGTCTTAAACAACCTGTAGGAGGGATTCTCATTGGAAAAAGTGGATATCTTTAAGGACATTGCAGAGCGTACTGGCGGGGATATTTACCTGGGGGTCGTTGGAGCGGTCCGTACGGGAAAATCAACGTTCATCAAGCGCTTTATGGAGTCGATCGTGCTGCCGAACATCCAGAACGAAGCCGACCGGATCCGGGCAACCGACGAATTGCCGCAAAGCGCCGCCGGACGGACGATTATGACGACGGAGCCGAAATTCGTACCGAACAATGCCGTGCAGCTGCATGTTGCCGAAGGACTGAATGTCAACGTTCGACTGGTCGACTGCGTCGGGTATGTGGTCGAGGGCGCCAAAGGATATGAGGATGAACACGGTCCGAGGATGATCAACACGCCGTGGTTTGACGAAGCGATTCCGTTCCAGGAAGCCGCGGAAATCGGAACGCGCAAGGTCATTCAAGAGCATGCGACGCTTGGCGTCGTCATTACGACGGACGGCTCGATCGCCGAAATTCCTCGCGCCTCCTATGTGGATGCGGAAGAACGCATCATTAACGAACTGAAAGAAGTCGGAAAGCCGTTCATCGTCATTGTCAACTCCACCCGCCCGCAGAGCGATGCCGTGATCGAGCTGCGGAACGAGCTGCAGGCGAAGCACGACGTCCCGGTCGTGGCGATGAGCGTTGCCAATATGAATGAAGACGATATGATGTCCGTGCTTCGGGAGGTGCTGTACGAATTCCCGGTTCACGAGGTCAATGTGAATCTGCCCAGCTGGGTCATGGTGCTGGAGGAAAATCACTGGCTCCGCTCCAGCTTCGAGAACTCCGTCCGCGAGACGGTACAGGACATTCGCCGGCTCCGCGACGTGGACCGGGTCGTCACTCACTTCGAGGAATACGAGTTTATCGATAAAGCGGCGCTGGCCGGAATGAATATGGGGCAAGGGGTCGCCGAAATCGACCTGTATGCGCCCGATGAGCTGTACGACCGCATTCTTATGGAGGTCGTCGGCGTGGAAATTCGCGGCAAGGATCACCTGCTGCAGCTGATGCAGGATTTTACGCATGCCAAGCGCGAATACGATCATTTTGCCGAAGCGCTCGAAATGGTCAAAACAACCGGCTACGGGATCGCCCCGCCGACACTCGCGGAAATGGCGCTCGACGAGCCTGAGCTCATCCGGCAAGGCTCCCGTTTCGGCGTCAGGCTCAAGGCGACGGCACCGTCGATTCATATGATCCGCGTCGACGTGGAGTCGGAATTCTCGCCGATCATCGGGACAGAGAAGCAAAGCGAGGAGCTCGTGCGCTACTTGATGCAGGATTTCGAGGACAACCCGCTCAAAATATGGGAATCCGATATTTTCGGACGTTCGCTGCATTCCATCGTCCGCGAAGGCATCCAGGGCAAGCTGGCCATGATGCCCGACAATGCGCGTTACAAGCTTCAGGAAACGCTTGGACGGATTATAAACGAAGGCTCCGGCGGCCTTATTGCGATCATTTTGTGAGATGCTTCTCATTTTTCGTGAAAAATGCACTCCGAAGGGTGCATTTTTTGTGTTTGCACTTGAAAATGCCTAACGCGTGTATTACTATAATCTTGTTTCTTGACCTTTGCATCGTTCCGAATGTATATTTTTCGGCAAAACGGTTAACAAAGTAAGTAACAGGATTCGTTTGTTTCGGGGGGAGGTGAATCGCATGAATAAATCCGATTTGATCAATAAGGTAGCGGAATCCACGGAGCTTTCCAAAAAGGACGCAACCAAAGCGGTTGAAGCTGTGTTCGAAGCTATTTCCGAGGCGCTTCAAAGCGGGGACAAGGTACAATTGGTCGGATTCGGCAACTTCGAAGTTCGTGAGCGTTCCGCCCGCAAAGGCCGCAACCCGCAAACCGGCGAAGAAATCGAAATTCCTTCCAGCAAAATCCCGGCCTTCAGACCTGGCAAAGCGCTAAGAGACGGAATCCAGTAAGCTTTTGCGGCTTTAGGCTTTCTACATAATGGAGTCGGTTCCCCGGCTTGAAAAGGCGCTCGAATGTCATTCGGGCGTTTTTTCTTTAAATAATCACGCGAATACATCGCCGTCTCTCCGTAAAACCACGGATGGGAGGCGTTTTTATATGGCGCTATTTTTTTAGAAAAGTGTGAGAAAATTTCAGTTGCTCCGTCTAATTAAATGCAGCCACTGAACCCGAGTAGTGGGGCGCAACGCAGAAAAAACGGAGGTGTCCGCTTGATGACGGCACATGAGAACACACTTGAAGGTTTTAAGATCAACGGAATTAAAACGAAAGAGGAGCTTGCGGCCGCGCTGCTTTCGTTGTTACCTGGCAGTTTAAATGTAAATGACGTTGTATTTCTATGCATCGGTACGGATCGCTGCACAGGCGATTCACTGGGGCCTTTTGTCGGCACATACTTAACCAGGCTCGGATACAAAAATGTAGTCGGAACCATCGATGAACCTGCGCACGCGATCAACCTGACGGAAAAACTGGCACAGCTGCCCATCGGCAAGAAGGTTATCGCAATCGACGCTACATTAGGGAAGCTGGCGGATGTCGGAAGCATGTCCGTTTATAAGGGATCGATTAAGCCAGGGGGCGGTGTCAAAAGAACCGACCTTCCATACGTCGGCGATTATTGCGTCACTGGGGTTGTCAACGTTGGCGGCTGCCGGGAAATGGACGTTCTTCACACGACGCGTTTGTCTGGCGTCATGAAAATGGCGCAGGAGATTACGTCGTCCCTTGTAAAGGTATTTCCGCTTAAGCAGGTGCTGCCTTCGAAATGGGAACGCAACCGTCTGTGCAGGGAGGAAACAACTTCTGACCCCCGAGGGAGGAACACAAATTTTGTTTGGAAAAAATTTCGCAAGGGTCCGCGGAATTGACTTGCAGGGGTGCGCGCCTATGTGCTATAATGACCTACGCTGAGAGATTACGTTATGGTTCGCAAATCAACGAAACACTGTATCTGATAAGCATTTGCGGGCATCAGCACCGTAATATTGTCGGGGTATGGCGCAGTCTGGTAGCGCGCACCCTTGGGGTGGGTGAGGCCGTGGGTTCGAATCCCGCTACTCCGATAGCACGTTACGACCGAATCGCTTTCTTGACGGGTGAAGCCCGCCGAAGGAAGCGGTTTTTGTTTTTTTCGAATTATTCATAGATCGGGGAATTCGAAAAGGGAAACGCTCTCTTGTGTAGAAGTAATCTAGCAGCAGATTCCGTTTGGCATAGCAGCAGTAGGCGAAGGGGGATGAAACGGTGAAGTCTGTAACCGTAGAAGATTTGGTAAAACGATTTTCGATGGAAGTACTGGCCGGGGCAACGCAGCTCCATCGAACGATCTCGAAGACAAGGGTGCACCGACCGGGATTGGAATTTGTCGGGTATTTCGATTTTTTCTCGCAGTCCCACCTGCAGGTGCTGGGCCGTAAGGAAATCACATATTTGCATACGCTCACGGAAGAGGAGCGCAATGACAGGATCGGAAACATCGTGAAGTATCATCCGCCGTGCTTTGTTGTAACCCGGAATCAGGAAGGGCTTAAATATTTGATGAAATATTGCGAGGAAGAGGGCATCCCGTTATTGCGGACGCCGCAGCCGACGACCAAATTCATCGAGCTCGTGGACACTTTTCTGACGAAATCGATGGCGCCGGAAATTGCCGTCCATGGGGTTTGCGTCAACGTTTCCGGGATCGGCATCCTGCTTCGGGGCAAATCCGGGGTGGGGAAGAGCGAGACGGCGCATACGCTTATTCGGCGGGGACACCGGCTGGTGGCTGACGACATCGTGGTGCTTAAAAAGATCAGTCCGGAGACGCTTCTCGGCACGCATAACGGGAAGACAAAAGAATTTCTTGCTCTCCGCAGCATCGGACTTATCAATGTTTCCCGCCTGTACGGCCGCAAAGCGTTTCAGGACGAGACGCGGATCGTTCTCGACATCGAGCTGACCAAGTGGCAGGACAACGCGCTTAATAACGAATTGGAGCTGACACCGAAGTTTTCGGATTACATGGATATCAAGATTCCGCACATCGAGATCCAGCTTCAACCAGGGCGGGACGTTGCTGGCTTGGTAGAAGCGGCGGCCAACAACTGGTATCTCCGGCAGCAAGGTTACAGTGCGGCAGAGGACTTTATGAAGCGTTTGCAAGAAGGATGAAAAAGGCTTGCGATTCGGTGGGAAGCATTAGCGACACGGGACAATGATCCCGTGTTCAGGCTGTTGATAAAGTGGTTTTGACAAGAATAGAGAAACATACGGAGGTGGGGTATCTACTGGAGAAGCGATAGTGGCCGCCTTTGTCTTCGGGAAATGTCCGCTATTAAGCGGCTTCCAATCAAATTTCCCGAGGACAACAGCGGTCGGAAGTAGATACCCCACCCCTTCGTTACCTCTATAATCCCGTCTGACCACTTTCTCAACAAGCTCGACACGGGACAATGATCCCGTGTTTTTTAATTCTGAAGCTTTTCTTAAATGTAAAAAAATTATGAAGCAAAATCCTCGTTTTTTTGTTATACTAAGTTGACCTTATTTCACGAAATGGTTTTGCAGCAAGCGGGTTAGGTACAGTATTTAGGGGGAGTTACCAAAAATGTCAGAAAAACTTAGACGATGGTCGAACGGAAACGATTGGACGATGTACGGCATTTTGGCATCGATCTTTTTGATTTGGCGGATCGGCGTGGTCGGCAACTGGAGTCTGGAATGCTGGGTATTGCTTTTTATTTGTCTGATGGGCGTCCGCAAAGATCAGATTGACGTCGATTGGAAACGTTTTTTTGTGGTAGGTATCCCGCTTCTCGGCGTATTCTATTATTTCTATGGCTCCGGCAGCGGAGTATGGTGGAAAATCGCCAATTGGATGTTCGAAAACAATCGTCACCCATGGAAATGGGATGATATGATGAATAGCATCCCCCTCAACGATGCGGCGTGGGCCCGGGCGATCAACCACCCGGTTTTCGATCAGATCATGGTTTGGATTTACAATTACGGCTTCGTGCTTTCGCTCTGGATATGCATTGTCCGCAGCTACTGGACCAAGAGCGTAAAAAAGATGATGTCTTACGCCTTATCCGGCCATTTGATGCAATTTCCGCTCATCCTGCCGTTTTATAACCTGATTTTGCTTCGCGAGGTATGGTGGGTTAAGGGACAGCCTGACTTGCTCGGGCGGAATTTCGCCTCGGAGAACGAGATGCTGGTCAATGTCATGAACTGCTTTCCAAGCATGCATACGTCGATTTCGTTTGCTATGCTGCTGCTGGCGCTTCGGGAGAAAGACCGTATTTTCAAATACATGATGGTTACTTATTGCTCCGCGATCATCTTTTCGACGATGTATTTGCAGATTCATTGGGTGCTCGACGTTTTCGCGGGGATGCTGTTTGCTTACGGTGTCGTCAAGCTTGCCGATTTGATCATCCATTTGGCTTCCAAGCTTGTCCCAAGCTGGTTCAAAGGCTTCTACAACAAAAAAGACCAAGCCTACGCGACCGAGAAAACGGTAGCCGCCTGAGAGGGCGGCTTTTCTCTTGAGTTGACAGCACGGCCATTTTTCTGCATGATAAAGGTAATTGGATAGATTAGCCCCGGGGGGATTAAGGATGGACGCGAGTCAGAACGAATATTTTGTAGTCAAAGCGAAGGAAAACGGAGTACAGGTCATCGGATTGACCAGAGGTCAGGATACCCGGTTTCATCATACGGAGAAGTTGGATAAGGGCGAAATTATGATCGCTCAATTTACCGAACATACATCAGCTATCAAAATCCGTGGGAAAGCGGTTGTGGTCACCAAATTCGGCCTGATCGATACGGAGGAATAATTTTTTGGATAGCGGCAGGCATAGCCTGCTTTTTTTCGTTGTACAATGTAACAGACAGGGCATCAGCCAAGCATTCGGACCCCGTCAAAAGGAGGAAGAAGGTTCGGGATGAAATGGGTTCCCCGTTTGTTGATTGTTACAGCTTTATCGATTGCGGTAGCGTCGGCTTTGTCCTATTTGTCACAGCTGGATGAGAGCCTTAGCGTGTTTCGAAGCGTTAAAGCGCATCCCGTGTCCGAAAACAATATCGTCGACGTCGTCTCAAAAATGCAGCTTCACCTAAGGGTTCGCCGGGTGGAGGTCAATCATGCCGTCGTCTCGATCGATCTGCTGGCCGTAAAAACGAGCGCCAAATCCGAAATGCTCCGCGATTTGTACGAAGTGCCTACGATGATGTTCGCTTCGTCCACGAATATTAATCAGGTGCTGGTGCGCGTGCTGGATGCTTCCGGGGATCGGGAAGGGAATCCCCAGCCATTGGTAGCGGTAGACGCCAGACGGGAGAAATGGCTTCCAAAGGAAGCGGGACTGCGCTCCGGGACTGCGGAGGAACTGCAGCAGTATCTGGATAACCGCTTTCGGATGACCTATACCTTCAAATGGCAGGAGCGTTTTGCTCCGAAAAGCTGATCGGGGTACATGCGAAAATAATTCGATTATGCTATAATAGTTTAGATTGCGTGTGAAGAGATTTTTCTTATCGGTTCGGAGGCTTACATATGAACACTTATCGGATTCCGGAGATGGCCAAGAAATACACGGAGCATGACATGATTCAAAAGCATACGGATCTGCCGCTCTTTCCCGAATTCCGCACCCGGCTTCTGTATGCTTTTTTAAATAAACACAGCACATTAGCCGGATACAGCGAGCTTTATGCGCTTGTAACGTCCCTTGTACAGCTTGGCCTGGATACGCATGATATGGTCAGCGTAACCAACGACGCCAAGGAGCAGAAGTCTGCCCGCTCCCGGCAGCTCAAGGTGCTTGCGGGAGACTACTTCAGCAGCCGCTTTTACTACTTACTGTCTCATTCCGGACAGATCGATTTGATCGGAATCCTGTCCGCAGCGATATGCGAAGCCAACCGCCTCAAAATGAACCTGTACCTCAAGATGAAGCAGTTGAAGCTTACGGCGGATGAATACATTCGGCAGTCGGTAGAAGTCAAGACGCAATTGTTTCTATCCTTCGCCAATCTGCTGGAGGAGCGTTTTTACGCCGTCTGGCCCGAGGTGCTTCGTCTGTTTACCCGCTGCGAGGTGCTGCATCAGGAAATTGTCCGGTCCGAATCGTCTCAGCCGTATCGGGAAAGCTGGGGCTTTTGGCATGTTCTGCAGCAGGCGACACGGGAAGAAAAGAAGCTGCTGCAAAGCGAGGAGCCGGACCCGGCAAAATGGCGCTCGCTATGGTTGAAGTACAAGGTTACGCCGCAGCTGCACCAAATGCTCGACGCCTGCATGAAGGAGCTGCAGGACAAGCTGCAGTCGCTTGAACCGGAGAAGTTAGGCAAGGAGCTTCTGTCTATCGGCGAACCGTTCCGGCGATACCTATCGGCCCCGCGGGCGACTCAAGAAGTTTGAGGTGATACGTATGGAAATGAAGACCACCAAGGAACAGTTCGTTCATTCCGTCTTTGAAAGCATTGCGCCGAAGTACGATTTGATGAACGACATTTTGAGCTTCCGCCGGCATAAAGCCTGGAGAAGCTTTACGATGAAGAAAATGAACCTGAAGCCGGGATCAACGGCAATCGATCTGTGCTGCGGCACGGGCGATTGGACGATCAGTCTCGCGAAAGCGAGCGGCACCGGCAAGATCGTAGGCCTTGACTTTAGCCAGAACATGCTGGATGTGGGCGGCGAAAAAGTCAAGCGGCTCGGAATGGACGAGCAGATCAAGCTTGTGCAAGGCAATGCCATGGCGCTTCCGTTCGAGGATCATTCGTTCGATTATGCGACGATCGGCTTTGCGCTCCGCAATGTGCCTGATTTGGTCAAGGTCATCGAGGAAATGCAGCGGGTAGTCAAGCCCGGGGGCATGGTCGTCTCGCTGGAGTTGTCCAAGCCGACCTGGAAGCCGTTTAAGGCGATTTACTTTTTTTATTTTCAAAAGGTTCTGCCGCTGCTCGGCAAGCTGATCGTCAAACGGTACGAGCAGTACAAATGGCTGCCGGAATCGCTTAAAAACTTTCCGGACCATAAGGAGCTCGCCGACATTTTCCGAAAGACCGGTTTGACCCGCGTCGAGGCTTACCCGTTAACCGGCGGGATTGCGGCGCTTCATATCGGCATTAAGCCGCAAGCGGCAAATGGATCTAAGGGAGATGTCTGACAACATGGTATGGAGAAAGACCAAAATCTTTTTGGAAATGATCAAAATCGAGCATACGCTTTTCGCGCTTCCGTTTGCTTTCATGGGAGCGCTCCTCGGTTCGGTGGTGAGCTTTAACCATCTTCCGTCATGGGGGCAGATCGGCTGGATCCTGCTGGCGATGATCGGGGCGCGGAGCGCGGCCATGGGACTGAATCGGGTTATCGACAAAGTGTTCGACGCCAAAAACCCGAGGACCGCGATGCGGGCGATACCGGCCGGCTTGATTTCTTCGAAAGAAGCTATTATTTTTATTATTATTTCGTTCGTATGCTTGTTCTGGGCGGCTTATCATTTAAGTCCGCTCGCGATGAAGCTGCTGCCGGTTGCCGTATTTTTTCTGGTGTTCTATTCTTACACGAAACGCTTCACGTGGGCATGTCACTTGATTCTGGGGATGACGGTTGCGCTGGCGCCGCTGGGCGGCTGGATCGCCGTAACAGGGGAATTTTCGCTGGCGGCGCTTGTATTTTATGTCGCCATCGTCTTTTGGCTGGCCGGTTTCGATACCATCTACGCGACGCAGGACGTCGAATTTGACAGGGAAGAAGGGCTGCATTCGATTCCGGCCCGCTTCGGCATTCCTAAGGCGCTGCTTATCGCTCGCTGGTTTCATATCGTCACTGCGGCAGGTTTGATCAGCCTGTTTTTTTTAACGGATTTAAGCTGGGTCTACTTGATCGGTGTGCTTGTCTCCTACGCTCTGCTGATGTATGAGCATCTGATTGTCAAGCCGACGGACCTGACCAAATTGAATACCGCTTTCTTTACGATGAACAGTGCGCTTAGCATCTCGCTGTTTGTGTTCACCTTGATCGATTTGGTGGTGTTTACCGGGTGAAAAGACCGTGGGTAGTCGGCATTACCGGTGCGAGCGGCGCAGCGTACGGCGTGCGGCTCTGCCGCTTTTTGCTGTCGGCGGGGGAAGACGTTCATCTGATAATCACGGATGCGGGCTGGCGCGTGCTTAAGGAAGAGCTAGGCTGGGACGCCTCCAAGCGGCAGGAAAGCGTTCGCCGGCATCTGGAGACGGACAACTGGCCGGGGAAGCTGGAATACGTGCCTGTCCAGGATATCGGAGCCAAGACGGCGAGCGGCTCGTTTAGGACCCAGGGCATGGTGGTCGTACCGTGCTCGATGGGCACCCTATCCGGCATCGCAAACGGCGCATCGGACAATCTGCTTGAGCGAACCGCCGACGTGATGCTGAAGGAGGGGCGCAAGCTGATTGTCGTGCCGCGGGAAACGCCGCTGCATGCGATTCATCTCGAGAACATGCTGAAGCTGGCGAGACTTGGCGTACGTATCCTTCCGGCGATGCCGGCGTTTTATCAGGGTCCGCAGACCTTAGACGATATGATCGATTTTGTGGTCGGAAAAATATTGGACTGCATGGAGATCGAACATCAACTGTACAAAAGATGGGGTATGCCAAATGACTAACAACCAGGCGGCCGTGCGCATCGGCCGTATCGATTTCACCAATGTATGGCCGCTCTTCTATTACTTTCCTTTTTCTTCCTTCGGCAGCGATCTGGAGGTTACTCAACAGGTGCCGTCGGGATTGAATCGCGCCATGGCCGAAGGCCGAATCGATATCGGAGCCATTTCGTCATTTGCGTACGGAGAAAACTTTGACGAATATTTAGTTTTTCCCGACATGTCGGTCAGCGCTTTCGGACAGGTCAATTCGATTCTTCTGTTTCACCGGAAGCCGCTCGAGGAGCTGGGAGACGCCAAAATTGCGCTGCCGACGACTTCCGCCACCTCGATCAATTTGCTGAAAATTATTTTAACCAAGTTTTACGGGCTTCAGCCGAAGTACGAATACGCGGCTCCCGAGCTTGAACCGATGATGAAGAGCGCAGATGCCGCGCTGCTGATTGGCGATCATGCGATTCGGGCAAGCTGGGAAAATGACGGATATCTCGTTACCGATCTTGCGACGGAATGGACGCGCTTGACCGGCCAATGGATGACATTTGCCGTCTGCACCATCCGGAAGCAAACCGTGGAGCAGTACCCGAAGCTTGTCAGCCGCATCTACGAGGCCTTTCTCGAGAGCAAGAACAAATCGCTTGCCGATCCGGCGGCGTTGGTTCGTGACGCGCAGAAGCTGATCGGCGGGACGGAGGCCTATTGGCAGCGTTATTTCTCCGAACTGTGCTACGAATTCGGTCCGAAGCAATGGGCCGGGCTCTCGTTATATTATCAGTATGCCGCAGAGCTCGGTTTTCTTGAGCGGAACGTTCCTCTGCAAATATGGAAAGACAATTCTGTAGTACGGGTGACGGAATGAAACTGTTGGATTTATATGCTAAACTAAAAAAAGATATCAATGTGATTGAAAAAGAGCTGGAGCGGAGCATCGATGTCGATCATCCGGTGCTTCGCGAAGCTTCCCTGCACTTGCTGAAAGCAGGCGGTAAGCGGATTCGTCCGGTATTCGTGCTGCTTGGCGCCAAATTCGGCCGCTACGATCTGGGGCGGATCAAGTTCGTAGCCGTTCCTTTGGAGCTGATTCACATGGCTTCGCTTGTGCACGACGACGTCATCGACGATGCGAACACGCGGCGCGGTCAATTGACGGTTCGCTCCAAATGGGACAACCGGGTAGCCATGTACGCCGGGGATTATATTTTTGCCAAGGCGCTCAGCATCGTCACCCAACTGCCGGACCCGTCCATTCATCGGATTATGTCCAACGCTCTGGTCGAAATGTCGATTGGAGAAATGGAGCAAATCCGCTTCTTTTTCCATACGGGGCAGACGGTACGCGATTACATGCTGCGCATTAAGCGCAAGACGGCGCTGCTGCTTGCAATCAGCTGCCAATTGGGAGCGATTGCGGCAGGAGCTCCCGAACAGACGGCCAAGCGGCTGTACGATTTCGGGTATTATACCGGCATGGCGTTCCAGATCCGGGACGATCTTCTCGACTTGTGCGGTACGGAGAAGGAGATCGGCAAGCCGCCGGGCAGCGACATCAAGCAGGGAAATATTACGATTCCCGTCATCTTTGCGCTTCAGAATCCGCAGCTTCGTCCGGCTCTTCTGGATGAAATCTCGCGTATCGAGGCCTGTGACGGGCAAACCGACATCACCGCGTTTTTGAACATGATCCGGCGCAGCGAGGGAATCTCACGCGCCGAAGCGATGGCGTCGGCATACATAGATAAAGCGATTCGTTCGCTGGACGGCTTGCCCGATATCCAGGCGAAAAAAGATTTGATCAGCATTGCTCATTTTGTGGGGAACCGTTCTTATTAGGAGCTTGGTTTGACACCGTGAAGAACTGCATTCATCTGGAAGTTAGTCGGGTAAACATTGTCACTCCACCGCTCTTGAAATTCAGGTTGTCATCAATTTAGCTTGCAGTAACAACTTGATTTCAAAGGCGGCCGTAAACTTTCCGTGACAATCTTTACCCTATGCAGAGGATGAATGCCTAAAAACTAATCCCAAAACCAAACTCCTAATAAACTTTATTATAGTGGTAGGAGGAAAAAAATATGGAAAAAACGTTTTTGATGGTCAAGCCTGACGGAGTACAGAGAGGGCTTATCGGGGAGATCGTGCGCCGCTTTGAGCAAAAAGGGCTGCAGCTGGTTGCAGCCAAGCTGGTGCAGGTCAGCCGCGAGCAAGCGGAAAGGCATTATGCGGAGCATGTGGGCAAACCGTTTTTCGATAACTTGATCAAGTTCATCACCTCCGGACCCGTCTTTGCGATGGTTTGGCAGGGGGATCAGGTGATCGCGCTATCGCGGACGATGATCGGCAAGACGAATTCTTTGGAAGCGCTGCCCGGTACGATTCGCGGCGATTATGCGGTACACACGAATTTGAACTTGATTCACGGATCCGATTCTCCGGAAAGCGCTGAACGGGAAATTGCAAACTTTTTCCGTCCCGAAGAACTGCTCGATTACAGCAAAGCGATACAAACTTGGATTTGATAAGGCGGGGATGACGGCATGGAGGATAAAGATTTCCTGTTATTCATCAAGAAAGTCAAGGACTACACGTCCATCGACTTGTCCCAGTATAAGGAAGCGCAGATGAAACGCCGTCTGACTACGCTGCGGATGAAAAAAGGGTATACGACGTTCGCTTCGTTTTTCGAGGCGATGACGAAGGACAAAGAGCTGTTTTACGAGTTTTTGGATCGGATGACGATCAACGTTTCCGAGTTCTGGCGCAATCCGAACCGCTGGGAAGTGCTCGAGCAAAAGTTTTTGCCGGACATGCTCCGCAAATCGCGCAAGGTCAAATGCTGGAGCGCCGCATGCTCCACAGGGGAAGAGCCTTATACGCTGGCGATGATTTTGGCGGAATTGAACGCGCAGGACAGCGTGGTGCTGGCGACCGACATCGATGAAGGCGCTTTGGAAAAAGCAAAGAAGGCGGTTTATTCGGACCGTTCGGTGCGGGACGTGCCGGCCAAATATTTGCACAAATATTACCGTCAGGAAAATTTGACTTACCACATTGCGGATTCGCTTAAAAAGTCGATCCGTTTTCAAAAGCAAAACCTGCTGGTCGATACGTTCGATACGGGATTTGATTTAATCGTGTGCCGCAATGTGATGATCTATTTTACGGAAGAAGCCAAGCACTTATTGTATCATAAATTTGCCAATGCCTTGAAGCCGGGGGGCATCTTGTTCGTCGGCAGCACCGAGCAGATTTTCAGTCCGGCCCAGTATGGACTGGAAGCCGCCGAAACGTTTTTTTACCGTAAAACGGAAGTATAATGAATAATCGTTTCCATACGATCCCATACTATGAATAAAATGTAGACAGATCCTTGATGCCCGAATAGCTGCAGGAGGAATCGTATGGACAAACGCAAAGTCATCAACGCTTACCGTCGGGGCTTCATCTCGGTACAGGAATGCGCCCAAATTCTCGGGATCGATTCACTGCAAATTATGGGGTTAGTTCATGATCCGCAGATTAAGGACCGCCCTCAAGTGTTAAAAAAACACCCGGCCGGAGGCTGACATACCTTCGTCCGTAATGGAAAGAAGCGCAGCCAGCGGCAGCATGCCATTGGCCGGCGCTTCTTTTTGTTCTGCATATTCTTGTCAAAGCCGCAGGCCTATACTATAATTAGCACATGACTCAGCACATAAAAGCACTAAAGCGTTTTGAAAGAAATAAAGCATACGCTTTTCATGGGATAGGATGAAAGGAGACAAATCAGGTGAGATATTTAACCGCAGGGGAAACGCACGGACCACAATTGACAGCGATTATCGAGGGATTTCCAAGCAATGTAACGATCGATTTCGAAGCGGTGAACGAACAGCTCGCCAGACGGCAAAAAGGGTACGGACGGGGACGCCGCATGCAGATCGAGAAGGATACCGTGAACATTGTCGGCGGCGTGCGCCACGGCAAAACGACCGGCGCCCCGATTGCGCTTGTGGTGGAGAACAACGATTGGAAGCATTGGACTTCCATCATGAACATCGAGCCGATCGAAGGCAATGACGAGTCGAAGCGCCGGGTGAACCGGCCGCGTCCGGGTCATGCCGATTTGAACGGCGGTTTGAAATACAACCAGCGCGATCTGCGCAACATTCTTGAGCGCTCCAGCGCGCGGGAAACGACGATGCGCGTAGCTGTGGGCGGCATGGCCCGCGAGCTGCTGAAGGAATTCGGCATCAAAGTCGCCGGTCAGGTGATCCGCATCGGGGAAGTGGAAGTGCAGCGGCAGGAGCTGCCGATCGACGAGCTGATCCGCATCACGGAGGAATCGCCGGTGCGGGTGACGGATAAGGAAGCGGAAGCGAAGATGATTGCGGCGATCGATGCGGCCAAGGAAGACGGCGATACGCTTGGCGGCGTGGTGGAGTGTATTATCGAAGGCGTGCCCGCGGGACTCGGGAGCCACGTGCAGTGGGACCGCAAGCTTGACGGACGCATTGCGCAGGCGGTGCTGTCGATTCAAGCGTTCAAGGGCGTGGAATTCGGAATCGGGTTCGAAGCAGCCAAGCGCCGGGGCTCGTCCGTCCATGACGAAATCATGCACGACGAGGAGCGCGGCTTTTATCGTGCGACCAATCGCGCAGGCGGTTTCGAAGGCGGAATGACGACCGGCGAGCCGATCGTCGTGCGCGGCGTCATGAAGCCGATCTCGACCCTCTATAAAGCGCTGCAAAGCGTAGATATCGATACGAAGGAAGCGTTCACCGCGCAGGTGGAGCGCTCCGATACGTGCGCGGTGCCGGCGGCCGGCGTCATCATGGAGAACGTCGTTGCTTGGGAAGTGGCGAGAGCGTTTATGGAAAAATTCGGCGGCGACTCGCTTGAGGAAATCCGCAGAAATTACGACAGCTATTTGGAGCAAATTAAATCTTACTAAGCGGGAGAGCCGGATTTATGGTCAGAGAGCTAACGGTAGACCTTGGTACGAGGTCCTACCCGATTTATATCGGGGAGGGTCTGCTCGCGGACATCGCCGCGTACTTCGAAAAGCACGGGATTAGCAAAGCCTCGCCGCTGCTCGTCGTCACCGACGATCATGTGGCGAAGCATCACCTGAATCTGGTCCTGGACAGGCTGACGGATGGCGGCTTTACGGCGGCATCCTACACCGTAACGGCCGGCGAAAAGTCCAAATCGCTCGCGGTGCTGGAAGACGTCGTCGGCGCCTGCTTACAGGCAGGTCTGGACCGCAAATCGACGGTCGTTGCGCTCGGCGGAGGCGTTGTCGGCGATTTGGCCGGGTTTGTGGCGGCCAGCTACATGCGCGGCATCCGATTTGTACAGATCCCGACGACGATTCTGGCTCACGACAGCAGCGTAGGCGGCAAGGTCGCCGTCAATCATCCGCTGGCGAAGAACATTATCGGCGCGTTTCATCAGCCGGAGCTGGTATTGTACGATACGTCTACGCTGCTGACCTTGCCGGATCGGGACGTGCGCGCGGGATTGTCGGAAATGATCAAGCACGGACTGATCTGGGATGCGGAATTTACCGCATGGTGCGAAGCGAACGCGGATAAGCTTATCGGGCTGGACCCGGAAGCGCTCCAGTACGGGTTATACAAAGGCTGCGCCGTCAAGGCGGCGGTCGTGTCGCGGGATGAGCGGGAAAACGATCTTCGCGCCATTTTGAACCTGGGGCATACGATCGGTCACGCGCTGGAAGCGGTGGCCGGCTACAACGAGCTGCTGCACGGCGAAGCGATCTCCATCGGCATGGTCGGCGCGGCGATGCTGTCGGTACGTATGGGTAATCCGGAAGAGATCCTTACGGTAACCGAACGCATTTTCAAGAAGTTCGGCCTCCCTACGCGCATTCCGGCGCACTTCGATACCGATGCGATCATGCGTGCGATGATGCACGACAAGAAATTCAGCGAAGGCCGCATGGTTTATATCATCCCGACGGCCATCGGGAAAGTCGAAATTAATAAGAACGTGTCCGCGGAATGGGTCAGAGAGATCGTGGATCGGTTAAAACGGGGGACTGACGGATGTTTGTAAGAGGAATCCGCGGAGCAACGACCGTGGAGCGCAACGAAGAGAATGACATTTTGTCGGCGACAACAGCGCTGCTTAATCAAATTATCGCGGAAAACGGGATCATTCCGGAGGAAATCGCCAGCGTTTTCGTTACGGTAACGCCGGATTTGACGGCAACGTTCCCTGCGCGGGCCATCCGCCAGATGCAGGGCTGGGACCTGGTCCCGCTGATGTGCTCGCTCGAAATTCCGGTGGAGGGCGGATTGCCCCGCTGTATTCGTTTGATGGTGATGGTCAATACGGACAAACAGCAAAATGAAATCATCCATGTATATCAAAGAGAAGCGATGCGGCTTCGTCCCGATTTGTCCAAATTGACAAAAGCATAATTGAGGTAGTATAGTAAATAACAACGAGTTAAGCAGATAAGAGTGAGCAGCAGTAATAGAGCAGAGTAGAGAGTTTAGCCTAGTTCAGTTTGAGATGAGAAGAGAGAAGATCACCCGTTCGGGGAAAGGACCGTCAGAATGCGCGCGGCGAACTAAGGGCAGGTTTATTTAACCTATCCTTTGGAATGCAGACGTTTTTTGAACGCACTTTCCGTTTGAGCGAATCCTTCATCCGCTGAATACCGCCTCTACGATGCGTAGAGGCGTTTTTACGTTTTCAGAGCCTAGTTATTATTGAGTTGAGAAGAGGAGAGATGACGATGCACACACCGGATGCAAAGGAAGTCGTTCGGCTAGCCCGCCAGTATAACCTGATCCCCGTCGTCCGCCATCTGATGGCCGATACGGAAACGCCGATCCGCGTATTTCAACATTTTTACGACGAGAAACGGGCCTTCTTGCTGGAAAGCGTCGAGGGCGGGATCAAATGGGCCCGGTATTCTTTTATCGGAACCGACCCGTTTATGTTTATTCAGGCTAAAAACGGTGTGACTCGCATCGAAGGTCCGGAAGGAACGACGACTTCGAAGGAAAAGCCGGTGAACGTGCTCAAAGCGCATTTAAGCGCATATACGAGCCCTTCGCTGCCGGACTTGCCGCGCTTTACGGGCGGTGCCGTCGGATTTTTCGGTTATGATCTGCTGCAGTATTACGAAAAGCTGCCGGCCCACCGGCAGGACGATCTGCAGATGAACGATTTGGACTTTATGTTTTGCGACCAAGTGATCGTGTTCGACCATTTCAAGCAGCAGCTGAAAGTTATCGCCAACGTGCATGTGCCTCCCTACGGAACGGAAGCGGACATCGTCGCCGCTTACGAAAAAACATGCGCCAAAATCGATGCGACGATCGAACGTCTCAAGCGCCCGCTTCCGGCGCTGACGGTGAACCACCAGTCCATCCCTGACGACGTCGAATTGGGGGAAGTCCGCTCAAACGTGACGAAGGAGCAGTTTTTGGCAAACGTTGATCAAGCGAAGGAATATATCCGGGCGGGGGATATTTTTCAAGTGGTCCTGTCCCAGCGCTTCGAGATCGAAACGGACATTTCGCCGCTGCATGTGTACCGTATCCTCAGAACGATGAATCCGTCGCCTTATATGTACTGCCTCAAAATGGATGAGGAAGTTATCGTCGGCACATCCCCCGAGCTGCTCGTCCGTGTCGAAGACGAGAAGGTGGAGACCCGGCCGATCGCCGGTACCCGTCCCCGCGGGCGGACGACCGAAGAAGACCTCGCGCTCGAACAGGAGCTGCTGGCAGACGAGAAAGAGCGTGCCGAGCATTTGATGCTGGTCGATCTCGGCCGCAACGATCTCGGGCGCGTCTCCGAATTCGGCACGGTCAAGTGCGACACGTTCATGCAAATCGAACGGTACTCCCATGTCATGCATATCGTGTCCAACGTTTCCGGCAAGCTGGCGAAGGACAAAGATTTCTTCGACGCGTTTATTTCATGCCTTCCCGCCGGTACCGTCTCGGGCGCTCCGAAGCTCAGAGCGATGGAAATCATCGCCGAACTGGAAAACGAAGCGCGCGGTCCTTACGCCGGAGCCATCGGTTACTTCGGCTTCTCGGGCAACCTCGATACGTGCATTACGATCCGCACCATCGTATTCAAGAACGGCAAAGCTTATGTCCAGGCAGGCGCCGGGATCGTCTGGGATTCCGTTCCGGAGAACGAGTACCAGGAGACGATCAACAAAGCCAAGGGCATGCTGAAATCGATCCGCATGGCGGAAGCCGTTTTTGCATCGAAACCGCCGGAGTATGCATTGATCAATCACGATTATTATCAGTAATTCAATCGGGATAAGAGGAGGCGCGGAACATGGAACAAACGACGTTGACGGTTCAACAGGCGATCGGGAAAATTATCGGGATGCAGCATTTGACGCGGGCCGAGGCGCGCGAAGTGATGTCCGACATTATGGATGGCGGAGCGACGCCTTCGCAGATCGGAGCTTTGCTTGCGGGACTCCGCATGAAAGGGGAAACGATCGAGGAAATTGCCGGCTTTGCCGAGACGATGCGGGCGAAAGCGAGCCGGGTCAGCACAAGGCAGACGAATCTGCTCGACACGTGCGGCACCGGCGGCGATGGCGCAGATACGTTCAACATTTCGACGACGGCGGCCATCGTAGCGGCGGCGGGCGGTGTCCGCGTGGCAAAGCACGGGAACCGGGCCATGTCCAGCAAAAGCGGCAGCGCCGACGTGCTGGAGGCGCTTGGTGTCAATATTCAATTCAATCAGCAGCAGGCGGCGCGCTGTCTGGAGCAGGTCGGAATCTGCTTCATGTTTGCGCAGCTGTATCATCAGTCGATGCGGCATGTTGCCGCCCCGCGCAGGGAGCTCGGTGTCCGCACCGTGTTTAACTTGCTGGGCCCGCTCACGAACCCGGCCGGAGCCGACCGGCAGGTGCTCGGCATTTTCGACCGCGGCAAAACGGAAACGATCGCCCATGTGATGCAGGCGCTCGGCGTCAAACGCGCGCTCGTGGTCGCCAGCCTCGACGGGCTGGACGAAATCAGCATATCTGCCGGCACGCAGGTAACGGAGCTGAAGGACGGGCAAATTCGTACTTTTGAAATCACGCCGGATGAGCTGGGGCTTCGCACTTACAGCATTAAGGATGTCATCGGGGGAGACGCCCAAGTGAACGCGGGCATTATTCGCCGGATCTTCGCCGGCGAGACCGGCGCTTGCCGCGATATCGTTTTGGCCAATGCCGGAGCGTGCTTCTATGTTACCGGTATGGCCGGAACGCTGCAGGAAGGCGTGAAGCTTGCCGCATCGGTTATCGATTCGGGCCGGGCTCAAGCGAAGCTGGAGCAATTAGTCCAATGTACGGGGGAAGAGAGCTATGTTTCTTGATCGCATTGTTGCCACCAAACGGCAGGAAGTAGCGTCGCTTAAAGAGCGGATTACCATCGCCGAAATGGAAAAAACGATTGCCGGATTGACGCCTTGCCTCGGGTTCGAGCGCGCGCTCGGGGCAGGGCGGAAGCGTCCGATGGGACTGATCGCGGAGGTAAAGAAGGCCTCGCCTTCCAAGGGCTTGATCCGGGAGGATTTCGAGCCGGTCCGGTTGGCGAAGGCTTACGAGGAGGCCGGTGCGGATTGCCTTTCGGTGCTGACCGACGCTCCGTATTTTCAAGGCTCCAACGATTATTTGAGCCGGGTAAGGCAGGCCGTCGGCGTGCCGATTCTGCGCAAAGATTTTACGATCGACCCGCATCAAATTTATGAAGCGCGCTGCATCGGAGCCGATGCGATTCTGTTGATCGCCGCCATCCTGACGACCGAGCAGATGCGGGAGTTGAAGTCGATTGCCCAAAGTATCGGTCTCGATGTGCTGATTGAAGTGCACGATCAGGAGGAGCTGGCCCGTGTGCTGGAGCTTCATCCGACGATGGTCGGTATCAACAACCGCAATCTTCAAACGTTCGTGACCGATCTGCGCACGACGGAACAGCTTGTGGGCTCTATCCCGAAAGGGACGACTGTCGTCAGCGAAAGCGGCATCTCGAAGCCGGAGGAGATCGAATGGCTCCGTTCGGTCGGGGCACATGCGGTGCTCGTCGGCGAGCATTTCATGCGCCAGCCGGACGTTGCCGAAGCCGTGCATGTCTTGATGGGCTCTTACTCCGAAGCGGGAGCCGGTAAGGAGTGAGCAGCCGATGACAGCACGGACGAGCGTAAAAATATGCGGTTTGCGGACGGCTGACATGGCGGCGCAGGTTGCCGCGCTTCCGGTGGACTACGTCGGCTTCGTCTTCGCGCCGAGCAAGCGGCAGGTGACGCCGCAGCAGGCCGGCGGGATGATCCGCAGCATGAAGTCGGCTGCCGGGGCGAAGCCGCCCGCAGCCGTCGGCGTCTTCGTGAATCCGACGATGGAAGAGCTGAAGGCGGTGCTGCAGGAGGCGGAACTGGACGTACTGCAGCTTCACGGGGAGGAGAGCGCCGAGTTTTGCCGAATGGTGAAGCATGCTTTTCCAGGGACGCGCGTATTTAAAGTATTTACCGTTACAGCCGGTGAAACGATGGTTGGGGAGGAGTCCCAAAGCACAGTCAGGTTGGAGCCGTACCGCCATGCCGTAGACGGTATGCTGCTGGATACATACGATCCGGTTTACGGCGGGGGCTCTGGCAAAACGTTCGCGTGGGACACGATACCGCCTTATCTCGCCTGGTGCCGGGAGGCCGGCCTTCCGCTGCTTGTGGCCGGAGGGCTTCAGCCGGATAATGTGCGGGACCTGCTTGACGCGTATATGCCCGACGGGGTAGACGTGTCCAGCGGCGTGGAAACCGAAGGCGTCAAAGATATCGTGAAAATCAAAAAATTCGTCGAGAGGGTGCAGACCATTGTATAACGGACCGGATATTCACGGCCGATTCGGCAAGTTCGGCGGGCGTTACGTGCCGGAAACGCTGATGAACGCTTTGATCGAGCTGGAGGAATCGTTTAAAAAATACACCAAAGACGCTCGTTTTCAGGAGGAGCTGAACTACTGGCTGCACCGTTATTCGGGGCGTCCGACTTCTTTATATTACGCAGGACGGTTGACCGAGCATTTGGGCGGCGCCAAAATCTACTTGAAACGCGAGGATTTGAACCATACGGGAGCTCATAAAATTAACAACGCGCTCGGCCAAGGGCTGCTTGCGAAGTGGATGGGCAAAACGAAAATTATCGCCGAAACCGGCGCCGGCCAGCATGGCGTTGCTACAGCCACGGTTGCCGCGCTGCTCGGCTTTGAGTGTAAGGTGTTTATGGGCGAGGAGGACATGAAGCGGCAGCAGCTCAACGTGTTCCGGATGAACCTGCTCGGTACGGAAGTCGTTCCGGTGCTTTCCGGCACCCGGACGCTGAAGGATGCCTGCAACGAGACGCTGCGTTACTGGGTGAGCCACGTGGACGATACGTTCTACATCCTCGGTTCGGCTACCGGCCCGCATCCGTACCCGATGATGGTACGGGACTTCCAACGCATTATCGGTGACGAATCCCGCAAGCAAATTCTCGAGCTGGAAGGGCGGCTGCCGGATGCGGTGATCGCGGCTGTTGGCGGGGGAAGCAATGCGATCGGAATGTTCTATCCGTTCGTACAGGACGAGAACGTGCGTTTGATCGGCGTTGAGGCCGCCGGACGCGGCGTCGATACGGATAAGCATGCCGCGACGATGACGAAAGGCAGCCAAGGGGTGTTCCAAGGCTCGTACAGCTATTTGCTGCAGGACGAATTCGGTCAAGTCCTGGAAGCGCACTCGATATCCGCCGGACTCGATTATCCGGGCGTCGGGCCGGAGCATGCTCATTTGAAGGATACGGGAAGGGCGGAGTACGTTCCGATCACGGATAAAGAAGCGCTGGACGCGCTGCAGCTGCTGAGCCGCAAGGAAGGGATTATCCCGGCGCTGGAAAGCGCGCACGCGATCGCCGAGACGATCAAGCGGGCGCCCGCCATGGGCAAAGACGAAATCCTTGTTGTCAGTCTCTCCGGACGCGGCGACAAAGATGTGGAAGCGATCATGAATTATTTGGGAGGAACTGCCGATGAATCGCATTGACCGGAAATTCGCCGAGCTGCGTGAACAAAAACAGCCGGCTTTCATCCCGTTTTTGACGATCGGGGACCCGGACGTGCGGACCTCGGTTGACATTATTAAAGAGCTTGAGAAAGCAGGGGCCGCCATGGTCGAGCTTGGTGTTCCCTATTCGGACCCGCTGGCGGACGGCCCGGTGATCCAGCGCTCGTCCATGCGCGCGCTCCAAGCGAACCGCATCTCGATTCTCGATTGCATCGGGGCGGCCCGTCAGGCGCGCAGCGAAGGCTGCGAAATCCCGTTTGTTTTATTTACTTATTATAATCCTGTGCTGCAGACGGGGCTTGACCGTATTTTTAAGCTTTTGCAAGAAAATGGAATCGACGGACTTATTATTCCAGATCTGCCCATGGAGGAGGATGAAGAGGTACGGGGGCTGGCGGAGCAGCACGGCCTTCATCTCATTCCGCTCGTCGCTCCGACCTCCAAAGAACGCGTGCAGCAAATCGCGTCGCGCGCCAGCGGCTTCGTTTACTGTGTATCTTCGCTCGGCGTGACGGGAACGCGGGCCGAGTTCCACAGCGGCATTGACGAATTTTTGAACACCGTTAAATCGTCGACCGGTCTGCCGATCGCCATCGGCTTCGGCATCTCTACGCCGGATCAATTTGCGCGATTCGCCGGGACGTGCGACGGGATCGTTGTGGGCAGCGCTTTGGTGCGTACGGTGGAAGAAACGCTGCCTCTCCTGACGAATGAGTCGACAAAATCGCAAGGGCTCTCGAAAATTCATGAATTTGTTCGACAACTGATTGGATAAAAGGAACAGCCTCGCTAAATGGATGAATCCAGCGAGGCTGTTTAGAATTTCTCGTTGTTCGTTCACGAGCAGTTGAAAGGCAAGGACGCGGCAAGAAATTTAAGCCTATTATATGAAAAGATGGGTTATGGCGATAAATATAAAGCTTAACATTTTCTTAGACTTGTGCGAAAATTAATGGGGAAATGATTCCGGTATTGGAGCTACTAATTCATGTAACGAGGTGACCTTTGTCGTGCAGCCTAAACAAAATATCGTTCATCTCCCGGTCTACCAGCCGGGAAAACCGATTGACGAAGTCAAACGCGAGCTTGGTCTGATGGAAGTGATCAAGCTTGCTTCCAATGAAAATCCTTTCGGATGCTCGTCCAAAGCGAAGGAAGCGATCTCCGGAATGCTGGACCAGATCAGCATTTACCCGGACGGCGGCGCCGTTGAACTGACGAATGCGGTTGCCGGTAAGCTGGGGGTACAGCCGAATCAAATTATTTTCGGATTAGGATCGGACGAAGTGATTTTGATGATCGCCCGAGCCTTCTTGACTCCGGAAGACGAGACCATTACCGCCTATCCGACGTTTCCGCAATACAAGCACAATGCCGAGGTCGAAGGGGCCAAGGTGATCGAGGTGCCTGTGGATGCGAACGGAAAGCACGATCTGCAAGCGATGCTGGGCAAAATAAATTCCCGCACGAAGATTGTTTGGGTCTGCAACCCGAACAACCCGACAGGGACGATGCTGAACGAAGCGGAAATTACGGCGTTTCTGGAGGCCGTGCCGAAGAACGTCATGGTCGTGCTGGACGAAGCTTACGCGGAGTACAATGTGAGCGGGCAATATCCCGACAGCGTCAAGCTGCTGGAGAAGCACAAGAATGTCGTCGTACTGCGCACGTTTTCCAAAATTTACGGCTTGGCGTCTTTGCGCATCGGTTACGGCGTAGGCCATCCCGATGTCGTTCGCTCGATCAATCAGGTGCGCGAGCCGTTCAATACGACGAGCTTTGCCCAAAAAGCGGCGCTGGCGGCGGTAAACGACGAGGCGTTCATCGCATCCTGCCGCGAGGCGAACGCGCAAGGCATCCGGAAGCTGACAGCGAAATTCGCCGAGATGGGCTTGTCCTGCTTCGACGCACACGGCAACTTCATTATGGTTGACGTAAAGCGGGACGGAAGCGCCGTATTCCAAGGGCTGCTGCGCAGAGGAATTATCGTGCGCCATGACCCGAGCTGGGGCTACCCGACGATGATCCGGGTAACGGTGGGCAGCGAAGAGCAGAACAACAAATTCCTCGGAGCGCTGGAGCAAGTTCTGAGCGAAGTGGCCGTCTCATGACAAAGGTTGCCATATTCGGAGTCGGATTAATCGGCGGCTCGTTGGCCCTGTGCTTCAAGGGCAAACCGGGACTGACGGTCGTCGGCCATTCCAATAACCCGAAGTCCGTAGAGAAATATTTGAAGCGCGAAGTGGTGGATCATGCGACCACTTCGATTGAGGAAGCAGCAGCGGAGGCGGACTTTATTTTTTTGTGCGTCCCGGTGGGCAACCTTGAGGAGTATCTGCATAAACTATCCGCTCTTCCGCTCAAGCCGGGCTGTATCATCACCGATGTAGGCAGTACGAAAGCGAGCGTGACCGCCTGCGCTTCGCGTCTGCAGCTGCCGGGCGTCTATTTTATCGGGGGCCATCCAATGGCGGGCAAGGAGAAGTCGGGTGTGGAAGCGGCCAGCTCCAGGCTGTTCGAGAACGCCTTTTACGTGCTCACGCCGGATGCCGGGACGCCGAAGGACGCTTACGACCGGCTTGCGGAGCTGCTTGAGCATACCCGGGCGCATCTGGTGAAGGTAGACCCGGTGCTGCATGACGAGATTGTCGGCGCAATCAGCCATCTGCCGCATATTATTGCCGTTGCGCTTGTGAACCAGATCGCCCGATACAACGAATCGAACGAGCTTTATCAGAACTTGGCTGCCGGCGGCTTCCGCGACATTACGCGCATCGCTTCCAGCGATCCGGTCATCTGGCGGGATATTCTCATCAACAACCGTGAAGTGCTCTTGAAGCTGCTTCGGGACTGGAATGACGAAATTGCCGGGTTTATCGGACGTCTGGAAGCGGAAGACGGCCTTGGCATCGAGCGCGAGTTTCAGAAGGCCAACCAGTTCCGCAACGGCTTGCCGGAGCGGCGTAAGGGCGTCATTCATTCGTTCTACGATATTTACGTGGACGTGCCCGACCATCCGGGTATCATCGCACAGATCACGACGCTGCTGGGCAGCCACCGGATCAACCTCAGCAACATTCAGATCATCGAAAGCCGGGAAGACGTGCCCGGGGTTTTGCGGTTGTCGTTCCGCGAGGAAGGCCAGATGGACAAAGCGCTGGAATTGCTTAAAAAAGACTACGCGGTTCACGTGTAGTCTTTTTTTCTAAAAAAAAACGGAAACGTTTTCAAAAAAGCCATTGACATTTTGTAAACGTATACATATAATAAAAGTACAGTATGGTTTCTCTCCACTCCTATCCGAATAATGGCACTCTGTGCAACCGCCTGAAATTCAGGCGGTCTTTTTTTTGCCGATGCGCATATACAGAAAATGGGTTGATAAAGAGTAAAAGTGCACACCTGTTTTTGGAAAAAGTTATGAATCTTGTCGGAAAAGCAGGATTTTTGGCTTGTTACCTCGAAGGTTATTAAGATCGTCCCCAATTTCTAATAAAAATTTTAAAATAGACCGCAACTTTTTTACTCCCCCGACAGTACAACAAAGTAGCATCGCTGGGAGTAAGCAGGAATCACAAGGAGGGTCGCACTCGCATGACCGATTCCCAGTTGATCAGAGAAATCAAGGACGGCAACGTCCAACTATACGATGAATTAATGCGCCGCTACGAACGTAAAATATTGGCATTCATCTTTCATATGCTGAAAAGCGCGCAAATGGAATCGCTGGCGGAGGACTTGTGCAACGAGACATTTTACAAGGCCTACCGCAGCCTGCATTCGTTTCGCGAGGTAGAGGCGACCTTTTCCACGTGGCTCTACACCATTGCGCGCAATACGGTTCTTAGCGAGCTGCGTAAACATAAGAACACCCAGGTTTCATTGGAGCAAAGCGGATACACGCCTCAAACCGCGGTGGAAACATTGCCGGAACAAACGGCGCTTCGCAACGAAAAGGTGACTATGGTTCGCGATGCGATCAACAATCTGCCCGAGAAGCAGCGTTCCGCGCTTATATTGCGAGAGTATGACCAGCTTGATTATCAAGAGATAGCGAATATCCTCGGACAAACAGTGAGTTCGGTCAAGTCTTTGTTGTTCAGAGCAAGGGCCAGTGTAAAGCTTCAACTGGAACCATACTTTCTTGAACCGATCTTTGAGGAGTATGAGGAGATGAATCGACGATGAAATGCGATGACGTTTACGATTTTTTCGGCGTATACTGGGATCTGCCGGAAGATGATCCGAAACGGCTGGCAGTGGATGAGCATATCAAAAATTGCCCGTCATGCGCTGAAGAATTTCAAATATGGCAGGAGAGCACGGAATTAATACGCACGGCCGGGGTGGAAGCGCCATTCGATACCGGTGGGGTTTCCGTATCTTCCAGCGTAATGAAGCGAATCTACGAGAATGAGTCGTGGCGCGTTCCTGTCGGCGACCGTCTGTATCGGTTCTCCTACAAGCTGCGGCGGAACCTGACTGCGGTGATCGCCTGCTTTATCGCTTTATTTATGGTCACCTTTTATTTCTCGTTTATGAACGACGGTCGCTACGAAGCAGGCTCCGCACACGAATCCGCCGTTTTGGGACGCATGAACGATCCCGTCGTGGCCGTTGCCGGACAAGCGGATTCGATGAACGTGCATGCGATGCCTACGGCCGTAGCAAGCCTTCGCGGGTTCAGCGATCCGTTTATGTATCAGGTCGGACCGATTCGTACGGTCAACGATTATATGCTCTTCGTTTCGTTATTCGGATTGACCGGCACGCTCCTGATCATGAACTGGTTTTCGCGCACGCGCCAGTAACGAACCAAGGCCCTGCTTCCGGGGCTTTTATCTTTTCCAGCAGTCATAAAAAGGAGAGTCGGCGAACGAATGTTAACGCTTGGATTTATACGTCACGGGACAACGGAGTGGAATTTGGCGGGGCGCATGCAGGGGCAGATGGATACGCCCTTGGCCGACGTGGGCCGGGTACAGGCCGAATTGCTGGCAAAGCGGCTTGCGGGAGAGGCATGGGACGGCATCATTGCCAGCGACCTGCTGCGGGCCAAAGAAACGGCTCTTACCATATCCCGCCTTACCGGAGCTCCGCTTCTTGGCTTGGATGTCAGGCTTAGGGAACGTGCGTTCGGCGAGCTGGAAGGGACAACCTTGCAGGAGCGTATCGACCGCTGGGGCGAAGGGTGGAGAGAGATGGATCTCGGCGTCGAGAGCGATGAGAAGCTGCTTGCCCGCTGGGCGTCCTTTCTGTGGGATGTGGACCGCGACCATTTGGGCAAGCGGATCCTGCTCGTTAGTCATGGCGGGTACATCGCACCGGTGCTGGCGCAGTTTATCGGAAGAAAGCTCGAAGAGCATTTGAGCAATACGTCGCTCACGGTCATGGAGCGGACATCGGACGGCTGGCAATGCCGTCTTCTGAACTGCACCGTCCATCTCGCGGAGCTTGGACAAGGGGCGTAACGGAAGTATATATAGGGCTGAAGATGAAGCGGGGCTGCACGCATTTCTATGATTAGAAAATGCGGGCGGCCCGGCTTTTTTTGCGCCGGACGGAAATAAACTTTCAATGACCGCGTTTAAATCTAGAACATTTTCCCATAATGGGTACTAGGAAAGTTTGGAGGGAAGTTCTGGAGGGACGAACGGATGAACTTAGCCGACATGTTAAGCTATGCCGACATTCACCAGCTGAGCCGCATCGCAGGCGCGTACAACTGCGAGTGCAACGGTCATTCGAAGAACGAGCTGATTCAATCGATTTTGTCGACGGTGGGGCGAAGGGACATTTTCGATCGCCAGATCGGAGAGTTGTCCACACGGGATATCCGCTTTCTTAACTCGCTGCTATTCGACCAGCGGGGATCGTTCAGTCTGGAGGAACTGGTCGCCCGGGTACAGCAAAGCCGGTTCGAGAAAGAAGAAACGGACGAGGCTTGGAATCCGCGCGATACGATCACCCGCTTCAAGCAGCTGGGTTGGCTGTTTAACGGCCATTCGCAGCAAACCAAATATTTGTTTCAAGTGCCTGCGGATTTGAAGCGCCGGTTTGTCGCCGCCCTGACCAAGCGATTCGGGCAGCAGCTGGTTGCCGCAGAAGAGCCTCCTGTCTACCGGGACGAGCAAAAGCTGATCCTGGACGATATCGCAAGCTTCCTGCTGTTTCTCCGCGATCAGGAAGTGATGCTGACGAGCGATAACGCGATGTACAAAAGGAGCCTTCAACAGGTGTTGGACCGGATGGCCGTTCGGGAGGAGCCGGTTGGGAAGACGGCTTGGCGTTTCGGTTACGGACGGATGTTCCGCGAATATCCGAACCGTTTCTCCTTCATCTACGACTATTGCTACTATAACGATCTCGTCACCGAGCATCATCAGGTGCTTGCGCTCACGGAGCAAGGGCTGGCCCGGGTCAGCGAAGGAGGGAAGGAAGATCCGGTTCAGGTGTACCGTTTCTGGTTAAGGCTTTATAAGAGCCCTATTCCTCATCTGCAATCGATCGCTCAATGGCTGAACCGTCTGTGCAAAGACTGGGTGACGTTCGATTCCGTGAAGCGGGTGCTCGAGCCTCTGATCCGTCCCTTTTACTATGATACGCCCGATTCCATCCTGGAGCAGCGTATCGTCCAAATGATGATGCACCTGGGGCTGCTGAGGATCGGGGAAGAGGAGCGGCACGGCCGTGTCATTCAGGTGACGAAGCTCGGCAGCAGTATTATTGAAGGCACTTATCTGCCTGACGAAGAAAATATCGTGCTGCCATTTGACAACCGGTGAATCCCCTTGCTACAATCACTCCATTTAATCCGGCTGGTCCGTCCGTCGACAACGGACACCCGGGCCGACAAAGGAGTGGCGAAAACTATGCTTCACAGCTATAACGGCATTACCCCTAAGGTTCATCCTACCGCTTTTCTCGCATCGGGCGTGCAGCTTATTGGCGACGTGGAAATCGGCGAGGGCGCAACGGTCTGGTACAATGCGGTGCTGCGCGGCGACCTGGCCCCGATCCGAATCGGACGAAGGAGCAACATCCAAGACGGCTGCATCGGTCATGTCAATACGGACCAGCCGCTTATCGTCGAAGACGAGGTTTCCGTCGGACACGGCGCCATTATTCACGGGTGCCGCGTAGGCAGAGGCACATTAATCGGCATGGGGGCGATTGTACTTAACGGCGCCGTGATCGGTGAATATGCTTTAATAGGAGCGGGTTCTCTCGTGACCGAAAACAAAACGATCCCCCCGTATACCCTGTCGCTCGGATCCCCGGCGAAAGTGGTGCGCGAGCTGAAGGAGCCGGATCTTGCACGAATGAAACGGACCATGGAAAGCTACTGCTTGAAGGGCGAGGAATATCGAAAAGAACGGACGTAAGGGAATGCTGGAATGAATCGAAATAATCATGACCCGGTTTGGAGGTAGGTTCTCATGGGCAAAATGAATGTGACGAACGAAATGATGCTGAGTTTGTTTGCTGAAATGTTGCTTGATGAAGCACTGCGTAACTATAAAGAGCAGATTCTATATAAAGAAATCGATCAAGCTCTGGCCAAGGGAGACGAACAATCCTTCATTGCCCTAACGACCGAACTCAATGCGCTGCGCTCTCTGGGGAAATGACGATTTCAAGACAGTCCGGAACACAAACGTGTCATTTTTTGCGAAAAGGCATATGAAGCCCGTTCATATGTCTTTTTTTCTGTGTTAAAGTAAAGAGCGGAAAGAAGGTGATACCTATGAAATTCAGCGAAATTCAAGAATTGCAGTGGGAGGAGCTCCGTCCTTACTTGGACACGTGCCTGCTGCCGGTAACCGGACTTCGGGGAACGGAGGCGCCGTGGCAGGCGGCAAGCGAGCTTGAGCGGCTGCGCGACGCGCTCGATTTATTGGAAATCCCGTTTAAAGGCCGGACCGTTACCTATCCGGCAGTTCACTTCGTTCCGGCGGATTCGGCAGAGACGTTCCTTGGAGAAACCTGCGTCAGGCTCAAGGAAGCCGGTTTCCGATACGTGGTGATCGTGACGGCCAAATCGGAGGAAGAGCTCGTTTTAAATCCGGACGGGCTGGAAGGAAAAGCGGATCTTTTGCTTCGATTTACACCGGACGAGCTGCTCCGCTCGGCTTCGGACGCGAAAAGCAGGGCAGCCGCAGAGGTGACGGCTTTATGGAACGGCAGGCAATCGCTGTGAGGCATGTATGATCTGTGGCAACAATGCGAATTCTATGCAAGAGCCCTCATTTTCAGGGTGTTCCGGCAGTTGTGACAATTTCGTTAACACTGTCATCAGCGGCCAGAATTACTCGCCGGAATGGCCTGTCTGCATTCTTGACGCACCCAGAGACGTAAGCTATTATTAGTTATGTCCTAGTATCTGGTGTAAAGTTATGTCGAACGACTGATATATGTTGCAAAAGGGGGTAGAACGAGAATGAACGATCACTCGAATCAAGAGTCGCAGCATCACGGTGAGAAACCGGTGGCGCGTCGTGAAATGTCCAGACGCCAGTTTCTTAACTACACCCTTGGCGGAGCGGGAGCTTTCATGGGCGCCGGGATGCTGGTTCCGATGATTCGGTTTGCGGTGGATCCGGTTCTTCAGCCTAAAGCTCAGGCGCAATGGGTTAAGGTTGTAGAAGAATCGAAGGTAACGAACGAGCCGAAATCCTTCAAATTTAAAGTTCATCAAGTGGACGGCTGGTACGAAAGCGAACCGGAGCTTGAGGCGTGGATTTCCAAAGGGAAGGACGGCAAAGTCTTCGCGCTCAATCCGACGTGTAAGCACCTTGGCTGTACCGTCAACTGGAACGGCAGCCCGGAATTTAAGGACCAATATTACTGTCCTTGCCACGGCGCCCACTATACGGCGGACGGCAAAAACTTGGCCGTCGCACCGCTGCCGCTCGACGAATATGAAGTGAAGATCGAACAGGGTTTTGTGTACCTGGGTCAGCTCGGTCCGAACAAACGGGTGTAATAAGGAGGCGTAACATCAGATGTTTAAAAGTGTCTATAACTGGATTGATGAACGTCTGGATATCACGCCGATGTGGAGGGACGTAGCGGACCACGAGGTACCGGAGCACGTAAACCCGGCGCACCACTTCTCCGCATTCGTCTATTGCTTTGGCGGGTTGACATTCTTTATCACAGTTATACAAATCTTGTCCGGTATGTTCCTGACCATGTATTACGTGCCGGATATTATCAATGCCTATGCGAGCGTCGATTACCTGCAGCATAAAGTGGCTTTCGGCGTTATTGTCCGCGGCATGCATCACTGGGGAGCCAGCTTAGTTATCGTGATGATGTTCTTACATACGCTCCGCGTTTTCTTTACGGGTTCTTACAAGGCGCCCCGCGAGATGAACTGGGTAGTAGGTATGCTCATCTTCTTCGTCATGTTGGGACTCGGTTTGACGGGTTATCTGTTGCCTTGGGATAACAAAGCCTATTTCGCAACAAGCGTTACGCTGAAGATCGTCGAGTCGGCGCCGTTGATCGGTCCGTATGCCAAGACGCTTCTGCAGGGCGGCGAGATCGTAGGCGCTCAGACGCTGACCAGATTCTTTGCTCTGCACGTGTTCTTCCTGCCGGGAGCTTTGCTTGCCCTGCTCGCCGGACACTTCTTCATGATCCGCAAGCAAGGGATTTCCGGTCCGCTGTAAGAACCGGTGAGGCCTGCTGAGCCGGTATTCATGAGAAAATGAGAAGGAGGGCGAATCGTGGCTCACGGTCATAAAACTGATGAAAAAATCGTTTACGTCGGGGATTCGCGCGTCCGTGCCAAGTCGTCACGGATGATTCCCCAAGATTATTCCGCATATCCCGGAAAATCGGAAGTATTTATTCCGAACTTTCTATTAAAAGAATGGATGGTTGGCGTTGTCGTACTGGTCGGGATTCTGACTTTGGTTATGTCCGAAGCGGCCCCGCTCGGTTATCCGGCCGATCCGACGAACACGCAATTTATCCCGATGCCGGACTGGTATTTCTTGTTTATGTACCAGCTGCTGAAATACCCGTACACTTCGAATCAATTTGTAGTGCTCGGTACGGTCGGCGTTCCGGGTATCCTCTTCGGCGGATTGTTGCTGGCGCCGTTCCTGGATACGGGGAAAGAAAGACGCTTTTATAAGCGTCCGATCGCATCCTCTCTGATGTTCTTGAGCTTGATTGCCGTCACTTATCTGACCTATACATCCTGGCATCACTATCAATTGGAACTGAAAGAGAAAAACGTAATTCCCGAGCATATCAAGCGGGAAGAGGAAATGCACGCCAACAAGGGGAAAGCCGGCGGAGAAGGCGGCGGCGGAGCCAAAAAACCGGCTCAGCAAGCTGCAGCGATCGTCGCACCGGACGACCCGGCGGCAGCGATCTACCAAAAATCCACTTGTCTTTCCTGCCATGGCGGCGAACTGAAAGGAATGCCTTCCGCCAAAATTCCGGCGCTTCGCGGAGTCGGCGACAAGCATTCGAAGGACGAGATTCTCGGCATCATCAAGAATGGCCAGGGCAGCATGCCAGGTCAGTACGAAGAGAACCTCAAAAAAGGCTTGACGGAAGCCGACATCGACAAGCTGGCCGACTGGCTCGCCAAGCAAAAAGCAAGCAAATAAAATCAACCGAACCTGACCGTTAAGCGCGGTCAGGTTTTTTTAAGATCAAAAGATATTTAGCATTGGCGGCGATTCAATACATAAAGGCTGGAGGGAGTCGTTTTGTCGGGAAGGAGCTTGACGTACTGGATTTCACGCGAATTTTTGGGCAGCCGGTTTATGCTGTGGAGTTTGTTCTGGATTAATCTGCTTGGAACGGTATATGGCTATATATGGTATGGCGATCAGCTGGTCTATACGGCCGTTGAAATGTCGCCGCTTTATTTGCCTTTTGTGCCGGATAGCCCAACCGCCAGCTTGTTTTTTACTTGGGCGTTAGGATATTGGCTTCTCGACCAGTACCGGTCGCCGGCCGACGCTTTATATCCAACAAAGCAAAGCGCCTGGAGAGGTTTTGTTGAAGCGTTCGCTGTCGTAACCTCGTTTAAGTATGGGATTTGGGCCGTTGCGATGATTTTTGCCGGGGCTTATCAGGGAGATGTGCTCGTATGGCAGGATTGGATGCTGGTCTTCTCCCATCTTGGCATGGCGGCGGAAGCGGTACTGTACTTTCGATTATATCGTTACCGCTGGCCGTCGGTCATTGTTATCGCTTGCTGGGTGCTGTTGAACGATACGATGGATTACGGGCAAGGGGTTTATCCATGGCTGCCGAAAGTGCTGGAGGACAACTTATCCGAAATTGCAGCATTTACGCTGGCTTTGAGTGTATTTAGCGTAGCTGTAGCTCTTGCGTTGTGGCTCATCAGAGAGCTTCGGCCGGCAAGCACCTCATCCAAATAGTCGGTCTAATCGGCACTTTCTCTCCATAGGATGAACTTAGGAGGGGATGTCCCAATGGCCGCAAAGGCTCGAAATTGGCGCAGGTTCGGGATTTGGCTGGCTCTGTCCGTCGGCATTATGCTGATGGCAGCAGGGTGCGGGGAAGGGAAAAGCATGAAAGAAACGTCGGCGTCCAAGCCATCGGCGGAGCAGGTGCAGAAGACGGAGCTGCTGGGCCGGACGGCGGAGGAGCTGTACCAAAAAGCAAAGCAGGCAGACGTTCCGGGAAGCCTGATGGCGCTTCAGCAGCTAAGCGATCAAATACCCAAGATACGCTTTGAAGGCCTAACGTCCATCGAAGGAATGAACGCGCTCACGAGGGCCGTTACGGATGCGAAACGGGTGTTCAACGCGGCGAGCTTCAAGTCGGAAGAAGGATGGATTGCGGCTGCGAAAATTCGCCTTGCTGCAGATGCGCTTTCGCACCCCCATACGCCATTATGGCTGCAGTATGACAAGCTGCTTTCCGACGATGTAAACCTGCTTGAGAAGGCCGCTGCCGATAAAAATCGAGCCGAGGTTCGAAGGGGAGCGGCATTGCTGGAGCAGCATATCGGCATCATCCGTCCGAGCCTGCTGATCAGCCGCAGTCCGGCCGACGTCGAGAAGCTCGATTCGCTTGTCACGTTCATTAAGCTTCAGGCTCAAGGAGAAGGCGAGCCGTATCGCAACGTGCTCAATGCGGTACCTCCGCTCCGCGGCTTGCTGGATACATTGTTTCTGAAGCGGGAAACGACCGCCTATCTGCCTTACCCCGAACAGCAGAACCCGATCTTGTGGATTGTGACGCTCGGTTCCGTCATCTTGGCATCGCTCGGCTTTGCCGGCTGGCGATTGTCCAAGAAAAACGGCGGCCTTGTTCCGGTCCGCCGTCCTGACCAAGAAGAAGCCAGATAAGGTTTAATTGGGCTTAAAGCCTTCTCCGACAACGTCATGAACCTCCGTAATAATAAGAAATGCAAGGGGATCGATGGAGCGGACGAGGTCTTTAAGCCTTTTCATTTCGCTCCGGGCGACGACGCAGTAGACGACGTTTTTGGGCTGCTTGGAGTAGGCTCCGATCGCGGGGAACAGCGTCGCTCCCCGGTCCAATTCCTTCGTAATCGCCGCGGAAACCTCGTCCGCGTGATTGGTAATAATCATAAACGATTTGGCGGCGTACGCCCCTTCGATAAGAATATCGATCAGCTTGGAAGCGATGAAAACGGCGACAAAGGTATACAAGATTTTCTCCTTGGGAAGAAAAAAGAGCGAGGCGCCGATCACGACGACGTCCATGATCAATATTACTTGCCCGATGCTCCAGCCCTTCAATTTGTGGGCGATTCTTGCCAGAATGTCCGACCCGCCGGTTGTTCCGCCGTACCGGAAAACGATACCGAGCCCGAGACCGAGCGTAAAACCGGCATAGGCGGTTGCCAGAAAGAAATCATGCTCCGTCCGGAACGGAACCAACCACCCTGCCTGAATGAGCCGCTCCATCACCCAAAGGAAGAACGATACGGACAAAGTCCCAAATACCGTATACCCCATAGACGCCTTGCCTAAAATGCGCCACCCCAAGTAAAAAAGCGGGATGTTCAGACCCAACGTCGTCAGAGACGGCGGCAGCCCGAAAATATAAGAGAGCAGCAGAGCAACTCCGGTCACTCCGCCTTCCATCAATTCGTTGGAGATCACAAAATAATGAATTCCGAACGCGTAAATCGCCGTTCCGAGCATGATGGGAACAATGCTTTTCAGATGTGCTTTCAGGCGTTCCGTCATAAATCCACCTCGATTCGAAAAGATGTATATACTAACATTCTCTTAGGTTATCGCGTTGCCCTTTTTTTCATGATAAAGGAAGTGAAAAAGATTTAGGGAGCAAAAAATATTTGTCATTCCCCCTCATTTTGCGTTAACATGGTACTGATACGGTTGTGTCCGCACAATCGTTAGTCATCTTGATTATAAGGTGGGTGAACATCTCCCGGTATGTCCGAGAAAACGTTAAAGGACCTCCAAGGCGAGGTGCACGAATACATATCGCAGTTTAAGGAAGGGTACTTCAAACCGCTGACGATGCTGGCCCGGATGTCGGAAGAGGTAGGGGAGCTGGCTCGGGAAGTAAATCATCGTTACGGCGAGAAGCCGAAAAAAGCGACCGAAGAGGAAAACTCCATCGAGCTTGAGCTTGGCGACATCCTGTTCATTACCATCTGTTTTGCCAATTCGCTAGGCATCGATTTGACGGAAGCGCATGATAAGGTCATGCATAAATTCCGGACACGCGACGCGGACCGTTGGACGAAAATAAACACCGACGCCTGATGCCATTCATATACTGTATCATCACCTTGCACTTCTCACGTCGGCTTGGAATTCTTGCTTTCGGCTTGACTGAGGAAGGAGATGATCCGATTGAAGGGCGAAGAGGCGATCAAGAAAGCGTACGAATCGATATTGAATCACGACTTCGAACAGGCCATCGCCTGGTTCGAGCATGCGATTGCGACGAATCCCGAATGCGCGGCGTACCATTATAAGCTATCCATTACGTACGCCCGCAGCGGCAAGCTGGATAAAGCGGCGGCACATGCAAGCCAAGCCGTACGGCTTGAGCCGGAGGATGAACATTACACGTTGCATCTGCAGCACCTTCAGGCGCGGCAATTGACGCTTCAAGCCGAGAAGCTGTTCGAGGAGTCGGACGAACGGCTATGGCTGGCGGTGTCGCTGCTGCAGCAAGCGGTGAAGCTCGATCCGCTTTCACAGGAAGCTTTTCTACTATTGGGTATCGCTTATTCCCGGCTTCGGGAGTTCGCACCGGCCGTGCAGGCGATTCAGGAGCTGCTCAAGCTGGATCCGCAGCATTCCATTGGCTTGCGGCTTCTCGCGGACTACCGGCAAAAATGGAAGGAATATATGAGCGTCACCCTATAAGTGCCAATCATTGATACCTTAGCGGAAAGGAGCATGAATTCATATGAAACCAATCATTAAAGTAGCGGTTGCCGGAGCGGGAGGCCGTATGGGGCGCGAGGTCGTCAAGCTGGTTTTGGGCGATCCGGAGCTGGAGCTGGCCGCTGCGGTTAACCGCTCCGCTGTAAGAACGGATGCGGGCAGACTGGTCGGGTTGGATGCTTGCGGAATAACGGTGACCGACGATCTGGAGTTGGCTCTCGCGGAAACGAAGCCCGACGTGCTGGTTGATTTTACGGCACCGCATTCGGCCGTAGCCCATACACGGTTGGCTATCCAACATAAGGTTCGCCCCGTGATGGGGACGACCGGCTTTACGCCGGAAGATATTGCCGAACTGGACAAGCAGTGCAAGGAAGCGGGGATCGGCGGATTGATCGCTCCGAACTTCTCGATCGGCGCCATTCTGATGATGAAATTCGCCGCGCAAGCCGCCAAATATTTTCCTCATTTGGAAATCATCGAGTATCATGGCGACCAGAAGCTGGACGCGCCTTCAGGCACATCCGTGAAGACGGCGGAGCTGATCTCCGAAGCGCGGCAGGAGCTGCGTCAAGGCAATCCGAGCGAAGTGGAGACGATCGAAGGCTCCCGCGGAGGCTATTATAACGGATTCCGGATCCATAGCGTTCGGCTGCCAGGTATCTTTGCCCAGCAGGAGGTCGTATTCGGCGCTTTCGGACAAACCTTGAAAATCCGTCACGACTCGTACGACCGGGCCGGCTATATGCCGGGCGTTAAAGTGGCCGTGCAAAAAGTAATGGAATATACCGGTATGGTTTATGGTTTTGAACATTTTATCGATTAAAAGCGAGAGAGGACATGGGGCCGGACCGTAGAGGACCGCTCGAGTGTCCTCGTTTTATAGGAGTTTAGAGAGGAGCTGCCATCCTATGGCAATGAAAATCGCGCTTATCGCACACGACCGCAAGAAAGAAGAAATGGTAAATTTCGTTACGGCCTACGAAAATGTGTTTCAAGATCATACGTTGTATGCGACCGGAACGACAGGCACGCGCATAATGGAAAATACGAACCTGCAGGTGAATCGCTTTATGTCCGGTCCGCTCGGAGGCGATCAGCAGATCGGAGCATTGGTGGCGACCAACGAAATCGACTTGATTATTTTTTTGCGCGATCCGCTGATGGCGCAGCCGCACGAGCCCGATATTATTGCTCTGCTTCGTCTGTGCGACGTTCAAGGGATTCCTTGCGCCACCAATATCGCGACCGCGGAAATTTTGGTCAAAGCGCTTGACCGGGGGGACTTCGCGTGGCGGGAGCTGGTACATAAATACAAGCCGGGGATCGACAAATGAACGAGGCGCTTGATCTGCTTGTTTTCGGCGCTCATCCGGACGATGCGGAAATCGGGATGGGCGGTGCCATTGCGAAGCATACGGCAGCCGGACTTAAGGTCGGCATTTGCGATTTGACCTTGGCGGAAATGTCCTCGAACGGCACGGTCGAAACGCGTCAGCAGGAAGCCAAGGCCGCATCGGCGGCGCTCGGCCTGACCGTACGCACCAATCTGCAGTTCCCGGACCGCGGACTTTATCTGCTGCCGGAATATGTGGAGCGCATTGCCCTGGAGATCCGGATGTGGAAGCCGCGCGTCGTATTCGCTCCCTATTGGGAGGACCGTCATCCCGACCATATCGCCTGCAGCAAGCTGGTGCAGGAAGCGCTGTTCAACGCCAAGCTGAGACGGTACTTGCCCGATCACCCGGCGCATACGGTTGAGGAAAGCTATTTTTATTTCATTAACGATGTGACAGAGCCCGACCTGATGGTTGACGTGACCGGCCATTATGAGAGCAAGCGCTCGTCGCTGCGGGCGTACCGGAGCCAGTTCGAATCCTCGGGCTTGGATACCGGCAACGACATTGTGCGCACTCCGTTGAACCAAGGGTATCTGGAGCGGGTGGAAGCCCGGGATGCTCTGCTTGGGCAAAAACGGGCGGTCCGATATGCGGAAGGCTTTATCAGCAAGCTGCCTTACTTGACAGAGCTGTTCTAAAAGCATGACCAATTCAGGAGCAAAGGAGGCGGCTCGAAGACAATGAACCGGTTGAAAATCGGAATTACGTGCTATCCCACGTTAGGGGGTTCGGGCGTCGTCGCCACCGAGCTCGGCAAGCTGCTTGCGGAAAAAGGCCACGAGGTTCATTTTATAACGCACAGCATGCCGTTTCGGCTTGGAAAGTTCGATCGCAACATCTTCTACCACGAAGTGGAAGTTAACGACTACTACGTGTTTAAATATCCGCCATACGATTTATCTCTCGCCAGTAAGCTTGCGCAAGTGGTCAAGCTCGAAGGGCTGGATCTGCTGCATGTCCATTATGCCATTCCGCACGCCGTCTGCGCGCTGCTTGCCAAGCAGATGGTCGGGCCGGAGCTGAAGGTCGTAACGACCTTGCACGGCACGGATATTACGGTCCTGGCGCAGGACGAGTCGCTTAGCGACCTGATCCGGTATGCGATCAACCAAAGCGATGCGGTAACCGCCGTATCGCAGGACCTGATACAGGAAACGCGGCAGCTGCTTGGCATCGAGAAGCCGATCGAGCTTGCATACAATTTCGTGGACAAGCGGGTGTATTATCCGCGTGAAGTGGCGTCGCTCCGCAAGGAGTTTGCGCATCCCGACGAGAAGATTTTGATTCACATTTCCAACTTCCGTCCGGTTAAACGGGTAACGGATGTCGTGGATATTTTTGACCGGGTCTGTAAAGAAGTGCCTTCCCGCCTGCTGTTCGTAGGGGAAGGCCCGGAGCTGTCCAAGGTGCTCTGCAAGGTGAAGGAGCTCGGGTTATTGAATCGGGTGACGTTCTGCGGCAAGCAGGACGACGTCGCCCAGCTGCTGTCGTTAGCCGACCTTATGCTGCTTCCGTCCGAGAAGGAAAGCTTCGGCTTGGTCGCGCTGGAAGCGATGGCTTGCGGCGTGCCGACGATCGCTTCGAACGCCGGCGGCATCCCCGAGTTGATTACTCATGGGGAAACCGGTTACTTGGCGGACATCGGCGATGTCGAGCAAATGGCGGCGTATGCGATCGCGCTGCTCAAGGATGAAAGCTTGTACAAAAAGACGGTGGACGCCTGTTTGTACCGGGCGCGCTATACGTTCTGCAACGACTTGATTACGCGGCAGTATGAGGAATTATATTATCGGGTGCTTGGGCGGCCGGTTCCGGAGTCGGTTCGGGAGAATCCGCTCAATTGCCGATAAAGGAAGCGGGATTGCATACATGAGCGATGCTTTAAAGCAGGGAGCCATGCAGATTGTCCGGCGCTTGTGCGAGGCGGGCTTCGAGGCTTATTTGGTCGGGGGATGCGTTCGGGACGAACAGCTCGGACGCCCTGTAAAAGATTACGATATTGCCACCTCCGCTCATCCTGAACACGTGCAGGAGCTCTTCGAGCGAACGGTGCCTACCGGGCTTCAGCACGGGACGGTCACGGTCGTTATCGGCAAGAAGCCATACGAAGTGACGACGTTTCGCCGGGAAGGCGGGTACGAAGCGTTTCGCCGCCCGACCGAGGTGGAATATATCGACAGCTTGACCGAGGATTTGCAGCGGCGCGATTTTACGATGAATGCCATGGCTGTCGACCAACACGGCCATCTGATCGATCCGTTCGATGGCATGAAGGATTTGGCGCGCGGCGTTCTTCGCTGCGTCGGCCAAGCGGAAGAACGGTTCGGCGAAGATGCGCTGCGGATGATGCGCTGCCTCCGTTTTGCGTCGGAATACGGCTTGACGGTGGAGCAGGCGACCTGGGACGCTATGAGCTCCGGTATTTCGCTGCTGCGGCATATTGCCATGGAACGTATCCGGGCGGAACTGGAGCGAATGCTTGGCGGCAGCGACCCCAATCGGGCGCTGGACTTGCTCGCGGGAAGCCGGGCGCTGCGCCACGTGAAGCAGGAGCTGCTGCTGTCTGGATTGGACAAGGAAACGGACTGGCCGCCCCTCTCCCGGTTAGCGGAAACGGAGCATCGGCTCGCTTTCGTCTACCTTCGTCTGGGAGCCGACCCGGCGGGCGTTGAGGAGGATATGACCAAGTTAACCTTTTCCAGACAGCAGATGGAGACGGTCAAGCGAATCGTTGCCGCGCACAACATTCTTGTATCCGGATTAGACGGATCGACGGAATGGGACGGAGAACAAGAGTTGAGAAAAATGTGGATTGCGGCCGCGCTTGCCTACGGCGTTCCCTCGCTTCGAACGTTAAGAGAGATTTACCTGCTGGAGGCCGCCCCGATTCGTACGGAACATCTCAAATTTGGCAGCGCAGCGGCTGTATGGAGAAGATTAGGCTGCGAGTGGCTGGAGCAGATGCCGGTTTCGTCTCTGGCCGAGCTCGCTATCGGAGGGAAGGAGCTTATGGGTCATTTGGAGCTTAAGGGCGGTCCTTGGACCGGCAGGCTGCTGCACCGGTTGCTTGAAAGCGCCGCGCTCGGCGAACTCCGCAACGACAAGGAAACGCTGCTCGCGGAAGCGAAGAAGCATTATGAAAACATGCAGGAGAACGATGAAAGATGACGGAACGACTGATCGGACTGTTCGAGCAATCGGACGGTAAATTTTTGTCCGGCGAACAGCTGAGCGAGGAGCTTGGCGTCAGCCGGACGGCCGTCTGGAAGCAGATCGAGCGTTTGCGGCAGCAAGGATACCGCTTTGAAGCGGTATCGCGCAAAGGGTACCGGCTGCTGTCGAAGCCGGACAGGCTGGATATGAGCCGTCTGCAATTGAAGCTGGAGACGGAACGGTTTGGCCGTTTCGTGAAGTATTACGACCAAGTGGAGTCGACGCAACTCGTCGCGGCGCGCTGCGTCGCGGAGGGAGCGGAGGAAGGCACGCTTATCCTTGCGGAGGAGCAGATGGCAGGGAAAGGCCGAATGGGACGCAAATGGCATTCCCCGGTCGGAAAAGGCATCTGGATGAGCCTGATTCTGAAGCCGGTTTGGATTCCTTTGTTATTCACCCCTCAATTGACGCTGCTCGTAGCCGTCGCATTATGCCGGGCCATTCGCACCGCGACAGGTGTGGAGGCAGGGATCAAATGGCCTAACGATCTGCTTGTCGGCGGCAAAAAGGTCGCCGGCATCCTGCTTGAATCGAGCGCCGAGGACGAGAGGCTGCAGCACGTTATTGCCGGGGTCGGCATCAGCGTAAATCTGGAATCCGACGATTTTCCGCCCGAGCTGCGGGATGTAGCCACCTCGCTTGCCGTCGAAGCAGGCCGTCCGGTGGACCGGATCGAGGTGCTCAGCCGATTTTTGCTGGAATGGGAGCAGTTGTATGAGCTGTACCGGCGGGAGGGCTTTGCCCCTATTAAGCTGCTGTGGGAAGCGTTGAACGTTTCGCTTCACCGGAATATCCGCTGCCGGACGCCTCAAGGGGAGTTTGAAGGGTTCGCCGAGGGGATCGACGAGCACGGCGCTCTACTGCTTCGCACAGCGGACGGATCGGTAAGAAAGCTGTACTCCGCCGATATCAGTTTTGAGTGACACCAAATGAAATCTTTGGTATAATGTACGGTACGAAGACGGTATCCGTATGGAGCTGTACTTCAATCGTATGTTTGGAACAACTCAATAGCTTTACCCAAGCAATATGTCGGATTCTGCTCTGAGCCTCACCGGACCGAGACAGAAGGATCATATGAGAAGGACATGTGAACCTTTTAGCCTCCGTATGGGCTGAAAGGTTTTTTTGCTCTTTGCAACAATCCGGCCGATTATCGCAATACTATCAGGAGAAGGACGGCAGCGGGGAAGCTCCCCGAGCGTACGGAACCCTGAACCATTCCAACCCCCGAAAGGCAAGGTGTTAATGATGGACTTACGTAAACCGGTAACGACGGCCAAACTGAGAAAGATGAAAGAAGACGGGACCCCGATCAGCGTGATGACAGCCTACGATTACCCGACGGCCATGCTGGCGGAGGAAGCCGGCATCGATGTCATCCTTGTGGGAGATTCGCTAGGCAATGTCGTGCTTGGCTACGATTCGACGGTTCCCGTCACGCTAGACGATATGATCTATCATTCGCGAGCGGTTACTCGTGCCGTTCGGAGCAGCTTTGTGGTGACGGATATGCCGTTCAATACGTATCACGGCAGCATTAATGCGTCGCTGCGGAATGCGGGACGAATCATGCAGGAAGGATTGGCCAAAGCGGTTAAGATGGAGGGCGGGGCCGAAATTGCACCGACGGTCGAAGCGCTGGTGCAGGCGGGCATTCCGGTAATGGCGCATCTCGGTCTGACCCCCCAGTCGATCCATCAAATCGGCGGCTATAAAATCCAGGGCAAGACGGCCGCCCAGGCACAAAAATTGCTTGATGACGCCAAAGCTCTGGAGCAGGCGGGGGCTTTCTCCATCGTGCTGGAGCTGGTAACGGACCAGGTTGCGGCGCATTTGACGAGCAAGCTGTCCATCCCGACCATTGGTATTGGCGCGGGCATGGACTGCGACGGTCAGGTGCTCGTCTTTCACGATGCGCTCGGCTACGGATCGGACATTCATCCGAAGCGTTTTGTGAAGACCTACGGGAACGTCGGCGACATGATCCGCAGCGGACTTCGCCAGTACGTGGATGACGTCAAGCAGCGCAGCTTCCCGGGGCCGGAGCATTCGTTCCGCATGGACGAAGAAGTGGCGGAATCGTTGTACGGCGGCGGAAAACCGGTAGCGGCACATAGAGAATAAGAAACGGGGCTTCGAAAACCGATGCAAATTGTTCATCAGATTGAATCGTTACGCCAGTTGATTAAAGCAAAACGCGCGGCGAATCCGGCCGTGCGCATCGGCTTCGTGCCGACGATGGGCTTCCTGCACCGAGGCCATGCTTCGCTGCTTGAAGCCGCGCGCAAAGAGTGCGATGTGGTGATCCTGAGCATTTTCGTCAATCCGCTGCAGTTTGGTCCGAACGAGGATTTGGACCGGTATCCGCGGGACGAGGAGCGGGATATGGCCGTCGCGCGCGAAGCCGGAACGGATATCGTATTTTTTCCGCAGGTGAGCGAAATGTACCCGAAGCCGACCAGAACGATCGTTTCTGTCTCCGGTGTAACCGAGCGGCTGTGCGGGGCTTCCCGGCCGGGGCATTTTGACGGCGTAGCTACGGTCGTGACCAAGCTGCTGAATATCGTTCAGCCTGACAAGGCCTATTTTGGATTGAAGGACGCCCAGCAGGTAGCGGTCATCGAGCAGATGGTGTACGATCTGAACATCCCTGTCACCATCGTTCCATGTCCGATCGTCCGGGAAGCCGACGGTCTTGCGATGAGCTCGCGTAACGTATATTTGAGCGCGGAAGAGAGAAATCAGGCGCTTGTCCTTTCCGCGGCCCTGGAAGAAGCGGAATCGCTGCTCGCGGCCCGCAGAGAAGCGATCTCCCCGGAAGAGCTTCGGCAAACGGTCGTTCAGCGCATTCAATCGGCTCCGTTGGCCGATATCGATTACGTGGAATTGCTGTCTTATCCCGATCTGGCTCCGATGGAAGTTTGGAGCAGGGACGAGAGAATAATTATCGCCGTCGCCGTCCGATTCGGGGCGACGCGCTTGATCGATAATCGGATACTTCGCGCTCCCGCCGCATCATTGAGTCATTCGTAACCCGACAGTGAAGTAAATAGTCCCGAGAGCGCAAAAACGTAGGAGGCGTCAGCCATGTATCGTACCATGTTAAAGTCAAAAATTCACCGCGCAACCGTGACGGAAGCAAATTTAAACTATGTCGGCAGCATTACGATCGATCAGGACTTGCTGGACCTGGTCGATATGCTCCCTAACGAAAAAGTTCAAATCGTCAATAATAACAACGGCGCCAGATTCGAGACGTATATTATTCCCGGGCCGCGGGGCTCGGGCGTCGTCTGCCTGAACGGCGCCGCGGCCAGAATGGTTCATCCCGGGGATATTGTCATTATTTTATCGTATGTCATGTTATCGGACGAAGAAGCCCGCAAACACACCCCGAGCATTGCCATCATGGGCGAGAACAATCAAGTCGTGGGCGTGTTGAAGGAAGAAATTCATTCCACGGTCCTTTAAAGGAGAATGAAACGGGACGGGTAGACGCACAATGTAGATACGATCACAGCGGGCGCCACAGCCGCGGCGAAGAAGCCCAAAAGCTGCTGTGGGAATAGAAGCAAAGGTGGGATACGTCGATGTTTAAACATCTTTTTGCTTCCATGAACGAAATGCTGGATGAAGTCATATCGCAATACCCGTCCTCCCAAGGCGCCGCTCGCAGGGAATTGCAGGAAAAGCTGAGGGCCCTCAAGGCGATGAGCGACGCCTGCATTGAAGAATGGCTGCAGTTCGAAGAGAAATGGAGCCAACTGACGAGCGTTGCCGGCATTTCATTGAACGGTACGGGAGCCGATCCGCTCGATCCCGAATTTTCGGGCAAACGAACCGATTTGTTTATCCGGGGACAAGGCTATTACAAGCTCCATATGTTCGACCGGGCGATCGCCGAATTCGACGAGCTGATCCGGCTCCAGCCCGATTTCAATTTGGCGCGCATCTATTTGGCAATGTCTTACTTGCGCAAAGGGGAATCCGGGGAAAGTTACCTGCATTTTCAATTTTTATCCCGGTTGACCGAAAACATGCAGCTCAAAGCGATTTCTTTTAACGCTATGGGCTGCATCCAGGCGCAGCTGCATAATATGGAGAAGGCGTGCGAATTGTTCAATATGGCTTACCGGACCGATCCGTCCAGCGTACAGCCTTTGCTTGATTTAGGCGTATGCTGCGAGAAAAAGGGTGGACTCCAGTTTGTGTTCGATATGTCGCGGCCATCGGAGTAAACCCGAATATTCGTTCCTGTTTTTTTGCGAAAAGGGTAAGTTTTCTATTCCCTTTTTCCCTCAGTATTGGTATGCTTATGAGAAGAGTGGAATGAAGGGATTGACACGACTCCGATGAAATTTGCAGTTTTGGATTTTGAAACGACGGGGAGCACGGCGACGGATCGCATTATCCAAGTCGGGCTCTTTCTTATAAACGATCATGAAATAACTGACAGGTATACTTCACTCGTCAATCCGGGCATAAGTATACCTTCTTCAATTACAACGCTTACCGGAATCGACGACGAGATGGTAAAGGATTCTCCTGCCATGGAAGAGGTTATTGCCGAGATGGTTCCTCTCCTCCAAGACGCGGTTCTGGTCGGACATAATATTGCCTTTGACTTGTCATTTCTGCAGCGGGCGCTGGACGATAACGGGTACTTCCCGTTCGACGGACGGGTACTGGATACGATGGACGCGCTGCGCGTGTTGTTTCCCGGCTTATCAAGCCTGCAGCTTTCGATGGTATGCCACGCCTTCGGCATCGAACATGAGCGGCCGCATCAGGCGGACAGCGATGCCGAGGTTACCGCGCGGATCTGGCTCCGGTGCATGGAACGGTTTCAGTCGCTTCCGCTGCTTACTTTGCAAAGGCTGGAGATGGTTTTTGCCGATTCGGCGGGAGATTTCGGCTGGTTTGTAAGCGAAATGCGGCAGTATAAAGAGCTGCACCAGCCGCTCGATCCGGATATGGACCGTTATTTCCGGCAATTTGCCTTGAACGTAGGAGAATGGGGAGATGAAGAACCGGTACGGGAGGAGGAAGACATCCTGCGGCTGCCGGACGATTTTCCTTCATTCTACGATCAGTTGAAGCAAGAGCTTCGGCAGCGGTTCGCCGCGTACGAGGATAGGGAATCGCAGGTGCAGATGCTCAGCGAGGTGGAGACCGCATTCCAAGACGGGAAGCACCTGATGATCGAAGCCGGCACAGGCACGGGGAAGTCGCTAGGGTACCTGATTCCGTCGCTGTACTACGGGCTCAAGCAGGACAAAAAAGTGCTGATCAGCACGCATACCATCAATCTGCAAGAGCAGCTCAGAGAGCGGGATGTGCCGCTGCTGCACGAGCTGTTCCCTGTAGGCTTTCGGGCGGCCGTTCTGAAGGGACGGAGCCACTATTTGTGCCTGCGTAAATTCGAGCACAAAATGAATACGCTTGACTTCGAGCATGGCAAGGAAGACCGGATTACGGCCGGGCAGATGCTCGTCTGGCTGGGAGAAACGAAATATGGAGATGAAGAGGAGCTTCATTTCGCCAATAAAGGAAAGCAATTCTGGCAATCGGTGGAAAGCGATACGGATTCTTGCTTGAACCGCGCATGCCCGTGGTTTAAAAAATGCTTCTATCACCGCGCCCGGCACGAGGCGAACACCGCAGATGTCATCATTACCAACCACTCGCTGCTCTTTACCGATATGAAAGCGGAAAACCGGCTGCTGCCGGGCTATAAGCATTTGGTAATCGACGAAGCGCATCACTTCGAGGAAGTGGCCGGCAAGCATTTAGGAATCGAGCTTCACTATCACGGGTTGTCGAACACGCTTCTCTGGCTTTATAAAGATGCGCGCTCGGGACAATTATCCAGCCTGCGGATTCGATTGCAGCGGTTCGAGGACGAGCGTGCCCAAGGCTGGTGCGCGACGATTGACCGGGTTGTCGAGAAGGTTCTCCAATTGAAGGAGGAATGGGATCAGCTGACGGAGCTTTTGTACCAGCTTCTGGCTTCGCGAAGCGACACTTCCCAATCGGAGGGGAACGGGCTTGTCTATCGGGTCAAGAAAGACTCGCTGCCCGCAGGATGGGATAAATTGCAAATTCTTGAAGAAAACATGCAGCTTAACTTCGGGGAAGCTCTGAAGCCGCTCGACAAGCTGATCTCGGAAATCAAGGAAGTACAGGACGAATACGATGTCCAAAGCTTGATTACGGACCTTACCGGCACCGTTAAGGAACTGTACCGGCACAGGGATTCGCTTCATTTCTTCATGACGATGCCGGATGCGAATTATGTGTATTGGCTTGAAGCCGGGACCTACAGCAGAAACCGGTCGGTCCAGCTGTTCTGCGTGCCGATTGACGTCAGCGAGATGCTGAAGCAGCATTTCTTCGGGCCGAAGGATAGCGTCATTCTGACTTCGGCGACATTGTCCGTCGGCAAATCGTTCGATTATACATGCGACCAACTGGGCTTGCGGGAAGACGGGGCGGACGGCAAGCTGAAAACCGTTCAGCTTCCCTCGCCGTTTAATTACCGAGAGCAGGCGCTTGTCGCTATTCCCCGGGATTTCCCTACGCTGCGCGGAGCCAGCGGCGAGAAGGAGTTCGTCGACCGGCTCGTGCCGTCGCTGGCCGAGGTGGCGCTGGAAACGCGGGGCCGGATGCTGGTATTGTTTACGTCCAACCGGATGCTGAAGCTGGTTCACGGGGCCTTAAAAGAGATGTTGAGTCCGTTCGGGATCGGCGTGCTGGGCCAGGGCGTCGACAGCAGCAACCGGAGCAAGCTGACAAGACTGTTTCAGAACAGTCCGAACTGCGTTTTGCTGGGTACAAGCAGTTTCTGGGAAGGGGTCGATATCCCCGGAAATGCGTTAAGCTGTCTGGCGATCGTCAGGCTGCCGTTTCAACCGCCGAACCATCCGTTGATCGAAGCAAAGACCGAGATGATCAAGCAGCGAAACCAGAATCCGTTCATGAAGCTGTCGGTACCGCAGGCGGTAATCAGGTTCAAGCAGGGCTTCGGCCGGCTCGTGCGCACCGCTACGGATAAAGGCATCGTCATCATATACGATACCCGGGTGATCGATACGAATTACGGCAAATATTTCTTGTATTCGCTGCCCGGCCCAAAAATCGAGCACATGAATTCGAATCAGCTCGTACCAAGAATAAAGCAGTGGATGGGTGAGAACCAAGCATGAAGACGATGAAAATTTCCGAGGCGGTCGTACGCCGGCTTCCGGTGTACCTCCGTTTTTTGAACGAACTCAGCAAAAAGAACGTACAGACGGTGTCTTCGCAGGATCTGGGGCAAAAGTTGGACTTAAATCCGGCGCAAATCCGTAAAGACCTTGCTTATTTTGGCGAATTCGGCAAAAAGGGGATCGGCTACGACGTCGACTATTTGATCGAGAAAATCCGCCAAATTTTAAAACTTGATAAAATTATTCCTGTGGCATTGGTAGGAGCGGGGAACCTGGGCCGCGCTTTATGCAATTATAATGCCTATCTGAAGGATAATATGAAAATCGTAGCCGTTTTTGATTCGCACGAATCGAAGATCGGGGATACGATCAACAATTTGAAGGTCAAGCCGACCGGTGAAATGAAGGCAACCATCCAAGAGCTGAAGGTGCGCATCGGGATCATTACCGTTCCGGCGGCAGAAGCCCAGCAGGTGGCCAATCGGTTTGTGGAGGCCGGTGTCGAGGCGATTTTGAATTTTGCTCCGGTCATTATTAAAGTGCCGGGTGAAGTCCGGGTGCATCATGCCGATTTCACAACGGAATTACAAAGCTTGGCTTACTATCTGGATTAACGAAAAAGGATAGAGCTTCACAGAACATTTGTTCTGAAGCTCTATCCTTTTTAATTTGCCGTATTTCCCGGGGCCTGTCCATTCTCATGCAACAAGCGCGAACATAATTTTGTAAATGACGAAAGCAAGAACCATACTGATCGGAATGGTAATCACCCATGTCATGACCATGCGGGTGACCGTTCCCCATTTTACATCGTGAAACCGCATCACAGCGCCCGTTCCGATAATGGAAGACGAGATGACATGTGTGGTTGACAGCGGCATGCCGAGATGCGTAGAGGTCTGAATAACGATGGACGAGTTCAAATCCGAAGCGAAGCCGTTAATCGGTTCGATTTTTAGCAGCTTTTTACTCATCGTCTTAATAATTCTCCAGCCGCCGATCGAAGTACCAAGGCCCATGGCCGTTGCAGCCGAGATTTTAACCCATAACGGCACATCCAGATTGGTTTGGTATCCTAATGCGACGAGACCGAAAACGATAATTCCCATCGCTTTTTGCGCGTCGTTCCCTCCGTGGGAAAAAGAAAGCAAACCTGCAGAGAGCACTTGGAAGCTCTTGAACATACGATTCATTTTCGAACGGGATTCATTCCCGCCAACCAGAATAAGCTTGCGGATAATCCACATGATCACGAATCCTGTCGCAAAGGCGATAATAGGCGAGAGGACAAGGATCAATACGATTTCCTTAAACCCGGACCAATTGAGCGCCCCGACTCCGGCCCCCGCAATAACGGCTCCGGCGAGAGAACCGATAAGCGTATGGGAGGAAGACGAAGGAATGCCGTAATACCAGGTCAACAGATTCCAGATAATGGCGGACAGCAGCGCTGCAATAACGATATATACGCCGTTGTCGATCGTAGCGGGATTGGCGACCTTGCCTCCGACCGTTTTGGCAACCTCCGAGGAAAAAATCGCACCGATGAAGTTCAATATCGCCGCGTAAAATACGGCAAAACGGGGAGATAACGCCCGGGTTGAAATCGATGTAGCGATCGCGTTGGCCGTATCGTGGAAACCGTTAATAAAATCGAAGAGGAGCGCCAGAGCTACGATGATAATGATAGTGGTTAACATAGTTTCCTCCTAAGCAGGCTGAGTCGTACCCATCTTCAGCATTGCAAAACGGTCCTGTCAAGAATACCGCAGGACTACGCTATCCAAAATATTGGCTACGTCTTCGCATGCGTCGGTCGTTTGCTCAAGGCGCTCGTAGAGCTCTTTTAATTTAAAATCGTGATACGGATCTTTAGGGTGAGTGAAAATTTCGCGAATGCCTTCTCTCATGAGCCGGTCGGCTTCATTTTCCAAGCTGTTGATCTGCACGGTATGCTCGGTAATTTGCATATATTTTTTCTTGGACAGCAGCTTGAAGGCGTCCAGAATATGCTGACAGCTTGCAACGAGCACGGCGGAAAATTCCTTCATATATTTATCGGATACGGTGATGTTCAAGTAATCGAAACGGGCGATTGTGGCTTCGATCCCGTCAAGCACGTCATCCACTTTAGAGGCCAGCTCCATAATATCCTCGCGGTCCAGCGGCGTGATGAACACTTTGTTCAAGCCTTTAAAGATTTGGTGTGTGATTTGGTCTCCTGTGTTCTCGAGTTCTTTTAGCTGCGGATAAAACGTAGCCGGCGGCTCGTTACCCATGACGGCGTTCCGAAACATCTGTGCGGCGTTAAGCGTATTTTCCGACGCTTTAATGAGCAGCAGCAGAAAATCGGTGTCATTCTTTTTGGTAAACAACATACGGTTTTGGCCTCCCAAGTAATTGAAGATTTACAAAAAATTAAACTAAACAGCAAGAAATATGTAGAAAAAACGCGCCAATTCACACAAAATTAAAAATAACATAATCAAACAACGGAATGCAATTCTTAGTTTATCCATTTTACCATATGTTCATGAATCTTTTGCTATGTGAGCGAATTACCCTATGGGGTATAGTCAGCTTGATTTTTGTCCTCCGCAGGGTGTACATTGAAAACGAGACCGTATTGTATTGGGAGGGGATTGTGTCCGGTGAAGAAAACAATAATTGAAAACGGAACGTTTCTAACGATGAATGAAGAGGCGCCGATCATCCAGGGGTGCATGGTCATTGAAGGAAACCGCATTACATATATCGGAGAACAGGCGCCGCTTCCTGCGGGCTCATACGACGAGCGCATCGACGGCTCGGGCAAGCTGTTCATGCCGGGGCTCGTCAATACGCACGGGCATGCCGCGATGTCGCTGCTTCGCGGTTACGGGGACGATATGGCGCTTCAAGTCTGGCTTCAGGAAAAAATGTGGCCGATGGAAGGCAAGTTCACGGCCCAGGACGTGCGTGCAGGGACCCGTTTGTCTGTGCTGGAAATGCTGAAAAGCGGAACGACGACCTTCGTCGATATGTACGACCATATGAATGAAGTGGCGAATGCGGCGGTGGAGAGCGGTATTCGCGCCTGCCTTACGCGCGGTGTGATCGGGCTGTGCTCGCGGGAGGTACAGGACGCCAAGCTGGCCGAGGCGACCGCTTTTGCAAAAGATTGGCACGGCCAGGCGGACGGCCGCATCACGACCATGATGTCGCCGCATTCCCCTTACACCTGCCCTCCGGATTATATTGAACGTATTGTGCAGGCGGCTCACGACTTGAATTTGCCGATCCACACCCACATGTCGGAAACGGCGAGAGAAGTGCAGGAAAACGTCGAGCAATACGGTTTGCGTCCGGTAGCGCATCTGGAGAAGCTTGGCGTATTTTCCCGTCCGACTCTCGTAGCCCACGGCGTGCATTTGACCGACGAAGAGATCGAAGTGCTGAAGCGGTACGACGTGCGCATTTCGCACAACCCCGGCAGCAACCTGAAGCTGGCTAGCGGCGTGGCGAGAGTGCCGGAGCTGCTGAAAGCAGGCGTGCTCGTATCCTTGGGAACGGACGGAGCGGCCAGCAATAATAACCTGGATATGCTTGAAGAGGTTCGGCTGGCTGCCCTGATCCATAAAGGCGTATCCGGCGATCCGGTAGCGGTATCCGCTTGGGAGGCTTTGAAGCTTGGTACGCTCGACGGGGCCCGTTCGATCTGGCTGAATGACGTCGGGGCGCTTCAGCAAGGCATGAAGGCCGATTTTATCGCGCTTGATATCGATCAGCCGCATTTCTACCCGCGGACGAATTTCATCTCGCATGTCGTATATTCCGCGGTTTCCAAGGATGTCACGGACGTCTGCATCGATGGACGCTGGGTCGTCCGCAAAGGCGAATGCCTGACGATGGACGAAGAGAAGGTCAAATTCGAGGCGCAGCAAAGCTTCGAGCGTCTGACGGCTCTATAAGCGATATAGCACGATCGGGCAGAAAGGAGGCCGCCGGTGCGTAAAGCATGGAAGATCACGATCATTGCCGGGGCCGCGGCGGTTGTAATGGTGACCGGGATGAGCCTGGCTTTTAATTTCATTATGGATAAAGAATGGACCGAGCAGCGTGCTGCGGTCCTAACCGCTTACGAGAAAACGGTTTTGGCCAAAGCGGTCAAGGTCGAACGGTTCGTTGCGGAGAAGCCTTATACGGTCATTACCGGAGAAGACAAAATCGGCCAGCCGGTATACGTGTGGGTAGGCCAGGATGAGATTCATACGGAAATGGGAAGCGCGGGAATCGATGCGGCACAGGCCCAAGCGAAAGTGAAGGCGGCGCATCCGGAAGCGATAGTGCTTCGGACGACGCCGGGAATCCTCAGCGGCCAACTGGTCTGGGAAGTATTTTATAAGCTGAAGCCGGAAGGCAAGCTGGAACAGCATTTTTACGATTATTACGCGTTTAAGGACGGCCAAGCAATCGATACGCTGAGCCTGACCATCCAATAGCGCAAACCGGCGATCAACGTAGAAACCCGCCGCGGGAAACGCCGAACGAAGCGGCATCTTCCGCGGCTGTTCTATTTTGGGTTAGTTAGCATGTATCGGAGTTCCAAGATCAGAGGGGGCGCATGCCGCCATTCAATCAATTGCCACACATTGCATCAACATTCGTATATACGATATGATATACTATCGGTATGGCTAAAATGTATAGATGGGAAACTTCGTCGGAAGGTTTTTCACATGAATTTATAGAAAGGGGGACGTCTAGCTGATGAATATGAAGTTACGTCTCTTGCCTGTCGTATTGAGTGTTCTTGTGTCGGCAACGCTGCTGTTCGGCGGTTATTTCGCTTACCGGACATTGGCGATGGAAAGTCCGCTGCAAAAAATTGTCTCCGGCATCTCCGGAGTGGAGTTGGTTTCTATGGATTTAAACGGGCCGGACGCCCGAATGGAATTGAAACTCGCACCGGGTACAAACCTGCGTGAAGTATATAGCAAGATCCAAACCGAAGGCCGTACGACCCTGGGTATCAAGGAATTGAAGCTCAAAGTCGTGAACGATCCTTCGCCGAAGCTGGAGCAATGGTGGTCTTCCGCTTTGTTCGAGGTGGCTCAGGCCATGGAAACGAAGCAGTATGCGCAAATTCCGAAGACGCTGCAGGCTCAGGGCGGCGACGGAATTAAAGCGTCCACCGAGATGGATGATAAATATGTGTATGTAACGCTGTCGGACGGCACCGCCAGCAAATATGTCATGCTGCCGAGAACGCCTGCCAAGCTGGGGGTGTGGCCGAATGAGTAAGTACGGAAAAGAGATTTTGTTCGGCTTTATACCGGTCCTTGTTATTTTTCTGCTTTATATCGGAGTGAATCTGTTTCCTATCGTATTTATGGCCGCGATCTTGGGTACCTTCTTGTATATGGCCCGCGCCCGCGGAGGGCTGAACGTAGGCTCGGAGCGCAAATCGCGCGGCAAAACGCCCGGCTTTCTGACGTTCGACGATATCGGCGGACAGGATCGGGCAAAGGGCGAGCTGAAAGAAGCGCTTGATTTTCTGATCCGTTACGACGATATTAAAAAGCTCGGCATTCGTCCGCTCAAGGGCATTCTGCTCACGGGTCCCCCGGGAACCGGGAAAACGCTGATGGCGAAAGCCGCTGCGCACTATACGAACTCCGTATTTTTGGCTGCCTCCGGCAGTGAGTTTGTCGAAATGTATGTCGGTGTCGGGGCGAGCCGCATCCGCGACTTGTTCAAGGAAGCCCGTTCCCGCGCCGCGAAGGAGAATAAAGAGAGCGCCATTGTGTTTATCGACGAGATCGATGTCATCGGCGGCAAACGGGACGGCGGTCAGCATCGGGAATACGATCAGACGCTGAACCAATTGCTCACCGAGATGGACGGGATTCATACAAGCGAAACGCCCCGCGTTCTGATCATTGCGGCCACGAACCGCAAGGAAATGCTGGACGGAGCGCTGCTGCGTCCCGGACGGTTCGACCGTCATATCGAAGTCGATTTGCCGGACAAAAAAGGCCGGCTGCACATTCTGAACATCCACGCCAAAAACAAGCCGCTGGCCGAAGGGGTCGACCTGGAGGCGATCGCGCGGGAAACATTCCATTTCTCCGGCGCGCAGCTGGAAAGCGTCATGAACGAAGCGGCGATTTATGCCATGCGTGACGGAGCCGACTTGATCGAACAGCATCACTTGTCGCTCGCGGTCGATAAGGTCATGCTCGGCGAGAAGACGGACCGCGAATCGAATAAGGAAGAGCGGGAACGCGTTGCGCTGCATGAGCTTGGACACGCTATCGCCGCCGAGCTGGTGCGGCCGGGCTCCGTTTCCCAGGTTTCGCTTAGCCCTCGGGGAAAAGCGCTCGGTTTTGTACGCCATAATCCGCAGCAGGATCAGTATTTGTATACGAAAGCGGAGATCGAGCAGCAAATTATGGTCGCGCTTGGCGGTGCCGTGGCGGAGGAAATGTTCTACGGCGGACGAAGCACCGGCTCGCGCAACGATTTCGAGCAGGCGCTGAATATGGTGCGCACGATGATGGATTCGGGGCTTACAAGGCTCGGCATCATCGACCGCGAGATGGTGACGAAGCAGGAGCTTATGAAGGAAAATGCCGCGATTTTGGAAGAGCTGACGGAGGCGACGCGGCGTATGCTGGAGAGCCATAGATCTGTATTCGAACAATCGCTTGACATTTTGATTGCCGAGGAAGTGCTTTCCGGAGACCAGTTCCGTGAGCTCCTCAAGCAATCGTCGCAAGCCCAAATTGCCTGAAAATAGACGATAACCGAAGCCGAAGGCGCCGAGCCTTCGGTTTTTTTGCATTTCCTCGCGAATTCTACGAAATTTGCCGAACGTGCAACTTTTTTGATAGAATTTAGTCTAATATATTGGTAGTTTTCACCACAGTATTCTTTTTGTCGGCCGGAAGTAGCACTCACTTCCAGCTTTCTACATAAAGCAAAAAAATTACAAGATTTTGAGGTGTAAAATGAAATTTTTAACGGCTTGGTTCACCCTGTCGATCGCGTCGCTCCTGTTGCTGCCGGCCGTAGGCTCGGCAGCCGCTCCGTCCAAATCACCCACGCCGAAGTCGTCTAAGCCGCCCGCGCCGCCAATTCAGTTGGTATTAAACGGAAAAAAGCTTGCGCCGGAAGTCGCTCCGCGCAACGTGGACGGGAGCGTCATCGTGCCCGTTCGAATCATTGCGGAAGAGCTCGGCTCCAAGGTTACCTGGGATGAGAAACAGCGAAAAGTTACGGTAGTGAAAGACGAAACCAATATACAGCTATTTATTGACAAGAAGAATGCAACGGCAGGAGGGAAATCGTTTCAGCTGGAGGCGGCGCCCACAATCATTGAGGGCAATACGATGCTGCCCGTACGGTTCGTAAGCGAGCAGTTAGGGGTAAAGGTATCATGGGACGAACGCAACCAGGCGGTTAATTTGTCCACGCCGGAAAAGGGCAAAGACGATAAGACGCCTTCGAAAACGGAGAAGCCCGGCGATAAAGAACCCGGCATCGTCGTCGGCAAGCCCGGCGATAAAGAGCCAGGCACCGTGCCGGCCGACGGCAAGCCCGCCTCCTCGTTCGAACCGGACAATACAGTGAAAGCTGGCGATAAGCCCGACGGCACAGTGAAAGCGGGCGATAAGCCCGACAGCGGAAAGAACGCCGGAAAGGAAACCGGCACTTCGCCGTTACCCGGAGGAACCAATTCCCCCGCGGGAGGGACATCGCCGGGGAAAAGCGGTTCCGGGCAGCTATTGGCTTGCGTCCCCGCGCCCGGGGGCATGCAGTCAACCGGCGGCGGGACGACAGCGGCCGCAGGGAGCCAGCAGCCGGCGAATGGCGCTTCGCCGTCGGCAAACGGCGCTGCGCAGCCGGCGAACGGCAGCACGTCCCCGGTGGCCGGAGGAAGTCAAGCTTCGAACGAAACGGCGTCGAACGGAACGGCACAATCGGGAAGCGGAACGCAGCAAGCGGCGGGCGGAACGCAGCCGCCGGCAGCGGGCAAGCAGGAAGCGTCCGGCGACAAAAGCGCCGCAAACGGCTTGGTTACCGTACAATCGATTTCGCTGCAAGGCGATACGCTGACGATCAAAGCGTCGGATTGCGCCAGAAAGCCGAGTATATTCCGTTTGGCCAATCCGGACCGGATCGTTCTTGATCTGCCGAACGCGCAGCTGGACCCGGCGCTTATGGCCAAGCTCAATCCGCAAGGCGAAGGAACTTTGCCGGATAAGAGCGAATTTGTCACACAAATTCGTTATTCGCTATTTTCAAAAGAAGCATCTATCGTTAGAATAGTATTAGATTTGCCGCAGAAGGGGGAGCTTCGCTTGGCCTCCGTTCAGCAAAACGGGGAAATTACCGGGAAAGTATCTTTCGGTAAAACCCGCTACCGGGTCTTCATCGATCCCGGACATGGCGGCAAGGATAACGGAGCCAGCTCGCTGCATAATCGGCATGAGAAAGACGCCGTACTATCGCTCGGCCGGAAGGTGGCGGCTCTGCTGGAGAAAGAGCCGAAGATCGAAGTGACGATGACTCGCTCGGACGATACGTTCATCGAATTGGAAGACCGCCCGACCATGGCAAACAACGCCGATGCCGATTTGTTTATCTCGATTCATGCCAATTCCGCCGGAAAAGAAACGGTCGGCGGGACAGAAACGTATTATTGGACGGAGCAAAGTCTCGATTTTGCCAAGCTGATGCACGAGCATCTTATCGAGGCTACCGGTTTTCCGGACCGCAAAGTGAAGCAGGAGCGTTTCGTCGTCATTAAAAACTCGACTATGCCGGCCGTACTGCTGGAAATCGGCTTCTTGAGTAATCGAACGGAAGAGGAACTGTTGTATCAGGATGCTTTTCAAAACAAGGTCGCCGCATCCATCGTGACTGCCATCAAGAAGCAGTTGAATCTCGAGTAAGGAGTGGGTGACGATGCACAAAACATGGCAAAAAGGAATGGCCGCTGCAGTCATCGCGGCCCTGCTGCTGGCAGGCTGCGGAACGAGCAAAGCGCCGTTGCAAGGCACCGCGGAAACGCCGCCCAACAAAAGCGGACAAGCTGCGCAGCCCGGGACGGGGGAAGAGAAGACGGCGACTCCGCCGGAGACGTCCGCCCCGAAGCCGGACCCGGATAAGAAGGAGCTTAAGATCAAAGCGTATTACAGCGATGCCCAGCTTGAGAAACTCGTTCAGAAAGATGTGACGATCAGCTTCAAGCAGGATCAGGACAAATATTTGGCCGCGCTTAACCAGTTGAAAGCAAGCTCTGATGACAGTACCATTTCGCTATTTAAGGGATTTACGTACAACAGCGTCGCGTTGAAAGACGGCCAACTGAATCTTGACGTATCGATTGCGGATGACGGAAAACTGGGCTCCGGCGGGGAAGAAATGCTGCTGGACGCCCTGCAAAAAACGATGTTCCAGTTTTCCGAAGTCAAGTCCATCGAAGTGCTGGTTGACGGAAAGCAGGTCGAAAGCCTGATGGGACATATGGATTTGCCGCATCCGATCAAACGCAGCTAAAGTCAAATGTACATCATGAACTAACATAAGTCGATCGAGAGGAGCTATTTCATGAAAAGCATCAATTCCAGACAAGCACGCAGACTGGCGGCGGCCGTTTTGGCGCTGTCGCTGGCATTCGGCAGCCCGGTTTTTGCCGCCGCGGCCGAAACCAAGAGCAATATCTCGACGGGGAGCTCCGTAAATTCGCAGCGCTTTACCGACGTAGGGGACCAGCATTGGGCCGTCAAGCATGTCACCAAGCTGGCTTCTCTCGGGGTGATTGAAGGATATGAAAAAGGGGCGTACCGACCGGAAAACTCCGTATCGCAGCAGGAAGTCATCGTGATGGCGCTGCGGTTTATGGGTCTGGAATCGGAAGTAACGAAGAGCAAGGCGGAAACGGCGCTGCCCTTCGGTGTGGACGATTTCTTCAAACCGTATGTCGCTTATGCGATCGACCGCGGCTTAATTAATATTCAAGAAGAAACGGCGGACGGCACCAACGCCAAAACGGCTTGGGGAGCGAAGGAAGCGTCCCGCGAATGGGTGGCCAAGCTGGTTATTCGCGCGATCGGCAAGCAGGATCTGGCCAATCAGCAGGCGCAATCCTCTTCGGGATTTTCGGACAGCAAAGATTTCTCCTCGTGGGCATCCGGTTATATCAATGCGGCGGTATCGCTCAAGCTCGTACAAGGCTTTGATGATAACAGCTTCAAGCCGAAGGATAAGGTGACCCGCGCTCAAATGGCGACATTCTTAAGCCGCGCGGATAAAGAAACGACCTCCCGCTCTTCCCGGGTCGTGACCGGATATGTGATGGAGCTGACAGACCGCAAAATCAGCGTGCTGAATGCCAATGGACAAACGACGGAATATACGCTGTCTTCCGATACGGCCTTTTATAGCGGCAAAGACGACAGCCGGATTTCGCCGTCGAATATCAAGCTGACGAACGAAGTGTATTTGGTACAAAAACAAGGCGAGGCGCTGTACATAGAACTCACCAACGATCAACAGAAAATGGAAACCTATGAAGGAACGCTGACGGAAGTATTCACCGACCGGATGATGGCCTCGATTCAGCGTAACGGAAAAAATGAGCTTTATGATTTATACCCGACCGTGACGGTGACGGATAAAGAAGGCCGCGGCTTGAGCCTAAGCTCTTTGTCGCCGGGAAGCATCGTCGAATTGAAGCGGAACACGCTGCTGAAAGAATCGAAAATCTCGCAAATCGTACTTAAGCAAACGCCGGTCAGCAAAACGTCTGAAGGTACGGTGCTCAGTCTGAATAAAGAACAAAACCAAGTGACGTTCCTGGAGCAGGGGACCGGGCAGAACGAATCGTTCACGCTCACTACGCGTACGGTCGTGAAGCTGCAAGACGGCTCGACGGCCGATCTCTCGAAGCTGCGTGTCGGCGATGCGGTAAGCTACGAGGTGAAGGACAACGAGCTTCAAACCGTTTCGGTGAAAAAGCCTGCCGATTCCAGCGATTCGATTGAAGGGACGATGGCAAGCTTAAGCAGCGACAAGCGGATCTTGACGATTAATAAAGCTGGCGGCTCGCTTGGCGCCTATCACATCGCCGATAATGCGATTATTACAATCGACGGCTTGACCAATCCAAGCTTGTTCGACATCGAATCGGGCGACCAGTTGAAATTGGATATGATCAATGATAAAATCGTCAAAATTTCCGTTACCAGCCGCTCGGTCAAGCAGTTCGTTTACGCTACGATACTTAGCTATGACGCCAATTCCAAAGCTGTGATGATCAGCACCGAGAGCGACGGAGTAGGCGCTTACCGGTTAACGGATAATACGAATATCCGCTTTATGGGCGGTCCGGTTCAGCTGGCAAACTTCCAGAACACATTTATAGGCAACGGCAACGATAAGAGAAAAGTGGATCTTAAGGTATCCAAAGACAGAGTCGTGCAGATCGAGACGACGCAGAATGTGGAGGGTACAATCGCCCAAATCAATACGAGTAATCTTACGAATGATCTGACCATTCGTACCGCCGGAGGGCAGAACCTGACGTTCAAAGTCAATTATGGAGCGTCCGTCGAAATGTTTAATAAAACGAACAGCACCATTTCGGACCTGAAAGTCGGCGATGCGGTCCGTCTAACGCTGGCGAGCACGCAGGATTTCGTTGTGAGCCTGATGGCCAAGAAAACGGGCGTGTACAAGGTGCTGGTCACCAATTCTAGCACGAGCCAAGTTACCGCGAAGGACGAGACGGGCACGCAGCTTACGTTCAAGGTGGAGAACAACGATCAAATTATTAACCCGGGCAAGCAATCCCATGCTTTCTCCGATATTTTGATCGACGAATACATCAAAGCCAGCTTTAACGGCAGCAAGCTCGACAGTCTTCAATTGCTCAATTCGGTGCGCGGCAAAGTAACGAATGTGGACGTAACGGCAGGCACGCTGACCATTCAGGATTTCCAAGGCAACATCCAGGTGATTACGGTCGGCCAGCAGTTCACAATCAGACAAAATGCCAATACGTCAGCCGCATTGAACACGATCAAGCCGAATGACCGGGTAGAGATTATCCGGGACGCTAACGATAAGGCGATCATTCAAGTGGCGACCGCAACGAAGCGTACGATATCTTCTTACGATACGGTGCTGAATCAATTGCTTCTGAAGCCGACGGCAAATAACGATAAGACATCTTATAATTTATTCGCCAAAGCGTATTTGCATAAAGGCACCCAAACGGTAGCGCCAAGCACGTTTATGGAGAACGAAGAAGTGATGGTTTACGTGATTGACGATAAAATTTTCGAAATTGAAAAGCCCTGATCGGTGTATTTGAAACTTTTAACCGGTTTGAGCCGTCTGTGTAGTGAGAACTTTTCTTGCTGCATAGGCGGTTTTTTCGTAAAAAGTTCGCATTTTGTCGGCATTAGTCATTGATTCGACTGCAGCGTTTCGGTAAACTGTAAGAAACAGGCGAAAGAAAGGATAGGGAGCATGAACCAGACGCAAGCGAGAACCATATTGGATACGATTGCCGAAATGTTCCCGGATGCCCATTGCGAGCTTAACCACTCGAATGCGTTCGAGCTGACGATCGCCGTCCTGTTGTCGGCCCAATGTACGGACGAGACGGTCAACAAAGTAACCGCCACGTTGTTTCAAAAGTACAAGAGGCCGGAAGACTATTTGGCCGTACCGCTCGAAGAACTGGAGCAGGACATTCGGCGGATCGGTTTGTTCCGGAACAAAGCCAAAAATATTCAGGCTTTGTGCGCAATGCTTTTGGACAAGTATAACGGGGAAGTGCCCCGTGAACACGAGAAGCTGGTGGAATTGCCGGGCGTCGGACGAAAAACGGCGAACGTCGTCGTTTCCAACGCCTTCGACGTGCCTGCGATCGCCGTCGATACGCATGTGGAACGGGTGTCGAAACGGCTCGGGCTTGCCGGGGTTAACGATTCGGTGCTCGAGGTGGAAAAAAAGCTGATGAAACGGGTGCCGCGCGAAGAATGGACGCAGACGCATCATCGGCTCATTTTTTTCGGACGTTATCACTGTAAAGCGCAAAACCCGAAATGCGAGGTTTGCCCTTTGATCGATCTTTGCCGAGAAGGTAAAAAACGAATGAAATCGAACTCGAATAGGAAGCCTATACCAAAAGCGAAAGCAGCAGTCAAGGCTGCAAAAACTAAAGAAGCGTAATACGAAAGGATAGGATTAGAGATGAAATGCATATCGGTCTACACCAGCGATTTTGAACTGTTTTCGGATATTTACGAGAAAGTGCTTGAGACTCCTTTAGAGGAAAACGAAGAGAAGCAGGTGGAAGGCGTCATCGTAACGGAGTCGGGCAGCGTACCGGAAAATTATTTGAACCGTATGAAGCAGCGCCCGGAAGTCGTGGTCATGAAAGTGAAGGATAAGGACATTACGATTTTGCAGCATCGCGATGTTTTCGAAATATTTATTCCGGAGACCGAAAATATGGTACACTAAAAACCGAAGCGATTCGGTTTTTTCTTTTTGTCCGGCGCGTTTCAGCGGAGACGGCTGTGGACCGAAAACGAAAAAGCCGATATCATTCGTATTAGACAGAGGAAGAACAGGGGCAGGAGAAACGATGAAAAGCGAATTGACTATAGCGGAAACGACGTTTGTCGACACGGGGAACGAAGAGGGGATGCGAAGCGGGACCTCGCAGGATAAAATGCTAGCGGCCGTTCGCGGGCTGCTTGCGCAGGTAGAGCAAACGGGGGACGGAGAAAACGGAAAGAAACTGCGGCAGCTGTTGGCGAAAGCGCAAAGCGAGCGGCTTTATTTGGCGTTTTGCGGACACTTCTCCGCCGGTAAGTCGAGTCTCATCAACCGGCTGTGCGGGCATCAGCTGCTGCCGTCGAGTCCGATTCCGACGAGCGCGAACATTGTGAGTATCGTGAACGGGGAAGCCGGGGCACGGGTTATTTACCGCAGCAACGAGACAGAAGATCGGGCTCAAGGCGTTGGAGAACAACGGTCCGAAACGGTGCCGTTGGACGAGCTTGCGGAGCACTGCCGTAACGGCGAGGCCATCGAAACGGTGGAAATTCGCTACCCCATCCCGTTCCTGGGAGAGCATGCGGCGCTGCTGGATACGCCCGGAATCGACTCGACGGACGACGCGCACCAATTGGCGACAGAGTCGGCGCTGCATTTGGCCGATGTTGTGTTTTATGTGATGGACTACAACCATGTGCAGTCGGAAATTAATTTGGCGTTTGCGAAAAAAATGACGGAGTGGGGCAAGCCGCTCTATTTGATCGTGAATATGATCGATAAGCACCGGGAGCAGGAGCTGTCGTTCACCACCTATCGGGAAGGCGTGCGCGAAGCGTTCGCCAGCTGGGGCGTGCGCCCGGACGGAATCGTTTACACCTCGGTCAAAGTGCCGGATCATCCGTCCAGCGAATGGAACGAGCTGGAAGGGCTGCTCGGACAATTGATCGGGCTGCGGCAGCCGCTCGTGCGGCTCAGCCTCGAGAAGTCGGCGCGCGCGCTTGCCGCGGCGCACGCCGAGAAGATGGCCGAGCGCAACGAGCCGGCGAAGGAAGCGATCCGCGAGCGGCTGGCTGCCTCCGGCGAAGATCTGGACGCCGTCCAGGCGGAGTACGCGGAGGCGGGCGCCGAGCTGGCGCGGATCGAATCGCTGCCGGCGGAGCTGCAGGCCGCGGTGCGCAAAGACGTGGCGGCGGTCTTGGACAACGCCAACGTCATTCCGGCCGTGACGCGGGACCTCGCGCACGCGTATTTGGAAAGCCGGCGACCCGGCTTCAAGGTCGGCTGGTTTGGCTCCGCCGCGAAGACGACGGCGGAGCGGGAGCAGCGGCTTGCTGCGCTGCATAAGGATTTTGCGTCGCAAGTGGAGACGCAGGTGGCGCGACACGTACAGCAGACGGTCAAAGCGAAGCTGGAAGGCCACGGCCTGCCCGCGGGCGCTATAAACGAGGCAGCCGACCGGATCAGCGTGGAGCTCACGCCGGAATGGCTGGCCGGACAGGTGAACGAGGCCGCGGTGTTCGGAAACGAGTATACGCTGACCTACTCGAAGCAGATTGCCGCGGAAGCGAAAAGCTTGTACCGCAAGGAGGCGTATGCGGCCGCCGACGAGCTGATCGCGGCGCTGGCGGCCGCCCTGCAGCCGCGCCTCGCGGCGCTGCGCGCGCGGCTCGCCGAGCTCGACGCGCGGCTCGCGGGCCTGCGCGAGCTGGAGCGCCTCGCGCAGGCCGAGGCCGCCTACGGCGCCGCGCTGCTGGCGCAGCTGCCGGCCGCGGCCGCGCCGGCGCTGCCCGCGCCCGCGGCTGCGCCCGGCTCGCCTGCGGCAGCGGCGGCTGCGCCGCAGGCCGCGGCGCCCGCCGGGCGCGAGTCACGCGAGTCCCTCGCGTGGCTCGCGCAGCGGGCGGGCCGCGGCGACGCCGACGGCGTCGCGGACGCGCTCGCCGCAGGCGGACACCGGCGGCGGCTGCACGAAGCCGCCGCACGCTTAGGCGGCGCCGCGGAGGAGCTTGCCGGCGCCCCGGCGCTGCAAAGCATCCGCCGCTCGCTCGAAGAGAAGGCGGAGCGGCTGGCGAACAACCGCTTCACGATCGCGCTCTTCGGCGCGTTCAGCGCGGGCAAATCATCGTTCGCCAATGCGCTGATCGGCGAACGGGTGCTGCCGGTCTCGCCGAATCCGACGACCGCGGCGATCAACAAAATCATGCCGCCGGACCCGGAAGAGGGCTGGCCGCACGGCACGGCCAAAGTACGGATGAAAGCGCCGGAACGGCTGGCCTCCGACGTGTTCTACTCGCTGGAAGTTCTGGGCGTTTCCGTCGATTCGATGGAGAAGGCGCTGACGGCCATTCATAGGCTGGCGGCCGATCAAATTCCGGGCAAGGGCAAGCCGCATTATGCGTTTCTTAAAGCGGTCGAGAAAGGCTGGGCGGAGATGAGCCCGCACCTCGGTCAGGAGCTGCGCGTTACGGCCGACGAGTTCGGCCGGTATGCCGCCGACGAGGCCAAGTCGTGCTTCGTCGAGCTGATCGAGCTGTACTATGCGAACCCGCTCACCGAGCAGGGCGTCGTTCTGGTCGATACGCCGGGAGCGGATTCCATTAACGCCCGTCATACCGGCGTAGCGTTCGATTATATCAAGAATGCCGACGCGATTTTGTTCGTTACGTATTATAACCATGCGTTTTCCCATGCGGATAAAGAGTTTTTGCTGCAGCTCGGACGCGTGAAAGACAGCTTCGAGCTGGATAAAATGTTTTTCATCGTTAACGCCGCAGACTTGGCTTCCTCCGCCGAAGAGCTGGACGGGGTCGTCAAGCACGTCGAAACGAACCTGCTCCAGCACGGGATCCGGCACCCGCGGATTTATCCGTTGTCGAGCTACTATGCGCTCGAAGGGAAAATCCAGCAGGACCGGGAGACGGTCGAGCAATCGGGCATTTTGCGCTTCGAGCGGGAATTCGTCCGCTTTACGTTCGCGGAGCTGACCGAGATGGCGGTCCGGGCGGGCGATGCGGATATCCGCCGCGCGGCCGACGTGCTTCAGCGCTGGATGGACAGCTCCCGGGCGGATGCGTCGGAGCGCCGCCGCCAAGCCGAAGCGCTGCGTACGGCGCTTGCCGAAGCCCAGAAGAGGCTGGCCGCCCCTGATACGGACGCGGAAGCCCGCGAGCTGTCCAAGGAAATTCAAGAGCTGCTGTACTATGTCAAGCAGCGCACGTCCTACCGCTTCGGCGATCTGTTCAATACGGCCTTCAACCCGGCCGTATTCCGCGACGACCGCCGCGATCCGAAAACGGTCATGCTGTCTGCATGGGAGGATCTGAGACGGATGCTTTCCTTCGATTTGAACCAGGAGGTGCTGGCAACCACGCTGCGGATCGAGAACAAAATCAACCGCATCGCGGCTGCCGCGTCGGAGAATTGGTCCGAGGCCATCCGGAGCGCGGGAATCCCGTCCTTCGAAGCTCCGGGGTTCGAGCCGTTCAAGCTGAAGACGCCGGAGCTGAACGCGATGCTGGAGGCAGCAGACGTTCAGCCCAAATGGCTGGCAGGCTTCTTCAAAAATGCGAAGCACTTCTTCGAAGGCGAGGGGAAAACGGAGCTGCGCCGGGAGCTGGAGGCCCGGTTGAACGCGCCGATGACACGCTTTGCCGATACGCAAGCGGCCTTCCTGGAGGAAGCCTATGCAGAGCAGCTGCGAAGCGTCATGCGGGAGCTGGCGGCCCGGCTCCGGCAGGCGTTGGAGGAGCACGGCGAAGGGCTGCTCGAAGCGCTTGAAATGAAGGTCGACTTGAATGAGCTTCAGGCGAAGCACGGCAAATTGTTGAATTTTATTGGATGAAATAACGATATTTTTCGATGAACGCCTTTCCTTTTAGCGGAGTACAAACGCGCTGCATCCGAGGTTGTCCGATAACGGGCGGCCTCGCTTTTTTGTTTTTGTGAAAGGGCTTACATTTTGACGATTTCGTATTATTCGGGAGAAATAGTGGCGCTGCGCTTCCATATTGTGACGATTTGAAGGAATACTGTGGGAAAATCAAGATTATGGGGCAACCCGTATTTGCCGCCCCTTGGGGATGATGCTACACTTCTTCTCATAGCTGAAACGCTTTCGGAGCAACAGACCTGCTTCGAAAGCCATTTTTGCTTTTGCGGCTCTACCGCCGTATTCCGTGAGAAAAAAATGTGTCGGCAAAGGCTTTGCATGAAAAGGAAGCGCTCTCGCAGCAAAGCCGGAGAAGGAGGAGCTCCATGGAAGTATTTAAGCAGCTGAAGGAGTTTTACTGGTCGGAACGAAGGTTTCTGTATGCCTCGATCGTTTGTTTGATGACGGCGACGGCGCTGGGGCTCGTGTACCCGAATCTGCTTCGGTACTTGATCGACGAAGTGATTTCGAAAGGACAGTTCTCGGCCGTCCCGTACTTGGCGCTTCTCGTGGCCGGCGTGATGATCGTCAAAGCAACGTTTCAGTTTCTGCACGGCGCGACCAGTGCGCGGCTCGGCAACCAAACCGCATTCAACCTGCGGGCCGCACTTTACCGGAAGCTGCAGTATTTGTCGTTTCAGTATTACGACAAAGCGCGCACAGGCGATCTGATGTCGCGCCTTACAGCCGATCTGCAGGCCGTACGGGATTTTATCGGCTTCGGCTTCGTCCAGATTTTGAACGTGGTCATGATGTTTGCTTTCGGCATCGTCATGATGGTGTCCATCAATTGGCAGCTTACGCTCCTCACCATGATTTTCATGCCGTTCCTCGTCTACACGGCAATCCGGTTCGAGGGAAAAATTCATCCGGCGTTCCGGTCGATCCGGCAATCGATGAGCAGCATGACGACCTCCGTGCAGGAAAACATCACCGGGGTGCGCACGGTCAAATCGTTCGCGAGAGAATCGCATGAAATTGACAAATTTGCCGAACGAAACGGAAATTACAAGGAAAACAACGTGTTGACCGCGGGCATTTGGGCCAAATATTTTCCTCTGATGGAGCTGTTCGCCAACCTGAGCGTAGTCATCCTGCTCGGAGTCGGCGGCTGGATGGTCATCAACGAAAGCATTTCGCTCGGGGAGCTTGTCGCCTTTTTCAGCTTGATCTGGTACATCATCGGTCCGATGTGGGGGATCGGCTTTCATATCAACAACTTTACGCAATCGAAAGCGGCCGGTGAACGGCTGCTCGAAGTGCTGCATCAATACGAACACGTGAAAAATAAAGAACATGCGCTTGTTTTGCAGCCGGATCAGGTACAGGGCCACGTCCGGTTCGACAACGTGACGTTTGCGTATACGGATAAGCAGCCGGCGCTCGCCGGCTTCAATCTCGATGCGCCCGCCGGCTCGGTGATCGGTCTGCTCGGCGGCACAGGCTCCGGGAAATCGACCGTCATTCAGCTCCTTCTGCGGGCCTACAATGTGAAGGACGGCCGGATCACGCTCGATGGAACGGACATCCGCGACATTTCGCTGGAAAGTCTGCGCAGTCAAATGGCAATCGTATTCCAGGAGACGTTTTTGTTTTCCTCGAGCATTAAAGGCAACATCGGTTACGGTGTCAGCGACGTGACGATGGAAGAGGTCATTCAGGCGGCGAAGCTGGCCAAAGCGCACGATTTCATCATGGAGCTGCCGATGGGCTACGATACGATCGTCGGCGAACGGGGCCTCGGGTTGTCCGGCGGACAAAAACAGCGGATTGCGATTGCGCGGGCGCTGTTGAAAAATCCGAAAATTTTAATTCTCGACGATGCCACAAGCGCCGTAGACATGGAAACCGAGCACGAGATTCAACGAGGCTTTGAAGAGGTGATGAAGGGCCGTACGACATTTATTATCGCGCACCGCATCTCTTCGCTGAAGCATGCGGATGAGATTTTAGTGCTGGATGAGGGCCGCATCGTGCAGCGAGGCACCCACGCCGAGCTCATGAAGCAGGAGGGGCCGTACCTCGAAACGTACAAAATTCAATTTGCCGATCAGCCGGAGGAAATCGAGGCAAGTACGGAATCGGTCCATGAAGCGTCCAGGTTTGCCGGTTCCGAAGAACAACCGGAGCATACCGGGGCGGCGGCGGAAGCGGCCGTTGCCTCTCAAGCTAACGTAAGGGGGCTCGCACATTGAGCGGACAACGGAACAATTCATCCGGCGGCTCCAAGCCGGAAGGCGAGGAACTGCTGAAATCCCGCTTCGTCTACCAAGACGACGAGGAACTTGACAAAGGGTTCGACTGGGTTCAAGTGAAGCGAGTCGGCAAATATATGAAGCCGTATGCAAAGCAGATGGCGCCGGTCATCCTGATGATGATGGCCGTCGGGGCTCTGACGAAGCTGCTGAATCCGCTTCTGATCGCCTTTGCGATCGACAACGCGCTGAAGCAGAAGGACGGCAAGCTGCTCGCGCTTTGCGTGGGCGCCATGCTCGTGCTGTATGTCATTCAGTGGCTCGCGAACAACTATCGTATCCGGTATACGAACGAGATCGGCCAGCGGATCATCTATGATTTGCGCCACGATCTGTTCAGCCATATTCAACGGCTGTCGTTCCGGTTTTTCGACAAGCGTCCGGCAGGCTCGATTCTCGTTCGCGTGACGAACTATGTGAACTCGCTTCAAGACTTGCTGACAAACGGCGCGGTCAACCTGATGATCGACTGTGTGCAGCTGATCGGCATCATCTTCATCCTATTATTTTACAACGTTAAGCTGGGTGCAGCGATTATTGTTACGGTGCCGATCATGTTCCTGATTTCGACAAGGCTGCGCGTGAAAATTCGCCGGGCCTGGCAGGTCGTCCAGACGAAGACGTCGCGCATTAACGCCCATCTGAACGAATGCATCCAAGGGATCAAGGTGACGCAGGCGTTCACGCAGGAAAAGCAGAACATCGCTTATTTCGAGCAAATGAATCAGGACAACCATAAATCGTGGAACCGCGCATCGACCTTGAACCAGTCGTTTAACCCGATCATCGAGGTCACCGGGGCGGTCGGCTACTTTATTTTGTTCCTGCTCGGCGCCTCCTTCATTCAAAGCGGGGAAATGACGGTAGGCTTGTTCGTCGCCTTCGCCTCTTACATCGGCAGCTTCTGGGAGCCGATCAACCGGCTCGGCCAAATGTATTCGCAGATGCTTATTGCGATGGCTTCGTCGGAGCGGATCTTCGAATTTATCGATGAGCAGCCGAACGTGGCGGAGAAGGAAACAGCCCGGCCGCTGCCGACGATTCGCGGAGACATCGATTTCAAGCAGGTGGAGTTCGAATACGAGCCCGGACGGCACGCGCTGCAGCGGATCGATTTGAGCGTGAAGGCGGGGCAATCGATCGCGCTCGTCGGACATACCGGTTCGGGCAAAAGCACGATCATCAATCTGCTTTGCCGCTTTTACGATGTAACGGGCGGCAGCATCGTCATCGACGGCTACGATATCCGCGATGTCACGATTCAGAGCTTGCGTTCGCAGATCGGGATCGTGCTTCAGGATACGTTCATTTTCTCCGGAACGATTCGCGACAATATCCGGTTCGGGCGGCTCGATGCGACCGATGAGGAAGTGGAGGCGGCGGCGAAGGCTGTCCGCGCTCATGAGTTTATCATAAATTTGCCGAACGGCTACGATACCGAGGTGCAGGAGAGAGGGAACGTGCTGTCGATGGGACAGCGTCAGCTGCTTTCGTTTGCCCGGGCGCTTCTGGCGGACCCGCGCATCCTCATTCTCGACGAGGCGACGGCCAGCATCGATACGGAGACGGAGCTGAAAATTCAAGAAGCGCTCAAGACGCTCATGGCGGGACGGACCTCCTTCATCATCGCTCACCGGCTGTCGACGATTCGGCATGCCGATCATATTCTCGTATTGGATCACGGACGGATTATGGAGCAGGGCGATCACGAGGAGCTGATGCGCCACCAGGGCATTTATCACGGACTGATTCAAGCGCAGTACCGCTTTTTGAAAGAAACGGGTTAACAGAAGTTGGCCGTTGTGATATGATTGTTAACGTGAACAATTAATCGGAAGCGCATTGGTCAGGGCATCGTCTGCTTCATGCGCTCTCTCGACTCAAAGGAGCTGACATCGTTTTGAAAAACAAGTTTGCGGCACAATTGTATACGCTGCGGGACGAGCTTGAGAAGGATTTTCCGGGCGTGCTGCGGGATTTGAAGCGTATGGGCTGGAGCGGCGTGCAAATCTCCGGCTTGCGGGGCTATACGGCCGAAGAAATCGCCGCCGTGCTGAAAGAGACGGGGCTTGGCGCCGCCGGGATGCACGTAAGCTACGAAGCGCTGCAAAACGAGCTTGAAACGATTGTCGAGCAGGCGAAGCTGTTCGGCACGCGCGACCTGATCTGCCCGTTCATCGCTGCCGATCTGCGCGGAGAAGAAGGGTACCGGGCGGTACGCGCCAAGCTGAACGAAGTGGCGGGGAAGCTCGCTCCGCTCGGCTTCCGGCTCAGCTACCACAACCATGCGTTCGAGTTCGAGACGACCGTGAACGGGGTATCCGCGCTCGAATATTTGCTTGAACCGTCCAAGGACAATGCCGTGCTGGCCGAAGTCGACGTATACTGGGTGAAAAAGGCCGGCCTCGATCCGGTGCCGTTTATCCGCCCCTATGCCGGCCGTATGCCGATCATTCACCTGAAAGATATGTCGAATGACGAGCGTCAGACGTTTGCCGAAGTAGGTACGGGCGTCATCGATTTCATCCCGATTTTGCAGTGGGGCGAAGCCAACGGCATCGAATGGTACGCGGTGGAGCAGGACGTTTGTCCGGGCCATCCGCTGGACAGTCTGCATATCAGCTTAACCAACCTTCATCGTATGGCCGATCAACTGGCGTCCAAGTAAGCGGATCACCATCCCTCGTCGTTTTTGCGGAAGCAGAAACGTCGGGGGTTTTTTGTTTTTTTGTCTACTCGCCGTACCTCCGACATATATATGGGGAAGTAAACTTGTTCGCCGGTCAGAACGTATCGAAACGATCCGTTACGGGGAGGGAAGGACGTTGAAAAAGCGCATCGTCACACCCGGCTTGCTGCTGGAGCTGGTGCAATGGGGAACGGCCTTTGCGGTTATCGTCGCCGTCTTGATCTCGGGCCGCTGGTTCGCGAAGGCGCAGCCTTTCTACCGGTTTGACGTGTTTTTGGACGATCAGCATGTAGGGACGGTCAGCGACCCGGAAATTGTCAGGCAGTGGAAGGCGGCCCGGTACGAGGAAATAGGCCGGCAGTATGACCACGCTCGCATCACGTCCAATCTGGAGCGGCTTCGGTTCGAAGGAAACAAGACGTTCCAGGGTGCTTACGACAATGATGCGGTGATCGCCGCGCTGAACGATAAGCTTGTTTTTGCCTTTTTTGCCACCGAGATTCGGATCGATGGCACGACGGTCGGCATTGTCAAGGACGTCGAAACAGCCGCTGCCCTTTTGGAACGGGTGAAAGCGCCTTTTTTGAATGTGCCCAAGGAGGCATTGATATTGTCGGATGCAGGCCCCGGAAATCGGCCGAAGGGAAAAACGACCGCCGAATTTATGCAGGACGTACAGCTTCTCGAAACGGACGTCGCCCCGGGCAGGGTGGAGGCGGCCGAGGCCGTGCTGAACCGGATTGTAAGCGGAGCCGCCCGGCCTATTACCTATACGGTGCAGAAAGGGGACTGCATCTCGGTCATTGCGCAGAAGTTTCAAGTCGCCGCCGATGTGATCCGGGCGAACAATCCGGAGATTAAGAAGGACTTGATCCGCGTCGGACAGACGCTTAAGCTTTCGGTCCATCAGCCGCTCTTGTCGGTCAAAACCGTCGAGACACGCACCGAGCACGTCCGGATAGCGAGCGGCATTGTCTATGAAAAGGACAGCGAGCTGCAGGAGGGCGTCATTCAGATTGTGGCTCACGGCAAGCCCGGCTGGAAGCAGGTAATCTACGAATCCGTCCGCGTGAACGGCGAGCCCGCAAGCCGGACGGTGATCGACGAGACGATCCTCGAGGTGCCGGTTAGAACGGTGGTGAAGCAAGGGACGAAGGTGATTCCCGGCAAAGGTACGGGCAAGTTCGCCCTGCCGGTGCTGCAGCCCAAAGTAACGAGCGAGTTCGGGCGGCGTTGGGGGAGAAATCACAACGGGACGGATTTCGTTTCGGAGAAAAAGGCGATATTGGCCGCCGATCATGGCAAAGTCACGTTCGCCGGCTGGAAATCGGGCTACGGCAACTGCATCGTCATCGATCATCGGAACGGGTACGAGACGTTGTACGGGCATTTGAGCAAGGTCGGAGTCCGCGAAGGGGACGCCGTCAAAAAAGGCGACAGCATCGGCGTGATGGGCAGCACGGGAAATTCGACCGGCGTCCACCTGCATTTCGAGATCATCAAGAACGGCCAACAGCAAAATCCGCTAAAATATTTAAGCGTCTGACTTGCCGTTTGACGCTTTTCTCCTCATATCGATTGCCTCTGGTTTCCCTCTTCTTTCATCCCCTTGCCTCCCCAAAGTTTGCAAATCGCGCAGCAAACCGCTACTCTAAAATGTATAGTTACTGAAAACTGGGGGAGAACGCATGAAATCCACGCGATGGTTGTGGCGGACCGTCGGTTTTGCCGCGCTGTTATCAACGGTACTGTGCGCTGTGGGATTCGCCTACGGCATCAATCAGATTATTTTTCCGAAGCCCGTTGCTCAGGACGCAACCGAGGCCCCGCAGCAGCCGGCGGAAAAACCGAAGACGGACAACTGGGAAGCGAAGGAACAGATCCGCATCGTGGCGCTTGGCGATTCGCTCAGCGCAGGCACCGGCGATTTGTCGGGCAAAGGATATGTCGGCGGCGTAAAGGACAAGCTGGAGAAGCAGTTGGGCAAGCCGGTATTCGTTTACAACAATTTTGCGATTCCGGGCTACCGGACGGCCGACGTGCTCAAGGATTGGGACCGGAAGGCCGATATCGCCAAGTCGCTGTCCGAGGCTGATCTCGTGCTGCTGACGATCGGCGGCAACGATTTATTCCAGGGCGGCGCAGGTATCTTTAGTTCAGGCGGCGGCACGGACGGGGACAGATCGGGCGGGGACCCTTCGAAGGGGCAGCCGCCGCAAAATGCCGAGGCCCCGGGCACGCCGGATCAGGAGGCCGGCGCGGGATTTAATCCGAAAGCGGCGGCGGAGCGTATCCCGGATGCATTGAAGCGTTTGGAGCAAATTTTCGACCGGGTCAGCAAGGCAAGTCCGCACGCGCGCATTTTTTACGTCGGCTTGTATCATCCGTTCCTTGATCTGGACCCTCAGCGCGAAGGGGCCCCGATCATCCGTCAATGGAACGCGGCGGCGTTCGATTTGGCGAACCGGTATCCGAACATCACGCTGGTGCCGACATACGATTTGTTCGAGCTGAATTTGAACAAGTATTTGTATACCGACCACTTTCATCCGAACCAGGACGGCTACGACCGGATCGCGGATCGGATCGTCGATATTTTGAAATAGCGGGGAGGACGGAAACGCATGGCTCAGGGCGGAGAACAGCACCGGAAAGGCAGAGACGCGGACATTGTTCTGGCGGTCGATAACGTAAAGAAAAAGATCGGCAAACGGATGATCATCAAAGGCATTTCGTTCGACGTGCGCGCCGGGGAAATTTTCGGCTTTCTCGGACCGAACGGCTCGGGGAAAACGACGACGATCCGCATGCTGGTCGACTTGATCAAGCCGACGGAAGGCTCGATCCGCATCTGCGGCTACGACGTGCACAAGGAGCATAATGAAGCGCTGCAATATGTGGGCTGTATTGTGGAAAATCCGGAGCTGTATTCGTACCTCAGCGGCTGGGAAAATCTGGAGCATTTTGCCCGGATGCTGCCGGGCGTCGGCGAGAAGCGAATCCGTGAGGTAGTGGACATTGTCGGTATGGATGCGCGCATCCACGATAAAGTCAAAACGTACTCGCTCGGGATGAGGCAGCGTCTGGGCATCGCCCAAGCGCTTCTGAACAACCCGAAGCTGCTTATTTTGGACGAGCCGACCAACGGCCTTGATCCCCAGGGAATCAAGGAGCTGCGGGAATTTATCCGCCAATTGGCGGAGACCGGACTCAGCCTGTTTATTTCCAGCCATCTGCTCAGCGAAATTCAGCAAATGTGCGACCGCGTCGCCATTATAAGCCACGGCGAGGTGATTACGGTCGGCGAGGTTTCGTCGCTCGTGGATGAATCCGTCAGTACGGTTATTTGGAGCGCGCTTCCGGCGGAAGCTGCGTTAAAGGTGCTGCAATCGCATCCCGAGGTGCAGTCGGTCTCGTTTGCGGATGAGGCCGGGACGGAGTCAGGGGCGCCCAAGCTGGCCGCCCTGCAAAATCCGGATGCGATTCCGGAGCTGTCCAGGCGGCTTATGGAAGCGGGCGTTGCGCTCCACGGCATCGAAATCAAGCTTCCGACCCTGGAAGATTTATTCCTGAAGCTGACGGAGGGTGAGCGCATTGGTTAGTTTGTATCCGCTGGTCAAGAACGAATGCATCAAAATGATCAAAAAAAAGCGGCTGCTCGTCGTGCTGCTTATTTTGGCCGCGATCATTCCGATGTTTACGTATGCGCAAATGAAGGTGGCGGAAAACAACCGGAAGCAGTTCGGGACGACCGATTGGCGGGTCGAGCAGCGGCAGAAGATCGTGGACTATACCCGCAGTCTGAGCAGCGGACGCGTGCCCGAGGAATGGAAGCAGTGGCGCCGTGTCGAAGTGAAGCTGGCCCAGTACTATCTGGATAAAGATGTGAATCCGGCCGAGCCGAACGGGGTAACCTTTACTAGAGAGTTTGTCAAAAATGCGGTAAATCTGTTTATTCCTCTCATGGTTATGGTCGTTGCGGCCGATATGGTATCCGGGGAGCATACGACGGGGACGATCAAGCTGCTGCTGACGCGTCCGGTCCAGCGCTGGAAAATTCTCCTGAGCAAGCTGATAAGTCTGATCTTGTTCACCTCGTTTATCGTGATTGCGACAGCGGCTTTATGCTATCTTATCTCCGGCCTCGTGTTCGGCTACGGAGGCTGGGACATGCCGGTCTTCTTCGGGTTTCAGGTGAAGGGGACGGAGGTCGACTTCTCGTTCGTCCGTCCGGTAGAGCAGTGGCTGTACCTGATTATGGAATTCGGGCTGGTCTGGTATGCGGCGCTCGTCGTCGCGGTGATGACGCTGATGATCTCGGTGCTCGTGCGCAGCACGGCGGCGGGAATGGGCATCATGCTGGCGCTGCTCATCTCGGGCACGATTCTGACCAATATGGTGTCTTCCTGGGAGGCGGCCAAATATTTGTTCATGGTCAACTTGAATTTGACGACCTATCTCAGCGGGACGCTTCCGCCCATCAAAGGCATGGATTTGCCGTTCTCCTTGGCGGTGCTGACCGTATGGGGAATCGCGTCGGTGATCGTCTCGTTTGCGGTATTCACGAAAAAAGATGTATTGAACTAATCCGTTCAAATGTTATAATGTTGCGGAGACATAGGTGTTTTTAGGGAGGCTGCGATGGCGGATCAACTCGATTTGTTTGGAAAAACGACAGCAGCGCCGGCGGACTACGGTGCAGACGATATCCAGGTGCTCGAAGGACTGGTGGCGGTACGCAAGCGGCCGGGGATGTATATCGGCAGCACCAGCGCGTCCGGGCTTCACCATCTGATCTGGGAAATCGTCGATAATGCCGTGGATGAGCATCTCGCCAAGCATTGTACGCAAATCGACGTGACGATCCATAAGGATCAGTCGGTGACGGTATGCGACAACGGCCGAGGCATTCCGACCGGCATGCACAAAACGGGGATTCCCACACCGCAGGTGGTGTTTACGATGCTTCATGCCGGCGGCAAGTTCGGCGGCGGGGGATATAAAAAGTCCGGCGGTCTGCACGGCGTAGGCGCTTCCGTGACGAATGCGCTGTCCGAATGGCTGGAAGTGGAAATTTACCGCGAAGGCAAAATACACCGCCAGCGGTTTGAATATTGGGTCGATAAACAAGGCAAGGAGCGCGTCGGGGAGCCGGTCACCGGTCTGGAAGTGATCGGGACGACGCGCAAAACCGGAACAAAGGTGACGTTCAAGCCCGACAAGCGCGTTTTTCAAGGCGGAACGACGATCAATTTCGATACGCTGTACGAGCGGCTGCAGGAAATCGCCTTTTTGAACTCGGGGCTGAAGGTTACCTTGACCGATCAGCGGGCGGATAAGCAGGAGGAGTTCCAATACGAAGGCGGCGCCAGCCAATTCGTGCAGTTTTTGAACGAGGAAAAAACGGTGCTGCACGACGTCATTCACTTCGTAGCGGAGAAAGACGAAATTGAAGTCGAAGTGGCGATGCAGTATAACGACGGCTACACGGAGACGCTTGTATCGTTCGTCAACTCGATTCCGACGCGCGGCGGAGGAACGCACGAAACGGGCTTCAAAACCGCCTATACCCGCGTGATGAACGACTATGCGCGCAGGAACGGGATGCTGAAGGAGAAGGAGAAAAATCTGGACGGGCAGGACCTGCGCGAAGGCATGATGGCGGTCATCAACATCAAGATGGGCGAGGTCGAATTCGTCGGCCAGACGAAAGACCAGCTGGGCAGCGCTTCGGCGCGGAGCGCGGTCGATTCGGTCGTCTCCGATAAGATGGCGGTATTCCTCGAAGAAAATCCGCAGGTCGCGCAGATGATCATGAAGAAGGCGATCCAGTCGGCCAAAGCGCGCGAAGCGGCAAGAAAGGCGCGGGAAGAGGTGCGCAGCGGCAAGAAGGGCAAGAGCGAAAGCTCGAACCTCGGCGGCAAGCTGACGCCGGCGCAATCGAAGGACTATACCCGCAACGAGCTGTTCATCGTCGAAGGGGACTCCGCCGGCGGGTCGGCGAAGCAGGGGCGCGATTCGAAGCACCAGGCGATTTTGCCGCTGAAGGGCAAGCCGATGAACCCGGAGAAGGCCAAGCTGCTCGATATTATGAAAAACGATGAATACAAGGCGATCATTGCCGCTATCGGCGCAGGGGTCGGCCCGGAATTCGACGAGTCGGAAAGCAATTATGCGAAAATTATCATTATGACGGACGCCGATACCGACGGCGCGCATATTCAAGTGCTGCTTCTGACGTTCTTTTACCGGTACATGAAGCCGCTCATTGACGCCGGCAAGGTGTACATAGCCCAGCCGCCGCTGTACAAGGTGACGAAAAAAGCGGGCAAGAACACCGTGGTCCGTTATGCTTGGACCGATGAGCAGCTGCAGGCTTTAACGAAGGAGCTCGGCAAAAATATCGAGCTGCAGCGTTACAAGGGACTCGGTGAGATGAACCCCGACCAGCTCTGGGAAACGACGATGGACCCGGCGACGCGCACGCTGCTGCAGGTGCAGATCGAGGATGCGGCCAAAGCCGAGCGGCGCGTATCTACGCTGATGGGGGATAAAGTCGATCCGCGGAAGCGCTGGATCATCGAGAACGTGGATTTTACGGAATATGAAGAATAAACGGGGGGCCTTTTGTGAGTATCCTGGAAAATTTTTTGCCGGCCTTTCTGGAAGAGGTTGTAGGCGACCGGTTCGGCCGGTATTCCAAATATATCATCCAAGACCGCGCGATCCCGGACGTGCGGGACGGGCTGAAGCCGGTGCAGCGCCGTATTTTGTACGCTATGTACGATTCGGGGAATACGCCGGATAAGCCGTACCGCAAATCGGCAAAGACGGTCGGGGACGTCATGGGCAATTACCATCCGCATGGCGACGCCTCGATTTACGAAGGCATGGTGCGGATGGCGCAGCCTTGGAAAATGAGCCATGTCCTGGTGGACGGCCACGGCAACTGGGGCTCGATGGACGACGACCCGCCGGCTGCGATGCGGTATACCGAAGCGCGGCTGTCCGAAATCGCAATGGAGCTGCTGCGGGATATCGAGAAGCGGACGGTCTTGTTCAAGGACAACTTCGACAATACGACGAAGGAGCCGGTCGTGCTGCCTTCGCGTTTTCCGAATTTGCTTGTCAACGGCGTCAGCGGCATCTCGTCCGGGTTTGCGACGGAGATTCCGCCGCACAGCCTGCGCGAGGTAGTCAACGCCTGCATTGCGTTAATCGATAAGCCGGACAGCACGCTGGAGGATTTGATGGGCGCCATCAAAGGCCCCGATTTTCCGACCGGCGGCATTATTATGGGCTCGGATGGAATACGCGAGGCGTACCGGACCGGCCGGGGCCGCATCTATGTGCGGGCGCGCACGGCGATCGAGGACCTGCGCGGCGGACGCCAGCAGATCGTCATCACCGAGATTCCGTACCAGGTTGTAAAATCCCGTCTGGTGACGGCGATGGAAAATATCCGTCTGGAGAAAAAGATCGAAGGCATTGCGGAGGTCCGTGACGAAAGCGGCCGCGAGGGCCTTCGAATTGTCGTCGAATTGAAAAAGGATGCGGATGCGCAAGGGATTTTGGCATATTTGTTCAAAAAAACCGATCTGCAGGTAGCCTATAATTTCAACATGGTCGCCATCGTCAACAAGACGCCGAAGCAGCTCGGATTGCGCGATATGCTGGAGGCATATATCGACCATCAGAAAGAAGTGGTCACCCACCGCTCGCGATTCGAGCTGGAGAAGGCGGAAGACCGCGCCCATGTGCTCGAAGGGCTCGTCAAGGCCCTCAACATTCTGGACGAGGTTATCGCCGCGATCAAAGCGTCGAAAAACCGTCAGGACGCCCAGAACAACCTCGTCGCCAAGTTCGGCTTTACCGAACGGCAAGCCGATGCGATTTTGACCTTGCAGCTGTATCGTTTGACGAATCTGGAAATTCATTCTTTGGAAAAAGAATGGAAGGACGTTCAGAAAACGATCGCCTATCTGAAAGGGATTCTTGGCAGCGAGAAGAAGCTTCTGGCCGTCATCAAGGATGAAATGTCGCAAATTCGCGACAAGTACGGCATCGACCGCCGGTCGGACATCCAGGACGAAGTGGAAGAGCTGAAGGTCAATCTGGAAGTTATGGTAACGGCCGAAGACGTCTTTGTTACGCTTTCCAGCGAATGCTATATCAAGCGTACGGGCAAGCTGTCGTTTATCCGCTCCGGCGGCGAGATTGACAAGACAGGACTGAAGGAAGGCGACCATCTCCGCTATCTGCTCGATGTCAATACGCTGGAGAGCCTGCTTATTTTCACGCAGAAAGGGCAGTACTTCCTGCTGCCTGTCCATCAGATTCCGGAGTACAAGTGGAAGGAAAACGGCACCGCCATCGTCAATGTCATTCCGATTTCGAAGGATGACCGCATTATTCACGTGCTGCCGGTCAAGGATTTCGAGGAGCCGGGCAAATCGCTCGTGTTCGTTACGCGCAAAGGGCAGGTCAAGCGGACCGAGCTGAAGGAATATTTTACGAACCGGTCGACCGGGATCGTCGCTTGCAAAGTCGGCGACCAGGACGCGGTGATCGACGTCTTGCTCAGCACGGGCTCAAAGGAGCTGCTGCTGGTCACGAAGCAGGGGATGGCCATCCGATTCAAGGAGGATGAAGTGAATCCGATGGGACGCGCCGCTGCCGGCGTTCGCGGCATTCAGCTTAAGGATGACGATGAAGTCATTGCCGCCGATTGGATCGACGGGGACGAAGGAGAAGTCATCGTGATGACGGAGCTTGGGTATGCGAAGCGATCGCTCGTCGCGGACTATCCCGTTCAGGGACGCGGGGGCAAAGGGATCATTACGTTTGAATTCAAGGAAGGCAAGCGGGTAAAGCCGAACGGATCGGAGCTGAGAGGCGCTTTTGTAGTTAAAGAGCCGTTCGACCTGACCGCCATCCTCAGTACGGGCGGAAGAGTGACGATCTCTACCGAGCGGACGCCGATTGATGACCGCAAATCCACGGGGAAATGCGTCGTTCCGGTCAATAAAAACGAAACGATAACGGACATTTTGAAGATTACTTAATCATAGCTGGTGTACTGCGGCTCGAGCTTTTCGAGCAGCTCCAGCATCAATTGCAGAACGGCCCATACCGGCATCGAATCGTCCAGCTTTTCGAGCCAGTCTGGGTCGTTTATGATTCCTTTGGTCAATGCGGTTTCTCCGATTTTGCGCTTCCAGTCTTCCATTCCTTCCACTCCTTGTCTTCCATGGATTGACAAGCTCCGCGTATAGGCGAACGTCCCATGTGCAGTATATGTTGAACTCCGTCAAAAGGTACCCGATTTTATCGTTTTATGTCCTAAAATATTCATGGGGTTAACCTTTAAAAAGACGGAGGTCAATGCTATAATTAGGGAAAAGATTGGTCTTTCGGGAGTGATGATCGTGATAACTCAGGAATTTGCCAAGCTGTGGTGGAAATTGTCCAAAGATTTGCGCACGCATATGGAAACGGAGCTCGCTCCGACGCTGACGGAAGGCCAGCTTACGGTGCTCGAAAGGCTCCTCGCTTCCGAGCGGGACCGGATGAAGCCTTCGGATTTCATCGAGTATTTGGCGACGACGCCCGCGGCGATTACGACGCTGCTTGACCGGATGGAGAAGAGCGGGCTAATCACAAGAGAGCGTGACGAGAAGGACCGCCGGATCGTGTGGGTGCTGGTAACGGAGAAAGGACGCTTCGAATGCGAACGCGGCGTGCAAATCCGAGAACGGTTTTTGCAGCAGTATTTGAGCCGCATTTCCTTGCATAACCAGCAATTGCTTGTATATTTGCTGGGCAAGGTTGCCAATGCTTAACGGCCGGGAAAAAATATAAAATACGAAAATATGTTCTCATTTATCATGCTGTATGGTATAATGTGGATGCAATAGTGGAAAAGGCACTCAAGGACGGTTGGCACACCCCTGCCATTCATGGGTTCGCATAAGCGAATCCGGAAGGAGGTGATGCCATGGAAGTAAAGGATGCCGTAACGTTGATGTTCATGTTCGGCATGTTTATTCTCGCTTTACTTTCCTACTTAAAAAAGAAGTAGACCTCCCTTGAGCCTTGGAACCCGAGAGGTCTACCGCTTGGTTATTCCTTGCGCCGATCGCCTTGAGGGCAATCTATTGTAGCGAGGTCGCGGATGCTGGAACATTCGCGGCCTCTCTGGTTTGCAGGCAATAACTTTTTTGGTAAATCCATCATACCATATTTCCGCTTGCTTTGAAAAGACGTTCGGCGATTTTGTACAACCTTGTCGGATGACGGCGCTTGGCTTTTTCCAACTTCGTCATATGTGCACGGATGCCGTTCATAGACTTATATGCTGGGTTGAACGAACGCCGGCGGATTCGATTGGAAGCGGAGGAGTGTGTGCGATGGATAGACGACCTTCGGAGCATCGCGGCTATGCGTATGTGCCGCAGCCAATAAGGGAGGATGGGGCAGGCGCGACCGATCCCGGTCCGCGGGATGTGCTGCGGGACCTGGAGAACCCGAACATGCTGGTTCCTCCGGCAACCGATGCCGGCACGGTCCCGAATCTGAAATTTTCATTCTCCGATACCCACATGCGGCTGGAGCATGGCGGATGGTCCCGGGAGGTTACGGTAAGAGAGCTGCCTGTCTCCACCACGATCGCGGGGGTCAACATGCGGTTGACACCCGGAGGCGTACGGGAGCTGCATTGGCATAAAGAAGCGGAATGGGCGTTCGTCATCATCGGCAGAGCGCGCATTACCGCGGTCGATCAGAACGGGCGAAATTTTATTGCCGATGTGGGCGTGGGAGACCTGTGGTATTTTCCTCCCGGCATCCCGCATTCGATCCAAGGGCTGGAGGAAGGCTGCGAGTTTTTGCTCGTATTCGACAACGGCAGCTTCTCCGAGAACGATACGTTTACGATCTCCGACTGGCTGGCCCATACGCCCAAGGACGTGCTGGCCGCGAATTTCGGCGTGCCCGAAAGCGCCTTCGAGCATATCCCCAGGCATCAGCGCTACATGTACCAGGCTCCGGTGCCGGGTCCGATTCCGACCCAGCAGGTACCCGATCCGTATGGCACTGTCCCGCAGAGCTTCACGTACAGGTTGCTTGCGCAGGAGCCGATCCGGACGCCGGGCGGAACGGCGCGGATCGTGGATTCCAGCAATTTTCCCGTCTCGGTGGCTATTGCCGCTGCGCTGGTGGAGATTGAACCGGGAGGCATGCGGGAGCTGCACTGGCACCCGGACAGCGACGAATGGCAATATTATCTTACGGGTCAGGGCCGGATGACCGCATTCGCCGCGAACGGCACAGCCCGCACATTCGATTACAGAGCCGGCGACGTTGGCTACGTGCCCGCCGCTTTCGGCCATTATATCCAGAATACCGGCAGCGGTACGCTGTGGTTTCTGGAAATTTTCAAGAGCCCGCGCTTCGCCGATGTGTCGCTAAACCAGTGGATGGCGCTGACGCCGGGCGAGCTGATCCGGGACACGTTGCACGTCGGTCCCGAGCTTCTGGGAGCGTTGCGAAAGGAGAAGTGGCCGGTCGTCAAATACCCGAGGTCTTAAGCGACCATCATAACAAACATTTGTTCTTGGGTAAATGAGCTTTCTCTATTCAATCGAAGTGAAACTAACGTAGGATAAAACGGATGGCCGTATGGGTCGGCAGATTCATTTTTTGAAAGAAAAGAAGGAAATGCATCCCATCTATCGAACTTCATGCTCCTGTATGCCTTACCTTACATTCTTACAAGCGGGAGGACTCTATGACGAAGAAAAACACCATGATGACGATGGCGCTGCTGGCCGGTTTTGCGGCAGTAAACGTTATCCCGGCAAACGCCGTGCCTCAAGCGTATGCGGCAAGCTACGAGAAGTCGTTCATCCGGGAAATCGGGGATCGGTACGAACGGCTGGAAGCGAAATACCGGGGGATGTACGAGGAAGACAAAAAGAAATCGACAGCGGCTTACGATGCGTTCTACGAGCAAATTCATAGAGAACAGCGAACGTTCGATAAGCTGCTCAAAGAGGACCTCGAATACTTGACGACGCTGCTGGATAAGGATTATAAAAGTTTGTCCGAGCAATACAGCGGCAGAAGCTATAACGATGCCCTATCTGCATACAAACGGGAAATTAACCCGAATTACTCGTCCGGGGCGCTGTGGAAGTATGCGACGGGCAACAACCAGAACTATTCGTCGAGCACGCATTGGAACTTCGCCACGCAGATCAACGAAAATTACAGCTCCTCGCTCATGTGGAACTACCGTAACGAGAACAATCCGAACTATTCGGGAAGCACCATGTGGGGCTTTTCCAATGAAATGAACCCGAACTACTCCGGCAGCAAGATGGGGAAACTCCGGAACGAATCGAACGAGAACTACTCGGGCGGCACGATGAACAAGTACCGTCACGGCAGCTTGTCACGGGCGGAAGCGGAGGAAAAAATCAATAAAATTTTAACGGATGGCGAAAAAGACCTGCAAGAGATCCGCGACAAAGCCGTCGCTTCTTTGGAAAAAACGCAGAAGGATACCATTCAAGAGCTGACGGCGCTGCGCGATACGACGGTGAAGAAGGTGCTGCGCCAGCGCGCCGATTCTCTGGAGGAAATTATGGCGCTCCGCAAGCGGCATTTCGGCGGAGGGCTGGAGATCAAGCCGCTGCACATCAGCTTCGATGCCATCAAGGTGATGATTGACGGAGAGTTTCAAACCTTCGAGCAGCCTCCGGTCAACAAGGACGGCAGCGTGCTGGTGCCGATGCGCGCGATTTTCGAACGGCTCGGCGCGGTGATTTCCTGGAATGACACCGAGCGCTCGGTGACGGCTACCAAGGGAGACACGACGATCTACCTGCAAATCGGCAGCACGCAGCCGACGGTGAACGGGACCCCGAAGCCGTTGGAAGTTCCGGCGCAGCTTGTCAATTCCAGCACGATGGTGCCGGTGCGTTTCATCAGCGAAGCGCTCGGCAGCGAGGTCAGCTGGGACCAGGCGGCCCAGACGGTGTATATCAAAACAAAATAAAGGAAGCAGATCGAAAAAGCAAAACCTCCGTCACCACCTGAATCGTGGTTTCGGAGGTTTTATTTACATTGGAGGGGCTATACAGCCCCTGCGGCCTTCAGATCCCAGAGCAGCCAAGGAAAGGCTCCTCCCGGCGGCTCCGACGCGAAGCGGAGCGCTTCCTGCGTGACCGGGTGCGTGAATTCGAGCAGGGTGGACCACAGCGCGATCTGCTGGCCGGGCTTCGCCAGAGCGCCGCCGTACCGTTGATCGCCGACGAGCGGGCAGCCGATGGCCGCGAACTGAACGCGGATTTGATGCGGCCGTCCGGTGTGCAGCTCGACCTGTACGAGCGACAAGCCGTCCCGGCCGGACAGGACGCGGTAATCAAGCACCGCCTCCTTGGAGCCGGCCTTCGAAGCGGGCACGATGGATACCCTATTCGTCTTGGTGTCCTTCAGCAAATGATGGCGCAGCGTTCCTTGAGGCTCTTTGAGCCGCCCGTGAACGACGGCTGTATACACCTTGCGGATCGCGCGCGTACGGACCGCATCGGAGAGCCGGGAGGCCGCCTTGGATGTCTTGGCGAATACCATGACGCCGCCTACCGGACGATCAAGCCGATGGACCAAGCCGAGATACACGTTGCCCGGCTTCCGGTGCCGCTCCTTCAGATCGGCTTTGATCAGCGTCAGCAGATCGGGGTCCCGGGACGCGTCCTCCTGTGTCGGGACGTTCGGCGGCTTAACGACGACGATGACGTGATTGTCCTCGTACAGCACCGGCACGTGCGGATGAGAGCCGCCCATACGTTAAGCCTCCCAGCGGCCGAGGATGCCGCACGGCAGCGTCAGCTTCGAGGCCGTAATCGGCAGGCCGATCTCGCCGCAGGTGATCGTTCCGCCATGGGTCCGGCCGAGCGATAGCGCAAGAACGTTGTGGAGCACCGTGGCGGAGATGCCCGTCGTATACGAATTGATGAGGAAAAACAAAGGCTTGTCCGTCAAAATGCTCATGCACGTTTCCACAAACGGGTACAGGTTCGTCTCCAGCTTCCACGTTTCGCCGTTCGGTCCGCGCCCGTACGAGGGCGGGTCCATAATGATCGCGTCGTATTTGCTGCCGCGGCGCTGCTCGCGCTGGACGAATTTGAACACGTCGTCCGTAATGAAGCGCACCGGACGGTCCCCGAGACCGGACAGCTGCAGGTTTTCTTTGGCCCACTGCACGACGCCCTTGGACGCATCGACATGGCATACCTCGGCACCCGCCGAAGCGCACGCGACGGAAGCGCCGCCGGTATAAGCGAACAGATTCAGCACGCGGATCGGCCGGCCGGCGCTGCGGATTTTATCCATCATCCAGCTCCAGTTGACGGCTTGCTCCGGGAACAGGCCGGTATGTTTGAAGCCGGTCGGTTTAATATGAAACGACAGCCCGCGGTACGAGATCGTCCAGCGCTCGGGAATATCCTTCCGGTATTCCCAGCTTCCGCCGCCGCTGGAGCTCCGGTGGTAACGGGCATCGGCTCCGCGCCATACGCCCGTCTCCTTGGGCAGCGGCCAAATAATTTGCGGATCGGGACGCCGCAGGACGATGCTGCCCCAGCGTTCCAGCTTCTCGCCGCCTCCGGTGTCGATCAGTTCGTAATCTTTCCAATCTTGTGCTGCAAACATAAGTAGCGACCATCCTTTAATTTGATTTCCAGTCTCAGCATTGCCCATACGGCATCTTCAACATTTTACACGATTCCGGCGGACGAATCCAACGGGCGGACGCAAAAAACCGGAGATGCCCCGAAAGAGCGCTCCGGCTTGTTCATTATTTTGCGATTTTTTTCGTATAGATGTATTACTTTGCTTTAGGAAGGTCCAGCTTCTCGATCAGTCCCGGCAGCTCCTGCTCCATAAAAGTGCGGTAATTCTTCTGGACGAGGTTATTCTTCATTTCTTCCTTCACTTCGTCGAACGTTTGGGTGGAACGGGCTTCGACGCGCATAATATGGTAGCCGGACTCCGTCTCGACCGGCTCGCTGATCTTGTTCAGCTCCAGCTCGACGGCCGCTTTCTTGAACGCGGCGGTCAAGTCCGTTACCGGCTCGTTCTCATACAGTCCGCCCGAATCTTTGGAGCCCGGGTCGTCGGTGTACTGCTTCGCCAGCGAGGCAAAATCCTCGCCGTTTTTCAGCTTCGCGGCGATCTCGAGCGCCAGCTTCTTGGCTTCGTCCTTTGAGCGCTCTTTGCCGGCGGAGTCCTCGAACCCGACCAAAATATGCCGCACGGACGCTTTTACGAAGTCGCCGCTTTTCGCTGCAATCGCCGCATCGTAGGCTTCTTTCAGCTTCGCGTCGGTCGCTTGGGCGGAAAGCGCTTGGCCGGTGGCCATGTGGAGCCCGAGATAGTCGCGGACATCCTGCTCGCTTATTCCTTCTTTGGCCAAAAAGGAGGCAAAATCCTCGCCCGGCTTCCACTCCATAAATTCTTTTTTCAGCTCGGCATATTCTTTGTCGACTTCGGCGGGCAGGGCGGCTTTCTGCTCCTCGGTGATCCGGGAGGCCAAGATCTTGTAGCCGATCAGCTGATTCAGGAGATGTTCGTCGACTTCCCCGTTGTCGACGAGCACGCGCATCACCGCAGCGAACTTGTTAAGCTCGCCCCACGTCATTTGCCCGCCTTTGTAGGTTGCGACGACGGCGTTCGGATCGCCTTTCTTGCCGACCCAGATCGTGCCGCTGCCTTCGTCCCAGCTCACTTCCTTGCCGAGCGCTTCGCTGACGAATCGGAGCGGCACGTAGGTGGTGCCGTTGTAGATGAAACCTTGCCCCTGCTCGGCGGTCGGTTTTTTCTCTACACCGTCGAACATATATTTGAGCTGCTTAAAATATACCTCAATTTGAGTGCCGCTCGCATAGGCCACCGACCCCGTCAGCATGACGCCCAGCGATAGACCCAGCGCTAAACCTTTCAGCTTGTCATTCATTCGTCAAACCATCCTCTCCCTTTGGGTGTGCTTACTACTTCCACAAAGGGGAGCAAAATCCTTTTTTTCATCTTTTTTTCGGCTGCCGCCGGTTTTGCCAAATTCTGAATTCCGTAATAATTTGCATTTTTCAGAAAGGAATTTATTCAAGCGCGTAGTATTTGTGTAAGTAAAGACAGAAACAATCATCGAAAAGGGGGATGAACGGAACGTGATGAGCTTGATCCCCGGTCCGGAGGACTTGTATCTGTTCCATGAAGGCAATTTATTCCGAAGCTACCGGATGCTTGGCGCTCATCCGGCCGAGTCGGAGGGGAAACGCGGCGTCCGTTTCGCCGTCTGGGCCCCTCACGCCCGCGAGATCCGGGTGGTCGGCGATTTCAATTGCTGGGACGGCTCGGGTCATGCGATGCAAAAGATCAGCACCTGGGGCGTCTGGTCGTTATTCGTGCCCGGCGTCCGGGAAGGAGAGTACTACAAATACGAAATCGTCACCTCTGCCGGAACGCTGCTGTATAAAGCCGATCCTTATGCGTTCTGGTCCGAGCTCAAGCCGGGAACGGCTTCGCGCATCTGCTCCCTGGACGGCTACGAATGGACCGATCAGGAATGGCAAGCGCGCAAAGTGTCCCAATCCGTCTACCGCTCCCCGTTAAACATTTATGAAGTGCATCTGGGCACCTGGAAAAAAAAGCCCGACGGTGCCTGCTATTCCTACCGCGAACTCGCAAGCGAACTGGTCGATTACGTGAAAGAGATGGGGTATACCCATATCGAGCTGCTTCCGCTTGCCGAACATCCTTACGACCGGTCCTGGGGCTATCAGGCGACCGGCTACTATTCGGTTACCAGCCGCTTCGGCACGCCGAAAGACTTCATGTATTTCGTCGACTGCTGCCACCGGGCGGGGATTGGCGTCGTTATGGACTGGGTGCCGGGCCATTTCGTCAAAGACGAGCACGGCCTGCGGCAGTTCGACGGCCGGCCGCTATATGAGCCCGGCGATCCCGCCTTGGCCGAGAAGCCCGAATGGGGCACGCTCGCCTTCGATTTTTCCAAGCCGGAAGTCGTCAGCTTCCTGATCTCCAATGCGCTGTTCTGGATGGATATGTACCATATTGACGGACTGCGCGTCGATGCGGTCGCCAGCCTCCTTTATCTGAATTTCGGCAAGCCGCGCGAGCAGTGGATCAAAAACGTCAACGGGGGAGACGAGAATCTCGAGGCAATCGCTTTCCTGAAAAAATTAAACCGCACGGTATTCGCTTGTTATCCGGATGCGCTGATGATGGCGGAGGATTCGACCGCTTGGCCTCTCGTGACGGCTCCGGTCGACGCCGGGGGCCTCGGGTTCAACTACAAATGGAACATGGGCTGGATGAACGACATGCTGAAGTACATGGAGACCGATCCGTATTTCCGCCCCGGAAGCCACGGGCTGCTGACCTTCAGCTTCATGTACGCCTTCTCCGAGAATTATGTGCTGCCGCTGTCGCACGACGAAGTGGTGCACGGCAAAAAGTCGCTGCTCAACAAAATGCCCGGGGATTATTGGCGCAAGTTCGCGAATTTGCGGGTGCTCTTCGGCTATATGATGGGCCATCCGGGCAAAAAGCTGCTGTTCATGGGCGGCGAGTTCGGACAGTTCGACGAATGGAAGGATCTGGAGGATCTGGATTGGGAAATGCTCGGCTACGACAGCCACCGCAGCATGCACCGGTACGTCCGGGACCTGAACCAATTGTATCTGCGCGAGCCGGCGCTGTGGGAGCTGGACCATCAACCGGAGGGTTTCGCCTGGATCGACCCCCACGACCAGCGCCAGAGCGTGACGACGTTTATGCGCAGCTCCGGAAACCCGGAGGACGTGCTGGTGATCGTCTGCAACTTTACGCCCGTATATCATGCGAAGTACCGGATCGGCGTTCCGTTCGCCGGAGAGTACGTGGAGCTGTTCAACAGCGACGCAGGCGAGTACGGAGGCTCCGGCAAGCTGAACGAGGGCAGGCTGCGGACGGAAGATGTCCCGTGGCACGACCGGCAGGACAGCCTGCATATTTCGCTGCCTCCGCTGGCGGCCGTCATTTTCAAGCCGGTTAAAATCAAGCGCAAGCGTACCAAGGCGACGACGAGGAGGGGGAAAGCCGATGCGTAAAAAAGAGTGTGTGGCGATGCTGCTGGCCGGCGGGGAAGGAAGGCGTCTGGGCGTCCTGACCAGCAAGCTGGCGAAGCCGGCGGTACATTTCGGCGGAAAATACCGGATCATCGATTTTACCCTCAGCAACTGCACGAACTCGGGCATCGATACGGTCGGCGTCCTGACGCAGTACCAGCCGCTGGTGCTGAACACGTATATCGGCATTGGAACCCCGTGGGATTTGGACCGCAAAAGCGGCGGCGTCACGGTGCTGCCCCCTTATATGGAGCAAAGCGGCGGCGATTGGTACAAGGGAACGGCCAATGCGATTTACCGCAACATTTCGTTCATCGAGCAGTATGATCCGGAATATGTGCTGGTCATTTCCGGCGACCATATTTACAAGATGGATTACGACCGGATGCTCGATTTCCATAAAAGCAAAGCGGCCGACTGCACGATCGCCGTCATCGAAGTGAAGTGGGAGGAGGCGAGCCGCTTCGGGCTGATGAGCACGGATGACGAGAGCCGGATTATCGAGTTCGCCGAGAAGCCGAAGGTGCCGAAGAGCAACCTGGCTTCGATGGGCATCTATATTTTCAATTGGCGGGCGCTCAAGGAATGTTTGATCAAGGATGAGGCCAACCCCGAATCGAGCAAGGATTTCGGCAAAGACGTCATTCCGCTGATGCTTCGCGACGGGCGGCCGCTCTTTGCGTATCCTTTTGAAGGCTACTGGAAGGACGTCGGGACGATCCAAAGCTTGTGGGAAGCCAATATGGATCTGCTGGAGGATGAGCCCGAATTCAATCTGAACGACCGGGAATGGCGCATTTATTCGGTCAATCCGTGCCAGCCCGGACAGTACGTGGCCCCGACGGCGCAGGTACGGCGGTCGCTGATCAACGAAGGCTGCTGCGTACTCGGCGAAGTCGATCATTCCGTACTGTTCTATGGCGTGCAGGTCGGCGAAGGGACGGTCATTCGGGACTCCGTCATTATGCCGAACGTGACGATCGGCAGCAATGTGAGCATTCATAAAGCGATCATCGGCGAAGGAACGATCGTGGATGACGGGTGCGTTATCGGAAGACCAGGCGGGGACAGCGGCGGAGATATTGTATTGATCGGCAGCAACGAGCGTATCGCAGGACCACTAGTGCCTCTGTGAAAGGGTGAAGCCGCATGAAGCGAATGATGGGCGTAATCAATCTTGTGAACGAGCGGGACGATTTGGAGGAGCTGACCTATTCCCGGTGCGTCGCGTCGGTGCCGTTCGGCGCCAGGTATCGGCTGATCGATTTTGCGTTGTCTAGCATGGTGAATTCGGGCATCGAGAATGTCGCCGTATTCACCCAGCATAAGTACCGATCCCTGATGGATCATTTGGGGTCCGGGAAAGAATGGGATCTGGATCGCAAGCGCGGCGGCTTGTTTATCCTGCCCGCCGTCCTTCACGGAGATACCGGACTCGCTAGGGGCGACCTGTTCCAGTTCTACAGCCACCGCGATTACTTTTACCGCGGCCGCCAGGATTATGTGGTCATCTCGCGCAGCCATATCGTCTGCAACATCGATTACAATGCCGTGCTGAATTACCATTTGGAGAAGGGTGCCGACGTCACGGTCGTCTATAAAAAATCGGATAACGACGAATGCGCCTCCTTCCGCCGGATGGCCGTCAAGGAAGACGGCAAAGTTACGCTGATCGAAGACCATTCGGGGCGGCTGCGCACCGATAACGTGTCGATGGAAATGTACGTCATGAGCAAAGAGCTGCTGCTTGATATGGTCGAGTCGTGCCTCGCCCAAGGCTACGATCATCTCGTCCGCGACGGGATTATGAAGAACGTCGGCAAGCTGGGCGTTTACGGCTATCTCCACGAAGGCCATACTGGCATAGTGAATACGATCCAAAGCTATTACAAGCACAGCATGCAATTGCTTAATCCGAAAATATGGCGCGAGCTGTTCTTTCAGAAGAACCTGATCTATACGAAGGTCAAAGACGAGCCGCCGGCCCGCTACGCCGAGAACGCCCATGCCCGCAACTCCCTGATCGCCAACGGCTGCATCATCGAGGGCAGGGTGGAGAACAGCATCTTGTTCCGCGGGGTCAAAATCCGCAAAGGCGCATACGTCAAAAACAGCATCATTCTGCAAAACTGCGAGATCGAAGAAAATGTCATTATCGAGAACGCGATATTGGATAAAGACGTGTTTATCAGCCGCGGCCGCGTGCTGACCGGCGATAAGAAAGCGCCGTTTATCGCTTCGAAAACGAAGGTTATTTAACCGTGTAGATATCGGTAACAAACAAGCGGAGCGGGGCCCGGAAGACCGGCCGCTCGCAAGGGCCGCTTGTTTGTTCGCCGGATTTTAGAAGGAGGGAGAGGAAGCCATGAAAGTGTTATTTGCCGCCTCAGAAGCCGTACCTTTTGTCAAGACGGGAGGACTTGCCGATGTCATCGGCTCGCTGCCCAAGGAGCTGGCGAAGCAGGGGATCGACGTCCGGGTCATCCTGCCCAAGTACGAGGACATTCCGGCACGTTTCACGGAACGGATGGAAACCGTCGCTTCCTTTACTCTCCGGATGGGCTGGAGAAACTTATACTGCGGCATACAGAAGCTGGAGCACGAGGGGATCACGTTTTATTTTGTCGACAACGAGTACTATTTCCGGCGCGAGGGATGCTACGGCTACGGCGACGATGCGGAACGATTCGCCTTCTACTGCCGCGCGGTGCTTGACGCGCTGCCGCATATCGATTACATGCCGGACCTGCTTCACTGCCACGACTGGCAAGCCGGGATGATTCCGGTGCTGTACAGGGCGCATTTCAGCTATCAGCCGCCGTACTCCCATCTCAAAACGATCGTTACGATCCATAACCTGAAATATCAGGGCGTCTTCGGGAAGGAGCAGTTCCAGGACTTTTTTGCCCTGGGCGAAGAGCATCTGCACGGGTATGCGCTGGAGATGCACGGCGGAGCGAGCTTTCTGAAGGGCGGGCTGCTGTACTCGGATTATATTACGACCGTCAGCCCGACGTACGCGGAAGAAATCCAGACGCCGTATTACGGGGAGCATCTCGACGGGCTGCTGCGCAGCCAAAGCTGGCGGCTGCAGGGCATTTTGAACGGAATCGATTACGGGGAATTCGACCCGATGACAGACCCGCACCTGGAGGTCAATTACCGTGATTCTTACGTCAAAAAGCAGGCGAACAAACTGAAGCTGCAGGAACGGCTTGGCCTGCCGGCCGATAAAGACGTACCGTTGATCGCGCTCGTGACGCGCCTGGTCGATCAGAAGGGGCTTGCGCTCATCGACCGGGTGATTGCCGAGCTGATGTCGCTTGATGCGCAGTGGGTCGTGCTGGGCACCGGGGAGAGGCGGTTTGAGGACTTGTTCCGCTGGGCCGCAGGTGCATTTCCGGACAAGCTGTCGGCGCAAATTTTGTTCGACGAAGCGTTAGCCCGCCAAATTTATGCCGGTTCGGATCTGTTCTTGATGCCTTCGCTGTTCGAGCCGTGCGGGATCGGCCAGCTGATCGCGATGCGGTACCGCTCCGTCCCGATCGTCCGCGAGACCGGCGGACTTCGGGACACCGTGACGCCCTATAACGAAACGACCCGAGAAGGGACCGGCTTCAGCTTTGCGAATTATAACGCCCACGACATGCTGTACACGATAGAACGCGCCGTCCGGTTATACCGGGAGCCGGGCGTATGGCCGAATCTGATGAACAATATCAAGAAAAAAGATTTCAGCTGGCGCAGATCGGCTCAGCAATATGCTGGGCTGTACCGCCAATTGGCGGCTGCATCCGAGGTTGCACAGTAGGCGAACCGCATATCCGCATATAACGGAAAGAAAGCCGGTCAGCGCTCTATGTGCGCCTTGCCGGCCTTCTTTTTTGGGTCAGGCGCCGTCAGGCCCCTCTTCAAAGTACATCGTCTCCCGGTTAAAGGTCCGGTTAATCGCCAGAAAGGCGTGCATCAGCTCGAACAGCTCGGCTTGGTTCAGCATCAGCGCCGGCTGATCTTCCGATCCCGCAGGATCCGACACCTGGAACAGGATCGACTTGTACGCCGGGTTCATCCGAATTTCGAACTGATCCTTTTTGAGCACGCTTTCCCACATCATCTCATCCAACCCTTCATCATCGATGATCGCCCCGCGAATGGAACGCCGTTTCCTACGATATGCGCCGTTCCGCGGATGTATTCCCGCCAGATTCGCGGTGAAGCCCGTTTTCGCCTGAAAATAATTCTTGACGAAAACGAATAGAGGAGTAAAATTTTTAGTATAAAATATTTTTAAAATGAATAGTATTTTCTGTGACTATTTTTTTGCTTCAAAAGTTGCACTAGGACAACAAATTTAGCCCGGAACATGAATGTTAGATCGTGACATCATTTTTTGATGAGGGCATCTTGTTGCCGGTATTATATACAGACCGGGGTGTGGGCCATGAACGAAGAACTGGGAGTACAAACGAGAGTCGAACAAAGCCCAAGCGTAAAAAGAAAAGAACGTACGGAAAACGGCAGCGGCTGGAGACTGGAAAGAACGCAGCATTCGCTGCCTGAAGTATACCGTTCCATGAAAATCCCGAAAAGCGGAAGCTGGATCAAGAAGTTTCTCGCCTTTGCCGGACCCGGTTATTTGGTGGCCGTAGGGTATATGGACCCGGGGAACTGGGCAACGGATATTGCCGGAGGCTCCTTGTTCGGCTATTCGCTGCTATCGGTTATTTTGATCTCGAATCTGATGGCGATCCTGCTGCAGGCGCTTGCCGGTAAGCTCGGTATCGTCACGGGGCGGGATCTCGCTCAAGCGTGCCGCGACCATTACAGCAAGCCGGTATCGATGACGCTGTGGGTGCTGTGCGAGCTGGCTATTGCGGCGTGCGATCTGGCCGAGGTGATCGGCTCCGCTATTGCGCTGCAGCTGCTGTTCGGCATTCCGCTGCTGTACGGTGTCATGATCACCGTGCTGGACGTGCTGCTCGTGCTGCTGCTGCAAAACAAAGGCTTCCGCTACATCGAAACGTTGGTTATCGTGCTGATCGCAACCATCGGCGCCTGCTTTGCGGTCGAAATCTTTTTGTCCAAGCCGGACATCGGCGGCATTGCCCGCGGGTTCGTTCCGACGGCGGAAATTGTGACCAATCCGGCGATGCTGTACATTGCCATCGGCATTTTGGGCGCGACGGTAATGCCGCATAACCTGTACCTTCATTCGTCGATCGTTCAGACGCGGCAATTCGAGCAGACGACGGCCGGAAAGCGGCAGGCGATCAAATACGCCACTTGGGACTCGACCATCGCTTTGTTTTTCGCATTATTCATTAATGCGGCGATTCTGATCTTGTCGGCTGCGACATTTCACCGGGCAGGCTTAACCGAGGTGGCCGAAATCAACGACGCTTATCAACTGCTGGCGCCGCTGTTGGGAACCGCCCTCGGAAGCATTTTGTTCGGCGTAGCGCTCCTCGCATCCGGACAAAACTCGACGTTAACCGGGACGCTGGCCGGACAGATCGTCATGGAAGGCTTCCTCAACTTCCGGATGCCTTCGTGGCTGCGCCGGCTCGTCACACGGCTGATTGCGATCATCCCTGCCGTCATTGTAACGGCCATTGCAGGGGAGAGCGGGACGGCGAAGCTGCTCATTCTCAGCCAGGTCATCTTATCTTTTCAGCTGTCGTTCGCCGTCATCCCGCTCGTTAAGTTTACGAGCGACAAGAAGAAAATGGGCGAGTTCGTCAATGCTCCGTGGCTGACGGTCTTATCCTGGATTGTCGCGATCTTTATCGCCGTCTTGAACATTTACTTGCTCTACGAAACGTTTGCGGGCTGATCGTCCGGAAATAGGAATGCGAATGCTCTACATTACGCTCCGAGAGGTTCTTTTATACCGGCGCATTTTCCTGTATAGTGGAAGGAATAATGCAATTTTCGATGGCAGGAGCTGGAACAGAGGATGATCAAGATTGTTTCTCTCAATGTAGGCAAACCGCAAACCGTTTCGTTCGATAAAAAGGAAGTGTCCACGGGCATTTACAAGCACCCGGTCGCAGGCGGGGTGTTTCTGTCTTCCTTGAATTTCGAGGGGGACGGACAGGCGGATCTCGTGCATCACGGAGGCAAGGACAAAGCGGTGTGCGTCTATCCATACGAGCACTATGCTTATTGGGCCAAGAAGCTCGGGAGGGAGCTGCAGTACGGCGCATTCGGTGAAAATTTGACGACGCGGGGCTTGCTGGAAGACGATGTCTGTATCGGGGATACGTTTCAGGCGGGAAGCGCCATTCTGCAGGTCAGCCAGCCTCGTCAGCCTTGCTTCAAGCTGTCGGTCAAATACGGCGTGCCCGAGCTGCCGGTCTGGGTGCAGAACACCGGGTATACCGGCTGTTACTTTCGGGTGCTGCAGGAGGGGGAGGTGGCCGCGGGAGACGAGCTGGTCCTGCTGGAACGCCACCCGCATGGCAGAACGGTTACGTTCGCCAACCGCATCATGCATCATGAGAAGCAAAACGCGGAAGGCATGCGCGCCATGCTGGCCGTCGACAAGCTGTCTGACAATTGGCGCAAAACGTTCGAGAAACGGCTGGGCGGCATCGAAACCGATACGAAAAAACGGTTGACGGGACAAGCTTAAAGGCAGTCGCATCCGGCGGCTGCGGCTTGATGAAAAAGGACGTGTCCATGGATAAATAGGGGACACGTCCTTTTTGCGGCTCAGGCTCACAGCCACGTTGTTTTTTCCGTGAACGGCGTTCGCTTCGTCGGCGCAGCCTCGCCTTCGGGATAGCCGACGCATAGCGTGGCTATTATTTTTTGCCCTTCCGCCGCGCCTACAAAAAGGCGCAGCCGTTCGTCCCGGACCAAGCCGACGCCCCGGGTTCTCCAAACCATCCCCAGGCCGAGCTCGCCGGCTGCCAGCCACATGGAATGGATGGCGCAGGCGACGGCGTACTCGTTATCCTCGGATGCCTCCGCATCCCCCGGCACGATATCCGACGCGACAACGATAAGAAGCGGCGTATTCCGGACCGCCGTCATGGAAGCCTCGATCAGCTCCGGCTTCGCAGGAAACCGTTCCTGCAGGAACGCTAGCGCCAGCCCGGCGTAACGTTCCTTGGCTTCGCCCCGCACCACATAAAAGTGCCACGGCTCTCGAAGCCGGTCATTCGGCGCCAAGGTCGCGGCTTCCAGCAGTTTTTCGATCTTTTCCGTTTCGACCTCGCGGGCTTGAAAATTGCGCACGGCTCTACGACGGCGCAGCGCTTCCATCATCGTATGATTCATAAGTTCCGCCCCTCCAAACCGGTCCGATAAATGGGAATAATGATGACCAACGCTATTGTATGCTTTTTCCGGCTTGTTTTCAATCCGCAGCCGCAGCTCCCTGCCCGGTTGCCTATGTCAAGGTCCAATGCTACAATGAGAGAACCATAGGGTCCGCTGGGCAGTGAAAAAGGTGGCTGGCAGGTTGAACATCTTCGGAAATTTGTACTTCGTGCTTTCGTTTATCAACATCATGTTTGCGTTTGCCGTCATTTTTTTGGAGCGACGAAATATCGGGGTTACGTGGGCGTGGCTGATGGTTCTTTTGTTTTTGCCCGGGATCGGATTCGTCGCTTATTTGCTGTTCGGGCAAAATCTCAGCAAACGCAAAATTTATAAAGCGCAGGAAGCGCAGCTGCACAACATGGCGCTGCTGGTCGAGAAGCAGATTGAAGCGGTTGCCCTGCGGCGGATTGAATACCGCGATCCGGTCATAGCCGATTACCATGATATGATCTACATGAATTTGCAGAACGGCTATGCCTTTTTTACGCAGGATAACCGGATCGATATTTTTACGGAAGGCAACCGCAAATTCGACTCGCTCTTCGAGACGATCGCCCGAGCGAAGCATCACATACATCTGATGTACTACATCGTCCGGGACGACGGACTGGGCCGCAGGCTGATTGCCGCGCTCAGCGAAAAGGCGAAGGAAGGCGTGCAGGTTCGTTTTTTATACGACGATATCGGGTGCGCGGGACTATCCAAGCATTTCTTCAAGCCGCTTCTGGCGGCGGGCGGACAGGCATCGGCCTTTTTCCCGTCTCGTATTCCGTATGTGAACATGCGGCTGAATTTCAGGAATCACCGGAAGCTGGCGATTATCGACGGAACGTGCGGATATATCGGCGGCTTTAACGTCGGCGACGAATATCTGGGGCTGGACTCGCGGTTCGGTCCGTGGCGGGACACGCATCTGCGAATTGAAGGCAGCTCCGTCCTGCAGATGCAGGCGCAGTTTATTATGGATTGGAACCTGGCTTCGCGGTTTAAATTGAACCCGATCGAGGAATATTTCCCGCTGCCGTTTCACGAGGGGGACGCAGGAGTCCAAATCTTGTCGAGCGGGCCCAATAACGACCGGGAGCAGATCAAGAACGCGTATATTAAAGTGATCAACTCCGCCAAGCAATCCGTTTATTTGCAGACGCCGTATTTTATTCCCGACGAAAGTCTGCTCAATGCGTTGAAGATGGCCGCGCTGTCCGGGGTCGATGTCAAAATTATGCTTCCGGCCGTACCCGATCATAAAATCGTGTATTGGGCATCGTTCTCGTATTTGGGTGACCTGCTCGATGTCGGCGTCAAGTGTTACTTGTATCACCGCGGCTTCATCCATGCCAAGACGATCGTAGCCGACGGCAGGGTCGGTTCCGTCGGAACAGCCAATATCGATATCCGCAGCTTCAAGCTTAATTTTGAAGTCAATGCCTTGATCTACGGGGGCAGCACCGTGTCCAGGCTGAAAAAAATATTTGAACGCGATTTGAAGCAATGCACGGAGTTGACGCTGGAGCGGTATTACAGCCGCCCGCGGTTTCACCGCGCACGCGAGTCGGTGACCCGGCTGCTGTCGCCGATTTTATAGCGGATGGATCGTACGGAAGTATGAGGGCCCCCTGAGGGAATTGCATGCCCATATCCGCAAACACGGCTATATCGATGTGACTTGCAGCCGGTTTATTTTGGCGGCCGTCAAGGTCATTGCCTGATTGAATCCCAGGATACAGGAGGTCGTATGTCCTATGACAAACCGTTGGATCACGAACGTTCGTGTCGCCCTTCCCGATCAAGTGCTCCCGCTGGCTTCCGTACTCGTAGAAAACGGGCGGATCGCCGCGGTGAAGGAAGGGCTGCACGACGCCCCGAACGGGACTGACGGCCAAGGCGGGCTGCTGATTCCCGGCATGATCGACGTCCACATTCACGGAGCGGACGGGTTCGACATGATGGACGGCACGCGCGAAAGCATCGAAGCGGTGTCCCGCGCCTGCGTGCGGACCGGCTGCACTTCGTTTCTGGCGACGTCGGTCAGCTCGACGATCGGGCAGCTTCTGGCGATGATCGAGAGCGTGCGGCGTGTGGCCGGGCATGAACCCGGAGCGCGTATTGCCGGAATCCACATGGAAGGCCCTTATTTGCATCCGAAGCGCAAAGGCATGCAAAACGAGCGCTACCTGCGGCATCCGGATCTCGCGGAAATGGAGGAGATCCTCCGGCAGACAGGCCATCTCATGAAAATGGTGACGCTGGCTCCCGAGCTTCCCGGCGGCAAAGAGCTCGTGGCGCATTTGGCCGCCAAAGGAATCATCGTTGCCTTGGCGCACTCCGACGCGACTTACGAGGAAGCGAAAGAGGCATTCGCGCTGGGCGCCAGCCATATGACGCACTGCTTCAACGGGATGCGGCCGATTCATCACCGCGAGCCCGGTCTCATCGTCGCGGCGCTTGAGGACGAACGCGTCAGCTTGCAGGCGATCGTCGACGGCGTCCATCTGCATCCGGCCGTCGTCCGGCTTATGCACCGGGTGAAAGGCCCGGAAGGCATGGTGCTGATTACCGATGCGCTTCAGGCGATGGGGCTTGGCGACGGAACGTACTTGTTCGGCGGCCATCAGGTGGAAGTGAAGGACGGCGTCGCCCGGCTTCAGGACGGCTCGCTGGCCTCCAGCACGGTCACGATGAACATGGCGCTCCGCCAAACGGTAGAGCTGGGCATCCCGCTGCATGAAGCCGTCGCGATGGCTTCGACTACGCCGGCGCGCCTTCTCGGCTTGACCGGCAAGGGGCGGATCGAGCCGGGCGCCGATGCCGATATCGTGCTGCTGGACGCGGACTATAATGCGCGCTGGACAATGATCGAAGGCGAATTCGTGTACGGCCAAGCGAATTAAACGAGACGTTTTAAACAAAAAAGGACAGACCGGGCGGAAGTTTACTCGGCTGTCCTTTTGTTGGTGAGAGGGGGTTCTCCCGGCAAAATCCATTCGCTCGATTGCCGGAACATCGGCTCGAACGGCACCAAAATTTGGATCGGAAGCGGGTACGGATCGCGGATGCAATGCAGCATCGTTTTTGCGGCAACGACGCCGATCTCGCAGGCCGGAATATGGATCGTCGACAGCGGCGGAATCGTGTAGCGAGACGGCTCGTCGTCGCCGAAGCCGACGATGGCGAACTCGCTTGGAATGCGGTAGCCCTTCTCGGCGATCGCCCGCATCGCCGCCATTGCCATGATGTCGCTTGCGGCAAAAACCGCCGTCGGCAAATCTTTGATGTGCTCGTCCAAATAACGCAGCATAAGCTGATACGCGTTGTTCGGTTCCCATCCCGCGTCGATGACCCGCAGCGCCCGGACCGGCAGCCCGGCCTGCTCCAAAGCCGCGCGGTATCCCCGATAGCGCTTCTCTTTCTCGAATTGTCCGGATCGTCCGGTGCCTCCGATGAACAATATGTCGCGGTGGCCCTGCTCGATCAGATGATGGACAGCCTGCCGCGCCGCTTCGACCCGATCATACGATATCGCAGGAATATCGGGGTCCGACACGTCGATGCCGACGATATGGCGCATATGCTTTTTCAGATGGTTGTATAATTTACCCTCGATGCCTTCGATAACGATCAAGCCCTCGACCTGGCTGTCCTGTAAGGCTTGCTTCAAAATTTCCGGCTTTTTCAGCTCTTCCTGTGTATAGGTGAAGGCGATTTTATAGCCGTGCTTGGCCAGCTCCTTCTCGATGCCGTCGCAAATGACCGAGAAGTATGGGTGATAATGGCGGTTCTCAAGCGTCAGCACGACGCAGCCGATGCCTCGGGCGGCTCTGCCGCGATCGCCGGAGGACTTGATCTGATAGCCGAGCTCCCGGGCGACGTCCCATATTTTTTGTTTGGTTGCGGTATTCACGGTCCGGTTGGCGTCGTTGCCCAAGACGCGGGACACCGTGGAGACGGATACGCCGACGCGGGCCGCGATATCTTTCAGTGTTGGCATTACACAACCCCGCTTCTTATCGGATAATGATGAAATTTTGCCGCAAATTCTACTTTTCATGTTACGCAAAACGATGCGTCAGGTCAATTGAAATGATCGCTGCAAATAAGTGAAAATGTTTATTCGTTTTGCGCAATCAAAGCGGTGCGTTTTGGATAGGGAATCGATTCCAATCCACGAAGACGATCACGAGAAAGGGGAAATCGAATGAAGGCGCACGTGCATTTCGGCTCGTATTTCCAGCAGGACGGCATGCGCGATCATGGAAAGCCGCTGTTCGAACCGCCACGCAAACAAGGAAGCAGCACGTCGTTCGACACGGTATGCGATGCGGGCCGGCAGTGCCGCCGGACATCGATTCATGCGCTGCCCGGCGCTACGGATCTGTTTATTCCTGGCGAAGAGGAGCTGCTGCACATTTACGGCGCCGCGACGCTCGAAGCGGTATGGGGCAGCTGCCGCGGAAAGCGCGGCTGGTGGCGGTCAAACGCGGCGCAGCGCTGTTTCAATCGGGGGCGGCGGTGCTATCCGTGAAAGCCTGCGATATCGTCCCGGTCGATACGACGGGAGCGGGGGCCGGGCTACGCCTATCTGGACGGCCAGCGAGGCGAAGCGCTTCTCCGCTGCGCCTGCGCCTGCGGAGTGATCGCCAGCAGGGCGTCGGCGGAACGGGGCGGCTGCCGACCGCGGAAGAGGCGGAGCGGCAGCAGGCTGCCGTGGCGGTCCGAAGCTGAAGCGGGGGTGTATACGCCCGTTATTTTTTTCAGGCGGTTAGGGCTCAATGCCGTACTGCTCGATCTTCCGGTACAGCGTCGTGCGGCCGATGTCGAGCAGGGCGGCGGATTTGCTCAGGTTCCAGCCGGTGGATTGAAGCGCCCGCCGGATCGCCCCGATCTCCGCATCTCTTAATGTCGGCACGGACGGGCCTTCAGTCCCGCACTCGACGATTTCCGCTGGGTCGAGCTCGTCAAAATGCAAATGCTCGGGACGGATCGGACCTTCCCCTGCGAGAAACGAAGCTTGCGTCAGCACGCCGTGCAGCTCGCGGATATTGCCGGGCCAGCCGTAGCTCAGCAGCTTGCGCTTCGTTTCCTCCGGCAGCTGGCGGTGAGGGGCGCCGTTCTTATGCAGCCAATGCTCGACGAGCGACAGCAGATCGGAGCGCTCCCGCAAGGAAGGCAGCGTGATTTGGATGCCCTTCAGCCGGTAATACAAATCCGCGCGGAAACGCCCTTCCTTGATTTCAAGCGGCAAATGCTTGTGTGTGGCTGCAACGATCCGGACATCGATACGCTTCGCTTTGGTGCTGCCGACAGGCGTGACGGTGCGCTCCTGCAGCACGCGCAACAGCGCCGCCTGTGCACGCAGCGACATGTCCCCGATTTCATCCAAAAAAATCGTCCCCGTATGCGCCGCCTCGAATTTTCCCGTGCTTCCGTCCCGGTTGGCTCCCGTAAACGCTCCGCGCTCGTAACCGAACCATTCGCTTTCCACCAGACTGTCGGGAATCGCACCGCAGTTTACCGCAATGAAAGGCCGATCCGCCCGCAGGCTTGCCGAGTGGATCGATTGGGCGAACAGTTCTTTGCCGGTACCGCTTTCGCCAAGCAGCAGGACGGGAATATCGGTGAGCGCCGCTTTGGAGGCGAGCTCTTTCTTTTCCGCGAAATTGGGGCATATCCCGGCGATGTCGGAAAAGGTGTAAAGGCCGTGCCGGCTTCCCTGCGGCTTGCGGACGGCTACCGAGCGCCAGACGGAGCGGCTGCTGTCCTGAATGGTTTTGACGGAAAAGCCCTCGAGGCCGGCGAACGGCTTGCCGATGGCATCTTTGCCGACGGCCCTTAGCGCGGCCTGGTTCGCCCGAATGATCCGGTTATCCCTGTCGAGCGACAGCAGGGGAAGCGGGTTGTGGTTTGCGGTGAATTCAAGCTCTTGAAGCGTAACAAGCTGATCCTGCTTCGCTTCCTCAAGCAGCAGCCGGTTTTGCAGCGATTCCGCGACCATGACGGCGAGTGTCAAACTGTAGTGGTGGTAGGTTTCCCGCTTGCCGCTGAAATTGACGACGCCGATCAATTCGCCGGTCGGACCGAAGATCGGGGAAGAGGCGCAGGTGAGAAACGCGTTGGCCCGGCAAAAATGCTCGGCCGCATGGACGCGTACGGGGATTTTTTCGGTAATGGCGACGCCGATCGCATTGGTGCCTTTGCGCTTTTCGTCCCATATCGCTCCGACCTGAAGCTGAACGGCTTCCGCACGCTTCGAAAATCCGGGGTCCCCGGCAGCGTGCAGAATGCAGCCTTGGGCATCGATCAGCAAGGCCGTTTGGCCGGACTGCTGAATAAACGGTTTGATGGTGTCGAAAATTTGCGAGGCATGTCGGACGAGCGTTTCGTTTTCTTTCAATCGCTCCTGAAAGAGCTTTCCGGTCAACAGACGGTCATCAAACGGGTCGGTCGGCTTCAGTCCGTACCGCTGGCAGCGCTTCCATGAGCTGGCTACAACCTCCGAATAAGTCTGAATGTCCAAGGATGACAAGAAAGACACCTCCGGAAACATCGATATAAGTATAGAATATCACAACCTGCGAAGGTTCACCATTTGTTCACAGGAATTGTTCTATTTTGAACCAGAAAGAGCGGAGGTTGTGTTCCGAATTGAAACACTTATATATAAAGCGCTTACAAAAATCCTTTGTGTGACGCAGCTTTCACGTATTGGCACGATTTTTGCTTTTATAACTGGTGAAGTCAAAAAAATAGACCAGGGGAGGGTTTCATCAGATGAAAGCGGCCGTTGTGAATGCGTTTCGCCAGCAATTGGAGATTAAAGACGTACCCGTGCCGGAGATCGGCTACGGCGAAGTGCTTGTCAAGATTAAAGCGTGCGGGGTGTGCCATACCGATCTGCATGCCGCTCACGGAGACTGGCCGGTCAAGCCGAAGCTGCCGCTTATTCCCGGGCACGAAGGCGTCGGCGAAATCGTGGCGCTTGGCGAAGGCGTAGCCTCGCTTAAGCTGGGCGATCGCGTAGGGATTCCTTGGCTCTATTCCGCGTGCGGCGAATGCGATTACTGCTTGACAGGGTGGGAGACGCTCTGCAAAAGCCAGCTCAACGCAGGCTATTCGGTGGACGGCGGATACGCGGAATACTGCAAAGCGCCCGCCGCTTATGTGGCGAAAATTCCGGATAGCTTAAGCTACGTGGACGCGGCCCCGATTTTCTGCGCGGGCGTGACGACGTATAAGGCGCTTAAGGTGACGGGGGCAAAACCAGGCGAGTGGGTCGCCATTTACGGCATCGGCGGGCTCGGCCATGTTGCGCTCCAGTATGCCAAGGCAATGGGCTATCATGCGGTCGCCGTCGACATTCATGACGATAAGCTGGAGCTTGCGATGTCCTTGGGAGCCGACTTGACCGTCAACGGGCAAAAGGAAGACCCTGCCGAAGCGATTGAGCGGGAGATCGGAGGAGCGCATGCCGCAATCAGTGTCGCCGTAACGCCGAAGGCGTTCGAGCAGGCGTACCGTTCGGTTCGCCGAGGCGGCACGCTGGTCGTCGTCGGACTGCCGAATGCGGATTTGCCGATCCCGATTTTCGACACCGTGTTGAACGGCGTTACGGTCAAGGGCTCGATTGTCGGCTCGCGGAAGGATTTGCAGGAAGCGCTGGATTTTGCAGCCCGGGGCAAGGTGAAGACGAATATCGAGACGCAGTCGCTGGACCGGATCAACGAAGTGTTCGACCGGCTGCAAAAAGGTCAGGTCAACGGGCGTGTCGTCCTGACGCTCGATTAGCGGTACAAGGCATACATTCGAATCCGGCGCATACATCTGTATCAACACATGACAATGTCATAAATCTATCCAATCCAACCGTGGGAGGACGAAACGATGATCTATGCACAACCGGGACAAACCGGAGCCAAGGTGACGTTCAAGAAGCGCTACGAAAACTATATCGGCGGTCAATGGGTCGCACCGGTGAAAGGGCAGTATTTTGACAATATTACGCCTGTGACGGGTCAAGCCTTCTGCGAGGTTCCCCGCTCAACGGCGGAGGACATCGAGCTGGCCCTGGACGCAGCCCATGCCGCCAAAGACGCTTGGGGCCGCACACCGGTAGCCGCCCGCGCGCAGATTTTGAACAAAATCGCGGACCGTATGGAAGCGAATTTGGAGCTGCTTGCCGTCGCGGAGACGTGGGATAACGGCAAGCCGGTCCGCGAAACGCTCGCGGCCGATCTGCCGTTAGCTATCGACCATTTCCGGTATTTTGCAGGGTGCATCCGCGCGCAGGAGGGCACGCTCGGAGAAGTCGATAACGATACGGTCGCGTACCATTTCCATGAGCCGCTTGGCGTCGTCGGGCAGATCATTCCGTGGAACTTCCCGCTGCTGATGGCGACGTGGAAAATCGCGCCTGCGCTGGCGGCCGGCAACTGCGTCGTGCTCAAGCCCGCGGAGCAGACGCCGGCGTCAATCCTCGTGCTCGCGGAGCTGATTGCCGACCTGCTGCCGCCCGGCGTGCTGAACATTGTGAACGGCTTTGGTCTGGAAGCCGGCAAGCCGCTCGCTTCGAGCGGCCGCATCGCCAAAATCGCCTTCACCGGCGAAACGACGACGGGTCGCTTGATCATGCAGTACGCTTCGCAGAACATCATTCCGGTCACGCTGGAGCTCGGCGGGAAATCGCCCAATTTGTTCTTCGAAGACGTATACGCGAAGGATGACGCCTTCCTGAACAAGGCGATCGAAGGCTTCGTGCTGTTCGCGCTGAACCAAGGCGAGGTGTGTACATGCCCGTCCCGCGCGCTCATTCAGGAATCGATCTACGACCAATTTATGGAGCGGGCCTTGCAGCGGGTAGCGGCGATCAAGCAGGGCAACCCGCTCGACACGGAAACGATGATCGGCGCGCAGGCGTCCTCCGAACAGGTCGAGAAAATTATGTCGTACCTGAGCATCGGGAAGCAGGAAGGCGCCGAATGTCTGATCGGAGGAGACCGGGCTGCGCTCGGAGGAGACCTGAGCGGCGGCTATTACGTGCAGCCGACGGTATTTAAAGGGCACAATAAGATGCGCATTTTCCAAGAGGAAATTTTTGGTCCGGTCGTTTCCGTCACGACCTTCAAGGATCAGGAGGAAGCGCTGGCCATCGCCAACGATACGCTGTACGGGCTCGGCGCCGGACTATGGACGCGGGATATCAATACGGCGTATCGTTTCGGCAGAAACATTCAAGCGGGGCGCGTCTGGACCAACTGCTATCATGCTTATCCGGCGCATGCGGCGTTCGGCGGGTATAAGGTGTCCGGGATCGGACGCGAGACGCACAAGATGATGCTGTCGCATTACCAGCAAACGAAAAACCTGCTGGTCAGCTACAGTCCGGATGCCTTGGGCTTCTTCTGATCCGGGGAAGCGATGGATACGGTCCAAAAGGTGCTTGCAACGGAAAAAGCGCTGGCTTTGATCCGGCTGCTTCAGGACAAACACGGTCCCGTCATGTTTCATCAATCGGGGGGCTGCTGCGACGGCAGCTCTCCCATGTGCTATCCCGAAGGGGAATTTCTGCTCGGGGAACAGGACGTCCGGCTCGGTGAGATCGGCGGAACTCCGTTCTATATGAGTCAAGCGCAGTATGATTATTGGAAATATACGCAGCTGATAATCGATGTGGTGCCCGGGAGAGGCGGCATGTTCTCGCTCGAAGGTCCGGAGGGGGTGCGGTTTTTGACCCGGTCGCGCGTATTTACGGATGAGGAGCGGAAAGCGCTCGGACTGCCGTAATCCGGGCCGGCAGGTTGTCGCGGAGAACGCTTTTGACTATACTAGGGTTGTAAATCCAAAGCTCCTTCGGGTACAGGGGGTAGACGATGACAGCCCTTCTTTTCATGCACCGGGATATGCTGGGACCGGAATTCCCGTTCAAATTCATCCGGCACCAAGGCAATTCGTTCCGCCAGCCACTGCATACGCACGATTACGTGCAGATCGCATATGTGGTGAGAGGCGTGTGCAGCCATCTCTTCAACGGAAAGCTGTTGACCGCGAGCAAGGGCGATATGTTCGTTATTCCACCAAGCGTGGAGCATCGTCTGGAGACGTTCGAAGACAAGACATTCGACCTCGTGCTGCTCGATTTTCTGCCTCTTCTGCTGGACGAACGGCTGGAGCCTCTATCGCAATCGCTGTACGGCCGGTTGACGGAAGAAGGCGGGGACGCCGGGCAAGCCGCCGAAGGAATGCAGCCTTGGGTACATATTCCGCCGAACAAGCAATCGCTGGTCGAGCAGCTGCTTCAAGATATTCAGGACGAGTTCGAGCATAAGGAAGAAGGCTATCAGCTCTCGATCCGGCTCAATCTGGCCAAGCTGCTGCTGCTCCTCGAACGGGAACGGCGCAAAGCGTCCCGTCCGTCGCCGGGTCCGGCGGCCGTTCATCCGCATCATCGCCAGTTTGATTTGATCGTCCGATATGTGCACGAAAACTACGGGCAGGACATTTCGCTCGAAGAAGTCGCCGGCATGGCCGGGATGGCGCCGACGTACTTCAGCCATTCGTTCAAGAAAGAAATCGGGCTTTCGTTCGTCGAATTTGTGCACGAGGTGAGGATCGAACGGGCAAAGGAGCTGATCCGCCAGCAGTCGCGTACGATGACGGACATTTGCTATGAGGTCGGGTTCCGGCATTTGAGTCATTTTATCCGGACGTTCAAGAAACGAACGGGGCTGACGCCGACCGCCTATCGCAAGATGACCTGCAAGATCGTAAAATAATGCAACTTTGATCATAAATTTGTGCAAGTCATCGTACCCGCTGCGCGTTATTCTACGTGTAGCGGTTTTTTTAAGCCGTGATACAGCAGGACAAAAGGAGACGGACACGAATGACGTCAAAAATAATGAACGTAGGCATCATCGGCCAAGGAAGAAGCGGCCGCAACATTCATGGCGCACAGCTTGCGCTGATGAAAGAACGGTACCGCATTGCGGCGGTAGCCGATGGGCTGGAGGAACGAAGGCGGCGGGCGGAGAGGGAATATGGCTGCCGTGCGTACGCTGCGTATCATGAGATGGTAGAAACGGAAAAGCTGGATCTCATCGTCAACGCTTCGCCCAGCGATCTGCATTTTCCGATCACGCTTGAACTGTTGGACCGCGGGCTGAACGTACTCTGCGAGAAGCCGCTGGCCAAGACGCCGGGGGAGGTGGACCGGCTGATCGAGGCATCGGAACGAAGCGGCGGCGTGTTGGCTGTGTTCCAGCAGTCGCGCTATATGCCTGCGTTCGTGAAGCTGCGGCAAATCATCGAATCTGGCGTACTGGGGCGGATCGTCCAGATTGATTTTACCAATAATCATTTCGGCCGCCGTTGGGACTGGCAGTCGCTGCAGGAGAACAACGGCGGCAGCCTGCTCAACACCGGACCGCATCCGGTCGATCAGGCGCTTCAACTTTTCGGAGGCGATCAAATGCCCCAGGTCGTGTGCGTGATGGACCGGGCCAACACATTCGGGGATGCGGAGGACTATGTCAAGCTGCTTCTGCGCGGCCCGGGCCGTCCGACGGTCGATATCGAGATTTCGTCCTGTTCCGCCTACCCGCGCGAGAAATTCATCATACAGGGAACCTGCGGCGGGCTGCGCGGCAACAACGGGTACTTGGAATGGAAATATTTCAAGCCCGAGGAAGCGCCGGAGCAAAAGCTGATCCGCGAGCCGTTGTTCGACGCCAATGGCGAACCGGCATACTGCACCGAGCAGCTGCGATGGTACGAGGAGCGGTGGGAGCCGGCACTGCCCGGAGGCAAGAACGAATTCGGCTGCATGACCGAGCAACTGTACGAAATGCTGTACCGTACGCTAAGCGAAGGAGCGCCGCTGGAAATTACTCCGCAGCAGGTCCGTCTGCAAATGGCGGTCATGGAAGAGTGCCGCCGGCAAAATCCGCATATTTATGCGCAGTAGCTTGATGATTTGATGATTGGCTTCCGCCCTATGCAAGAACCGGGCGGAGGCTTTTTTATGCTCCGAGGGATTAGACAGGTGGGCGACGTGGACATGCATGGCCGCATCTAGTAATAGAGGAACGGAGATGCGCTAGATGACTTCGCGGCAACCGCCGCCTGAACTAGAGGAAATACGATTCGCTATCCGTGTCGAAACATATTAAAAAGCTTTCTATGCAGCATAATAGCGTATTCTGAGTTCCTCTAAACTGCCAAATCGGCTGAATGGAAGCCGGATAACTCATTAGGGTTCCTCTATTTTTAGCTCATGGGGAGCGGGTGTCTTCGGAAAAGGCCCACAATGTTCCGGGAAGCAGGGGGCACGATGATTGACGAGCAGGATAATTCAATTATCCTTATATTTTCTCAAGTTATTTTAGATAAGTGTGGTACTCTTAAAAAGAGGTATCTAGCCGTTGTCACGGAAGGAGAGTGGAAGCATGAGCGATGCACAACAAAGGAAACCAACCGCCCGGGAATTGATGGAGATGCATGTTGAAGCCATGTTTACGCATGATCGGAACATGCGGCTTCGCACGATAAACGAGCCTTGGCCCGGAGAGCTTCCTGCTCCTCGGTTTTTCTTAGGGCGAACGATCGAGGGTTCGGCTCTCTGCCGGTTTCGGTATGATGTCCCGGAGACGCTTGTCCGGCAATTGGAGGAATTGTGCGCTGACGAACCGATTCTAAGGGATTTACGGACGAGGCCGAAACATTTCGATGTCTATATGCATCTTCTTCAAAGCGAGCGCTTCACGATGGGACCTTGCTATCTTGTTCCCGACGACTTCATGCCGACAACGCAGGTGGTCAGAGTTACCCGTGCAAATATGACCCGGTTATTGCACGGCGGACTCGAATGGCTGGCCTCCGAAATCGACTATGCCCAGCCTTGTATTGCGCTCGTACGCGAAGGCAGGGCCGTCTCGGTCTGCCGCAGCGTCCGCATCACATCCCGGGCCCACGAAGCAGGGCTTGAGACTTTGGACGAGTTTCGCGGTAGGGGATATGCCGCCGCCGTGGTTGCCGGGTGGGCGATGGCGGTGCGGCAGCTCAAGGGCATCCCGTTATACAGTACGTTTTGGGATAATCTTTCGTCCCAGAGTGTGGCAAGAAAATCAGGCTTGTCCTTTTATGGAGTCAATTTCACTATTGTTTGACCTCATTAACAGGCAAAAATCATTAGCCTTTCCAAAATAAATTATTGGGTTCAAAGCACTCCTGGGCGAACAACACGCTCAGGTTTTTTATGTTTTTGTAATGCGGCCGCCGTAATTTTTATTCGATTGTAACGGGTCTGGCGGTAAGATAGCTCTTGTACGAAACAACTTCATAAATCCCTGCTTGTAATGAAAATACGTTCCTGAAAGCGAGATGACCTTGATGAAAACGAAAAAAATGATCACGACCGTCGCGCTGACGACTGCCGTCACGCTCGGTTTGCTTGCTCCGATTCATGTAGTGAATGTGCAGGGAGCGGCCTCGTTCACCGATGTCAGTGCATTGGCGCCTTACCAGACGGCGCTTGAAACGCTCGAAAAAAGCCAGGTCGTTGAAGGCTACGGCCAAAATGATTTCCGTCCGAATCAAGCGATCACCCGAGCCGAGTTAGCGACGATGGCGGCTAAAGCGTTCCAGCTTCAAGCCGCAGGGCAGGCTGCTGTATGGAGCGATGTCAAGGCATCCGACTGGTTCTACGACTACGTGAATGCGGTTGTCGGCCAAGGCGCCATGACCGGGGAGAACGGCAGCTTTAAGCCAAACGATTCGCTGTCGCAGGATCAATTGATCGCGATCGTTGCGAAGGCATCCAAATCCGATGCGGCTTCGCTGAAAAATGCGCTGGGTACGGCTTATTCGGGAAGCGGCACCGTTACCCGCGCCGAAGGCGCTATCGTGGTCCATGCCGCACTTCAGGTCGCTTCCATTCAAGTGACGGAGTGGAAAGCCGTCAACCCGATCACGCTTCAAATTACGTTCTCCGCACCGCTGCCGAAGGAAGAGATCGACGTGGAGAAGGCCAAAGCGAACTTCACGTTCGACAACGGCTTAACGCCGCTTAACATCCCGCAGCTGAAATCGGGCTCGAAATCCACTTACATTTTGCCGGTTTCCCCGCAAAAAGCGGGTACGACCTACACGTTTTCCTACAAAGGCAAAAAAATCGGCACCTTCGAAGCGATGACGAACAAAGTTTCGATGAGCTCTGCGCAGCAAGTGGCATCCGATACGTTCGAAATCGAATCGAAGCTGGAGGACGGCGTTACCGATTACGGCAACGTGGTCGCGGCTTACCAAGGGAAGCGCGGCGGCCTGGAGTTTATTCTGGACGACAACAACATGTACAACGGCAAAACGTATCAGCTGATTTCGTCCATGAGAGGCAAGCAGGTTACGATCACGCCGGAGAACGGAGAGCCGATGGCCGCTTCGTACGTGCCGTTCACGCAAGCGACAGACGGGCGCCAAGCTCCGAAATTCCGCTTGCCGGAAGGTCAGACGCTGAAGCCGGGCGTCAAGTATACGGTTACCTCCGATTGGTCGACCCTAGCCAATCCAACGTTTACGGCGAAAGAAATCGCGCCGCTTCAAATTCAATCTGTCGAACAAGCGGACGCCGCTTCGCTGAACGTGACCTTGTCGGCGGACCCGAAAGACGAGCTGTTCGCTCTCCGCAGCATCGTGCTGACAGCCGCCGACGGCACCAAGCTGAACGCGAATTACAAGCTGACCTCGCGCAAAGGCGCCGTCGGGACGTTCGATCTGCAGAACGGCGGCAAGCTGACGCCGGGAGTGACTTATACGGTTGCGCCGGTCGGCAATTGGGCTGCGGCAGCGAACGTTACGCTCACTGCGAAATAAGAGGGGCAGTGGGCGACGCCACACAGACAGCCTTATAAAAAATCCATCGGTCCTTGAAAAAGGCCGATGGATTTTTGACGTTTAACCGCTGCTTTGGATCATATAGCCTACGCCGGGGTAAGTAACGATCCACCGCCCTTCCGGGAGGACGGGTTTCAGCTTTTGCCGGATGCGCGCGATGGTGACGCGCAAATATTCCACATCGTCGCGGTATTCGCTGCCCCAAATTTCGGTCAGCAGCTGCTCGTGGGTCAGCACCTTGCCTTCGTGCTGAAGCAATTGGACCAGCAGCTTGTATTCCGTATCCGTAAATTTGATTTCGTTGTCGCCGTGCCACGCCCGGCGCTGGGCCAGATTGACGACCACCGACCCGAGTCGCAGCTCCTTGGCGGCGGGAGGTTGTCCGCCGCCGCGGTCAAAGCGCCGCAGCACGGCGCTGACGCGGGCGAACAGCTCATCCAGCGAGAACGGCTTGGTCAAATAATCGTCTGCCCCCAGATTCAGCCCCTGCACCTTATCGCTGGAGTTGCTCCGCGCCGTCAGGATGATGACCGCCACGTCCGAATAGGTCCGGAGCCGGGTCAATACCTCGAAGCCGTCCATTCCCGGCATCATGACGTCGAGCAGAATGAGATCGGGATCGAACAGATCAAGGGCCTCCAGCGCTTCCGCGCCGCTTGCGCACGTGGCGGTTTCATAGCCGGCCGATTTCAGATTGGCGGCGATAAACCGTAATATTTTCGGTTCGTCGTCTACGATCATAATTTTATGCTTCTTCATGGTCTTCCTCCGTTTGGCCGTAATAGCTCGGCACCGAGACGATCATCGTCGTGCCTGCGCCTTCCGTGCTGCGTACTTTGATCGAGCCGCCGTGCGCGTCGATGATGCCCTTGCAGATCGCAAGTCCTAAACCTGTTCCTCCGGTACGGCGGCTGGATGAAACGTCGACCCGGTAGAACCGGTCGAAAATATGGGGCAGATGCGCCTCGGGAATGCCGATGCCGTTGTCCTTGACGAGAATACGCACGTTCGAGCCGTCCTGCTCTGCGGTAACCCGGATATGCGGCTTCGATTCGTTGTAGCGGATGGCGTTGGTGAACAGATTGATAAAAATTTGCTCCATCCTCCGCTTATCCGCATAGAGGAGCGGCAGCTCCTCGTCCAAGTCGAGATGAAGCTGCGCATCGGCCGAGAGGGTGTGGGGCAGTCTCTGCCAAGCTCCTTCGACGACGGAACGGACCCGGACGGGAGCGGGATGAATGCTCAACGCCCCGGCTTCGATCTTGGAAATGTCGAGCCATTCGTCGATCAGCTCCTGAATCCGGCCGATATCCTCGTGAATGCCTTCCAGCAGCTCCTGCTTGAACTCCTCATCCCATCCGGCATGCTTGCGGAGCAGCGTCTCGACGCTTCCTTTGATGCTCGTTATCGGGGTCTTGAACTCGTGCGAGGCGAGCGAGATCAGGTCGTTCTTCAGCGTGTCGATCTCATGCTCCTTCGTCATGTCCCGGAAGACGTAGCCGCGCCCGAATTCCTTGCCGCCGTCCGTCACTTGGAACGAAGCCAGCTGCACGACCCGTTCGTCGCCGGGGGAACGGAGCAGCGTAAATTTGCCGTCCGGATTCGGCTTGCGGCCCATCCGGGCGAAGTCTTCAGCCGGCTGCGGCATTTTGCGGGCGATCCGGCTCAGCAGTTCCTCCTCCGTCAAGCTTAGGAGCTCTTTGCCGTCAAACCCGAACAGCTCGGCCATCCGGCGGTTGGCAAGCACGACCTGCTGATTCACGTCGATCAGGACGATCCCGTCGGAGTAGCTCTCCAAGACGGCGGCCAATGTGGCATGCTGCTGCTGCAGGCTGAGCGTCCGTTCCTCGACCCGCTGCTCCAGCTCGCTGTTCAGCTCAAGCAGGGCTTGGCGGTTGTCATGAATCTGCTCGGCCATTTGCGCAAATTGGGTTGCCAAATAGTGCATCTCGTACGGTGCGCCCGATGAAGACAACGGCTCGCTCGGCACGGTATAGCGGTCGGCCGCGAGCGTCTGCGTGTAGCGCACCAGCGAGTGGATGGTCCGGTTCAGCCGCTTGGCCAAGTAGGAGCCGAGAAGCACGGTCAAGCCAAGCGTAAGCAGCAGCAGCAGAAACGTCGATTTAAGCGAGGCGAAAAAAGCCTCCTGCACGGCTGCATAAGAGCGGCCGACCCATACCGTCCAACCCAGGCTGTCGATCGTTTTGAAGGACACGAGCTCCTTCTGTCCGTTGGCTTCGGAAGCGAACTTGTCCATCCCTTCCTTGAAGGAGGAGGCCGCTTGGACCGCCGGTTCGCCGGATAGATCCGCGATGGACTGCACCAGCTCGCTCCGGGGGTGATAGATGACTCTGCCGGCCGGGCCGAGCACCGCCGGGTAAGCTCCCGGCCCGTAATCGTATTGGGTGACGAGCCTTGCGATTTGATTCATGTCGAGTATCCCGATCACAACGCCTTCAAAAGCCCGGCTTTCGCTGTATACCGGGGCGGCGATGGCGACGAACGGTACAGATCCGCCCTCGCTGCCATGCATCGGGACGGAAATCGCGGGCTGCAGCGTCAGCTTCACCTTTTTCCAATACTCCCGGGAGCTGAAATCGGTGCCGATCGGCAGCGTCTGCGCATGGCCGCTCTCCGCATCCGGCGAGAGAGCTTTTATCGCGCCGTTCTCATCCGTCACATAAAGCCGGGAGAAGCCGGGCAGGTTGTTTTTTACCGACTGGATTTTACGCGTCAAGCCGGCCCGGTCGCGAAACCCTGGACCCGATGCGCTGATTGTCGTAGCAAGCGTATCTACGGCGTTGCGGTAATAATATACGTACGTCTCGACGGCGTCGGCGAGACGCTTCGTCGCATGCTCCTGCGTCTTGTTATATTCCTGCGTCAGCTTGTTGATTTGCTGCACTTGAATCGTGCCCAGAATCAGTACCGGCACGATCGCCATAACCGCAAAGGCGAGCGTCAGATGAGTGCGTAACGAACGATGATTCACGGGAGCCTCCCGGTAGTTAGAGTAGGTAAAAATAGAAAAGCAGAAGCCTTTCCATGCGGACTGCCGCTGGAAATTCCCCTGCTTGTACTTTCTAGTGTAGCTTGTATTCGCCCTCAGGTCAATAGAGGAAGCGCCTTACCGAAGCATGATCCTTGGGCAAGCATATCGTGCAACCGGACCGGTGTCGACGCTCTTGCCGGGTTATCCGGCTTCGAAAAAAACGAGGCGGTTCCCGAACGGGTCTGTCACGGTTAGCTCCCGAGTCTCCCAAGGGGTCGTTTCCAGCCCCGGCTTGGCGTATGTATAGCCTTGGGCCTCAAGCTTCGCATGGAAGGCTTCGAGGTTTTCGGCTTCGATACGGACCGCCGCTCCCGGGCAGCAATCCCCATGATGCTCGCTCAAGTGGAGCGTACATGTTCCCAGCGAAATTTGCATGTAGAGCGGCAAGCTTTCTTCGAACCGGTGCTCCCAATCGACTTGAAAGCCAAGATAATCCAAGTAAAACGCTCTTGCTTTGGGTTCGTCGAATATTCGCAGTATCGGGGTAACCGACTTCAAGACAAATGACCCATCACTCATAGTCGCACCTCTGTCATTTTTTTGCTTTATTGTATACCAAAACCGTGCTGCGAATCTAGGCAAGCCGGATCCTTTCCGCCAGCTTCGCCGCATCGCGGCCTACCCAGCCGAGCAGCGCCGACCCCCGGCACGATTGCCACGGCAGGCCCAGATAATAAAGCCCGGACACCGGGCTGACACCGCTGCGGTGAATAGGATTCCCTTGCGAATCGATAGCGCCGTCGATCCGTATCCAACGATAGTCGCTGCGGTAGCCGGTCGCCCAAACGATATTTCCGACTTCCGCTTCGGTTCCGTTTTCGAAAAGAATGCGGTTTTCCTTCGTTCCGATAGCCCTTGGCTGAAGCAGCACTTTTCGTTCGGCCATAAGCGGCTTCAGTTCGAGTCCGTAAATTTGCTCGGGCTTCCTCTTCAGCCACGAACCGAGCAGGGAACCGGCATCCGCATGGATGAATCCGAACAGGTCGAAGTACCAAAAAATGCTTTTGCCCAAAAGATACAGCGGTTTAAAATGCAGCCCGCTTCCCGCAGACAAATAGACTTGCCGCTCCCGTGACAGCTCCGCTGCGATCTGCGCTCCCGAATTGCCGGCACCGACGACAAGCACGGGTCCGTCCCGCAGCTCGTCAGGATTCCGGTAGGCGCTGCTGTGCGTTTGATAGATCTCATCCGGAAGCCCGGAGGCAAAGCCGGGAACGTAAGGCGTATGGAACGGACCGGTCGCCACGATGACCTTGCCCGCCCGATAGGTTCCCCGATTCGTCTCAAGGAGGAAGTCCGGGCCCGTCTTGGTCATCGAAATGACCTGCGTCCGCAATTGAACCGGCAGGGAATAACGCTCCGCGTAAGCTTCGAGGTAGTCGGCTGCTTCGTCCTTGGTCGGCAGTCCGTTCGGATCGCCAGGCATCGGCATACCCGGCAGCGAATAGTTCCGAGGCGTGAACAGTACCAAGGAGTCATACCGGTTCCTCCAGCTGTTCCCGATGCGGTCGCTTGCATCCAGCAAGGCAAACGACAACGCTTGTTGCTTCAAATAATATCCCATTGCGAGCCCGGCTTGCCCGGCTCCGATCACCAGCACGTCAACTTGCTTCATCTCCATCGAGCTCCTTAGACGACATTGTGATTGAATCGAATAAAATCAATAACATATGATCAATTGTTCATATATATATATATATTTTAAAATAGTTCCTCCAACTATTCAAGAGAAAAAGTGCAGCCTTAGGAGAGTTTATTCTTTTCCATTTCCCCTTCCTATATTTTCTAAACCGTATATAATGAGAGATATATCAACTGGAGGTGTTTTATTATGCAAAGCCCTATCTATTATTCCCAGCAACAATCCAAGGAACGTTCAAACAATAAACGGCATGACCCGTCCATCGGTGTGCAATAGGCGGAAACGCAAGAAACCGTACTGCCCTGTGTGACGTACCGTCTGCCGGAAAGGCGGATCTGCTTACATGAACTTACGTGCGTCACAAGTTTACAAGACTAAGGTCTTTATGACGTCGCTCGCCAATGCGACAGCTTTTACAACCTATGCGGTGTACTACATAAGTCAACTCGGATTGAGTCCGTTCGAGCTGCTGCTCGTTGGGACGGTTTTGGAATTGACGGTATTGGTTTTTGAAGGCATTACCGGTGTCGTGGCCGATACGTACGGCCGGCGGCTGTCGGTTATCGCCGGGATGCTGGTGATCGGGGGCGCGTATGTGCTGGAAGGCAGCGTGCCGTGGCTTGGAGGCGTCAGCCCTTTGCTTTCGCTGTTCGTATGGATTCTGATTGCGGAATTCATCCGCGGCATAGGGGAGACGTTTATTAGCGGAGCCGATACGGCCTGGATCGTGGACGAAGTCGGCGAGCAGCAGGTGGGGGGTCTTTTTATGGAAGGCAAACGCCTGTCGCTGATTGCGACGCTGATCGGTATTGCAATCAGCGTCGGGTTGTCCACGCTTGCGCCCAATCTGCCGTTCGTCGTCAGCGGTCTGATGCTTCTCGGCCTTGGGGTGTTTTTGCTCCTTTTCATGAAGGAAACCGGCTTCGTCCGGCCGGAGCTGCCGGACAAGTTCTCCTATTGGCAGGAGATGAAGTCGACATGGCTGTCCGGGGCACGGGTGGTGCGCGGCCAGCCGGTGCTGCTGATGATTCTCGTCGTCACGCTGTTCAGCGGCGCGGCATCGGAAGGCTACGACCGGCTTTGGGAAGCGCATCTGATCAAAGAAATCGGTTTCCCGGCCGAATTGCCGCTCTCGATGGCGATGTGGTTCGGTCTGATCTCCGTCCTCACGACGTTCCTCAGTCTGATCGTCGTACGGCTGGCCGAGAAGCGGCTGGATATGGGCAGTGAACGGGTGGTCCTTGTGGCGATGTTCGTTTTGACCGGCCTGCGGGTCGCCGCCATCTTGTCGTTTGCCTTCGCTCCCGGCTTCGCTTGGGCGCTTGGCTCCGTACTTGCGCTCGGTATCATAGGAGCGCTTAGCGGACCGATCTACGACACGTGGCTTAATTTGAACATCAAAGGAAGAGTCCGGGCGACAGTGCTTTCGATGATCAATCAATCGGACGCGCTCGGTCAGACGGGAGGCGGTCCGTTCGTCGGATGGATCGGCAGCCGCATGTCGCTTCGGGCGTCGCTTGTGACCGCCGCGGTGCTGCTCATGCCGATTCTGGCCGTGTTCGGCCGGGCGTTACGGAGACGATAGGAACGGAACAAGGCACGCCTTCAAGCGTGCCTTGTTCGTTTCCGCTAAAGCTTGTCCAAGCTGTCACTTCGAGAAAAACCGGTGCATCAGCGACGCATGGAAATGGGAGAAGTCGATCTGCGCCCCGATAAAATAGCCGATGGAAATGAAAATCATGCACCAGCTGAACGCACCGACCGTCGAGAACAGCAAATATTTGCGCTTGCCCATGCCGATGACTCCGGACAAATAGCAGGTCAAGTGACGGATGCCCGGGATGAAATAGCCGAAGCTGACCGTCCAAGGCCCGTAGCGCTGGAACCATGCTTCCACTTTTTCCAGCCGTTCCGGGGTCAGCTTGATCCATTTGCCGTGCTTCCACAGCAGCGGCTTGCCGAACTTGCGGCCAAGCGCGTAGCTGAACAGCATACCGGTCATCGCCCCCGCCAAGCTGACGGCGACCGAGAGCGAATAATTCAGCATACCGGCCGACGCCAAATAACCGATAAAGGTCATCAGCAGCTCGTCGGGGATCGGCAGGCCAACAATGCCGAGCGCCAGGCTGAAGAATAAAGCGATATATCCGTACTGTAAGATCATCTCCTGTATAAAATGCATGCGGACACAGCTCCTCTCCAGCCGCGGGTGCTAGACGTTTTCGGTGTCGTATACGGCTTTGTTTGGACGAAAGGCGGGAATCTTGATCGTGCTGATCATCAGGAAAGAAAGCCCGACAATAACCATCACTGTCAGCGCCAAAAAATGTGCGGGCGGGTTCCATAAGGCAAAAGCGGATAGCAGGCAGCCCGCGCCGGTAATTGGCAGACCGATATGACAGCGGTTTTGGCAGGTTTTTACGTTGAAACGGGCCAGCCGCAGCGCGCCGCATACCATGAATAACGCCGTCAACAGCGTGCCGTAAACAGGCAGCTCGCGCAGGGCGACGACATAAATAATGATAGACGGCGCGGCGCCGAAGGATATCAGCTCCGATAAAGAACGAAGCTCCTTGGCGAACTCGCCCGACGGCTCCAGCTTTTCCGCAATGTAGCCGCCGAACGAATCCAGCAAGGCTGCAATCGCGACGAGCAGCACCGCGGAAAGCACCTTTCCGTGAAACGCCAGCAAAAGCGATATCATGCCTATGCCCAGACCCGCCGCTACGAACACAAACGGGATCGATTTTCTTACCATTGTCATCATTCCTCCTTAGGGGATGGGGGGAGTGCAAGGCGAATCGGCTGCCCCACCGTTTGAACCTCTAATAAATCCAGTACAAATACGAATGTCGGTATTCCGACGATCAGGCCCCAGATTCCGAAGAAATGCTCGGAGAACAGGAGCACGATAAAGGTATAAAAGATCGGCAGATGCGTCTTGGAAGCCATCAGCCGCGGATTAAGCACATAGGCTTCCAAGGCATGAATCAAGGTAATCGTCACGATCAAATAAATGACATAGACGAAGCCGCCCAGGCTGAATGCGATAGCGCACAGCGGAATCAGCGAGATGAATACGCCGGCGACAGGAATCAAGCCAAGAACGAAGATTAAGAGCGCCAAGCCGAACAAATTGGGAAAGCCCATCGCCCATAAGGCGATTGTCGTCAGCACGCAGTTGATCAGCGCAATCAGCAGCTGGGTCTCGATCACTTTGCCGAAGGTGAGGACGAACTTTTGGCCGAAGTATTCGATTTCTTCGACAAGCCATCCGATCTTGCTCGCCCGAAGCTTGTGCGTAAACCGTACGACGCTCGATTTGCTGAGCAGTAAAATCAAGCTCATGATAACGGCCAGAAAAACTTCGAAGCCCCAATGGCCGACCCTCTTGATCATATCAAGTCCGGGCTTGATCATGCTATGAAGATCGAGCTGATGAACGACGGACACGAGATAGCTCACGAATTCGTTCTGCGGATGAGCGTATACTTCCTTGACAATGACGATCAGTTGACCGACTTCGTGAATCAGGGAAGGGAAGACTTTGAACCCCCCGGCCACCAGCAGAGCGACGAACAAAACGTACAGCATGGAGAGCAGCAGCTTGGAATCGACAGGGATGATCGGTTTTATCCAGCGATGGACCAAGTGATGAAGACGATCCATAAGAAACGTCATCAAGAATGTCAATAAGATGAGGTTCAGCATGCCTCTCAGCCAGAACAACAGCAGGCAGAAGAGCGCCAAAATGCCGAAGCGCCGCACATCTTTTCTTAGAAGAAAGGCCATCATATTCATACGAACATCCTTTCGATGGGAACGCGCCAAGTTTGTCTGCCGACATTATAACGCGCCGTTGTGTACTTCATGTGTCCTATCGGCAAAGAGGGCTCTTGTTTTAATTGCACCCCGGGACACACGAAAAACACAAAACCATGTATAATTAAAATGGCAAGCACGTTACCGGATAAACAGGAGTTGTCATCGCTATGGAACGAAAAGTTCTTCTCATCGAGGATGAGAGCCTCATTCGCGAGATTGTGGCGGATTATTTCGAAAGGGAGCAGTGGACCGTCTACGAGGCGGAGAATGGCAAGCAAGCGTTGGATATGCTGGATGGTCTCAATGCGGACCTCGTCATTCTGGATATTTTGATGCCGGAGCTGGACGGATGGACCGTATGCAGGCGAATCCGCGCCAAGTCGGCGATTCCGATCATCATCCTGACCGCGAAATCGGAGGAGGACGACAAAATGCTCGGCTTCGAGCTGGGCGCCGACGATTACGTCACCAAGCCGTTCAGTCCGAAGGTGCTCGTCGCCCGGGCCAAAACGTTGATGAAACGCGTTGAGGGGACGGTCGGAAAAGAAGATCATATGCTCAGCTTTGGCCGGGTCACCATCAACAAACGATCGCACCGCGTCGAAATGGAAGGGCAAGAAGTCGAGCTGACGCCCAAAGAATATGAACTGCTGCTTTATTTAGTGAAAAACGAAGGGATCGTGCTGTCCCGCGAAGCGATCCTGAATCAGGTATGGGGGTTCGATTATTTCGGCGATCCAAGGGTGGTCGACACGCATATTAAGAAATTGCGCGGGAAGCTGGGGGACGAGGCGCGGCATATCCGAACCGTCATTCGCGCAGGCTATAAATTCGAGGAGGACCGATGAAAAGAGGCGGCGTTACCTTCAAGCTGTTCGCGATCACAGCGTCTTTTTTCATGTTGTTCTACGCGATCGTTCTGCTCGGACAGTTGTTGTTTTTCGAGAAATTTTACCAGAACCAAAAGCTGGACGGCTTGGAAAAAAAGCTGCAGTCCTTCAGCGAGCAGTATGCTTCGAACCGGTGGGACGAGCAGCGGATTACCCGCGAGATGGGGTTGTTCATCAGCCAAAATAAAGCTCAGCTCGCAATTTTGAGTCCGGAAGGAAAACTGAAATACGACAATTTTTTTCGCATCGTCATCCGTGACGACCAAGGCGCTTCGGTCAAAATCTCCTTGATGCTGATGTCCGATTCCGATCAGAAGGAATTGCTGGCGGCCAATTTGCAGCGCGGCGACCGGATTCAGGTGGAAGGCGTATTCGAGGAGGGGTCGGCCAAAGATTTGATTTACCCGGTCGTGATCAAAAAAGCCGGAATGAAGGACATCGGCAGCTCGGAAACGAGCCCGATCGAAGGGCCGATGGAGAACGTGTCCGGCGTGATCACCGATGCGCTGCTGCCCAGTCCGAATCTATGGAACTTGCGCCAAGGGTTACTGTTCCTCGCCATTGACGAATGGTTCCCGCTTACCGACGAGCAGAAGGCCGTTTTGCAGAGCGGCAGGATGATCGAAAGGGAATGGACGGAGATGATTACGGGCGTACGCAGCTTTATCGCCATTCAGCCCGTGATGCGGGAAGGCAAAGTCGGCGAGCTGCTCTTCGCGATCACGTCGCTGCAGCAGATTAGCGAGGCTTACGACGCGCTGCGGCTGTTTTACTTGTACATCGGGGTCGGGGGCATTGTGCTGATTTTGCTGTTATCTTTAATTTTTTCCAAATTCGTGACCAAGCCGCTGCTTGCGCTTAACAAAATCGCGCTGCGCATGGCCAAATTGGATTTCTCCGCCAAATCGCCCATCCGGAGCAACGACGAGTTCGGCAGCTTGTCCCACAGCTTGAACAGCTTGTCCGAAACGCTCGATCATACGCTGAAGGAGCTGCATCAGGCCAACGAGCAGCTTCGGGCGGATATGGAGCATAAGCAGCGGATGGAGCAGCGGCAGAAGGAATTCGTCTCCAACGCGTCCCACGAATTGAAAACGCCGCTCAGCATTGTCAAGGGCTTCGCCGAAGGGCTGCGGGACGGTATCAGCGAAAGCAAGCGCGAGAGATATCTTGAAGTAATACTGGACGAAACGGGAAAAATGGAAGACCTCGTCAAGGATATGCTGGAGCTGACCAAGCTGGAATCGAAAACCATCAAGCTGAAAAAAAGCCGGTTTATGGTGAGCGAGCTGATCGAGGATATTGTCGATAAGCTGTCGCATCATTTAAACGAAAAGGGATTGAAAGTCGTCCATATGGCTGCGGGCGAGCATCCCGTATATGCGGATCAAGCCAAAATTGAGCAGGTGCTGTTCAACATATTGATCAATGCGATCCGCCATGCCGTGACCGGCAGCGAAATTACCGTTCGCATCGAAAGCGACGGGGAGCGGGTCAGAGTCGCCATCGATAACGAGGGAGAGAACATTCCCGAGGATCAATTGGATGACATCTGGGAACGATTTTACCGTGCGGAACGCTCCCGCAACCGGAAAACCGGAGGAACGGGGCTGGGGCTGGCGATCGTCAAGCATATTCTGGAGCTGCACGAAAGCCGGTACGGGGTCATGAATACCGAGAAGGGCGTCAGTTTTTATTTTATGCTGTGAGCAGAAAAGCAAGTTACGGGAAGAAGCATCGGTTGAACGACTCCGGTTACGGAGCTCGACAAGACCGGTGTTTCTTTTTTTTGATCGGAAGGGGTTGACGAATTTCTGGGACTGGTTTATGATTTCCATGAAAATCCAACGATTCACCAACGAATGGAAGGGAGGAGTTGCATCATGAATAAAAAGGATAATCGAGGTTTTCGTTTTGTTGTAAGCGCTTTTTTGGGATTATCCATGCTCTCTGCCTTGATCTATTCCGTTCCGGCGCCGTCATTCGCCGCAGGGCCGCTGCCTGCCGATACGAATCTGGTAAAAAACGGAGGCTTCGAGCAGGGCAAGGCCGACTGGGAGGATTGGGGAGCGGCGACCGTGGTCGCCACCGATGTTCAAAGCGGAACCAAGGCGCTTAAGATTGGCCCTACGGAAGGCGGCATGGGGCAAAAGATTGACGGGATTGGCGAAAATACGATCGTCACGTTAAGCGGCGCGGGCAAAGCGGGCACTCCGGGCGAAAAGGCCTGGATCGGAGCGGACTGCCTCGATGCTTCCGGCCAAAAGCTGGCGGGGGGCAAATTTGTGCTGGGCTTCGAATCGGCGGCCTACGAGCAGAAGTCGCTCTCGTTCCGGACGATTCCCGGCACCCGGAAAGTGCAGGTGTACGTTTATAAAAATCCGGACAACGGCAAATTCGCCTATGTGGACGACGTCGCTCTCAAGATCGGCGGCAGCTTGCCGGACGAAGATCCGCCGGTCAAGTCGGTAGGTCCGCTCCCGCCGCCGCATCCCCCGGGCGTGTTTTTTGACGATTTCAAGAACGGCATCGACCCTGAAAAATGGCTGATCGCGAAGAAGCAATGGGGCGGTGAAAACGTGAACGGCGGCGTGCTTCCGGCCAATGTGGCCGTCACCCGGGACGGCATCGTGGAGCTGACCGGCAACGGCGATCTATACAGCGGACCGGTCCGGGGCATCAACCGGGACGGGTCGGTGCGGGCGGACGGCAAGCGAACCGGAGCGTCCATCGTGACGAAATATGCCTATGCGTCGGGAAGCTATGAAGTGAGGGCCAAAATATTGCCGAAGCTCGGCGCGGTTTCCGCTTTCTGGACCTTTTTCAACAACGGCGAAGTCAATCATGAGATCGACTTCGAAGCGCCGGGCGACAAGAGCCTCCGAAAAATCATGACGACGACCTGGGTCGTCGAAGAACGGAATACTTCGCAGGTGACGGACTTTCCGGAGCAGATCGACGGCAATTGGCATGTGTACCGTTTCGATTGGCATACCGATCCGAAGAGAGTCGATTTTTACGTCGACAATCGGCTGATTTATACGAGCTATACGAACGTTCCCCGGGCGGCCTCGAAATTTTGGCTGGGGGTTTGGTTTCCAAAGGAATGGGCGGGATCGCCTAACTTTGCAACGGACAAAATGTATATCGATTGGGTAAAAATCACGCCGTTTCTGGAGAATGGCGATGTCCGGGCAGGGGACGGGGAAACCGGGGAAATCGGCCCGGGCACCGGCTGGGCCGGCTTGAACGAATATCCCGTTCCGCGCTAAATGCTTGTCAAATAACGATTCCATCCAGAAATGATCGGAAAGCCCTTGGCCGCTCCCGTCCGGGAGAACCAAGGGCTTCCGCGTTTTAATCCAACCGGCCATGCTCCGCAAGCAGGGTTACCGCCAAAATAAACATCGCGTGCGACCATGTCAGCGGAACGCCCCAAGCGGTTTCTCCCGTCTGCTTGTCGACCTGTTCCGGCAGCAGCCCTGCCGCCGTCCGATGGTCAAGAGCCCATTGCAGGAGCGACTTGGCTTCGGCGTATTGGCCGCGATGAATGCGGTAATGGCACAGCCACAGCGTTGTTAAAATCCACGGGTTGCCGCCAATGTAATGGTCGTTCTCGTACCGTTTGATGCCGCCAACCACGGGGGACGTCAAGCACTGCTCAATCGTATCGGCCGTACGGACGACGCGAGGATCGTCGGCAGGGAAGATGCCGAACGGAACGGAGAGGCCGATCAGGCTGATGTCGACTATCGGGTCGCGCTCCAGAAAGTAGGTCGTATATCCTTTCGCATTGACGCTCACGGATGTGCCGAGCCCCTGTTGACAGGCTTCGCGGTAGACTTCCTCCGGCACCGCCAGCTTCAAAGCGCGGTAGAAGGCGCCTTTCTCCTCGTTCCAGCACAGCGTGCCGATCGATTGGCGGATGCGCTCCGCCGCGAGGCTCCATTCGCTTGTCAGCTCCGGCTTCCCAAGACGTTCCGCAAAGGAGGCCGCCGCCGTCAAGCCGCCGAAAACCGCCCCCGCCGAATACGTGTGCTCGGCGAATCGCTCCTCCCATAGATCCATGCTGCAGGCGGGCAATCCGGTTTCCGCATCGAGATACCCGGCAAGGAAGCGGGCGCCCCGTTCGACGGCCGGCCATACGTTATGCAGGAAAGCTTCATCCTGCACCTGCAGATAATGCTGCCACATGCCCCAAATAATCGAGGCGCCTTCATCGATTTGCAAACCCCAGGACGGAGCCAGCCGTCCGTCGTGGTAATGCCGCTGCTGCCAGGAGCCGTCCGGGTCCTGGGCCGTGAGGGTCCATTCGTAAAACCTCGCGGACAGCTCCGTCAGGCCGACGCGGTCCAGCGCCGTCGTAATGAACGCGGCGTCGCGGCCCCAGCAGTAAGAGTAGCCCCCGCAGCGGGAAAATTGCTCGTCAAATTCGGGTGCGGCCACGACGCTGCCAGTCCTCTCGTCGCTCATCAGCTTCATCGCCAGCAGCGAGCGCTCGTACAGCTCGCGGATATCGCTGCGCGATCCGGGGGCGGGCATGGCGCCGCTCAGGAATCGGTGCCAATAGCTCTCCGTCAGGTCGTACCAGTACGTATGCGGCCGGCTTTTGGCTTTGGCCAGCGTTTGTTGGGAGGCGGCGCGCGTCTGGCCGGCGGCAATGTAGACGGGCACCTCGACAGCCGCGCCCGGCTCAAGCTTGTCAATGTGCCAGCACAGCGCGCCGTCCGGCTTCATGTCAATCCCGTTCCCGTTTAAACGGCCGGTCTTCGCATGTTCCCACACGCCGCCCCCGGCTTGGTAACCTGTGCAAACGTTTGAGCTGGAGACCGAAAAAATATACTCGTGCCGCAGATGCATGAGCGAATCGTGCGCTTCGTCGAACTGGGTCGTATGGTAAAAAGGCGTTTCCATCGAGCGGAACGACGAGTAATACATAAAGCGGAACGATACCGGCGCCTCGCCGCGGTTCGTGAACGTATATTGGCGGACGACGAAATCTTCGCCCGGAACGGCGTAATCGACCGTCTCCGCGGACAGCGGGAAGCGCTCGGAAACGGCCGCCGTTTTAAACATGTTCGTCCGGGGAACGTAGGAGGCTTCGTGCCGCCAGCCGTCTTCCTCGCCGTCAAACCAGGTCGTCTCCGCTGCGGCCCCTTCGATATACAGGCCGCTGCGGATTTCGTCCACATGCTGCGGGTAATCGATATGCGGCCACCACAGGCGGTATATGCGGCCGGTACGGCCCAAGGAGGCGAGAAAACGGGAATTTCCGACGATCGCGTCGATCAAGTATGGCTTTTTCGTTGTGTGCATGTGCTGGTTCTCTCCTAGTCTTTGGCTTGAATGAGGGACGATTCCCGTACGATCAGGCGGTGGGGAATGATCACGCGCTTTTGAGGCATCGCTTCGCCCTTCACGGCCCGGATGAGCGTTTGCGAAGCGGTGTAGCCGATCTGGTAGATCCCGATATCCATGGAGCTGATCGGCGGCGTCGACAGCTCGGACAACGAGATGTTGTTGAAGCCGACGAGACTGAGATCGTCGGGGACCTTGTAGCCGAGCTCCGTCAACCCCCGCAGTACGCCGAAAGCGACGACGTCGTCGATCGTCACAAGCGCCGTCGGCCGCTCGGGGAGACACATGAAGAACGACATCGCCCGGTAGCCGCTTTCCTGCAAAAAATCCCCTTCGACGATCCATTCGGGGCGCGCTTCGATCCCGGCATCCTTGAGCGCCTGCAAATATCCCTTCATCCGGTCGCCGGAGACGATCAGATTCGGCGGGCCGCTTACAAATCCGATGCGCTTGTGTCCCTGGGCGATCAAATGGCGGGTAGCGTCATAAGCCGCCTGCACGTTGTCGTTGTCCACCGACAAAATGTCGGGAAAGTCGTCGCTTCGCCCGATCAGGACAAAAGGGAAGCCGTGCTCGAGCATGAACGAAATGAGCGGATCGTTCTGGCGCGAATACAGCAAAATGACGCCGTCGACCCGCCGGCCCTTGACAAGCCTGGTAACGGCTTCGAGCTCTTCCCGCTCCGTTGTCCCCGCCGTCATCATAAGATCGTACCCCGTACGTGCCGCTTGGGTAACGATGCCGCGGATTACCTCGGAGAAGAACAGGTTCAGGAACAGCTCCTCGGCCGGTCTGGGCAAGATCAAGCCGATGGTATTCGTCGTTTTGGAAACAAGGCTCTTGGCCATGATATTGGGGTGATAGCCGAGCTCCTTCAGCACTTCCCTCACCTTGGCTGCGGTCGCCGGACTGATCCGGGGATGGTTGGAAAGAACGCGCGATACGGTGGAAGGGGAAACGCCGGCTTTTTTGGCGACGTCGACGATCGTAATTGCCATGGGTGCATAACCTCCGATGTTCTGTTGATGATGAGGGCCGCTTTCTTGCGGGACTTAAGGCGGCAGCTGCTTCTTGCAGGACTAAAGATGCATGTTCTCCCATGGTAACATATCGGAGATGACAATTGTAAAACACGAAATGCGCAAACGTTTGAACTAGAAGCCGTGCAAAGTACAAGCCGCGATATGTTTAATGTTAGCGCAAAAGCTGATCAGTTGTAAATATGCGTTTCAGACGAATCGTATTATGGCCAGTTCTCACTAGATGATGGGCATGAAAATGTTGGAAAGTTGAGAAAATGAAAGAATAACGGTGATCGAAGCGGGGATATCGGCGAAAATCAGCTTAAATGACGCATGCAAACGTTTTTACAAATTTTTGTGCAGGAGGTATGATATGTCGTGAATGAAGCGTTTACCAAGCGGAAAGTCGATTGGGAGCAAGTTATTTTGCCTAATATTCCGACTTTATGCGCAAAGGTTTGCACATTTTGGGGTTTTCGCATGCGCGAAGGCAGACAACTATTTTTAGAAGCCGAAAGGGGTACTTACGAAAATGGAATTCAAGAAAAAGCTTTTGGCGCTGGTTGCCGTATCCTCCTTATCCGTCTCGATGGCGGCTTGCTCCGCCACGAACAAACCGGAAGCGGAAACTCCGGCCGCGAGCAACAATACGCAGCCGCCGGCGGCGGGAGAACCCGGCGCTTTGACGCCGGAAGAGGGCGCCAAGCTGGTGATTTGGGAGAGTAAAGATGAACGCGTGTTCACCGACGAGATAGCAAAGCTGTTTACCGAAAAATACAACATTCCGGTTCAAATTGACGAAATCGCCCCGACGGATCAGGTCACCCGCCTGACCAACGACGGTCCGTCCGGCGTAGGCGCCGACGTGGTGGTTTTTCCGCACGACCACTTGGGCCGGGCGGCATCGGCGCAGCTGATTCTGCCGAACGATTCGTTCGCCGAAGAAACGAAGAAAAACAATGCGGACAACGCGATTCAAGCCGTTACCTTCAACGACACGCTGTACGGTTTTCCGCGGGCGGCCGAAACCTATGCGCTTTACTATAATAAAGAGCTGATGAAGGAAGCTCCAAAATCGTTCGAGGACGTTGTCGCGTTCAGCAAGACGTTCACAAACAAAGACAAAAATACATTCGGCATCATGTGGGAAACCGGCAATACCTACTTCAACTATCCGTTCATCGCTTCGACGGGCGGGTATCTGTTCGGCAAAAACGGCACGGACAAAACCGATATCGGGTTGAACAGCGAAGGCGCCGTCGCGGGAATGAAAGTGTATGCCGGCTTGAGGGAAATTTTGCCCGTGAAATCCGGCGATATCAATCCCGACATCAAACGGGGACTGTTCACGGCAGGCGATGTGGCGATGGACATCAACGGTCCTTGGGAGCTGGCAGGCTACAAGAAAGCGCTTGGCGACAAGCTCGGCATCGCTTCGATCCCGACGATCGCAGGTAAGCCGGCGGTATCGTTCTCCGGGGTAAAAGCATGGTACGTCAACTCCTTCTCGAAGTATCCGAACGCGGCCAAGCTGTTTGCCAACTTCGCTTCGAGCAAAGAAGCGCAGCTTCTGCTGCACAAGAAGGTCGGAGCCATCCCGACGAACAAAGAGGCGCAGGAGGACCCGCAAATCAAGAACGATCCGATCATCTCCGGCTTTGTCGCGCAGTTCAAAAACTCGCAGCCGATGCCGTCGATTCCGGAAATGGAAAGCGTCTGGAATCCGCTTGACTCCGCGCTGACGGAAGTATGGAACAACGGCAAAGACCCGAAAGAGGCGCTCGATACGGCGGCCGCCCGTCTGAAGGAGCTCATCGGCAGCGGCAAAATGCAATAACGGAACCGGGAAGCCGGGCAAGGGTTCACCCGTCGCAAAATACGGCGGGTGATTCCACATTTTTACGGGAGAGGAGCATCGTCGTACTATGTCTCAACATCGGATCACCGCAGCGGTGCTGTCATGCATCGGATTGGGCTTCGGACAATGGTATAACCGGCAATGGCTCAAAGGGCTGGTGCTGCTGCTCATCGAGGCGGCGGCGCTGAAGTATTTTATCGAAAATTTAGGCCGGGCGCTTTGGGGCATTGTCACGCTTGGCGAACAGGCGATGCATCTAAAGAAGGTGAACGGCATCGCCAAAATGGTTCCGGGCGACCACTCCATCTTTTTGCTGATTCAAGGCGTCATCACTTTGCTGGTGCTTGCCTTGTTCATCCTTCTGTACGTGCTTGTCGTCAAGGATGCGTATCTCGTCGGAAAGCTGCGGGAGGCGGGGGGGAAACCGAACAATTTCATCCAGTCGCTTGCCTATATCCGGGACAAAAAATTTGCGGAAGCGTTTCTGATGCTGCCGGCGGCGGGCATTTTGTTTTTTACCGTCATGCCGATCATTTTTATGATTTTGCTGTCCTTCACGAACTATTCTTCTCCCAACCATATGCCCCCGGCCAAATTGGTCGATTGGGTAGGTTTCCAGACCTTCAAGGATCTAGTCGGACTGAAGACATGGAGCCATACGTTCTTCGGCGTATTGCGCTGGACGATCATTTGGGCGGTATTGTCCACCATAACGACCTTTTTCGGCGGGTTTCTGGTGGCCTTGATCATTCAGCAGAAGGATATCCGCTTCAAAGGGTTTTGGCGGACGATCATGATCATTCCTTACGCCATTCCGCAGCTCATCTCTCTGCTGGTGATGCGAAATCTGTTTAACGGCCAGTTCGGACCGATCAACCAATATTTATCGTACTTCGGGCTGGGGAAATTGCCGTGGCTGACGGACCCGTTTTGGGCCAAAGTGACGGTTATCGTCGTGAACATGTGGGTCGGCGTGCCGGTTTCCATGCTGCTGATCATGGGCGTGCTGACGACCATCCCGCGCGATATGTACGAGGCGGCGGAAGTGGACGGGGCGACCGCGTTTCAAAAATTCAGAATCATTACGCTGCCGATGGTCATGTTCACGACGGCTCCGATTCTCATTACGCAGTTTGCGGGAAATATCAACAACTTCAATGCGATCTTCCTGCTGACGGACGGCAATCCGGTCGAAGGGGAGTACCAGTATGCCGGCGCAACCGACCTTCTTGTCACCTGGTTGTATAAGCTGACGCTGAACCAGAGCCAGTTCAACATGGCCTCGGCCGTCGGGATTATCATTTTCCTGATCATCGCTTCGTTCTCGATCTACAATTACCGCAGGACCCGTTCGTTCCGGGAGGAGGATATGATCCAATGATAGGGAGAAAATTAAGCCGTGCGATTCGGCTGACGTTTAGCTATCTGTTTCTGGGCGTGGCGTGCATATGCTGCTTATATCCGGCGCTGTGGGTCATTCTGGCTTCCTTCCGGCCGGGCCGTTCCTTGTACAGCAAAACGCTGCTTCCCGAGCAGTTCGTCTTCGAGCATTATACGGAGCTGTTTACGTCCAAAAGCTTTCTGTTCGGCACCTGGTATTGGAATACGCTCAAAATCGCCACCTTATCGATGATTTTCGGGACATTAATGGTACTGCTGTGCGGCTACGCGCTGTCCCGCTTCCGGTTCAAAGGACGCAAAACCGCGCTGTCCACCTTGCTGATTCTCGGGATGTTCCCCGGCTTTATGAGCTTGATCGCCATTTATATCCTGCTGAAGGAATTGAATCTGCTGGATACGCATCTGGCGATGATCATCGTCTACTCCTTCGGCGCTCCGCTGCTCGGAAGCTTTATCGCTAAAGGCTTTTTCGATACGATTCCGCGCAGTCTGGATGAAGCGGCAAGAATCGACGGCGCGAATAACATTACGATCTTCGTCAAAATCATGCTTCCGCTCTCCAAGCCGATGCTGGCATATGCCGCGCTGACACAATTCGTCGGCCCCTGGATCGATTTTATTTTCGCGCGGATGGTGCTGCGCACAAGAGACAAATGGACGCTTGCGGTCGGCCTGTACGACCAGATCAGCAGCAACCAGAACAGCAATTTTACGCTGTTTGCGGCGGCCGCCGTGCTCATTGCGGTTCCGATTTCGCTCCTGTTCATTTATTTGCAGCGTTTCCTGGTGGAAGGGCTGACGGCGGGGGCAAGCAAAGGTTGAGGCGTACGGAGAAGACCATGCGAAGTGACAAAAGGAAAGGGGCAAGTCCCGCATTCTTGCGGAGCTTGTCCCTTTTTTCGTGGTGCGCCCGGCATGGGCGATAACTAGGCGGTGAAAGTCCGCTACAGGCTTGGCAGTAGGAACTGTTAGCTGAAGGCAAGGGTGTCGGTCGTGAGGCCGAATCTGAAGGAAGCCGGAGGCAAACC